>NZ_JAAOYP010000001.1:667500-1805000 GCF_011759515.1 Micromonospora sp. CNZ280
ACCTTGTTGAACAATCATCCCAGCAACAAAAAGTGTTGCCAAAGGAATCCCCACCAACCAACCCCCCCGAAGAAGAGTCAGCCAGCACGGGGCAATAAATCAAATTGGCACTGGCTTATCAAGCACCCTGTTGAGTTCTCAAAGAACAACCACACACCAGCCGAAATCCCATATCCTGGGACACCGTCCGGGGCAACCTCTCCAACCTACCCGGAGCGTCCCGCGCCGTCAATCTCGGGTCTGAGATGATCAGCTTGGTTCGTTCCGGACCCACGTCGACGCACGCCGTTCCCGGCGGTCGTTTCTGTCGTGGGAAGCCCGCAGACCGGCCGATCGCCGCTTCGCGGCCATCCGCCCGGCTCCTGCCGGCTTCAGCACTCTACCCGGTCGGTTTCGCGATCGCAACCCCGTCTTTCCCGGAGTCACCCGCACCGCCCGATCCCAGTCTCGCTCGGCGTTTCCGCCACGAGCCTGGCGCCCGTTGTCGGCCGGTTTGTCCGGCCTCCCGCGTGCAGAGAGAAAGTTACGCGGGCAGTCCGCAGAAGGCAAATCAGCCCTCGTTGATGCCTCGACCCGGGGCCGTTGCCCGGTGTGCCAGGCGGTCCGCGCGGTGGACGGCTTGGCCACCACCCCACCGCGCCCTGCTTCCTGCAGCTGCAGGAAGCCACCGCCGAGAATCGGATGTTCGTACGGCGCGCGGCAACCGCGGGCGGCCGTGACGTGCCAGAGTGTCTGGCATGGATGACGTGTCCCGGCCCCCGGCGACGGTGCTTGCCGAGGAGGCGCTGCTCGGGCTGCTGCTGCCGTTCTGGCAGCTGGTCATCGGCGCCTTCGTGCTCTTCGTCGTCCTGGTCTCGGTGGCCCGGCTGGCCCGGCGCGGGCCGTCCCGGATGAGTACCGCCCTGCTCGTCACGGCGGCGGCGATCGCCGGCTTCGCACTGGTGGGGGTACTGCTGCAGGGGTGACGGCGGTCAGAGCCGGCGGTTGGCCAGGCTCGGCAGTTCGGCGCGGATGGTCCGCAGCCGCTCCAGGTCGAGGTCCGCGACGACGAAGCCGGGGCCGTCCGGCACCTGGCTGAGCACGGTCCCCCAGGGGTCGATCACCATGCTGCGCCCGAAGCAGGTGCGGCCCGGCTCGTGGTCGCCGGTCTGACCGGCCGCGGCGACGAAACACTGGTTCTCGATGGCCCGGGCGCGCAGCAGCACCTCCCAGTGGTCCCGCCCGGTGTGCATCATGAACGCCGCCGGCACCACCAGCAGCTGCGCCCCACCCTCGGTGGCGAGTTGCCGGTACAGCTCGGGGAAGCGCAGGTCGTAGCAGATCGACAGCCCCACCCGGAGCCCTTCGACGTCGACCACCACCGGCTGGTCGCCCGGCGCCACGGTGGCCGACTCGAGGTACGACACCCGGCCGGGGATCTCCACGTCGTAGAGATGGATCTTGCGGTAGCTGGCGGCGAGCGCACCGGAGCGGTCGAACACCAGGGAGGTGTTCCAGGTGTGCGCCGGGTCGGGGCCGGCCTCGTGGAAGGAGCCGGCGATCAGCCAGACGCCCAGCCGCCGGGCGACGTCGGCGAAGAAGGAACCGACCTCGCCGTCGACCGGTTCCGGCTCGGGTAGCCCGGCCGCCGGGCCCAGGTAGTCGACGTACTCGGGCAGGATCGCCAGATCCGCGCCGGCGGCCGCCGCGCGCTCCACCAGTGCCGCCGCGGCGGCAAGGTTGGTCTTCCGGTCGTCGCGGGCGTTGAGCTGGCAGACGGCGACACGCATGGCCCTCAGCGTACGGGTGGGAGCGCCGCCGCGACAGCGTCGGCCAGCGCGGGCGGGTGGTCGGCGACGCCCTCGCTGGACAGGGGCGTCGGCGGCCGGTGGATCAGGCGGACTTCTCCTCGCGGTCCCGCCGGGCGCGCCGGCCGGTGAACTCGCGCGGGACGATGGTCGGGTTGACGTTCTCCAGGACGACCTCGCGGGTGATCAGCACCCGGGCCGCGTCCGGGTTGCTGGGCACCTCGTACATCGTGGAGAGCAAAACCTCCTCGATGATGGCCCGCAGCCCTCGGGCGCCCGTCCCCCGCAGCATGGCCTGGTCGGCGATCGCCTCCAGCGCCGGCTGGTCGAACTCCAGCTCGACCCCGTCCAGCTCGAAGAGACGCTGGTACTGCCGAACCAGGGCGTTGCGCGGCTCGGTGAGGATGCGTACCAGCGCCTGCCGGTCGAGGCTGCGCACGTTGGTGATCACTGGAAGCCGGCCGACGAACTCGGGGATCAGGCCGAATTTCAGCATGTCCTCCGGCATGACCTGGCCGAAGATGTCGTCGGTCGAGCGCTCGGAGACCGAGCGGAGGCGCGCGCCGAAGCCGGTGCCGCCCTGACCGGTGCGGGACTCGATGATCTGATCGAGGCCGGCGAACGCGCCACCGCAGATGAACAGCACGTTGGTGGTGTCGATCTGGATGAACTCCTGGTGCGGGTGCTTACGCCCACCCTGCGGCGGCACGTTGGCCACCGTGCCTTCCAGGATCTTCAGCAGCGCCTGCTGGACGCCCTCGCCGGAGACGTCGCGGGTGATCGACGGGTTCTCCGACTTACGGGCGATCTTGTCGACCTCGTCGATGTAGATGATGCCGGTCTCGGCGCGCTTGATGTCGTAGTCGGCGGCCTGGATCAGCTTGAGGAGGATGTTCTCCACGTCCTCGCCGACGTAGCCGGCCTCGGTGAGCGCGGTGGCGTCGGCGATGGCGAACGGGACGTTCAGCATCCGCGCCAGGGTCTGCGCCAGGTGGGTCTTGCCGCAGCCGGTCGGGCCGATCAGCAGGATGTTGGACTTGGCCAGCTCGACGGCGTCGCTGCCGGAGCCCGGCGCGCCGGCCGCCTCGGCCTGGATCCGCTTGTAGTGGTTGTAGACCGCGACGGAGAGCGCCTTCTTGGCCTGGTCCTGCCCGACGACGTAGTTGTCGAGGAACTGGCAGATCTCCATCGGCTTGGGAAGCCCTTCCCACTTCACCTCGCCGGACTCGGCCAGCTCCTCTTCGATGATCTCGTTACAGAGATCGATGCACTCGTCGCAGATGTAGACCCCGGGGCCCGCGATGAGCTTCTTGACCTGCTTCTGCGACTTGCCGCAGAAGGAGCACTTCAGTAGGTCGCCGCCGTCACCGATCCGTGCCACCTACGTTCTCCCTGCACTCATCGGCCGGAACCCCGGCCCTGACCTGCGGACGCTGTGCTCCGTCCGTCTCCTTCACCCCGCCGGATCCACCGGCGAAGCGGCACAGACCCGACGTTACCCGCTGGCGGGGCTTTCTCCGACCCCCAAAACGGGTGTGTCAAAGGTCGGCCGGGGGCGAACCCCGACCGACCTCCGACCCGGTACCGGTCAGCTGGCGGCGTTCGCGGCCAGCAGCCCCTTCTTGCGACTGGTCAGGATCGTGTCGACCAGCCCGTACTCGCGGGACTCCTCGGCCGTCATGATCTTGTCACGGTCGATGTCCTTGCGGACCTTCTCGATCGGCTGGTTGCAGTGCCGGGAGAGCATCTCCTCCAGCTGGGTCCGCATCCGCAGGATCTCCCGGGCCTGGATCTCGATGTCCGAGCCCTGCCCGTAGCCGCCCTCGGTGGCCGGCTGGTGGATGATGATCCGGGAGTTCGGCAGCGCCATCCGCTTGCCCGGGGTGCCCGCGGAGAGCAGCACCGCCGCCGCGCTGGCGGCCTGGCCCAGGCAGACCGTCTGGATGTCCGGCCGGACGTACTGCATGGTGTCGTAGATCGCCGTCATGGCGGTGAACGAGCCACCCGGCGAGTTGATGTACATGATGATGTCGCGGTCCGGGTCGGTGCCCTCGAGCGTCAGCAGCTGCGCCATCACGTCGTTGGCCGACGCGTCGTCCACCTGGACGCCGAGGAAGATGATCCGGTCCTCGAAGAGCTTGTTGTACGGGTTCGACTCCTTGACCCCGTACGACGTGCGCTCGACGAACGACGGCAGGACGTAGCGGTTGTGCACGGCCGCGAACTGGGGCGGCAGGCTCAGATCGGTCATCGTCAGCTCCTCAGCTCAGGGTCCCGGCGCCATCCGGAACCTGAGCGGCCCCGATGATCACCTTGTCGATGAAGCCGTAGTCCATGGCCTCCTGGGCGGTGAACCAGCGGTCGCGGTCCGAATCCGCCTCGATCTGCGCCTGGCTCTGGCCGGTGTGGTGGGCGACCCGCTCCTGGAACATCCGCTTGGTGTAGAGCATCTGCTCCGCCTGGATGGCGATGTCCGACGCGGTGCCGCCCAGGCCGCCGGAGGGCTGGTGCATCATGATCCGCGCGTGCGGCAGGGCGTAGCGCTTGCCCTTGGTGCCGGCGCAGAGCAGCAGCTGGCCCATGGAGGCCGCCATGCCCATGGCGACGGTCGACACGTCGTTGTCGATGAACTGCATGGTGTCGTAGATCGCCATGCCGGAGTAGACCGAGCCACCCGGCGAGTTGATCCAGAGGTTGATGTCGCGGTCCGGGTCCTCCGCGGCGAGCAGCAGCAGCTGCGCGCAGATGCGGTTGGCGACCTGGTCGGTCACCTCACTGCCCAGGAAGATGATCCGCTCCTTGAGCAACCGGTTGTAGACCGAGTCGTCGAGGTTGCCAATGTTGTCGCCACCGCGGGCCTCGATCGCCCGGAGCGGCTTCGCTGGGATGTGCATGTCGGTCATGGCAGCCCTTCGCTCTCCGTACCGTCCTACCCGACACTAACCGCTCGACCGGGCCGCAGAGTCCCGGTCGGGGCACTGTTCGCTCTCAGCGCAGCTGCGCCGAACACGTACCCCGGAAAGGGTTTCGGCCGCCGTCCACCGCAAGCGGCGGACGGCGGCCTCCGCCTCGTCGATCAGTGCTCGTGGTCGTGCTCGGCCTCGTTCGCGGCGCGCAGCGCGTCGAGCGTCACCTCGTTGCCGGCGGTGTCGGTGATCTTGATCCGCTCCATGACCGAGGCCAGCGCCTTGCCGCGCCGGACGTCGCCGAAGACCGCGCCGGCCGCGCCGGAGCGGACCAGCTGGTCGTAGTACTGCTGCGGAGCCATCCCGGCGCGCTGGGCCCGGTGCACGATCTCGTGGCCGAACTCGTCGTCGGAGACCTGGACGTCCTCGGCGTCGGCGAGGGTGTCCAGCAGCAGCTGGATCTTGACGCCCTGGGTCGCCGCCTCGGTCAGCTCGGTGTCGATCTGCTCCTCGGTCTTCTCCTCGGCCGCGAGGTACTCCTCCAGCGAGGCGCCGATCCGCTCGAGCTGGTCGACCATCGCCTGCTTGCGGCTCTCGACCTCCTCGCGGACGACCCCCTCCGGCGCCGGCACGTCGGCGGCCTCGACCAGCTGCTCGAGGGCCTTGTCCCGGGCGGCGTAGATCTGCTCGACCCGCTTGCCCCGGCTGACCCGCTCGCGCAGGTCGTCGCGGAGCTCCTGCATGGTGTCGAACTCGCTCGCCATCTGGGCGAACTCGTCGTTGAGCTCCGGCAGCTCCTTCTCCTTGACGGTGCGCACGGTCACCGCCACCTCCGCGTCGCGGCCGGCGAAGTCGCCGCCGACGAGCTGGGTGGTGAAGGTGGTGCTCTCGCCGGCGGCCAGGCCGACGACGGCCTCGTCCAGGCCCGGCAGCAGCTGCTTGCTGCCCACCTCGTGGGAGATGTTGCTCGCCGAACCGCCCGGCACGTCCTCGCCGTCGACGGTCGCGTTCAGGTCGATCTGGACGTAGTCGCCCTCCTGGGCGGCCCGCTCGACGGTCTTGAGGGTGGCGAACCGCTCGCGCAGGTTCTTCACCTGCTCCTCGATCTCGCTGTCGTCGATCTGCAGCTCGTCGACGGTCACCTCGACGGTGGACAGGTCCGGCAGGGTGATCTCCGGCCGGACGTCGACCTCGGCGGTGAAGTTCAGCGAGTCGCCGTCGTTGAACTCGGTGATCTCGACCTCGGGGCGACCGAGCGTCTTCAGGTCGTGCTCGCGGACCGCGGCGAGGATGTTCTGCGGGATGGCCTCCTGCACCGCCTCGTTCAGGACGGTGCCCCGGCCCACCCGCTGGTCGATCACGGCGGCCGGCACCTTGCCGCGGCGGAAGCCGGGAACCTGGACCTGCTGGCCGATCTCCCGGTACGCCTTCTTGAGGCTCGGCTCGAGCTCGACGAACGGCACCTCGATGGCGAGCCGCACGCGCGTCGGGCTCAGAGTCTCGACGGTGCTCTTCACAGGCGTACTCCTTGACGGATCTCGGTTTGAGTCTGGGCGCAATTGGCCCATCGAGTGTAGGCGAGCCGGCCGGGAGTACCGGCAGCGCCCGGGCACCGCACGAACGGCGGGCCCGGTGGCACCGGCCGCGGACGACAGTCGGGGTGGCGGGATTTGAACCCACGGCCCCTCGCTCCCAAAGCGAGTGCGCTACCAAGCTGCGCCACACCCCGTGGCGACGAGAAGTGTATGCCGTCGTGCCCCACCGGACGTGTCGGGTCCTCCCCCAAACCGCCGAACGCATACCAACCGGACACCCGGCCCGCGCCGCCCCGGGTGCCGCGCTGCCCCTGGGCGCGGGGCGCGGCGACTACGGATCTTGGCGATCGGCGCGCCCGGTACACGGCTGCGCGTCGGGGGAGCGGATTGGGTACGCTGTCGGCGCGCCCCGTGCTGTCGGGGCGTACGCGGGCGTAGCTCAATGGCAGAGCTTCAGTCTTCCAAACTGACGGTGCGGGTTCGATTCCCGTCGCCCGCTCCACGACGAGGCGCGTTCACCTGCCCCGTGCCGGGGCTGCTCGGTAACCCGGTGGCGCGGCCGAGGGCTGGTCACGATGATCGAGTTCGTGCTTGCCGACCTGTGGCCCCTGTATGGCCTGACCGTCTCCACGCCACGACTTGAGCTGCGCCTGCCCCGCGAGGAGGAGCTGGCGGCACTCGCTCACCTCGCCGGCAACGGCGTCCACCGCGCAGACGAACGTCCGTTCCTGACGCCGTGGACCGACGGCACTGCCGAGGATCGGGCGCGGTTCGTGCTGCAGGGTCACTGGAGCCAGCTCGGCGGGTGGAGCGTGGCAGCCTGGCGACTCGGGCTCGGGGTCTTCCGGGACGGAGAGCCCCTGGGCGTCGTCACGCTCCGAGCCCGCGACTTCCCGGTGGTTCGGGAGGTCACGACCTCCGCCTGGCTGGGCATCGCGCACCAGGGCAGGGGCTACGGGACCGAAGCCCGCGTCGGTCTGCTCACGCTGGCGTTCGACCACCTCGACGCGCGGGCCGCGCTCACCGAGGTGTTCCAGGACAACCACGCCTCGCAGGGCGTCTCCCGCAAGCTCGGCTACCAGCCCGACGGCATCTCCGTCGACGCCCGCGGCGAGGAGGCCGTCGTGTCCGACCGCCTGCGGCTCACCAGGGAGAAGTGGGCTCAGCAGCGGCGGCTGGTGGCGAGGGTCGACGGGCTGTCGGCCTGCCGTCCGATGTTCGGCCTCTGACGGGCCCGCTCCCGCTGGAGCGCCACCCGTCCGGGAAGGCTGGACGGTCCACGACCCGGGCCGCGGTCAGTCGCTCGGCAGGTCGCGGCGGACGGCGATGACCGCGCCCGCACATGCCAGGACGGTCCAGGCCGCGGCGATCATGAGACTCCGGTGGGCGCCGGCGCCGGCGCCCAGGAAGGCGGAGAACGGCAGCGGCGCCTCCAGCCTGCCGAGCAGGCCCTCGACGAAGACGAACCATCCCGCGTAGCCCAGGAACAGCCAACTGGGCCGACGGACGATCGCCGCGTTGGCGGCAGCGAACACCGCCAGGATCGGCACCATCGTCAGGATGTCCTGGTAGCGGGCCGCTCCACCGCTGACGACCACCGAGACGCCACTGATCGCCGCGAACCCGGCTGGGCCGGATCGTCGCCACCCGGTGCAGCTCACTGCCCACCAGCGCGATCATCCGGCCGCCAGGTCGAGGAAGATCTGTTCAAGGTTCGGCGTGTCGACGGTCAACTCGTAGATCGGCACCCGCGCGTCGAAGGCGATCTCCCCCGCGTCCTCCGAGGACAGCCCCACCACTTCCAGGGTGTGTCCGTCGGTGGTGACCCGAGCGCCGGAACTCTCGAGTGCCTGCCACAGCCGCCGGGGGTCGGGTTGACCAGGTCCCGGAACCTCCGGTTGTTGATCAACGCCGCGCCGGCGGTCGGCCGGGTCAGACCGAGCAGCATCCGCAGAGGGTCGTCTTGCCCGCGCCGTTGAGCCCGAGGAACCCGGTCACCCTGCCGGGTCTGGCGGAGAAGCTGACGCCGTCCACGACCCGGACCCCGCCGTACTCCTTGGTGAGCTCGACGGCCTGGATCACGGCTGGGCGAACCGCAGGTGCCGGCGCTGGCGGAGCCGGACCGCGGCGGCCACGGCGACCAGCACGGTGAGCGCGACCGCGAACGTGGTCCCCTGGGTCAGGCCGCGGGCGAGGTAGCCGCCGTCGGTGTGGTCGATGGCGTACGTGCCGATCTCGCGGCTGAACCAGAACGGCAGCGCCCGGGTCGCGGTGTCGGCCGGGTCCATCACCATCTGCAGGCCGACGATCGTCAGCAGCACCAGTGTGCCCTCCAGCTCGCGGGGCAGCGCGGCGCTGAGCAGCAGGCCGAACGGGGTGGCGACGGCCACCGTCAACGCCATGATGAGGGCGATCGCGCCGTACCGGACGTCGTGCTGGTCGACCAGGATCAGCACGAAGTACGGCGCGGACAGCAGCACACCGACCGTCCACAGGGCGAGCAACCGCCCGAGCACCAGGTGCAGGCTGCCGTAGCCGGACAGTCGCAGCCGGGGTTCCATCCCGCGCGCCGCGCTGCCGGCGAAGAGCGCGGCGGTGCTCAACGCCCAGCCCAGCCCGAGGCAGACGAACCGGATCGACTGGCCGAGGTGGTCGCCGCGGCGGCTGAGGTAGAAGGCCAGCGGCAACAGCAGCAGGATGAGCAGCACGGAGCGGCGGCGCAGCAGTTCGCGCAGCGCGCTCTCGGCCACCACGAGGATCTTGGTCATGCGCGGGGCTCCCGGGCGGCGGTCAGGTCGAGCACGATGTCGACGCGGTCCAGTTGGTTGAGCAGGTGGGTGACGACGACGATCGCCTTGCCGGCGTCGCGCCACCGCCACACCTCGTGCCAGAAGTCGAGATAGGTCCCCCGGTCGAAACCCTGGTACGGCTCGTCGAGCAGCAGCACGTCCGGTTCACCGAGCTGGGCCAGCACCAGGTTCAGCTTCTGGCGCGTACCGCCGGAGAGGTGCCGCGCCTGAGTGCCGGCCGGCGGCGCCCAGTCCAGCACGGCGGCGCCGGCCCGGCCGGCCTGCCGGGCGGCGGCCCGGTTCAGGCCACGGCCCGCGCCGACCAGCACGAAGTGCTCGTCCGGGTCGAGGAACTCGGCGGTGCCCCCGTCCTGCGGGCAGTAGCCGAGCGTGCCGTGCACCCGCACCGTGCCGGCGTCCGGGCTCAGCAGGCCGGCGCAGATCCGCAGGAAGGTGCTCTTGCCGGCCCCGTTGGCGCCGACCACGGCGGCGATCTCCCCCGCCCGGACGGTGAGGTCGACCCGGTCCAGGACGGTCCGTCCCCGGTAGCGCTTGCTGATGCCCTGGGCGGCGAGCCGGACCGGGCCCGGCTGCCGGCGGGGTGGGCGCTGGTCGGGGCCGCCGAGACTGTCCGCGACCGCCCGGGCGTACACGTCGGGCGGCCCGAAGACCCGCAGCGGCGGTTCCCCGCTCTCATGCAGGTGGGTGGCGGCCTCGGCGACGACGTGTCCGGCCAGGTCGGGCCCGACGCCGTGCCGGCGCAGCTCGCCGGTGAGGGCGGCAAGCCAGGCGTTGTGGTTCACCGGTTCGGCTCCTCGTGCAGTATCGTGCCGACGCTCGCGGCGAAGGCGGCCCAGTCGATGGCGGCCGTACGCAACGCCGCGCTGCCGGCCGGGCTGATCCGGTAGTACTTGCGGGCCGGGCCGGTCTCGCCCTCCCGCCAGTGCGCGGTGACCAGGCCCGAGCGCTGCAACCGCAGCAGCACCGGGTAGAGCGTGCCGCCCTGCACGGCGCCGAGCCCACTGGCCTTCAGCGCCTGCGACAACTCGTAGCCGTAGGACTCCCCCCGGCTGAGCAGCCCGAGGACGCAGAGGTCGAGCACCCCGCGCAACCACTGCGCCCGCCGTTCCTGGTTCACCCGGCGCCGCCCCGACCCGCTGGAAAGATCACGCGGACAACCTAGCGCCGCCATCTAGCTAGCGCAACAACCTAGTTCGCGACGCGACCGCCGGCGACGTGGCAGCGCTGGTGGCGGCCACCGCCCGCACCCCGGCGGGGATCCGCGCGCTGGGCAGCCTCGCCCCGTTGCTCTCCATCGCCGTCTGCTGCACCGACGCGATCGGCTACGACCCGGCCGGTGACCGGTTCCCCTGGCGGGAACGGATGCGGCGGGAGACCCTCGTCGGGCTGCTCGACCGCCTCTCCGGGCAGTTGCCGGAGGCGGAGGTGGCGGTCTACGACGGTCGGGCCTGGTTGATGACCGCGGCCTCGACCTGCCGATGTTCGCCGCCGTCGGGCTCGGCGTCGCGATGGCCGACGGGCACCCGGGGGTGCTCGCCGCGGCCGGCGACAGCACCGGCGGCGTCGACCAGGACGGGTTCGCCGACTGGCCGCGCCGCGAGCGGGTGATCGGCCCGGAGGCCTGACCTGCGGACCGGTACGCCGGTGGCCCGGCCGCCGGACGCGACCGGGCCACCGACGACCGGACGGTCAGCCGCCGAGACTGGCCGCGGCCGACGCGATGGCCGAGGCGAAGGTGCTCACCTGGGTGTAGACACCGGGGTAGTTGGGTCGGGCGCAGCCGTAGCCCCAGCTGACGATGCCGACCTGGATCCAGGCGTTGGTCGCGTCCCGGCGGAACATCGGGCCGCCGGAGTCGCCCTGGCAGGTGTCCACACCGCCGCTGGCGTAGCCGGCGCAGATCTCCTCGCTCGGGATGATGTCGCCGCCGTAGTAGTTGTCGCAGGTGGTGTCGTCGACGAAGGGGACGGTCGCCTTCAGCAGGTAGCGCTGCTGCGGGCCGCCCTCCCGGGCCGCGCCCCAGCCGGCGACGGTGAAGGTGCCGTTGTCGTACGCCGTGGTGTTGGCGATCTTCAGGGTGCTGAGCGAGGTGACCGGGGTGGCGAGCCGGATCAGTGCCCAGTCCTTGCCGGCGCCGTTGTAGCCCGGCGCCCGGTAGACGTAGTTGGACCGGACCTGGATCCGGCTCGACGACTGGAGGTCCACCACGCCGAGGGTGGCGGTGATGCTGGTGTTGGTGCCGGTGCGGCCGACGCAGTGCGCCGCGGTGAGCACCAGCCGCGGGCTGTAGAGCGACCCGCCGCAGCCCATCGAGAGCCGGACCATGAACGGGAACTCACCCTGCGCGGCCCGGGTCCCGCCGACGACGTACGGGGTCATGCCGTCGTCCGGCGCCGCGTTGGCCGGCACGGGCGCCACGAACGTTCCGGCGGTGACCACCGCCAACACGGCCGCCATCCGGCCGACGAGTCTGCGCCAACGCACCATGGGTCCCTCCAAGCCTCGACGGCGCGGCTCGTGACCACGCCGTAGCTGTGATGGCGGGAGCGTACGCAAGTTCATCGATAAATGGCAATGTATGGATTCCATCCCGGCTCGGTCATACGACGGCCCGGCGCGTCGGGCCGACCGGCCGACCCGGTGGCGGCGCGGGCTGCGTACCATGCGGGACCGGGCATCCCCTCGTCCCGCGCGGAGGTATCGGCAGATGGCAGGCCAGCACGAGGGGTACGCCCTCGGCGTCGACCTGGGCACGTCGAACACGGTGGCGGTGCTCCGCCGCCCGGACGGGCAGACCCGCCCGCTGCTGCTGGACGGCCAGCCGATCATCCCCTCCGGCGTGTACGCCGACGCGGACGGGGTGCTGCACGCCGGCCGCGACGCCCAGCGGCTCGCCCGCACCGAGCCGAGCCGGTACGAGCCGCACCCGAAGCGCCGGATCGACGAACCCGCAGTGGCCGTGGGCGACCGGCGCTATCCCCCGGCGGAGCTGCTGGCCGCGACCCTGCACGCGGTGGCCCGGGCAGCGGTCGAGGCGGTCGGCTTCCTGCCCCCGGCGGTGCTCACCTGCCCGGCGACCTGGGAGGCGCCGCGCCGCCAGGTGCTCAGCGACGCGCTGGCGCTGGCCGGGTGGCCGTCCGCGGCTGAGCACACCATGTCCGGCCCCACCCCGCCCGGGACCCGGCTGCTGCGCGAACCGGTGGCCGCCGCCCGCTACTACACCCAGGTGCTGCGCCGGCCCGTGCCGGTCGGCGGCACCGTCGCGGTCTTCGACTTCGGCGCCGGCACCCTGGACGTCGCCGTGCTGCGCAACGAAGGCGCCGACCCGTGGGGCGACTCGGGATTCACCGTGGTGGCCGCGGGCGGCGCCGCGGACCTCGGCGGCCTGGACGTGGACGCGGCCCTGTTCGCCCGGCTCGGCGAACTGGTCGCGAGCGCGCATCCGGACCGCTGGGCGACGCTGACCCGGCCGGAGTCGACGACCCAGTGGCGGGACCGCCACCAGCTCTGGGAGAACGTCCGGGGCGCCAAGGAGATGCTGTCCCGGGCCACCGTCGCGCCGGTCGCCGTACCGGGGGTGGAGGCGGCGGTCCCGCTCACCCGGGACGACCTGGAGCGGGTGGCCACCCCGCTGCTGCGCCGGGGGGTTGCGGTCACCCGCGAGGTGCTCGACACGGCCGGCCTGCACCCGCAGCAGCTCGCCGGTCTCTTCCTGGTCGGCGGCGCCACCCGGACCCCGCTGGTGGCCCGGTTGCTGCACGCCGAACTCGGGGTGGCGCCGACGGTGCTGGAGCAGCCTGAGCTGCCGGTGGCCGAGGGCGCGCTGACCGACCTGCCGCTGCCCCGCCCGGCCCGGGTGGCGGCCGGCTTTGGCGCGCCCGCGGCCGTCGCGCCGCCGCCCGTCCCGGCCCCGCCACCAGCCGCGCCGGCGCCCGTCCCGGCCCCGGGCGACGGGCCAACTGTGCCCGCGGCGGCCCCGACGCAGGCCACCCCGGCCGCACCGCACCCGGTCAGCCCCGCCGCGCCACCACAGGTCCCGGCCGACTCGGCGCCGGCCCAGCAGGGCCTCGCGGCGACGCCGAGCCATGCCCCGACAGCACCGGCCGTCGCGGCGGCACCCAGCGCGGCCGGTGCACCGCCCGCGGCCACGCTGGTCGGCCCGCCCCCGCCGCCCGCCACGCTCCCCGAGTCGCGGCCGCCGGCCGCCGGGCCGCCCGGCGCGCTTCCGGTCGGGCCGGGCGCGCCGCCGCCGGGCTGGCCGGGCGTACCCGTCTCCGCCGCGCCGCTGTCACCGCCGCCCGGCCGCCCGGGCCTCTTCCGGCCCCGGGCGGTGTGGATCACGCTCGGTGCCGTGCTCGCGCTCGCCGGCGTCTCCGTCGCGGCGGTGCTGTACCTGACCCGGGACCGCTACCCGGCCCTGGAGTGGCAGAACCCGGTCACCGAGGTCGAGCGGATCGCCGCCGGGCAGGAGCGCCCGACGGACATGTTCACCGCGGTCCTCGGCGACCACGGCTACCTCGCCCACCCGCTGCCGGACGGCCGGCTGGAGGTGGTCGCGATCGACACCCGCACCGGCGGGGAGAAGTGGCGCCGGCAGGTCGGGGCATCCACCCAGCGGTGGGAGCGGATCGTCGCCCTGCCGGGGGCGGTAGCGGTCTTCGCCGACGCCACCTCCTCCGACACCCCGCGGGACCTGATCGTCCTCGACGGCGCGTCCGGCGACCGGCGGTGGGACGAGCCGATCCGGGGCGACGACGACGTGCTCTTCGCCGAGAACGTCGCGGTGCTGGTCGACCGCACCCTGGACCGGCTGGTCGGGCTGCGGCTGGACGACGGGGCCGAGGCCTGGGCCCTGCCCAACCCGCGCGACGAGTACGACGGCGCCCGCACCACCGTCCACCGGGTCACCACCGACGAGGCGCTCGGCGGGCCGGCGTACCCCAACGGCACCCCGCGGGACCCGTGGCGGGGCGACGCCCGCCGGATCGTGCAGGTCGGCGCTGACCGCTCGGTACGGCTGATCGACACCGACACCCGGGCCGTGATCCGCACCCGCGCCGGGGCGGCCGACCTCGACGACCTGGTGATGGCGCACGGCGACCGGCTCTACGTGGCCGCCGACGAGTCGCGTTACCAGGTCTTGGCGTACGACCTGACCAGCGACGCGAAGCCGGAGCTGCTCTACACCGCCGGCGACGGACGGCGGCCGGAGGCGCTGGTGCCCTGCGGCGAACGGCGGGTCTGCCTGCTCGAGGTGGCCGGCGGCGACGCGAAGACCACCGAGGTGGTGGCGGTCACCGAGGAGCGGGTGGAGCGCTGGCCGGCGCCGCAGGCGACCGTGCTGGTGCCGCTCGGCGAGCACGTGCTGGCCCGGCGCACCTCGCCGGAGTCGGCCGGCACGCTGTTCGGTCCGGACGGCCCGACGGCGCTGAAGGACCGGGACGGGGTGGCCGTCCGGATCAACGCGGGCAACCTGCTCGTCTTCGCCGACCGGCTCAGCTCCGTCGAGGACGACCGCAGCGTCGCCGGGGTGCCGGTCAGCTCGGGCAAGGTGGTCGAGCTGGGCCAGCTCAAGGACGTCCGGAGCGACACCTGCTCGTGGAACACCGCCGTGGTGGTCTGCGGCGCGGACAAGGACTACGTGCTCTACCGGTTCGCCAAGCAGTAGCCCGAAACCGCCGCCGGCCACCCGCGCCGGCCGCCCGTTTGCGGCACGGCGGCTCCCACTGAGCCATCGATCAGCGACCCGGCCGGTGCGCCCGGCCACGGATGATCCGCGGCCGGCCGGGTAAGCAGCGGCCGTCCTGGTGGAGAGACGACCTCGGTCGCGGCACCCGCGACCGGACGCCCCGGGCGGGCGGCGGCAGGCCGGCCGGTCCGGGGCGTACCGGGGGGATCAGTTGTTGGTGATCCAGTTCCAGGCCGACACGACCCACTCGGTCTGCTGCAGGTAGGCGACGCCGAGGCCGGCCAGGAAGACCGCGGTCACCAGGTGCGCGCCGCGGGCGCTGCGGCGTACCCGGCCGAGTTGCCGCTCCAGCACCACCCGGCCGAGCAGCCGGGCGAGCGCGAAGAGCCCGGCCGCCACCAGCAGGCTCAGCACGAAGATCAGGAACGGGCCGGTCAGGTCGCCGCCGCCGGAGATCGCCCAGATGCCCCAGCAGACGAAGGCGAAGAGCACGCCGGCCGCGCTCCACTCGCCGCCGCGCCGCAACTGCGCCAGGTGCCAGCTCATCGGCCGCCGTGGCGAAGGCCCGCCCGGCCAGCCGGTGCCGGTCGGCTCCTCGACGACCGGGAACGGCTCGGTGCGCGGCGTACGCGGCCGGCCGACCGACGCCACCCCCGGCCGGAACGCGTCGCGCTGCGAGGGCACCCCGACGCCGGGCTGCGGCGGCACCGCGACACCCGGCTGCGGCGGCACCTCGACGGTCCGCTCCGCCCACGGCTGCGTCTGGTCTGCCATCTCGTCCCCTCCCCTGGACCGGCGGCGGCCCACCGGTCGCCGTCCCGGTTTCGAGGGTAGCCAGCCGGCAAATCGGTCGCCCCTGGTGGCCAGCGCCACCGCCTTCACCCGCCGGCTGACCGTGCCGGGCGGCACCGTGCCGGCCGCCCACGTCAGCATGGTCGGGGTGGTGCCGACCCACCGCCGCCGCTTGCCTGCTCACCTCGCTGATGCACCACCAGGCTGGCACCGCGCCCCGGCCGCCATGGAGGTGTTCTGACTCACGGGACGGTACGGTCGGCTGATGGGGGACGCGGAACGACGGCGGCTCGGCGACGCGGAACCACGCCGGCGCCGGCTCAGGCACCAGCCGGGCGGCGAGGCGACGGGGGGCGCCGACGGCCCGAGCGCGACCACCGCCGGGGTGCACGACGGCGGCGACCCGCCGCGCGGGCGGCGGGGTGGCCCGCCCGAGGACCGCGAGGGTGAGCGGGGGCTGCGCGGCCTGGTCGGTTCCGGCTCGTCCCAGGTGAGCGTCACCGCCGCGATGCGGGCCCGGGACGCCGCCCGGCCGAGCGAGGCGGACCTGGCCGAGGCCGAGGAGCGCGTGGTGATCGTCCGCCGCAACTGGGTGCCCCGGGAGGACCTGCCCCGCCGCTGAGCCGGTGGCTCACCGCGCCGGCGGGAACGCCGTGGCCGGGGGCGCGGCCGGGCCGCGCCCCCGGCGGGCAGCGTCAGGCCGGCAGGGCGGGCAGGGTCCGGGTGCGCTCGTACTCGGCCATCTGGGCGACCCGCCGGGAGTGCCGCTCGTTGCCGGAGAACGGGGTGGCGAGGAACGCCTCGACGATGGCGGTCGCGTCGGCCAGGGTGTGCTGCCGGGCGCCGACGGCGACGATGTTCGCGTCGTTGTGCTCGCGGGCCAGTTGTGCGGTCTCGATGTTCCAGGCGAGCGCGGCCCGGACCCCGGCGACCTTGTTGGCGGCGATCTGCTCGCCGTTGCCGGAGCCACCGATCACCACGCCGAGGCTGCCCGCGTCGGCCACCACCCGGTCACCGGTGTGCAGGCAGAACGCCGGGTAGTCGTCGTCCGGGTCGAAGGCGTGCGGGCCGACGTCGACCACGTCGTAGCCCTGCGTGGCCAGGTGGTTGGCCAGGTGCACCTTCAACTCGAAACCGGCGTGGTCGGATCCCAGGTAGACGCGCATACCGCGCAGTCTGTCAGGCCGTCGCCGCCGAACGCCGCGCGGGCGGCGTCCGGGGGCGGATTCGTCACAGCTCAGCCGGCCAGCTCGGCGGCCACCAGGCCACCGCGCGCCTTCGGGGTGAACCAGGTGCTCTTGCGCGGCATCTTCTCCCGGGCGAGGTTCACCGCCACGAAGTCGTCCACGGTCACCGGGGCGATCAGCACGGCCAACTCGGCCCGGCCGGCGTCGACCTCGCCGGTGAGCCAGCTCGCCGGATAGTCGCCGCCGACGTAGGTGATCCGCTTGTCGCCCGGGTCCAGCCCGAGCGCGTCGCGCAGCAGCAGCCGCTCGACCAGGGCGTGGTCGAGGTTCTCCAGCCGGCCGCCGCCGGTCCGCGGCAGCGTCACCGCGTACCCCTGGCCGGGAAGCCGGAGTCCGACGGTGCCGCCGGCCGCCGGAACCTCGACCGGGCCGTCGATCGGGGTGACCTGCGCGCCGGCGGCGCGCAGCCGGTCGAGCAGCTCGTCCGGCGTGGTGGTCAGCTCGCTGACCAGCCGGTTGTAGGGCTGGATGGCCACCGACGCGGGCGTGGTGACCACGGCCAGGAAGCGCGGCAGCCCGCCGGTCTGGGCGGCCAGGCTGCGGTGGTTGCCGTCGGCGACGACCAGTTCGCCGCCGCCGGCCAGCGCGGTCAGCTCGTCCTGCTCCGGCCCCGGGCCGACCAGCCAGATGGCGTGCGTGCGCCCGGCCTGGTCGGTGTCGGTGGCGGCCGGCGCCCCGGCCGTCTCGGTCGCCGCCACGAGCGCGGCGTGCAGCTCGTCGCCCCGCCCGGTCTGCAGCAGCAGTACGGGCGAGAGCAGGTGACCCAGCGCCTCGGCCAGTGCCACCCGCTCCCGCACCTTGGCGATGAAGACGTCCTCGTTGCGGATCACCAGACCGGGCTCGCCGGCCCGGGTGGAGATCTGGTCGGTGTCCACCATCGCGAAGAGCCCGTACGCCGGCTCCTCCCCCGGCGCGCTGATCCGGTAGAGCACCACGACCTGCTCGGCGGGGGTGTAGCTGCCGTCCGCCTTGGCCTCGGCGAGCCGGGCGACCGCGTCCGGCAGCGCGTCGAGGAAGGACTTCCCGAGGCTCTCCGGCGCCCGGTGCGGCATCTCGATGCCGAGGGCACTGTGCGGGTTCGCCTCGATGATCGCGGTGATCTCCGCGTCGTCGGCGAACTCGTCGTAGTTCTGCGCGCCGGTGCCGCCAGTGGTGATCCAGGCCCGGGCGATCGGATGCACGACCGTCATGACCGCTGACGCTACCCGGGGCGGACCGGCCCGCGACCGCGGACCCGCACGGCGTCCACCAGACGGCCAGCGGTGGCCCGGTCAGTCGGCGCGCTCCGCCGAGCCGGCCTGGCGGCGGTGCCGGCCGGCCGGGACCGGCCGGCGGTGGGTGGTGGACGCGGCGTGTGGACCCCGGCGACCGCCCACCGGGCTGCCCTGCCCGCTCTGCGACGTCGGCCGGCTCTGCCCGCCGACCGGATCCGCCGGGCCGATCGGCGCGCCCGGTGGCGCGGGCACCGCCGGCCGGATGGGCGCGGCCGACGCGGGCCGGGTGGCCACCAGCGGCGCGGGCCGGTCGGCGGCGGGCGGGGTCAGCCGGGAGGTCGCCGGCACCCGGGCCACACCGACCACGATCGGCGGGGCGAGCAGGTCCACCACGTCCGGGGGAAGGTCGGGCCGGAGCGCCGGCCAGCGGGAGTCGTCGACCGACCAGTACGCCGCGTCGGGGCTGTCGGCCACCTCCTCACCGCTCGGGGAATCGTCAACGGACGCACGGTGCTTGGCCATCGGGATGCCTCCACGAGCTGCGGGGTGCGGCCCTGCGGGTCGCTGCGGCGGACATGGAGGCCAACGAGCCCCGCACCACCCCGGTGACGCCCCACCCACACCCCGCCCGCCTGGCCGCGCCCCGGCGGGTGGGATCAGTCGAAGATGGGGTCGAGGTCGCGGGAGCGCTTCAGCTCGAAGAAGCCGGGGGTCGCCGAGACCAGCAGGACGCCGTCCCAGAGGCGGCCGGCCGCCTCGCCCTTCGGTGCCGGGGTGACCACCGGGCCGAAGAAGGCGACCTGGCCGCCGTCCGGGCCCGGGGCGTGGATGACCGGGGTGCCGACGTCGGTGCCGACCGGCCGCATGCCCGCCTCGTGGCTGGCCCGCAGCGCCTCGTCGTACCCGGTGCCGCCGGCCACCTCGGCCAGCGCCGGGTCCAGCCCGGCGTCGGTCAGCGCGGCGGCGTACAGCTCCGGCCCGAGGTTCTGCTTGCCGAGGTGGATCCGGGTGCCGAGGGCGGTGTAGAGCTTGCGCAGCACCTCCGAGCCGTAGCGCTGCTCCGCGGCGATGCAGACCCGCACCGGACCCCAGCCGGTCCGCATCAGCTCCTGGTACTCCTCGGGCAGGTCGCGCCCCTCGTTGAGCACCGACAGGCTCATCACGTGGAAGCGGATGTCCACGTCCCGGACCTGTTCGACCTCCAGCAGCCAACGGGAGGTGATCCAGGCCCACGGGCAGATGGGGTCGAACCACATGTCGACGGCGGCACGCTCGGTCACGGTGAGGTCCCTTCACGACGGGTGACACCGGGGTTCCGGCGCCTCACCCCCGATCCTCGCCCCCGGTGCCGCGGCGCGGTACCGGAACGAGAGCGTGACCTCGACCACCGCGGACCGGCGGTGCATGCAAGACTCGGATCCGACCGGCCGCCACGAGCGGCCGGCGGACGGGCGCCGCCGCGGCGTACGGCGAGAGTGGGATGGAGACGAACGTGCCGGGAGTGCGCAACCTGACGCAGGTCGAGGCGACCGAGCGGGCCCGCCTGCTCGACGTGACCGGGTATGACATCAGTCTGGACCTGTCGAGCGCCGTCCAGGCGGCCGAGGGCCGCACCTTCCGATCGACCACCGAGGTCCGGTTCCGCTGCGCCGAGCCGGGCGCGAGCACCTTCATCGAGGTGGCCGCCGACTCGGTGCGCTCGGCGACGCTGAACGGCGCCCCGGTCGACCTGGGCGACTGGTCCGCCGAGAAGGGCCTGACGCTGTCCGGGCTGGACGGCGAGAACGTCCTGGTGGTCGACGCCGACTTCGCGTACTCCAACAGCGGGCAGGGGCTGCACCGCACGGTCGACCCGGTCGACGGCGAGACCTACCTCTACAGCCAGTTCGAGACGGCCGACGCGCAGCGGGTCTTCGCCTGCTTCGACCAGCCCGACCTGAAGAGCGTCTACACCTGGCGCGCCACCGTGCCGGGGCACTGGCGGGTCGTGTCGAACATGCCGGTGGCGCGCGAGGAGCCGGCCGGCGAGGGCCTGAAGACCGTCCACTTCGCCGAGTCCGCCCGGATGAGCACCTACATCACCGCGCTCTGCGCCGGCCCGTACCACGAGGTGCGGGACAGCCACGACGGGATCGAGCTGGGGGTGTTCTGCCGGGCGTCGATGGCGCAGTACCTCGACGCCGACGACCTCTTCCTGGTCACCAAGCAGGGCTTCGACTTCTTCCACGAGAAGTTCGGCGTCCGCTACCCGCTGCCCAAGTACGACCAGCTCTGGGTGCCCGACTTCAACGCCGGCGCGATGGAGAACTTCGGCTGCGTCACGCACGCCGAGTCGCACTACATCTTCCGCTCGCAGGTCACCGACTTCGAGTACGAGCAGCGCGCGAACACGATCCTGCACGAGCTGGCGCACATGTGGTTCGGTGACCTGGTCACCATGCGCTGGTGGAACGACCTGTGGCTGAACGAGTCGTTCGCCGAGTGGGCCAGCCACTGGTGCAACACGCACGCCACCCGGTTCCAGGACGCGTGGACGACCTTCCTGTCCATCCGGAAGAACTGGGGCTACCGGCAGGACCAGCTCTCCTCCACCCACCCGGTCTACTGCGAGATGCCGGACCTGGAGGCGGTCGAGGTCAACTTCGACGGCATCACGTACGCCAAGGGCGCCAGCGTGCTCAAGCAGTTGGTCGCGTACGTGGGCGAGGAGCCGTTCCTGGCCGGCCTGCGGACGTACTTCGAGAAGCACGCCTGGGGCAACGCCACCTTCGACGACCTGCTCTCCGAGCTGGAGACGGCCTCCGGCCGGGAACTGCGCAAGTTCGCCGCCCAGTGGCTGGAGACCGCGCAGGTCAACACGCTGCGCCCGGAGGTGGCGATCGACCCGGACGGCGCGTACCAGCAGGTGGTGGTCCGGCAGGAGGCACCGGCCGGGCACCCGACGCTGCGCACCCACCGGATCGGGGTGGGCCTCTACGACCTCGCCGACGGCCGGCTGGTGCGCCGCCAGCGGCTCGAGGTGGACGTGACCGGCGAGCGGACCGAGCTGACCGAGCTGCGCGGGGTGCGCGCCGCCGACGTGCTGCTGCTCAACGACGACGACCTCACCTACACCAAGCTGCGGCTGGACGAGCGGTCCATGGCCACCGTGGTGCAGCACATCGCCGGCCTGGAGTCGTCGCTGGCCCGCGCGCTCTGCTGGACGGCCGCCTGGGACATGACCCGGGACGCCGAACTGGCCGCCCGCGACTACGTGGCGCTGGTGCTGGCCGGGCTGCCCGCCGAGACCGACATCAACCTGGTCACCGCGACGCTGCGGCAGGCCACCACCACGCTCACCTTCTACGCCGACCCGGCCTGGGCGCCGACCGGCTGGGCCGAGCTGGCCCGTACCGCCCGGGCGGCGCTGGCCGCCGCGGAGCCGGGCAGCGGATTCCAGCTCGCCTGGGCCCGGGCGTACGCCTCGGCGGCCCGCTCCGCGGAGGACCTGGCCACGCTGCGCGGCTGGCTGGCGGGCAGCGAGGTGCCGACCGGCCTCACCGTCGACACCGAACTGCGCTGGGCGGTGCTCGGTGCGCTGGTGGCCAACGGCGCGGCCGGCCCGGCCGAGATCGAGGCCGAGCTGGCCGCCGACCGCACGGCCAGCGGCGAGCGGGAGGCCGCGTACGCGCACGCGCTGGTGCCGACGGCGGCGAACAAGGCCGCCGTCTGGGCGCAGCTGACCGGCCCGGAGGCGCTGCCGAACTGGCGGCACCGGGCGCTGCTGCAGGGCCTGACCCACCCGGCGCAGGTCGAGCTGGTCGCGCCCTACCGGGAGAAGTACTTCGCTGCGGTGGGCCAGGTGTGGGCCAGCCGGGACAGCGAGCCGGCCCAGGAGTTCACGCAGCTGGCGTACCCGGCGTACCTGGTCGAGGACGACACGGTGGCGGCCACCGACGCCTGGCTGGCGCAGGAGGGCCACCCGGGCCCGCTGCGCCGGCTGGTCGCCGAGGGCCGCGACGGCGTGGTCCGCGCCCTCAAGGCGCGCGCCAAGGACGCCCGGAGCGCCTGAGCCGGCGTGACCGGCCCGAGGCGTACACCGGTCGAGCGGGATACCTCAGAGTCATCGATATGACGCTGAGGTATCACCCGCAACGGCCCGTGTGCCGAGCCGCTCACCCGGTCCGCCGACGCGACGAAGCCCGGCCCGCGTGGGACGCGGACCGGGCTTCGTCGTACGGATGGGCTCAGCCCTTGCCGGCGTGGCTGGCGAGCTGGTCCAGGCCGTTGATGATGCCGCCGGCCAGGTCGCCGCCGCCGAACGCCGCGACCATGGAGAGCGCCGCCAGCTTGGCGTACGTGTCCGGGATGCGCTTGCGGGCGTACCGGCCGGTGACGATCTCCAGCTGGCGTTGGTTGGGCGAGATCGCGATCAGCACCGACTTGTCGGGCTCGGCGAGCTGGCGGTGCAGCCGCTCGGCGTGCTCGCGGATCGGCTCGTCGAGACCGCCGACGAAGACCGAGAAGACCAGGCCCGTGTTCTGGTCGGCCAGCCGGAGCGCCTCGTCGATGCGCAGCAGCTGCCGGGTCGAGAACGGCCCGTCCAGCACCTCGGGCGGGCTGCCCGGCCCGGCCTGCTTCTCACCAACGGTCACTTGCGCCTCCGGTTCCACCGGCCGGCGCCATCTCGCCGGCCTGCTCCTGCTTGCGGCTGGTCAGCGCCGGCGCCTGGGCGCCCGCTGCCAGGGCGGTGCCGGCCGAGTCGGCCAGCTGCTCCGGACGGGCCAGGAACCAGACCGGAGTGAAGTCGAAGGGCCGACCCGGCCGGTAGCGCTTGGCGCCGCCACCGCCGCCACGGCTACCGGCGTACGCCAGACCGGCGATCACCAGCACCGTGGCCGCCGGGATGCCGACGAAGACCAGCAACGTCTCGGTAACAGACAATCCCAACGCCCCCAGGCGGAAAGAGAGACCAGAGCATCCGGGTCGGGTGGACGATCATGGCGCCGACCGCCCGACTCCGCTGCCATTCACGTTAGCGGAGCCGACGGCCCGCCAGATTGCGGGGTGGCGATCCCACCCGCCACTGGAGTTCTCCAGTTGCGCAGCCGTGGCGATCAGCCGCGCGTCGTCACCGTACCGGCCGGTCAACAGCACCCCGACCGGCAGTCCCTCGGCGGTCACGCCCACCGGCAGTGATACGGACGGATCGCCGGTGACGTTGAAGATGGCGCAGTACGGCGAGAACCGGCGTTGCCGGTCGAAGTCCTCGGCCGGGTCGCCGCCCTCGGCGAACCAGCCCACCGGCGCCTGCGGCGCGGCGAGGGTGGGGCAGAGCAGCAGGTCGCAGCCGGCGGTGCGGTGCACGCCGAGGCGTACCTGCGCCTGGAGCTCGCCGAGCGTGGTGGTGAGGGTGGCGGCGGAGATCTCCGCGCCCCGGGCCCGCAGGTGGCGGGTCAGCGGCAGCAGCCGGCTCTCCAGCTCCGGCGGCACCGGGGCGAGCGCCAGCACGTACCAGACGATCTCGAAGAGTGGCCACGCCGCCGGCCCGAGCGGCGACGGCACCTCGACCACCTCGTGCCCGGCGGCGGTCAGCAGCGCGGCGGCCCGGTCCACGACGGCCACGCAGTCGGGGTGGACCGGCTCGTCGGCGAGCATCGGGGCGGTGAACCGGCCGATCCGCAGCCGGCCGGGGGCGGCCTGCCGGGCGGCGGCCAGGTAGCCGCCGGCGGGCGGCAACGGCGGCAGGTACGGCTCCCCCGGCACCGGCTGCGCCAGCACGTCGAGCAGCGCCGCCACGTCGGCCACGGTCCGCCCGATCGGTCCGCTGGTCGGCAGCCCGAACGCGCCGAAGCCGAGCGGGCCGCCGGAGACCAGCCCGCGGCTGGGCTTGTAGCCGATCAGGCCGCACAGCGACGCCGGGATGCGCAGCGAGCCACCGCCGTCGGAGCCTTGCGCCACCGGCACCAGGCCGGCCGCCACCGCCGCGGCCGCGCCGCCGCTGGAGCCGCCCGCGGTGTACGCCAGGTTCCACGGGTTGCGGGCCGGCGGCGCGACCAGCCCCTCGGAGTAGAGCGAACAGCCCAGCTCGGAGGTGGTGGTCTTGCCGAGGCTGATCAGGCCGGCGGCGCGCATGAAGCGGACCACGTCGGCGTCGACCGGGGGCACGAAGTCGGCGAAGGCGGCCGACCCGAAGGTGGTCCGCACACCGGCGGTGAGGGTGAGGTCCTTGATCGCGGTCGGTACGCCGTGCAGCGGCCCCCGCCGTTCGGCCGGCGCCGCGTCGGCGGCCCGGGCGGCCGTCCGGGCCAGCTCCGCCGTCACGGTGACGAACGCCCCGACCGTGTCGCCGAGCGCGACGACCCGGTGCAGGTGGTGCTCGACGAGTTCCACGCTGGACAGCTCGCCGCCGGCGATGGCGGCGGCCTGCTCCAGCGCGGTCAGGTCGTGCGGCTCGGCCATCCCCTCATCCTGCCCGCCCACCGGCCGCCGGGCGCGCAGACACGTCCGGTCAGTCGGACTCCGGCCGGCCGAGGAAGCGCAGGGCGTTGCCGCCGAGGAGCTTGTCGCGCTGATCGGGGGTGAGGAAGTCGGCCTTGCGGACGACCTGGCCGACCGGGCGTTCGCCCAGCGGGTACGGGTAGTCGCTGCCGACCAGCACCCGGTCCTCCCCCATGGTGTCCACCAGCAGCCGCAGCGCGGCCGGCTCGAAGACCACCGAGTCGACGCAGAACCGGTCGACGTAGGCGCTGGGCGGGGCGGTCGAGGAGCCCCGGACCAGGTCGCCGCGGCGGTGCCAGGCGTTGTCGGCCCGGCCCAGCCAGAACGGGAAGTTGCCGCCGCCGTGCGCGAAGCAGATCCGCAGCGTCTCCGGCACCCGGTCGAAGACGCCGCCGAGGATCAGCGCCAGCACCGACAGGTGGGTCTCGGCCGGCATGCCGGTGAGCCAGCGGGCCATCCACCGGTCCAGCCGGGGGCCGCCGGGCATGTCCCACGGGTGGACGAAGACCGGCGCGCCCACCCGGGCGCAGTGGGTGAGGAACTCGACGATGCCGCCGTCGTCCAGGTCGCGGTCGCCGACGTGGTTGCCGATCTCGACGCCGGCGTGCCCGGCGGCCAGGCAGCGGTCCAACTCGGCGCAGGCTGCCTCCGGATCCTGCAACGGCACCTGGCAGAACGGCACCAGCCGCCCGCCGCCGGCCGCGGTGACCTCCAGGGTGAGGTCGTTGAAGATCCGGGCCACCTTCGCCGCCTGGTCGGCCGGGCGGTCGTAGCTGAAGAAGACCGGGGTGGGCGAGACGACCTGGAGGTCGACACCGTCGGCGGCCATGTCCGCCAGCCGGGTCGGCGCGTCCCAGCAGGACGCGCCGATCGGGCGGAACTCCGTCTCACCCACCATGATCATGGCGGCGCGTTCGGAGTCGACCCGCAGCCAGGGCCAGCCGGATCCGCCGCACGCGGCGCCCAGGTCCGGCCACCCCTTCGGTACGACGTGCGTGTGCACGTCCACCACCGGGTACCGACCCGACCGGCCCTCGCCGGCAGCGGCCATCAGCCCTTCCCCGGATGCAGCGCGCCGCAGTTGTCGCAGGTCCGCGCGTTCTCGTCGGTGTAGAACGCCTGGAAGACCGGGGGCAGGTCGGCGGCGATGTCGCGCACCTGGAGCTCCACCTCGTGCACCTTGTGTCCGCACTCGGCGCAGTACCACTGGAACTTCTCCAGCGTGCCCTCCTCGCGGACCCGCTCGATCACCATCCCGATCGAGCCGGCCTCCGGCCGCTGCGGCGAGTGCGGCATGTTGCGCGGCAGCATCCACATCTGACCCTCGCGGATGTGCACCGTCCGCGGCCCCTCCGGGGTCATCAGGTTGACGTGCATGTTGCCCTTGACCTGGTAGAAGAACTCCTCGTACGGGTCGACGTGGAAGTCGGTGCGCTGGTTCGGGCCGCCGACCACCATGACGATGAAGTCGTCGCTGCCCGGCAGCATCTCCTTGTTGCCCACCGGCGGCTTGAGCAGGTGCTGGTTCTCCGCGATCCACCCGGGAAAGCTGAACGGTTCGGCGATCTCGCTCACGATTGACCTCCTGAGGGAAGAAGGGCCACGGCTTGAATCTCGATGAGCAGGTGCGGGTGCGGCAACTGGTGCACGGCGACGGTGGTGCGGGTCGGCCCGGTGGCGTCGAAGAACTCGGCCCACACCTCGTTGTAGCCGCCGAAGTCGTTCATGTTCACCAGGTACGAGGTGACCTGGACGAGGTCGGACAGGTCGGCGCCGACCGACCGCAGCAGGTCCCGGATGTTCTCGATCACGGCCCGGGTCTGCACCCGGATGTCCAGGTTGGTGGTGCCGAACTCGTCCACCTCCACCCCGGCGAAGGTGTTGTCCGGCCGCCGGGACGACGTACCGGAGACGAAGACGAACCCACCCGCCACCTTGACGTGCGGAAAAGCGCCCCGAGGGACGGCCTTCCCCGCGACGACGCGCGCCTCGGCCCGGTTCACGAGGCCGCCCGGAGCGAAGCGGTGCCGAGCTTCTCGACGACGGCCCGGACGTGGGCGCCCGGCCGCAGCGGCACCGCGGCGGTCGCCGCGCCGGCCAGGAAGACCCACCCGGCGTGCATCCGCACCCCGTGCCGGCCGGCCAGCCGGATCCCCTCGTCCAGCGCCCGCCGCGGGTCGCCGAGGATGGCGGCGGTCGAGCCGACCTGCGCCACCCGGCCGTCGATCTCCAGCAGCACGCCGAGGTTGTCCAGTCCGTCCGGCACCGGGGACCACGGGCCGACCACGAACGCGGCGGCCGAGGTGTTGTCGGCGATCACGTCGGGCAGCGAGAAGGTGAAGTTCGCGTACCGGGAGTCGATCAGCTCGATGGCCGGCGCGACCGCGCGGACCGCGTCGCGGAACTCGCCGACCGGCTCGCCCGGCCGGGCCAGCCGGTCCAGCAGGAACGCCACCTCCGGCTCGACCCGCGGGTGGATGTAGTCGGCCGGGTCGACGGTGCCACCGTCGGGCACCCGCATCACGTCGGTGAGCCGACCCCAGATCACCTCGTCCACGCCGACCTGGGCCATCTTCGCCTTGCTGGTCAGCCCCATCTTCAGCCCGATCAGCCGCTCGCCCCGGTCGATCCGGCGTTGTAGCAGCGCGGTCTGCACCGCGTACGCGCCGTCGACGTCCAACCCGGTTTCGGCGGCGAGCTGCGGGATCGCGGTGGCGGTGTCCGCCGCCACGCCCAACCGCTCGGCGATCCCGGCGGTGTCCGGACCGATCACGACTCCTCCTTGGCGGCGAGGTCCAGCGCCACGTCCACGATCATGTCCTCCTGGCCGCCGACCATCCGGCGCCGGCCCAGCTCGACCAGGATCGACCGGACGTCCACGCCGTACTTCGCCGAGGCACGCTCGGCGTGCCGCAGGAAACTGGAGTAGACCCCGGCGTAGCCCAGCGAGAGCGTCTCCCGGTCCACCTGGACCGGCCGGTCCTGCAACGGGCGGACCAGGTCGTCGGCCGCGTCCATCAGGGCGAACACGTCGCAGCCGTGCTTCCAGCCGTGCAGTTCGGCGACCGCGACGAAGACCTCCAGCGGGGCGTTGCCGGCCCCGGCGCCCTGGCCGGCCAGCGAGGCGTCCACCCGGACGGTCCGCCCGTGCGGCGACCCCAGTGGCCCGGCGCCGAGAATCCGGCCGTGCTCGACCGCCACCACGCTGTTGGCCACGCCCAGCGAGAGGTTGTGGTGCGCGTGGATGCCGATCTGCGTCTCCGGCTCCAGCACCTGCCGGTAAGCGTCGATCCGCTCGGCCACGTCGGACATCAGCAGCCGGCCGCCGGAGTCGGTGACGTAGACGCAGTGCGCCCCGTACGACTCCATCAGCTTGGCCTGCCCGGCCAGCCCGGCCGCGTCGAACATGTGCGACATCATCAGGAAACCGGAGACGTCCATGCCGTTCTCCCGGGCCCAGGAGATGTGCTGGGCCGAGATGTCCGCCTCGGTGCAGTGGGTGGCGATCCGCACGCTGGTCACCCCGAGCGCCTTCGCCGCCTTCAGATCGGCGATGGTGCCGATGCCGGGCAGCAGCAGCGTGGTGAGCTTCGCGCTGGTCATCACCTCGGCAGCCGCCGCGATCCACTCGGCGTCGCTGGCCGCGCCGTGGCCGTAGTTGACGCTGGACCCGGCGAGGCCGTCGCCGTGCGCCACCTCGATCGCGGCCACCCCGGCCGCGTCCAGCGCGGCGGCGATGGTGCGGACCTGCTCGACGGTGTAGCGGTGGGCGATGGCGTGCATGCCGTCGCGCAGCGTCACGTCCTGGATGTAGAGGTCGGTCATCGCGCGGCCACCTCCGCGGTCCGCAGGGCGACCAGCCGCTCGGCGGTACGCAGCGCGGCCGAGGTCATGATGTCCAGGTTCCCGGCGTACGCGGGCAGGTAGTGCCCGGCGCCGGAGACCTCCAGGAAGACGGAGACCTGCAACCCGGTCAGGTGCCGGCCCAGGGCCGGCACGTACGTGTCGACCCGGTCGAACTGCACGTCCTGCTTGAGCCGGTAGCCGGGGACGTACTCCTGGACGGTCGCCACCATCCCGGCCACGGAGGCGGCGATCGCGGCCCGGTCGGCGTCGTCGTCCGGGCAGAGGCAGTAGACGGTGTCCCGCATCAGCAGCGGCGGGTCGGCCGGGTTCAGCACGATGATCGCCTTGCCCCGCTCGGCGCCGCCGACCACCTCGATCGCCCGGGCGGTGGTCTCGGTGAACTCGTCGATGTTGGCCCGGGTGCCCGGCCCGGCCGACTTCGAGGCGATCGAGGCGACGATCTCCCCGTACGCCACCGGGGTGACCCGACCGACCGCGGCGACGATCGGCACGGTGGCCTGCCCGCCGCAGGTGACCATGTTGACGTTGGCCTCGTGCAGGTGCTCGTCGAGGTTGACCGGCGGCACCACGTACGGGCCGATGGCGGCCGGGGTCAGGTCGACCACGGTCCGACCGTGGGCGCGCAGCACCTCGTGGTGGCGCCGGTGCGCGCCGGCCGAGGTGGCGTCGAAGACCAGTTCGACGTCGGCGAACTCGGGCATCGCCACCAGGCCGTCCACGCCGTCGGCGGTGGTGGCCACGCCGAGCCGCCGGGCGCGGGCCAGGCCGTCCGACTCCGGGTCGATGCCGGCCATCGCCACCATCCGCAGCGACTCGGAGAGCCGCAGCACCTTGATCATCAGGTCGGTGCCGATGTTGCCGGACCCGAGCACCGCCACCCCGACAGTCATGCTGAACCCTCCGAAGACGAGAAACAGGTCCGGACCGAGCCGAGGCCGGAGATCCGGGCCTCGTACGCCGCGCCCGGGGTGACCGGCACCATCGGGCCGAGCGCCCCGGAGAGCACCACGTCACCGGCGCGCAGCGGGTCGCCGGAGCGGGCCATCGTGCGGGCCAGCCACTCCAGCGCGTGCAGCGGGTTGCCCAGGCAGGCCGCCCCGGCGCCGACCGAGACCGGCTTCCCCGCGTGCTCCAGCACCATCCCGCAGAGCCGCAGGTCCACGTCGGTGAGCCGGCGCGGCGTGGTGCCGAGCACGAACAGCCCGCTGGACGCGTTGTCGGCGACGGTGTCCACGATGGAGATGTCCCAGCCGGCGACCCGGGAGTCGACGATCTCGATCGCCGGCAGCACGTGGTCGACCGCGCGGGTCAGGTCGGCCGTGGTGACCCGCTCGTCGGGCAGGTCGGCGCCGAGCACGAAGGCGACCTCCGCCTCCACCCGGGGCTGGAGCAGCCGGTCCAGGCCGACCTCCGCACCGTCGGGTACCGCCATGCTGTCCAGCAGCACGCCGAAGTCCGGCTGGTAGACGCCGAAGCTCTCCTGCACCGTCCGGGAGGTCAGCCCGATCTTCGCGCCCACCCGCCGGTGGCCGCGCTGCAGCCACTGCCGCACCTGGAGCTGCTGCACCACGTACGCGGACGTGACGTCCCCCTCGGGCAGCAGCCGCCCGCGCAGCGGCGGGCAGGGCTTGCCGCTCTGGCGCGCCTCGACCAGTTCCCGGGCCGCGGCCTCAAAATCGCTCATGACAGGTCCACGCAGACGTTGGTGAGTTCGGAGTAGAAGTCCAGCGAGTGAACCCCGCCCTCGCGCCCGATGCCGGACGCCTTCACCCCGCCGAACGGGGTGCGCAGGTCGCGCAGGAACCAGGTGTTCACCCAGACGATGCCGGCGTCCAGCCGGGCACCGGCCCGGTGCGCGCGGCCGACGTCCCGGGTCCACACCGCCGCGGCCAGGCCGTACTCGGTGCCGTTGGCCAGCGCGTACGCCTCCTCCTCGGTGTCGAACGGGGCCACGTGCACGACCGGGCCGAAGATCTCCTCGCGGTTGGTCCGGGCGTCCGGGCCCAGCCCGGTGAGCACCGTCGGCTGCACGTACGCCCCGCCGTCGCGGGCGTCGCCGAACGCCGGCACCCCGCCGCCGGTCAGCACCTCGGCGCCCTCGGTGCGGGCCAGGTCGTAGTGGCCGAGCACCTTGTCGCGGTGCGTGTGCGAGATCAGCGGCATGTTCACCGTAACCTCGTCGGCCGGCCACCCGTACGCCAGGTCCGCTGCCCGCTTCGCCAGCCGCTCCGTGAACTCGGCGAAGACCGGCCGCTGCACGTAGACGCGTTCGGTGCAGAGGCAGACCTGGCCGCCGTTGGTGAAGCTGGACCGGACCGAGCCGGCCACCGCCGCGTCCAGGTCGGCGTCGGCGAAGACCAGCCCGGCGTTCTTGCCGCCCAGTTCGAAGGAGACCGCCTTCACCCCGTCGGCGGCGGCCCGCATGATGGCGCTGCCGGTGGCCGACTCGCCGGTGAAGGTGATCGCGTCGACGTCCGGGTGCCGGGTGAGGAACTCCCCGGCCGAGTCCGGGCCGAAGCCGTGCACCAGGTTGAACACCCCGGCCGGCACTCCGGCCGCGGCCATCACCTCGGCGAGCAGCGTCGCCGAGGCGGGGGTCTCCTCGCTCGGCTTCACCACCACCGCGTTGCCGCAGGCCAGCGCCGGGGCGACCTTCCAGGTGAGCAGCAGCAGCGGCAGGTTCCACGGCACGATGACCGCGACCACGCCGACCGGCTTGCGGACCGCGTAGTTCAGCGCCCGGCCGCCGGTCGCGGTGACCGTGGTGAACGATTCGGTCGGCGCGGTCGCCACGATCTCGGCGAAGGCGCGGAAGTTGGCCGCCCCGCGCGGGATGTCCAGGGTGCGGGCCTGCGAGATGGCCTTGCCGGTGTCGGCCACCTCGGCGGTGACCAGGTCGTCGAAGCGGCGTTCCAGCTCGTCGGCGACCCGGCGCAGCACCTCGGCCCGCTCCCGCTCGCTCATCCGGCCCCACGGCCCGCGCAGCGCCGCCCGGGCGGCGGCCACCGCGTCGTCCACGGTGGAGCGGTCGGCCTCGGCCACCTCGAAGACCGGTTCCCCGGTCACCGGGCTGGCCTTGGTGAAGGTCCTGCCGGCCACGACGAACTCGCCGTCGACGAAGTTGCGCAGCAGGCCCGGCCCGTCCGGCGCCCGCCCGGTCATCAACCGGGGATCCCAGACCACCGTCATCAGCGCCTCCCTCGGCTGACCGTGGCGCCGACCGCACCAACCAGCGCCGCCACCGCACCCGCGGCCACCGCCCCCAGCACCCGGTGCTGCCGGCGCACCCGCCGCCGCACCTCCGCGTACGGGGTGGTGGAGAACGAGACCAGCTCGTACTGCGAAACGTACCGGCCGGGCAGCGCCCGTTCCAGTGCGTGCTCCACCCGCCGCCACAGCTGGAACACCGGCGAGGCGACCTTGTCCCGCATCTCCACGAAGTTGGTCAGCGCCATCCGGGCGATCGCCTCGGCGTTGCCCTGGCGGCGCTCCTGGAACAGCGGCAGCGCGGCCGACCAGTCGTCGGCGCACTCGTCCAGGCAGCGGTCCAGCTCGACCACGTCCTCGAACGCGCAGTTCGCGCCCTGCCCGTAGAACGGCACGATGGCGTGCGCCGCGTCGCCGAGCAGGCCGACCTTGCCGCCCACCTGCCACGGGGTGCAGCGCACCGTGCCGAGCACGCCGACCGGGTTGTGCTGGTAGTCGTCGACCAGGTTCGGCGCCAGCGGCGGCAGGTCCGGGTAGTGGGTGGCGAAGTGCCGCTCGATCGCGGCCGGGCTGCCGAGCGAGGCGAAGCTCGCGGTGCCGTGGGTGGGCCAGAAGAGCGTGCAGGTGAACGACCGGTCCGGGTTGGGCAGCGCGATCATCATCGAGGTGCCGCGCGGCCAGATGTGCAGCGCCTCCGGGTCGAGGGCGAAGTCGCCGCCCAGCGGCGGGATGGTCAGCTCCTTGTAGCCGTAGTCGAGGAAGTCGAGGCTCTCGGTGAGCAGGCCGTGGCCGAGCAGTTGGCCGCGTACCGCCGAGCCGGCGCCGTCGGCGCCGAGCACGACCGGCGCGACGGCGGTCGTCTTGCCCGTCGGCGTCTCGAAGGTCATCGCACCGGTGGCCGGGTCGAGCCCGACCAGCCGGTGGTCGAAGGCGATCCGCACCCCGGGCAGCGCGGCGGCGGCGTCCAGCAGGGCGTTGTTCAGCGCGCCCCGGCTGATCGAGTTGATCGCCAGGGTGCCGGCCGCGCTGTAGGACTGGAACTGCGGCTCGCCGTCCACCGGGTGGATCATGCGGCCGCGCATCGGCAGCGCGTCCGCCATCACCTGCTCGGCCAGCCCGATCCGGCGCAGCGCGTCCAGGCCGCGCTCGGAGAGCGCCAGGTTGATCGAGCGGCCCCGCTCGACCCGCCCGGAACGCGGGTCGGGTCGCCGCTCGTAGAGCGCCACCCGGTAGCCGCGCCGGGCCAGGAAGCAGGCCAGCAGGCAGCCGGCCAGGCCGGCGCCGACCACCGCGATCTCGTCCCGTTCGCTCACGCCGGCACCTCCCCGACGGTCGCGGCCAGCGCCTGGGCGACCCGCCAACAGTCGTGGTACGTGGAGTAGAGCGGCACCGGGGCGAACCGGACCACGTCCGGCTCCCGGGCGTCGGCGATCACGCCGTGCTCGTACCGCAGCCGCTTGGTCAGCTCGGCGGCGCTGCCAGCGCCGATCCGCACCGACAGCTGGCAGCCGCGGCGTTCCGGCTCGCGCGGGGTCACCACGGTCAGCGGCCGGGTCGCGGTCACCTCGTCGAGCAGCCGCTCCAGGTAGCCGGTGAGCCGGACGCTGCGCTCGCGCAGGGCGGTCATGCCGATCGCGTCGAAGATCTCCAGCGAGGTCCGCACCGGGCCCATCGCGAAGATCGGCGGGTTGGAGATCTGCCAGGCCTCCACGGTGGCCGGTGGCCGGGCGACCGGGGTCATCTCGAACCGGGTGGCCGCCTCGGTGCTCCACCAGCCCTCGAAGCGCGGCAGGCCGGGGTCGCCGAGGTGCCGCTCGTGGACGAAGACGCCGGCCAGGGCGCCGGGGCCGGAGTTGAGGTACTTGTACGAGCACCAGGCGGCGAAGTCGACGCCCCAGTCGTGCAGGGCCAGCGGGACGTTGCCGGCGGCGTGCGCCAGGTCCCAGCCGACCACCGCACCGGCGGCCCGGCCGGCGGCGGTGATCGCCGGGATGTCCATCAGCTCGCCGGTGAGGTAGTTGACCCCGCCGAGCAGCACCAGCGCCACCCGGTCCCCCTCCGCGGCGAGGTAGCCGGTGACGTCCTCGGTACGCAGGGTGTCCTCGCCGGGGCGGGGGCGGAGCCGGACCACCGTCTCGTCGGGGTCGAGCCCGTGGAACCGGGCCTGGCTGCGCACCGCGTAGCTGTCCGACGGGAAGGCGCTGTCCTCGATGACGATCCGGGTCCGGGCGCCGGCCGGCCGGTAGAAGCTGACCATCAGCAGGTGCAGGTTGACGGTGAGCGAGTTCATCACCACGGTCTCCGTGGGCCGGGCGCCGACCAGTCGCGCGGCCGGCCCGGTGAGCAGTTCGTGGTACGGCAGCCAGGGCCGTTCCGCCTCCAGATGCCCCTCCACGCCGAGCCGGCTCCAGGCGTCGAGATCGGCGAGGAGCTCGGTACGGGTGGCCCGGGGTTGCAGCCCGAGCGAGTTGCCGGCCAGGTAGGCCACCTCGGGGTACCGGCCGCCCTCGGCCGGCGGCACGTGGAACAGGTGGCGGTGGCCGCGGTCGTCGGCGTCGAGGCGGCGCGCCTCGGCCTCACCGGCGGCGAGGGGTGCGGGGGTGTCCATGTCGCGTTCTCCGGTCACATCGCGGTCCGGGCCGACCACAGCTCCGGGAAGACCACCCGGGCCATGCTGCGCTGCAGCCACGCCAGACCGGCGGAGCCGCCGCTGCCGACCTTGGCGCCCATTGTCCGCTGTACGGCCTTGATGTGGTGCTGCCGCCAGTCGCCGAACTGCTCGGCCACCTCGGTCAGCGCCTCGCCCAGCAGCCGCAGGTGGTTCTCCGGCCCGGCGTCGGCGTAGATCCGCACCCAGGCCGCCTCCACCGCGGGGTGCGGCTCGTGCTCGACGGCGACGTCCCGCTCCAGCAGCTCGGTCGGGAGGTCGTGGCCGCGCCGGGCGAGTACGGCGAGCACGTCGTCCCAGACGCTCGGCGCGGCCAGGGTGGCGGTCAGCTCGGCGTACACCTCGGTCTGCCGGCGGAACGGCCGGATCAGCGCCGGGTCCCGGAGCCCGAGCAGGAACTCCAGGTGGCGGTACATCGCCGACTGGAAGCCGGAGCCCTCGCCGAGCAGGTTGCGGAACCGGTTGAAGTCGGCCGGGGTCATCCAGCGCAGCCCCTTCCAGGCCGCGTTCAACCCCTCCAGGTGCAGGGCGGCCCGGCGTAGCGGGGCCAACGCGTCCCACACCCGGTCGGCGCGCAGCAGCCGCTGGGTCTCCCGCAGCTCGTGGCAGGTGAGCTTGAAGTACAGCTCCATGATCTGGCTGACCACCAGGAACGACATCTCGCCCGGGTCGTCGCTGAGCGGCTCCTGCAACCGGTGCAGGGTGCTGGCCCGGACGTACGCGTCGTAGGGCACCCGCTCGGTGAACTCCAGCGTCGGCTTGCCACCGTTGCGCTGCGCCCGAGCGGTCCGCTGCTGCGGGGTGGTGGGGCGCACCACCGCGGCCGGCGCGGGCGCCGGCAGCTCCGTCTGCTTCACCTGTCGTCTCCTCCGTGAGCCGGGTGGCGACATGATCTCCCGGTCACAGCGCTGATCGGAATGCCTGTTCAACGGCGCTGCGCCGGGACGACCTGCCGTCGCGAAGGCGGTTCGGGGGTTCCGGTTGGAGAACGTAAGGTCTGCTCATGGACGACATGGACTGGGCGCTGCTGCGCGAGCTGCAGGCCGACGCGCGGCTCTCCTTCAGCGAGCTGTCCCGGCGGGTGCACCTGTCGCCGCCCGCGGTGGCCGAGCGGGTCCGCCGGCTGGAGGAGGCCGGCGTCATCACCGGCTACCACGCCCACGTCGACCTGACCCGGGCCGGGCGCACCGTGGTCGCGCTGATCCGGATGTCCTGCTACGGCGCCCGGTGCATCCTGCACGACCCGGCGGTCGCCGGGTGGCCGGAGATCCTGGAGATCCACCGGATCACCGGCGACGCGTGCAGCATGCTCAAGGTCGCGGCCGGCTCGATCGACGAGTTCGAGGCGGTGATCGACCGGCTCGCCCCGTACGGCCAGCCGTCCAGCACGATGGTGCTGTCCACCCCGCTGGACTGGCATCCGGTCACCCCGCTGCCGCCCGCCGACGGCCCCTCCGCCCGCCGCCGCTGACCGGACCGGTTAGCCCCGCACGCAGGGGGAAAGCACGCCGGGTCGCCCCAGCAGGACCGGTACACCGGTGCCGGGAGGGAGGATCATGCGGGGTCTGCGACCGTACGGAGGCGTGCTCCGCGCCCCGTCGACCATCATCCGACTGCTCGGGGTCTTCGTCCTGATCGGGGCCTTCGTCCTGGTCGGCTCGGCGCCGGCCCGGGCGGCCGAGAACGTCTTCGTCGAGGTGACGCCGAACAGCGCGCAGGCGGGCACCCGGGTGAGCATCCGGGCCAGCTGCGACAACGGCAACAACCGACAGGCGGAGGTGCACTCCGACGCGTTCGGGCGGGTGGTGCTCCGGTCGGACAACGGCTTCCTGACCGGTCAGGCGACCATCCCGGGAAACACGCAGCCCGGTGACTACCCGGTCGACCTGCGCTGCCAGAACGGCAAGACGGCGACCACCACGCTGACCGTGCTGAACATGGAGCAACCCAGCAAGGGTCCGGCGACCGGGGGCGGCGCCACCGCCGGCGGCCGGGGCACCGGCTCGCTGCTGCTGGTCGGCGGCGTCGCCGCGGTCGCCGTGGTGGTGGCTTTCGGGTTGTTCGGCAGCCGCCGTCGGACCGGGGCCGGCTCCTGACCGCCCGCCGTCATGGCCGGTTCTCGCGCGCGTACCTCGCGACCGGGCCGGGCGGCCGCCCGCCGGGCGCTGCGGGCGTCCGGCCGGGCGGTGGCGGCCACCACCCGGCGGCTGCGCCGGGTGGCCGGAGAGACCTTCTCGGCCAGTGTCGCCACACCGGACCCGGCCGCCCGGCCGCTGCCGCCGCGGCCCCGGCACCGCTGGGTGCCCGGCCGGCGGCTGGCCGCCGCCAACCCCGGGCTGCCGGTGCTGGTGATCGGCACCTTGATGGTGCTGATCATCGCGATGCTCGGGGTGGAGCGGGTCACCGGGATCAGCATGCTGCCCGACCGGTTCACCGCGGGGCTGCGGCCACCGCCGAAGGAGTTCCCGGTGCTGCCGGCCAGCCGGCCGGTGGGCATCAGCAGCCAGCCGATCGACCTGGCTGCGCCCGTGCACAACGTGGGCATCGCCGCGGACGGCAGCATCGCCGTGCCGGACGCCGCCCGCGCCCAGGAGGCCGGCTGGTACGACCAGGGCCCGACCCCGGGCCAGTACGGACCGGCCGTCATCGTCGGGCACGTCGACACCAACACCGGACCGGCGGTGTTCCACCAGTTGCGTGAACTGCGCGCCGGCGACCCGGTCGAGGTCAGCCGCCAGGACGGCTCGGTGGCGGTCTTCGAGGTGAACTCGGTGGAGCGGTTCGACAAGGAGCGGTTGCCGGTGGACGAGGTGTACGGCGACTTCAGCCGCCCCAACCTGCGCCTGATCACCTGTGGCGGACGCTGGATCGGCGGGGAGACCGGCTACGCCGACAACGTGGTGGTCTTCGCCACCCTGGTGCGGGCGCGCACCGGATGAGCGGGATCAGGCCGCCTCGGGCTCCCGCAGGTCGAGCCAGTCGGCCCAGCGCGGATCGGGCGCCCGGTGGCCCAGCACCCGCCAGGCGACGCCTTTCGGGGCGGCCGGCAGCGCGTGCAGCCGCCAGCCCAGCTCGGCCGGGGTCTTGTCGCCCTTGGTGTGGTTGCACTTCGCGCACGCCGCCACCACGTTCTCCCAGGCGTGCCGGCCACCCCGGCTGCGCGGGAAGACGTGGTCGATGGTCTCCGCCGGCCCCCGGCAGTACGCGCACCGCCAGCCGTCCCGGGCGAAGATCGCCCGGCGGGACAGCCCGACGTGGGTGCGGTAGGGCACCCGGACGAACCGGGTGAGCCGGACGACCGACGGCACCGGTAACGCGTTGCGGGCGCTGTGCAGGACGCCGTCGCCGTCGGCGACACAGACGGCCTTGGCGGAGAGCACGAGGATGGCGGCACGACGGACGGACACGACACACAGCGGCTCGTAGGTGGCGTTGAGGACCAGCGCGCCGGAGCCCACCGTGGGTCGTATGTCAGGCATCGCGCTCACCCTCCCGGTCCAGCGGCCCCCACCTCGCCACCGTCGACCGGGATCGGGCACAGCGCTCACCGCGGCCGACGCCGGCCGGATCACCGACATCCGTTGCGCCAATAGTCCCTGATCGGAACCGGGATTGCACGTACTAATCTCTCTTCTGGTACGAGGATCATCCGCGATGGCGTGGATCACCGTCCCGACCTGGGTGAACTCGTCGGTTGCCCGGCGATGGCCGACGGCCCTCGCGGCCCGGTGGGCCGGAGCCGGGCCCGATGTTCCTCGGCGACGCAGTTCGGCCGCGGTGACCGGGAGGTACGGCTGAGTTTGAGCCGTACCCTCGCCGCGCTCGGGGATCCGGACCCGACGATCCGCGGCCATGCCGCTCTCGCGGTGGGCGCGCGGGGCGTGACGCGAGCCGTCCCGACGCTCCTCGGCATGGTGGTCGAGGGCCGCCGCAACGATGTCGAGGCGGCCGAGATCCTGGGGACGTTGGAAACCCGGGACGCCCCGCCCGGTGGCTCCCACCGCCACGGGTGAGGCGTTCCGGCCCGGTCGACGCCGTCACCCCCGGGCCGGTTCCGCACCCACCGGTGGCCGTACCGGCGGCTCGGGTCACCCGGGCGGTGGGTCGGCGCGGGCGGCCTGCCCGGGGTGCGGTACGAAGACATCGTGAGTTCCGTCAGCCTGCTCCATGCCGCGCCGGCACCGCCGAGCCCGGACCCGTCGCCGAGCCCCGAGTGCCTGGAGGAGGCGCTCTGCAAGGCGGCCTGGGAGATGACCAACTCGGTCTGGTTCGCCGAGGGCAGTTACTGGATCCTGCTCAAGCCGCTGCGGATCGCGCTGATCCTGCTGCTGGCCGTCGCCGCCCGGTGGCTGGTGCACCGGACCATCCGCCGGCTGGTGCGCACCACCACGGCCGCCGGGGTGCCCACCATGCTGCGGCCGCTGCGCGAGCGGATCCCCACCGCCGCGGCCGAGCCGGGCGAGTTCGTGCCGGAACGGCGGCGCCAACGGGCCGAGGCGATCGGGTCGGTGCTGCGCAGTCTGACCACGGCGTTCATCTTCGGCATCGCACTGCTGATGGTGCTCAAGGAGTTCAGCTTCGACCTCGCCCCGTTGCTGGCCAGCGCCGGCATCGCCGGGGTGGCCCTCGGTTTCGGCGCGCAGAGCCTGGTCAAGGATCTGATCGCCGGCCTGTTCATGCTCATCGAGGACCAGTACGGCGTGGGCGACACGGTGGACCTGGGCGAGGCCACCGGGGTGGTGGAGTCGGTCGGGCTCCGGGTCACCACCGTGCGGGACGGGCGCGGGGTGCTCTGGTACATCCGCAACGGCGAGATCGTCCGGGTGGGCAACAAGAGCCAGGGCTGGGCCCTGGTCGTGGTCGACCTGCCGATCGGCTTCGCCGGCACCGAGGAGGCCAGCGCGGTGCTGCGTACCGCGGCCGCGTCGGTAGCGATGGACCCGGACCTGGCGCCGGAGATCGTGGAGGCCCCCGAGGTGCTCGGCGTGGAGCAGATGACGGTGGAGGGCGCGGTGATCCGGACCGTCGTCAAGACCACCGCCGACGGGCAGTTCGCGGTCGGCCGCGAGCTGCGCCGCCGGCTGACCGAGGCGCTGGAGAACTCCGGGATCACCGCCCGCATCGCGGCGGCACGGCTCTACCCGGGAATGCCCGCCGGGGGCCCCGGCGAGACCGGCCAGGGCGGCGCCACCTGAGGCCACCAAATGACCGGGCAGCGCGGGGGTCGCGGGCCGGCCGGCCCCTCGGGTATCGTCCGTTCGTTCAGTCGGGGATGCGACGATCAAGCCGTTCGCCCTAGCCAGTTGTCAGACGATCGGGCAGAATCCGGGGCACGCGTTCCCCCCGGAACGTGATCACGTCCTCGCTGATCCGTAGATCTGACGACGGTTTCCCGGGTGTGTACGCCACGAGCGGCAGCACCCGGAAACGATGGAGGCGACGGTGTCCGACGAGCGACCCTCTGCGGAAGGGCCGGCCACCTTCCGTGAGGTGTTCGCCCAGCGCGAGTATCGAGCGATCTACGCGGCCAGCGCGCTCTCCTGGGTCGGCGACTACATCGCCAAGGCGGCAGTCACCCTCCTGGTCTACCAGGAGACCAAGTCGGTGGCCCTCTCCGCCGCCGCGTTCGCGATCAGCTACCTGCCCTGGCTGGTCGGCGGCCCGCTGCTGGCCACCCTCGCCGAACGGCACCGCTACCGGCAGGTGATGGTCACCTGTGACCTGATCCGGATGGCGCTGATGGTGCTCATCGCCATCCCGAACATCCCGGTCAACGTGATCCTGGTGCTGCTCTTCGCCACCACCCTGGCCAACCCGCCGAGCCAGGCCGCGAAGTCCGCGCTGATGCCGCTGGTGCTGACCGGCGACAAACTGGTCCTCGGGCTCTCCCTGAACGCCAGCACCGGCCAGGCCGCCCAGGTCGTCGGCTACCTGGTCGGCGCGTCCGTGGCGGCGTTCAACCCGGCCTCGGCCCTGCTGATCAACGCGGCGACGTTCGCCGTCTCGGCCGCGCTCACCCGCTTCGGCGTCGCCGACCGGCCGCCGGCGATGGCCGCCGCGCACCGCAGCCACCTGCTCCGGGAGACCGGCCAGGGGTTCCGACTCGTGTTCGGCACTCCGGTGCTGCGGGCCATCGCCGTGCTGGTGTTCAGCGCCATGCTCTTCTCGGTTGTGCCGGAGGGGCTGGCCGCGGCCTGGGCGAACGAGCACCGTGGCAGCGGGATGGACACCGGCGTCGCGCAGGCCGTGATCATGGCCGCCAACCCGGTCGGCTTCATCCTGGGCGGGCTGGTGGTCGGGCGGGCGTTCGGGCCGGACCGGCGACTGGCGCTGATGCGGCCCCTCGCGGTGCTCGCCCCGGTGGTGCTGGTGCCCGCCCTGTTCGACCCGCCACCGGCGGTGGTGGCGCTGCTCGCCGGGGCCTGCGGGTTCGCGGTCGCCGGCATGCTGCCGATGGCCAACGGCCTGTTCGTGCGTGCCCTGCCCAGCGGTTTCCGGGCCCGGGCGTTCGGCGTGATGGCCACCGGGGTGCAGGTGATCCAGGGCGTGGCGGTGCTGGTCACCGGGCTGCTCGCCGAGCGGTTCCCGATCCCGGCCGTGGTCGGCTGGTGGAGTGCGGCGGGTGTCCTGCTGATGGCCCTGGTGGCGCTGCGCTGGCCGAGCCGGTCGAGCGTCGACGCGGCGATCAGCGCGGCGGAACGGGCCGGCGGAGTCGGGGCGGAGCCCGCCGAGGACGCGACCACGGAGCAGACCGGCGGCGCGCCGGACCGGCCCGGCGAACCGGGGCGGCCGCGGCACGCGGTGAGGTGAGTTACACCCGCGCCCCGGTCCCTCCCCCGGGTTGCGGCCGGGGGCACCTGGCAGGATGGAACGGTGAATCCCGCTGCTGAGTCCGGCCGTCTCCGGCCGTCGATGACCCTCTTCGAGGCGATCGGCGGTGAGCCCGCCTTCCGCAAGCTGGTCGACGAGTTCTACGCGGGCGTCGCCGACGACCCACTGCTGCGCCCGATGTACCCGGAGGAGGACCTGGGCCCGGCGGCGGACCGGCTGACGCTGTTCCTGATGCAGTACTGGGGCGGCCCGAACACCTACTCGGCCCAGCGGGGGCACCCGCGGCTGCGGATGCGGCACGCGCCGTTCCGGATCGGCGCGGCCGAGCGGGACGCCTGGCTGCGGCACATGCGCACGGCCGTCGACAGCCTCGACCTGCCGCCGGAACTCGCCACCGCGCTCTGGGACTACCTGGAGCGGGCGGCGTACTTCATGGTCAACGTGATGGAGGACCCGCCCGCCGGGACGCCGTAGCGGCCAGGACGGCGGCCGTGGCCGGCACCCGGCCGACACCCGCACGACGGCCGCGTGCGGCAACGGCGGCACGCGGGCCGCTCGCGGGGCGGACAGCCGGCCTGGCGACGGCTCAGAGCAGGGCGCCCTCGTCGTGCAGCCAGTCCACGAAGCTGGTGGCCACCGCGGCGCCACAGTCGAGCATCTCGACCAGGAGCGCGTCGTGCGTCCCGGCGCCGAACGGCACCTGGAGCTCGGCGTAGATGGGCAGCTGGCCGCGTTCGGTGGGGTCGCCGACGTAGGCCTTGCAGAACCGGCGGGTGTGATTCCACTCGTTGACCACCCGGTAGGCCCGGTCGGCCCAGTCGGGCGGGACCGTCGCGTGTGGACGCGCCCGCATCACCAGGATCTCGTCCTCCGGGCCCTCGAGGGTGACCAGCACCGCGTGCCGTTCCCACATGGCCAGCAGGTTGCCGTCACCGTCGGCCAGGTAGCGCACGTCGAGCAGGTCGAGCGCCTCGCAGACGCGGCCCAGGGTGACCGGCTCGACCGTGGCCCGCATCTCCGGGATGGCGGGCCGGTCGACGGCCGGGGAGTCGTCCTCGGGCTGCCGGGGGGTCGGTGGTCCGACCCGGACGGTGCCCTCCACTGTGATCCCGCTTCGAGTTTCCGGATCGCCGCCGTTGGCGGGACCGGGGCGCCATGACCACCACGGCATCGCTCGCGCACCTCACTCCCCAGCGGATCCAGTCGCCTACGGTGCGTTGGATCCGAGGATGGACGGTACCCGGACAGCCGGGATGAAGCATCCCCCCAACGGGAGCCCCAAACCAGAAGAATGACCGTGGGTCATCCGAACGGATGACCGCCAGCGGGCCGTACGGCAAGATCAGTAGCCGTCTGCGACCAAGTCGCTCCATATGGTCCCACCAGGCAGACCCAACGTCCGGCCGTCCGCACCTGGACCTCGGCGGCGTCGGAACCGTCTCCCGGGGCACCGAGGAAGCCCATCCGGACCAGACCCTGGACCAGCCGCTGGGTCACCTCGACCGGTGCGCCCGGCGGGTCGTCCGGGGTCACCACCACCGGTACGTGGTCGAGCAGCGCGTCGCGCAGCGCCCGCTGCCCCACCGCCCGCCCGGCCACGCCGTGCGTACTGGCGGCGCGCAGCGTGCCCGCCGCCGCTTCGGCGATCCGGCGCAGCTCGCCGCCCGGCAGCGTCTCCACCCGACGGCTCGCCGCCGGCGGCAACGGCCACCGCCACTGCGCGTCGCGCCGGGCCGGCAACTCCTGCCGTCCCTCGCCGAGTGCCGCGAGCAGAGCGTCGGCGGCGACCGTGACGTCGCCCGGCGCCGTGCCGGCCACCGTGCGGACCACCAGCACCCCCCACGGCAGCCGGGCCCAGAGGGCGGTACGCGCCGGCGTCCCGGCCGGCCGGAGCCGGACCAGGGCGCCCCGGTCCAGCCGGACCAGCCGGGCCAGGAAGGCGCCCGCGTCGGCGACGTCGGCGATCCCGTGCCCGCCCGCGGCGTCGACCGGGTGACCGGCCGCGGTCACGCCGCGCCCCGCGGGGCGTACGTCAGGAGGAACTCGCGCTCCTCGGCGCTGACCCGGCGCGGCAGCTGCCGGTCGAGGTCGAACGGGACCAGCACCGAGCGGGCCCGGCTGGCCAGCACGTCCCCGTCGTACAACTCGTAGGCGACGGTGAACGAGGCGGCCCGGATCTCCTCCACCCACAGTTCGATCCGGACGGTCGGCGCCGCCTCCGCGGTGGCCCGGCCGAGCGCGTAGTCGACCGGGCGCAGGTAGTCGACCTCGTGCCGGCGGATCACCACCCCGTCGGCGAACGAGCCAACTCCCCACGCCCGGCCGCCGGCGAACATCAACGCCACCCGGGCCTCCTCGTAGAGGGTCAGGAAGCGCGAGTTGTTGACGTGGCCGTACGCGTCCAGGTCGGACCACCGCAGGGTGCAGTGGTAGACGAAGCGGTCGGCCACGTCAGTCGCGGGTCAGCTTGCGGTAGGTCACCCGGTGCGGCCGGGCGGCCTCGGCGCCGAGCCGGTCGATCTTGTTCTTCTCGTACGCCTCGAAGTTGCCCTCGAACCAGAACCACTTCGCCGGGTTCTGGTCGTCGCCCTCCCAGGCCAGGATGTGTGTGGCGACCCGGTCGAGGAACATCCGGTCGTGCGAGATGACCACGGCGCAGCCGGGGAACTCCAGCAGCGCGTTCTCCAGGCTGCCGAGCGTCTCGACGTCGAGGTCGTTGGTCGGCTCGTCGAGCAGGATCACGTTGCCGCCGATCTTCAGCGTCAGCGCCAGGTTGAGCCGGTTGCGCTCGCCGCCGGAGAGCACCTTGGTCGGCTTCTGCTGGTCCGGGCCCTTGAACCCGAACGCCGCGATGTACGCCCGGGACGGCATCTCGACCTTGCCCACCAGGAGGTGGTCCAGCCCGTCGGAGACGGTCTCCCAGACCGTCCTGTCACCGGCCAGCCCCGCCCGGCTCTGGTCGACGTACGACAGCGAGACGGTGTCGCCGACCTTCACCGTGCCGGAGGTCGGCTCCTCCAGCCCGACGATGGTCTTGAACAGGGTGGTCTTGCCGACGCCGTTCGGGCCGATCACGCCGACGATGCCGTTGCGCGGCAGCGAGAACGACAGGTCGTCGATCAGCACCCGGTCGCCGAAGGCCTTGGTGAGGTGGCTGACCTCGATGACCGTGCTGCCCAGGCGCGGGCCCGGCGGGATCTGGATCTCCTCGAAGTCCAGCTTGCGGGTCTTCTCCGCCTCGGTGGCCATCTCCTCGTACCGGTCGAGCCGGGCCTTGGACTTGGTCTGCCGGGCCTTGGCGTTGGAGCGGACCCACTCCAGCTCCTCGCTCAGCCGCTTCTTCATCTTGGCGTCACGCCGGCCCTCGACCGCCATCCGGGCGGCCTTCTTCTCCAGGTAGGTGGAGTAGTTGCCCTCGTACGGGTACGTCCGGCCGCGGTCCAGCTCCAGGATCCAGTTGGCCACGTTGTCGAGGAAGTACCGGTCGTGGGTGATGGCGATGACGGTGCCGGCGTACTTGGCCAGGTGCTGCTCCAGCCACTGCACGCTCTCCGCGTCCAGGTGGTTGGTGGGCTCGTCGAGCAGCAGCAGGTCGGGCGCCTCCAGCAGCAGCTTGCACAGCGCCACCCGGCGGCGCTCGCCACCGGAGAGCGTGGTGACGTCGGCGTCCGGCGGCGGGCAGCGCAGCGCGTCCATGGCCAGTTCGAGCTTGGAGTCGATGTCCCAGGCGTCGGCGTTGTCCAGCTCCTCCTGGAGCTTGCCCATCTCCTCCATCAACGCGTCGGAGTAGTCGGTCGCCATCTGCTCGGCGATCTTGTTGAACCGCTCCAGCTTCGCCTTGGTCTCGGCGACCGCCTCCTCGACGTTGCCGAGGACGGTCTTGGCGTCGTTCAGCGGCGGCTCCTGGGCCAGCATGCCCACGGTGTAGCCGGGCATCAGCCGGGCCTCGCCGTTGCTCGGCCGGTCCCACCCTGCCATGATCTTGAGGAGGCTGGACTTACCGGCGCCGTTCGGACCGACCACACCGATCTTGGCCCCCGGCAGGAAGTTCAGCGTCACGTTGTCGAGCACGACCTTGTCGCCGTGCGCCTTGCGCGCCTTTTCCAGGACGTAGATGAACTGGGCCACGGTGCGGGCTACCTCCGTACGTTGCGACTGGGAGCCGGCGGGCGAGGGCGCGGGCTGGTCGTCACCCGCGGCCGCCGGCCGGGGCCGGCCGCACGCACGCCGCTGTCAATCCTGACAGGTACGCGTCGCAACGCCCACATCACCCCGCCGCAGCGCGGCGGCCGGTCTGTTGGCAAGATCACCTCCAGGGTTCGGCGGGCGTGGGACGGGTAGGGAACTCCGGCACGGGGCCCCAGACGCCGCAGCTACGCTCAGTACGCTCATCGCGGTTGACCCGTCAGCACCCGGAGGTGGCCGAACGTGACCGTCCGCAGCTCCTTTGTCGTAGTGGCGAACCGCCTGCCGGTCGACGAGGTGAGCACACCCGAGGGACGGCAGTGGCGACGCAGCCCCGGTGGGCTGGTCACCGCCCTGCATCCCGTCCTCGCCGAGCACCAGGGCACCTGGGTCGGTTGGGCCGGCGGCACCGGCGCCGCCCCGGAGCCGTTCGACCTGGAGGGGATCCGGCTGCACCCGGTGCCGCTGAGCGCCGAGGAGCTGGAGCGCTACTACGAGGGGCAGTCCAACGCGACGATCTGGCCGCTCTACCACGACGCGGTGGAGACACCGGCCTACAAGCGGCGCTGGCGGGAGGCGTACCGCCTGGTCAACGCCCGGTTCGCGGAGGCCGCGGCGGACGTCGCGGCCGAGGGGGCCACGGTCTGGGTGCAGGACTACCAGCTCCAGCTGGTCCCGGCCATGCTCCGCGAGCTGCGCCCGGACCTGCGGATCGGCTTCTTCCTGCACATCCCGTTCCCGCCCATCGAACTGTTCATGCAGATGCCGTTCCGCACCGAGATCCTGCGCGGCCTACTCGGTGCCGACCTGGTCGGCTTCCAGCAGCGGCTGGCCGCGCAGAACTTCGTCCGGCTGGCCCGGCACCTGCTCGGGCTCCGCTACGAGGGTCAGATGATCCAGGTCGACGGGCGGCAGGTGAAGGCCGGCGCCTTCCCGATCAGCATCGACACCAAGGAGATGGAACGGATGGCCGCCGACCCGGCGGTGCAGGCCCGGGCCAAGGAGATCCGCGAGGAGCTGGGCAACCCGAAGACGATCATCCTGGGCGTCGACCGGCTCGACTACACCAAGGGGATCGAGTTGCGGCTCAAGGCCTTCCGCGAGCTGCTGGCTGACGGAAAGTTGACAGTCCCGGAGGCCGTCATGGTGCAGGTGGCGACGCCGAGCCGCGAGCGGGTGGAGCACTACCAGGCACTTCGGGTCAAGGTCGAACGTGAAGTTGGTCGGATCAATGGCGAATTCGGCAGGGTCGGCGTGCCGGCGGTGCATTATCTGCATCAGTCGTACAGTCGCAGTGAACTGGCCGCGATGTACGTCGCTGCCGACGTGATGATGGTGACCCCGCTGCGAGACGGAATGAATCTGGTGGCCAAGGAGTACGTCGCATCGCGCGCCGACCAGGGCGGCGCGCTCGTGCTCAGTGAGTTCGCCGGCGCCGCCACCGAGCTGCGCCAGGCGTTCCTGTGCAATCCGCACGACCCGGACGCGGTCAAGGACGCGCTGCTGCGAGCTGTGCACGTGGAGCGAACCGAGGCCCGCCGGCGGATGCGGACGATGCAACGCCACCTACGCACCCACGACGTGGGGCACTGGGCCAAGTCGTTCCTCACCGAGCTCGGTGTGCCCGAGGCGGAGGCCGCGTGAACACGTCCGTCAGCGACGGAGCGCCCATCGTCACCGGAGTGCTGGACGCTGAGCTGCGTACCGCCATCGGTCGGATCGCCCGGGTGCCGCAGCTCCTGATCGCCTGTGACTACGACGGCACGCTGGCGCCGATCGTCGAGGACCCGAGCAAGGCCGTACCGCTGCCCGAGTCGGTGGCGGCGGTGCGCGCCCTCGCGGCGCTGCCGCAGACCACCGTGGCGGTGGTCTCCGGCCGGGCGCTGCGCGACCTGGCCGCGCTCTCCCGGCTGCCCAGCGAGGTCCACCTGGTCGGCAGCCACGGCTCCGAGTTCGACATCGGCTTCGTCGAGCGGCTCTCCCCCGAGCTGATCGCGGTGCGCACCCGGCTGCGCGACGCGCTGCGCGAGATCGCCGCCGCCCACCCGGGCGTCCGGCTGGAGCGCAAGCCGGCCAGCGTCGCGGTGCACACCCGCGGGATGGACCCGCAGGTCGCCGCGGCGGCCATCGAGGCGGTCCGCAGCGGCCCCGCCACCTGGGACGGCGTCACGGTCACCCAGGGCAAGGAGGTCATCGAGCTGTCCGTGGTGGCCACCCACAAGGGCACCGCCGTCGACCAGCTGCGCACCCAGCTCTCCGCCAGCGCCGTGCTCTTCATCGGCGACGACGTCACCGACGAGAACGCCTTCGGCAACCTGCACGGGCCCGACGTCGGTATCAAGATCGGTCCCGGCGACACCCAGGCCCAGTACCGGGTCGCCGAGCCGATCGAGGCGGCGCGGGCCCTCGGGCTGCTGCTGGAGACCCGCCGGCACTGGCTCTTCGGCGAGCGGGCGGTGCCGATCGAGCGGCACTCGATGCTGGCCAACGGCCGCACCGTCGCGCTACTCACCCCGGACGCCAAGGTCACCTGGCTCTGCCACCCCAAGCCGGACTCGGCGGCCATCTTCGCCGACCTGGTCGGCGGCAGCCCGGCCGGGCACTTCAGCGTCGCGCCCGAGCGTGGCGGCATCCCGCTCGGCCAGCGGTACCGCTCCGGCACGATGACCGTGGAGACCCGCTGGTCGGGCCTGACCGTCACCGACTGGCTCGACACCCCGGACAGCGAGACCACGCCGGACGGGCCGGCCATCCTCAGCGGCGACTCCACCCTGATCCGGGTGCTCACCGGCACCGGCCGGGCGCGCATCGAGTTCGCGCCCCGGCCCGAGTTCGGCCAGGTGGCCGTCCAGCTGCAACCGCTCGGCGACGGCCTGCTGGTGCTCGGCTCCAACGAGCCGGTGGCGCTCTACTCCCCCGGTGTCGAGTGGGAGGTGACCGGCGACGGCGTCTACGAGACCGCGAAGGCGGTCGTCGACCTGCGCGCGGCCGGCGGGCAGGTGGTGCTGGAGATGCGCTTCGGCACGCAGAGCCTGGAGCACCACCGGCTGCCGATCCACGAGCGGCAGGCCGCGGCCGAGCAGCCGTGGAAGGACTGGGTGGCCTCGCTGCGGCTGCCGAGCACCGCGCGGGACCTGGTCGCCCGCAGCGCGCTGACCCTGCGCGGGCTCTGCCACCAGGCGACCGGTTCGATCCTGGCCGCGGCCACCACCTCCCTGCCCGAGGAGCTGGGCGGCGTCCGCAACTGGGACTACCGGTACTGCTGGCTGCGCGACGCGGCGCTGACCGCCCGGGCGCTGGTCGACCTCGGCTCGACCGAGGAGGCCGAGGGGCTGCTCCGGTGGATCGACGGCGTCGTCGAGCGCACCGGCGGGCACCCTGAGCGGCTGCACCCGCTCTACACCGTGGACGGCTACGAGCTGGGTGCCGAGGCGGTCATCGACACCCTGCCCGGCTATGCCGGCTCCCGGCCGGTGCGGGTCGGCAACCTGGCCAACCACCAGCTCCAGCTGGACGTCTTCGGCCCGGTGGCCGACCTGATCGCCGCCGTCGCCGACGCCCGCGGCTCGGTCCGCGAGGACGAGTGGCGGGTGCTGGAGAACATGGTCGAGGCGGTCCGCCGCCGCTGGCACGAGCCCGACCACGGCATCTGGGAGGCCCGTCTCCCGCCGCGGCACCACATCTTCTCCAAGACGATGTGCTGGATGACCGTCGACCGGGCGCTGCACGTGGTCCGCCAGCACGGCGGCGACGACCGGCCCGAGTGGGTGGAGCTGCGCGACCGGATCGGCGCCAACGTGCTGGAGTACGGCTGGCACGAGCACGCCGAGGCGTACAGCGTCGCGTACGGCGACGAGGACATGGACGCCTCGTCGCTCTGGATCGGCCTGTCCGGCCTGCTGCCGGGTGACGACCCGCGCTTCCTCTCCACGGTGCTCAAGATCGAGGCCGACCTGCGCAGCGGCCCGGTGGTCTACCGGTACCACTGGGACGACGGCCTGCCCGGTCGCGAGGGTGGCTTCCACATCTGCACCGCCTGGCTGGTCGAGGCGTACCTGCGCACCGGCCGGCGGGACGACGCCGAGGAACTGTTCGCCCAGATGATCGACACCGCCGGGCCGACCGGGCTGCTCCCCGAGCAGTACGACCCGCTGGCCGAACGCGGGCTGGGCAACCACCCGCAGGCCTACAGCCACCTCGGCGTGGTCCGCTGCGCCCTCCTGCTGGACAACATGCTCAAGCAGTGACCTGACGGTCCCACCCGTCGGCGGCCGGAGACCTGGTTCTCCGGCCGCCGTCGGCGTCTCCGGTAACCGCCGTGCTCAGTCGTCGGGGCCCACGACGGCCCCGGACGAGAGCACCGGCACCACGTCGCCGACCACCACCACGGCCGGCGGCCGCAGCCCCGCGGCGACCACGTCCGCCGCGACCGAGGCGAGCGTCGACCGGAGCACCCGCTGGGCCCCGGTGGTGGCCTCCTGGACCACCGCGGCGGGCGTCTCCGCGGGCCGGCCGTGCGCGACCAGCGTCGCGGTGATCTCGGCCAGGTTCTTCAGACCCATCAGGATCACCAGGGTGCCGCGCAGCCCGGCCAGGTGCTCCCAGCGCACCAGCGAGGCCGGCGAGTCCGGCGCGACGTGCCCGGAGACCACGGTGAACTCGTGCGCCACCGCCCGGTGGGTGACCGGGATGCCGGCCACCGCCGGGGCGGCGATCGAGCTGGTCACCCCCGGCACCACGGTCACCGGCACGCCGGCCGCCGCGCAGGCGAGCAACTCCTCCCCACCCCGGCCGAAGACGTACGGGTCGCCGCCCTTGAGCCGGACCACGAACCTCCCGGCCAGCGCCCGGTCCACCAGGATCCGGTTGATCTCCTCCTGCGCGCGGGCCGGCCCGTACGGGATCTTCGAGGCGTCGACCAGCTCCACGTCGGCGCGCAGCTCGTCGAGGAGCAGCCCGGGGACCAGCCGGTCGGCGACCACCACGTCTGCCGCGGTGAGCAGCCGCCAGCCCTTGACCGTGATCAGCTCCGGGTCGCCCGGCCCGGCGCCGACCAGCGCGACCCGGCCGGCGGCGCCGCCGGCCGGGGCCCCGGTCGGTGCCGCTTCGATCCGGGCGGTGAGCAGGTCGCGCACCGCGTCCCGCACGCTCATCGCCCGGCGCGGGTCACCGCCGCCGAGCACGGCCACGGTGACCGGGCCGTGCCGGGTCACCGCCGGGGTCCACGCGGTGGCGGCCGCCCGGTCATCGGCGCGTACGCAGAAGATGCGCCGCTCGGCAGCGGCCGCGCTGACCGACGCGGCGGCGATCGGGTCGTCGATCGCGACCTGGACCAGCCAGGCCCCGTCCAGGTCGTCGGGGAGGAACCGGCGCGACTCCCAGTGCAGCCGGCCGGCGTCGGCGTGCGCCCGTAGCGCCGGGGTCAGCTCCGGGGCGACCAGCAGGACGTCCGCGCCGGCGTCGAGCAGGGCCGGCACCCGCCGGGTGGCCACGGCTCCGCCGCCCACCACCACCACCCGCCGCCCGGCCAGCCGCAGCCCGAGCGGGTACGGATTGCCGCTCACCGCACCCCGCCCCGTTTCCCGGCGGTGGCGCGCGGCGGCACGCTGCCGAGCGCGGTCACTTCTCGGCCACCCCGGCCGAGTCGAAGGTGGCCACCTCGTGCAGCACCCGGACCGCACCGGTGACCACCGGCAGCGCGAGCAGCGCGCCGGTGCCCTCGCCGAGGCGCAGCCCGAGGTCGATCAGCGGGTCGAGGCCGAGCCGGCGCAGCGCGACCGTGGCGCCCGGCTCGGCGGAGCGGTGGCCCGCGACCATCGCCCCGGTGGCGTCCGGCGCGAAGGCGGCGGCGGCGAGCGCGGCGGAGACCGCGATCACCCCGTCCAGCAGCACCGGGGTGCGGCGGGCGGCGGCGCCGAGGATCAGCCCGGCGAGGGCGGCGTGCTCCAGGCCGCCGACCGCGGCCAGCACGCCCAGCGGGTCGGCCGGGTCCGGCCGGTGCCGGCGCAGCGCGTCCCGCACCACGCCGATCTTGCGCTGGTACGTCGGGTCGTCCACGCCGGTTCCCCGGCCGGTCGTCTCCGCCGGGTCGATGCCGGTGAACGCGGCGATCAGCGCGGCGGCCGGGGTGGTGTTGCCGATGCCCATGTCGCCGGTGAGCAGGATGCCCGCCCCGGCGTCGATCAGGTCGCCGGCCACCCGGATACCGATCTCCACCGCGGTCCGGGCCTCGTCCCGGGTGAGCGCGGCGGTCACCGCCAGGTCCCGGGTGCCGGCCCGGACGTTCGCCGCCACCAGCCGGGGTGCGCCGGCGTCGCTCGCCGGGGCGGCGGGCACCGGGGTGGCCACACCGACGTCGACCACGGTGACCGTGGCGCCGGCCTGCCGGGCGAACGCGTTCACCACCGCGCCGCCGGCCAGGAAGTTGCCGATCATCTGGGCGGTGACCTCCTGCGGCCAGGGGGTCACCCGTTGGGCGTGTACGCCGTGGTCGCCGGCGAAGATCGCCACCGCGGCCGGCTCGGGCAGCGGCGGCGGGCAGGCCCCGGCCAGGCCGGCGAGGCGTACCGAGAGTTCCTCCAGGGCGCCGAGCGAACCGGCGGGCTTGGTCAGCCGGCCCTGCAGTTCCCGGGCGGCGGCCATTGCCGGCTCGTCCAGCGGCCGGGTCGCCGCGATCGTGGTCTCCAGCATCATGCCTCCAGGATCTGCGCCAGTACTGCGGTGAACGCGTCGGTGGTGCCCGGGTCGCGGACGGCGATCCGCAGCCAGTCGGGGCCGAGGCCGGGGAAGGTGTCGCCCCGGCGTACCGCCCAGCCGCGCTCGCGCAGGGCGGCCCGTACGGCAGCGGCGCCGGGGAGCCGGACCAGCACGAAGGCGCTGGCCGGGCGGCCGGCGACGCGTACCCCCGGCAGGGCCGACAGGCGGGCGACCAGGTGGTCGCGGTCGGCCGCGAGCCGGGCGGCGATCGCGCGCTCGGCCTGCACCGCGACGGGGTCGGCGCAGGCGGCGGCAGCGGCCAGCGCGGGCGTGGAGACCGCCCAGAGCGGCTGCACGGCGGCCAGCCGGTCGAGCAGCGGTGCGGCGCCGAGCAGGTAGCCGATGCGCAGCCCGGCCAGTCCCCAGGTCTTGGTGAGGCTGCGCACCACCAGCAGGCCGGGCAGGTCCCGCCGGGCGGCCAGGGACTCCGGCTCGCCGGGTACGCCGGGCGCGGCGGTGGTGTCGGCGAACGCCTCGTCGACCACCAGCACCCGACCCGGACGGGCCAGCGCGGCCAGGTCGGCGGCGGGGTGCAACACCGAGGTCGGGTTGGTCGGGTTGCCGATCATGACGAGGTCGGCGTCCGCGGGCACCCGGGCCGGGTCCAGCCGGAAGCCGTCGGCGGGGTCGAGCAGCACCCGTTCGACCCGGTGACCGGCGGCCCGGAGCGCGGCCTCCGGTTCGGTGAACTGGGGATGCACCACCACCGGTCGGCGTACCCCGCGCAGCGCCTGGGCGAGCAGCACGAAGCCCTCGGCCGCGCCGGCGGTGAGCAGCACCTCCGCCGGGGGCCGGCCGTGCCGGGCGGCGACGGCTGCCCGGGCGGGCGTCGGGTCGGGATACCGGGCGAGGTCGGCCAGGGACGCGGTGATCGGCCCGGCCAGCCAGGCCGGCATCGGGGCGCGGCGGACGTTGACGGCGAGGTCGACCAGGCCCTCGCCCACCTCCGCGTCGCCGTGGTGGGCGAGGTCGGGCTCGTGGGCGGGGTCGGGCCCGACGCCGGTGGGCGCCCCGATCGGCTGACCGCGCATGACCGCGATCCTGCCGGGAAGGCGGCCGGCGGGACAGCGTGTCCCGGGGTAAGACGCGTCACCACCCACGGCGTTCATGAATACTTCTCATGAATGAATCGGAAATGTCATACCTTGACCGTGTGAGCAACCGACCCCTTGCTTCCGCTGGTCGTCTCCTTCCTCTCCTCCGCGCCGGGCTGATCGCCGGCATCGTGATCGCCGCCGTGGCCTATCCGGTTGCCGCCGCCACCGGCATCGGCGCCAAGGTCACCGCGCACGCGCTGGAGCACAAGACCAAGATCCTGACCACCGCGTTGCCCGCCGAGACGTCGTACCTGTACGCACCGGACGGCCGGACCGTGCTGACGATGTTCTACGAGGAGTACCGGCAGTACACCAAGCTGTCGGACATGTCGCCGAACATCCAGCAGGCGATCGTCGCGGCCGAGGACTCGCGCTTCTACCAGCACCACGGCGTCGACCCGAAGGGCGTCGCCCGCGCCTTCGTGGCCAACGCCCGCTCCAGCGGCGTCTCCCAGGGCGCCTCCACGCTGACCATGCAGTACGTGCGGATGGCCCTGCGGGACAGCGCGAAGACCCCGAAGGAGGTCCAGGAGGCCACCCAGCAGACCAGCCTGCGCAAGGTCCGCGAGATGCGGATGGCGCTCGACCTGGAGAAGGAGCTGAGCAAGGAGGAGATCCTGGAGCGCTACCTCAACTCGGCGTACTTCGGCCACCGCGCGTACGGCATCTACGCGGCCAGCGAGATCTTCTTCTCCAAGACCCCGAAGGACCTCACCCCGGTCGAGGCGGCCACCCTCGCCGGCCTGGTCAAGTCCCCGTCCGAGTACGACCCGGCCAGCTCGGACCAGAAGGACGCCACCGCCCGGCGCAACTACGTGCTGGACCGGATGGCCCAGCTCGGCTACCTCTCGCCGAACGACGCGGCGCAGGCCAAGAGCGAGCCGATCCGGCTCAAGCTGAGCTACCCGCCGAACGACTGCGCCTCGATCCCGGAGAAGTGGAACAGCTGGGGCTTCGCCTGCGACTACCTGAAGAACTGGTGGAGCGCGCAGCCCGCGTTCGGGGACAACCGGCTGGAGCGGATGGACAAGCTGCGCCGGGGCGGCTACCGGATCGTGCTCAGCCTGGACCCGAAGATCCAGGAGGCGGCTGAGAAGAACGTCGGCGCGAAGGAGGGCACCGGCAGCCCGTTCGCCAACGGCATCGTGGTCTCCGAGCCGGGCACCGGGCGGGTGAAGGCGATGGCGGTGAACCGGACCTACTCCCTGGACCTGGCCGAGAACCCGCCCAGCTCCAACCCGGAGGCCGACCCGACGACGAAGGCGAACTACCCGAACACGGTGGCGCCCCTGCTGGGCGGCGGCGACCTGCCGGGCTACCAGGCCGGATCGACGTTCAAGATGTTCCCGATGCTGGCCGCGCTGAACTCGGGCATGCCGCTGTCCACCTCGTTCAACGCCCCGCACCGGTACCGCTCGGAGGTCTACAACGGCTGGTCGCCGTCCAACGCCAGCGGCGCGATGTCCGGTACCCAGACCATGTGGTCCGGCTTCGGCAAGTCGGTGAACACGTACTTCGTCTGGCTGGAGGAGCAGGTCGGCGCGGACAAGGCGGTCCGCCTGGCTGAGCAGCTCGGGCTGCGCTGGCGTACCGACGTGGACCGGGAGCACGCCTCCCCGGCGAAGGCGAAGCAGTGGGGCGCGTTCACCCTGGGCGTCTCCGACGCCACCCCGCTGGAGATGGCCAACGCGTACGCGGCCATCGCCGCGGACGGGCGGTACTGCGAGGCGATCCCGGTGCAGTCGATCCACAACCGGGACGGCACGCCGACCACGTACCGGACCGCCGGTGGGATCGAGCGCGAGGTCGCGAAGCCGCGCTGCCGGCAGGTGGTGAACGCGGACGCGGCCCGGGCCGCCACCGACGCCGCCCGCTGCCCCACCGGGGACACCCCGGCGCGCGGAAGCTGCGGCGGCTGGTCGACCGCGGACAGCGTGCGGGGCACGGTCGGGCGGCCGGTGGCCGGCAAGACGGGTACCACGGACAGCACCCGGTCCGCCTGGTTCGTCGGCTACACCCCGGAGCTGGCGGCGGCGAGCTTCATCTCGGACCCGGACAACCCGTTCAACGCGGTCGGCGACGGCCAGTCCCAGATCCCGATCGCCGCGGTCGCGGAGACCCTCCGCGACGCCCTCAAGGGCAAGCCCACCCGACAGTTCACCCCACCCTCCGACCGCATGGTCGGCTGATCCGGGGCGGGTCGACCAGGGGTCCGGGGCCGTCCGCCGGGCATGGCGGCCGGAGGGGGTCAGTGGAGATCGGCGGTCACGAAGGACCAGACCTCCAGGTCGACCCGGCCGCCACGGGCGTAGCCGGCGTTGCGGAGCAGGCCCTCGTAGCTGAAGCCGGCCTTCTCCGCCACCCGGCGCGACGCCAGGTTGCCCGGCGCCACCCGCAGCTCGACGCGCTGGAAGCCGTGCTCCAGGATCAGCGCGATGGCCAGCGCGTCGACCGCCTCGGCGGCCAGCCCGAACCCGCGGGCGTGCGGCGCCATCGCGTAGGAGATCTCGGTGCACCGGGCGCCCCAGTCGGTGCGCCGGGTCCAGAGGCAGCCCACCACCCGGTCGTCCTCCCGGCGGACCACCCCGTAGTGGTCGCCGTCGCCGGCGTCCCGCCGCTGCCGGGCCAGGTCCGTGCACCAGGCGTGGCCGTCGATCTGGCCGGTGGCGTCGGCCAGCGGCAGCCAGCGCTGGGTCTGCTTGTCGGCGAAGACCTCCTCGGCCGCCGGCGCGTCCGCCGCCACCAGCGGGCGCACCTCGGTACGCGGGGTGGAGACGGTCAGCGCCGGGAACCGGCGGATCGCCACCTGACCGATCACGCCGGCACTCCGCCGGGCCGCGCCTCCTCGACCGCCGGCTCCGCCGCCGCCGCGGCCACCAGCCGGGCGGCGATCTCCGGGTCCGCGGCCCAGTGCACCACCAGCTGCGAGGCGTGCACGCCCCGCCAGACGAAGCCCTCCGGCGACCCGCCCAACCAGCTCCAGACCGGGCGCTGCCCGGCCCGCGGGGTGAGCACCGCCCGGTGCGCCTTGTGCCCGGCCACCACGGCGCCCGCCGGCGCGACGACGGTGCCGGTCACCGCGGTCGCCTCCCGGTAGCCGACGACCATGCCCTCCCGGCTCGCGCCGACCGCGTCGAGCACCCCGCACATCGGCAGCCCGTCCAGCTCCCGGGCCAGCCAGAGCAGGCCGGCGCCCTCGGCGACCACCGGCCGGCCGGTGCGGGCCAGCTCGGCGACCGCTATGCAGAGCCGGCGGTTGGCGGAGAGCCGCTCGGCGTACGACTCGGGCAGGCCGCCGCCGACGACCAGCGCCCGGCTGCCGGCCGGCAGCGCCTCGTCGCGCAACGGATCGACAGTGACCACCTCGGCCCCGGCCGCCCGCAGCAGCTCGGCGGTCTCGGCGTGGCTGTAGCTGCCGCCCGGCCCGCCGGCCAGCGCCACCACCGGACGGTCCCCCGCCGGCGGCTCCCCGCCCGGCGCCGGCGACCAGGGCTCGGCGGGCAGCGGCGGAGCGGAGCGGGCCAGCCCGAGCAGCCGGTCCAGGTCGACGGTGGCGGCGACCGCCTCGCCGAGCCGGCGCACCGCCCGGGTCGCCTCGCCGGAGCCGGCGAGCGCCGGCACGGCGCCCAGGCGGCGCGCCGGCAGCACCGGCGGCAGATCCTGCCGGCGCAGCGCGCCGTAGACCGGCACGCCGATGTCGTCGAGCGCCTCACGCAGCAGCGCCTCGTGCCGGGCCGAGGCGACCCGGTTGAGGATCACCCCGCCCAGCCAGATCTGCTCGTCGTACGACCGGAAGCCGTGCACCAGCGCGGCCACCGACTGCCCGGTGGCGGCCACGTCGACCACCAGCACGACCGGGCTGCGCAGCGCGATCGCGACGGCCGCCGTCGACTCGGTCTCGGGACGGCCGGCGAGGCTGTCGTAGAGGCCCATGCTGCCCTGCACCAGGGCGAGCGCGGCCCCGGCGGCGCCGTGCCCGAGCAGGGGGGCGATCCGGTCCGCGCCGACCAGCCGGGGATCCAGGTTGCGCCCGGGCCGCCCGGCGGCGAGCCCGAGGTAGGCCGCGTCGACCTGGTCGGGGCCGATCTTGAACCCGGCGACGTGGTCGCCCCGGTCGGCGAGCGCGGCGAGCAACCCGATCGCCAGCGCGTTCTTGCCGTGCCCGGAGGACGGCGCGCTGAGCACCAGGCGCGGCACGACGGTCATCATCGACTCCCTCGCGGCGGCGGGTACGCGGTTACGGACCGCAGCCGCGGTCCGCCCGCGTGACGATAGCCGAACCGACCGCCGGGCGAGCGCCGCGAAGCGGGCGGGTCGCGGCGGGCGCCGCTGACGACGACACCCGGTCCGGCGCAGTGGCCCGGGTCATACGGGTAGCCTCGTGGGGGTGTACCGGTTCCTGCTGACGCCGCGCTGGCTGGGCATCCTCGCGCTGACCCTGGTCGCCGCGACGGTGATGGTGCTGCTCGGCAACTGGCAGCTGGACCGCTACCGGGGTCGCACCGAGGTCAACGAGCGGATCGACGCCGGCCTGCGGATGGCCCCGGTGCCGCTGCGGGAGGCGGTGCCCGCCCCCACCGGCGGCAGCGGCACGGCCGGCCCCGCGCCCGCCGAGGAGAAGGTCTGGACCCGGGTCACCGTGACCGGCCGGTACGACACCGCGAACGTGGTCCTGGTCCGCGGCCGGACGGCGGAGAACCGGGTCGGCTTCGAGGTGCTCACCCCGCTGGTGCTGGCCGACGGCACGGCGGTGCTGGTGGACCGGGGGTGGATCCCGCCGGCCCCGGGTGGCGCCACCGCCCAGCCGCAGGTGCCGGCCGCCCCGACCGGCGAGGTCACCGTGGTGGGTCGGGTGCACGAGACCGAGAGCGGGTCGGTCGGGGTGTCCCGGCGCGAGGGCCGGCTGGAGACCCGGCGGATCGGCGTCCCGCAGCTCGCCCGCGAGCTGCCCTACCCGGTGCACGGGGCGTACCTGCTGCTGGACGAGCAGACGCCGGCGGCCGACCCGGCCTTCACCGCGGTGCCGGTCGGGCACGCCAACAACTGGCAGAACTTCGGCTACGTCGTGCAGTGGTGGCTCTTCGCCGGGATGACGCTGTTCGGCTACGGCTGGGCGGCCCGCCGGGAGGCCCGCCGGTTGTCCGGGGGGACGCCGCAGCGGCCGGTCGACCGGGCCGCCGAGCCTGCCCCGAGCACCCCGGCCTGAGGGTGACCGGCGCTCCGGCGGGCCGGGGCGGTGGTCAGCCGGTGGGGCGGCCGGCGTGGATGGCGCGTACCGCGTCGATGGTGTCGGCCTCGGCGGCGGTCTTGTCGTCGCGGTAGCGCACCACCCGGGCGAAGCGCAGGGCCATCCCACCCGGATAGCGGGAGCTGGTCTGCACCCCGTCGAAGGCGATCTCCACCACCTGCTCGGGGCGGACCCGCACCACCCAGTCGCCCTTCTCCACCGCGAGGTCGAGGAAGCGCTCGGTCTGCCAGCGCAGCAGCTCGTCGGTGAGCCCCTTGAACGTCTTGCCGAGCATCACGAACTCGCCGGTGCGCGGGTCGCGGGCGCCGAGGTGCAGGTTCGACAGCCAGCCGGTACGCCGGCCGCTGCCCCACTCCACCGCGAGCACCACCAGGTCGAGGGTGTGCCGGGGCTTCACCTTCACCCAGGCGGAGCCCCGCCGGCCGGCGTCGTACGGTGCCTCGGGCGACTTGACCACGACGCCCTCCTGGCCGGCGTCGACCGCGGCGGCGAACGCCGCGCCGGCCTGCTCCGGCCCGTCCACCGCCATCCGCCCGACCAGCAGCGACGCGTCGACCGCGCCGGCCAGCGCCGCCCACCGCTCCCGGCCGGGCAGGTCGATCAGATCCTCGCCGTCGAGGTGCAGCAGGTCGAAGAAGTACGGCGTGAGCACCGTCTGGCCGGTGGCCTCGGCGGCGGCGAGCACCGCCGGGGCGACCGGTGCGCGGCCGGTGGTGCTCGGGGTGGTGCGCCGGGCGGCCCGGCTGGCGGTCTCCTGGAACGGCAGCGGCCGCCCGGTCGCGTCCAGCCCGATGGCCTCGCCGTCGAGCACCAGCTCGCGGCCGGGCAGCGCGCGTACGGCGGCGACCACCTCGGGCACCCGGGTGGTGATGTCGTCGAGGCTGCGGGTGAAGACGGCGATCTCCGACCCGGAGCGGTGCACCTGGATCCGGATGCCGTCGAGCTTGACGTCGACCACGGCCGGGGTGCCGGTGGCGGCGAGCGCCTCGTCGACCGACGGCGCGCTCTGCGCCAGCATCGGTGCCAGCGGGCGCCCGACCCGCAGACCGAAGCCGGCCAGCGCGGCGGCGCCGCCGGTGAGCGCGGCCACCGCCACGGCCCGCAGGTCACCGGCGAGCAGCAGGGCCCGGCGGACGGCGGTGAGCGGCACGCCGGCCGCCCTGGCCACGGCGTCGGCGAGCAGCCCAGCCTGGGCACCCTGCCGCAGTTCGCCGCTGAACAGCGCGGTGAGCAGGCGTTGCTCGTCGGCGGTGGCGGCGCCGAACAGCGCCCCGAGCAGCGCCCGACGGCGGGCCTGCGAGCCGGGCCCGTGCACCGCGGCGATCTCGTCAATCGCCGCGTCGACCGCGGCCACCGTCAGCGTGGACTGCTCGGCGGCCGGCGGCAGGTCGCGCAGGCTCGCCCAGCCCACCCCGGTCTGCCGCTGGCGCAGCTCGCCGGCGAGCCAGCCGGCGCCGGCCGCGATCTCCGCCGGGTCGAGCCGGCGCAGCGCGTCGGCGAGCAGCTCCACCTTGGCGCGCCGGCCGCTGGTGGCGCCGACGGCGGCGGAGGTGGCTGCCAGGTCGATGAACCGCACGGGTTCATCCTGCCAGCCACCCCCGACACCACCGCGGCATTGCCGTGCCCGGGCCGGCGCGGCCCCCCAGGACCACTCGCCACGCCGGCCACGATTCCGGGCACCCGCCGCGCGAACCGTACGCCGGTCAGGCCGAGACGGGCTCCTCGATGCGCAGGCCGCGGGCGCGGACCTCGTCGGCGACCCGGGAGAGCACCGCGTCCAGCGCAACCAGGGCGGCGGAGAGCTCGCCGAGCTGTTCCTTGAGCGTGTCCTCGGGCCACGCGGAGACGTCGACGTCCCCCAGAGCGCTGACGGCGGCCCCCAGCCGGGCCATCACCTCGTTCGTACTCATGTTCGAAAGGCTATAACAGCCCGGCGCCCGACACACCGCAAACTCCCACATCCATCGGGAAGTTACGGTTCCGACGCCTACCGGCCCTTCGTGCCCGCCTCGGCCACCTTGGCCAGCAGCAGGGTCTCGGCCAGGCAGACCCGCGCGAACTCGCCCAGGTGCAGGCTCTCGTTCGGGCCGTGCGCCCGGGCGTGCGGGTCCTCCACCCCGGTCACCAGGATCGCGGCCTGCGGGAACATCTCCTGGAAGGTGGCGATGAACGGGATCGACCCGCCCACGCCGATGTCCACCGGGTCGGTGCCGTCCCAGGCGGTGCGGAACGCCGACCGCGCGGCGTCGAACATCGGGCCGGCGGCGTCGATGACGCACGGGAAGCCGTCGTGCTCGAAGCTGACCTCCACCCGCGCCCCCCACGGCACGTGCTTCTCCAGGTGGGTGCGCAGCGCCGCGTACGCCCGCTTGGGGTCGTCGCCCGGCGCGAGCCGGACGCTGAGCTTGGCCTTGGCCGCCGGCACCAGGGCGTTCGGCGCCTCACCGGTGGCCGGCGCGTCGATGCCCAGCACGGCCAGGGCCGGCTTGGTCCAGAGCCGGTCGGTGATCCGGCCGGTGCCGATGAACGACACGCCCTCGGCCATCCCGGCCTCGGCGCGGAACCGTTCCTCCGGGTAGTCGACGGTGGCGCCCTCCCGCCCGACGAGGCCCTCCACGGCGACGTCGCCGGCGTCGGTGTGCAGGGTGGCCAGCAGCCGCACCAGGGTGGTGAGGGCGTCCGGCACGGCGCCGCCGAACATCCCGCTGTGCACCGCGTGGTCGAGCGTGCGCACCTCGACGAAGCAGTTCACGATGCCGCGCAGCGAGGTGGTCAGCGCCGGCACGCCGATGTCCCAGTTGCCGGAGTCGGCGATCACGATCACGTCCGAGGTGATCTCGTCGCGGTGCTCGGCGAGCAGCCGCTCCAGCGAGTCGGAGCCGTACTCCTCCTCGCCCTCGATGAAGAGCACCACGCCGACCGGGAGGGCGTCGCCGAACGCGCGCAGCGCCGCCACGTGCGCCATGATGCCGGCCTTGTCGTCGGCGGCGCCGCGGCCGTAGAGCCGGCCGTCCCGCTCCACCGGCTCGAACGGGTCGGACTCCCACAGCGACAGGTCGCCGACCGGCTGCACGTCGTGGTGGGCGTAGAGCAGCACCGTCGGCGCACCGGGCGGGGCCGCCTTCTTCCCGATCACCGCCGGTTGCCCGCCGGAGCGCACGATCTTCACGTCGAGGCCGCAGCCGCGCAGCAGCTCGGCCACCGCCTCGGCGGAACGCTCGACGTGCGAGTGGTCGAAACCCTCGAACGCGATGCCGGGGATGCGCACGAGGCGCTCCAGGTCGGCGCGGACGCCGGGCAGTTCCCGCTCGACGGCGGCCCGCAGGTCGGACTCGGACATGGTCGGTGTGGTCATGACCGGCATCGTATGCCGGCCTTACCGGGCCGCACCGCCCGAGGCGGCAGCAGCGCTGGTCAGGGCAGCCGCAGGTAGTAGCGGTCGGCGTCGTGCGGCAGCCCCGGCGCCCCGTCCACCACCACGTCGGCGCGCGCCCGGGTGCGGTCGGCGGCGAAGTGCGCCCGCTCGCCGGCGTGCCAGCGCCGCAGCTCCGGCAGGATCTGCGCGCCGTCCCGCTCGACCGCGCGGGCGAGCCGCAGCGGCGCCGGGGCGGTGACGTAGACGGCGAGGGTGAGGTCCGGCCGCGCTGCGGCCCGGGCCGCGCTCACCCCCTCGACGAGCAGCACCGGCGTCACCGGCACCGGCACCGGGCGCGGCAGGAATCGCCGCCGCACCCAGCTGTACCGCTGGTAGGCGCCCGGCCGCCCGGCGCGCAGCGGCGCCAGCACGCACGCCTCCAGCCGGGGCCAGAAGGTGAACTGGTCGGCCCAGCCGTCGAGCAGGTCGTCGGTGTGTACCACGGGCGGCCGCCCACCACCGGGCAGCCCGGCGAGCGCGTCCGCGAGGCGCGCCGCGAAGACGCTCTTGCCCGCGCCGCTGGGCCCGTCGACGGCCACCAGCCGGGTCCGCCCCAACCGCGCCGGCGCGGCCAGCACCCGGCGGGCCAGTTGGACGTACGCCTCGACCACGACCACCACCCGCCGACGGTAACCGGCCCACCCGGCCACGGGCCGGTTCGGACGGGTGCCGGCGTCCGGCGCGCCCCGGCCGGCGCGGACGCGGTGCGGTCGCCCGTTCGGGCGGTCGTGGCACGGACCAGGGCCGTTCCCCGGCCGGACACCGGGACGGGACGGGATGATCGGCTGGTGTCCCACAGCGTGATGAGTCCGGGCGTCGACGCCCTGCTGGAACAGGCCCGCGCCGGGGTACGCCGGCTGACCCCGCACCAGACCGTCGATGCGGTCCGCACCGGGGCGTTGCTGATCGACACCCGCACCGAACGGCAGCGGCAGGAACAGGGCGAGCTACCTGGCGCCATCGTCGTCGACCGCACCGTGCTGGAGTGGCGGCTGGACCCGGCCAGCGCCTGGCGGATCCCCGAGGCCACCGGGTACGACCTGCGGGTCGTGCTGGCCTGCCAGCACGGCTTCAGCTCCAGCCTGGCGGTGGCGAGCCTGCGGGCGTTGGGGCTGCACCGGGCCACCGACATGATCGGCGGAGTGCAGGCCTGGCTGGCCGCCGGGCTGCCGATGTCCGATCGCCCGGCCGACGTCCGCTACTGACCGGCGCCGGTACGGCCCGCGGGGGCGTGGACCGGATCGACTGGGCGAGCCCGGCGGGCTGCGCGTCGCCGGGCGGGATCCAGGCGCCCGGCTCGCCCGGCTGCGGAGCAGCCCCGCCGCGCCGCCGGGTGGTGTCAGTCGTCCAGCGGGTTCCCGGCGGGCGCGACCTTGGCCAGCCAGGCCGCCGCGTCGGCGGGGCCGAGTTCCCCGTCCACGACCAGCGAGCCGGGCACCGTCGGGTATCGGCGGACGTTCTCCCAGCTACGGGTGTAGGACGGCGGGTCCAGCACGACGACCCGGACCCCGTCCAGCAGCGGGATGTCGGCAGGAAGTCCCTCGTTCCAGATCCACGCGCCGTGGCCGTCCACCAGGTTGAAACTGCCGGTAACCATGCCGCCGAACCGCTCCGGCGGCGCGTCGGTGGCGACCGCGACCCACGCCGGGTCGACGGTGAGCCCGGCGATGCGGCCCGGTTGCGCCAGCGCTCCGGCCAGCAGGGTGTGCAGCTGGAAGTTGTCGCCCACGCCGTCGACGGTGACCCACCAGCCGCGGCCGGTCTCCCGGTGCAGGACGAGCAACCGCTCGGCGTCGAGCAGTCGCAGCAGCCCGAGCATGCAGTCCAGGTCGCTACGGGCGTCGGCCAGCCCGCTGCCCAGCTCACGCAGCCGCGCCCGGTGCGGGAACGTCTCCCGTAGGGCCGTCGAGTGCTGCAGCAGCGTCGTCGCCGGCATCGCCCAGTTGCCGGCCGAGAGCCAGCCCAGCGCCGCCCGGACGGTGCCGTCCTCGTCGCCCCCGGCCGCGGTCATCGCCGCGATCGCCGGCTCCAGCGCGGTGGGGTCACCCGGCTCGGGCAGTTCCTCGTCGGGGTGGACCCGTTCCCATGCGGCCCGGAACCGCTCGGCCTCGGTGAGGGCGTCCAGCAACCCGTCGGCGACGGTGCTGATCAGCGGATCCGGTCGGGCGCCCAGCTCCACCAGCGCACCGCAGAGCACCGCGAACTGCCCGCCCGCGCTGACTCCCAGCTCGGGCAGGAGCGCGACGCAGCGGGACAGCGCCTCGTCCAGCTCGGCGGGCGTGGCCTGCTGGGCCGCCTCCCACAACCGCGGCACGGCTTCGGTCATCCGGGCGCTGTCATGGGCCCGCACGGCCGCCTCCACCTCGGCGCAGCGATCAGTCAACTTTCCGGAACGATTCAAGAACACCCGGCGCACTCTAGCGATCCCGCCGCCCGCACGGTGTCCCGCCGGCGTCCACGCCAGCCGTCGTCGGCCGGCCGTTGCTTCGCTGGCCACCGCCGGTCTCGCCACCGGCCGGGACGGAAGGCCGGTGATCGCCGCCGGTCGGCGCACCGCCGCTGGCCGTCACCGGCCGTGTTCCGGAGGTCTGCCTGGCGCTGCACGCCGGCCGGCCGGCGCTGGTGTGGGTCCGCGCGACGCCTGCCCGGCCGCCGAGGGGCCGGACGACAGGTCAGTGGTCGACGCCGGGCGGGGCGCCGGGCGGGATGAAGGGCAGGCCGGGCGGCGGCCCGGTCTCGACCAGCCGCCAGAGGGCGTCGGTGTCCAGGTGCTCCTCGACCAGGTCGCCGAGCAGGTCCAGGGACCGTTCCCGGGCGGCGGCGAACGAGGTGTCCGGCGCGACCCGGAAGCCGTGCCGGCCGGCCATCCGGGCGGCCTCGGTGAGGAAGCGCCGGCGGAACTCGTCGGACTCGAACGCACCGTGCCAGTGGGTGCCGTGCACGGCCCCGGCGACGGCTCCCTCCCCGGTGCCGTCCGCGCAGGTCAGCAGCGGGGCCAGGGTGGGGTCGGCCGACGAGACGTAGCCGTGGTGGATCTCGTAGCCGCGTACCGGCACGCCGGGGCCGGCGGTGCCGGTGGACTGCCGGACGGTCTTGCGCGGGTGGAAGGTGATCTCGACGGGCAGCAGGCCCAGGCCGGGCACGCTGCCCCGCCGGCTCTCCACCGAATCGTGGATCGCCCGGGCCAGCATCTGGAAGCCGCCGCAGATGCCGAGCAGCGGCTTTCCCGCCGCCACGTGCGCCAGCACGGCGTCGGCGAGCCCGGTCTCCCGCAGCCAGGCCAGGTCGGCCACTGTCGACTTCGAGCCGGGCAGCACGACCAGGTCGGCGGCGGCCAGCTCGGCCGGTTCGACGGTCAGCCGGACCCGTACGCCCGGCTCGGTGGCGAGCGCCTCCACGTCGGTGGCGTTGCTGATCCTGGGCAGCCGGACCACGGCCACGTCGAGCCAGTCGGTGCCGTGCGGGCCGGCCGGCCGGCCGAGCACCCGGCCGTACGCGAGCGAGTCCTCCGCGTCCAGCCACAGGTCGAGCGACCAGGGCAGCACCCCGTACGTCGGGCGGCCGGTGACTCGGTGCAGCATGTCCAGCCCGGGTTGGAGCAGCCCGAGGTCACCGCGGAACTTGTTGATCACGAATCCGGCGAGCAACGCCTGGTCGGCCGGGTCGAGCAGGGCCAGGGTGCCGAACATCGAGGCGAAGACGCCGCCCCGGTCGATGTCGCCGACCACGATGGTGGGCAGCCCGGCGTGCCGGGCAAGTCCCATGTTGACGTAGTCGCCGGCGCGCAGGTTGATCTCGGCGGGGCTGCCCGCGCCCTCGCAGACCACCACGTCGTAGGCGGCGCGCAGCTCGGCGAGCGCCGCGTACGCCGTCTCGGCGAGCCGGGGACGCAACTGGCGGAAGTTGCCAGCGGTGACCGTGTCCACCGCCTCGCCGAGCAGCACCACCTGACTGGCCAGGTCGCTGCCGGGCTTGAGCAGCACCGGGTTGAACCGCAGGTCGGGGGCGAGGCCGCAGGCGGCGGCCTGCATCGCCTGCGCCCGACCGATCTCGCCGCCCCGGCCGTCCGCCCCGACCACCACCGCCGAGTTGTTGGACATGTTCTGGGCCTTGAACGGCGCCACCTTGACACCCCGGCGGTGCAGCCACCGGCAGATGCCCGCGGTGAGCACGCTCTTGCCGGCGTCCGAGGTGGTGCCGGCGACCAGCAGTCCCCCGTTCACCGGGCGCTCCCCCGCCCGCCGCCGAACACCCGGCGCCCGGCGGCGCTCACCAGCCGGCCCACGGTCACCGGATACGTGGCGGCCAGCCCCAGCGCGGCCAGCCCGACCGCGCCGGAGATCCGGGCCGCCCGCCTCAGGTGCCGGGCCTCGGGGCGGGGACCCTCACCGAGGAACGGGCGCACCTCCGACCGCCCGAAGTAGACGTTGCGCCCACCCAGCCGTACGCCGAGCGCCCCGGCCATCGCCGCCTCGCACTGCCCGGCGTTCGGGCTCGGGTGGTCGTTGCGGTCCCGGCACCAGACCCGCCAGGCCCGGTCCCGGTCGCCGTTCCCGGCTGGCGCCAGGGCGACGGTGAGCAGCCCGGTCACCCGGGCGGGCACCAGGTTGAGCAGGTCGTCGAGGCGGGCGGCCGGGGTGCCGAACCGGGCGTACCGCGGCGAGCGGTGGCCGACCATCGCGTCGAGGGTGTTCGCCGCCCGGTAGCCGAGCAGGCCGGGCAGCCCGGCGACCGCGCCCCACAGCAGCGGGGCGACGACCGCGTCGGAGGTATTCTCGGCGACCGACTCGACCGTGGCCCGGGCGAGTTCCGGCTCGTCGAGCGCGGACGGGTCCCGCCCGCAGAGGTTGCCGAGCCGTTGCCGGGCCGCCGGCAGGTCGCCGTCGCGCAGCGCCCGGCCCATCACGGTGGCCTCGTGGCGCAGGGTGCGCCCGCCGAGCACGGTCCAGGTGCCGGCGGCGACCAGCACCGCCCGGGCCACCGGCCGGCGTCGGGTGGCGATCGTGGCGGCCGTGCCGAGCAGCACCGGCACCCCGACCGCCATCGCCGTGAACGCGGCGCCGGCCGGCCGGTCGGGTCGGTACACCCGCCGTTCCAGGGCGCCCGCCGCGCGGCCGAAGCCCGCCACCGGGTGCCACCGCCGCGGGTCACCGAGGAGCGAGTCCAGGGCGTACCCCGCGGCCAGTCCCACCGCGTTCGCCACCGGCGCAGCCTGCCGCACCCGTCACCACCTCCGGCCGGCCAGCCTAGACCAGCCCCACGCTCCCACCCCGCCCCACGCTCCCACCCCGCCCCGCGCACCCGCCCGGCACGCTCCCGCCGCGCAGAACGCCCATGCTCGGGTCTCGGCCGGGCTTCGGACGGCCACGCTGACCAGGCACGGGACGACCGGACTCGGCCCGCCCGGCTCGGGACGGCCGAACTCGGGGCCGCCGGGCCGGGGCGGTTCCCGACTCCCGGGAAGGTGCGGTATCCGACCTCGCCGGACACCGCTACGTACCGCAAGTTGTGCGGTTCTGGGCTGAGCGGGCGGCGCGGAGGCGTGGCCGAAGCGGGGTGGCGGCGGTGGACCGCCGGCACACCCGCCCCCGTCGTCGGGACACCTCCGCGCCCCGCGCTCACGCCGGCTGCGGCACCCGACCCCGACCCCGTCGGCCGCGCCCGCTCGGAGTCGTCGCCGGGGCCTCCGGCGCCGGCCCCAGCTCGCCGTCCGGCGCCTCGTCCTCGCCGCCCAGCGGCGCCAACTCGTCGGCACCGACGGCCGGGTCGTCGTCGACGCCCAGCGGCCCGGTACCGCCCGTGTCGCCGGCCGGGCCGTCGTCGACGCCCAGTTGCCGGCTGCCGCCCGGGCCGGCGGCCAGACCGTCGACGGTCAACTCCACGCTGCGGGCGTCACCCGGCCGACCGCCGACCGCCGGCCCGGTGCCCAGTCCGTCGTCATCGTCGTCCGCCCGCTCGTCGAAGGGGTCGAGCGGCCCGGCGAAGGCGGCGCCGGTGGGCAGGCCGCGACCGGGCCGGGAGGCGGTGAACCCGGACAGCTCGAAGTCGTCGTCGAGCGGGCGCTCGTCCGGCCGGGCGGGCGCCTCGCCGGTCGGCACCGGCTCGGTCGGCTCGCCGTGCACCCGCTGCTCCGCCTCGGCGTCCTCGACGGTGCTGGTGGTCAGGCTGGGCCGGTTACGCAGGAAGCGGCCCCGGCCCCGGGACAGGTCGTGCCCGACCGCGACCGCCTCCAGCTCGTACAGCGTGCGATGGTTGCCGGCGTCGTCGGTCCAGTCGCGGGTGTAGAGCCGGCCGCACACCACCACCGGGTCGCCGACCATCACCGAGGCGGCCACGCCCTCGGCGAGCTTGCGCCAGCAGTTGACGCGGACCCGCAGGCTGTTGCCGTCGACCCAGCGGCCGCTGTCCCGGTCGAGCCGGCGCGCGGTCGAGGCGACCTTGAAGTTGGCCACCAGGGTGTTGCTCTGGGTGGTGCGGCGCCACTCGGGCGCGGTCAGCACGTTGCCGACGATCGTGACGTACGTGTCGAACATCGTCCCTCCAGGGGAGATCGGGCTTGGCATGGCGAGTCGACTCGTGCCGAGCCTGGCCCGGCGGTCCGCCCGGCGCCGGCTCGTGCCGCCCGCCTGTGGACAGCCCGACCGGCTGTGGACAACGCCCCGATCAAGCAGCCGGTGTGCTATGCCGGCCGAGCAGACGGCCGCGTCGATCGCGCCCGGCCCGACGTCCGTGACCGTGGGCACACCGGCGGGCACCAGCGGTCGGCCGCGGCGCGGGCCTGGGTCGGCCGGCGCTCCCCGCGCCCGGCGATCAAGGGCCGAGCGGCCCGGGTTCGACGCCCGGCCGGCCCTGGGCCGGCGGTGATCATGGCCGGACGATCGAGGTGCGACAAGCGTCGCGTTCCGGACGGAGCGCGGCGGGGTATGGATTTGATCAACCGCACCGCCGACAGCACGACGTCGAACGAAAGGTCAGCGCCATGATGACGACCACCACCCGTTCCCTTCGCGTTCCCGGCCAGGTGCGGCGATGAGCGCCGTCGCGAACCCCGCCACGGTGGCCGGGTGCCTGCGGGTCGGCGCCGGGTTCTCCCAGGGCGACCGGAACTGGATCGTCGAGCAGTTCGCCACCCTCGACGCCCGGCTGGCCGCCTTCCACGCGGACGCCACCGAGCTGGAGGTGTCGGTGAAGGACCGGGACTCCCGGGGCCAGAAGGTCACCCTGGAGTGCTGGATCGCCGGCCGGCAGAAGATCGTCACCACCTCGGCCGAGGAGGACCTGCGGGCCGCGCTGAACGACGCCCGCGACGACCTGCGGCGCCGGCTCAACGACGCGAAGACGAAGCAGGAGCCGCGGCACAACAAGCACGTCCGGGAGATCGGCCAGCCGAGCCCGAGGTCCGGGGAACCGGCGGGCGACGTCGACCCGGCGTGCGCCGACGCGGAGACCGCCTGAGGCGTACGCGCCGCGTCCCCGTCCGCCGGGTGCGGGCGGACGGGGACGCGGGAGCGCCGGAGGGCTACCGCCGGGTAGCTTCCGGGCGTACCGTCACCGACGTGGAACCGGACGTGCTGGGCCCGCCGTACGAGCGGCAGACGATCGACCTGGGCACCGACGACGAGGGGCCGGTGGTGGCCACCCTGGTCCGCCGCCGGGCCGACCGCCCCACCAGGCGCGCCGTGCTCTACACGCACGGCTTCACCGACTACTTCTTCCAGGCCCACCTCGGCCACTTCTTCGCCGAGCGGGGATGGGACTTCTACGCCCTCGACCTGCGCAAGCACGGCCGCAGCCTGCTGCCGCACCAGACCCCGAACTTCTGCCGGGACGTCGGCGACTACTTCCCGGAGCTGGACGCCGCGGCGGAGATCATCCGCGCGGACGACGGGCACGACACCCTGCTGGCCATGGGCCACTCCACGGGCGGGCTGGTCATGCCGCTCTGGGCGCACGCCCGGCGGGACGCCGGGATCATCGACGGGGTCTTCCTGAACAGCCCGTTCTTCGACCTGAACGCGCCCTGGCTGCTGCGCCGGCCGATCGCCGCGGCCGCCGCGCGGCTGGGCCGCCGGGCGCCGCGCCGGGTCCTGCCATTCGGGCTCGGCACCGTCTACAGCGAGACCATCCACGCCGACCACCGCGGCGAGTGGCAGTACGAGCTGGAGTGGAAACCGCTCGCCGGGTTCCCGGTCCGGGCCGGCTGGCTCAACGCGATCCGCACCGGCCAGCGGCAACTGCGCGCCGGGCTGGACATCCAGGTGCCGGTGCTGCTCGCCTGCTCGACCCGCTCGTTCAAGGGCACCCGGTGGCACGAGTCGGCCGCCCTCGCCGACGCCGTGCTGGACGTCGAGCACATGGTGCGCTGGGCGCCCCGGCTGGGCCGGCACGTCACGGTGGCCCGCTTCGACGGTGGCATGCACGACCTGACACTCTCCGGCCCGGCCGTACGGGAGCAGGTCTTCGCCGAGGTGGGCCGCTGGGCCGAGGCGTTCCTCGGCGCCGGGCCGACCGACGTACGCCCGACGCCCGCCGACGCCGGCGTGCCCGGCGGCCGGCGACCGGCGGACGAGCCGGACCCGGCGGACGCGGCCGCGCAGAGCGGCTGACCGCCCGGGCGCGACCGACCGGCGGGCCGGGTGTGCTCAGGCGGGGCCGGGTGCCGCCGGGATGGCGGCCCGGATCCGGTCGAAGGTCGCCACCGGGTGCCCACCCACGGTGGCCGGTAGGACCAGGCCCAGACAGTGCAGCGCGACCTCACCGGCGGCGTCGGCCTGCACGCCGAACACCGGTGCGCCGACGTAGCCCGGCGGCAGCTCCGTGGTGATCCGGACGGCGTCGCCGGACCGCACCACCTGCTCGATCGCCACCTCCAGCGGCCGGGACCCGTCCTCGCGGACCCCGTTGGCGAGCACGAACGCGGACCCCGGCTCCGCGCCGATCCGGGCTACCACGTCGGCGCCGGCCGCGACGCTCTCGGCCACCTGCTGGGTCCGCCACCGCCAGCCGGCCCGCCGGGCGTCCTCGTGCAGGCCGGCGGTGGGCAGGATCGCGACGCCGAGTTCGGTCCGGTGCAGCCAGGACTCCGGCGCCGGCACGACGTCGCCGGCCGCCCCCGCGGGCTCGGTCAGGCTCGCCCGCAGGCCAAGCTCGCCCAGCGGCGCGTCGGTGAGCGCGTCGGCGGTCAACAGGTACTCCCCCGCGGAGTCGCGGAAGAAGAACGCGGTGCCGGCGGTCGCCGGGACCTGGCCGATCCCGCGAAACGGCAGGATGGCGCGGCCGACGAGCTGGCACAGCTCGTAAGCGACCTCGTTCTCGACATCCGGGTCAAGCAGCACCAGGCCGAGGGTACGGATCGGAGGCGCCGTGGGGGGCGGCGGGCCGGAATCCGGGTGCCACCGGCCGGCAGCACGTGCGACGCTGATCGGCGGCGTGGCCTCCCGGGCACCCGTTCCACCGCTCGCGCCGGGGGCGGCGGTACCCTTCTGGCGCGACGACCACAGCATGCGCCCGTAGCTCAGCGGATAGAGCAGGGGACTTCTAATCCCAAGGCCGCAGGTTCGAATCCTGCCGGGCGCACCACCACCACCGCAGCTCACTGGCACCCGATCCCGCTTCTTGGCTGTGACAGTTCTAGGCCTCTGCCGACTGGTGCCTTGCCGCTCGCCTCCACAGGTGGGCCTCAGCCAACAACTGCGTCATCACTTCTTCCTTCGCGGCGCCGTACTGGGCCCGGCTGTGCGGCTGCAACTCGGCCGCACGTTTCTTTGCCGCCTCGTAGCGTCGGGCAGCGTCGGGGTTGGCCGCGAGGTAGGCGCGGAAGACTCGGTTCGCTTCTGGTACCAGCGACGTGACGCCGAAGACGTGTAGGTGGTGGCTTCGCTTCCCGGCGGTGTCCTTCGCGAAGAACAAGTGATCATCGTCCTCCGGGAAGGCCATCGGACGATAGACGTATCCCAGCAGCTCAAGTGGCCGGAGGTCGGCGACGACCGCCTCAACCTCAGGCACTACCGCCAGGATGTCAATGATGGGCTTGGCCGCTAATCCGGGGATGCTGGTGGACCCAAAGTGCTCGACGCTCAGCGCCGCAGGCAGCGCCTCCGACAACAGCCGTTGTTCGACCGTGAAGCGCACCGACCAGGCCGGGTCGTAAGGCACCACCTCGACTACGGGCGCATCGTCCTTCACGTCGGCCACCGTAGCGGCTCGATACAGCCATCCGTACGGCCAAGACCGCCCGCTGATGCCGACGCTCGCCGGCAGCGACGGACGGGCTGCGCGTGACCGGACGTACGCGATCTTCTTCCAGTCCCACGGGCCGCAGGTTCGAATCCTGCCGGGCGCACAGCACTTCCTTTCACCGCGATGCTTCGCTACGCGAGCCTGCGCCGCTCCACCGCTAACCGTGGTGAGTCTCCGGCCGGGTGATGCCGAACGGGTTGTCGATGATGTACCGCCAGCGGCCGTCGGGGCCGCGGCGGGCGACATCGGTGGCGGTGCCTTCAATGTGCACGGGTCGGCCGTCGCGATCGGTGCCGTCAATGGTCCAGTCGACGATGAGCAGGGCGATGTCGTCGGCGACGTAGACATGGCGGGGCCGCACCTCGATCGGGAGCCCGAGATCGAGGAAGCGCTGATTGGCCGCAATCCGGGCGGCACCGGTGACGGGCTGGCCGGGGACGGTGACGAGTAGGCCGCCGGGCTCGTAGACCTGCTCGACCGCCGCGATGTCCCCGGAGTTGAAGGCGCGGGCGAACACCGACGGGTGCTGGGCAGCGTTGTCGCTGAGCGGGACACTCGTGGAGTGGGTGTTGAGGTCGTGAGACATGTCGACAGTCAAGGTGCTGCTCGCGAAGGTAACCAAACGGTGAGCGGCGGCTGGGACCGTGACCTGGTGCCGGACCAGCGAGGCGCGGCCCGCCGGCCGGAGCCCGACTGCCCCGTCGAGGTCGCCCTGGCCGCGGTGAGCGGCAGGTGGGCCACCCTGGTGCTGCGGGAATTGATGCACGGCCCCCGATCGTTCGGTGATCTTCAGGCAGCGCTGCCCGACCTGAGCGCCAAGGTGCTCAGCGAGCGGCTCGCCGCGCTGACCCGACAGGGTCTGGTCGAGCGCGAGCGCTCCCGCACCTTCCCGCCGAGTACCTGCTACCGCCTCACCCGCGCCGGTACGGAGCTGCGCCCACTGCTGGTCGAGCTCTACCGGACCGGGGACGCGCTCTTGCGCGAGCGGGCGTGACGGTGGGTGGCTCGCTCAGGGCGCAATCGAGCCCGAGGAGCCGAGCGAGGCGGTCGGGCGGTACGTCGCGATGATCACGCCAGTCGTCGTCGGCACGGCCTCGACCAGCTCCAAGGTGCCGTACGCGTCCTCCCCCTCGGCGAACAGCTTCCGGCCGGTACCCAGCACGAGCGGGTGGATCGACAGCGTGTAGACGTCGACGAGGCCCGCTCTGGCCAGTGACCGCACCAGCTCCCCGCTGCCGAGCACGACCAGGTCGCCCTCGACGTCCCGCTTGAGCGCGGCCACGGCCTGCGTCACGTCGCCCGTCAGCAGGGAGGAGTTCCGCCACGGCAGCGGCTCGGCCAAGGTGCGCGAGGCGACGTACTTGTGCTTGCGGTTGAGCACCTCGGTGTACGGATTGCCGTCGGTCTGCTTCGACCAGAAGCCGTGGAACTGCTCGTAGGTACGGCGGCCGAACAGCATCACGCCGTCGTCGCTCATGCCCTTGCCCATCGTCTTGGCCATCACGTGGTCGGCGTACGGGTGTGCCCATCCGCCGTGCCGGAAGCCTCCCCACGTATCCTCGTCGGCTCCGCCCGGTGCCTGCATCACCCCGTCGAGCGTCACGTTCTCAACGACAACCAGCTCGCCCATCGCGGTCTCCTCGCGTGCGGGGCCAGCCCATCGCCGGCCCGTCACCAGCTACACGACCGACCCGCCGCCGGATCGACGGCGCGCGGGAAATTTCCCGGGCGGCAGCCCAGGCGCATGCCTCACGTGCGCGTGGTTTCACGCACGTCAGCCGGGCTGGTTAGTCCGGGGTGACGCCGTGGGCGCGGAGGATCTGGCGCACCCGCTCGCGGGTGTAGCCGGTAACTCGCACGATGTCGATCTGGCGCATGCCGTCCCGGGCAGCCTCCACAATGGCGGCAGCCAGCTGATCCCGGGCCTCGGTGACCTTCTCCCGATCCTGGGCTGCGCGCTCAGCGGAGGCGGCGGCGGTCGCCTGCGCCATGCGAAACACGTGCACGGCATCCGCTAGTCGGTTGGCCACATGCCAGATGATCTCACCAGCCAAGCAAGGCATCGCATGCGCGATCTAAGCTTGGCCAAGCGATGTGTGCTTTACATAGCATTGATTGGCCAAATATGATCTGATAGATTGGCCCATTAGGAGGACGGCCCTCGGGCAGCGACGCAACCGCTGACCGAGGGCCTTGATCGCCTGACCAGGAGGCGACCCGTGCGAACCCTACCCACCCTGCCCGCCTGCGAAGAACCCGCGACCGTCCGCATCGAGCTGTACAGCGCCGATTCCCTGGACGCCTGCGCGTACACCTGCGTCGCGCACGCGGTCCACGCCACCGCCGCCATCGCGCGGGTCGGTCTGGAGGCCCATCCGGTCGGCATGGCACCGGACGTGGCGCGGCCCTGCGGCCACGTGCACGTCTTTCCGACCGGCAACCTGGCCGACACCCCGCCCGCCGTGGAGCACCCGCGCTGATGCGACCGGGACGACTGCCAGCGCCGGGCCAGCACCGCTCCCTCGCTCACCAAGTGGACACCAACCAGCGCATCGCCGACGTGCCGAGCCGCCGCCGGGCCAGCAGGCACCAGCCTGGCTCGGCCCTCCAGGCCCTTACGATGACGTACGCCGGTATTGATCTTCACCACGGGAGCGCTGTGACTGATCCTGACGGCTCGACGCAAGCCGGAACCCGCCGATGGGCGCAGCTGGCGTTGGCGCGGCTGCGCGAGGAGGCTGCCGCGGAAACGCCCATCCCGCTGCGCCGCTACCCCTTGCCGGAGTCGTGGCGGGTCTCGCTGTACTTCCGGGACGAGTCACTGCGCCCCACCGGCAGCCTCAAACACCGCCTGGTCCGGCGGCTGATGGAAGACGCGGTCGTCCGGGGCGACATCCGGCAGGGCACCACTGTCGTGGCGGCGAGCGCCGGTAACGCCGCGATCGCCACCGCCTACTTCGCCCAACTGATCGGCGTACCGTTCATCGCCGTCGTGCCGGGCAGGGCGTCGCCGGCGAAACGGGAACGGATCGAGCGGTACGGCGGACGCTGCCATGCGTTTGATCCGCCCGCCGCCATCTACGACGAGGCCGTCCGGCTCGCCGCCGAGGTCGACGGCCACTACCTCGACCATCTCGCCTCGGCGGCGCAGGCGGAGGACTGGCGCGGCGCGGACAGCGTCGGGGCGGCCCTGTTGGCGCAGGTCGGCACGCAGGAGGGCCAGGCACCCGCGTGGGTGGTCGTGGGCGCCGGCACCGGATCGACCAGCGCCACGGTGGGACGACACATCCGTTACCACGGCCATCCCACCCGGCTGGCGCTGGTGGACCCGGAGAACTCGGCGTACTGGCCCAGTTGGGTCACCGGCTACGACGGCTACGGCACCGGAATGCCGTCCCGGATCGAGGGCATCGGCCGACCCCGGGTGGAGCCGGCGTTCCTGCCCGAGGTCGTCGACCTGGCGATGCCCGTACCGGATGCGGCGACTCTCGCCGCCATGCGCCACCTGGCGGCGACCACCGGCTGGTCGGCGGGCCCCTCCACGGGCAGCAACTTCTGGGGCGCTCTGCGCATCGCCCACCGGATGCGGCAGGGCGGCGAGTCAGGCAGCATCGCCACGCTGATCTGCGACGGCGCCGACGCCTACCGCGGCACCTACTACGACGACGGCTGGATCCGGCAGAGGTGGCTCGATCCGACCCCGTACGCCGAGACGATCGACCGCTTCCTCACCGACGGCCGGTGGACCGAGCCCTCCTGACCGCGCCTCGGCAGGTGCGCGGGTCTGCCACGCTCCGCGCACCTGCCGAAGACCGTACGGCGAGGCCGAGCGCGGTCGTCAGGCGCCGTCGAGGACCTCGCGCAGCTTGGCGGCGAACGCCTCGGGTTGGCCGGCGTAGCCGAACTCGCCGCCGAGGAAGCCCCCGTGGTGGCTGGGGAACACGACCGCCCGCTGGCCGAGCAGTTCGGCGGTGGCCACCGCGGTGCGTCCGGTGAGGACGTCCCCGGTCTCCTCGCCGATGGCGATCAGGACGCGGGTCGGCGCCGCGGCCAACGCGGCCAGGTCGGGACGGTAGCTGCTGACCGCCCAGGACCGGTCCGACAGGAGCGGATCGTCCCGGGAGCCGTCGTCCTCGCTCGGCATCCCGAACTGGCCCGGGTCGGGCGCGGGCTGGGCGAAGTAGTCGGCGGTGAACTCGCCCTGCCAGGCCGTCATGGCGAGGAAGGCCGCCATGCCGGCGTTCGACCCCTTGGCCTCGTACACGTCGCGAACACCGTCGCGGGCGCGCACGGCGGCCTCGGCATCGGGCAGCAGCGAGATCAGTGGTGGCTCGTGGGCCACCAGGGTGGTCACATCGTGGGGATACGCAGCAACCAGCGCCAGCGCGGTCACCGCGCCGCCGCTGCTGGCGAACAACTCGACCGGTCCGGCTCCCAGCGCCTCGATGACGGCGTGCACGTCGGTGGCCTGGACCGTGGGGTCGTGGTCGTCCCGGCCGTCCTTGCGGCGGCTGCGGCCGAGCCCGCGCGGGTCGTAGGTGACCACTGTGCGGTCGGGAAAGTACGACGCCAGGGTGGCGAAGCCGCCGGCCTCCATCGGCTGGCCGATCATGAACAGCGGTGGACGTCCGTCGGCCGGCGGCAGTGGGCCGCGCACGTCGTAGACGATGTCGACCTCGGCGGTCTCCAGTGTGTGCGTGTTCGTCATGACGGTGTTGACCCCTCCCGTGGTGAAAACTCATCGGCTCCGACTGTCAGTGCCACGACCAGTTGGCCACCAGCCCGGCGCAGCAGGCGATCGGCGCCAGGATCAGCAGCACGGCCAGGGCCAGGTTCGCCCCAACTGGAGCCCGTCGCTCAGCCCGTCGTCCTGCCGCACCCCCCGAGTATGCCGGCCGGCCGCGCGGAACGCCGGCAACCCTCACGACGACGCCGCACGCGGACCGCAATCGCGGCGGGGCGCGGCGAGACAAACCGGGTGACGGGCCGGCGCGGATGCGTCCACCATCGACGAATGCCGGAGCATCGACCCCCCGAGCCGGACATCGTGCGCTACTACACGGACGTCTTCGTCGAGGCGGACCGGCTGTCCCGCGCACCGCACGGGCGGCTGGAGGCGCTGCGTACCCGCGACCTGCTGGCCCGGCTGCTGCCACCGGCGCCCGCGACGGTGCTCGACGTCGGCGGCGGCCCGGGCGCCTACGCCGGCTGGCTGGCCGACGCCGGGCATCAGGTGCACGTGGTCGACCTCGTTCCGGCGCACGCGGCGGCGGCCCGCGACGTGCGTCCGGCGGTGACCGTGACGGTCGGCGACGCACGGCGGCTACCGCTGGCCGGCCGGTGCGCCGACGCGACCCTGCTGCTCGGGCCGCTCTACCACCTCACCGAACGCGCCGACCGGGTGGCCGCGCTGGGTGAGGCGCTGCGGGTGAATCATCGGTCCGCACCGGTTCGATGCACCGGACGACGACGTCGCCCCGGTGCTCGACCGGCGCCACGAGCTGGTGCCCGATCCGGGCGAGCGGGTGCTGTGGCGGCACCGGCTGCACGCCGCCGGCTACCTGCTCGGCCCGACCGAGGCGTGGCAGCGGTGGGCGCTGCCGGTGCCGGTGGCGGTGACCGTCACCGACCGGCGGATCGCGTACGCGGGCGGCGGGTGGCAGCTCGCCGTTGTCGGCGGGGTGCGGGACACCACCCGGCACCGCCGCCGGGTCCGGATGCCGGGTCTGATCGGTGGTCAGATCCGCTGGCAGTGGCCGTCCCGGCTGGAGCTGGTGCCGGCCGGGCCGGACCGGCCGGCCCAGCTGCTGGTGGTCTGCGGCGCACTGCGCACCATCTGGCAGCCGGCGCTCGCCCTGGCCGGCCCGGCCGACGAGGTCACCGAACTGGCCCGGCAGGTACGCCGGTCGGTGGCGACCTTCCGGCTGACCCGGCCGCAGCTGGTCGACCTCTCCCCGGCCGAGCGGGACGTGCTGCGGCTGCGCGCCGGGGGCGGGCCGCTAACCGGCGACGGGCGGATCACGCTGCCTGGGTCGCTGCCGGTGGTGTTCCGCTCCCGGGACGACTACTACCATCCGGAAGGCTCGGGCTCCGGTTCGCGCGGGACCGCAGCCGGCGCAGCATGCGGGCGTCGGTGAACCCGACCGTGCGGGCCGCCGCCTCCACCGTGCTGCCGTGCCCGATCAGGTGCTCGGCACGCTCCACCCGCAGCAGCTGCTGGTAGCCGAGCGGGGTCAGGCCGGTGGCCTGGCGGAACAGTCGGGTGAGGGTGCGCTCGGCGACCCCGCCGGCAGCGGCCAGCTCGGCCAGCGGCAGCGGCTCGGCGAACCGGGAGTCGATCAGGTCCTGCACCCGGTGCACCGCGTCGGACAGGTGCGACCGGTACCGCATCATGGCGCTGGCCTGCTGCTCGTGGCCGTTGCGGCGGGCGTAGACGACCAGCGTCCGGGCGATCCGGGCGGCCGCCGACGGGCCGTGCCGGGTGGCCACCAGGTGCAGCGCCACGTCGATGCCGCTGGCGATGCCGGCCGAGGTGACCACCCGGTTGTCGACCACGTAGAGCACGTCCCGGACCACCCGGGCCGCCGGGAACCGCCGGTCCAGGTCGTCCTGCACGTCGTGGTGGGTGGTGCAGCGCCGGCCATCGAGCAGGCCGGCCCGGCCCAGGGCGTACGCGCCCGCGCAGACGCTGGCCACCGTCCCGCCCCGGGCGTGGTGCTCGGCCAGCCGCCGCAGGTCGTCCGGGCCGACCGGCCCCTGCGGGCCGTGCGCGCTGGTCCGCCACCCGGGCACGACCACCAGGTCGTCGCGGGTCAGCTCGGGCCAGTCCGGCCCGGCCACCAGCGGTACGCCCTGCACGGTCGGGACCTGCGGCCGGTCGGCGACGTAGTGCAGCCGGTAGTCGTACCCGAGGTCGGCGGCGGTGGAGAAGACCTGGGCCGGCCCGGCGAGGTCCAGCAGGTGCACCTGCGGGACCAGCAGGAAGACGACCCGGGCCACGGCTCAGCCCCGGGCGCCGGCCGGGACCGCGCCGGTCACCTCGGCCACCGTCCGGACGGTGGCGAACCGGCCGGCCAGCGCGTACTCGGTGCGCGCGATCATCTCGTCGGTGGAGAGGGTACGCGGGTCGGCCAGGATCTCGGCCAGGGTGGCGGTCTCCGGCAGGTCCCGGTGCGGGGTCGGGAAGGTCACCGTGGCGTCGGTCACGAAGGTCATCTCGTAGCCGAGGTCGCAGCCGACCCGGGTGGTGGTCTCCACGCACTGCTCGGTGCGGATCCCGCAGACAGTGACCTCGCGGATGCCGGCCAGGGTCAGCACCTGCTGCAGGTTGGTGGTGGTGAACGCGTTGTGCGAGGTCTTCACCAGGGTCGGCTCCCCCGCCGCCGGTGCCAGCCCGTCGAGCAGCCGGACGTGCCCGTTCGCCGGGTCGAAGACGCCGCCGGTGCCGGGTTCGGCGTGCAGGACCCAGACCACCAGGTCGCCCCGCTCCCGCGCCGCGGCGACCAGCCGGTCGACCGCGTCGACGATGTCGGGGTTCGAGGCGTACGCCCAGATCGGGCGCTGCCGGAAGGACTCCTGGACGTCGATGACGACGAGTGCTGCTCTGCTCATGACCTGAATCCTGGCTGGCCGGGGGCCGGGGCGGCAGACACCATCCTGCCCCGCTGCGGAACGATCCGGCCACCGCCACCGCCACCGCTCCCGCGATCTTGCACGTTCCGCCCCTTCCTCGCGGCTTTTGCCGCGTTTGCCAGGGCACAAAGTGCAAGATCGCGGGGAGGCCGGGTCAGGTCGCGGAGGTGCGGCGGTCCCCGCGGTCGAGGGCGGCGGCCTCCTCCGGGGTGGGGGCGGTGCCGCCGAGGTGGGCGGGGAGCCACCAGCGGTCGTCCGGGCCGGCCGGTGCCTCCGGGTACTCCCGCTGGGCCCGGTCGACCAGCGCGTCCAGCCGCTTCTTCAGGTCGGCGGTCATCGCGTTCGGGTCCGGGTAGCCGGCCGGGTCCATCGGCTCCCCGACCAGGATGGTGATGGGGGTGTGCCGGCGGGTGAGGGTGCGCGGCCGGCCCTTGGTCCACAGCCGCTGGGTGCCCCAGAGCGCCACCGGCAGCACCGGCACGCCGGCCTCCTGGGCCATCCGGGTGGCGCCGCTCTTGAGCTCCTTGACCGTGAACGAGCGGCTGATCGTGGCCTCCGGGAAGACGCCGACCACCTCGCCCCGGCGCAGCGCGCTGACCGCGGTCGCGTACGACCCGGCGCCCGCCCGGCGGTCCACCGGGATGTGCCGCATGCCGCGCATCAGCGGGCCGGACACCTTGTGGGTGAACACGGACTGCTTGGCCATGAAGCGGACCAGCCGCTTCGCGGGGTGCGCGCCCAGGCCGCAGAAGATGAAGTCCAGGTAGCTGACGTGGTTGCTGGCCAGCACCGCCCCGCCGGTACGCGGGACATGGTGGGCGCCCTCGACGGTGATCTTCAGGTCGAGGACCCGGAACATCGTCTTGGCGGCGGCGATCACGGGCGGGTACACGAGTTCCGGCATCCGCAGAAGGTACCCCGCCGAGCTGTGGGTCACGCCAGGGCCGATCGACCCGTCGACCCTTCTGCCCTCGGCGTACCGGACTGGGCGGTCCGGCCGGGCGGGGCCAGGATGGCGGGATGACCGAACGCGGGGTACTGCTCTGGATACACGGCGGCGGCTGGCGGGCCCGCTCGACCGAGGACGGCGCGGCGCTGGCCCGGTACGGGCTGCGGGTGGTGCCGGCGACCTACCGGCTGGTGGACCAGGCGCACTGGCCGGCCCAGCTCGACGACGTACGCGCGGCGGCGCGGGCGGCGCGCGCGGCGGCCGGGGATCGTCCGCTGCTGGTGGCGGGCGACTCGGCGGGCGGCACGCTGGCCCTGCACCTGGCGCTGCGCGGGGTGGACCGGCCGGACGACGTGACCGCCGCACTGGCCTACTGGCCGGCCGTCGACCCGCTGGCCACGGACTGGCGGCGGCTGGGCCGCGCCGACGACCCGTGGGCCGGCCTGCTCGGCCACCCGCCCACCGCCGGCGATCCGGCCACCGTGGACGCGACCGTGACCACGCACGCCGGCAACCGGGTGCCGGTGCTGCTGGTGCACGGCGTCGCCGACCGCTCGGTGCCGGTCAGCCAGTCGGTGGACCTGGCGGCGGCGCTGCTGGCCGCCGGGCACCCGGTGCACGCCTGGATCACCCACGGCGGGCACGCGCTCGCGCTGCACCGCCCGGACCTGGCCGCGGTGACCGGGGCGTTCCTGGACACCGTCCTGCCACCGGCCTGAGCCGGCGCGCGCCGCCCGGGCAGGGCGGCGCGCGGTGTGCGGACGGCCGGTGGGACGCGGCGCACCCCGGGCGGGTCACCGCCCACCGTCAGCGGTGGCGTCTCCGCCGCCGGCCGACCGAGCCGCATCCGCCGGCGGACCAGCGCTCCGGTCAGTCGGGCTCCTCGATCTCCAGCCGGCCCCGGGCGAACGCGTCCACCCGGCCCCACCGGCCCGGGATGTCCAGCACCTCGATGCGGCCCATCCCGACCGGCAGCCGCGGCTCCACCGCGAGGTGCCCCTCGTGCGGTTCCAGGCCGAGCATGGTGCGCAGCAGCAGCATCGGGGTACCGGTCGACCACGCCTGCGGGCTGCACGCCGTCGGGTACTCGACCGGGAACTTGGTCAGGTCGCGCGGGTACCCGCCGAACGCCTCCGGCAGCCGGCCCTGGAAGTAGGTCGCCGCGTCCAGGATGCCGCTGGCGATGATCGCCGACTCCTCCGCGAAGCCGTACCGGCGCAGGCCCCAGGCGATGAAGGAGTTGTCGAACGGCCAGATGGTGCCGTTGTGGTAGCCGATCGGGTTGTAGCGGACCTCGCCCTCGGCCAGCGTCCGCACCCCCCAGCCGGAGAAGAGCCGGGGACCGACCAGATGCTGCGCGATCTTCTCGGCCCGCTCGTGGTCGACGATGCCGCTCCACAGCAGGTGCCCGATGTTGGAACTGAGCACGTCGCACTGCCGGCCGTCCGGGTCGAGGGCGAGCGCGTAGAACTCGCCGTCCTCCACCCAGAAGTCCCGGTTGAACCGCTCCTTCAGCTGCGCCGCCTCGCGCTCCAACTTGTCCGCGTACTCCGGGTCGGCCCAGAACTCGCGGGCCAGCCGCGCGGCGCGCATCTTCGCGTCGTACGCGTACCCCTGCACCTCACAGGTGGCCCGGGGAAACGGCGGCAGCGTGCCGTCGCGGTAGGAGACCGAGTCCCAGGAGTCCTTCCAGCACTGGTTCTCCAGGCCGGTGTCGGTGTTGCGCCGCTCGTACCAGATGTAGCCGTTGCCGACCAGGTCGGCGTAGTCGTCGACCCACTTCAACGCCGCCCGCGACTCCTGCTCCAGCTCCTTGACCAGCGCGCCGTCCCCGGTCCACTTCTCGTACTCGTCGAGCAGCACCACGAACAGCGGGGTGGCGTCCACCGAGCCGTAGTACGGCGTGTGCGGCTGCTCCTCGAAGGCGGCCGTCTCGCCGTAGCGCATCTCGTGCAGGATCCGGCCCGGGTCCTCGTCCCGGAAGTCGTCGAACCGGGTGCCCTGCAACGCGGCCAGGATCCGCAGCGTGGTCTGGGACAGCTGCGGCGTGAAGGGGAGCGTCTGCAGGCAGGTCAGGATGCTGTCCCGGCCGAACATGGTCATGAACCAGGGCAGGCCGGCCGCCGGCAGGGTCGCCCCGCCGAGCGAGATCGGCGAGAAGCGCAGCGCGGCCAGGTCGATCAGGCTCCGCCGGTAGGTGCTGCCCAGCTCCTCGTGCTGGGTGTTCACCTTGGGCGCTCTGCGCAGCCACTCCTCCAGGTCGTGCTGGAGGGCGAGCCGCTCGGTGCCGTGTGCCCGCAACCCCATCCGCAGGTCCCGGCCGCCCGGCCCGACCGCGATGGTCTGTACGTCGATCCGGGCGTCCCACTGCTGGTTGGGTTCGAGGTGGACGGTGTACGCGAAGCCCTGCCGGTCGTAGCGGGCCGGCGCGGACGAGGAGATCACCGTCTCCCGCCGGAAGTTGCCCCGCCGGTAGCCGATCCGCAGCCGATCCGCCTCGGGCTCGGCGTAGAGCTCCCCCTTCTTGTTCAGGATCTCGTCCTTGACCTGGAACAGGTCGGCGAAGTCGGCGCCCGCCTCCATCCGGATCTCCAGGTCGACCGGCTTCTCGTCGTGGTTGAGGATGGTCAACTGCTCGCGGAAGCTGCCGCCGACCGCGCGTTCCCGGATCACCGAGAGCTTGGCGTCGATGTAGTGCGTCGCCATCCCCGGCACCAGGAAGAAGCGGGCCTCGTAGTACTGGAGGTCGTCGTAGGAGAGAGCGTTGAGCCGCTCCCCGTTGACGGTCAGCACCCAGGTGGACAGGAAGCGCATGTCCAGGGAGAAGAGTCCGGTCGGCTCGGTCGGCGTCGCCTCGATGTCGCCGGTGTCCTCGGAGACCACGAAGGTGTTGCCGTCCAGGATCCGGACGGTGCTGCTCTGGCTCATCGCTGCGTCCCCCTCTCGAAGCGCCGGCGCGGCCCACGGCTGTCCGGCGGGCCCGGGAAGAGCCGTTCCACCTGCACCACCAGCCGGGCGTCACCGGTCACCGTCATGTCCCCACGGAACAGCGCCGCGATCCCGTTCTCCCGCCCGGCGGCCAGGTCCTCGAACAGGTCCGGCGTGGTCCCGACGACGGTGTCCGCCTCGGCGTCCTCCTGGCTCACCTCGACCCGGCCCCGGTCCATCCGCAGCAGCCAGTGCGTGGTCTGCGCCCCCTCGTGCAGATCGAAACGCAGGGTCCCCTTGGTCTTCGCCAGCACGGGTTCGAACCCCCGCCGGTCGAGATCCTCGAAGAACCTCGTGGTCGCGTCCACCATCGGGTCCTCTCCTCCCCGTCGGTCGGTCCCGGCTCCCCGCCGGGCGGGTGGGGCGGCGTGCCACGTACGTCCCACCGTCCGGCGTTCGGCCTCGGTGGACCGGGTCCCCGGCCGGCGCGGCGTCAACCTCGCCCGGATCGGGTGAGCCCGCGCCGGGCTGTCGCAGCCGGGCAGTAGCCTCCGGGAGAGCGGCCAGGTCGGGCAGCTCGGCGCGCCGGTGCAGGTGCGGTGCCCCGCGCATCGACCAGACCAGGCTGGCCGAGGTGCGGGCGGCCGGGCGGCAGGCCGGGCTGCCGGCCGACCGGCTGGACGCGCTGCGCGCCGCCCGGCCGGCGCCGGGAGTCCGGCTGCTGCCGCCCGGTGACCCGTTCCTGCAGGGTCGGGACCGCGACGTGCTGGTGCCGGAGAAGCCCCACCAGAAGCAGCTCTGGCGGATCATCGGCAATCCCGGCGCGCTGCTGGTCGACGGTGAGGTGGCCGGTGTCTGGCGGGCGAAGATGGCGGGCCGGGGCGCACTGGAGGTGACCGTCACCCCGTTCGACGGCCGCCCGCTGCCGGCCCGCGTCCGCCGCGAGCTGGACGCCGAGGCCGCCGTCGTGGCCGCCGCGGCGCCACCGACGGGCGGGTGGGCGTCGGGCCGGCCTGACGGCCCGCACGTCGCGGCGGCGCAGCGACGCATCCGGGCGCCGGGGCGCGGCTCATTCGGGGACCGCACCGGCGGAACGCCGCAAAAGCCGGCCCCCCGCACCGGGGAGCCGGCCTACCGCGGCGGACAGGTCAGTTGTTCGGGTCGTCGGCGCTGATGTCGGCAAGCACCGACTGGGGCTCCCGCTCGACCGCGAGGTCGCCCATGGACACCAGCCCGACCAGGCGCCCGTCGTCGACGACCGGCAACCGGCGGACGGCGTAGGTCCGCATCAAATCTGCGGCGGCCACCGCGTCGTCGTACTGGCTCACCGTGATCACGTCCTTGCTGGTGATCCGGTTGAGCGTGGTGGTGTTAGGGTCCAGGCTCTCCGCCACGGCCCGGACCGTGATGTCCCGGTCCGTGACGATGCCGACCACGTTGTCGCCGTCGGTCACCACGACGTCGCCGATGGCGCTGTCGCGCATCTCCTGCGCCGCCGCGGTGAGCGTGTCGTTGCCGTCCATCGTCACCAACCGGGTCGTCATGAACTCTCCGACCGTTGTCATGGTGCTCCCCTCTCGGTTCGGCACCGGCGGTCTACCCGCCGCCCCGCCGGGGTAACGCCCCCACCGCGCGGGCGGACGGTCCGGGCCGGATCAGCCGCGGGGCGGGGCGCCGTACACGCGCTCGACGTGCAGCCGCAGCACCAGCCGGCGTTCGGCGACCATCGCCCGCCGGTAGTCGTCCCAGTCCGGGTGCTCGCCCTGGATCGACCGGTACAGCCCGACCAGTTCCTCGACGGTCGCGTCGGCCGGGTCCGCGGCCACCGGGGTCAGCTCGGCCCGCGCGTCCGCCACCGCGTACGCCCAGCCGTCGTCGCTGCCGACGTGGAAGCTGGCTCGCGGGTCCCGGCGGAGATTGGCCGTCTTCGCCCGGTCGTCGGTCACCGACACCCGGATCAGGCCGCGGTCCCGGTCGAAGGCGTAGACCACTGTGGACAGCTGCGGCCGGCCGTCCCGGCGGATGGTGGCCAGCACCCCCATCCACCGCCCGGCGATCAGGTCGGTCAGTGCTTCCCGGGTACGGTCGTCCGGCACCGCATCCTCCTCGTCGAGTCGGGGTCGGGTCGTCATGTCAACCCCACACGGGGTCGGGTCAGCGCAACTCGGCGGCCACCAGCTCGGCGATCTGCACGGCGTTGAGCGCCGCGCCCTTGCGCAGGTTGTCGTTGGAGCAGAACAGGGCAAGACCGTGCTCGACGGTCTCGTCGGCCCGGATCCGCCCGACGTAGGTCGGGTCCTGCCCGGCCGCCTGCAACGGGGTGGGCACGTCGTTCAGCGCCACGCCGGGCGCGTCGGCCAGCAGCTCGCGGGCCCGCTGCGGGGTGATCGGCCGGGCGAACCGGGCGTTGACCTGGAGCGAGTGGCCGGTGAAGACGGGCACCCGGACGCAGGTGCCGGAGACCTTGAGCCCGGGGATCTCCAGGATCTTGCGGCTCTCGTTGCGCAGCTTCTGCTCCTCGTCGGTCTCCTCCGATCCGTCGTCGACGATGGAGCCGGCCAGCGGGAGCACGTTGAACGCGATCGGCTGGGCGAAGGAGCGCGGGGCCGGGAACTCGACGGCGGCGCCGTCGAAGGTGAGGCCGCTGGCGTGCTCGGCGACCTTGCGGACCTGCTCGTCCAGCTCGGCCACGCCGGCCAGGCCGGCGCCGGAGACCGCCTGGTAGGTCGAGACGACCAGGCTGACCAGCTCCGCCTCCTCGTGCAGCGGGCGCAGCACCGGCATCGCGGCCATCGTGGTGCAGTTCGGGTTGGCGATGATGCCCTTCGGGCGTACGGCGGCGGCGTGCGGGTTCACCTCGGCGACGACCAGCGGCACCTCCGGGTCCATCCGGAACGCGGAGGAGTTGTCGATCACGACCGCGCCGGCGGCGGCGACCCGGGGGGCGAGCTCCTTGGCAGTGCCCTTACCAGCGGAGAAGAGCACGATGTCCAGACCGGCGTAGTCGGCGGTGGCCGCGTCCTCCACGGTGATCTCGCCGTCTCGCCAGGGCAGCGCACGCCCGGCCGACCGGGCCGAGGCGAACAACCGCACCTGCTCCGCCGGGAACTCCCGCTCGCCCAGCACCTGCCGCATCACGCCACCGACCTGGCCGGTGGCCCCCACAATGCCGATCCTCATGCCCGCGAGGCTACCCAGCCCCGACCCCGGACCGGGAACGCTTTCCCACCGCCCGGGCGGACGCCACACCGGGCCCGGGCGGCGCCGCAGGCAGGCCGGGGCGGTCCGCGGACCGCAACCACCCCGCCCGTACGCGCCCACCCCCGGAAGATTCGCGGCTGATCGCCACCTTCCACCGCAACATCGTCACCGGCCCCCACGTCCGGTGCCCCGCCAACCCACCCAGCCGACCAGCGACCCACATCACAACCCAACAAGCAGAGACGCAATCCACACCGCGCACCCGCCGTGACGGACAGGCGGGCAGGCAGGCGGCCAGGGTCAGGGCGCCGTGGACACCACCTCGCCGAGACCGGTGGCCACCAGCTCGTCGCGGATCACCGCCGCGTCCCCCTCCACGACCAGGGTGAGCGACTCCGGACGCAGGTGTGCCGCCGCCGCGGCGGAGACCTGGTCGACGTCGGCGGCGAGCAGCGACTCCCGCAGCCGGGCGTGGTAGTCGTCCGGCAGGTCGTGCACCACCAGCGTGGTCAGCGCGGAGGCGATCGCCCGCGGGCTCTGCAGCTCGACCGAGAGCTGGCCGGCCCGCCAGGAGCGGGCCACCGCCAGCTCGTCCTCGGTCACCCCGCCGGCCTGGGTACGGGTGATCTCGCCGACCGCCTCGACCAGCGCCGGCGCGGTCACCGCGGTCTGCACCCCGGAGCTGACCGCGAACCGGCCGAACCGGCGGGACGAGGCGAAGTCGCCCCGGATGCCGTACGTGTAGCCGCGCACCTCGCGGATCAGGTGGTTGAGGCGGGAGGTGAACGCCCCGCCGACCACCGTGCCGGCGAGCGTCATCGGCACGTGGTCGGGGTGGGCGCGGTGCGGCGACGGGTGCCCCAGCCGCAGCGTGGACTGCACCGAGCCGGGCCGGTCCACCAGGATGATCCGCCGGCCTTCCCGGAAGCGCACCTCGATCGGTCCGCCCCGGTCGACCGGGCCGCCACCAGCGCCGGCGAACGCGGTCGCGCCGAGCGCGTCCAGGTCGAGCCGGTCGAGGTCGCCCGCCACGATCAGCGTGCCGGGCCGGATGAACCACTCGGAGTGGAATACCGTGACGTCCTCCGGGTCGATCGCGGCTACCGAGTTCGGGTCGCCGTACATCGGACGGCCCCAGCGGTTCTCGGCGCCGAACAGGTCGGCGCGCAGCGCCGCGTCGGCCCGCGGGCCCGGGTTGGCCCAGTCCATCCGCAGCGCGGTCGCCTCGTCGTCGCGGACCCGGCGCACGTCAATCGGGTCGAGCCGGGGCGTCCGCACCGCCTCGGCGAGCAGTTCCACGGCGGCGCCCAGCCGGTCCACCGGCACCTGCACGCTGACCTGGAACGAGTCCCAGTCCAGCCCGGTCACCAGCTCGGTGCCGAGGGCCTCGATCGCCAGCGCGTACGCCGTCGCGTCGCGCTGCGCGGTGCCCTCCTCCAGGGCCTTGGCCAGCACCCCGGCGAGCCCCTCGTTGCCGACCGGTTCGCGTGCCGCGCCGGCGTCGAGCAGCAGCAGGGCGACGGCGAGATTCTGCCCGGGCAGGTGCGCGGCGACGACCTGACCGCCGGCCACGGCGCGACGGACCACCGGCGGGAACCGGTACGGGCGGGCGGCGCCCGGGCCGGGACGGTGGGCGATCAGCGTCATGACGTCTCCTCGGGCAGGTAGGTCAGGGTCACCCGGTCGGCGGCGCCGAGCACCTCGGCGGCGGCCTCGGCGATCTGCTCGGCGGTCACCGCGAGCCAGGCGGGCAGCCGCTCGCCGGCCTTCGCCGGGTCGTCGAACTGGGTGGCGTAGCGGCCGAGCGTGTCCGCCCGTCCGTCCACCGTGGACATCTGCCGCCACCAGGCGGTGGTCAGCAGCGCCTTGGCCCGCTCCAGCTCGGTGGCGGTGACCGGCACGGTGGCCAGTTCGTCGACCACCTCGGCCAGCCCGGCGGCCAACCGCTCGCCGGTCACGCCCGGGCGGGCGGTGGCGGTGGCGATCAGCGGCGCCGGGGCGTGCGCCAGGTCCACCCCGTACGCCCCGACCAGGTCCGGCTGCGCGATCCGCTCGCCGTCGGCGAGCCGCTGGTAGAGCCGGCTGCCCCGGCCGCTGCCGAGGACGGTGGCGAGCACGGTGAGCACGTCGTAGCCGGGGCTGCCGAAGGGGTAGGTGCGGTGCGCCACGTACACCCGGGGCGCGGGCACGTCGCCGGTGACCGTCTCGACGGCGGGCCGGCCGGTCGCCGGGACGATCCGCCCGTCCGGCGCGGGCGGGATGTCGGCCCGGGCCGGGATGGCGCCGAAGTACTTGTCGGCCAGCGCGAAGACCTCGGCGGCGGAGGCGTCGCCGACCACGGTGAGCACCGCGTTGTTCGGCGCGTAGTAGGTCTGGTGGAAGGCCTGGAAGGTGGCCAGGTCGGCGGCGTTCAGGTCGGCCATCGAACCGATCGTGGCGTGGTGGTACGGATGCCCGGGCGGGTAGAGCAGGGGTAGCAGCCGCAGCCAGGCGTCGCCGTACGGGACGTTCTCGTAGCGTTGCCGCCGCTCGTTCTTCACCACGTCGCGCTGGTTGTCCAGGGTCTCCTGGGTCAGCGCCGGCACCAGGCCGCCCATCCGGTCGGCCTCCAGCCAGAGCGCCAGCTCCAGGTGCTCGGCCGGGACCGTCTCGAAGTAGTTGGTGCGGTCCGGGTTGGTCGTGGCGTTCAGCGAACCGCCCGAACCCTGCACCAGCTTCATGTGCTCGGTCTTCGCCACGTTGACCGAACCCTCGAACATCAGGTGCTCGAAGAGGTGGGCGAAGCCGGTCTGTCCCGCCGGTTCGTGCCGGGAGCCGACGTCGTACCAGAGGTTCACCGCGACCGCGGGGGCGGTGCGGTCCTCGCTCACCACCACGCGCAGGCCGTTGTCCAGTCGGGTCGTCTCGATGGGCCAGGGGTAACCGCTGTCGGGCATGGCCCGACGCTATCCGATCTCGCGGGCGGAAACGTCACACGCCGTACGCCGGAGGCATCGACCGCGGGCCGCCGGGTACCGGAGGGGCATGTCCGTCCCGACCGGCGCCACCGCCCGGGCCGGCGCCGCCCTGGAACGGGCCGCCGCCGCCCTGACCCGGCTCCGCCGCGCCCGCCTGCTGCATCCGCTCGGCCGCTCGTTCACCGGCGAGGTGACCATCTGGGGCGTCGCCGGGCCGCCGACCGGGGTCGGGATGCTGGACCGGCCCGGCCGTTACCCGGCCACGGTCCGGCTGTCCCGGGGCGTGCCCACCCCCGACGGCTGGCCGGACGTGCTCGGCCTGGCGGTACGGATGCACCGGGGCGGGGACCGCCCGTACGACCTGCTGGTCAGCTCCAGTTGCGCGGCGCCGGTGCTGCGCCACCTGCCGCTGCCGCGGCGGCGGTTCGCCGGCACGTACAGCTCGATCATGTCCTACCGGGTGGGCCGGCGGCGGATCTGGCTGGCCGCGCTGGCCGACCCGGAATCGGTGGACCTGGGTCGGAGCCTGGCCGACGTGGCGGCGGCGACCCGCGCGGACGCGCCGCGGCTGGTGCTCGCGGTCGCGTCGGCGGTCGGGCCGTGGCGGCCGGTCGGCCAGGTCGCGCTCGGCGACCAGCTCAGCGCCCGGACGGATGCCGCGCTGGCCTTCGACCCGATCGGCAACCTGCCGCCCGGGCTGCGGGCGGCCGGGCCGCTGGCCTGGGTACGCGAGCACACCTACCGGGGCTCCCGCCGGGCGCGCGGCGCCCGGGTTCAGTCCGGCGGCTCGCTCGGCGTGACCGTCTGATCCGACGTCCGCCGTTCCAGTACGGTGTCCGGGGCGGCGGTGCGGTCCTCCTCCCGGACGTCGGACTCGTCGAGGATGACGTCCGCCTGCGCCACCGGGTCGTCGCTGCCCACGGTGGCCTCCTCCGGCAGCAGGTGGGCGCGGGACTCCACCCGTTCCTGGTCGCTCTGCTCGTGCGTCATGCCGATCCCATACCCCGGGCGCGTACCGGGCACGCCAGCCGGGTGCCACCGACCGTCGCGTCGGGTAGGCTTGCCGGCGTGACGCGGTCGTATCGATGGTTTAGGCAGCCGGCTCGCCAGCCGGTGACTTCACCATGATCTGACGTCACCGCACCACGAGCCGGCCGGGCAGGAGCACTGTGTTCCTGCCCTTTCGCATGCGAGCAGCCGGCTCGACCCCGGGCACCGGCACCGGGCGCGGTCGGCGGAAGGATGCCCACCGTGACGACCCCGGAGACCGATCGGGTCAGCGATCAGCGGATCGACCGCGTCGTGCCGTTGACCACCCCGGCACTGCTGCACCACGAGCTGCCCCTGGACGACACGCTCGCCTCGGCCGTGCTGGCCGGCCGCCGCGCGGTCGGTCGGGTGCTGGATCGCGCGGACGACCGCCTGCTGGTGGTGGTCGGCCCGTGCTCGGTGCACGACCCGGCCGCCGCCTTGGACTACGCGCACCGGCTCCGCGTCGCGGCCGACCGTCTCGCCGACGACCTGCTGGTGGTGATGCGGGTCTACTTCGAGAAGCCGCGCTCCACGGTGGGTTGGAAGGGCCTGATCAACGACCCGGGGCTGGACGGCTCGGGCGACGTCAACACCGGGCTGCGTACCGCCCGGGCGCTGCTGCTCGACGTGCTGCGGCTGGGTCTGCCGGTGGGCTGCGAGTTCCTCGACCCGATCACCCCGCAGTACATCGCCGACACGGTGGCCTGGGGCGCGATCGGCGCCCGCACGGTGGAGAGCCAGGTGCACCGGCAGCTCGCCTCCGGGCTGTCGATGCCGATCGGGATGAAGAACCGGCCGGACGGCAGCATCGCCACCGCGGTGGACGCCATCCGCGCCGCCGGGGTGCCACACGTCTTCCCCGGCATCGACGTCTCCGGCACCCCGGCGATCATGCACACCCGGGGGAACGCCGACGGGCACCTGGTGCTGCGCGGCGGTGGCGGCCGGCCCAACTACGACGCGGAATCGGTGGCCGGGGCGCTGGAACTGCTCCGGGCGGCCGGGCTGCCCGAGCGCGTGGTGGTGGACGCCAGCCACGCCAACAGCGGCAAGGACCACCGCAACCAGCCGACGGTGGTCGCGGACGTGGCCGGCCAGCTCGCCGCCGGCCAGCGCGGCATCGTCGGGATCATGCTGGAGAGCTTCCTGCTCCCGGGCCGGCAGGACCTCGACCCCACTCGGGAGCTGACCTACGGGCAGTCGGTCACCGACGCCTGCATGGGCTGGGACACCACCGCCGAGGTCCTCGACCAGCTCGCCGCCGCCGTCCGCACCCGCCGCCGCACCCCCGCCCCCACCCCGGCCTGACCACTCCCACCCGGAACCCGAGCCCGTTGATCATGAGGTTGGCGGCGAAGCCTCTCCCAGCCGCGGCCAACCTCATGATCAACGGGTGAGAGGGGGGCGGGCGAGGGGTGGGGTTTGGTCGGTTGGGGGGCGGGTAGCTGGGCGGGGTGACCGAGGACGTACCCGTGACCGACAGACCCGTGGCCGACGAGCCGGACATCCGGCGGCTCGACGACCTGCTGGAGGACCTGTACCACGGCCAGGAGCGGATCACCCAGGCCACCATCTACCGCCGGGCCGTGGCCGCGGAGCTTCCCGCTCAGCTGCTCACCCGGATCGCCGCGCTGCCCGAGGGCGAGTACGCGGTGGACGAGGCGGCGGATCTGCTCGGCGGGTCGGTCACCTGACGTCCCGGCGCCCCCCGCGAGAGGAGAGCGAGATGTCCCACCACGAGCAGCGGCACGAGAAGATCCCGGCGCTGGGCCAGCCCCCGGAGGGGGTCGACACGCTGCCGGAGCCGGACTTCGCCAACGAGCACGACAAGACCGCGGTGGACCGGGACGTGATCACCGGCGCGGACGAGGACGAGCGGGAGCCCGAGTCGCCCCGGGGCTGGGCCGGCGAGAACCACGGAACCACCCCGACCTGACGGGCGCGGCTGACGACCACGACAGCGGGGGCCGGCGGATCGCCAGCCCCCGCTTCCGTCCGGTAGGTGTCAGTCCTCGTCCCGCTCGGCGGCCTGCTGGGCCACCGCGTACGCCATCTGGAGGAAGTCCGAGGCGGCCACCGCGGTCAGCGCGGTGGCGACCAGCCGGGTCAGCCGCGGGGCGAGCACCAGCCCGCCGGTGAGCCCGGTGGCCACCCAGACGGCCAGGCAGAACGGGCAGCTGAGCAACTCGCCGATGGCGTGCCTGGTGGAGCTGCCCGAGTCGCGTACCTGCTCCATCACCTCGCCGCTGCCGATCGGCTTGTCGTAGCGGGTGAACGGGGCGCGCAGCGGGCTGGTCACCGCGTCCTTGGACAGCAGCCGGCTCAGCTTGTGGGTGGCCACGCAGAGCAGCACCACGTCCGCCGCGGCGGGGCGCTCGGGCACCGGCCGGCCGGTCAACCGGACCAGGCCGGCGATCGCCCCGGTCACCCCCGCGTAGGTGCCCATCGCCGCCAGGTAGCCACCCAGCGGCCGGTACTGGTTCGGCGCGTACGCCTGGCGCAGCCGCGCCACCTTGTCACTCACACTCAGGTCGGTCACCCGGTCTCCTCGTGCTCCGCGCCGGCTCAGCCGGCCTGCAGGTTGTCGGCCACCTCACGGGCGAGGCTGTCCAGGGCCTCGCCGGCGAGCCGGTCGGGGTCGGCGCCACCGGTCAGGTCGAGGCGGACCCGGGCGCCGCCGGCGTCGACCGGGTCCACCCGCAGCTCGGCGCTCCAGTCGCCCGGGGCGGTCCAGCACGCCGACAACTCCTCCGCGTCCGTGTGCTCGGCGGGAGCGCCGTCGGCGCGCAGCGGCTCGGGCAGCCACGCCGACGCCCGGTCCGGGTCGACAGCGGTGCTGAACACCACCTCCGGTGGCGCGGACACGCCGCGCTCGGCGGACCCCATCACTCGTCCCGCAGCCGGCTCGGGTCGACCTCGCGGCGCGGGTGTCGGGCGAGGTACTCGGTCTCCAGCTCGGCCGTGCGGCGCAGGTGGTTCGCCAACGCCGAGTCGGATGCGTGCCGCAGCGTGTCCAGCCGGGTGCGGTGCAGGCTGTGCATCTCGCGGACCAGGTCCTCGTCGGCCAGTTCGGCGGGGTCCACGCCGATCAGGTCGTCGTCGTCCGCGCCGGTGGACGCCATGTCGTGGACCTGGTCGCCACCCCACTCGGGCATCCGCTGCTCCGGGCTCGGGAACTCGTCCTGTCGTATCGATCCGGTCATCACGCCCCCCTGGTGGAGTTTTGGGCTGGCGTCTAGACGGATGCCCACACCGGGTCGCACCAAACCATTCCGGCGCGGGCGGACTACGACACCGCGTCGGAGAACGCCGGCGGCCCGGTACCCTCGATGCCATGAAGCGGCTCTGGACCCCGGCGTGGATCGTGCGCCACGTGGCCATGGTCGTGCTGGTCGTGGGCTTCCTGGCGCTGGGCTGGTGGCAGATCGGCCGGGCCGCCTCGGGCAACTCGCTGAGCTGGGCGTACGCCTTCGAGTGGCCGATCTTCGCGGGCTTCGTGGTGTTCGTCTGGTGGCGTGAGGTCCGCCACGCCCTGCGCGGGCCGGCCGCCGCGGAGCCGGCCGCGACCCCGCCGGCGCCGTCCGGGTCCACCACCCGGCCGGGCGTACGCCGGCCGGTGCGGGTCGCCCGGGTGCCGGTGCCCGCCGCCGACGACGAGGACACCGACCTGGCCGCCTACAACCGCTACCTGCAATGGTTGAACGCCAATCCGGGCGCCCGGCCCGGTGACTACCCCGGCTGACCCCGGGTCGGAAGGACGGACGAAGGTGGGCGCAGCCCTTACCCGGTACCGCGTGATCGCCTGGATCGTGGGCGTGGTGCTGATCCTGCTGGTGGTGATCGGCATGCCGCTGAAGTACGGCTTCGACAACCCGGTCGTGGTGGAGACGGTGGGCCCGGCGCACGGTTTCCTCTACATGGTCTACCTGGTGGCCGCGTTCGACCTGGCCCGCCGGGCCGACTGGCCGCTGAAGCGGATGCTCGCCGTGATGCTGGCCGGCACCGTGCCGTTCGTCTCCTTCTACGCCGAGCGCCGGGTCAGCTCCTGGGTCACCGCCGGGCGCGCCGAGCCGGCCACCGAGCCGGCCGTGCCGGCCCCCCGCTGACCCGGCCCGGTTCCGCCGCCGCCACCGCGGTCACCGGGTCGGCCGCCACGGGTCCATCGAGGCGACCGGTTCCTCCCAGCCGCCGTAGCGGTTCATCTCCCGGGCCCGGCGCAACGCCCGGGACACCTGGCCGAACTGCCGCTCGTCGTCGCTGCTGAACAGCAGCACCTCGGTGCCCCGGTGCCAGCCCCACAGCTCGTACGCCGGCGGCCGCCACCGGTCCCCGGCCGCGGCGAGCAGCACCGGCAGCAGGAACACCACCCCCAGGGTGAGGTACGCCCCGGCGGTGAGCCGCTGCAGGCCGCCGGTGAAGCCGAGCAGCAGGCCGACGCCGGCGATCACCACGCCGCTGGCGGCGACCGCGCGCATCGCCACCCGGTCGTGCGGCCCACGAGTGGTGTGCAGGTGGGTCAGCTCGGCCACGCGCCAGGTTCTGCGGCCGACGGTGAACCGGTCGACCGTGACGATGATCCCGGGCTGCGCGTAGAGCAGCGTGTTCTTCTTCTCCGCGCTCACCTTGGCGGGTCGGGGCGGTCGCGGCGGTCGGGTCGTGGCGCCATCGTGGTTCACGGCTACCTCCCACGGCTGGTGCGCCGGGTCGGCCGCCGCCGGCACGGGCGTCAATGCCCGCCGGCGGGATTCCCGGCTCCGCGCTTCATTGTGTTGCCGCCCCGCCAGCCCGGACCGTCGTTTTCGCCACCTCTGGCAGTGCTGGTCACCGGCGGTCCGCCGGATAGAGCCAGCCAAGTCCGTCTTATCGGTTATAGCGCGCCGACAACCGCCGGCATACGCCTGGAACGACGTATCCGACAAGTCCCTCCGTACCCCGAAAAGGCCGGCGACTCTGGCGCCTGACGGAGCGACCCGCCACACACGTGCCGTGACGGCACGTGTGCCATCGCCGCCCCCTTTGTCAACATTCGCCCCGGCTTTCACTGCGGGCCACTCCTGCCCCGGGTTAGGTTGAGCGAGCCCGGCCCGGTCGAACGCCGTCCACCCGGATGGCTCCGGCCCGGGTGCCGCCCGAGGCCCCAGCAGCTTCGGCGGCCGGTGGGGAAGGAGCCTTCCGCTCTTGTCGTCCCTCAGGAACACGCTGCGCGGTCTGGCCGTCACGGTGCTGTCGGCCGCACTGCTCGCGCCGGCCACGGTGGCCCGGGCGGAGCCGTCCGCCGCGGAACTGACCCGGCGGATCGAGAAGGCCTCGGCCGAGCTGGAACACGTGGTCGAGGCGTACAACAAGCTCCGCGAGGAGATGAAGGAGAACCGCGCGGCCGTCGCCGGTCTGCAGGAGCGCATCGAGCCGCTGGAACGGCAGAGCGAACAGAGCCGGGCCGACGTGGGCGCGCTGGCGGTGACCGCGTACAAGACCGGCGGCGACCTGAGCACCGCCGACGCGCTGCTGCGACCCGACTCCGCCGGCACCCTGCTGGACCGGCTCGACGCCCTCGACCAGCTCACCCGGCAGCGGCAGGAGCGGATCGCCGGCTTCGCCGCCGACCAGCGCGCGCTGCTCGCCGAGAAGACCCGGCTGGACGTCACGCTCAGCCGGCAGGCCGCCCAGGCCCGGGAGCTGGCGGCCGGGAAGAAGCGCATCGAGCGCGACCTGGCCCGTCTCTACGACCTGCGCCGCCAGGCGTACGGCCGGGCCACCGAGCAGCCCGCCGCGCGGCCGGGCAGCGCCGACGAAGCGCCCGCCATCTCCGGCCGGGCGGGGGTGGCGGTCCGCTACGCCTACGGCGCGCTGGGCAAGCCGTACCGGTGGGGCGCCGACGGCCCGGACGGCTACGACTGCTCCGGCCTCACCTCGGCGGCCTGGCGGGCGGCCGGCAAGTCACTGCCGCACAACACCCGGATGCAGTGGGGCGTGGTGGCCCGGATCAGCCGCGCCGACCTGCGCCCCGGCGACCTCGTGTTCTACAGCGGCCTCGGCCACGTGGCGCTCTACGTCGGCGGCGGGCAGGTGATCGACGCGCCCAGCGCCGGGCGCAACGTGCTCAAGCGGGGCATGAACCTGATGCCCATCCAGGGCTACGGCCGGGTCCGCTGACCCGCCGGCCCCGGGCAGCCACCTGACGACGGCTCGCGGAAAGGCCCGGCACGCCTCGCGGGCGGCTGTGGCCCCGGACACGGCGAGCGGCCGGCGTCCCCCTATCGGACGCCGGCCGTTCGTCGTCATTACTATCAGCTCAGGCTGCCTGCAGCCCCTCGGCGCGGGCCAGCTCGCGGAGCCGGCCGAGCGCCTGGATCTCCAGCTGGCGGATCCGCTCCCGGGAGAGCGAGAACCGCGAGGCGACCTCGGTGAGCGAGTGCTCCCGGCCGTCCTCCAGCCCGTACCGGGCCCGCATGATCCCGGCCGAGCGGTCGTCGAGGTGGTTGAGCAGGCCCTCGATCCGCTGCCGCTCCAGGCCAGTCAGGACGATCTCCTCGGGCGACGGGGCGTCGCTGTCGGCGACCAGGTCACCGAGGTTGGTGTCCCCGTCGTCGCCGACCGGCGTGTCCAGCGACACGGTGTCCTGCGACCACCGGACCAGCTCGTTGACCCGCTCGACGGTGACCCCCAGGGCCGCCGCGATCTGCTCCGGCTCCGGGTCGCTGCCCAGCTCGCGGGTGAGCTGCCGGGCCACGTTGCGCATCCGGTTGACGTCCTCGACCAGGTGCACCGGCAGCCGCACGGTGCGCTCCTGCTGGGCGATCGCCCGGCTGATCGCCTGGCGGATCCACCAGGTCGCGTAGGTGGAGAACTTGTAGCCCCGCTCGTAGTCGAACTTCTCGACGGCCCGGACGAGGCCGGTGTTGCCCTCCTGGATCAGGTCCAGCATGGGCATCCCGGAACGCACGTAGCGCCGGGCGATCGACACCACCAGGCGCAGGTTCGCCCGGATGAACAGGTCCTTGGCCCGCTCGCCCTCGGCGACCAGCCGCTCCAGCTCGTCCCGCCCGGCACCGGCCGGGACGCGGTCCTCGGCGAGCAGGTGCTCGGCGTAGAGGCCGGCCTCGATCGCCTTGGAGAGATCGACCTCCTTGGCGGCGTCCAGCAGCGGCGTCCGGGAGATCTCGTGCAGGTAGACGCCGACCAGGTCACGCTCCTCGGCGACCTCGTCGGTTCGCATGCCGATGTTCTTGTCCACGTTGCCCACGGTCCCCTCGCTCGCGCCGGTTGCCCGGTTCCTTGCCATCCCCACCCGGTTCCTTGCCGTCCCCACGTCCATCAGCCCTCCCCCGTAACTTCCGCCGTGCCCACCGGTGCTGACACCTACACAACAGATGAGACGTGTCGGGGATTCCATGTCGTGAGTCGAAAGTGTCACGAATGCCTGATAATCAGCTGAGAGCACGGTCCATGTTTGCTGTCAGCACCCCGTCGGGCTGCTCATCGCTCGGCACCACACACGGGTTACGGATCGACGGACGCCGTCCGCCCGGTCCATGGCAACACCGCCCGTCCCGGGAGCACAGCGACCCGGGTCACCGCCGCGCTGCGATCCTGGTCACTGCCACATACGCGCTGGGCGGCCGGGTCGGTTCATCCACGCCCATGGTGATACCCCACGGCAGGTTGAACAATCCGGGGCCTCCGGTTATGCCCGACGCGGCGGGCCGGTACCGGACGGGTCGGACGACACGTTCCGGGCCGCCCGGAGTGGCACGTCCCGGGGTGACCGGGCCAGCGCCGGCGCCTCAGGAGGCGAGCAGGGCGAGCGCGCCGCGTACCTGATCGGCGGAGCGGGCCAGGGCGGCCCGGGCGACCGACACGTCGGCACCGGAGACGAGCGACACCAGGGCCGTCTTCAGGTCACCGTCGGCCTCGTCGAGGGCCCGCCGGCAGATCTCCTCCGCGCACCCGGTCGCCTCGACCAGGATCGAGATCATCCGACCTCGCAGCTTCGCGTTGGTCGCCATCATGTCGATCATGAGGTTCGAGTAAACCCGACCCAACCGCACCATCACTGCGGTGGAGAACGTGTTCAGCACCAGCTTCTGCGCGGTGCCCGCCTTCATCCGGGTCGACCCGGTGATCACCTCGGGGCCGGTGTCCACGCCGATGAAGACGTCGACCGCCCGGGCGGCCTCCGCCTCCGGGTTCGCGCAGAGCAGCACCGTCGCGGCCCCGGCGGCCCGGGACGCGGCGAGCGCCCCGAGGACGTACGGGGTGCGCCCGCTCGCGGCCAGGCCGACCACCACGTCACCGGAGCGTACGCAGTCGGCCGCCTCGGTCGCGCCGGCCCGATCGTCGTCCTCGACGTTCTCCACCGCCTGCCACATGGCGTCCGGACCACCGGCCAGGTGGGCGCAGAACCAGTGCCGCGGGGAGTTGAAGGTGGGGGCGAGCTCGGCGACGTCGAGCACGCCAAGCCGGCCCGACGTGCCGGCGCCGAAGTAGTGCACCCGGTGCCCGCCGCGCAGGGCGGTCACCGCGAGGTCGACCGTCTCGGCGATCTCGTCGAGGACGGCGGCGACCGCGCCCGGCACCCGCCGGTCCGCCTCGTTGATCACCGACAGCACCTCGCGGGTCGACATCAGGTCGAGGTCGACGCTGAGCGGGTTGCGGCGTTCGGTGGGCGCGCCGACCCGGATCGCCGGCCCGGCCGCCATCGAAGGCGCCTGCTCGTCCGGCTCCACAGCCGTCATGCCCGCCTCCGGCCCGAGCCCACCCGGTGCGACTGGACGGCCTCGGCGGTCGCCTCCAGCGCCTTCCTGGCCCGGGCGCGGTTGCGCGCCGCCACCCCGACGAAGAGGCAGTCGACCACGGTGAGCTGGGCCAGCCGGCTGGCCATGGCGCCGGACCGGTAGGTGGTCTCGCGGGCCGCCGTGGTGAGCACGAAGTCGGCGACCTCGGTGATCGGCGAGCGCGGGAAGTTGGTCAGCGCCACCGTCGCCGCGCCCCGGGCGCGCGCCTGCTCCAGCACCTCCACCACGTCGGAGGTGGTGCCGGTGTGCGAGATGCCGACCGCGACGTCGCCCCGGCCGAGCAGTGCGGCCGAGGTCAGCGCGGTGTGCACGTCCGGGAAGTAGAAGGCGGTGCGGCCGATCCGGTGCAGCTTCTGCTGGAAGTCGGAGGCGACGAAGCCGCTCGCGCCCGCGCCGTAGACGTCGATCCGGCCGGCGTTGACGATGGCGTCCACGACCTGCTCGCAGACCGCCGGGTCGAGCTGCTCGGCCGTCTCCTCGACGGCGCGGGCGTCGTTGAACGCGATGGTCGCGATGATCTGGGCGAGGTCGGCGCCGGGTGGGATGTCGCCGCCGACGACCCGGGCGTCCGGCGGCTCGACCCGGCGGGCCGCCTCGGCGGCGAGCCGGATCCGCAGCTGCGGGTAGCCGTCCATGCCGACCGACCGGCAGAACCGGATCACGGTCGCCTCGGACGTCTCGGCGGCGGTGGCGAGGTCGGTGATCGTCCGGCGGGCGGCGTCGGCCGGGTCGGCGACGACCAACCGGGCGACCCGCTGCTCGGCCGGGGACAGCGAGGGGAGCAGGCCGCTGATGTGGACGATCAGCCCACCCGGCTCGTGACTCGCAGAAATCTTCGGACTCTTCGCCACGGATGAAACTTACTTTCATGAGGCGTGAGCGTCAACCATGACTCCGCGTGTTGGCGAAAGTACCGCCAATCGGCGCGCTCCGCAGGACAGGGTGCCACTGCGTAGCAACTTGACAGCGTGCCACCGCCGTGGTGGCCGGCGCCTCCGCCCACCGGGCCGGACCGGCCTGCCGGTCGGTCGCCGGCCGCCGCCCGGGCGGGGACCACGCCGCGCCGAACCGCCGCTAGCGTGGGCGGCATGGCGGATCGCAGTGTGCTGGTGACCGGAGGCACGGGTGGGCTCGGCGGTGCGGTCACCGCCGCGTTCGTCGAGGCGGGCTGGCGGGTGGTCGTACCGCAGCGGAAGGGCCCGGCCACGACGGCGGACGGGCCGGTCCGCGTGGTGGCCGACCTGACCGAGCCGGCCGGGGCGCACCGCGCGGTCGAGGCCGCCGCCGGCGACCCGGCGGCGCCGCTGCGCGCGGTGGTCAACCTGGTCGGCGGGTACGCCGGCGGCGGCAAGGTGCACGAGACGCCGGTCGACGAGTTCGAGCGGATGCTGACCGTCAACCTGCGCCCCACCCACCTGGTCACCCGGGCGGCCCTGCCGCACCTGGTGGCGGCCGGCGGCGGCGCGGTGGTCTGCGTCTCGTCCCGGGCCGCGGTCGCCCCGTTCGCCGGGGCCGCCGGTTACGTCACCGCCAAGGCCGCGGTGCTCGCCTTCGCCGCCGCGGTGGCCGTCGAGTACCGGCCCGCCGGGGTGCGTTGCAACACCGTGCTGCCGAGCGTCATCGACACCCCGGCCAACCGGGTCGCCCAGCCCGACGCCGACCACTCCCGCTGGGTCGACCCGGCCGAGATCGCCCGGGTGATCCGGTTCCTGGCCTCCGACGAGTCGGCGCCGACCAGCGGCGCCAGCATCCCGGTGTACGGCCGGGCCTGAGCCGCCGACCCGGTGTCGGCCTGCGGGAGGCCCGCCTAGGGCACGACGCGCGCCGGCAGCCGTCCCGGCGGCGTGCGGTCGACCGGCCGGGTCGCCGGACCGGCGCCGGCGGGCGGCGGGTCGTCGGGCCGCGGTTCAGCCGCCGACAGCCAGCCGGCCAGGTGGTCCTGGATCTGCCGGGACACCTCCTCCGCCGATCGCCCGGCGTCGACCAGCACGAACGTCGGGTACTCGGGCAGCGTCCGGTAGGCGGTGTCGGCCGCGGTGAGATAGCGGATGCTCTCGTGGTCGGTGCCGCGCCGCTCGATCCGCCGGTACGCCTCGGCCGGGTCGACGGCCAGCAGGAAGGTCAGCTGCGGCGCCGGGAAGAGCCGGTAGCCGACCCGGGCCAGCCGCTCCCAGCGGTGCCCGCCGTGCGCCCGGATGCTGGCGTACTGGCAGGCGGAGTAGCGGTCCATCACCGCGACCCGGCCGGTCACCAGGCAGCTGAGCAGGGCGGCGGCGATGGCGAGCCAGCGCAGCACGGACTCCACCGCGAGCAGGCCGGTGCGCCCGACCAGCCGCTGGGCGTCCGGACGGCCGAGCCGCTGCGCGACCCGGCCGAGCCAGCGCCGGCCGCCGGCGTTGCGGTGGTAGGTGGCGGGGCGGCCGGCCGCGGTGAGCGCGTCGGCGAGGCGGTGCGCCTGGGTGGTCTTGCCCGAACCGTCGATGCCGATCAGGGCGACGGCGCGCAATCGGGCCCTGCCGCGCCGCGTCCGCGTTGATCTGGCCACCCGACACAGGCTATCCGACGCACGCTCGCGTACCGGGTGATTTGTCCGTCATGCTCCCGGTTGGCACCCACCCGGGACCGGGCCAGGTGTGGGCGACCGGAATGCCGGGTATCGAAGTTCGATCCCAACCGCCTGTCCACCTCACGACGACGGGAGATCCAGATGGCCGAGCGCGGGGACGAGACCCTGGTAACCACCCTGAAGAAGGTCGCCGCCGTGCTCAAGCAGTCCGAGATCCCGTTCGCCCTGGGCGGCAGCTTCGCGGTCTACGCGCACGGTGGCCACTCCAGCGAGCACGACGTGGACTTCCTGATCCGCGGCGAGGACGTCGACCGCGCCCTGGAGGCGCTGGTCGAGGCCGGCTTCACCGCCGAGCGCCCACCGGAGGACTGGCTGGTGAAGGTCTACGACGACGGGCGGATGGTGGACCTGATCCACCGGCCGATCGAGACCCCGGTGACCGAGGAGACCTTCGCCGACACCGTCGTCCGGCCGGTCGACGCCATCCACATGCCGGTGCTCTCGGCCACCCAGCTGATGGTGCACAAGCTGCTCAGCTTCTCCCAGCACTACTGCGACTTCGCCCGCGGTCTGCCACTGGCCCGCTCGTTGCGGGAGCAGATCGACTGGGAACGGGTACGGAAGGAGACGCAGCACTCGCCGTACGCGGAGGCGTTCCTGGTGCTGCTCGACCGGCTGGACGTGGTGCCGTACACCGGCACCCCGGAGGGGAAGGGGACACCGTGACCGTGCATCGCGGCGCCGGGCCGCCCGACGAGTACGTCGAAGCGGAGATCCAGCGGATGCTGACCGAGGACCCGGACGTGGCCGAGCAGGGCATCAACGTGATCCGCCGGGAACACGCCCTCGTGCTCTCCGGCGAGGTGGAGAGCCCGCACCGGCGCGAGGAGATCCTGCGCCGGGTGGCCGAACGCTTTCCCGACGTGCCGATCACCAGTGACATCGGGGTGATCCGTGCGCAGGCGCCCACCCAGGTCGAGGAACTGCCCTGAGGGAGGTTCGATGGTGATCCGGATCGCCGCCGTGGGCGACGTGCATCTGGACGAGGACGTGGTCGGGCGGTTCCGGCCGGCCCTGGAGGAACTGCCCGAGCACGCCGACGCGCTGCTGCTCGCCGGTGACCTGACCCGGCACGGGACCGAGTCGGAGGCGCGCTGCGTGGCCCAGGAGTTCGGTGGGCTCGGCGTGCCGGTGGTGACCGTGCTCGGCAACCACGACCACCAGTGCGACCAGGTGCCGCAGGTGGTGCGGGTGCTGGAGGACGCCGGCATGACCGTGCTGGAGGGCAACGGCGTGGTGCTGGAGTGCGCCGGCGGCCGGCTCGGCATCGCCGGGGTGAAGGGCTTCGGCGGCGGGTTCGCCGGCCGGTGCGCCAGCGACTTCGGCGAGCCGGAGATGAAGGCGTTCGTGCGGACCACCACCGACAGCGCGGACCGGCTGGCCGAGGCACTGCGCTCGCTCGACTGCGACCTGCTGGTGGCGCTCACCCACTACGCGCCGGTGCCGGACACGCTGGCCGGCGAGCCGCTGGAGATCTACCCGTTCCTGGGCGCGTACCAGCTGGGGCAGGCGATCGACTCGGCGCCGACCGTGCTCGCCCTGCACGGGCACGCGCACGCGGGCACCGAGCGCGGGACCACCCCGGGCGGGGTCCGGGTGCGCAACGTCGCCCACCCGGTCATCAAGCAGGCCTACAGCGTCTTCCACCTGGGCGACCACCTCGATCAACACCAGGTTTCCCGGATCGGAACCTCGGGTATGGAGCGGTCATGGAGCTGATTCTCTGGATTCTCGCAGTCGTACTCGTGGTCGCCGGCATTCTCGCGCTGTTCCGCCGGCAGATCCTGTGGGGCGTCGTCCTCATCGTGGTGGGCCTGCTGGTCGGGCCGGGTGGTGTCAGCATCTTCAGTTGACGTGGCGGCTCGACGCCGCCGCCCGAGGACCCGCCGGGGTCGTCGTGGCCGGAACTCCGTCCTCCCGACAGGAGCCTCCGGACACGACGACCCCGGCGCTGTGTTGTCCGGGTTCCGTGACGACCCCGGCCCCGCGCGTCCGGGCCAGGGAGCGCCGCGAGGGCCCGACCGCCGTCACGCTGGGCTAACGTTGATCTCGCAATGGGCACGGGCAGCGCCCGCCGTCGGCGCGTCACGCGGATCGCGGCACCGCCGGACGCCGCGCCCGGGGGAAAGTTCCGCCGCCCGAGCTCCCCGTCATCGGCCACAATTCCGAAGCGCCGCCGATCCATGATGGACACGTACGATAATCGGATCGCGGCTTTCCGCCACCCGCATCGAACACATGCCGCTCATTGGGCGCCGGCAATTCTCGCAAGCGATTTCCCAACACGCGTGGGGCAATCATTACCAACATGTTGGGCCAATCGTTTCCAACATGTCTGGGCCAATCAGCTCCCCACTTGACCGGGCGTCCCGTGCCGGGCCAGGATGTCGACATCACCGCCGAGACCCTCGCCGTCGGTCGCGCGTGTCGCCTCATTCTGCCGCGGTTTCTTCAGCCTGAGGGAAACGCCGTTTCCACGAGGCTGGAGGCCGCCCGCGCGGTGGTCTCGGTCAAGCACAACGAGGAGATCGTAGATGCGCAAGCCCCGTACCAGGCTCTTCGCACTGGCCGCCGCCGCCGGTGCGCTCCTGGCACTCACGGTTTCGAGCCCCGCCTCGGCCGCCTACCACGGCACGGAGACGGATTACGCCACGGCCTCCAGCGCGCCGGGCGATTATCATCACGTATGCACCTCGATCGAAGAAGGAAAGATCTGCTACCAGCCCTACGGCGACAAGTGGTACGTCTACGACAAGGCCGCTGACGGAAACTCCGTCGCCGCCAACTGGAATGACGACGGCAGCGGCCGTTCGGGAGCCTGCGTCAACAAACTGGGCGCCGGGCGTTGGGGTGTGTGCAACAAGAACTACACCGAGGGCAACGACCTCTACTTCCGTGTCGGCGTCTACAACAACGGCAACTGGGTCGACGAGCAGTGGAGCTCCACCTGGTCCCCCGCCTGATCGTCGCCCCTGACGACGGGCTCTGACGCAGTAATCCGGCCGGGCCACCGCGGTGGCCCGGCCGACCGTCGTCGACACGCAGCGTGACGGCCGTCGGGCGGTGGGTTTACCGGCCGCCAGACGGGAGATATCTCGACCATGGAGATGTCTCGGAGCGTCGGGCGGACGAGCGGCGCGCGGCAGTGGTGGGCGCTGCTCGGCTTCGCGGCGGCGGTCTTCGTCGCCGCCGCCGTCGGCGGGTTGGGCGTACGGGGCACCACGGCGGAGTACGCCAACCTCGAACAGCCCTCCTGGGCCCCGCCGTCCTGGCTCTTCGGGCCGGTCTGGACCCTGCTCTACGCGACGATCGCGGTGGCCGGCTGGCTGGTCTGGCGGCGGGTCGGTTTCGGCCCGGCCCTCTGGGCGTGGATCGCGCAGTTGGTGCTCAACGCGGTCTGGACGCCGCTCTTCTTCGGCGCGGGCCGGTACGGCTGGGCGTTCGTCGAGATCCTGGTGATGTGGGTGGCGATCGGCGTGACCGTCGCCCTCTTCCGGAAGGTGTCCCGCCCGGCGACGCTGCTGATGCTGCCCTACTGGGCATGGGTCACCTTCGCCGCCGCCCTGAACTTCGCCATCTGGCGCCTGAACAGCTGACCCGTCGCGCCAGGACGCGTGACGGGCCGGCCCCGGCGGGGTGCCGGGGCCCCGGCGGGGTGCCGGGGCCCCGGCAACCCGCTCAGCAGCGTGGCACGTTCGGGATGTAGCCGTCGTAGCCGGTGTAGACGTAGGCGTCGGCGATGAAGCGGCCGGTGCCGATCCGGTCCCAGATCGAGCTGGTGCCGTAGGTGCCGGTGACGCTGGTGCCGCTGGTCTGGCAGTAGATCGTGACCCGGGTGCCGTCGGCGACGGTGCCGACCACGGCGTAGCCGGTGCCCGGGCCGGAGCGCACGTTGAGCGGGGTGCCGCTGGTGTTCACCGTGCCGGAGCCGGTCGTACTGCCGCAGCCGTTGTCACTGGTGTAGTTCTTGGTGCCCCAGTAGAGCGCCAGCGTGCCGTTGAACCGGACCTGGACGTCGTTGCCGTTCAGCCGCTGCTCGTAGTGCAGGTGCGGGCCGGTCGAGCCGCCGGTGCTGCCGACCCAGCCGATCACCTTGCCGTAGCCGACACTCTGCCCGACCGAGACGTTGAAGCCGTTCAGGTGGGCGTAGTAGGTGTGGTAGCCGCCGCCGTGGTCGATCCGGACGTACTTGCCGTAGCTGGTGCCGCCCAGGTCGGTGACCCGGTCGACGGTGCCGGGGGCGCTGGCCACCACCGGGTCGCCGAGGTCGTCGGTGCGGTTGAAGTCGACCGCGTACGCGGGGCTGTGGTTGGTGCGGGTCTGCCCGGACCAGGTCTGCCCGCAGGGGAACGGGACCTTGAACGTCGGCGCGGCCATCGCCGGGGCCGCCGGGAGCGTGATCCCCACCACGAGCAGGCCCGCCGCGATCAGGCCTAACCACCGCTTAGCCATCCAGCACCTCCTATGTCGAAATCCTTCGATCGCCTGCCTTTAGCGTGACAGAAATCGCCATCGATCGAAAGAGGTGAAAATGCGGGGTGGGAGCGTGCCCACCGGGGGCGGGCGGGTTTCCGGATTGTTACTCGGTCGTGTCCGGCAGGGGCTGGACCGGACCAGATGCAAGCGCTTACATGTGGGGACGCCCATCGGACCGGCGCCAGGTCACGACCGTGACCGCGCCGGCAAGGAAGGAGGACGGCATGGCGGTCTTTGCCAGACCACGCCAGGCCTTCGTAATCGCCGGCGTACTGGGGCTGGCGTTCAGCGCCACCGCCTGCGGCACCGGCGGCGACGACGACAAGAGCAGCAACGCGGGCTCCGCGGAGTGTGCCGCATACGAGAAGTACCAGGGCCACGAGGGCAAGAAGGTCTCGATCTACTCGTCGATCCGGGACATCGAGGCCGACCGCCTGGAGCAGTCCTGGGAGCAGTTCACCGAGTGCACCGGGATCGAGATCGACCACGAGGGCAGCGGTGAGTTCGAGGCGCAGCTCGGCGTCCGGGTCGACGGTGGCAACGCCCCCGACCTGGCCTTCATCCCGCAGCCGGGGCTGCTGAAGCGCTTCGTCGACCAGGGCAAGCTGAAGGCGGCCGGCGCGGACACCAAGGCGATGGCCGAGCAGAACTACCCGGCCGACTGGCTGAAGTACTCGACCGTCAACGGCACCTTCTACGGCGCCCCGCTCGGCTCGAACGTCAAGTCGTTCGTGTGGTACTCGCCGAAGACGTTCAAGGAGAAGGGCTGGACCGTCCCGACCAGCTGGGACGACCTGATCAAGCTCAGCGACACAATCGCCGCGACCGGCACCAAGCCGTGGTGCGCCGGCATCGAGTCCGGTGACGCGACCGGCTGGCCGGCCACCGACTGGATCGAAGACCTGATGCTGCGGACGCAGACCCCCGAGGTCTACGACCAGTGGACCACCCACGGCATCCCGTTCAACGACCCGAAGGTCGCCGAGGCGCTGGACCGGGCCGGCCAGATCCTCAAGAACGACAAGTACGTCAACGGCGGCTTCGGCGGGGTGAAGAGCATCGCCACCACCTCCTTCCAGGAGGCCGGCGTGCCGATCACCACCGGCAAGTGCGCGCTGCACCGGCAGGCGTCGTTCTACGCCAACCAGTGGCCCGAGGGCACCAAGGTGGCCGAGGACGGCGACGTCTTCGCCTTCTACTTCCCGGCCATCGACCCGGCCAAGGGCAAGCCGGTGCTGGGCGGCGGCGAGTTCGTCGCGGCCTTCGCCGACCGCCCCGAGGTGCAGGCGGTGCAGACCTACCTCGCCTCCGGTGAGCACGCGAACAGCCGGGCCAAGATCGGCGACTGGGTGTCGGCGAACAACAAGCTCGACCTGGCCAACGTCGCCAACCCGATCGACAAGCTCTCCGTCCAGATCCTGCAGGACAAGAGCACGGTCTTCCGGTTCGACGGTTCCGACCTGATGCCGGCGACGGTCGGCGCCGGGACCTTCTGGAAGGGCATGGTCGACTGGGTGAACGGCAAGGACACCGCGACGGTGCTCCAGGGCATCGAGAGCACCTGGCCGAAGTGACCTGAGACGGTGGGCCGGCCCGTGACCGCGGGCCGGCCCACTCGCCTCGCGGACACCCCTGGGAGGGTTGATGAACTTCGACTTCGCCGACGAGTCGCCGAAGCTGATGATGTTGCTCTGGGGACTGGTCGCCTTCGTCGCGCTGATCGGCGGCCTGCTCCTGCTGCTCGACGCGGTGCCGTCCTGGTTCGCCCGGCGCCGCGAGGCCCAACTGATCGCCGCCTCGGCCAGCGGCGCCCCGCTCCCCCGGCGCACCAAGCCCCGCGAGGGCCTCTTCGCGCTCTTCTTCCTGCTGCCGACGGTGCTGCTGCTCATCGTCGGCCTGGTCGTCCCGGCCATCCGCACCACACTGCTGTCGTTCATGGACGGCAACAGCCAGAACTGGGTCGGCCTGGGCAACTACGAGTGGATGTTCACCGATGACTCGATCGTCCGGGTACTGCTGAACACCCTGGTCTGGGTGCTCCTGGTGCCCCTGGTGGCCACCTCGATCGGCCTGCTCTACGCGATCATGGTCGACCGGGTCCGGTTCGAGGCGCTGGCGAAGTCGCTCATCTTCATGCCGATGGCGATCTCGTTCGTCGGCGCCAGCATCATCTGGAAGTTCATCTACGCGTTCCGGGGCGAGGAGCAGGAGCAGATCGGCCTGCTCAACCAGATAGTGGTCAGCCTGGGCGGCGAGCCGAAGCAGTGGCTGCTCGACTCGCCGCTGAACACGCTGCTGCTGATCGTGATCATGGTGTGGATCCAGGCCGGCTTCGCCATGGTGGTGCTCTCCGCCGCGATCAAGGCGATCCCGGCGGACATCGTGGAGGCGGCCCGCCTCGACGGGGTCAGCCCCTGGCAGATGTTCTGGCAGATCACCCTGCCGAGCATCCGGCCGGCCCTGATCGTCGTGGTGGTCACCATCTCCATCGCCACCCTGAAGGTCTTCGATATCGTCCGGACCTCCACCAACGGCAACTACGACACCAGCGTGATCGCCAACGAGATGTACAACCAGGCGTTCCGGTACGGCCAGAACGGGCAGGGCTCCGCCCTGGCGGTCTTCCTCTTCGTCCTGGTCATCCCGATCGTGATCTACCAGATCCGCAACCTGCGTCAGCAGCGGGAGGGCTGAGATGACCACCACCACGCCCACGCTCGCCACCGGCGCGCAGGCGACCGACCAGCCGAAGACCCGGGCCGCCCGGGTGCGCAAGCGGCTGACCAGCCGCACCGCCACCCTGGTCTCGATCGTCATCGCGCTGGTCTGGACCATCCCGACCTTCGGCCTGTTCATCTCCTCGTTCCGGCCGGAGGACCAGATCAAGACCACCGGCTGGTGGACGTTCTTCAGCGACCCCCAGTTCACCCTGGAGAACTACCAGGAGGTGCTGTTCGGGCGGTCCTCGTCGTCCGGGCAGCTGGCCAGCTACTTCATCAACTCGCTGGCGATCACCATCCCCTCGGTGCTGTTCCCGCTGGCCTTCGCGGCCCTGGCCGCGTACGCGCTGGCGTGGATCAACTTCCGCGGCCGGGACTGGGTCTACATCGCGATCTTCGCGATGCAGATCGTGCCGCTGCAGATGGCCCTGGTGCCGCTGCTCAGCTTCTTCTCCAACGGGGTCACCCTGGCCGGGGTGACCCTGCTGCCCGCCTGGGACCTCGACGGCGCGCAGAAGTTCGCCCAGGTGTGGTTCGCGCACACCTGCTTCGCGCTGCCGTTCGCCGTCTACCTGCTGCACAACTTCATCTCGCAGCTACCCGGAGATCTGATGGAGGCGGCCCGGGTCGACGGGGCCACCCATCCCAAGATCTTCCGGACCATCGTCCTGCCGCTGATCACGCCAGCGCTGGCCGCGATCGGCATCTTCCAGTTCCTCTGGGTCTGGAACGACCTGCTGGTCGCGCTGATCTTCGCCGGTGGCACCGACGAGACCGCCCCGCTCACCGTCCGGCTGGCCGAGCTGGCCGGCACCCGGGGCAACGAGTGGCAGCGGTTGACCGCCGGCGCGTTCGTCTCGATCGTCGTACCGCTGCTGGTCTTCCTCTCCCTGCAGCGCTATTTCGTGCGAGGCCTGCTCGCCGGCAGCGTCAAGGGCTGACCCGCGGCCGCGCCGCCGCCGGGTGACCGGCGGCGGCGCGCGTGGGTGGGTGGGGAGCGCGGAACCATGACGAAGATCGACGATGTCGCCCGGTTGGCCGGGGTCTCCACGGCCACCGTCTCGCGGGCGTTGCGGGGCCTGCCGACGGTCTCGGCGGCGACCCGCCGCCGGGTGCTGGCCGCCGCCGAGCAACTGGAGTATGCGGTCTCCCCCAGCGCCTCCCGGCTGGCCGGCGGCCGGACCGGAACGGTCGCCGTGGTGGTCCCCCGGATCACCCGGTGGTTCTTCGGCGTCATCGTCGAGACGGTCGAGGAGTTCCTCCACCAGGCCGGCTACGACCTGCTGCTGTACAACCTCGGCGGGCGGGAGCGGATCCGCCAGCGGGTGCTGCGGACGGCCAACCTGCACAAGCGGGTGGACGGCATCATGCTGGTCGCCACCCCGCTGCGGGCGCCCGACCTGACCGCCCTGGCCGCGCTGGACCTCCCCGGGGTGATCGTCAGCTCCGGCACCGGCGTGCCCGGCTGGCCGTCCGTACGCATCGACGACGTGGCCGCCGCGCGGACCGCCACCCGGCACCTGCTCGACCTCGGCCACCGCCGGATCGCGCACATCTCCGGCGACCCCGACGACGAACTCGCCTTCACCACCCACCTGGACCGGCGCCGCGGCTATCAGGACGCGCTGCGAGCGGCCGGGCTGCGCCCGGACCCGAGCCTGGACGTCGAGTCGCAGTTCACCATCGACGGCGGCACCCGGGCCGCGGAGGAACTGCTGCGCCGGGGCGACCCGCCGACGGCGATCTTCGCGGCCTGCGACGAGATGGCGATGGGTGCCATGACCGCGCTGCGCGAGGCCGGGCTGCGGGTGCCGCAGGACGTGAGCGTGGTCGGCATCGACGACCACGACCTGGCCGGCGCGCTCGGGCTGACCACGATCGCGCAGCCCGCGGCGGAGCAGGCCCGGCTCGCCGCACGGCTGCTGCTCGACCCGCTCGGCGGCCGGGTCCTCGATCCGCTCGCCGCCCCGCCCGGCGACGGCCCGCCGGGATCTCCGGTGATCCTGCCCACTCGGCTGGTCGTCCGCGAATCGACCGCGCCACCCCGGGCACACTGAACGGCAGCCGTCCCGCCCCGGCGGGCGTCCACCGCACCGACGACCGGCTCGACGCACAGGAGAAGACCCTGAACAACAACCCGACGCAGCAGGAACCGTCCACCCCCGGCTGGTGGACCGAGGCCGTCATCTACCAGGTCTACCCGCGCTCCTTCGCCGACTCGGACGGCGACGGGATCGGCGACCTGCCGGGCATCACCGGCCGCCTCGACCACCTGGTCGAACTGGGCGTGGACGCGCTCTGGCTGTCGCCGTTCTACCCGTCGCCGCAGGCCGACGCCGGGTACGACGTGGCCGACTACCGGGACGTGGACCCGCTCTTCGGCACGCTCGGCGACGCCGACAAGCTGATCGCCGAGGCGCACGCCCGCGGGCTGCGGGTGATCGTCGACCTGGTGCCCAACCACACCTCGTCGGCGCACCGCTGGTTCTCCGCCGCGCTGGCGGCCGGGCCGGGCAGCCCCGAGCGCGACCGGTACGTCTTCCGCGACGGCCTCGGCCCGGACGGCGACCGACCGCCGAACGACTGGCAGAGCGTCTTCGGCGGGCCGGCCTGGACCCGGGTCACCGAGGCCGACGGCCGCCCGGGCCAGTGGTACCTGCACCTGTTCGACACCGGGCAGCCGGACCTGAACTGGGACAACCCGGAGGTGCGTGCCGAGTTCCTGGACGTGCTGCGGTTCTGGCTGGACCGCGGGGTGGACGGCTTCCGGGTCGACGTGGCGCACGGCCTGATCAAGCAGGCCGACCTGGCGGACTGGCAGGAGCCCCAGGAGATCCTCTCCGGCAACGAGATCGACAAGCCGCGGCCGCCGATGTGGGACCAGGACGGCGTGCACGAGATCTACCGGGAGTGGCGCCGGGTGCTGGACGGCTACCCGGGTGGGCGGATCCTGGTCGCCGAGGCCTGGGTCGAGCCGGCCGAGCGGCTGGCCCGCTACGTCCGCCCGGACGAGATGCACCAGGCGTTCAACTTCGAGTACCTGCTCGCCTCCTGGACCGCGCCGGCCCAGTACGCGGTGATCACCCGCTCGCTGGAGGCCACCGACTCGGTGGGCGCCCCGACCACCTGGGTGCTCTCCAACCACGACGTGGTGCGGCACGCCTCCCGGCTCGGCCTGCCGGTCGGCAACCCCCGGCCGAACGGCATCGGCATCGGCGACCCGCAGCCGGACGCCGCGCTCGGCCTGCGCCGGGCCCGGGCGGCCACCCTGCTGATGCTCGCCCTGCCCGGCTCGGCGTACCTCTACCAGGGCGAGGAGCTGGGGCTGCCGGAGCACACCACGATGCCCGACGAGGCCCGGCAGGACCCGACCTGGGAGCGCAGCGGCCACACCCAGCGCGGCCGGGACGGCTGTCGGGTGCCGATCCCGTGGGAGGCCGACGCCCCGTCGTACGGCTTCGGGCCGACCGACGTCAGTTGGCTGCCGCAGCCGCCGACCTGGGCCGAGCACGCGCTGGACCGCCAGCGCGGCGTCACCGGCTCCACCTACGAGCTGTACCGCTCGGCGCTGCGGCTGCGCCGCGCGCACGGACTGGGCCGGGGGCCGCTGACCTGGCTCGCCTCCGGCGACGAGGTGCTCTCCTTCCGCACCGGCGGGCTGACCGTGCTGACCAACTTCGGCGCCGCCCCGGTGCCGCTGCCGGCCGGTGGCGAGCTGGTGCTGGCCAGCGCTCCGCTGACCGAGGACGGCGCGGTGCCCACCGACGTCACGGTCTGGGTCCGCGGCTGACCAACGCCCCCGGCCGGGCCGCGCCAGCCGGTGAGCCGGTGCCTCTGGAGCTGATGTCGTAGCCGATTCACCACGGTGCGTCGGTGACGACATCAGCTCCAGCGGGCGTGGCGCCACGAGGGTGCGGTGACCGGTCGGCGGCAGCGCGGAGCCCGGCGGCCGGTGCCCCTCACAGCCGTTCGGCGCGGGCGGCCAGCACCTCGTGCACCTCGGCGATGTCCTCCGGCGAGGTGCGGGACGCCAGCCAGTACATGATCCCGGTCGGGATGAAGAACAGCTGGAACGCGGCCAGCCCGACGGCGTAGTTCAGCGGCGGCGGGAACGCCGCCCGCAGCACCTGGAAGGCCACGCCGACGAGATAGTTGCCGCCGGCCCGGCCAACTCCGTTGACCAGGTTGCCGAGGCTGTAGACGGTGCCCCGGTGCTCGGGCGGGTTGACGTCGGCGATCAGGGCGAACCAGTTCGGCGAGTTGGCCGAGGTGAGCGCGAGCGCGAACACCGCGGCGAGCAGGCTCAGCCCGACGGTCGGCTCGGTGAACACACTGCCCAGCACCGCCCGCACCACCGCACCGTTGGCGGCGCCGTCGGGCACGTCGATGCGGATCGGCACGAAGAAGAGCACCAGGTAGAACGGCAGCGCCGCGAGGATGCCGATCGCCGCCACCAGGGCCCGGCCCCGCGGCGTACGCCGGTGCAACGCGTCGCCGGCCAGCCCGCCGACGATGGAGAACACCCCGCCGAGCTGGAACAGGGTGGCGAAGACGCTGCCCACCACCACCGCCGTCGGGCCGGAGTAGCCCTGCGCCTCGGCCCGTTCGCGGAAGAGCACCGGCAGCCAGACCAGCGACCCGAAGGCCGCCTGCGCGGTGAGGCCCTGCAGGATCAGCCAGCGGTTGGTCCGCCGGTCGAGAATCCGGGGCAGGTCGGCCCGGCTGATCCGGTAGTCGTACTCGGCGCCGGTGGCCAGCGCGTCGGCCAGCTCCGGCTGGCTCTCGCCGCGCCGGATGTCGTAGGTGAACAGGTACGCCGCGGTGGCGGCCAGCCCGACCACGGTCAGCAACAGGAACGGCCGCCGCCAGTCGGCGGCCCCGAGCAGCCCGCCGACCAGCGTGCCGGCCAGCGTGCCGACGCCCTGCGAGAGCCCCCAGAAGCTCATCACCAGCCCCCGGCGGCGGGGCGAGATCAGGTCGGTGACCACCGAGAAGCCGACCGAACCGACCGCGCCGAGACCGACCGCGGCGAGCAGTTGCGCGGCCAGGAAGGCCGGGTAGTTACCGGCGACCCCGCTGCCGGCGGTGCCCAGCGCCCAGATCAGGGTGCCGACCATGAGCAGCGGCTTGCGGTTGCCGCGGTCGCCGACGTACGCCCAGGCCACCGCGGCCACCGCGCTGACCAGGAAGCTCACCGCGGTGACCAGGCCGAGCGACCGCTGCGGCACGTCGAACGCCTCGGCGATCGACCCGTACAGCGGGGGCACCAGGCCGATCGCCACGTTGTCCAGTGAGGCCAGCAGCACGAAGACCACCACGCTGTAGAACCGGTGCGCGGCCGTACCGCCCCAGGCCCGCGCCGGGCCGCCCCTGGTCAAGGTCATGTGCGGCAGCCAACCAGGGTCAGATCACGACCGGGTGAAGGCTCGCCGTCGGGCCGACCGGCTCACAGGTAGCCACCGATGGCCACCGGCGGGTCCGCGACGACGGGTGCGCCGGCCCGGTGCGCGTAGCTCGGCGAGGGTGGTGCCGCCGACCGGCACGCCGGGCGCGCCGCCCAGCCAGGTGGTCGCCTCGGCGTACGACAGCGGCCCGACCTCGATCCGCCCCGGGACGGAGCTTGGCCAGCCGCGCGGTACGCGCCCACGGATGCCGCCCGCTGACGAAGTCGGCGAGCAGCAGGGCGTCCACCACGTCGGTGGGACTGTCGACGTCGTCGTACGCATCACCGGCAACGGGGCGACGCCGGCCGGGTCGGCAGGCGGCACTGGCGAGGGTGGCACGTCGAATGATCATCCCCATCCGGCGGAGCCCGCGTACAGCGGTTTACCAACCGCCGCCGGGCCGGGACAGGACGCTCCCCCGGCCGGCGACGGCCGGTCAGCGCTCGATGACGTGCTCCCGGGCGGCGGCGTACCGCTCCCGGACAGCCGGGACGGGCTCTGCCTCGTACTCCTCGATGCCCTCGACCGCCCACTCGGGCGCCGCCGCACCGCCCAGGGCGACCCAGGCGGCCTGGCGGGCCGCGCCGTCGGCGACGTACTCGCCGGGCGGGGGCACCACCACGGGACAGCCGAAGACCTGCGGCGCGATCCGGCGCACCGCGGCCGATCGGGCGCCACCGCCCACCAGGATCACCCGGCGCGGGGTCACGCCCTGCGCGACGATGGCGTCCAGGCCGTCGGCGAGGGCGCAGAGCATGCCCTCGACGGCCGCCCGGGCGAGGTGCGCCGCGGTGGAGGTACGCAGGGTCAACCCGTGCACCGCGCCGGTGGCGGTCGGCCGGTTCGGCGTCCGCTCGCCCTCCAGGTAGGGCACCATGACCAGCCCGTCGGCACCGGCCGGGGCGGCGAGCGCCAGCTCCGCGAGCTCGTCCAGGCCGACCCGGAGCATCGCCGCCGCGGCGTCGAGCACCCGGGCCGCGTTGAGCGTACAGACCAGCGGCAGGTGGCGGCCGGTGGCGTCGGCGAACCCGGCGACGATCCCGGTGGGGTCGGCGGCCGGGGTGTCGGCGACGCTGAACACCGTCCCGGAGGTGCCGATCGAGACCACCACGTCGCCGGGGCCGGCGCCGACGCCGAGCGCGGCGGCGGCGTTGTCCCCGGTGCCGGGGCCGAGCAGCGGGGCGTCACCGGTCCGCGCCCGGCCGGGCCCGGGCGGCCATGGCAGCCCGGACGGCTCGCCGGACGAGATGGCCGGCGCCACCCGGAACGCCGCCGGGTGCAGGACGCCCGCCGGTTCCGCCGGCCCGAGCACCGTCGGCACCTGCAGCCGCCGGCCGAAGGCCCGCTCCAGCAGGTCGAACCGGTACTCACCGGTCGCCGGCGACCAGTAGCCGGTGCCGCTGGCGTCGCCCCGGTCGGTGCGCAGGGCGGCCAACCCGGCCGCGCCGGCCAGCCGCCAGGTCAGCCAGTCGTGCGGCAGGCAGACCGCCGCCACCTGGCCCGCCTGCGCCGGCTCGTGCCGGGCCAGCCAGCGCAACTTGGTGACGGTGAAGCTGGCCACCGGCACGCTGCCCACCGCGTCCGCCCAGAACCGCCCGCCGGCCTCGCCGCCGCCGGCCTCCTCGACCAGCTCGGCGGCAGCCCCGGCGGAGCGGGTGTCGTTCCACAGCAGCGCCGGCCGGACCGTCCGGCCCGCCTCGTCGAGGGCGACCATGCCGTGCTGCTGGCCGGCGACCGAGACGGCCGCGACGTCGGCCAATCCGCCGGCCGCCTCGACGGCCGCGCCCAGGGCCCGCCACCAGGCCTCGGGGTCGACCTCGGTGCCGTCCGGGTGTGGCGCCCGGCCCTGCCGCAGCAGCGCGCCGGTCTCCGCGTCCCGGACGACCACCTTGCAGGACTGGGTGGAGGAGTCCACCCCGGCGACGAGGGTCACCGCCGCCGCCTCAGCGGGCGCCGAGCAGGTGCTCGACGGCGAGCTGGTTGAGCCGGACGAAGCCGAAGCCCCGGGCGGCCACCGCGTCGACGTCCAGCTCCTCGAAGGCGGACCGGTCGGCGAGCAGGTCGGCGTACGTCTCGCCGGGGGCGAGCGTCGGCGTGCTCAGCTCGCCCACCTTCGCGGTGGCCAGCGCCTCGGCCACCTCCGGGTCGGCGCGGAACGCCGCGGCCCGCTCCTTGAGCAACAGGTAGGTGCGCATGTTGGCGGCGGCCGAGGCCCAGACCCCGGTGAAGTCCTCGGTGCGCGACGGCTTGTAGTCGAAGTGCCGGGGGCCGTCGTAGGCGGGCGTGCCGCCGGGGCCGCCGTTCTCCAGCAGGTCGACCAGGGCGAACGCGTTGAGCAGGTCGCCGTGGCCGAAGACCAGGTCCTGGTCGTACTTGACGCCGCGCTGGCCGTTGAGGTCGATGTGGAACAGCTTGCCCTGCCAGAGCGCCTGGGCGATGCCGTGGGCGAAGTTCAGCCCGGCCATCTGCTCGTGCCCCACCTCGGGGTTGAGGCCGACCAGCTCCGGGTGGGCCAGGGTGGAGATGAAGGCGAGCGCGTGCCCGACGGTGGGCAGCAGGATGTCGCCCCGCGGCTCGTTCGGCTTGGGCTCCAGCGCGAACCGCAGGTCGTAGCCGCGGTCGATGACGTACTGGGTGAGCAGGTCGACCGCCTCGCGGTAGCGGTCCAGCGCGGCCCGGACGTCCTTGGCCACGTCGTACTCGGAGCCCTCGCGGCCACCCCACATGACGAAGGTCTTGGCGCCGAGTTCGGCGGCCAGGTCGACGTTGCGCAGCACCTTGCGCAGCGCGTAGCGCCGGACGTCGCGGTCGTTGCTGGTGAAGCCGCCGTCCTTGAAGACCGGGTGGTTGAAGAGGTTGGTGGTCACCATCGGCACCACCAGGCCGGTCTCGTCGAGGGCCTTGCGGAACCGGGCGATGTGCTGGTCGCGGGTGGCCGCGTCGGCGCCGAACGGCACCAGGTCGTCGTCGTGGAAGGTGATCCCGTACGCGCCGAGCTCGGCGAGCCGGTGCACCGCCTCGACCGGGTCGAGCGCCGGCCGGGTGGCGTCGCCGAACGGGTCGCGGGCCGGCCAGCCCACCGTCCAGAGGCCGAAGGAGAACTTGTCGGCGGGGGTGGGACGGGGTGCCATGGCAGACCTCCGGGGTGTCGTCCGCTATTTGTTCAGTGGTTGAATTAAATGCCCCACCTGTGGCAGTGTCAAGGGGTGCGCCGACCCGACACGACCGCCGGGGCGGTCCGGCAGGGCAGCCTGCGCGAGCTGAACCTCGCCGTGGTGCTGGGCCGGATCGCCGCCGCCGAGCGCCCCCCGTCCCGGGCCGAGCTGGCCGCCGAGACCGGGCTGACCCGGGCCACCGTCTCCGCCGTGGTGGAGGACCTGGTCACCGGGCGGCTGGTCGCCGAGGCGGAGCCGACGCCGCGTACCGGGGCCGGCCGGCCCGCCCGCGGCCTGGTGCTCGCCGACGACGGCCCGGCCGGGCTCGGCCTGGAGATCAACGTCGACTACCTGGCCGCCTGCGTGGTCGACCTCGCCGGCCGGGTCCGGCACCACACGGTGCGCCGGGCCGACCTGCGGCCGGTCTCCCCCGCCGAGACCCTCGCCCGGCTGGTCGAGCTGGCCGCCCAGGCCCGCGCCGACGCGGCCGACCAGGGGCTCACCCTGGCCGGCGCGGCCCTCGCCGTGCCCGGCCTGGTCGACGACGCCGGGTTGGTCCGCCTCGCGCCCAACCTCGGCTGGCGGGGCGTGCCGGTCCCGGCGCTGCTCGCCGGGCACCCACCGCTGACCGAACGGATCGACGGGGTGCCGCCCCTGGTGGTCGACAACGAGGCGAACCTCGCCGCGCTCGGCGAACTGCACGCCGGGCCACCCGGGCCGGCCAGCTTCCTGCACATCTCCGGCGAGGTCGGCATCGGCGCCGGGATCGTGCTGGACGGCGATCTCTTCCGCGGCGCACGCGGCTGGAGCGGCGAGATCGGGCACATCCCGGTCCGCCCCGAGGGCCAGCCGTGCCGGTGCGGCGGCCGCGGCTGCCTGGAGCGGTACGCCGGCCAGGAGGCCATCCTGGCCGCGGCCGGGCTGGCCGGGGCGGACCTGCCGGCGGACACCGCCGCGGCCCGGCTGGCGGAGCTGGCCGGCGCGGGCGACCCGGCCGCCCTGCGCGCCCTGCACGACGCCGGCACCGCCCTCGGCGTGGCGGTCGCGGCCGTGGTGAACCTGCTGGACCTGGACACGGTGGTGCTCGGTGGCGGCTACGCCCCGCTGGCCCGCTGGTTGTGCCCGCCGGTGCTCACCGAGATCTCCGCGCGGGTGCTGACCGCCGCCTGGTCACCGGTCACCGTCCGGCCGGCGACCCTCGGCGCGGCCGCCGCGGCGGTCGGCGCCGCCGGTTCGGTGGTCCGCCGGATCGTCGCCCGCCCCGGCGGCTGGCTGGCCCGGCCGAGCTGACCCGGCATCGCGCCACCGGCGCCCCGCCACCCGCCTCGGTACGCTTGCCGCAGGCAGCGACCTCCAGGCGAGGAGTGCCCGACCAGCATGACCACAGGTCGACAGGCCGCAGGGCCCGGCGATCGGCGGTGACCACGACCCGACCGGCCGGCGCGGACGGCGCGCCGGTCTCCTCCGCCGGCCGCCGCCGCGGTGGCGGTGGCGGGATCCCGGCCGACCCCCGGCTGGCCCGTGAACTGCTCGACGGGCTGGCCGGGCGGAGCCAGGACGACATCGCGATGCTCGCCGTCACGGCGGCGGCGGGCTGACCCCGCGCGCCCGGCGGGGCCGGTAGCGGAGTCGGCGGGTCAGCCGGTCAGGCGGTCCGGGCCACCGACTGTTCGCCCGGCCACTCGGGCGGCACCCCGAGCGGGCGCTCCGCCGCGGCGGCCTCGGACGACCAGGGGCCGACCGGCTCGACGGAGCGGACCTCCCGCCGGCGGGCCGCCTCGTCGAACTCCCGCATCCCGTCCAGCAGGGCCTGCCGGCCCGCGGGGGTCATGTCGGCCAGGATCGCGGCGAGTTGCTGGCGGCGGTCGTCCCGCAGCTCGGCGAGGAGCCGGCGGGCCTCCGGGGTGAGGTGCAGCGAGATCTCCCGGCGGTCGAACCGGCCGGGTTCCCGCTCCAGCAGCCCGGCGGCGACCAGCCGGTCGCAGAGCCGGCTCGCCGAGGAGAGCAGCATGTCCAGGCCGGTGGCCAGCCGGCGCAGGTTGATCCCGTCCTGCTGCTCGACCACCATCACGGCGCGCAACTGGGCACCGGAGATCCGGCTGGTCGTGCGTTCCCGCGCCGCCTCCCATACGGTCAGCAGGGCACCCGCCGCCGCGTCCAGTTCGGCAGCGATACTCGTGTCGGGTCCCGGTGGACCATGCAGTTCCGCCATGGTGGGCCCGAGACTACTCCGCCTCAGCTGGTCTTTGGGCTTGTGATTGGAGCTCCGATGAGCGAACCCGTCGACCAGGCCCGGCGCGCCCTCGTCCACTCCCCGGCCGACCTGCTGGTGGATCGTGTCGCCGCCGTGCTCGCCGGGTCGTACGGCGTGACCGGCACCGAGCTGTTCCAGGTCGACTACCGGCTCTCCGCGCTGCTGCCGCTGCACGACGGCGAGCCGGTCACCGCGCCGGGGCATCCGGCCTGGCGTTGCTTCGACCACCAGGCGCCGATCGTCGCCGACCAGGTGGGTTACCTGCCGGTCTCCATGCGCGGGGAACGGCGCGGGGTGCTCCGGGTCACCCCGGTGCCGGCCGGCCCGGCGGCGCTGGACGGGCTGGCCGAGATCGCCACCGCGCTGGCCCACGAGCTGGCCGCCGTCTCCGCCGGCACGGACGTCTACCGGGCCGCCCGGCGCAGCCGGCGGCTCACCCTCGCCGCCGAGATGCAGTGGGAGATGCTGCCCGGCCGCAGCCGTACCCGCCCGACCTTCCGGCTGGCCGGCCAGCTGGAGCCGGCGTACGCGGTGCGCGGCGACAGCTTCGACTGGGCCGACGACGGCGACCGGCTCTGGCTGTCCACGATCAACGGCTCGGGCGAGGGCGTCGAGGCGGCGATGCTCACCACGCTCGCCACCCACGCGCTGCGCAACGCCCGGCGGGCCGGCCTGAGCCTGGCCGATCAGGCCGCCCTGGCCGACCAGGCCGTCTACGACCTGCACCGGGGCAGTCAGCACCTGGCCGCCCTGCTGATGCAGCTGGAGCTGCGCACCGGCATGCTGACCGTGGTCGACGCCGGCTCGCCCCGGCTGGTGCTGCTCCGCGACGGCGAGGTGACCGAACAGCCGCTGGAGGAGCAGTTCCCACTCGGCATGTTCGAGGCGACCGACTACCGGGAGCAGCACCTCACGCTGCGCCCCGGCGACCGGCTCTTCGTGGTCAGCGACGGCGTGATCGACGCCACCGGGCAGAACGTCCGGTACGGCGAGACCGCGCTGGACCGCTTCCTGCGCCGGACCGGCCCGATGGAGCCGCTGGACGCCGTCCGCTCGTTGATCGGCGACCTGCGCGCGTTCGTCGCCGGCGACCTGGTGGACGACGCAGTGGTGGTCTGCCTGGACTGGACCGGCCCGCGGTCGTGACCCGCGGCCCGGCGGTCAGTACGCCCCGCGGCTGCGCAGCACCGCGCCGAAGGTCTTCCACAGGATGGTCAGGTCGGCCGCGAGCGACCAGTTCTCCACGTAGTAGAGGTCCAGCCGGATGCCGTCCTCCCAGCTCAGGTCGGACCGGCCGCTGACCTGCCAGAGCCCGGTCATGCCCGGCTTCACCAGCAGCCGGCGGGCCACGTCGCCCTCGTAGCGGGCCACCTCGGCGGGCAGCGGCGGCCGGGGACCGACCAGGCTCATCTGCCCGAGCAGGACGTTGACCAGCTGCGGCAGCTCGTCCAGCGACCACTTGCGCAGCAGCCGGCCGATCCGGGTGACCCGGGGGTCGTCGCGCATCTTGAACATCAGGCCGTCGGTCTCGTTGCGGGCGGCCAGTTCGGCCAGCAGCTCGTCCGCGTTCACCACCATGGTGCGGAACTTGAACACCCCGAACTCGCGGCCGCCCTGACCGACCCGGATCTGCCGGAACAGCGCCGGCCCCCGGCTGTCCAGCCGGATGGCCAGCGCGATCAGCGCCAGTACCGGCAGCAGCAGCGCCACGGCCAGCGCGGCGGCGGACCGGTCGACGAGGCCCTTGACCAGCTTCCGGACACCCCGGAACTCGGGGGCCTCGACGTGGATCAGCGGCAGCCCGGCCACCGGCCGGGTGTGGATGCGCGGGCCGGCCACGTCGGTCAGCGCCGGGGCGACCACCAGGTCGATGCCGGTGCCCTCCAGCTGCCACCCCAGCCGGCGCAGCCGGGTGGCGGTCAGCTCGCCGGAGGCGGTGACGGCGACGGTGTCCGCGCCGATCGCGGTGGCCGCCTCAGGGATGCCCCGGAACGAGCCGACCACCGGCACGTCGCCCAGCCGCTGCGCCACCGGGGCCAGCAGCGCGTCCGGGATGCACGCGCCGACCACGTGGTAGCCGGCGTACGGCTCCCGGCGCAGCGTGTGCACCAGTTCCAGCACGTGCGCGGTGTCGCCCACCACCAGCACCTTGCGCGACCAGCCGGCGCCCCGGGACCGGGCCCGGTGCAGCCGCTTGCGGGCGGCGAACCGGGCCACCTCGAGCCCGAGCGTGCCGACGGCGAAGGAGACGGCCAGGAAGCCCCGGGAGATGCCGACGTCGGCGACATAGCCGGCGATCGCCACCCCGCCGGCCAGCCGCAGGCTCGCGGCGCTGACCCGGCGGTACTCGTCCGCCCCGTAGCCGAGCACCCGGTCGTCGTAGCAGCCCAGCGCCTTGAGCGAGACCAGCCAGGCGAGCACCACCCCGGGCGCCACCAGCACGTACGGGATCCGGGAGCCGGTCGGGACGTCCTCGCCGAACCGGGCGACGTAGCCGATCAGCACGGCGACGGTCAGGACGCTGGCGTCCAGCACCACCAGCACGCGGACGTAGGCCCGCTCGTCGGCGCGGGCCACCAGGCCGGAGGGCGAGCCGTCCGGTGCCGTCGGCGCCCGTGCGGGGGTCAACAGCGTCGCCGAGGTCACCGAACCTCCCACATCGGTCGCCGGCGGCCCCCGGGTGACGGCCGGCCCGGATCGCGGGACCGACGGTGCGGGAGCACGAACGACATCCTGCCCCGACAACTATGGTGGCCGATTGCTTCGGACGTATTGCCGTCACTTTTCCCGACCAGGCGGCGACGGGAAAGGGCCCGGCGTACCGGATGCAGCGGTACGTCGGGCCCTTTTCAGGCTGTCCGAAGGCTCAGGCGGGCGCCTTGCGCAGCGCGATCGCCTTCAGGAAGATCTCGCCGATCTTGGTCGGGTCCTCGGTGACGAACGCGCCGCCGCCGGTGACCTTGGTGATCGACTCCAGCTCGGCCTTGCTGACCGCGTTGCCGATACCGATGATCACGACCTGGATCGGCCGCTCCGGGTCCTTGATCTTGTTGAGCTCGGAGAGCAGCTTCTGCTGGGAGATGCCGTTGGCGTCGTCGTTCTTGCCGTCGGTGAAGAGCACGATCGAGTTGACCCGGCCGGCCTCCCAGCCCTCCTGGACGTTCTTGTAGGCGGCGAGCATGGTGTCGTAGAGGCCGGTGTCACCGCTGGAGGACCGGATGCCGCCGAGCGCCTGCTCCAGCTGCCCGCGCTTGCTGGAGAGCCGGCCGATGGACACCAGTTGCCGGTAGTCGCGGCTGCCGTCGAGGTTGGTGGAGAAGGTCCAGAGCCCGATCGCCCAGGAGTCGTCGAAGAGGGTCAGGCCGCGGCGGGCCGCCTCGACGGTGACCTGCTGCCGGGTGGCGTTGTTGGCGGTGGGCACCTCGGCCTTCATCGAACCGGAGACGTCGATGACGGCCAGCATCCGGCCGGACTGGGTGGCGATCGCCCAACTGGAGACCGCGCTGCCGATCGCGGCGGCGTCCAGCCCACCGGCCGCGGTACCGCCCGCGGTCGGCGGCGCCGGCGCGCCACCCGCCGGGCTGGGCGCGCCCACCGGCGCCTCGAAGCCGTCGCCCCAGTTGCCGTCCGGGGCGCGCAGCGACTGGACCGCCAGCCGATTGCGGAAGGTGGCGGTGGTGAGCACCTCGAAGAGCACCCGGGCCGCGGACGCCTTGGCCGGCTCGATACCGGGCAGCACCGCGTACGGGTAGTCCAGCGGCATCGGCGCCGGCTCCAGGTAGAGCGCGGCCAGCGGGACCGGCGGCTTCTTGCTGTTGTACTCGATCACGTCCTCTTCGGAGAGCGGCGCGGCGCCGAGGCCGCTGGCGATCGTGGTGGGATCCGGCGAGGTCGGGAACCGGGCCAGCAGGTCCTGGCGCAGCCTTGAGCGGCTGTTGGCCAGGGCGCGCAGCGCACCGACGGTGTCCTTCTGCGCTTCCGGGCCGCCGGCGGCCGCGGCGGCGGCGGTCAGCGACAGCAGCCCGGAGAGCCCGGCCGCGTCCTTGGTCGGCTCGACGATCCCGGTGTTCAGCGGCTTGTCGCTCTTCAGCGCGCCGAGCAGGTTGTTCCAGGTCAGCTTCTTCTCCGGCCAGCCGAGCCGGGTGGAGGCGATCGGCTCGGGCACCGCCACGACCACCGGGCTGCGCGCGATCGACGCCCCGTTGGCCGGGTCGAAGGCGGTCGCGCCGCCGTCCTTCAGCCGGGCCAGCCAGGTGGACGAATCCGGGATCCAGACGTCCGGGCTGACCGCCGTGCCGCTGGCCTGGCCGACGCCGGCCAGCACGGCGCCGTGCTTGGCGGCCACCGTGGCGGCCACCTCGACCGGGTCGGAGGCCGACACCGTCACCGCGATGCAGGTGCCGCCAACCGCCGCCCCGTCCTTGACCCACTGGTCGGCGGCCCCGCTGACGGCGGGAGCCAGCTCCGTGGCGACCGCGACGGAGAGCTCCACCTTGCCCGAGCAGTCCGGGCCGGCGAGCTGCTGATAGCCGAACCAGCCCCCCGCGGTGACGACGAGAACGCCGACCGCTGCTGCGGCGGCGGCTCCGTTGAGATTCGAACGCATGCGATGGCGGCCTGCTGACACGCAGACCATCTTGCGTATCCGAAGGGTGGACTGCCATAACCGAACGGACGAAAGTTACGGAGGAGAAACAGTTGATCACTGTTTAGCGACGTTGAGTGACTGGTCAGCCTCAAGGCGTTGCCGAACAAGGCTTTCCGGCTCGGTCAGGGCAGCACGCAGGTGGGGCTCGGCAGCGGCACCGGCTCGCCCACCGGGGCCGGCACGCCGGTGGCCGGATCGACCCGGAACACCCGGACCATGTCGGCCCGCTCGTCGGCCACGTAGAGGTGCGCCCCGATCAGCGCGAAGTGCCGCGGCCACTCCCCACCGGTGTCCACCTCGGCGACCAGCTCCGGCAGCTGGCCGGCGAGGGAGAAGACCGAGACGGTGCCCACCCCGCGGTTGGCCACGTACAGGAAGCGCCCGTCCGGCCCGACCGCGATCTCGGACGGCTGCACGTGCCCGGCCCGCTCGCTGGCGTCGACCCGGCCCCGCTGGTGCAGCGCGCCGTCGGCGGTCAGCTCGTACGCGGTGACCGAGGCGTCCAGTTCGCCGGCCAGATAGCAGCGCGCGCCGTCCGGGTGCCGGGCCAGGTGCCGGGGGCCGGTCCCGGCGTGGGTACGCACCCGGGGCGCCCGGGGCACCAGCCGGCCGGTGGCGGCGTCCAGGTCGTACCGGTAGACCGAGTCGGTGCCCAGGTCGACCGCGAGCAGCGGCCCGCTCCCCGGGTCCGGCGAGACCATGTGGCCGTGCGCCCGGTCCTGGCGCTCGGGGTCGGCGCCGTGCCCCTCGTGCTGTACCAGGTCGGTGCGCTCGCCGGGCACCCCCTGCGGGTCGAGCGGGAGTACCGCCACGCTGCCGTCGCCGTAGTTGGCCACGAACAGGTGCCGCCCGTCCGGGGCGACCGCCAGGTGGCAGGGCTCGACACCGCCGCTGAGCTGGGCGCCGAGCGCGGTGAGCCCGCCGTCCGGCGCGACCCGCCAGGCGCTGACCTCACCGGTGGAGAGCTCGTTGACGGCGTAGAGCACCGGCAGGGCGGGGTGCCGGGCGAGGAACGACGGCGACGGGGTGACCGCTACCGTGCCCAGCGGGGTGAGTTCGCCGGAGTCCGGGTCCCGCCGGGCCGCCACGATGCCCGTGGCGCGGCCGCCGCTGTGCTCCGTGTAGCCGCCGACGTGGACGATCGTGCCCTGATCTGTCACCGATCCACCCTCCGCGCGCTCCTGCGTCGATCCAACCAGAGGGTTCCCGGAACGCCCGACCGTTAGCCTCGATTCGCCGCACCGATTCCCGCCGGCTCGGCCGGTCGCTTCCCGGGTCGCCGCCGGACCGCCGCACCACGCGCTCAGGCCGCCGGCACCGGCTGGCCGCGCTGCCGGGCCACGTGCTCGACCAGCTCGATCAGCACCAGCTTGCCGGACTGCCGGTCCCGGGCGTCGCAGAGCACCAACGGCACCTCGGGGTCCAGGTCGAGGGCCTGGCGTACGGTCTCCAGGCTGAACCGGCGGGCGCCGTCGAAGCAGTTCACCCCGACCACGAACGGGATGCCGCGCTGCTCGAAGTAGTCGATCGAGGGAAAGCAGTCGGCCAGTCGCCGGGTGTCGGCGAGCACCACCGCGCCGAGCGCGCCGAAGGCCAGCTCGTCCCAGAGGAACCAGAAGCGGTCCTGGCCGGGGGTGCCGAAGAGGTAGACTTGGAGGTCCTCGTTGATGGTGATCCGACCGAAGTCCATCGCCACCGTGGTGGTCGACTTGGTCTCCACTCCCGAGAGATCGTCGGTGCCGACCCCGGCCCCGGTCAGCACCTCCTCGGTCTGCAGCGGCCGGACCTCGCTCAGCGCGCTGACCAGCGTCGTCTTGCCAGCTCCGAAACCCCCGGCGATGAGGATCTTCAGGGCGAGCGGGATCCGGGCCCGCTCACCGTCATAGCGCACGGAGTCCACTGACCACCGCCTTGAGGATGTCGTTGTCGGGCAGGTAGGTGGTGCGCGGCGGCTGGTGCACGGCGACCACGCCCCGGGCCAGCAGGTCACCGAGCAGCACCCGGACCACGCCGACCGCGAGGTCGAGGTCGGCCGCCAGCTCGGCCACCGGGACCGGCCGGCCGGCCAGCTCGACCAGTCGGCGGTGCTCCGGTTGCAGCTCCGGATGGGCGGCCAGATCGGCGCCGGGCTCGGCCAGCACGAACGCGACCAGGTCGAAGCCGTCGACGGCCGACCGGACCCGCCCGCCGGTGAGCGTGTAGGGCCGCACCACGGGGCCGGCGTCGCCGTCCAGCCACTCGTGCTGCGGCCCGGGCGACTCAGTCCGCATCGGCCGCTCCCACCGCCGACCGGGCCGGGGCTGTCAGGTTCTCGCCCACCCGGGTCACCAGCATCGCCATCTCGTACGCCACCAGGCCGATGTCGGCGTCGGCCTCGCTGACCACGGCCAGGCAGGCCCCCTGCCCGGCCGCCGTGACGAGCAGGTACGCCGACTCCATCTCCACCACGGTCTGCCGGACCGGTCCGCCCGCGACGTGCCGGCTCGCCCCCCGGGCCAGGCTGGACAGGCCGGAGGCGAGCGCACACAGGTGCTCCGCGTCCGCCCGCTCCAGCCCGGCGGACGCGCCGAGCAGGAGCCCGTCCGCCGACAGCACCACCGCCTCGCGGGCGGGTGGCACCCGGTCCACCAACTCGTCGAGCAACCAGTCGAGATCGGCACTCTGCCTCGTCGGCTGCAGCATCAGGCGTCCCTCTCAGTCGCGGTCAGGGATTCGGTGGCCGCCGGCAGGACGGCTGTGCGGTCGTCGTCCTCCGCGGCAGCGTCAACGGCGGGCTCGGCAGGTTCGGCCTGACCGGCGGGTTCGGCGGCCGGTCGGCCGGCCGGTGCCGGTCCGGTTTGATTCGCGTCCCGGCTCGGGGTGGCGCCCTCGGTCGCCGCCCGACGGCCCCGGGCGGTGCCGGCCTGCAGCGCCGACATGAACCGGCGCGCCTCCTCCGGGGTGCGCGACCGGGGCGCCTCGACCACCGGTTGCGGCAGGGTCGGCGCGTCCACGACCGGTTGCCGCACGGGCAGGGCGTCCACCGCCGGCCGGCCCGCGGACGTCGTCGGGCTCGCCGCGGCCTCCGCCGCCGAGCCGACCGCGGCCGACTCCGTCGTCGGGCGGGTGGTCGTCCCCGCTCCCGGGCGGGCGGGCGGCCGCCGGCGCACCCGCCGGGGCAGCCCGTCGATCTCGCCGGCCGGGGCGGCGGGCAGCGGACCGCCGCCGGGCCCGGACGGCTCGGCCGTCCCGTCGGGCGCGGTCGGCGTGGGACGCGGCCGGGTCGTCCGGCCGGTCCGGGGACGGGGCAGGCTGGCCAGCCGGTCGGCCCGGTCCAACTGGCGTCGCCCAGGCGTCGCCCCGGCCGGCGCCGGCTCGGCGTCGGCCGGCCAGGGCAGCGGGGACGGCTCGGCGGTGACCAGGTCGGCCGGCAGCAGCACCACGGCGGTCAGGCCGGTGGGGTCGGCCGGGCGCAGCCGTACCCGGACCCCGTGCCGGGCGGCAAGCCGGGCCACCACGAACAGCCCGAGGCGGGCGGTCTCGCTGGGATCGAACTCGGGCGAGCGGGCCAGCCGCCGGTTCGCGTCCTCGATCGCCGCGGCCGACATGCCCAGCCCCCGGTCGGTGATCTCGATGGCATAGCCCTTGGCCACCCGCTCCCCGGTCACCTCCACCCGGCTGTCCGGCGGGGAGAACGCGGTGGCGTTCTCGATCAGCTCGGCGAGCAGGTGGATCACGTCACCCACCGCCCGGCCGAGGATGCCGGCGGGCTGCACGGTGGCGATGTCGACCCGGTCGTACGACTCGACCTCGGAGATCGCGCCGCGGATCAGGTCGACCATGGCGACCGGGTTGCGCCAGCCTCGACCCGGCGCCGCGCCGGCCAGGATGACCAGGTCCTCGGCGTGCCGGCGCAGCCGGGTGGCGAGGTGGTCGACCCGGAACAGCTCGGCCAGCTCGTCCGGGTCCTCGGTGTGCCGCTCCATCCGGTCGAGCAGGGCGAGCTGCCGGTGCACCAGCCCCTGGCTGCGCCGGGCGATGTTCAGGAAGACCTCGTTCAGGCCGCGGCGCAGGGTCACCTCGTCCACCGCGGCCTGCACCGCCGTCCGCTGCACCTCGTTGAAGGCCCGACCCACCTGGCCGATCTCGTCCGCGCCGTACTCCAGCGGGGGCGCCTCCCGGGTCACGTCCACCTGCTCGCCGCGGCGCAGCCGGGCCACCACGTCCGGCAGCCGGCGCTCGGCCACTTCCAGCGCGGCCGTGCGTACGCCGGTGAGCCGTTGCGCGAGGGAACGACCGACCCGCAGCGCCACCACCACCGCGACCACGACGGCGGTCAGCCCCAGCAGGCCGGCGGCGACGAGCCGGACCAGGACCCGCACCGCCAGCGGCACCGACCGCTCGGCCAGGCCGTCGGCCTGGGCCAGCTCGAAGTCCCGCAGCGCCTGGTGGACGGCCTCGTAGCTGGCCTGCCACGCCGGCCCGTCGACCGGCGGGCGGGCGGACCGGTCGGCGGCCAGCAGGGCGTCCTGCATGGCGCGGAGCCGGCCGAACGCCTCCTGCTCGATGAGCCGCTGGTAGCCGGCGCGGTCGGCGTCGGGCAGGTCCGCCACCGCGGTCTCGGCCAGGAACCGCTGGTTGCCGATGGTCTGCACCAGCTGGGCGTGCTCGCCGTCGGCGAACCGGCCGGCGGCCAGCGCCCCGGCCAGCAGCGCGTCGGTCTGGCCGAGCAGCTCGCGGGAGCGGCCGAGCGCGGTGACGGCCAGCGCCTGCCGGTTGAGTTGCTGGTCGGGCAGGGTCGCCATGGCGGCGAAGGTCTGGAAGGCCGACGAGATCATCCCGCTGTAGAGGTTGAGCGCGCCGACCCGGTCCACCGCCCGCCGATCGATGAACCCGCGGCCGAGCGGCAACCCCTCCAGGGCGCTGACCAGCTGGTCCAGTCGGGCGTCGAGGTGGTCGTCGGCGGCGTCCCGCAGGTCGTCGCCGGAGATCCGGCGGCGCAGCTCCGCCACCGCCCGGTCGGTACGCGCCCGCTGCTCGGCCAGCGCCGGCAGCGACTCGGACCCGGCGAGCTGGATCACCGAGAGGCGGCGTTCCCGCTGCAACTCGGCCACCACGACCTCGCCGGGGCGGCCCAGGTCGTAGAGGAGGGTCCGGGCGGAGAGCAGATCGAGGGCGGGCCCGAAGGTGAGCGTGGTGGCGAAGATCCAGAGCGCCAGCAGTGCGGTGACCGGGACGACGACCAGCGCGGTCAGCTTGGACCGGATCGGCCAGTCGCGGGTGTTCAATCAGACCTCGCCGGGAAGGATGGCGGCAGGGGCAACCGACGCCGACCGGGTGGCTTCCGGCCGGCCGGGGCCCGGCCGCGGCGCCGGCAGGGCGCCTTCGGCAGGATACGTAATCCGCGCCCGAAGCACTACCGTCCGTCGCGCCCTCCACCGTGGACCCGGACGGACGACGAGCGCCCCGCCGGTCGGTCGGCGGGGCGCTCGGAAGCGGACGGGTTCAGAGGTTGACGGCGAGGCCGGGCCCCTCGGCGACCCGCCGGCCGTAGTCGGAGTCGCACTGGCTGAAGTGCCAGACCATCTTCTCCTGGATGTGCTTGTCGCACCGGGCCAGGTTGGTGACCAGGTTGAGGATCAGGTCGTCCCGCTCCCAGTCGGCCATCTCGGGTAGCGGCGGCCGGCCTGCGAGTAGTTGTTCTGCCGCTCGATCGGGGCCTTCATGATCTGCCCCGAGGCGAACGGGCGGTACTCGCGGTAGGACTCGTCGGCCTCCTGAAGCCCGGCGACCGAGGACGGCTCGAAGTTGATGTGCGGGTCGGCGCCGCGGTTGTCCACCCAGTACGACATCGAGCCACCGGTCTGGTTGGTGCTGACCACCACGTCCTCGCGGGGCCGGTTGACCGCCGACCGGCAGGTAGGGGAAGTCCTCCTCGGGCCAGAGCTTGGTGTCGTCGAGCGGGTCGAAGTCCAGCTCCGGGTGCTCGTCGTCGCTCATGACCTGCACGTTGAGCTCCCACCGCGGGTAGTCGCCGCGCTCGATCGCCTCGTAGAGGTCCTTGGACGCGTGGCCCAGGTCGGTGGCCTGGATGGCGTTCGCCTCGGCCTGGGTCAGGTTGTGCTCGCCCTGCTGGGACAGCCAGTGGAACTTGACCAGCACGCCCTCGCCCTCGGCGTTGACGAAGCGGTAGGTGTTCACCCCGGAGCCGCGCATGATCCGGTAGTTCTTCGGGATGCCGTACGGGGAGAGGAGCCAGGTCAGCATGTGCATCGACTCGGGCGTGTTCGACATGAAGTCGAAGATCGGGTTCGGCTCCTGCCGGAAGGTCACCGGGTCCGGCTTCAGCGCGTGGATCACGTCCGGGAACTTGATCGCGTCGCGGATGAAGAAGACCTGGCGGTTGTTGCCCACCATGTCCCAGTTGCCGTCCTCGGTGCGGAACTTCACCGCGAAGCCGCGCGGGTCGCGGGCCGCCTCGGAGGAGTCCCGGCCGCCGATGACGGTGGAGAACCGGATGGTGACCTGGGTCTTCCTGCACCTGGTCTGGAAGAGCCTGGCCCGGGTGTACGTCGACGCCGGCTGGTCGCCGATGGTCCGGACTGCTGGCAGCCGGGGGCGGCGGGGCGCTCAGGGTCGGATCCGACCCGCCTCACCCGGCCAAGCGCGGCTTCTGGAATGAGTCAAGTTCTGGCGAACCGTCACTCTGTGTGACTCGTCATGTCCGCGCGGGGGCGCGCCGGCGCGCCGGGATCCCGCCGGATCGGTCAGGAAAGTGCCGCGCAACGGGATTGGCGATCAGTGAGCCGAGGGAATACCACCGGGCGAAGGAGGAGGCCATGTCGCCCACGCAGGTAATCGTCACAGTCCTCGTCGTCCTGGTGATCGTGGCGCTGGTCGCGGGCGCCCTGGTGGCCGGCCGGCGCCGGGCGCTGCGGCGCCGCTTCGGGCCGGAGTACTACCGCACGGTCGCCGAGCGGGACAGCCGCACCGCCGCCGAGCGGGAACTGCGGGACCGGGAGCGCCGGCACGCCGAGCTCACCCTCACCCCGCTCTCCATCGAGTCCCGGGCCCGGTACGCGGCCGCCTGGGAGGAACTCCAGGTCCGTTTCGTCGACGCGCCGGGTGAGACGGTGGGCGACGCGGACGAACTTCTCACCCGACTCATCGCCGAACGCGGCTACCCCACCGGCGACTTCTCCGACCAGATCGCCCACCTCTCCGTCGAGCACGCCGGGACGCTCACCCGGTACCGGGACGCGCACGAGATCCACCTGCGCCACTCCCGCGGTGAGGCCAGCACCGAGGAACTGCGCCAGGCCGTGGTGCACTACCGGGCCCTCTTCGCCGAGCTGCTCGGCGAGGACCCGGTCGCGCCCCGGCCGCCCGAGCAGCGCCACCCGGACACCCCGCACGACGTCACGAACCGCTGAGGAGACCACCATGCGCCAGGAAGAGCAGCGGGTGAGCACGGAGCACCCCGAGGCCGTCCGGTCCACGCCGGTACCGGTTCCGCCGGGCGAGGACCGGGCCGACGTGCCGGAGGACGTGCTCTCCGACCGCGGCACCTTCGACGACCCGACGGTCGGCGGCGAGCGCGCCGCGGGCCGTACCGCCGACCGGCCGGACGGCGACCGCGCGGCCGACCGGCACGCTGACGCGGCCGACGAACAGACCGAGTTCCACGAGCCGGGCCCGGTGCCGACCGCGTTCGGGGCCACCAGCGTGGGTGGCGCGGTCGCCGCGTCCGCCCTGGCCAGCCCACGGCCGGAGGACGAGCCGGACCCCCGCACGGAGTGGACCGCCCGACCCGGCGACGGCGCCGCCGACGGCCCGCGCGAGGGCCGGCGCGCCGACCCGACGGCCGAGTTCCACGGGCCGCGCGGCGCGGCGGAACAGCGGCCCGGCGGCGACCCCGAGGAGCCGTCCGGCGCCCGGACCGTGCTGCCGCCGGACGCCACCGAGGGCGCCCCGCAGCGGCGCGCCGACCTGACCGACTGGGCCGGGAACCCGGACGCGACCGGGGCGGCCGGGTACGGCAGCGCCACGCCGGCCATGGTCGACCCGGACACCGCGAGCCGGCAGGCCGAAACCACGATCGGCGGGCAACCCGCGACCACCGTGCCCGCCGAGCCGGCCACCCTCTTCGAGGCGGACGTCGCGCAGCGGTTCCGGGACCGCTGGCGCGACGTCCAGCTGCGCTTCGTGGACGACCCCCGGGCGGCCGCCGGCGAGGCGCAGGCGCTGGTGGACGAGGCCATCCAGGCGCTCGCCTCGGCGCTGTCGGCGCAGAAGAGCCGGCTCGGCGCGTGGCAGGACGCCGGCTCGACGGACACCGAGCAGTTGCGGATGGCGGTCCGCCAGTACCGCGACTTCCTGGACCGGGTCCTCGGCCGCTGACCGACCCCACGGGTGCCCCCGACCGGACCGGCCGGGGCACCCGTGTGCCGGGTGCCGCCGCCATGGCGAATCCGAGGGGGTGTGGATCAACCTCTGGGCCGGCTCGGCATGCTCGTGTTCGGGGTGCTGATGCTGCTCTGGCAGTGGCGCAACCCGGCCGAGCCACCCGGGTCGCAGGAGGAGAAGCCGCCCTCCTGACCGGGACGTACCGCCCAGCCCGGGCCGGACGAGTGCGGTCTGGCGGGCATGGCACCCGCCCTGCCGGGGTAGGCCAGGGGGATCAGGGAACGCGCCTGGGACAGGAGGGCAGCGACATGACCGACCGTGACCGTGACCGCCCGCTGGAGGAGAGCCCGGAAGTGGCCGCGGCGGTGGAGGACGACACCGGCATCCCGCAGCTGATGACCGGGGGCGGCGCCGACCGGGACAATCCCACCTTCGCAGGGCCCGGTGACCGCGGCGAACGGAGCGCCGGCGAGAACCTGATCGGTGACCCGTACGCGGCCGGCACCGGGGCGACCGGGACCGGCACCGGCGCCGCCCCGGACAACATCCGCACCGGCGGCGAGCAGCCGTGGGACCCGGAGGACCTGGTGCTGGCCCGGGGCCAGGACATGACCCCGGAGAACCTGGAACGGGCCCGCCGCGACCTCGCCGAACTGGGCCGCGCCGCCATCGAGAAGACCGTGCCCTGACCACCGCCCTGGGGGCGCCCCGAGGGCGGCCCAAGATCCGCGCAGGAACAGGGAAAGAGTGGCCTCCGGGCGGCGGAAGGCCACTCTTTCCGTGGAAGTGCGCGAGCCGGGTGGGCGGGGTGGGTGGGCGGTGAGGGGCCCCCGGTCGACCGGTGGCGGTCGGCCGGGGGCCGGGGAACCTGCCGCTGGAGCGCCTCACCTACTGCCAGCGGCCGGTGGGCGTCGGCTCAGGAGAGCGGCGGGTAGGCGTTCTGCATGAGCTGAGCGAACTGCGCGGGGAACCAGGCACCGGAGATCGGCGCGTCCGGCAGGGCACCGGTCGGGTTGTTGCCGTTGCGCTCGTTGCCGCCGTACGTGGGGTCGCACATCCGGTCGAAGCCCTTGCCCTCGTTGTTCGGGATCTCCTTGCTGGAGCCGTCCGACTCACCCGGCGGCTTGACCCAGACGTACGCGTCGATGCCGGGCTCCGGCGCCGCCTTCGGGCGCTCGCCCAGACCGGCCCCGGACTGGTTGCACCAGTTGCCGGCGTGGATCCGGCGGTCCACCCGGCCACCGTTGACGTAGTCGTTGACGCTGGTCATCGGGCCCGGGCCGGAGGGCCGGGCGGAGCCGCCCCAACCGTTGCGGGAGGTGTCGATCAGCATGCCGATGTTGCTGTCGAAGCCGACCTGGACCAGCTTGTTGCGGAAGGCCTGGGCGAAGGACAGCTCGTCGACGTACTGGTTCCAGTCGATCCAGGTGGACTGCCGCACGGTCTGCCCGTTCACCGTGTCGGTGACCTTGACGTACGGCTCGCGCAGGGCGGAGTAGTTGGCCGTGTTCACGATGAAGCCGTGCACGTTCGCCACCGTGCTTCCGGAGGCGACCGCGGCGCTCTTCAGCATGTCGGCGGTCGGACCGAAGTTGCTGTCCCAGCCGATCCAGCCGTGGTGCGCGGCGTCGATGTAGTTGTAGACGTTGCCGATCGCGCCCAGCTTGGCCAGCGCGTAGCCGACCCCGTTGACGTACGCCCCGTTGGCCTTCACCGTGTCGCACATCGCGGTGCCGCCGGGCTGCCCGGAGGTGTTGGTCACCAGGTTCGGCAGTGAGTCGATCTCGATGATGTTGATGATCCGCAGGTTGGCGTACTTCGGGTCGCCCTGGATCGCGGCGATCGGGTCGATGTACTCGGCCTTGTACTTCGGCAGCTCGTCCGGGCCGAGCTCACCGTTGGAGGCGAGCGCCGCACAGTCCCGGCCGGGCAGGTTGTAGATGACGAACTGGATGTAGTCGGCGCCCTGGCGCAACGCCTCGTCCAGGTGGTCGCGTACCCCCATGGCGCCGTTGGAGCTGCTGTCCGGCGTGCCGTTGATGGCCGCGATCCGGTCCAGCCAGACGGCGGTGGGGTTGTTGGAGACCCGGTTGCCGCCGGCGACGGACTCGGCCTTGGCCTTCCACTCCGGGTTCACGTAACCCTGCGCGTTCAGGTACGGGTTGTCGACCTTGGTGCCGGGCGGCGGCGGGGTGGTGGGGGGCGGGGTGGTCGGCGGCGGGGTGGTCGGCGGCGGCGTGGTGGTGGGCGGCGGGGTGGTCGGGTTCGTGCCGCCGTTGCAGGTCACCCCGTTCAGGGTGAACGAGGTCGGCTTCGGGTTGCTGCCGCTCCAGGCCCCGTTGAAGCCGATGCTGACGGTCGCCCCGCTGGCCAGCGAGCCGTTGTAGGACTCGTTCTGCGCGGTGACGTTCTGGCCGGACTGGGCCCACCGGGCCGACCAGCCCTGCTGCACGCGCTGGCCACCGTCCGGGAAGGTGAAGCCGAGGGTCCACCCGTTGAGCGCGTCACCGATGTTCCTGATGTTGACGGTGGCGGTGAACCCGCCCGGCCAGTCGTTGGTCGTGTACGTCACCGCGCACTGGGTCGCGGCGTGGGCGACGGTGACCGGAAGCGTCACCAGCCCGCCCGCGACCAGGGTGCCCGCGCCGGCGAGCGCGAGGGCCCGGCGTGGGCCGGACATCCTTCTCCACACGTTCATGCCACTGATCTCCTTGGGCGAGACCGGACCCGCGAACGGCCCGGCACGGTGGCCCGATGGGCGTCCCTGCGCGGACGACCGCCGGCGCCAACGGGATTCTTCGGGGGTGCCCGACCCGGACGGGCGGTGGTGGTACGACGGCCGGCGACGGCCGGCCCGGCGGGACGTCGTCCGGCGGACCGGTGCCCTCGACTCCTGCCTGGTGCGCGGTGTGGCTCCCCGAACCGCGTGCGCCGATTCTTGCATGGGAGCGCTTCCATGGCAATGCCTCTATGTCCCGCTCGCCCGACCCGGGCATCGGAGCGAGCCCCCGCCGCCCGAGGCGCGACCCGGACGATCCCGCCGAGTCACCCCGCCGAACGCCGGACGGCGCCGACCGCGCCGGGGGTCGGCAACCCCTCGAGGCCCACCAAGCCGGTGACACTTGCCATTAAAGCCGCGTAGCACTCCTAGCGACTACTTCGTCGTCAAACTCTTAAACACGAATCTTTCCTCTCATAGCTCGTGAAAAGGTCTAACGTCGGTCCTAGCTCGGATGTCGCCGAGCCGAGGACAACAGGGGATGGAGTGACGCAGGTCATGGCTAAGAAGATGCTCGGGAAGGTCGTCGCGGGCGCCGCCCTCGGCGGTGCCTCGCTGCTGGTGTTCACGCCGGCGATCGCGTACGCCGACGGCGGCCACCACGACAAGGACGGCAAGGTTTTCGCCAAGCCGCACGTCGTGAAGCCCGGGGACAAGGTCAAGCTGCTCGAGGTCTGCGACGAGCCGCAGAAGCACGCGTTCGTGTGGTCGAAGGTCACCGGCAAGGTCAAGCTCAAGCCGGTCGACGGGCGCGGCGAGGACCACCGTGACTGGCGTGACGGAGGGGAGGACCGTCGCGACGAGCACGGCAAGGGCCACGACAAGGGCAAGGACCACGAGGACAAGGGCAAGGACCACGGCGACAAGGGCAAGGACCACGACAAGGGCAAGGACCACGAGGACAAGGGCAAGGACCACGGCGGCTACGGGGACGAGACCGGCAAGCCGCGGCCGCCGGCGGTGAACGGCCAGGGCGGCGGCGCCGCCGACTCCGGCCGCGAGGAGGACCGCAAGGACTGGAAGGGCGACGAGCACGGCCAGGACGCGGAGCACGACAGCGACTGGAAGGACCGCGAGGAGTCCGGCCGCGACAGCGACAAGAAGGACCACGGCGACTACGGCGACGAGTCCGAGCGGGGCGACCACGGCTCGGACTGGAAGGGCCACGACGAGTACGGCAAGGACCACGAGGACAAGGGCAAGGACCACAAGGACGGCAAGGACCACGAGAACGGCTGGTCCGACGAGGAGTACGGCGACCACGGCAAGGGCGAGGACCGCTGGGAGCACAAGCGTGACTTCGTCTACTACGGCGAGGCCAAGGTCGACCGGCACGCCAAGCCGGGCCGCTACAAGCTCGAAGGTTCCTGCGGCAAGGGCGAACTGGTCGTCCTGCCGCGCGGTGGGGTCGACGGCGGTGACGGCGGCGCCGGCACCGGCACCGACCGCGAGCTGGCCGCCGCGGGGGCGAGCCTGATCGGCGCCTCCGCCCTCGGCGGCATCGTGCTGCTGCGTCGCCGTCGGACCGATGCGTCCTACGCGTGACGTGACGGCGACCTGGGCCGGCGGCCGTCACGGGATTCCGTGGCGCGCCGCCGGCGCGGCCGTCGTCGTCCTGCTCGCCATGGTGGGCGCCGGCCTGGTCGGTGCGTCGCTCAAGGGCACGCCCGCTCCCCGCCCACCCCAGCCGCTGGCCCAGGCGGCGGCCACGCCGAGCGCCACGCCGTCGTTCGACACGTACGACGAGGCGCCGGCCGCCGTCGGACTGCCCCGCTCCACCCCCACCACGATCACCATCCCCCGGATCGGGGTCGACGCCAGCATCATCTCGCTGGGCACCAACCCGGACGGCACCGTCCAGGTCCCACCGCTGGAGCAGGCCGAGCTGGCCGGCTGGTACCAGCCGGGACCGAGCCCGGGCGAGGTCGGCAACGCGGTGATCGTCGGGCACGTCGACTCGGCCAAGATCGGGCCGGCGGTCTTCTTCTCGCTCGGCGCGCTGCAACCCGGTGACGCCATCACCGTCGCCCGTGAGGACGGCCAGGCGGCCACCTTCACCGTCGAGTCGGTCCAGCGGCACCCGAAGGACGCGTTCCCCACCGAGCTGGTGTACGGCCCCAGCGACAAGCCCGGCCTGCGGGTGGTGACCTGCGGCGGGGTCTTCGACCAGGCCGCCGGCAGCTACCCCGACAACGTGATCGTCCTCGCCACCCTGGCGGAGTGATCCGCCAGCACCGGAACGGTCCGGCCGGTCGGTGAACCCGACCGGCCGGACCGCTGTCTGGACCGCTCAGGCGGCGGCGGAGGTCCGCACCAGGGTGCGGATCTGGCGCAGCAGCACCGACAGGGCGGCCAGGTCCGCCCGGGACTCGTCGAACTCGCCCATCGCCCGCTCGGCCCGGTGGATCGAGGTGGCGTTGGACTGCTCCCACTGCAACACCCGCTCGTGCGGGGGCAGCGTGTCCGGCGTGGAGTCGAGCACCTCCGCGGTCAGCGCGGCCAGCGCGGCGTACAGGTCGTACCGCAGCGCCATCCGGGCCAGCGTCTGCCAGCGGTCCTCCCGCGGCAGCAGGGAGATCTTCGACAGCAGCGAGTCCACCCGGAACCGGTCGGAGAGCACGAAGTAGACCGAGGCGACCTCGCCCACGTCGCGTCCGCTGCTCGCCGCCGTCTCCACCACGTCGAGCAGCCCGAAGCTGTACATCAGCCGGGTCGCCTGCTCGGCCAGGTCGCGCGGCAGCCCCCGCTCGGTCATCGAGTCGATGTGCGCCGCGATGGCCTCCCGCTCGCTGCCGTAGAAGAGGTTCTCCAGCCCCGGCAGCAGCCGGGCAACCCCGTCCCGGAGCCGGGCGACCTCCGCCGGCACGTCGATCGGCGAGCGGCGGTTGGTCACCAGCCACCGCACCGCCCGGTCGAGCAGCCGCCGGGTGTCCAGGTAGACGTTGGTCTGCAGCTCCGGAGCGATCTTGTTGTCCAGCGCCTCCACCGCGTCCCAGAGCTCGCCCAGGCCGAACACCTCACGGACCACGACGTACGCCCGGATCACGTCCGCCGCGCTGGCCGCGGTCTCCTCGACCACCCGGAACACGAACGAGATGCCGCCCCGGTTGATCGCCTCGTTGACCAGCACCGTGGTGACGATGTCCCGGCGCAGCCGGTGCCGGCCCATCCGGTCGGCGAACCGCTCCCGCATCGGGGTCGGGAAGTAGTTGACCAGGACCTCGGTGGTCCAGTCCTCGTCCGCCAGCCCCTCGTTAAGGATCTCCTTCTCCAGGACGATCTTGACGTACGCGAGCAGCACGGCGAACTCCGGCGCGGTGAGCCCGGACTCGCTGCGCACCGCCAGTTCCTCGTCCGGCGGCAGCGCCTCCAGCGCCCGGTCCAGCGCGCCGGAGCGCTCCAGCTCGGTGATCATCCGGCGGTGCACCGGGAGCAGCGAGGCGGCCTGCGCCTGGGCGTTGTTCAGCGCCCGGGCCTGGTCGTAGTTGTCCCGCAGCACCAGCTCGGCGACCTCGTCGGTCATCTCGGCGAGCAGCTCGTCCCGCTCCGGTACGGTCAGCTCGCCGTCGGCGACCGCCGTGTTCAGCAGGATCTTGATGTTCACCTCGTGGTCGGAGCAGTCCACCCCGGCCGCGTTGTCGATGAAGTCGGTGTAGATCCGGCCGCCGGTCAGGGCGTACTCGATCCGGCCGAGCTGGGTCCAGCCCAGGTTGCCGCCCTCGCCGGCGACCCGGCAGCGCAGGTTCTTGCCGTCCACCCGGATCGCGTCGTTGGACTTGTCCCCCACCTCGGCGTTGGTCTGGCTGGACGCCTTCACGTAGGTGCCGATGCCGCCGTTCCAGAACAGGTCGACCGGCGCGGTGAGGATCGCCTTCATCAGCTCCTGCGGGGACAGCTGCGCCACGTCGTCGTCCAGGCCGAGCCGCTCGCGCACCTGCGGCGAGATCGGCACCGACTTGGCGGTACGCGGGTAGACGCCACCACCGGCCGAGATCAACTCCGCGTTGTAGTCCTCCCACGACGACCGGGGCAGCTCGAACAGCCGCTTCCGCTCCGCGTACGAGGTGGCGGCGTCCGGGTCCGGGTCGAGGAAGATGTGCCGGTGGTCGAAGGCGGCCACCAGCCGGATGTGCTCGGAGAGCAGCATCCCGTTGCCGAACACGTCGCCGGACATGTCGCCGACGCCGACCACCGTGAAGTCCTGGGTCTGGGTGTCGTGGCCCAACTCGCGGAAGTGCCGCTTGACCGACTCCCACGCGCCGCGGGCGGTGATGCCCATCTTCTTGTGGTCGTAGCCCGCGGAGCCGCCGGAGGCGAACGCGTCGCCGAGCCAGAAGTTGTGCGCCGCGGAGATCTCGTTGGCGATGTCGGAGAAGGTGGCGGTGCCCTTGTCCGCCGCCACCACCATGTACGGGTCGTCGCCGTCGTGCCGGACCACGTCCTCCGGCGGCACGATCTCGCCGCTGAGGATGTTGTCGGTGACGTCCAGCAGCGCCGAGACGAACTCCTTGTAGCAGGCCACCGCCTCGTCCCGGTCGCCCGGCTTCTGCTTCAGCACGAAGCCGCCCTTGGCGCCGACCGGCACGATCACGGCGTTCTTCACCATCTGCGCCTTGACCAGGCCGAGCACCTCGGTACGGAAGTCCTCCCGCCGGTCCGACCAGCGCAGCCCGCCCCGGGCCACCGGCCCGAACCGCAGGTGCACGCCCTCGAAGCGGGGCGAGTACACGAAGATCTCGAACTTCGGCCGGGGTGCCGGCAGGTCCGGGATCGCCTGCGGGTCCAGCTTGAACGCCACGTACGCCTTCGGCCGCCCGTCGGAGCGCTTCTGGTAGAAGCTGGTGCGCAGGGTGGCCTGCATCAGCGTCAGGTACGAGCGCAGGATGCGGTCCTGGTCGAGGCTGGCCACGTCGTCCAGCGCGGCCCGGATCTCGGCGACCAGCTCACCGCTGCGCTGCTGCCGCTGCGCGGTGTCCGTCGCGCCCGGCACGAACCGGACCTCGAAGAGCTCGACCAGCAGCTGCGCGATCCGCGGGTAGGCGATGAAGGTCGACTCCATGTAGTCCTGGGAGAAGACCGTGCCGGCCTGGCGCAGGTACTTCGCGTACGCCCGGAGCACCACTACCTGGCGCCAGGTGAGGCCGGCGCGCAGCACCAGCTCGTTGAAGCCGTCGACCTCGGCCTCGCCCCGCCACGCCGCCGCGAAGGCGTTCTCCACGTGCGGGCGCACCTCGGCCAACTCCTGGTGCCCCTCCGGCAGCCGGAGCCCGAAGTCGTACAGCCAGATCCGGCCGTCGACCCGCTCCACCTCGTACGGGTGCTCGTCGACCACCCGGACGCCGAGCGAGTGCAGCACCGGCAGCACGGCGGAGAGCATCATCGGCTCGCCGTAGCGGTAGACCTTGAACCGCACGTCCATCGGCTCGGCCTGCTCGGCCTCGGCCACGCGGCCCCCGGGACGGGGCGCCAGCTGCTTGCGGAACAGGTGCATCTCCAGCTGGCCGGGTTCCTCCAGCAGCTCCAGCTTGGCCAGGTCCTTCATCGCCTCGTACGGCGTGTGCCCGTCCTTGTAGCCCTCCGGGAACGCGTCGGCGTACCGGGCGAACAGGTGCTTGGCCTGCTCGTCGCCGAGCTTGCGCTCCAGCACCAGCCGGTAGTCGTCGTCCCAGAGCCGGGTGGCGTCGGCCAGTTCCTCGGCGAGCAGGTCGGCGTCGATGTCGCCGGGCGGCCGGTTCGGGTCGGTCCGGACGATGAAGTGCACCCGGGCCAGCATCGACTCGGTCACCCGGGTGGTGTAGTCGACGCCCACCCCGTTCAGCTCGCGCAACAGGATGTCCTGCATGCGCAGCCGGTTCTGCGTGGTGAACCGGTCCCGCGGCAGGTAGATCAGGCAGGAGATGAACCGCCCGTACGCATCCCGGCGGAGGAAGACCCGCAGCTGCCGGCGGCCGGCCATGCGCAGCACGCCGATCACCGCGTGGTAGAGGTCGTCGGTCTTGATCTGGAACAGCTCGTCGCGCGGGTAGGTCTCCAGGATCTGGAGCAGGTCCTTGCCGGAATGGCTGCGCTGGCTCAGGCCCGAGCGATCGAGCACCTCGGCCACCTTGCGGCGGACCACCGGCAGCTCCCGCACGCTGGTGCGGTACGCGGCGGTGGAGAACAGGCCCAGGAAGCGCCGCTCCCCGACCACCTCGCCGGCGGAGTCGAACACCTTGAAGCCGATGTAGTCGAGGTAGGCCGAGCGGTGCACGGTGGCCCGGGAGTTCGCCTTCGTGATGATCAGCAGGCGCTTCTCGGTGACCCGCTCGTGCGCCTCGGGCGTCATCGACGACAGCGACCGGGCCTCCGGCGAGTCCTGGCGCAGGATGCCCAGCCCGGTGCCGAGCACCGCCTCCAGCGCCTGGCCGCCGTCCGCGGCCCGGGTCAGCCGGTACTCCCGGTAGCCGAGGAAGGTGAAGTGGTCGTGCGCCAGCCAGCGCAGCAGCTCGACCGAGTCGGTGATGTCCTTCTCCGGCACCGGCGGCCGGTTGTCGCTGGTGCGGGCGGCGGCCAGCTCGTCGGCGAGGGAGAGCGCCCGCTGGCGCATTTTCGGCCAGTCCTCGACGGCCTCCCGCACGTCGGTGAGCACCCGCTGCAACTCCCGGCGCAGCGTGTCCCGTTCGGCGACGTCGCGGACCGGGTCGATCTCGATGTGCATCCAGCTCTCGACCAGGTCACCGGCGATCGCGTCGTCGGGCTCGACGTCCGCGCAGACCTCGGTCAGCCGGCCGAGCGGCTCCCGCCGCACCACCACCAGCGGGTGGACCAGCAGATGCACGTCGAGGTGGTGCGAGTTGAGCAGGGCGGTCACCGAGTCGACCAGGAACGGCATGTCGTCGGTGACGATCTCGATGACGGTGTGGTGCTGGTCGGCGTCGGGCTCGTGGATCCGCAGCTTCAGCTCGCCCGGGACGCGCTGCCGGGCCAGGTCGCGGTGGGCCTGGGCCGCGGCGAGCATCTCCTCGGCGGTGAAGCCGATCAGCTCCTCGTCCGGGGCGAACCGCCAGAAGCGGCTGACCAGGGTCGCCGCGTCGTGGTCGTCCCCGGCGAGCGCGACCGCCTGGGCCACCAGGCGCTCCGCGTTCGGTACCGGTTCGTCGAGCTCGGCGTCCTCCGCGTCCGCGGCCAGCGAATCCGGCGGCAGGCCCAGGTCGTAGATGGTGTCGATGCTCGAACCGGTCATCCCGGTCACTCCTGTGTCGAGTCGGCCGAAACCGTCCCCGTCGGTCGCCGAATCGAAGCTGTCGTCCCGGCTGGTGTCATCCTGCCGGAGGTCGGGTCCCGGTTTGATCGCCGGACGCCGGTCCATCGGTGCCACTCCCCTCGACCCACCGCGTTGTGGGTCACTCTCCCGCCCAGCCTAGGCCCTCCCGCTCTGGTGCTTCCGCGGCGGACCTCCGGCCGGACGTCCGGATCCGGACTCTGTCCTTTCACCCGTTGCGGGTACGAGGTTGGCTGGCCCCAGGAGTACCCCGCCGCGCGATGTTCATCACACCGTCACGGGTCCGTCTTCCCGCCCGTCCGCCCCCAACCAGGGACGATGGGGACAGCGGAGGCGTACTAACGTGCAGGCAGTGGAAGATCCAAGGAGCTGCGCCATGCGTCCGTCGTACCCCCGTCGTCACAGCCGGTCACTCGCCGCGCTGGCCGCGATCCTGCTCGCTGCCGGCGGGCTCACCGCCTGCTCCGACAGCGACGGGCCGGAACGCAGCGTGGACGCGTTCCTCGCCGGCTGGCGCTCCGGCGACCTGCAGGCGGTCGGGTTCGTCGACCCGACCGGCGCCAAGGTGCCGGCGGTCGACGTCGCGCGGGAGATCAAGGAGCTCTCCGGCGAGCTGGCCGCGAATCCGCCGGCGCTGACCCGCCGGGGCGAGGCCAAGATCACCGCCGACACCGCCACCGCGACCGTCAAGGTCGAGTGGACCCTGCCGGGCGACACCCGCTGGGCGTACGACCGGACGGTCCGGATGACCCGCGGCGGCGACGACCAGTGGCAGGTGATCTGGGAGCCGAAGGTGGTGCAGGAGCAGCTCACCCGGGGCGACCGGCTCGGGCTGCGCCGGCAGACCGGACCGCGGGCCGCGGTGCTCGACGACGCCGGCCAGCCGATCGTGGCGCCGCGACCGGTGGTCCGGGTGGGGGTGCAGCCGAGCGAGGCGACCGACGTGCCGGGCCTGGTCCGGAAGCTGGACGCCGCGTTCCGGGCGATCCGGCCGACGATCACCCCACCGGTCGACCTCTCCGGCCTGCCCAAGCGCCTCGCCGACGCCGACCCGGGCGCGTTCGTCGAGGTGGTGACCCTGCGCGAGGAGGCGTACCGGCAGATCAAGCCGCGGATCTACGACCTGCCGGGCACCAAGTTCCGCTCCGACCGGCTCGACCTCGCGCCGACCCGCGAGTTCGCCCGGGCGGTGCTCGGCTCCGTCGACCCGGCGCAGGCCGACGACCTGACCCGGCACCCCGACCGGTACGCCGCCGGCGACCTGGTCGGCCACGGCGGTCTGCAGGGACGCTACGACGAGCGACTGCGCGGCGCGCCGGGGCTGAGCGTGCTCATCGAGCGGCCCGGGCCGGACGGCACCCTGGCGCCGACCGGCACCGAGGTGTTCCGCCGCGACCCGCAGCCCGGGACGCCGCTGAAGACCACCCTGGACGTGGCGACCCAGAACGCGGCCGACGCGGCGCTGCGCGGTGAGCGGCGGCGCTCAGCGCTGGTGGCGCTGCGGATCAGCGACGGCGCGGTGCTCGCCGCGGCGAACGGCCCGGGCGCGGCCGGGGAGAACCTCGCCTTCACCGCCCAGGTCCCGCCGGGGTCGACCTTCAAGATGGTCAGCGCGCTCGGGCTGCTGGACCGGGGCGCTGTCACCCTGGACGGGCCGGTCGACTGCCCGAAGACGTTCACCGTCGACGGGCGCGCGTTCAAGAACTCCGACAACTTCGTGCTCGGCTCGGTGCCGTTCCGCACCGATTTCGCGAAGTCGTGCAACACCGCCTTCACCGCGCTGGCTCCGAAGCTGGGCGCGGACGGGCTCGCGGTGACCGGTCGGTCGCTGGGCCTGGAGGGGCAGTGGGACGTCGGCCTGGATGCCTTCACCGGCAAGGTCTCCGCCAACGGCGGCGCGACCGAGCAGGCCGCCGCCGCGATCGGTCAGGGCACCACCCTGGTCAGCCCGCTGGCCATGGCGTCGGCCACCGCCGCGGTCGCCCGGGGTCGCTTCGAGCAGCCGAAACTGGTGCTGGACCCGGCCCCGGCCCAGCCGGCCGCCCCGGGCCAGCCGCTCAAGGCCGAATCGGTCGAGGCGGTGAAGACGATGATGCGGGAGGTGGTCACCGCCGGCACCGGCACCGCCCTCAAGGACGTGCCGGGCGACCCGGTGCACGGCAAGACCGGCACCGCCGAGTACGACAACAACCCGGCGCACACCCACGCCTGGTTCGTCGGCTGGCAGGGCGACATCGCGTTCGCGGTCTTCGTCGAGCAGGGCGGCGCCAGCACCGCCACGGCCGTCCCGATCGCCGAACGCTTCCTCCGCGCCCTCCCCCGCTGACCTCACCCACCCACCCACCCCACCCCCACCCCCCTTGCCCCCACCCCCCTTGCCCCCACCCCCCTTGCCCCCACCCCCCCCTTGCCCCCGACCCCCTTGCCCCGACGGGGCGCCACGGGGCGGCGCAGCGTTGATCAAGGGGTTTGCGTCAACCACTGACCAGGTTCTGACACAAACCCCTTGATCACCTTTTCGGAGGCAGCGGGTGGGGGCGGGCTGCGGGGTGGGGGCGCGTATGCGTGTCCCTGCCTCGTCGCTGCGCTCGTCCTCGGCGTTCGCGGCCTGGCCACGTCGCTCTCGTGGTCGGCTCCGGGAACTCCCGGGCTGATGGGTGGGAGCCTGTCGAGCTGCCCCGTCCATGGGAACACTAGCTGGCGATGGCCCTGGCCAGTGTCGGCGACGACGTCGGATCGGGCGGTGTTCGCGCTCGTGCTGCGCGGCCGGTCACCACCGCCGACGACGCCACGCAGGTGCCCCTGTAGACGGGGCAGCTCTGAAGCTTCTGCGGGAGTGGTGGGGCCGCCGTGCGGAGCGTCAGGCGATCCCGGCGCTGGGGTGGGCGGTGCCGTCCTCCGGTGCCGACAGGTCTTCGTCGGGGTCGGGGTGGGCAGGCGGTTCGGTGATGGCCAGCGGATTCCGGCGCAGCAGCCCAGGACCGGCGGCGGCGGGTGGCCCGACCGGCTCCCGGTCGGCCGGAGGAGCAGCGGCGTCCGGCTCGGTCGGCCGGTCGGCGTCGGCGGCGCCGCGCGGCGGGACGACCCGGGCACCGGACCGCCCGTTGCCCGACGACCGGCCGGCGCGGGTGCTCGACGGGCCGGGCAGCAGCCGGGGTGGCACCGCCTCGGGCGCGCTGACCGGGGCCAGCCCGGCCACCACGGTGTTGACGATCTCGGCGGCGTACGCGCCGTCCGGGTCGTAGTCGGGGTCGAAGACGGTCAGCTCGACGCCGAGGCAGTGCGGGGTGTCAACCAGCCCGGCCAGCAGGATCTCCAGCTCGGCGAAGGCGATCCCGCCCGGGTCGGGCGCGTCGACCGCCGGCATGACTGCCGGGTCCAGCACGTCCACGTCGATGTGCACCCAGTAGCCGGCGCAGTCGGCGAGCTGCTCGTGCGCCCACTGCGCGGTACGCGCCGCGCCCTCGGCGCGCAGCGCCGGCACCGGCCGGGTGATGATCCCGGCTGCCTGGAGGTCGAGCCGGTACTCGTCCTGGGCCCGGATACCGAGCACCACCACGTCGATGTCCCGGAAGTAGGGTCGGCGCCCCTCGATGGCCGCCAGGTCGGCCTGGCCCCGGCCGGTCGCCAGGGCGAGGTCCTCGCCCGCCGCGGCGCCCACGTAGGAGGCGTTGCCGGGGTGCCGGAAGTCGGAGTGGCCGTCGACGAAGACCAGCCCGATCCGGCCGCCGACCGCCTCGCCGAGCCGGTGCATGGCCAGCGCCGAGCCGAGCAGGATCGAGCAGTCCCCACCGAGGACGAGCGGGAACTCCCCCCGGTCGATGATCGAGCCGATCCGGTCGGCGAGCGCCACCGAGTAGTCCGAGATCTCCCGGGCGTGGCAGACCCCGTCGCCCGGCCGCCAGTCGCCCGGGTCGTAGCGCGGCGGGGTCAGGCAGCCGGCGTCGCGGGCCCGCAGCCGGGCGAGCAGATCGTGGTCGCGCAGCGCGCCGGGCGCCTTGGCGCAGCCCGGCACCGAGGTGGCCGTGGGCGGGCGCAGACCCAGGTTGGACGGCGCGTCGAGGACGGCGATCCGGCGCATCATGGGCTCCCGTCCTCGGTGGTCGGGCGGGCCGGCCGGGACGCCGGCCCGCGCTGGCGTGCTACGTGCTCAGAACAGGGCGCTGGCCAGGGCCCGGCGGGCCGAGGCCACCGCGGGGTCCTCCGGACCGGCGATGGTGAACAGTCCGACGAGGTGCTGGCGTACCTTCTCCCGGTCGTCGCCGGCGGTGCGCCGGACCACGCCGACCAGGCGCCGGTAGGCCTGCTCGGCCAGGCCGCTGAGCACCTCGATGTCGGCCGCCAGCAGTTGCGCGTCGACGTCGTCGGGGTTGGCCTCCGCGGCGGCGAGCGCCGCCTGCGGGTCGGCGCCGGCCACCCGGCGGGCCAGGCCGACCTGGGCCAGGCCGGCCTCGGCAGCGGCGTCGGCCGGCGAGTCGGCCAGGATCTTCCGGTACGCCCGCTCGGCGCCGTCCAGGTCGCCGCTCATCAGGGCGTCGTCGGCCTCGTCGAGGCGGGGGTCGGTCGGCTCCGCCACGGTCACGCCGCCGGCCTTGAGCACGGCCTGGATCCACTGCCGCAGCTGCGCCTCCGGCACCACCCCGGAGAAGGCGTCGATCGGCTGGCCGCCGACCACCGCGTAGACCATCGGGATGCCCTGCACCCGGAACATCTGGGCGATGCGCGGGTTGGCGTCCACGTCGATCTTGGCGAGCACCCAGGCGCCGCCACCCTCCACGGCCAGCCGCTCCAGCACCGGGGAGAGCTGCTTGCACGGCTCGCACCACTCGGCCCAGAAGTCCACCACGACCGGCGTGTTCAGCGAGCGTTCGAGGACCTCGGACTGGAAGGTCGCCTCGGTCACGTCGATGACGGTGACACCGCCGGCAACGGCGCCGCCGGGCGCACCGGCGGGCGGTCCGGCCTGGGCCGGGGTCGGGCTCGGGGCAGGGGTGCGCAGCGCGCTGAGGTCGACCGCGCCGCGGGTGAAGATCGACGAGGTGATCCGTGGGTCGCTCATGGTTATCTAGTCTCGCACGCGCGCGGCCCAACTCCGATCAACCGCGACGGCGACAGTTGCAGTTCTCACCCTGCTCACCGCCCCTCCCCACCTCCACCCCACCCCCCTCTCCGCGATCTTGCACTTTCGGCCCGCGGTACGCGGCATCCGCGGCATTTGCCGGGGCGGAAAGTGCAAGATCGCGGGGGTTGGCGGAGGGTCAGAAGCGGGCGGGCTCGCGGTAGACACCCCACTCGGTGCGGAGGGCGTCGCAGATCTCGCCGAGGGTGGCCTCGGCGCGGACGGCGTCGAGCATGGCCGGGATCATGTTCTCGCCGGTCCGGCTGACCTCGACCATCCGGGCCACGGCCGCCTTGACCGCGGCGTCGTCCCGGGCCGCCTTGCGCTCGGCCAGCACCCGGCGCTGCTCGAGCTCCACCTCGTGCGAGATCCGCAGGATCTCCAGGTCCTTGGCCACGGTGTTGGTGTGGCAGTTGACCCCGACGATCTTCTTCTCGCCCTTCTCCAGCGCCTGCTGGTAGGCGAACGCCGACTCGGCGATGTGGCCGGTGAACCAGCCGTCCTCGATGCCGCGCAGGATGCCGGAGGTCATCGGGCCGATCTGGTGCGGGCCCTCGCCGCCGAGCTGGCGGATCCGGGCGAAGATCTCCTCCGCCTCGGCCTCGATCTTGTCGGTGAGCGCCTCGACGTACCACGATCCGCCGAGCGGGTCAGCCACGTTGGTCACCCCGGTCTCCTCCATCAGCACCTGCTGGGTACGCAGGGCGATCTCGGCGGACTCGTCGGTGGGCAGCGCGAGCGTCTCGTCCAGGGCGTTGGTGTGCAGCGAGTTGGTGCCGCCGAGCACCGCCGCGAGGGCCTCGACGGCGGTCCGCACCACGTTGTTCACCGGCTGCTGGGCGGTCAGCGAGACCCCCGCGGTCTGCGTGTGGAACCGCAACCAGAGGGCCTTCTCGCTGGTGGCGCCGTAGACGTCGCGCAGCCACCGGGCCCAGATCCGGCGGGCGGCCCGGAACTTGGCGATCTCCTCGAAGAAGTCGACGTGCGAGTCGAAGAAGAAGCTCAGGCCGGGGGCGAAGACGTTCACGTCCAGCCCGCGGGACAGCCCCAGCTCGACGTAGCCGAACCCGTCGGCGAGGGTGTACGCCAGCTCCTGCGCGGCGGTCGAGCCGGCCTCCCGGATGTGGTAGCCGGAGACGGACAGCGGCTTGTAGCGCGGGATCTCCCGGGCGCAGTACTCCATCAGGTCGCCGATCAGGCGCAGGTGCGGCTCCGGGTCGAAGAGCCACTCCTTCTGCGCGATGTACTCCTTGAAGATGTCCGTCTGCAGGGTGCCGTCCAGGGTGGACAGGTCGGCGCCCTGCCGCTCGGCGGCCACCAGGTACATGCAGAACACCGGCACGGCCGGGCCGGAGATGGTCATCGAGGTGGTGACACCGGCCAGGTCGATGCCGTCGAAGAGCACCTCCATGTCGGCCGCGCTGTCCACCGCGACGCCGCAGTGCCCGACCTCGCCGAGCGCCTGCGGGTCGTCCGAGTCCCGCCCCATCAGGGTGGGCATGTCGAAGGCGACCGAGAGGCCGCCGCCGCCGGCGCCCAGGATCATCTTGTAGCGCTCGTTGGTCTGCCGGGCGTTGCCGAAGCCGGCGAACTGCCGGATGGTCCAGGTGCGCCCCCGGTAGCCGGTCGGGTAGAGGCCCCGGGTGTACGGGTACTCGCCCGGCCAGCCGATCCGCTCGAAGCCCGGGTAGGCGACGCCCTCCGGCGGCCCGTAGACCGGGTCGACGGCCATCCCGGAGAGCGTGGTGAAGTCGGCGTCCCGCTTGCGCGCGGCGTCGTACCGGGCCTGCCAGCGTGCCCGTCCGGCTGCGATCTCGTCGGCGTTCATCCCCGGGGCTCCTCCTCGAGCTCTCGACTGCACGTCGAGTGTAGGCCGGGAGCCTGAACGATCGCTAAGGGAAGTCGTACCGGCCGGTAACCAGGGACGCCCGGAGACTCAGGCGGTCGGCGCGGTGGGCTCGCCCATGGCCACGTCGTCGACCCGGATGTTGACCTCGTCCACCCGCAGCCCGTACGCCTCGACCGCCTCGGTCACCTTCGCCCGCACCGCCTCGGTCACCTCGGGCACCGTCCGGCCCGCCTCGATCACGATGACCAGGTTGACCACCGCCGCACCGTTGGTCACGTGCGCGGAGGCGCCGCGCGTGGCGTCGCCAACCTTGTCGAGCCCGACCCGGTCGAGCACAGCGTTGAAGAACCGCGCCACGTCGCCGCCCAGCTCGACCACTCCGGGCACCGACCGGGCGGCGGCCACCGCGATCTTCTCCACCACCTCGTCGGAGACGGAGGTCGTACCGCCCGCCACCGCGTCCGGCGTCACCGACAGTTCCCGCGTCGCCTCGTCGCTCACGCCGACACTCCGCTGCGCTCCGTGCCGTCCTGAGGCACCACCGCACCGCATTGATGATTCGCTCGCTGACGCTCGCTCATGCTCTCCCACCCGGCCGCACACCCCGCCCCACGCCGACCGTGGAGCGGTGCGAGCGTACTAGTTCCGGGCGGTCCGGGGTGGACACGGCACCGGCCGGTCCGGGCCGGCGGGGCGGAACCGGCGGGACGGTCAGGAAGCGAGCTGGCCGAGCAGCTCGTCCGCCGCCGCGTACGGGTCGAGCGCCCCCTCGGCCACCTTGGCGGCGAGCGCCGGCAGCTCCGTACCGTCGCGCAGCGAACCGATCCGGTCGCGCAGCGTGCCGAGCGCGATCGCCTCGATCTCGGCGGCGGCCCGCGTCTCCTGCCGACGGCGCAGCTCGCCGCGCTCGACCAGCCAGCCACGGTGCTTGTCGATCGCGGCCGCGATGTCGTCGATCCCCTCGCCGCGCGCGGCGACGGCGCGCACCACCTGCGGGCGCCACTGGCCCGGCCCGCGCTCGCCCAGCGCGATCATGCCCTGGATGTCGCGCACCGTGGCGTCGGCGCCGTCCCGGTCGGCCTTGTTGACCACGAACACGTCGGCGATCTCCAGGATGCCGGCCTTGACCGCCTGGATGGCGTCGCCCATCCCGGGGGCGAGCAGCACCAGCGTGGTGTCGGCCAGCGAGGCGACCTCCACCTCCGCCTGCCCGACGCCGACGGTCTCGACCAGCACCACGTCGCAGCCGGCGCCCTCCAGCACCCGGACCGCCTGCGGGGTCGCCGCCGAGAGCCCGCCGAGGTGGCCCCGGCTGGACATCGAGCGGATGTAGACGCCCGGATCGGTGGCGTGGTCCTGCATCCGCACCCGGTCGCCGAGGATCGCCCCGCCGGTGAACGGGCTGGACGGGTCGATGGCCAGCACGCCCACCCGGTGACCGCGGGCGCGCAACGCCCGGACCAGCTCGTTGGTGGTGGTGGACTTGCCCACACCGGGCGAACCGGTCAGCCCGACCACCTGGGCGTGGCCGGCGTACGGCGCGAGCGCCGCGGCGATCCGCGGCAGCGCCTCGTCGCCCGACTCGACCAGGGTGATCAGCCGGGCCACCGCGCGGGGGTCACCCGCGCGGGCCCGGTCGACCAGCATCGGCACGTCCCGGCTGCGGCGCACCGATCCGGTGCCCACCGCCGGGACGCTGTCGACGGTCTCGCTCACGGTCGCGTCGCTCACTGACCGCTCTCGCCGGCGGCCGGGACGTGGATGATCAGCGCGTCGCCCTGGCCACCGCCGCCGCAGAGGGCGGCCGCGCCGGTGCCGCCGCCCCGGCGCTTGAGCTCCAGCGCGAGGGTGAGCACCAGCCGGGCGCCGGACATGCCGATCGGGTGGCCCAGCGCGATCGCCCCGCCGTTGACGTTGACCTTCTCCGGGCCCACCCCGAGGTCCCGCATCGACTGGATGCCGACCTGGGCGAACGCCTCGTTGATCTCGATCAGGTCCAGGTCGTCGACGCTCAGCCCACCCTTGCGCAGCGCGTGCTGGATGGCGTTGGACGGCTGCGAGTGCAGGGAGTTGTCCGGGCCGGCGACGTTGCCGTGCGCGCCGATCTCGGCCAGCCAGGTCAGCCCCAGCTCCTTGGCCTTGGCCTTGCTCATCACGACCACCGCGGCGGCGCCGTCGGAGATCGGCGAGGAGCTGCCGGCGGTGATGGTCCCGTCCTTGGTGAACGCGGGACGCAGCTTGCCCAGCGTCTCGGCCGTGGTGTCCGGCCGGACGCCCTCGTCCTCGCTGATCACCAGCGGGTCGCCCTTGCGCTGCGGGATGACCACCGGCGTGATCTCCTCGGCGAAGTGCCCGTTCTTCTGCGCGGCGGCGGCCCGCTGGTGGCTGGCCGCGGCGAACTCGTCCTGCTCGGCGCGGCTGATGCCGTGCTTGGTGCCGAGCCGCTCGGTCGACTCGCCCATCGAGCAGCAGTCCCAGGCGTCGGTGAGACCGTCCAGCGCCATGTGGTCCTTGACCACCACGTCGCCGTACTTGTAGCCGCCGCGCTGGCCGAGCAGCAGGTGCGGGGCATTGGTCATCGACTCCATGCCGCCGGCCACCACGATGTCGAACTCGCCGGCCCGGATCAGCTGGTCGGCCAGGGCGATCGCGTCCAGGCCGGAGAGGCAGACCTTGTTGATGGTCAGGGCCGGTACGGACATCGGGATGCCCGCCTCGACCGCCGCCTGCCGGGCCGGGATCTGCCCGGCGCCGGCCTGGAGCACCTGACCCATGATCACGTACTGCACCTGCTCGGGGGCGACGCCGGCGCGCTCCAGCGCCGCCTTGATCGCCACGCCGCCGAGCTTGGTCGCCGGGAGGTCCTTGAGGTTGCCCAGCAGGCGCCCCATGGGGGTCCGCGCGCCGCTGACGATCACCGAAGCCATACCTGCCTCCGAGGGGGGTGCCGACCTGTACGCCTTAACGATTGTTCGGCCAGACTAGCGCCATGGCTGAGAACTCCCCCGTCGAGACCGCTGCCGACTATGTCACAGACATCGGGCTGCGCCGCATCGACCACGTCGGGATCGCCGTGGCCGACCTGGACGCCGCGATCGACTTCTACCGGCGGACGTTCGGGATGCGCTGCGTGCACACCGAGACCAACGCCGAGCAGGGCGTCCGCGAGGCGATGCTGGCGGTCGGGCCGACCACCGAGGGCGGCTGCGTGCAACTGCTCGCCCCGCTGACGCCCGAGTCGACCATCGCGAAGTTCCTGGACCGCAACGGCCCCGGGGTGCAGCAGGTGGCGTACACCGTGGCGGACATTGACGCGGCCTGCGCGGCGCTGCGCGAGCGCGGCGTCCGGCTGCTCTACGAGACCCCGAAGCGCGGCACCGCCGACTCCCGGATCAACTTCGTGCACCCGAAGGACGCCGGGGGTGTCCTGGTCGAGCTGGTCGAGCCGGCCGCGCACTGACCCCGCGGGACGCCCCGCCGCCCGGCGGGGCGTCCCTCGCCGGCGCCCCGCCCGAGGGGCCGGGTGGACCCACCCGATGCCGCCGGCAGGCGGCCCGCCGCACCGGCGCCCGAGCACGGCAGTGCGCGGTTCAACGTTCACCCGGGCACCTTCACGCATCGGTCGATGCGGTTTTTCACAGAGGACTTCCGGCCCTAGCTACCGTTCAGTAACGTCCGCCCCATCGGAACGCGGTCGGTCCCGGATGTGTCGTACGTCGACATGGTGGACGGCCGCACCGGCGCCGACGATGGCAGCACCCAGGCCCGTGCGCGCGGGTGCGGACGAACCGGAGGTCACCGTGCAGGACATCCTCGAAGCGATCATGTCGGCGGAAGGCTCCGCGCAACCGGAGCGGGAACTCGCCGGTCTCGCCGGGCTGCCCGTGCCCGAGTCCTACCGCGGCGTCGTGGTACGCGCCGACGAAACCCGGATGTTCGACGGCATGGCCACCCGCGACAAGGACCCCCGCAAGGCGCTGCACGTGCAGGAGGTGCCGACGCCGGAACTCGGCCCGGGCGAGGCGCTGATCGCGGTGATGGCCAGCGCCATCAACTACAACACCGTCTGGACCAGCATCTTCGAGCCGCTGTCCACCTTCAGGTTCCTCCAGCGCTACGGCCGGCTCTCGGAGCTGACCCGGCGACACGACCTGCCCTACCACGTGGTCGGGTCGGACGCCGCCGGCGTGGTGCTGCGGACCGGGCCGGGGGTGACCCGGTGGTCGGCCGGCGACGAGGTGGTGGCGCACTGCCTGTCGGTGGAGCTGGAGGACGCGGCCGGCCACGACGACACCATGCTCGACCCGCAGCAGCGGATCTGGGGCTTCGAGACCAACTTCGGCGGCCTCGCCGAGCTGGCCATCGTCAAGGCCAACCAGCTGATGCCCAAGCCGCGGCACCTGAGCTGGGAGGAGGCGGCCAGCCCCGGGCTGGTGAACTCCACCGCGTACCGGCAGCTGGTCTCGCACCACGGCGCGAACATGAAGCAGGGCGACGTGGTGCTGATCTGGGGCGCGTCCGGCGGGCTGGGCGGCTACGCCACCCAGATGGCGCTCAACGGCGGCGCCATCCCGGTCTGCGTGGTGTCCAGTCCGGACAAGGCCGAGCTGTGCCGCAAGATGGGCGCCGAGCTGGTCATCGACCGGGCCGCCGAGGGTTTCCGGTTCTGGAAGGACGAGCAGACCCAGGACCAGGACGAGTGGCGGCGCTTCGGCGAGCGGATCCGGGAGCTGACCGGCGGCGAGGACCCGGACATCGTCTTCGAGCACCCGGGCCGGGAGACCTTCGGCGCGAGCGTCTACGTGACCAAGCGCGGCGGCACCATCGTCACCTGCGCCTCCACCAGCGGATACCAGCACCAGTACGACAACCGCTACCTCTGGATGCACCTCAAGCGGATCGTCGGCAGCCACTTCGCCAACTACCGCGAGGCGTGGGAGGCCAACCGGCTGGTGGCGCTCGGCAAGATCCACCCCACGGTGTCGAAGACCTACCCGTTGGAGCAGACCGGCCAGGCCGCGTACGAGGTGCACCGCAACGCGCACCAGGGCAAGGTCGGCGTCCGCTGCCTCGCCCCGACCGACGGGCTCGGCGTACGCGACCCGGAACTGCGGTCCCGGCACGAGGACGCGATCAACCGGTTCCGCGGCCACTGACCCGACAGGGGCCGCCGGCGACGATTGCCGCAACGGTCGATCGCCATTTCGCACCGGTCGCGGGCACCGATTCGAGTGCCCGCGACCCGGCGGCGACAAAGGGCCGCGGGCGCTTGCCCCGCGGCCCTTTTCCGGGTTCCCGGACCGGGCCGTCCGACCCGCCCGGGACCTGCCAAGATCGCCGATTGGTCCGGTCTCCGGCGAACGCCGAAGTTGACCATGTAAACAGGACACCAAAGCTCGGCACCGCTCTTGCGAAGGACCCTGGGGCGTCTGCGAGTATGTCCCAATGCCCCAGCAGCAGTCCTCCCCTCTCGCGTTCTTCGATAACGCGAACTCGCAGCCAGATTTCACCGTTGGCCTGCGCGGATACAACACTCACCAGGTCGATGACTTCATCGGCCGGATGACCGCCGCGCTGACCCAGTCCGAGCAGGCCCGCGCCGAGGCCGAGCAGCGGATGAACGACGCGCAGCGTCGGCTCCGCCAGGCCGAGCAGCGCATGGCCGCGCTGGAGCAGAAGCTCACGGACACCAACAAGCAGCTCGAGGAGAACAGCCGGCCGACCCTCTCCGGCCTCGGCACCCGCGTCGAGCAGATCCTCCGCCTCGCCGAGGAGCAGGCCAACGACCACCGCAACGAGGCCAAGCGCGAGTCGGAGGGCATCCTCTCCGCCGCCCGCCTCGAGGCGCGGGAGATCACCGACAAGGCCCGCGCCGAGGCGGCCGCGATGAAGGCCACCGCCGAGCGGGAGGCGGGCAACGTCCGCACCGCCGCCGAGCGGGAGGCCGCCGAGGTCCGGGTGCAGGCCCGCCGCGAGGCCGACACGCTGCGCGCGGACGCCGACCGCGAGACCAAGCAGCTGCGCACGGTCACCGCGCACGAGGTGGCCGAGCTGAAGTCCACCGTCGAGCGGGAGGTCGCCACGCTGCGCGCCACCGCCGAGCGGGAGATCACCCAGCAGCGCGCCAAGGCGGCCCGCGAGGCCGAGGAGAAGCGCGCCGAGGCGACCAAGCTGCTCACCGACGCCCGCGACAAGCGCGACAAGGACCTCCAGGCCCTGGAGCTGCAGCTCGCCGAGCGCCGCGAGAAGGCCGAGCGCGAGGAGTCCGAGCGGCACGCCGCCCAGGTGGCGCAGACCCAGAAGCTGGTCAGCGAGGCCGAGCAGCGGGCCCGGGCCGCCCAGGAGCGGGCCAAGGAGATCGAGCAGCGCGCCGAGGCCCGCCGGGTCGAGTCGGAGCGCACCGCGAACGAGACGGTGGAGAAGGCCAAGGCGCTGGCCGAGAAGACGCTCAACGAGGCGCGGGCCGAGTCGCAGCGGCTGCTCAGCGAGGCACGCACCGAGGCCGAGCTGACTACCCAGGCGGCCCGCCGCGAGGTGGAGGATCTCACCCGCCAGAAGGACGCGGTCACCGCGCAGCTGGGCCAGATGCTCTCCGGTCTCGCCGGCATCGTGCCCGGCGTGCCGGGCTCGGCCGCGCAGGCCGAGGCGAAGAAGGCCGCCGGCGACAGCGGCGACAAGGTGGCCGCGGAGACCGCCGGCTGACCGGCCCGGCCGGGGCATGAGACGGCGCGGGGTGACACCGGGTGACCGGTGGCTCCCCGCGCCGTATGCGTTTCCCGGTCTCTGGGAGCCGCGCGCCGAAACGCAGTCAAACAGGTCCCATCAGGGGCGTCCGTATCGCCCCAGGAGGGGCCGATGCGTGTGAGGATGGGGGCATGTCGCACGGCGAGGAACTGTTTGCTCTCGGCGGGGACGTGACCACGGAGCCCAGCTTCGAGTCCGCTCTGCGGGGGTACGAGAAACGACAGGTCGACCGGTACGTCGCGCGTGCGGAGCACGAGATCGCGACCCTCGCGGCTGAGCGGGAGCAGGCCTACACACAGATCCACAAGCTGGCCGGCCAGGTCGAGGTGCTCCAGCGGGATCTCGCCCAGGTGCGCAAGCAGGTCGGGGTGGTCGACCGCGCCTCGTTCCGGCACCTCGGCCCCCGGGTCGAACAGATCCTCACCCTCGCCGAGGAGCAGGCCGAGGCGATCCTGCGCGAGGCCAACGAGGAGATCGAGGCCCGCCGCGCCGCCGCCGAGCACATCATCGAGGAGGCCCGCGCGGAGGCCGCCAAGGCGCTCAAGGACTTCGAGATCGCGCTGGCCGCCCGCCGGGCCGAGGAGGAGCGGCACACCGCCGCCCGCAAGGCCGAGGCGGACGCCGCCGTCAAGACCGCCAAGGCGGAGGCCGAGCGGCTGCGCAAGGCCGCCCAGGAGGCGCTCAGCAGGGCGCAGCAGGAGGCCACCCAGCTGCGCGACGCGGCGAAGGAGATCCACACCCGGGCCCAGCAGGAGGCGACCAAGCTGCGCGAGGCCGCCAAGGAGGCGCACGCCAAGGCCCAGCAGGAGGCGACCGAGCTGCGCGAGGCCGCCAAGGAGGTGCACGCCAAGGCCCAGCAGGAGGCCCGCCGCCTGGTCGAGCAGGCCACCGAGGCCGGCCGGGCCACCCACGCCAAGGCGCAGCGCGAGGCCAAGCAGATCATCGACGACGCCAGCACCGCCGGCCGGGCCACCCGGGAGAAGGCCCGCCAGGAGGCGGAGCGGCTGACCACGCAGGCGACCGAGTCCGCCCGACGCAGCCGGGCCGAGACCGAGGTGTACGTGCAGCGGATGCGCAGCGAGACCGAGGCGTACGTGCAGCACGCCCGGGCGCAGACGCAGCAGGAGCTGGGCGCCTGGCGGGCCGGCGTGGAGAAGGAGGTGAACGGCCGGCGCGAGGCGGCCGACCGGGAGCTGGCCCAGCGCCGGGCCGCCGCCGAGCAGGAGTTCACCACCCGCCGTACCGAGCTGGAGAAGCAGTACAAGACCCGGCACGCCGAGCTGGAGAAGCAGCACAAGACGCGGCAGGACGAGCTGGAGTCGACGTACACCAAGCGGCGCACGCAGCTGGAGTCGGAGTACCGCACCCGGAAGAACGAGATCGAGCAGGGCGCCGCCGCGGTCCGGGAGGCCGCCGAGCGGGACGCGCTCACCATGCGCCAGCAGGCCGAGGAGGAGGCCGCGACGCTGTTCGGCCGGGCCGAGTCGGAGGCGGCCGAGAAGCGGCGCACGGCCGACGAGTACGTGGCCACCTCCCGCCGGCAGTTCGAGGAGTACGCCGCCACCACCCAGCAGCACCTGGCCACCACCCAGCAGCACCTGGCCGCCACCCAGCAGGAGGCGGCCGCCGGCCGGCAGCAGCTCGCCCAGGTGATGCTGGAGATCGCCCAGGCCCAGCAGCAGCTCGCCGACCTGCGCCAGGAGACCTGGCAGTCCCGGCAGGAGTCCGACGAGCTCCAGCGGCAGGTGGCCGAGCTGCGGCTGCAACTGGCAACCGCCGGCGGCACCGACGGCGCCACCGTGGCCGCGCCGACGACCGGCCCGAAGGCCGGGAACGCGAAACGCCCCGACGGCCCGGCGAAGCCGCCCGGCGCGGGTGGCACGCCGGGGGCGGACGCCAAGCCGGCGTCCGGGATCCCGGCGGGCGCCGCGGCACGACCGGCCACCGAGGCGGAGGCGAGCGCGAAGCCGGCCAGCCGGCCGGCCACCGGCCAGATGCAGACCGTGGACGGCTCGAAGCCGGCCGGCGCGGCGGCGGTCTCCGGCGCGAGACCGGCGGGCGGGCCGGACGGGAAGCCGGCCGGCACCACGTCGGGCGGCAAGCCGGCCGGGGCCGGTCAGGCGGCGGCAGCCCCGGTCGCCGAACCGGTGACCACGGCGGACGGCGGCGGGGCCGGCGTGGACGGCGAGCCGACGGTGGCCGCGGTCCCGGGTGAGGGCGGCCGGGGCGCCACCCCGACGAAGATCACCAGCACCGGCGAGAACGGCAAGCGGCCCACCAAACCGACCACCGACGAGCGCAGCGCCACGCCCAGCACGGTCAGCGCCGACAAGGACTGACCGGGGCCGCGGCGTCCCGCCCGGCCGGAGCCGGCCGACCGCCCGGTGACGTGGCCGCGAAGGACCCGGATGAGCGCCCGGGACGCGACGGCCCATCGCCGACCGGCCGGCTGGGCAGCCACCACACCGGCCCGGTCGGCGCGGCGCCGCGCGCCGGCGTCACCCGGGCGGCCGCCGTAGCGCCGTACCTTCCCATGCGCCCGCTACGCTCCTGGCTGGAGCCCGCTCGCGCGGGCCGGCAGCGGTGTCCGGCGGATCCGCCGGACGTGACCGGAGGAGGTCCTGGTGGCGCAGGGCGAGCCGACGACGCCCGGACCGGACCCGGACCGGCCGGAGGCATCCCGTCCCAGCGAGCAACCGGGCCGGCCCGAGACCTCGGCGCCGGCCGCCACGGCGTCGGCGCGGCTCCCGGGCGGGCCGGACGCGACGACCGAGGAGGGCGCGCGAGCCGGGTCGGACGACGACGACCCGCCGGTCTTCACCGCGTCCGGGCGGTTCGGCCGGCCCGGGCGGCCGCTGCGCCGCAACAGCTTTTTGGTCGGCTTCACCGGCGCGCTCGGCGCGCTGCTCGCGTACACCGTCTACCTCGGGCTGCGCGACGCGGCCGGGATCCTGGTCCTGGTGGTCATCGCGCTCTTCCTGGCCGTCGGCCTGAATCCGGCGGTGCTCCGGCTGCGGCGGTTCGGGCTGCCGCGCGGCCTGGCGGTGGCGGTGGTCGCGCTGACCGTGCTGCTGCTGCTCTGCGGCGGCGTGGTGGCGCTGGTGCCGCCGATCGTCACCCAGTCCGGCCAGTTCATCGAGCAGCTGCCGAGCTACGTCGAGGCCCTGCGCCGCAACGAGGCCGTCAACGACCTCGTCGAGCGGTACGACGTGATGGAGCGGGTGCAGAGCGCCGCCAACGCGGAGACCGTCGGCCGGGCCCTGGGCGGCGTGCTCGGCGGCGCCCAGCTCATCTTCGGCACCATCTTCCGGACCCTCACCGTGCTCGTGCTGACCATCTACTTCCTGGTCTACTTCGACAAACTCCGGGCGCTCGGCTACGCGGTGGTGCCGGCGTCCCGCCGGGAGCGGGTGCGGCTGATCGGCGACGAGATCCTGACCAAGGTGGGCGCGTACATGGTCGGTGCGCTCAGCATCGCGGTGCTGGCCGGGGTGAGCACCTTCGTGTTCGCGCTGATCGCCGGGCTGCCGTACCCGTTCGCGCTGGCGGTGGTGGTCGCGGTGGCCGACCTGATCCCGCAGATCGGCGCCACCCTGGGCGCGGTCATCGTGAGCCTGGTCGGCTTCGCCACCGACCTGCCGGTCGGCATCGCCTGCGTGGTGTTCTTCGTGGTCTACCAGCAGGTGGAGAACTACCTCATCTACCCCAAGATCATGCGCCGGTCGGTGGAGGTCAACGAGGTCGCCGCGCTGGTCGCCGCGCTGCTCGGGGTGGCGCTGATGGGGGTGGTGGGCGCGCTGCTGGCCATCCCGCTGGTCGCGGCCGTCCAGCTGATCCTGCGCGAGGTGGTGCTCCCCCGGCAGGAGTCCCGCTGACCCGCGCCACGCGGGCCGGGTCAACCCGGGTCGGCCGCCCGACCGACCGGCGGAACGGGTCTCAGCCGGCCTGGCCCGCGGGCGGTCCGGGCACCGGGCGGTCGGCGAACGAGGCCACCGTGCGGTCGGCGTACGCGCTGACGTCGCCGGACTCCATCGGGCCGTCCCAGGTGGTCGGCAGCGGGACCGTGGCGGCCGGGTTGACCCGGCGGACCACCTCGTCCAGCGCGGTCTCGGCGTCACCGACCCAGAGGTGCTTGGCCCCCGGCACGCCGACCACCTCGGCCTGCGGCACCGCCGCGAAGCGCTGCCGGGCCTCGTCCGGGCGCAGGTAGTCGTCGAACTCGGGGACGAGCGCGACCAGCGGCTTGCCGGCGTCCGCCCACTGGGCCAGGTCGGCCGGGGTGGAGAAGCGCAGCGGCGGGGAGAGCAGGATGGCCCCGGTCACCGCCGGGTCGCAGCCGTACTTGAGGGTCAGGTCGGTGCCGAACGACCAGCCGAGCAGCCAGATGTCCGGCAGCTCGTGGAACTCGGCGTACTCGATGGCGGCGGCGACGTCGAAGCGCTCGCCGACCGCGTTGTCGAAGGCGCCCTCGCTGGTGCCCCGCAGGCTGCTGGTGCCCCGGGTGTTGAACCGCAGCACGGCCAGGTCGGCCAGGGCGGGCAGCCGCCACGCCGCCTTGCGGAAGACGTGGCTGTCCATCATCCCGCCGTGTGTGGGCAGCGGGTGCAGGCAGACCAGGGTGGCCACCGGCTCCCGGTCCACCGGGCGGGCCAGCTCGCCGACCAGCCGCAGACCGTCCGCGGTGTGCAGCTCGATGTCCTCACGGCGGCCGGGCAGGATCGACGACGCGCGGATCGGTGTGCTCACCGTCCCAGTCTCGCGCGCCGCCGGATCCGCCGCCCGGCGAGGCGGGAACCAGGTGATCCAGATCGCTCAGCCGTACCGGGGGGCGCCGCGTCCGCGCTGGAGGTTGGGGCCCCGCCGGTCCCGGGCCCGCCAGCAGCCGCTGTGCCAGTGCCGGCGGTCGGTCAGGTCACCGCGGCCGTCGGCCGGCCAGGCCACCACGTGCGCCACGCCCGGGCGGATCTCCTGGTCACAGCCGGGACAACGGTACGTCTTGACGGACGCCCCACCGGTGATCCCGCGTACCTGCCAGTCGCCGTCACGCCACTGCTGCACGGTCGGCACGCCCTGTCGGGCACGCTCGGTGTCCAGGCCGGCGGTCTCGTCCCGGCGGGGGCGGTTGCGACGGGGGCTCACGGTCACCAAGCGTACGGGCCGGCGGCCGGAGCGGCCCGGGTCGGGCCGTCCGGCCGACGGCGTACGCTCACTCCCAGGTGGTGGCGTCGGTCAGGTCCTTCGCCAGCTGCGCCCCGGCCAGCGCGCTCGTCGCGTCGGCCTCGCTGAAGCCCGGGTCGCCCTCGGGGCGCTCCGTCCCGGGCAACGGCGCACCGAAGTCGGCGGTCAGGTGCGCCTTCGGGATGCCGAGCAGTTCCAGCTTCGTGCCGTCCGGGTAGAGGTAGGCGGGACGGCCATCCACCACGCGGTTGCTCTCGGTGGTGCTGCCAGCGATCTGCGCCCCGTACAGCAGCCGCACCCACATGGTCGCCGACGGCTCCCGGTGGAGGGTGAGGTCGACCCGCAGGCCCGCCGGGAAGGCGGTGGTGTCGACCGAGCAGGCGGCCAGCGTGGCGCCCGCCGGCAGGGTGCTCAGCCGCAGCGGCGTCGTGCACCGTCGTGCCTCGTCCCAGCGGACGGCGTCCACGGCCGTGGCGAGGGCGCTCCGGTCGCCGCCGAACGTGCTCGCCCGGGCGTACAGGCCGGGAAGGGGCTGCCAGGCCGTGACCAGCCCGCGGGCCGTACCCCCGAATTCCTGGACGGCGCCGTCGAAGGTCAGCGGGATCACGGCCTCCTGGATGGGGACGCCATCGAGAAGGAATTCGTCGATCGCCTCCGCGGAGCCGCTCACCTCGACCAGGACGGGCCGGCCGCCTCCGACGCTGAGCTGGATCGACTCGACGCGGTTCGAGCTGTGGACGGCCCAGCGCAGGTAGCGGGCCCGGCTCGGGTCGACGCCGAGGTGCAGCACCTGCGGGTCGGTGCCCACCAGGTCCGGCCGCTGGGCCGCGCCGGGCACCCCGTCGACCCGGGGCGGCACCGGCGCGACCACTCTCGGCGTCGCCGCCGTCCAGGGCAGCCGGTTGGCGTCCGTCGCGGTCACGCCGGCGAAGCCGAGTACGCCGACCAGGGCCAGCGCGGTGCCGGCGGCGACCCGGCGACGCAGCTGCCGGCGCCGGCCCCGGGCCCGCGAGCCTCGCAGCAGCCGGTGGGTGTCGATCTCTCCCTCGGCGCGCTCCCGCAGCACCGAGGCGATCCGCTGGTCCAGGTCGGTCATTGCCGGCTTCCCTTCGTCGTCGGGACGCCGCAGCGTTCCCGGAGCTGGGCGAGCGCCCGCATCGCGTGGGTGCGGACGGTGACCGGCGAGCAGTCGAGGATCTGGGCGATGGTGCTGTCGTCCAGGTCCTCGTAGTAGCGCAGCACCAGCACGGCACGCTGGCGGTCGGGCAGGGCGAGGATCAGCCGCCACATCTCGTCCCGGTCGGCCGCCTCGCCGCCGAGGTCGCCCCGGTGCGCCCGCTCGGCGAAGGTGTCGACCGCCAGCTCGCGGCTGGACCGCCGGCGCCACCACGAGTTGTTGGCGTTGACCAGCATCCGGCGCACGTACACGTCGGGCCGGTCGGCCCGGGCGATCTTCCGCCAGTGCACGTACGCGCGCGCGAGCACGTCCTGGGTCAGGTCCTCGGCCCGGTGCGGGTCGCCGGTCAGCAGCCGGGCCAGCCGGATCAGGGCCGGGCCCCGGCTGCCGACGTACTCCTCGAAGGTCACACCCTCAAGACGCCGTCACCGGCGGCCGGTGTTGACCGGGTCAGCGGTTGGTGTGGTCGCGGAAGCCCCGGCCGCTCTTGCGGCCCAGGTAGCCGGCGGTCACCAGGTGCTCCAGCAGCGGCGCGGGCGCGAAGCCCGGCTCCCGCAGCTCCAGGTAGAGCTCGCGCTGGATGGCCAGCGAGACGTCCAGGCCGACCACGTCGAGCAGCTCGAACGGGCCCATCGGGTAACCGCAGCCCAGCTTCATCGCGTGGTCGATGTCGTCGGCGGTGGAGTAGCTCGCCTCCAGCATCTTCACCGCGTCGTTCAGGTACGGGAAGAGCAGCGCGTTGACGATGAAACCGGACCGGTCGCCGCAGACCACGCCGGTCTTGCCCAGCGCCGCGCAGACCGCGCGGGCGGTGGCGGTGGTCTCCGCCGAGGTGCGGATGGTCTGCACGATCTCCACCAGCGGCATGATCGGGGCCGGGTTGAAGAAGTGCAGCCCGACCACGTCGGCCGGCCGTTGGGTGGCCATCGCGACGTCGATCACCGGCAGCGACGACGTGGTGGTGGCCAGCACCACGCCCGGCTTGCAGATCTCGTCGAGGCTGGCGAAGAGGGCCTTCTTGACGCTCAGCTCCTCGACCACGGCCTCGACCACCAGGTCGACGTCGGCGAGGTGGTCCAGGGCGGCGGACCAGGTGACCCGGCTCAGCGCCGCGTCCCGGTCGGTCTCGCTGAGCTTGCCCCGCACCACGCCCTTGTTCAGCGAGGTCTTGACCGCCTCGCAGACCTTGGCCGACTTCTCCGCGCCCCGGGTCACCGAGACGACCTCGTAGCCGGCCTTGGCGAACACCTCGATGATCCCGGTCGCCATCGTCCCGGAGCCGACCACGCCGACCTTCGCGATGGCCCGGGCGCCGTCGGCGAGCGTCGACCCCGTCGCCACCGGCGTCTGCTCGTCGGGTACGACCACCGGCGAGCCCGGCCGCTCGTAGGTGTAGAAGCCCCGGCCGGACTTGCGGCCGAGCAGCCCCGCGGTGACCATCTGCTTGATCAGCGGCACCGGGGCGTGCCGGCGGTCCCGGCCGCCCCGCCGGTACATGGTGTCCAGGATCTCGTACGCGGTGTCCAGGCCGATCAGGTCCATCAGGGCCAGCGGGCCCATCGGCAGGCCGCAGCCGAGCTTCATCGCCGCGTCGATGTCCTCGCGGCTGGCGTAGTGCGACTCGAACATGCCGACCGCGTGGTTGAGGTAGCCGAAGAGCAGCGCGTTGGCGATGAAGCCGGCCCGGTCGTTGATGGTGACGTCGACCTTGCCCAGCCGCTCGCAGAGCGCCTCCACGTCGGCAACCACGTCGGCCGAGGTGACCACCGTCCGGACCACCTCGACCAGCTTCATGACCGGCGCCGGGTTGAAGAAGTGGATGCCGATGACCTGGTTGGGCCGGGTGGTGGCGACCGAGATCTCGGTGACGCTCAGCGACGAGGTGTTGGTGGCCAGGATGGCCTCGGGCTTGCAGACCCGGTCCAGCTCGGCGAAGATCCGCTGCTTCAGGTCGAGGTGCTCGGGCACCGCCTCGATCACCAGGTCGACCGAGTGCAGCGCGTCCAGCCCCACCTGCCAGTCGACCCGGGCCAGCAGGGCGTCCCGGTCGGCCTCGGCGAGCTTGCCCTTGGCCACGGCCCGGTCCGTGGAGCCGGTCAGGGTGGCCCGGCCGCGTTCCAGCGCGGCATCGGAGATCTCGACCGCGACCACGTCGATGCCGTTGCGGGCGAAGACCTCGACGATGCCGGCACCCATGGTGCCCAGCCCCACCACGCCCACGCTGCTGAACTCGCGCGCCACGACCGGCCTCCCCAATGCTCCGCACGGCCGCATGAACGGCCACTAAGGTTATGCGCGCGAGTCTGCCACGTGACCGTCGGTTGTCGAGACGCCGTGGGATATTTCACCACCCTCGGCGCTGCCGTCGGTCGATGCGTGCGGGGGTCGGACCGGGGGCGGGTCAGGCCGCCGGGGCGGCGGTCAGGGCGAGCAGTTCGGCGACGAACTCGGCCGGCCGCTCCAGGTGTGGGCTGTGCCCGCAGCCGGGCAGCAGCACCTCGCGGTAGCTGCCGCCGGCGGCCGCGTACCGGTCGAGCACCGCCCGGGTCTGGCCGACCATCGGCTGCGGCGGGCAGTCCAGCTCGCCGGGCCAGCCGGGCACCGCGCCCAGCGATCCCAGGTACGCCAGGTCCATCAGCGCGGTGTCCGAGACGATCACGTCGGCGTCACCGTGGATCCAGGTGACCGGCGGCTTGTCAGCGACCCCGACCAGGGCGTCGGCGATCCGGAAGTGGGCCGGGGAGAGGGCGTTGAGCACGCCCCGACAACCAGGCGCGGTGCCCGGCCAGTTCGCCGAGGCGACCGCCGTGCCCGGGTAGTTGCCGTCGCCGGTGGCCGTGGACAGGACGCTGTCCAGCAGCAGTTCCTCGTCCTCGCCCAGGGACGCCGGGTCGGCCACGTAGGTGGCCCGCAGCACGTTGCGCGGACTGGTCGGGGCGTCCGCGCCGCGGTCGCCGGCGGCCAGCCGCTTGACGAAGTCCTGGTTGGCGGTGCCGCCGCCGGTGCCGGCGAAGTCGGCGGTGGTCGGGGAGCCGGCCAGGTCGCGGGTGCCGCCGTAACCGTAGGGCGAGACGGGAGCGGAGAGCAGCAGCGCGGCCACCCGGTCCGGGTGGTCGACCAGCAGCTGCATGGCCACTCCCCCGCCGAGCGAGTGGCCGGCCACCACCGGCCGGACACCGGCCGGGAACAGCGAACCCTCGTCCAGCAGGGCGGCCACGTCGTCGGCGAAGTCGCGCAGCCCCCGGGTGGCGTCCACCGGGGCGGTGTCCGTCTCGCCGTAGCCGCGCAGGTCGGGTGCGACCACCCGGAGCGTGGCCGGCAGCCGGCGAACCAGCGGCTCCCAGAACAGGGCCGACGAGCAGTTGCCGTGGATCAACAGCAACGGTACGCCGTCCGGCGGCCCGGCCACCCGTACCGCCTGGGTGATCCCGTTCGCCGTGACGACCTGCCGCACGCTCTCCATCCGCGGCATGCTGCCACCCGGCCGCCGGCGCGTCCATGTGTCCGGCCGCCACGACGGGCCGGCGGGAGGTGGCGGTTCGCCCGCCCTACGGCGCGCTCGGCAGCGCGGGCGCGGGCGGCACGGCCGGTTCCGCCGCCGCGCCCGGCCCGGCCGGCACCGCCGACTGGCCCGGCGCGTTCCATACGGCGGGCGCGGCCGGCACGGTGCGCTCCGCCGGCCGGGCGACGGCGGGCGGGGCGGCGACCGGCAGCGGCAGGGTCGGCCGATGGTCCCGCCGCGGGGTGCCGATCAGCAGGCCCACCGGGTCGGTGACGGCCACCCCCGGGTCGAAGAACCGCAGCTCGGTACGGCCGAGCCGGATCACGTCCCCGTCGCTGAGCCACTCCACGCCGGCGATCCGCCGGTCGTTCAACCAGGTGCCGTTCGTCGACCCCAGGTCCGCCAGCGACACCCCCTCCGGGGTCAGCCACACCTGGGCGTGCCGCCGGCTCAGGTGCAGGTCGTTCAGCACCACGTCGACGGTCGGCGCCCGGCCGATGACCAGCGGCGTCCGGCGGACCCGGAAACTCGCCCCGCGCATCGATCCACCGGCCACGGTCAACAGCGGCAAGAGATTCGGATGTTCCTCCATGGACAGTCAGCCCTCCACCCGCACGGTCACCCCGCGCGTCAGCCTGCCATCAGAAAGTAGTTGTCTCCACCGCCCACGCGGTCAACTCCGCCTCCCCGGGCGGTCATCCGTCCTTCGCCGGAACGGCAACCGCCGCTCGCGTGCCGGACGGTCCCCTCCGCCCGTTCAACGAGCCCGACGACCCGTCCGGTTCACCGGTGCGGCGGCCGGGTCCGGCCGGAGCGCCGGCGCCGACCCCTACCGGCGAGTAATCCTCGGGTCTAGACTTCCGCCATGACGGCAGTGCAGGTCCCGGGCGCCCCCCGCATCGAGGACGGCCTTCTGGTCTCGACCAGCCCCGCGACCGGCGCCGAGGCCGGGCGCTATCCGATCGCCACCGCGGCCGAGGTGACCGAGGCGGTCAAGCGGGCTCGGGCGGCCGCCGAGTGGTGGGCCGGCCTCGGCTTCGCCGGGCGCCGGCGGCGGCTGCTGCGCTGGCGGGCCCTGCTCGCCCAGCGCATCGAGCAACTCGCCGAGCTGATCCACACCGAGGGCGGCAAGCCGATCGCGGACGCCGTCGTCGAGATCGTCACCGCCGTCGAGCACGTGGACTGGGCGGCCCGCAACGCCCGCCGGGTGCTCGGCCCGCGCCGGGTCCGCTCGCGGCTCGTGCTCGCCGAGTTCTCCGCCCACCTCGAATACCAGCCGTACGGGGTGATCGGCGTGATCGGCCCGTGGAACTACCCCGTCTTCACGCCGATCGGGTCCACCGCGTACGCGCTGGCCGCCGGCAACGCGGTGGTCTTCAAGCCCAGCGAGTACACCCCGGCCGTCGGGCAGTGGCTGGTCGACAGCTTCGCCGAGGTGGTGCCGGAGCACCCGGTGCTCACCGCGGTGCACGGGCTCGGCGACGTCGGCGCGGCGCTCTGCCGCTCCGGGGTCGACAAGATCGCGTTCACCGGCTCCACGGCGACGGCGAAGAAGGTGATGACCGCCTGCGCCGAGTCGCTGACCCCGGTGCTGCTGGAGGCCGGCGGCAAGGACGCCATGATCGTGGACGCGGACGCCGACCTGGACGCCGCCGCCGAGGCGTGCGTCTGGGGTGCGCTGACCAACGCCGGGCAGACCTGCATCGGCATCGAGCGGGTGTACGCCGTCGAGCCGGTCTTCGACGCCTTCGTCGACAAGGTGGTGGAGCGGGCCGGGCGGCTCTCCGTCGGCGCGGACGGCGCCGACATCGGGCCGATCACCATGCCGAGCCAGCTCGACGTGATCCGCCGGCACATCGACGACGCGCTGGCCCGGGGCGGGCGCGCGATGCTCGGCGGCGCGGACGCGGTGCAGCCGCCGTACGTGCGGCCGACCGTGCTGGTCGACGTGCCCGAGGACTCCGCCGCCGTACGCGAGGAGACGTTCGGCCCGACGCTGACCATCAACCGGGTCCGCGACGCCGAGGAGGCGGTCAGCCGGGCCAACGCCCTGCCGTACGGCCTCGGGGGTTCGGTCTTCGGGCGGCGGCGCGCGGTGGCGATCGCCCGCCGGCTGCGCTCCGGCATGGCCTCGGTCAACTCCACGCTGACCTTCGCCGGGATGTCCACCCTGCCGTTCGGCGGCGTGGGCGAGTCCGGCTTCGGCCGGATCCACGGCGAGGACGGGCTGCGCGAGTTCGGGCGGGCCAAGGCGATCACCCGCCGCCGGGCCCGCTCGCTGCTGCCCTCGACCACCTTCGACCGGACGCCCGCCGACGTCGCCCGGCTGGTCAAGGCCATCAAGGTGATGTACGGCCGCTGACCGCCGGCCCGCCGTGGGCGGGTGACCGAAGGTGCCCGCCCGGGGCCGCCGTGGGCGGGTGACCGCCGCGGGTCGGCCGCCGGCGGTCAGAACAGGGTCAGCTCGTCACGCTCGATACCGCGCAGCTTGTCGTAGTCCACCACCACGCAGCGGATCCCTCGGTCGGTGGCAAGCACCCGGGCCTGCGGCTTGATCTCCTGCGCCGCGAAAACCCCGGTCACCGGGGCCAGCAGCGGGTCGCGGTTGAGCAGTTCCAGGTAGCGGGTGAGCTGCTCGACGCCGTCGATCTCGCCCCGACGCTTCACCTCGACGGCGACTGTGGCGTTCTGCCCGTCCCGGCAGAGCAGGTCGACCGGGCCGATCGCGGTCATGTACTCCCGGCGGATCAGCGTGAAGCCCTCGCCCAACGCCGTCGGGTTGGCCGCCAGCAGCTCCTGCAGGTGCGCCTCCACGCCGTCCTTGCGCAGGCCCGGATCGACACCCAGGTCGTACGAGGTGTCCTGGAAGATCTCCTCCAGGGTGATCCGCAGCTCCTCGCCGGCCTTGTTGACCACCCGCCAGACGCCCGGGGCCTCCTCCAGCCGGCACGGCGGGCTCATCCAGTTGAGCGGCTTGTACGCCCGGTCGTCGGCGTGGATGGACACCGACCCGTCCGCCTTCACCATCAGCAACCGGGTGGCCGGCGGCAGGTGGGCCGAGAGCCGTCCGACGTAGTCCACCGAGCACTTCGCAATCACCAACCGCACCCGACGAGGGTAGCGGAGGCGCGGGCCGGCGCCACCGAGCGGCACTGGCGTGCCGGTGCGATGCTGAGACGGTGTTCGAAGTCCTCACCGGCACCGGCCTCGCCGCCTCGGCGGGCCTGAACGCCTACATCCCCCTGCTCACCATGGGGCTGCTGGCCCGCTACACCGACCTCATCGACCTGCCCACCGGCTGGCAGTGGCTCGGCAACGGCTGGGTGATCCTCATCCTCGCCGTGCTGCTCGCCGTCGAGGTGGTCGCCGACAAGGTGCCGGTGGTCGACCACGTCAACGACGTGGTGCAGACCGTGGTCCGCCCGACCGCCGGCGGCCTGGCCTTCGGTGCCGGGTCCACGTCGGAGACGGTCACGGTGAGCGACCCGGGGAGCTTCTTCTCCTCCAGCGAGTGGATCCCGGTGGTGACCGGGGTGCTGATCGCGCTCGGCGTGCACCTGCTCAAGTCCGCCGCCCGACCGGTCATCAACGCGACCACCGCCGGGGTGGGGGCGCCGGTGGCGAGCACCGCCGAGGACGCCACCAGCGTGGTGATGTCGGTGGTGGCGATCATCCTGCCGGTGCTGGTGCTGGCGTTCCTGGCCGGCATGGCGCTCTTCCTGTTCTGGCTCCTGCGCCGCCGGTCCGACCGCCGCCGGGAACGCCAGGCCGCCCGCGCCGCCGGCTACCGCGTCTGACCGCTTCTTCCCGCCAGTGGTCGGGCCAGGCTGCCCGCTTTGGACATGCCGCAGGGCCGGCGCCCGGTGGTGGGTGCCGGCCCTGCCGGTGGTTGGTATGTGCTGCTGGCCGGCACCTGTTGGGTGCCGGCCAGCAGTCCCCCTGTGAGGAAAGTGTTTGTTCGGTTGGGTCAGCTGTTCCAGTGCTCGGCGACGAGGTCGGCGGCCTGCTGTTCCCATTGGGCGTAGTGGTCCGGGTAGGCCGACACCTGCACGGTCTGCGCGGCCTTGGTCAGGGGCATGTCCTGCCACCCGTCGACCTGCTTGAGGCCCTTCAGGAACGCCGTGGTCGAGTACTCGGGGTCGGTGATCTGCTCCACCGTGCCCCACCCGCTCGACGGGCGCTGCTGGAACAGGCCCTGCGAGTCGTGGTCGTTGCGCTCGCCCAGGTGACCCAGGTTCTCCAGCTTCGACTCCTGCAGGCTGGTGGCGATGGCCACCACGGCGGCGCGCTCGTCCATGTCGGACGTCTTCGTCGCCGCGATGATCGCCTTCACATTCGCGACCTGCTCGTCGTTGAGGTCGATGCGCGACTGCTCACCCTGCACGCCGTGCGGGATCAGCTTGCCCATGTCCGGCTTGTCAGCCTGCACCGCAACCGCAGCGACCGGCTTGACGGCCTCGACCGGGCCGGTGTCGGCGTGGGTGGCGGGGCCAGCGGCGATGCCACCGGCGAAAGCCAGACCAGCAATACCCAGAACGCTCTTCCGCATGATCGTGTTCATCACACAGCTCCTTCCGGGGGATAACGCCCACCAGCCCAAGGGGGGCAGGCCGACAGGGCGCAAGCACCATCAGGCGCTCAGAAAGACTCGAGAGAAAACATGGCACTCTGACCGGGCGGGGGATACCCGTGGCGCCGGGTGCCCGGCCGACCTGCGGGGCAGGGGGTCGCCCTTCGCGGTGCCGGACTGTGTGCAACGACCGCCAGCCCACCATCATTCCGGGAGCCGCGACCCGCATCGGCCGGAGCCCAGACGCTGCGTTGCTGCGATCGCCGGGTGATGTAACGACCGGCCGCCCGCCATCATTCCGCGAACCCAGGACCCCGGGCCGGCCCTGCCGGCCACGTGCCCCTGCTCGATCGTCCGCATGATGTAACGCCCCCGACCAGGCCCCGATTCCACCACCCGGATGCCACCAACCACACCCACAAACCCGACACACACCCCACCGACCGCATCCCAGCAAACGCCCACCCCGGAGGCTGGGCAAGGTGATCAACTCCGGGTCAGCGGGGAGGGGGCCACCGAGGAACGAGCGGGATACCTCAGCGGCATATCGATGACTCAGAGGTATCACCCTCCCGGACACCATGCCCAGCCCCCGACGACACACCCGACCCGACCAGCCACCGAACCCCACTGGACCGAGCGGACCCGGACCACCACCAACGGTGGCGCACACCGTGACCACACGAACAGAGCCGGACCACGGCGCGGGAGTGGCCTGCCGGGACCGGCGCAGGGACCAAGCCTGACCACCCGAACCAGTCACGGCGGGCCACACGAGCCGAGGCGGCACTGCGATCATCTTGCGGTGCTCGTGAAGATCTCCCGCGTTCGCCTGGTCGCGATCCTCGCCGCAGTGGTCGCGGCGGCCGCCCTGCTGACCGGCCCCAGCCCGCTCCGTACGTCGGCCAGCGCCGGCATGGTCCGGATGCCGGCGACCGCGCCCGCCGCCCAATCCCCCTCGCCCGCGACACCACGGACGTCGGCACCCGCCTCGGCGCCGCCGGTCACCTCCCGGCCCGGAACCGGCCCGGACCTGCCGGGCGCCACCACGGTCGGCAGCCCACCTCCCGTCGTCGACCACGGGCCGCGTACGGGGAACAAGGTGGCGCTCACCTTCGACGCGGACATGACCGAGGCGATGCGGCACCAACTGCGCAGCGGCGCGGTGCGGTCGTACGCGAACCTGAAGATCATCGACCTGCTGGAGCGGGAGCGGGTGCCGGCCACCTTCTTCCTCACCGGCATGTGGGTCGAGCAGTACCCGGCGCTCACCCGCCGGCTGGCCGCCAACCCGCGCTTCGAACTGGCCAACCACACGTACGGGCATCTGGCCTTCACCCGGGACTGTTACGGCCTCCCGCGCATCGCGGACCGGAAGATGGCCGCCGACGTGGCCCGGACGTTCGACCTGATGGCCGAGTACGGCGGGCGGCAGACCCGCTACTTCCGCTTCCCCGGCCTGTGTCACGACCGGAAGGCGCTCGCCGCACTGGCACCGCTGGGGCTGACCGTGGTGGACGGGGACGTGGTGAGCGGCGACCCGTTCGCGACGTCCTGGCGGCCGGTGGTGCGGGCGGCGCTGGCGGACGTCCGCCCGGGCTCGGTGATCATCATGCACGTGACGGAGGCGAACGCGCCGATGACGGACGAGGCGCTGCCGCACATCCTGGCCGGCCTGGCCGAACGCGGCCTGGAGCCGGCTCCGCTCTCGGAAGTGCTCGAGCACGGCTGAATCCCGATCAGGAAGGCCGACAAATCCCTAGAATCTACGCAAGACTAGAGGAGGTCGGCATGACCGCAGCGATGGAGATGCCCCGCGTCCAGGAATGTGTGGTCGCGGCGTGCGCCTACAACCACACCGGCGACTGCCACGCGTTCGCCATCACGATCGGCAGCATGGACCACGCGCACTGCCACACGTTCATCGAAATGCCCGCGGTCCAGGCCGGCGTGGACGGCATGACCGCGCAGGTCGGCGCCTGCCAGCGGGCCGACTGCCGGCACAACGACCAGTTGGAGTGCCACGCGCCGGCGATCAAGGTCGGCCCGGACAACGACATGGCCGACTGCATCACCTACGACCAGCGCTGACCCGTCGCCCGACCGGGGAACCGGCGCTGACCCGCCGCCACCGCCCCGGTGGTCGGTGACGGCGGGGGCCTCAGCGCAGACCGTTGGCCTGCCGAACCACGGTGACGAGCTCGTCGATGATGCCGGTGAGGGCGAAGTCCTTCGGCGTGAAGACCCGGGCCACCCCGGCGGCGCGCAACTGCTCCGCGTCGCCCGCCGGAATGATGCCGCCGACCACCACGGGCAGGTCCGGCCGCCCGGCGGCGCGCAGCCCGTCCAGCACCGCGGGCACCGCGGCCAGGTGCGAGCCGGAGAGCACGGAGAGCCCGACCAGGTCCACGTCCTCCTCGACGGCGGCGGCGACGATCTGTCCGGCGGTCAGCCGGATGCCCTGATAGACCACCTCGAAGCCGGCGTCCCGGGCGCGTACCGCGATCTGCTCGGCGCCGTTGGAGTGCCCGTCCAGGCCGGGCTTGCCGACCAGCAGCCGCAGCCGGCCACTGCCCAGCTCCCGGGCGGTGGCGGCGACCCGCTCCCGCACTCCGGCGAGCCCGGCGTCCACGCCGGCCCCGGCCCCGCCGGCCAGCCCGGTCGGTGCCCGATACTCGCCGAAGACCTGCCGCAGCGCGCCGGCCCACTCGCCGGTGGTCACGCCGGCCCGCACGCACTCCAGCGTCGCCGGCATCAGGTTCGTGCTGGTCGCGGCGTCCGCGCGCAGCCGGGCCAGGGCCGCGTGGACCGCGGCCGCGTCCCGGTCGGCCCGCCATTCACGTACGGCGGCCGCGGCGGACTTCTCCACCGCCGGGTCCACCTGTTCGATCGCCTCGGCGCCGGCCGCGGTCAGCGGCGACGGCTCGGTCTCGGTGAACCGGTTGACGCCGACCACCACGTCGGTGCCGACCTCCATCCGGCGGCGTCGCTCGGCCAGCGAGGCGACCAGCGCGCTCTTCAGGTAGCCGGTCTCCACGGCGGTGACCACGCCGCCCATCTCCAGCACCTTCTCCAGCTCGACCCGGGCGCCGGTGACGATCTCGTCGACCAGGGCGGTCATCACGTGCGAGCCGGCGAACAGGTCGGGGTACTCGAGCAGGTCCGACTCGTACGCCAGGACCTGCTGCATGCGCAGCGACCACTGCTGGTCCCACGGCCGGGGCAGGCCGAGGGCCTCGTTCCAGGCCGGCAGCTGCACGGCGCGGGCCCGGGCGTCCCGGGAGAGGGTGACGCCGAGCATCTCCAGCACGATCCGCTGGATGTTGTTCTCCGGCTGTGCCTCGGTCAGCCCGAGCGAGTTGACCTGTACGCCGTAGCGGAACCGCCGCTGCTTGGGGTTCTCGACCCCGTAGCGGTCCCGGGTGATCTCGTCCCAGAGCGCGCCGAAGGCACGCATCTTGGCGATCTCCTCGACGAACCGCACCCCGGCGTTGACGAAGAACGAGATCCGCTGCACCACGTCGCCCATCCGCTCGGCGGGCACCTGGCCGGAGTCGCGTACCGCGTCGAGCACGGCGACCGCGGTGGCCAGCGCGAAGCCGACCTCCTGCACCGGCGTCGCGCCGGCCTCCTGCAGGTGGTACGAGCAGATGTTGACCGGGTTCCAGCGCGGCATCTCGCGCAGCGTGTACGCGATGACGTCCGCGGTGAGCCGCAGCGACGCCGCGGGCGGGAAGATGTACGTCCCCCGGGACAGGTACTCCTTGATGATGTCGTTCTGCGTGGTGCCCGCGCAGCGGGCCAGCTCGGCCCCCTGCTCGGCGCCGACCGTGCCGTAGAGGGCGAGCAGCCACATCGCCGGCGCGTTGATGGTCATCGAGGTGTTCATCTCGGCCAGCGGGATGCCCTCGAAGAGGGCCCGCATGTCGCCGAGGTGGGCGACCGGCACCCCGACCCGGCCGACCTCGCCGGCGGCGAGTTCGTGGTCCGGGTCGTATCCGGTCTGGGTGGGCAGGTCGAAGGCGACCGACAGGCCGGTCTGCCCCTTGGCCAGGTTGCGGCGGAAGAGCGCGTTGGTCGCGGCGGCCGAGGAGTGCCCGGCGTAGGTGCGCATCACCCAGGGGCGGTCGCGCTCGGGCAGCCGGCCGGGGGGAGCCTTCTCGTCCATGGCCGGAGTCTAAGTTACCGTTCAGTCACCGGCGCTGTGGAAAACCACACAGCTCCATGGAGCGGACGTCCGGGTGCCAATCGCCCGACATGGCGGGGACCACCACACCCCGGCCGGTCGGTGCCACCGCCCAGGTCGCACACTTGACGGCATGGATGACGAGCTCGCGATCTCCGTACGGGGGCTGCGCAAGGCGTACGGGGACACCGTCGCGGTGGCGGGCGTCGACCTCGACGTGCACCGGGGTGAGGTGTTCGCCCTGCTCGGCCCGAACGGCGCGGGCAAGACCACCACGGTGGAGATCCTGGAGGGCTTCCGGCACCGGGACGCGGGCGAGGTCGCCGTGCTCGGTAGCGACCCCGCCCACCAGGCGGCGGACTGGCGCTCCCGGGTGGGCATCGTGCTGCAGGGCACCGGCGAGTTCGACGAGCTGACCGTCGGCGAGGTGGTCCGCCACTTCGCCGGGTTCTACGCCGACGCCGACGACCCGGACAAGGTCGTCGAGCGGGTCGGCCTGGCCGGTAAGGCGAGGGCCCGTACGCACACCCTCTCCGGTGGCCAGAAGCGCCGGCTCGACGTGGCGCTCGGCATCGTCGGCCGACCCGAGCTGCTCTTCCTCGACGAGCCGACCACGGGTTTCGACCCGGAGGCGCGGCGCGAGTTCTGGGAGCTGATCCGGGACCTGGCGGCGGCCGGCACCACCATCGTGCTGACCACCCACTACCTGGACGAGGCCGAGGCGCTGGCCGACCGGGTAGGGGTGATCGCGCGCGGCCGGCTGGTCGAGGTGGCCGCGCCGAACCGGCTCGGCAACCGCCAGGAGGCCCTGGCCACGGTCTCCTGGCGGACGCCGGAAGGGGCGCTGGAGAGCGTCGCGAGCGCGACGCCGACGGCGCTGGTGGCGGAGCTGGCCGCGCGCTTCGGCGGCGAGGTGCCCGGTCTCACGGTGACCCGGCCGACCCTGGAGGACATCTACCTCACCATGATCGGACACGCATGACCGCCACCATGAAGCCGGCAGCGCCGGCCGCCGCGGCACCGGTCCGGCGGCGGGGCCCGGTGTCCCTCGCCCTGCGGCAGGGTCGGCTGGAGATCACCCAGTTCCTGCGCAGCCGGGAGTCCGTCGTGTTCACGATGGGCTTCCCGGTCATCATGATCCTGATCTTCGCGGCGATCTTCAGCGACGAGATCGCCCCCGGGGTCAGCTACACCCAGTACTTCATCACCGGCATGATCGCCACCGGCCTGATGACCGTCAGCTTCCAGAACCTCGGCATCTGGATCCCGATCGAACGCGACCGGGGGGTGCTCAAGCGCTACCGGGGCACGCCGATGCCGAAGTGGGTGTGGTTTGCCGGCAAGGTGCTGATGGTGGTCGCCATCGGCGTCGCGGAGACGGTGCTGCTGCTCGCCGTCTCGGTGGCGCTGTTCGACCTGGCCCTGCCCGGCACCGCCGCGAAGTGGCTGACCTTCGGCTGGGTGTCGGTGCTCGGCGTGACCGCCTGCACCCTGTGCGGCATCGCCATCTCGTCGCTGGCCCGCACCGCGCGCAGCGGGTCGGCCGTGGTCACCCCGGTGGCGCTGGTGCTCCAGTTCATCTCCGGAGTGTTCTTCGTCTTCACCGAGCTGCCGTCCTGGATGCAGCAGGTGGCGGCGCTCTTCCCGCTGAAGTGGATGTGCCAGGGGCTGCGGTCGGTCTTCCTGCCGGAGAGCTTCGGCGCGCAGGAGCCGGCCGGCGGGTTCGAGCTGGGCCGAGTCGCCCTGGTGCTCGCCGCGTGGTGCGTCGTCGGCCTGGTGCTCTGCCTGACCACCTTCCGCTGGACCACCAAGCGCGACGGCTGACCCGGCGGGCCGGCGCCACCGACCCCCGCTCAGCCGCTGGCGGCGAGCGCGTCGCCCAGCGGCGTACGCCAGTAGAGCACCTCGCGCCCGGACCGCCGCTTGCTGATCGCTCCCGCGCCCAGCAGCACCCGCAGGTGGTCGCTCACCGTGCCGAGGGACAGCCCGGTCACCACCACGAGCTGCGAGGTGCTCAGCGGCGTGTCCAGCCGGGCGAGGATGTTGGCCCGGTTCGCGCCGATCAGCCGGGCGAGCCCGTCGGGCGCCGGTGAGCTGGGGTCGACCAGGATCCCGCGCGCCGGGTACACCATCCCGAACCGGGTCGGCCGGTCCCAGACCACCCAGCCGCGCCGGCAGTGCGCCGGGAGGAAGAACAACTGCTCGGCCCCGTCCAGCGACAGCGGCGGCTCCGGGTAGTCGTTGACCTGGAGACGACCGTCGCCCAGCCAGCCCATGTTGCGGTTGAGGTCGGCGAACACCCGGGCCCAGCCGCCCGTGCTCAACGCCGCGGTGCGGGCCACGATGTCCGCCCGGAGCCGGCGTTCCCGCTCCGGCCACTCCGGTTCGACGGTGTGCGTCCAGACCCAGTCGAGGAGCTCCACCACCTGCCCGGTGAGGCCCTCCGCCAGCAGCTCGGCGGCGAGCGGCTCCGGACGGGTGGCCCGCAGGTCGGCCCGGATCCGCTGGTCGGAGAGCCGCCCGACGGCCGCCAGCTCGGCCGCGAACGGGGGATCCGGCGAGGCGGGCGCGATGGTGAGGAAGTCCGCGACCCACCGGGGGTTGAACGACGCGGCCAGCAGCGCCCGGGCCACCGGCCGGCTGCCCAGCATCCGCCGGAACGCCTCGACGTGCGGCCCTCGCCAGGCCCGCTGCCAGGGCGTACGCGGGTCGTACAGCGCGCGCAGCGCGGCGACCGTGTCGACCATCGGGGAGACCGTGAAGCGGCTGCGCGCGAGCAGATCCGATGGCACCTGCCAGACGCCCACGTTTCGCCTCCGGACGTAACTCTACGGGATACCACCCGGCGCCCCGGACGATCGTGCCCGTGAGAACGTACGCAGACCTGTTCGCCGCCCGCGAGTTCCGCAACCTGTTCCTGGCCAACTGCGCGGGGATCGCCGGGCACACCACGTCGGCCCTGGCGCTGGGGGCGTTGACCTACGCGTCGACCGGCTCGGCGCTGCTCACCGCGCTGAGCATGTTCGGCGCACCGCTGGCCGGCGTGCTCGGCAGCCTGACGCTGCTGTCGGCCGCGGACAGCCTGCCGCCGCGCCGGGCACTGACCCTCGCCGCGGTGCTGGTCACCGTCGGAGCGGCGGTGCAGGCCGTGCCCGGGCTGCCCCTCTGGGCCCGCTTCGCGATCATCTTCGTCAGCGCGTACGTCGGCTCGATCACCGGTGGGGCGAGGTGGGCGCTGCTCACCGACATCCTGCCCGCCAACGCCTACGTACTGGCCCGGGCCACCATGAACACGAGCGTCGGGGTGATGCAGATCGCCGGGTTCGGTCTGGCCGGCGCCCTGCTCGTGTGGCTGAGCCCGTACCAGGTGTTCCTGCTCGCCGCGGCGCTCCGGGCGGTGGCCGCCGCGGTGGGCTGGTTCGGGCTGTCCGAACGCCCGGTCCGGGTCACCGAGCGGACGACGGTCGCGCGCACCGTGCGGGTGAACCGGGAACTCTGGGCAGACCCGGGCCGCCGGTCCCTCTTCCTGAACCTGTGGGTGCCCGGTGGTCTGGTCGTCGGGTGCGAGGCGCTCTTCGTCCCGTACGCCGGTGATCGCGCCGGGTTCCTGTTCGCCGCCGCCGCCCTCGGCATGCTGACCGGTGACGTGGTGGTGGGGCGGTTCCTGACCGGGGCTCGCCGGGAGCGGTGGATTCCCGGACTGCGGCTGCTGCTCGCGGTCCCGTACCTGGTCTTCCTGCTGTCACCGCCGCTGCCACTGGCCATGGTCGTCGCGCTGGTCGCCTCGGTCGGCTTCGCCGCCGGGCTGCCGTTGCAGGAGCGGTTGATCGCCCACTCGCCGTCCGAGGCCCGGGGCCAGGTGCTCGGCCTGCACCAGAACGGCATGATGGCCGGGCAGGCGGTGTGTGCCGCGCTCGCCGGCACGATCGCGGACCTGGTCCCGGCCAACCGGGCCGTCGCGCTGCTCGCCGCGGCGGCGCTGGCGGCCACGCTCCTGCTCACCGCCGGACTGCGGCGGACCGCCCCGGCGCCGGTGGGAGCGGTCCGCTGAGCGGCCCGGGAAGCGCGCCGCCCCGATGCCGTCAGTACGTGTAGAAGCCCTTGCCGGTCTTGCGCCCCAGATCGCCGGCGGTGACCATGCGCTGAAGCAGCTCCGGCGGGAAGAACTTCTCGTCGGCGGTGTCGGTGTAGATGTTCTTCGAGGCGTGCAGCAGCACGTCCACGCCGGTCAGGTCCGTGGTGGCCAGCGGGCCCATGGCGTGGCCGAAGCCGAGCCGGCACGCGGTGTCCAGGTCCTCGGCCGACACCACGCCGGACTCGACCAGCTTGACCGCCTCCACCACCAGCGCGGCGATCAGCCGGGTGGTGACGAAGCCGGCGATGTCCCGGTTGACCACGACCACCGTCTTGCCGATCTCCTCGGCGAAGGCCTTCACGGTGGCCAGCGTCTGGTCGCTGGTCTTGTAGCCGCGGACCAGCTCGCAGAGCTTCATCATCGGCACCGGCGAGAAGAAGTGCGTACCGACCACGGCCTCCGGGCGCTCGGTGACCGCGGCGATCTGGGTCACCGGAATGGCCGAGGTGTTGGTGGCCAGCACCGCGTCCGACTTGCAGATCTTGTCCAGCGCCCGGAACACCTCGTGCTTGACGTCCAGCCGCTCGAAGACCGCCTCGACCACGATGTCGGCGTCCGCGGCCGCCTCCAGGTCGGTGGTCGGGGTGATCCGGCCCAGCGCCGCCTCGATCTCGGACGCCTCGATCTTGCCCTTCTCGGCGAACTTCTCCAGCGACTTCCGGATGCCCTCCAGGCCGCGCCGGGTGGCCGCGTCGTCCAGGTCCCGCAGCGTCACCTGCCAGCCCGCCTGCGCCGCCACCTGGGCGATCCCCGAGCCCATCAGCCCGGCCCCGACGACCGCGAGTCGACCCGCCATCTGCTTACTCCCTCGCCTGAATGAGTGTCTGCCAGCACCCTAGTCGGCGAGCCTGAACGACTGCTAAGGCCCTCAGATGGCGACCGCCGGCTCCTCCGGGGCGAAGCCCCGCTCCACCTCGACGCCGAGCGCCCGCAGGTCGGCCACGAAGTCCGGGTAGCCGCGGTCCACGTGGTGCACGTGCGAGACCTCGGTGACCGCGTCCGCGCAGAGCCCGGCGATGATCAGCCCCGCGCCGGCCCGGATGTCGGTGGCGCGTACCGGGGCGCCGGAGAGCCGCTCCCGGCCCCGGACCACGGCGTGGTGGCCGTCGGTCTTGATGTCCGCACCGAGGCGCATCATCTCGTTGGCGAACATGAACCGCCCGTCGAAGATGTTCTCGGTGATCAGCGAGGCGCCGTCGCTGACCGCGGCCAGCCCGATCGCCATCGGCAGCAGGTCGGTGGCGAAGCCGGGATACGGCAGGGTCACGACGTCCACCGCGTGCGGCCGGTCGTCCATCCGCACCCGGAAGGCGCCCGCCCGCGTCTCCACCAGGCCGCCCGCCGAGACCACCTTGTCCAGCGCGACCTCCAGGAACGCCGGGTCCACCCCGGTCACGGTCACGTCGCCGCGGGTCATCGCCGCGCCGAAGGCCCAGGTGCCGGCGACGATCCGGTCCCCCACCGTGGCGTGCCGCACCGGCCGCAGGTCCGAGACTCCCTCGATGTGCAGGGTCGAGGTGCCGGCCCCGGATATCTGGGCGCCCATCTGGTTGAGCATGGTGCAGATGTCGACGATCTCCGGTTCCCGGGCGGCGTTGTCGATCACGCTCGGCCCGCTCGCCAGCACCGCCGCCATCACCAGGTTCTCGGTCGCCCCCACGCTGGGAAAGTCGAGCACAATGTCGGCCCCGCGCAGGCCGTGCGGCGCGGCGGCGATCACGAAGCCGTGTTCGCCGGAGATCTCGGCACCCATCCGGGTCAGCCCGGAGATGTGCATGTCCAGGCCGCGGGAGCCGATCGCGTCACCGCCGGGGTGGGCCACCCGCACGTACCCGCGCCGGGCGAGCAGCGGGCCGAGCACGCAGATCGACGCGCGCAGCCGGCGGACCAGGTCGTAGTCGGCCTCCGTGCCCGGCTGGTCGGGCACGTCGATGGTGACCGACAGGGAGCGGGCGACCCCGCCCCGGGCGACCATCGGATCGACCGGGTCGTCGTCGTCGAAGCGCACCGCGCAGCCGAGCCGGCGGAGCACCTCCCCCATGATCGCGATGTCGGTGATCCGGGGCACGTTGGTGATCACGCTGGGGCCCGGGGCGAGCAGCGCGGCCGCCATCAGCTTCAGGGCGGAGTTCTTGGCCCCCACCACGTGCACCGTGCCGGCCAGCCGGGCGCCGCCGTTCACCCGGATCACGTCGACGTCGTTGACCGCCGGGTCGCCAGCGTCGCCGGGGCCGACCCCGGCCGGCCAGCCGGCGGCGGTGTCCGGCCGCAGCGGGATCGTCAGGTCCGGTATCCGTAGGCTGTGCGTCATGGCCGTCCACCTCACGCGCATCTACACCAAGGCCGGCGACGCCGGCATGACCAGGCTGAGCAACAACGAGCAGGTGCCGAAGACCGATCCGCGGATCGCCGCGTACGCCGACGTCGACGAGTGCAACGCGGCGATCGGCGTGGCGCTGGCGCTGGGCCAGCTCGACGACGAGCTGCGGGCGGTGCTCGCCGTCGTCCAGAACGACCTGTTCGACGTGGGCGCCGACCTGGCCACCCCGGTCGAACCGGACCCGAAGTACCCGCCGCTGCGGGTCACCGAGGAGTACGTCGAGCGCCTCGAGGGCTGGTGCGACGAGTACAACGCACGCCTGAGCAAGCTCGACTCCTTCATCCTCCCCGGCGGCACCGCGGGCGCGGCGCTGCTGCACGTGGCGCGGACGACCGCCCGGCGCGCCGAGCGTGCGGCGTGGGCCCTGGTCAGCCATGACTCCGAGCGGACCAGCACTCTCCCGGCAAAGTATCTCAACCGGCTCTCCGACCTGCTCTTCATCCTGGCAAGAACGGCAAATCCGGACGGAGATGTGCTATGGGTTCCCGGCGGTAAGCGCTGACCGCGCAGCCGCCGGCACCAGCCCTTTCCCGCGTGGGCGGGTTGCACCACGTCGAGATCTGGGTACCCGACCTGACGGCCGCCCGCCGGAGCTGGGGCTGGCTCCTGGGTGAGCTGGGCTGGACGCCGTTCCAGGAGTGGTCGGCCGGCCGCTCCTGGCGGCTCGGCCCGACCTACCTGGTGCTGGAGGAGTCCCCCGCGCTCTCCGGGCGGCGGCACGACCGGCTCGCCCCGGGCCTCAACCACCTGGCCTTCCACGCCGGCCCGCCGGCCGCCGTGGACCGGCTGGTCGCCGCGGCGCCGGCGCACGGCTGGACGCTGCTCTTTCCCGACCACCATCCGCACGCCGGCGGACCGGGAACCTACGCCGCCTACCTCACCGACAACCAGGGGTACGAGGTCGAACTGGTCGCCGCCGTCGACTAGACCGGGGCGGCGGCGACAGGCGCGACGCCGCTATGGTGCGCCGGTGACGGAAACCCGAAACGTGGTGTACGCCGACGGCTGGGACGGATCGGTCGTCAACCCGCTGAGTGGGACGCAAGCCGAGGCGCGCGACGCGGCGGGCACGCCGTACGCGGTGCTGCTGCTGGCGGACGGCCTCCCGGAACGCGTGCTGGCGGTGTCGTGGAGCGACGGTTACTGCGGCACCACCCGCTTCGACCACCGGGGGCGACGGGTGGCCGTCGACGAGTGGCGCCGGACGCCCGACGGCGACCTGTTCCTGCGCTGCCGCCGCACCTGGAACTGCCCGGACGGCGTCGGCGAGCACGAGTTTCCGCACGTGGCGGCCCGGCACGCCACGACGTACCGGCTGGACGGCCGCCGGCACGACATCGACGAACCGCAGGGCGACCGGGGCGGTCGGCTGGACACGTCCCGGATCGAGGCGGCACCCCGGACGCCCCGCCCGGCGTTCGGACGCTGGCACGACCTGCTCGGCCTGGCCGGCGGCGTTCGGCTCGTCGAAACCGCCGACCACGGGTTGCCCGTGACGTCGGGCGAGGAACCGCCCTGGCGGCCGCCTCGGCCGATGTTGCCCGGCGACGTCGAGAACCTCTTCGTCGAGGGATCGGAGCGACCCGTCGCCGGCGGCGCCGAGCGGGCCCGGCTGGAATTACGCCAGGTCGGCGACCTCCACCTGCCGTCCGGGCGGTTGATCGCGACCGACCCGGCGTGGCTGGAGCATGACGCCGTCCCGTACACCGCCACCGTCCCGCCCGGCCGTTACCCGGTGACGCTCAGCCTGGCCCGGATCGGCGACGATCCCCGCCACCTGCGCGTGGCGGCCGCCCGGTTGGCCGTCACCGACCGGCCGGTACGGAGATGGGAGATGGCGCTGCGGCCGGGGCAGGACCCGCTCGACCTGGGCCACGACGAGTTCTTCGGGTTCGGCGTCGACGCCGGGATGGCCTGCTTCGTGGACGCCGACGAGGCCGCCGGCCGGATCGACGCGTGGCGGGAACTCGGGTTCGGCGACGAGGCGTACCTGCGCGCCGGGGACGGCGGGATGGTGCTCTGGCTCAGTGGGTGGGGCGACGGGGCGTACCCGACCTGGATCGGGCGGGACGCCGAGGGCGGAGTGGTCTGCTTCGTGGCGGACATGCTGCTCTGACCCGGGTCCGCCCCCCGGGGCTTTTGATCACCGGCTGCGGAGCGACCGGTCAGGCGGCGGGCCAGTCCTGGGAGGCCAGACGCGGCGAGACCGCCCCGGGTGGGGCGGCCTCGAGCCAGGAGAGGAATCCGGTGACGGTGGAACGCGCCATGGCGATCTCGACCGGAGCGTGCTGGCTGGTACACCGGAGGATCACCCAGTCGGCAGGCATGGAGAGCCGTTCCTGACCCTCGGGGAGGCGGCGGCGCTCCACCGCCAGCCCCTTGCGGGACAGCACCCGCTTGGGGCGCAGGGCGAAGCTGAACATCCGGTACCAGCGGAGTTCGTCGCCGACGAACCGGCCGAAGCCGGGCGACCAGCCGCGGCCGTCGAGCATGGTGGAGACCCGGACGCTGAGCCGGATGATGCCACCGCTACGGGTGACCACCGCTCGCCGGACGAAGAGGATCAGCAGCGCGCCGAGGATCACGGCGATGCCGATTCCGATCCCTTCGACGATCTCCATCGACGGTACGGCTCAGCGGCTCTGCGCGGCGGATACCGGGGTGGCGCTCTCGGCCAGGACGGTCACGCCCTCGGCGCTCACCGACAGGAAGCCGCCGGCCACCTCGTAGGAGACCTGCTCGCCGCCGGCGAGCTTGATGCGTACCTGCCCGGGCTCGGCGAGCTGGCCGAGCAGCGGCGCGTGCCCCGGCAGCACACCCAGCTCACCCTCGGTCGTCCGGGCGACGACCATCTCGGCCTCGCCGGACCAGACCTTCTCCTCGACGGCTACGAGCTCGACGTGAAGCTGCTGTGCCACGCTGTCTCCTTGCTGCGGCGGCGGATTGCCGAAAGTCTAGTCCCGCCGCCGGAGCGCCCCCAAGGCGGGTGGCGAGAGCTACGCCACGCGCTACTTGGTCTTGTTCTGGAAGCCCGGGTGCTCCAGCAGGAACGCGTCCAACTGCTCGTTGTGCAGCGCGGCGAAGAAGTCGTCCACCTCGGGCTTGAAGGCCTCGCCGCGGTACTTGCCGTTCTCGGTCACGCCGCCGCCGGGCAGCTTGACCATCTGGATCGTCTCCGGGCGGATGTTCTTCAGCGCGAGCCCGAAGTCCACCACGCTGTGGCCGCGACCGTTGAAGATCAGCGACTGCCCGGCGGCCCGGAGCACCCGGTCCAGCTTGAGCGGGTTGGTCACCACGTCGGCGCTGAACGCCTGGCCGACCATGGCCTTGACGAACTGCTGCTGGTGGCGCTGCCGGCCGTAGTCGCCGTCCGGGACACCGTTCTTCGGGTAGCGCTGCCGGACGTAGTCCAGTGCCTGCCAGCCCTTGAGGTGCCGGTTGCCCTTCTTGTATTCCGCCTGCGGCCCGATGTAGCCCTCGCCGTTCGGGTTGCCCTTGCGGTGCTTGCCGTCCGGCTCTCGGTGCTCCGAGCGCACATCGCGCTCGATGTACATGTCAACGCCACCCATCGCGTCGACGATCTTCTGGAAGCCGGTGAAGTTGATGATCGCCCCGGCGTCGAAGCGCTTGATCCCGGTCACGTCCTGCACGGTCATGGCGAGCAGTTCGAAGCCGCGGGCCGCGTCGGGATTCTTCCCGGGCACCCGGCTGCCGTACGACATGGCGGCGTTGAGCTTGTCGGTGCCGCCGTTGAAGTCGGCCTTGCTGAACTTCGGGATCTCCACGACGAGATCGCGCGGCATGGAGAAGAGGTAGGCCCGGTCCATCGAGGCGGGCACGTGCAGCACCATGATCGAGTCGGCCAGCGGCGGCGTCTCCGGGTTGCGCGGGTCGATGCCCACCAGCAGGATGTTCAGCGGGCCCTTGATGTCGCTCTTGCGCTCCTTCGCGCCGGCGGCCTGGTCGCCGAAGAGGTCGGCTTTGCCCACCGCGCCCTCGTAGCGGGCCATCAGCGCCTCCGCGCCGACCAGCACCGCCCCGCTGAGCAGCATCAGCACGGCGCCGAACACGGTGCAGACGCGGGCCCACCGGGGCACACCCGCCCAGATGGACGGCCGCTTGCCGCCCTTGCCGGCCTTACCCACGATCATCTCCGTTCGTCACGCCCACGATCAGGAGACGGGCGCACCCAGCCGAATGGTTGCCATAGACCAGCGCTCATTCCGGTGAGCGCGCGAACCGACGGTACCTCGCGCGCGGCACGATCGCCGAGCGCGGGAAACCGGCCAGCGGGCAGGATACGGCGCGAAGATGAACAAAAGGCCGCCCCGGCATTGCCGGGGCGGCCTTTTCTTGCTCACAACGGGCGGGCTCAGCCCTCCGCCATCAGCTCCTTCGCCTTGCGCTCCAGGTCCTCCAGACCACCGCACATGAAGAAGGCCTGCTCGGGGAAGTGGTCGTACTCGCCCTCGCTGATCTTGCGGAACGCCTCGATGGTCTCCTTGATCGGCACCGTCGAGCCCGGCACACCGGTGAACTGCTCCGCCGCGTAGGTGTTCTGCGAGAGGAACCGCTCGATCCGACGGGCCCGGCCGACCGTGACCTTGTCCTCCTCGGAGAGCTCCTCGATACCGAGGATGGCGATGATGTCCTGCAGGTCCTTGTAGCGCTGCAGGATCCGCTTCACCTCGGTGGCCACCTGGAAGTGCTCCTGGCCGACGAACTCCGGGGCGAGGATCCGGGACGAGGACGCCAGCGGGTCCACGGCCGGGTAGATGCCCTTGTCGGAGATCGACCGCTCCAGGTTGGTGGTCGCGTCGAGGTGGGCGAACGTGGTGGCCGGAGCGGGGTCGGTGTAGTCGTCCGCCGGCACGTAGATCGCCTGCATCGAGGTGATGGCCTGGCCCCGGACGGAGGTGATCCGCTCCTGGAGCTCGCCCATCTCGTCGGCCAGGGTCGGCTGGTAACCCACCGCGCTCGGCATCCGGCCGAGCAGGGTGGAAACCTCGGAACCGGCCTGGGTGAAGCGGAAGATGTTGTCGATGAAGAGCAGCACCTCCTGCTTCTTCACGTCGCGGAAGTACTCCGCCATGGTCAGCGCGGAGAGGGCGACCCGCAGCCGGGTGCCCGGCGGCTCGTCCATCTGGCCGTAGACCAGCGCGGTCTTGTCGATGACGCCGGACTCGGTCATCTCGGCGATGAGGTCGTTGCCCTCACGGGTGCGCTCCCCCACGCCGGCGAAGACCGACGTACCACCGAAGTTGCGGGCGACCCGGGTGATCATCTCCTGGATGAGCACCGTCTTGCCCACGCCGGCGCCGCCGAACAGGCCGATCTTGCCGCCCTTGACGTACGGGGCGAGCAGGTCGATGACCTTGATGCCGGTCTCCAGCATCTCGGTCTTCGGCTCCAGGTCCGCGAAGGCCGGGGCCTTGCGGTGGATGCTCCAGCGGTCGTCGGCCTGGAGCGTCTCGCCCTCGGTGAGGTTGAGGACCTCGCCGATCGCGTTGAAGACGTGGCCCTTGACCGCGTCGCCAACCGGAACGGTGATCGGCGAGCCGCTGTCGCGCACCTCCGCACCGCGAACCAGGCCGTCGGTCGGCTGCATCGAGATCGCGCGAACCAGGTTGTCACCCAGGTGCTGGGCGACCTCCAGGGTCAGCGTCTTCTCGCCGCCGGAGAGCGTCACCTCGACGTGCAGGGCGTTGAACAGGTCCGGCATGGCGTCGCGCGGGAACTCGGCGTCGACGACCGGGCCGATGACCCGGACCACGCGACCCGTGGCCGTCTTGGTCTCTACTGGGGCAGTCATCACACTTCACTTCCCGACGCGGCCAGCGCGTTCGCGCCGCCGACGATCTCGCTGATCTCCTGGGTGATCCCGGCCTGGCGGGCCGAGTTCATCTCACGCGTGTACTTCTCGATCATCTCTTCCGCGTTGTCGGTGGCGCTCTTCATCGCCCGCCGCCGGGCCGCCGACTCGCTGGCCGCCGACTCGATCAACGCCGCGTAGATCCGCGTGTTGATGTACTTCGGCAGCAGCGCGTCGAGCAGCGCCTCCGCCTCCGGCTCGAACTCGTACGCCGGCAGCAGGCCCTCGGACCGCGGCCGATCCTCCACCTGCATCGGGCCGATGATCTTCGCCACCGGGGTCTGGGTCATCAGGGACTTGAACTCGGTGTAGACGATGTGCAGCTCGTCGATCCCGAGCACCCCGTCCGGCCCGGCGCCGCCGTCCACGTCGTCCGCGCCGGCCGAGAACGCCTTGATCAGCGTCTCGCCCACCTCGCGGGCGTCGGTGAACGACGGCTGCTCGCTGAAGCCGGTCCAGTTCGCCTCGATCGGCCGGTTGCGGAACCGGTAGAACGTGACGCCCTTGCGCCCGACGACGTAGAGCACCGGCTCCTTGCCGTCGGCCTTGAGCCGGGCGATCAGCGACTCAGCGGTCTTGATCGCGTTGGTGCTGTAACCGCCGGCCAGGCCCCGGTCGCTGGTGACCAGCAGGACGCCGGCCCGCCGCACCCGCGGCCGCGGGGTGAGCAGCGGGTGGTCGATCCGCGCGTTGGACGCCAGCGCCGTGAGCACGTTGGTGATGGCCTGGGCGTACGGCAGGGACGCCTCCACCCGGGCCTGGGCCTTGGCGATCCGGCTCGTCGCCACGAGCTCCATCGCCTTGGTGATCTTCTTCATCGACTTCGCCGAGCGGATCCGTTGACGAAGAACGCGAACCTGGGCCGCCATGGTCAGCCCTTACTGGTTCTCGACCGGGCGGTCGGTCGTGCCGTCGCGGAAGCGGGTCACCGTCTCACGGGCCTCGTCACCCTCCAGCGGGGCGGCCGGCGCCTCGTTGATCCGGCGCTCGTCCTCCTTGCCGAGGAAGACCTGCTTGAACTCCGTGATGGCGGTGTCCAGCGAGCCGATGATGTCGTCGTCCCACTTGTTGTCAGCGATGGCCGCGAGGACGCCCTCGTGCTTGTGCCGCAGGTACTGCAGGAACTCCGACTCGAACCGCCGGATCTCACCCACCGGGATGTCGTCCAGCTTGCCCTCGGTGCCGGCCCAGACCGAGACGACCTGCTCCTGCACCGGGAACGGCGAGTAGTTCGGCTGCTTGAGCAGCTCGACCAGGCGGGAACCGCGCTCCAGCTGGGCCCGGGAGGCCTTGTCCAGGTCGGAGGCGAAGGCGGCGAACGCCTCCAGCTCGCGGTACTGGGCCAGGTTCAGCCGCAGCGAGCCGGCGACCTTCTTCATCGGCTTCACCTGCGCGGCGCCACCGACCCGGGAGACCGAGGTGCCGACGTTGATGGCCGGCCGGACGCCCTGGTTGAACAGGTCGGTCTCCAGGAAGATCTGGCCGTCGGTGATCGAGATGACGTTGGTCGGGATGAAGGCCGAGATGTCGTTGGCCTTGGTCTCGATGATCGGCAGACCGGTCATCGAGCCGCCGCCCATCTCGTCCGACAGCTTCGCGCAGCGCTCCAGCAGCCGGGAGTGCAGGTAGAAGACGTCACCGGGGTACGCCTCGCGGCCCGGCGGGCGGCGCAGCAGCAGCGACACGGCGCGGTAGGCCTCGGCCTGCTTGCTCAGGTCGTCGAAGACGATCAGGACGTGCTTGCCGCCGTACATCCAGTGCTGCCCGATGGACGAGCCGGTGTAGGGGGCGAGGTACTTGAAGCCGGCCGGGTCGGAGGCCGGGGACGCGACGATGGTGGTGTACTCCATCGCGCCCGCCTCCTCCAGGAGGCCCTTGATCGAGGCGATCGTGGAGGCCTTCTGGCCGACGGCGACGTAGATGCAGCGGACCTGCTTCTTCGGGTCGCCGGAGCGCCAGTTGTCCCGCTGGTTGAGGATGGTGTCCAGGGCGACCGTGGTCTTGCCGGTCTTCCGGTCACCGATGATCAGCTGCCGCTGGCCCCGGCCGATCGGGGTCATCGCGTCGACCGCCTTGATGCCGGTCTGCATCGGCTCGAAGACGGACTGCCGGGCCATCACGTTCGGAGCCTGCAGCTCCAGCTCACGGTAGCCCTCGTTGGCGATGTCGCCGAGGCCGTCGATCGGCTGGCCGAGCGCGTTGACCACGCGGCCGAGGAAGGCGTCGCCGACCGGCACGGAGAGCACCCGGCCGGTGCGCTTGACGCGCTGCCCCTCCTCGATGCCGGCGTAGTCACCGAGGACGACGACACCGATGTCCCGGACGTCGAGGTTCAGCGCCACGCCGAGCGTGCCGTCCTCGAACTCCAGGAGCTCGTTGGTCATGGTCGAGGGAAGGCCCTCGACGTGGGCGATGCCGTCGCCGGCGTCGGCGACGGTGCCGACCTCCTCGCGGGAGACGTCGGACGTGTAGGAGGAGACGTAGCGCTCCAGGGCGCCGCGGATCTCCTCCGTCGAGATGGTCAGCTCGGCCATCCTCTGCTTCCTTAAGTATCAGGGGCCCGGGATACCTAGTACCGACCGGTCCGAATGGCGTCTATTCAGGGCGCTGCGCGGCGGGGCCGCCTCAGCGCTTCGCGAGCGCGTTGCGGGTCTCGTTGAGGCGGCGCAGGACGGTGCCGTCGTACAGGTCGGAGCCGACCCGCACGCTCGCGCCACCGAGGACCTCGGGGTTCACCGTCTGCTTGACGGATACCTCCCGACCGTATATCGCGGAGAGGCTCGCGCCCAGCCGGCGCTCCTCCTCTTCACTCAACGGGGCCGCCACGGTCACGTACGCCACCTGCCGGTCGCGCCGGTCGGCGGCGAGCTCGACCAGCCGGGTGAGCGCCCCGGTGAAGGAGCGTCCCCCGAAGCCGGCGAGCGCGACCCCGACGAGGTAGCCGGTGACGGGCCGGGCCTTGCCGGCGAGCAACTGGTCGACCAGGGTGGCCCGCTGCTTGGCCGGCGCCATCCCGTCGGAGAGCGCGTTGGACAGCTCGGGCGAGCCGGCGACGACCTGCCCGAAACGGAACAGCTCGTCCTCGACCTCGCCCAGCTCACCGGCGGAGTCAGCGCCCGCCAGGAGCGCCTCCACGCCGAGCCGCTCGGTGGCGTCGAGCAGTTCCGACGGCGCCGACCACCGGCCGGCGGCCAGCGCGGTGAGCAGTTCGAGCGCGTCCACGCCGACCTTGCCGCCGAGAATCCCGGTCAGCAGGGCGGCCCGGTCCTCGCCGGAGCGGGCCGGGTCGGAGAGCGCCCGGCGCAGCCGCGGCTCCCGCCGCAGCAGCGCGGCGACGGAGAGGATGTCGTCGGCGGTGGTGACCACCGCCGACGCCTCCGCGCCGCGGACGTACGCGTCGAGGCGCTCGGCCGCGACCTTGTACGACTCCCGGCTGGCGGCCTGCATCAGCGGGCCCCCGTGCTCTCGAGACCGCTCAGGAACCGGTCGACGGTGCCCTTGCGGCGCGCCTCGTCGGCGAGCGACTCACCGACGATCTTGCTGGCCAGGTCGACCGCGATGGTGCCGACCTCGGTGCGCAGCTCACGCACGATGGTGGCTCGCTCCGCGGCGAGCTGCTCCTTGCCGGCCGCGATGATCCGGTCGGACTCCTCCCGCGCCTTGGCGAGGATGTCCTGCCGGATGCCCTCGGCGTCGGCCCGGGCGTCGTCCCGGATCTTGGCGGCGTCGGTACGCGCCTCGGCGAGCTGCGCGCGGTACTGCTCGAGCAGCTGGTTGGCCTCGGCCTGGGCGGCCTCGGCGCGCTTGATGCCGCCCTCGATCGCGTCCACCCGAGCCTGGAACGTCTGCTCCATGCGCGGGAAGACGAACTTCATCAGCACGAAGCAGAGGATGGCGAAGGCGATGGTGCCGACCACGACCTCCTGCCAGACAGGAATGATCGGGTTGTGGGTCGACTCACCACCCTCAGCGGCGAGCAGGAACATGGATGACCTCCCGGTCGAGGGGCGGGATTAGAGCTGGCCCTGCCAGATGAAGCCGAAGGCGATGCCCAGCAGCGCGAGCGCCTCGATGACGGCGAAGCCGATCCAGACGTACGGCAGGGTCATCCGGGACGACTCCGGCTGGCGGGCCGTCGACTGGATGTAGGCGGCGAAGACCAGGCCGACACCGATGCCCGGGCCGATGGCCGCGAGACCGTAGCCGATGGCGGCGGTGCTGCCCTCTACCGCGGCGTAGATGTCCATTAGTGGGTTCCTCCTGGTTATCACGCGTGACGGTCACGCGGGACGACAACGGGTGGTGCGGTGGATCAGTGCTCTTCGGCGAGCGCGCCCTGCACGTAGCTGGCGGTGAGCACGGTGAAGACGTAGGCCTGCAGGACGATCACCAGGAACTCGAGGAAGGTGAGCGCGATGGTCATCACCCAGGAGAGGAGCGAGACCGGCGCCAGCCAGGCGTTGGCGTTGAGCATCGCGAAGCCGCCGAGCGTGAAGACCAGCAGGAGCATGTGGCCGGCGAACATGTTCGCGAAGAGACGGACGGCCAGCGAGAACGGCCGGACGAGGAAGGTGGAGAAGAACTCGATCGGGATCAGCAGCGGCAGGATGTACCAGGGCGCCGGCGGGATGAGGGAGTTCTTGATGAACTTGCCGGCGCCGTGGTGCCGGATGCCCGCGTAGATGAAGAGCACGTAGCTGATCACGGCGAGGAACGCCGGGAAGGCGATGTGCGAGTTCGGCGAGATCTGGAGCAGCGGGAAGATCGCGAAGAAGTTGGTCAGCAGGATGAAGCAGAAGAGCGTGGTGAAGTACGGCGCGAACCGCACCCCCGCGTGCCCGATCATGTCGACCGCGATGTTGTTCCGCACGAAGCCGTAGATCGACTCGGCGAACCACTGCTTCTTCGTCGGTACCAGCTGCGGCTTCCGGTAACTGGCCAGGAAGAAGATGATCAGCACGCCGACGGCCAGCCAGACCATCGCGGTGATCTTGGTGAACCAGTAGGAGTTCTCCGCACCCCAGGGCAGGATGCTGGGCAGGTAGAAGTCCTCCACGCTGGGTGGGAATGCTGCCTCGCCCTGAGCCAGAACGTTCGCCGCTCCGAACACCTGCGTCCCTTCCTAAGTAGGCGTGCCGAGTCGGCGGACGACCAGGATGATCCCCCCGGCCATGCCGAGCACGACGCCGATCCCGGTGGCGATGCCCCCGGTGTCGAGCCACTGGTCGACCAGCCAGCCGATGAAACCCCACACGAGCATGCCCGCGATCAGGTACGTGAGCGCGGTCCAACCCTGGCCGGCGCCGGACGGAACGTCGTCCCGGTCGCCGCTGGGTCGGGGGGTTTGGTCACCAGCCATGACGGGGCGAACGATATCAGTCGGGAAGTCGAGGCTGTGCCTCACCCCCCGCACAACCGTCGTTGTGTGGGCGTCGGGCGGGCAGGCTCGTCTGTGGGCACGCTACTCCCCTTCCGCCAGCCTGGAAATGACCAGTGCCGGACACATTTCCGCGCCGTCCGAGGGGTGGGATTCCCGCGGTCAGCGGGTACCGCGGGCGTGCACGGCGGTGAGCCACCAGATGTGCACCCCGGTCCAGACCACCACCCCGGCGGCGATGCCCAGGCAGAGCGGGATCAGGCCGGCCCAGCCGGTCGACGCCACGGCCACCATCACCACCCCGAGCAGGGTGAACTTGGCCGCGTAGAGACCGAGTCCGAAGGGGAGCACCAACTGCGGGTTCACCGAGTCGGCCCAGGCCAGCACCACGGTGGTCAGGGTGTAGCTGGCCACCGTGACGCCCACCCCGGCCGCCGCGCCGAGCGCCGCGTCGGCTCCGCCGGTGACCGCGCCGACCAGCGCGGCCACGGCGGTCAGCAGGCCGCTCGCGGCCAGCAGCACCGGCAGGTGCCGCAGCCGCCAGCGCCGGTCGGCGGCCGCGACCGGCTCGCGCACCCCGGGCTCAGCCACGGGGGTACGCCGGGAACTCGGCGACCAGCTCGGTCACCTCGGACGCGATCGCGGCCAGCCCTTCGGCGCCGCCCGGATCGGCGGGATCGGTGCGCACCGCCCGGGCGATCAGCCCGGCGACCCGGCGCAGCTCACCCTCCCGCATGCCCTGGGTGGTGACGGCGGGCGTGCCGACCCGGATCCCGGAGGCGACCATCGGCTTCTGCGGGTCGTACGGGATGGCGTTCTTGTTCAGCGTGATGCCGGCGGCGTCGCAGCGCGCCTCGGCGTCCGCGCCGGTCACCCCCACCTCGCGGAGGTCGATCAGGGCGAGGTGGGTGTCGGTGCCGTCGGAGACCGGGCGCATGCCCTCGGCGGCCAGCCCGGCGGCGAGCGCCTGCGCGTTACGCACCACCTGGGCCGCGTACGCCTGGAACTCGGGCTGCGCGGCCTCGCGCAGCGCGACGGCCTTGGCCGCGACGGCGTGCATCAGCGGGCCGCCCTGGGTGAACGGGAAGACCGCCTTGTCGATCCGCTGGGCCAGCGGCTCCCGGCACAGGATCATGCCGCCGCGCGGCCCGCGCAGCACCTTGTGGGTGGTGGCGCAGACGACGTCGGCGTACGGCACCGGGGACGGGACGGCCTTCCCGGCGACCAGCCCGATGAAGTGCGCGGCGTCCACCATGAGGTACGCGCCGACCTCGTCGGCGACCTCGCGGAACCGGGCGAAGTCGATCAGTCGCGGGTAGGCGGTCGCGCCACAGATGATCATTTTGGGCCGGTGCGCGAGGGCGAGGTCGCGCACCTCGTCGTAGTCGATCAGCTCGGTGTCCCGGCGCACCGTGTACCCCACGGTGCGGAACCACTTGCCGGAGAAGTTCACCCGGCTGCCGTGGGTCAGGTGCCCGCCGTGCGGCAGGTCCATGGCGAGCACCGTGTCGCCCGGCTGCACCAGCGCCGCGTACGCGGCCAGGTTGGCGCTCGCCCCGGAGTGCGGCTGGAGGTTGGCGTGCTCGGCCCCGAAGAGCTCCTTCGCCCGGGCGATGCCGATCTCCTCGGCCCGGTCCACCTCGGCGCAGCCACCGTAGTAGCGCCGGCCCGGGTAGCCCTCGGCGTACTTGTTGGTCAGCGTCGAGCCGAGCGCGGCCAGCACCGCCGGCGAGGTGAGGTTCTCGCTGGCGATCAGCTGGAGGCCGCCGCGCAGCCGGTCCAGCTCACCGAGCACCACCCCGGCGATCTCCGGGTCGGTGGCCCGGAGCTGGTCGAAATCCGGCCCCCAGAAGGTGCTTTGCGCGGTGTCCACAGCGCCAGAGTCTATTGGGCCGCAGACTGGGGATCGTGAGATGCCTGGTCACCGGAGCAACGGGGTACATCGGCGGGCGGCTCGCCCCTCGCCTGCTGGCCGACGGCCACACCGTACGCTGCCTGGCCCGCAAGGCCGGCCGGCTGCGGGACGTGCCGTGGGCGGGCCGGGTCGAGGTCGCCGAGGGCGACCTGCGCAAGCCGGACACCCTGCCGGCCGCGCTCGACGGCGTGGACGTCGCCTACTACCTGGTGCACTCGCTCGGCCAGGCCGGTTTCGAGGCCGCCGACCGGGAGGCCGCGGCGAACTTCGCGACGGCGGCCCGCGCCGCGGGCGTCCGCCGGATCGTCTACCTGGGCGGGCCGGAGCCGGCGGCCGACCGGTCGGTCCCCTCGGCGCACCTGCGCTCCCGGGCCGAGGTGGGGCGGATCCTGCTGGACAGCGGGGTGCCGACCGCCGTGCTGCGGGCCGCCGTGATCATCGGGTCCGGCTCGGCCTCGTTCGAGATGCTGCGCCACCTCACCGAGCGGCTGCCGATGATGGTCACCCCGCGCTGGGTGCGCAACCGGATCCAGCCGATCGCGGTCCGCGACGTGCTGCGCTACCTGGTCGGCTGCGCGGAGCTGCCGCCGGAGGTCAACCGGGCCTTCGACATCGGCGGGCCGGACGTGCTCACCTTCGAGGACATGATGCGGCGCTACGCCCGGGTGGCCGAGCTGCCCCGGCGGATCATCGTGCCGGTGAAGCCGCTGACCCCGGCGCTCTCCTCGCTCTGGGTCGGGCTGATCACCCCGGTCCCGAACGCGATCGCCCGGCCGCTGGTGGAGAGCCTGGTGCAAGAGGCGGTCGCCCGCGAGCACGACATCGCCCGGTACGTCCCCGACCCGCCGGAGGGGCTCACCGGCTTCGACCGGGCGGTGGAGCTGGCGCTGGCCAAGATCCGCGACGCCGCGGTGGAGACCCGGTGGTCGAACGCGAGCGGCCCGGACGCGCCGGCCGAACCGCTGCCCAGCGACCCGAAGTGGTCCGGCGGCACCACGTACACCGACATGCGGGAGCGCGCCGTGGCCGCCCCGCCGGACGCGCTCTGGCGCGTGATCGAGGGGGTCGGCGGGGAGCACGGCTGGTACTCCTTCCCGCTCGCCTGGTCGGTGCGTGGCTGGTTGGACCGGCTGATCGGCGGGGTGGGGCTGCGCCGGGGGCGGCGCGACCCGCACCGGCTCCAGGTCGGCGAGGCACTGGACTTCTGGCGGGTGGAGGAGATCGTCCCCGGTGAGCTGCTGCGGCTGCGCGCCGAGATGCGGCTGCCCGGCCGGGCCTGGCTGGAGATGCGGGTGCTGCCGGCCGAGGACGGGCACAGCCGCTACCACCAGCGGGCGGTCTTCCTCCCGCACGGCCTGGCCGGGCACGCGTACTGGGGTTCGGTGGCCCCGTTCCACGCGGTGGTCTTCGGCGGGATGGCCCGCAACATCGCCCGGGGCGCCGAGCACCTGGCCGAGTCGTCGGTCAGTTCCCGGTCCGCTCCCCGCTGATCTCGAAGGCGATCGCCTCGCTCGGCGGCACGAAGTCGCGCACCGGCTGGTCGCGCAGCGCGAACGACATCACCTCGGCCACCGCGTCCACCATCCGCCCCTGCACCGCCTGACCCACCCCGTCCCGCGGGTCGTCCGGGTTCGCGGCGATCGCGGCGACCGCGAGCTGCGGGGTGAACGCCACCACGGTCTCCGTGGCGTACCGCTCCGAGCTGCCCGTCTTGCCGGCCACCGGCCGGCCCAGCCGGTCCCGCAGCCGGGTCGCGGTACCACCGTCGCAGCGGTTGTACATGGACTGGTCGCCGACCGGGCAGCGGGCCGCGTCCGCCGCCGCCCGGGCCACCTCGGTGTCGATCACCTGGCGGCAGTCCGGCTTGGCCGCGTCGACCGGACGGCCGGCCGCGTCGGTGATCGAGGTGACCGGCAGCGGCGCGCACCAGGTCCCCTCGGCCGCCAGCGTGGCGTACGCGCCGGCCAGGTCGAGCGGCGTGGTGGTGGCCACGCCGAGCACGAACGGGCCCCAGTTGCGGGCGCCGTGGCGGGCCAGCCGGGCGTCGTCCGGGGAGCGCAGCACGATGCCGAGCCGCTCGGCCATCTCCACCACCCGGTCCGCCCCGACCCGTTCGGTCAGCCAGGCGAAGTACGTGTTCACCGACTCGCCGAAGGCGGTCCACATGTCGTGCCAGCCCGCCATGGACGAGCTGGCGTTCTCCGGGCACCAGTAGCCGTCGCAGCTCGCCGCCCCGGAGGCCGGGTAGCGGGTGACGATCCGGTCCGGCGCGTCGAACTCGGTGCGCAGCGGCAGCCCGGACTCCAGGGCGGCCAGCATGGCGAAGAGTTTGAACGTCGAGCCGGCCTGGTAGCCCTCGATCGCCCCGCCGCCGGCGACCAGCTGGTTGACCGTGTTCGGGCGGTTCTTCTGCCCGGGCGGGTTGGCATCCACCCGGTAGTTCCGGTTCACCGCCATGGCCAGCACCCGGCCGGTGCCGGGCTGCACCACCGCGGTCGGCATCGCCCGGCGGTCGTCCACCCGGTAGATCCGGTGTACCTGCTCGGCGGCGGCGCGCTGCACCGCCGGGTCGAGCGAGGAGACGATGGAAAAGCCGCCCCGGCGCAGCGTCCGCTGCCGCTCGTCCACGCTGGCCCCGAACGCCGGCTGGGCGTTCCACCACCGGGTGAACCAGTCGCAGAAGTAGCCCCAGTCGTTGTGCCCCTCGGGCACCGCCGTGCAGTCGTTCGGCGTCTCGCTGGGGCGCAGCTTCAGCGGCTCGGCCGCGGCCCGGGCGGCCTCCTCGGCCGGCACCTGCCCCGCCTCCACCAGCCGGTCCAGCACGTACGCCCGGCGGCGCAGCGCGCTGTCCGCGTCCCCGTTGATCGGGTCGTCGCTGTGCGGGGAGCGGACCAGACCGGCCAGCAGGGCCGCCTCGCCGAGGGTGAGGTCGGCCGGCGCCTTGGAGAAGTAGCGCTTGCTGGCGGCCGCCACTCCGTACGCCCCGGCACCGAAGTACGCGATGTTCAGGTAGCGGGCCAGGATCTGGTCCTTGCTCAGCTCCCGCTCCAGCGCCAGCGCGTATCGCATCTCCTGGATCTTGCGGGCGGTGGTGATCTCGGTGGCCGCGGCCCGCTGCGCCTCGCTGAGCCGCGGGTCGCTGCTCAGCACGTTGCGGACGTACTGCATGGTCAGCGTGGACGCGCCCTGCCGGGTCTCGCCCGAGCCCTGGTTGACCGTGAAGGCCCGGGCCACGCCCCGCAGGTCCACCCCGCTGTGCTGGTGGAACCGGGCGTCCTCGGCGGCCACGATCGCCTGGCGCATCACCGGCGCCACCTCGGCCAGCGGGACGTCCACCCGGTCCTCCTGGTAGAAGGAGGTGATCAGGGTGGTGCCGTCGCCGGCGTACAGGTTGGACCGCTGGGCGGTGGGCGGGGTGCGCAGCGTGTTCGGCAGCTCCGCGTACGGCGCGGCGAGCGCCGAGAAGCCGATCCCGAAGACCAGCGCGGCCGGCAGGGCCGCCGCCGCCAGGGCCAGGCCGGCCAGCACGCCGGCGATCAGGATGGTCAGCAGTCGGTGCAAATGGGCCCGGGTCATCAGCTCTCCCCGCAGGAGCCGGATCGCGCTAGGACCCGTTCAGAATGACCCGAAACGCCCCTTTCGCCCCCGTGTTTCGGCAAACCCGCAGGAAATTCGCGAGCCGGACACGACACGCGCCGCCGGACACGTCGTCCAGCAGCGCGCCGACGGGGTTGACCATGAAGTTGTTGCCGCGCACATCGGCGTGTCGGGTCAACAACTTCATGATCGACACGCTGGGGCGGGGTGGGGCAGGTGGGCTCAGGGGAACAGGGCTGTGGCGAGGGGGTGCACGGTCTCCTCGATCTCGTCGGCGACCCGGCTGAAGCACTGGTCGCCCCGCCCCCACGGGTCGTCGAGATCGTCGGTGGGCAGCGGACCGGCCCCCTGGCGGGCGGCGTGGGCGGCCTCGACCAGCGCCACTCCGCGGGCGTACACGGCCTCGCCGGTGGCCTCGGCCGGAGGCAGCGCGGCGGCGTCCACCGCGGCCAGCAGCCGGCCGAACTCGCCGAGCACGAAGGTGCGCTCGGCGGCGTCCGGGCGCAGCGCCACCACGTACTCCTGCTGGTCGGCGGTGGCGGTGAGGACCAGGTCGGCCGCGTCGATGAGGTCCGAGCGGAGCTTGCGGGCGGCGAATCCCTCGGTGCTGCCGCCGCGGGTGGTGACCTGGCGGGCCGCCGGCGGGTTCATCTCCTCGCCGGCGTGCCAGCCGCCGGTGCCGGCGCTGTGGCTGTGCAGCAGTTCGTCCGCGCGGGCCGGGTCGAGCCCGCGGCGGGACAGCCGTTCCCGGACGGCGAGGGCGAGCAGCCGCTCGGCCATCGGCGACCGGCAGATGTTGCCCATGCAGACGTGCAGCACGGTGAACGGGGGCACTCAGGCCACCTGGCTCTCGACGATGTCCGGCACCACGTCGCGCAGCTTCTCCAGCGGGATGGCGCCGAGCCGGAGCAGCTGCGGCACCTCGCCGGTGAGGTCCACGATCGTGCTCGGCACCGGGTCCGGGCAGGGCCCGGCCTCCAGGTACGCGCGCACCGAGTAGCCGAGCTGGTCGCGCGCCTCCTCGGCGGTGACCGCGGCCGGCTGGCCGGTCTTGTTCGCCGACGAGACCGCCATCGGGCCGGTCTCCCGCAGCACCTCCAGGGCCACCGGGTGCAGCGGCATCCGCACCGCCACCGTGCCGGTCTTCTCCCCCAGGTCCCACTGCAGGCTCGGCGAGTGCTCGACCACGATGGTCAGCGCCCCGGGCCAGAACGCCTCGACCAGGTCCCGGGCCGCCTGGGGCAGCGAGAAGACCAGCCCGTCGAGGGTGTGCCGGGAGCCGATCAGCACCGGGGGCGGCATCTGCCGGCCCCGGCCCTTGGCGTCGAGCAGCGCCTTGACCGCGTACGGGGTGAACGCGTCCGCGCCGATCCCGTAGACCGTGTCCGTCGGCAGGACGACCAGTTCGCCGTTCTTGACCGCCTCGATGGCCGCAGCGATGCCGCGGTCCCGGTCGGCGGGCGACCGGCAGTCGTAGAGCATCACGAGGAGCCAGTCTGCCACGCCGCGCCGGTGGACCGGTGCTGACCGTCCGCTCGCCGGGACGCGGTGGCGAACCGGGGCCGGCCGGTCAGGTCCGGATGGTCGACGATGTCGGCGTACCGGCCGTCGGCGGCGAGCAGCTCCGGCACCACCCGGCCGTGGCTGTCGTCGTGCTCCACACCGAGGGCGCCGCCCGGCCGCAGCAGCACCGCCGACCGGGTCACCACCGGGCGGATCACGGCCAGCCCGTCGGGTCCGCCGAAGACCGCGTTTGCCGGATCGTGCCGGGCCACCTCGGGTGGCACGGCCACCGCGGCCGGCACGTAGGGCGGGTTGCAGAGCAGCACGTCCACCTGGCCGGCCAGCTCGGCCAGCAGGTCCGGCGCGGTGACGTCCGCGGCGACCACCTCGATCGGCCGGTCCCCCGCCGCGGCCCGCTCGGCCGCGTTGCGTCGCAGCCAGGGCAGCGCCGCCGGCGAGCCCTCCACCGCCACCACCCGGGCCGACGGCAGCTCCTGGGCGACCGCGAGGGCGATCGCGCCGCAGCCGCTGCACAGGTCCACCACCAGCGGGTTGGCCACCCGCGCGGCCTGCTCGACGCCCCAGCCGGCGAGCAGTTCGGTCTCCGGGCGGGGCACGAACACCCCCGGGCCGACGGCCAGCTCCAGGTGCCGGAAGGCGGCCCGGCCGGTGAGGTGCTGCAACGGCTCCCGGTCCGCCCGGCGGGCGACCAGCGCCGCGTACCGGTCGCGCTGCGCCGCGGTGAACCCGTCCGCCAGGGCGAGCCGGCCGCGCGGCACGTCCAGCACGTACGCGGCCAGCAGCTCAGCCTCCGCCCGCGCCGCCTCGACCCCGGCCTCGGCCAGAACGCGGGCCGCCCGGAGCACCGCCACGGACGGACGCTCCCGGTTCGTCCCTTCGGACGGGTGTTGCGGCACGATGGTCACGACATAATCATGAAGCGTCGCGGTTCACATTACGAGCGGGTGCGTGCCGACGCACACCGACAGGAGGTCGCGAGTGGGCTGGCTCGACCGGGTCACCGACCAGGTTGACGCCCTGCGGCAGTCCCGGGCGCTGCAGGAGGCGAGCCGGTCCGCCGAGGCGTACGGCGTGGTCGACCGGGTGATCCGGAGCACCAGCGACCCGTACGCCCGGGCCGACGCGCTGGTGCAGCGGCTCTCCGCCCTGATCAACCTGGGCCGCACCGCGGAGTTCACCCGGGCCATCGAGGAGGCCTCCGGCGCCGTCCGCGACCTCGCCGAGCCCTACCTGCACGGGCACCTGAACGCACTGGCCGCGCTCGCCGCCCACCACCAGGGCGCGCTGGACCGCTGCGTCACCCACCTGGTCAAGTCCGCCCGGGCGCTGAGCGCTGTGAACGACCCGGACCGGGACACCGCCTGGGGTTGGCACGACCTGGCGATGGCCTACTCGTACCTCAGCTTCCACGGCTACGCCCTCGGGGCCATCGAGCGGGCCCGCCAGCTCGGGCAGGCGGCCGGCATTCCCGAGGAAACCTTCGCCGCGCCGGGCATCCGGCTGCGCAACGCGGTGGCGCTGGACCACAACGGCGACAGCGACGGCTGCCTGCGGGTGCTCCGCGACGTCGCCGCCGACCTCGGCCGGTTCATCCGCGGCGGGCGGGCCGGGCGGCTGCGCCCGAGCAGCCTCGCCGCGTACGGCTACGCGGCCGCCCGGCAGGCGGCGCTGGGCGACCGGCTGGAGGTTGGCACCGACGCCGCACCGGCCCGGCTGCTCGGCCACGGCGGGGACAGCGCCCGCGCCCGGGACATGCGCGAACTCGGCCAGGTGTGCCTGGCCATCGCCGAGGGACGGCCGATCGAGGCGGTCACCCGGCTGGAGTCCGTCCGGGTCTCCAGCGAGACGCTTGGCGCCGCCGAACCGGCCCGGCTGCGCAGCATCGCCCTGTCCCGGGCCGGCGACCACGCGGCGGCGCACCGGGCCGACCGGCTGGCGTTCCGGCTCGCCGCCCAGCGCAACGACCGGCTGCGGGACGTCTACATCGACGGCATCGCCGCCCGCATCGACCACGAGGAGATGCGCCGCGAGGCGGCCCGCTACGAGGGCGAGGCACTGACCGACCCGCTGACCGGGCTGCCCAACCGCCGCCGCCTGGAGCGCTACATCGCCGCCGTGGTCGCCCGCGGCGAGCAGGTGGTGATCGGCGTCTGCGACCTGGACGGCTTCAAGGCGGTGAACACCCGGCACGGGCACCACTCCGGCGACCTGGTGCTGCAACGGGTGGCCGGGGTGATCAACCGGGTGATGCGCCGGGGCGACTTCGTGGCCCGCTACGGCGGCGACGAGTTCGTGGTGGTGCTGCCCGGCGCGGGGATGGCGGAGGCCGCCGAGGTGGCCCGCCGGATCGAGGCCGCCGTGCGTACCGAGGACTGGGAGTCGCTGGTGCCGGGCACCCCGGTCGGGGTCAGCATCGGGTTCGCCGAGGTCTCCGGCTCGGGCGCCGGCCTCCGCGACGCGCTCGGAACCGCCTTCGAGATCGCCGACCGGGAGATGCTCCGCGCCAAGACCCGCCCCCGCGCCTCCTGATCCACCCACCCACTGGGCGCTCTTTCACTGAACGAGTGGCTATTTCACGTGGAACAGCCACTCATTCAGTGAACGTGCGGGCCCGGGCCGCCCGCGGGGAGGGGCGGGGGGGCGGGTGGGGTGGGTCAGCGGCGGGTCAGTTCGGGGTCGCCGGCCAGGCGGGCGGCACGGTCGGCCTCGGTCAGGGCGTCCAGCACGCCGTCCAGGTCACCGGCGAGGGCCAGGTCCAGGTTGTACGCGGTGTAGCCGATCCGGTGGTCGGTGATCCGGTTCTGCGGGAAGTTGTAGGTGCGGATCCGCTCCGAACGGTCCACCGTGCGCACCTGCGCCTTGCGGGCGTCCGCGGCGGCCGCGTCGGCCTGCTCCTGGGCCGCCGCCAGCAGCCGGGCGCGCAGGATCCGCATGGCCTGCTCGCGGTTCTGCAGCTGGGACTTCTCGTTCTGGCAGGAGACCACGATCCCGGTCGGCAGGTGGGTGATCCGTACCGCCGAGTCGGTGGTGTTCACCGACTGCCCGCCCGGGCCGGACGAGCGGAACACGTCGATCCGCAGCTCGTTCGGGTCGATGGTGACATCGACGTCCTCGGCCTCCGGCAGCACCAGCACGCCGGCCGCGCTGGTGTGGATCCGGCCCTGCGACTCGGTGACCGGGACGCGCTGCACCCGGTGCACGCCGCCCTCCCACTTCAGCCGCGACCAGACGCCGTTGCCCCCCTCGGGCACACCCCTGGTCTTGATCGCCAGCGAGACGTCCTTCACCCCGCCGAGGTCGGAGTCCTGGGCATCGATCACCTCGGTCAGCCAGCCACGCCGCTCGGCGTACCGGGTGTACATCCGCAGCAGGTCGGCGGCGAAGAGCGCGGACTCCTCGCCACCCTCGCCGGCCTTGATCTCGACGATCACGTCCTTGGCGTCGTGCGGGTCGCGCGGGATCAGCAGCTCGGCCAGGCGCTCCTCGAGCGCCGGCAGGGACGCCGCGATGGACTCGGCCTCGGCCGCGAAGGCGGGATCCTCGGCGGCCAACTCGCGGGCGGCGGCCAGGTCGGCCCGGGCCTGCTCCAGCTCACCGGCGGCCTTGTGCAGCGGGACCAGCTCGGCGTACCGGCGGCCGACCCGTCGGGCGGTGCCCTGGTCGGCGTGGATGGCCGGATCGGCCAGCCGCTTCTCCAGTTCGGCGTACTCGTCGAGGAGGGCGGCCAGGCGCTCGCTGCTCATGCTGGGGTTGCTCCTTCGACGCGACGGACCGGGGGACATACGGACGGCGCCCGCGTCCGGCACGAAACCGGACGCGGGCGCCGAACGAGAAGTTACTTGCCCTTCTTGGCCTGAACCTTGGCGTACTTCTGCTGGAACTTCGCGACCCGACCGGCGGTGTCGAGCACGCGCTGCTTGCCGGTGTAGAAGGGGTGGCAGGCGCTGCAGGTCTCGACGTGGATCGAGCCGCCCTTGGCGGTGCTGCGGGTCGTGAAGGTGTTGCCGCAGGAGCAGGTGACCTCGGTGGTCACGTACTCCGGGTGGATGTTGGGCTTCATGTCGCCTCGGTCCTCTCGTCGGTGGTCGCCGGGTCGCCGTCGCCACCCGTCGCGGTGAGCGACGGGCTCGGGCGTGAACCGGAACCGGTGGCCGATTGACCAGTGTGCCATGGGCGTACGCCGACCCGGCAACCGGGCCGCACAGCGGGTCCGGCATCGACAACACCGGCCCACCCCGCCGCATTCCCGCCGCCTGGCGGGGCATTCACCCCGGGACCGCCGGGCACGGCTGTGCCCCGCCCGGGGTACGCCGGCCCGCCGATCCGTCGGCCGGAGACCCCGGCCGGCGAGCGCTTCCGGCCCCGCCCGTCCGAGCCGACCGGAGTGAGTGATGGCCCGCCTGATCGCGACCCGGGGACTGCCCGCCTCGGGCAAGACCACCTTCGCCCGCACCCTGCAACCCGGGGTGGTCCGGGTCAACCGGGACGACCTGCGCCGGATGCTGCACGGCGAGCGGCTCTTCACCCAGCGGGCGGAGTGGCAGGTGACGCTGGCACAGCGGGCCCAGGTGGAGACGCTGCTGCGGACCGGGGCGGACGTCTGCGTGGACGACACCAACCTGCGCTCCCGGACGCTGCGGGACTGGGCCGACCTGGCCGCCCGGCACGGCGCCGGGTTCGAGGTGCACGACTTCACCGACGTGCCGCTGGCGGAATGCCTGCGCCGCGACGCCGGGCGGCCAGAGGCGGACCGGGTCGGCGAGGCGGCCATCCGCCGGCTGCACGAGCGCTACCTGGAGGGGCGCCCGCTGCCGCTGCCGGTGCCGCAGGCGCGCACCGGCCGCCCCGCCCGGGTGCACCCCCCGTCCGCCGAGCCGCCGGAGATCGTGCTGGTCGACATCGACGGCACGGTGGCGCTGAACGTCTCGCGCAGCCCGTACGACATGACCCGGGTCGGCGAGGACGAGCCGAACCCGGCGGTGATCGCGGCGGTGCGGGCGATGCACGCCGCCGGCCACGGGGTGGTCTTCTGCTCCGGCCGGGACGCCTCGGCCCGGGCCGACACCGAGGCGTGGCTGGCCCGGCACGTGCGGGTGCCGTACCTGGCCCTGCACCTGCGGGCGGTCGGCGACTCGCGGAAGGACTCGGTCGTCAAGCGCGAGATCTACGAGCGCGAGGTCCGGGACCGGTACCGGGTGGTGGGCGTCTTCGACGACCGCCAGCAGGTGGTGCGGATGTGGCGCGACCTCGGCCTGACCGTCTTCCAGGTGGCCGAGGGCGACTTCTGACCCCGGTGGGCTCCCCGCCGTCCGCGGGGAACCCACCGGCGCGCGGTCAGGCGGCGGGCGCCTCCGCCGCCGTCGCCGCGGTCAGGGCGATGCTCGCCTGCGCCCGTTCGCCGTTGACCTCGACGGCGAGGGTGACCTGGGCGCCCGGGCGCAGCGCGGTGAGCCGCCCGGTGACCGGGTCGAAGCGGGCCACGTGCCACGGTCGCAGCCCGGCGGCCGGGCCGATGTGCAGGTTCGGCGAGGCGGACCAGTCCGCGCTCACCGGCGCGGCCACCGGCACCGTACGCCCACCCGGCTGGGTGACCGTGGCGGTGACGGTCGCCGGTGCGCCGACCGCGACGGTCGCCGGCGCCGCCAGCGCGAGCTGGTCGACGTGGGCGTGCGTCTCGGCGCTCACCCAGCGCGGCCCCTCGGCGAGCGGGTCGCGGCGGGCCCGGTCGGCCTCGGCCGGGCTCACCGGGTCCACCCCGAACTCCGTCCAGCCGGTGAAGCCGCCCTGGTCGGCCGGGGTGGACGGGTTCTTGCCGGCGTTGCCGTTGATCACGTACGGCACCCCGTCGACCCGGTCGGCGTGGAACGTGCCGACGTGCCCGCCGACGAAGAGCGCGCCCTTGCCGGTGCGGTGCTGGAAGTCGGCCAGCCACTGCTCCAGCAGCGCCGCCTCCTTCCGGTCGCCGAGCTGGCTGGCCTTGGCCGGGCTCGGGTCGCGCGGCGGGTGGTGGTGCAGTACGACCACCGAGCCGACGGCCGGGTCGCCGGCCGCGGAGTCCAGCGCCTCGCGCAGCATCCGGACCTGGTCGAAGCCGCCGCCGCGGAGCGAGCCGGTGGACGAGTTCAGCGTGACGAACCGGGTGCCCTTGTGGTCGAAGACCCGCTCGGTGTCGCCGAAGACGGCCCGGAAGTTGCTGATCGGGGCGCCCATGATCTCGTGGTTGCCGGGCACGTAGTAGTACGGCAGTTCCCCGCCCAGCTCCTCGTCCAGCACCCGTTTCGCCAGCGCGAAGTCGGCCGGGTACGCGGTGTCCACGAAGTCACCGTTGATCACCAGGAAGTCCGGCCGGGCCGCCTTGACCTCGCGCAGCGTACGGCGGGCCTGGGCGACCAGGTCGCTGTCCGGGTCGGCGGCGACGAACTGCGCGTCGGACAGCACCGCGAACCGCCACGGGGCGTCGTCGACGCCGCCGTCGCGCAGCACCACCCGGTCGGTACGCGGCGCCTCCGTCGGCACGTCGACCGTCGGCGGCACCCGGGCCACCAGGTCGTCGATGATCACTTCGCTGCGGTACTGCGCGGCGGCGTTGGTCTCCGCCACGTAGAAGCGGCGGATCCGCACCGGGTACTGCACCCCGGCCGGGACGGTGAACTCGACGTACCGCCAGCCGGTCCAGGTGACGTAGGGGCCGCGCAGCACGTGCTGGGTGTCCTGCGCGTCGTGCAGGTGCAGGCTGGGCCACTCGCCGGTGCCGTTGCCGTGGATCCACATCCCGAACGCCTGCGGCTGGCCGGCGACCGGGATCCAGGCCGGCGGGTCCGCGTACGCGGCCCGGGTGCCGGTGGACTGGCTGAAGTCGTACGTCATCCGCAGGCCGGTGCCGGTGTGCCCGGGCGCCGGGGCGACCGCGCCGCTGGCCCGGGCCTGGCTGAACCGCCAGGACGCCGCGTCGTCGAAGGTGGCCACCGGCACGTCGGTGAGCCCGACGGTGACCGGCACTGCCGTGCTGCTCCGGCCGACGTGGACGGTGACCAGGGCGGACCCGGTGTCGCGCCGGGCGGTCACGGAGAGGTTGCCGTCCGCGGTCGGGGTGATGTCCAGCAGCTCCCGGTCGTAGTCGAGCCGCAGGTCGGCGGGCTCGATCGGGGCGGTGTTGCCCTCGGCGTCGTAGCCGACCACGCCGAACAGCGCGGTGCCGCCGGTGGCGGTCAGCCCGACCCTGTCCACTGTGGAGTCGATTCGGGCCAGCGGCCCGAGCACGGTCAGGTCGAGGTTGCCCCGAGCTTCGCCGCGCCAGGCGGTGACCGTGGTACGGCCGGGCAGCCCGGCCCGGAAGCGGCCCTCGCGGTCGACCACGCCGTGCACCGCCGGGTCGGCCCGCCACCTGGGCGCGCCGGCCGCCGGGCCGTACGTCTCGTCGTAGCCGGCGGCGGTGAGCCGCCGGGTGAGGCCCGGGAAGACCCGGTCGGGGTGGCCGCCGCGCACCGGGGAGACTCCCGGCGCGGTGGTCGGGTCGCTGGCGGTCTCCAGCCAGTAGCCGGTGAGCCGGCCGCTGCCCTTCGGCGCGTAGAGCGCGAGGCCGTTGGGCACGGCGCGTTCGGTGCCGTCCGACGGGCTGTTCTCGACCTGCACCGCGGCCGCGCCGGGCTCCCGGGCGAGCAGCGTGGAGGAGCCGCCGCCGTCCAAGTTCAGCGCGTGGTGCGCGCCGAGTTCGGCCATCATCCGGCCCATCTCGGTCTGCGTGACGCCGCGGCTGTCCACCTGCCGGCCGTCCACGGTGAGCATGATCATGCGGCGGCCGTCGGCGGAGAACCCGACAGCGGTCCGCGGCGCCAGCGACGCGTCCGCGATGCTCTGCACCACGCCGTCGCGGACCAGCACGTTGCCGCCACCGACCGCCGCGTGCAGGGTGCTGCCGTCTGCCGGCTTGGGCTGGTAGGCGACGTCCACCGGGTCGCCCGGGCGCAGCCCGGCGAGCGCGTCGGCGCCGGCCTCCCGGCCGAGCAGCACGGTGGTGCCGGCCGGGATCGGCCCGCTGCCGGCCGTCGTGTCCACGCTCGCCACCCGGCCGTCCACCACCACGACCTCGGTGACCCGGCTGGCCCCGGCGACCGTCCGCTCCCGGGTGTACGAGCCCCAGAGCGCGGTGAACACGCCGATGCCGTTGGTCTGGACCATGTTGTTGAACTGGGTCAGCGGCACCGGCCCGGTGGGCAGGGTCGCCGTGCCGTCGAAGTTCACCTCGATCACCCGGCCGAGGCCCTCGGTGGTGATCGCGACGGCGTTGCGGTGCCCGCTGACCGCGGACTGCACCAGCTTGCCGCTCTGGATGCCGACGCCCTGCGCGGCGCCGGAGTTGTTGATGTCGAAGAAGTCCCCGTTGACCGCGGCGACGGCGCGGGCGGCGTCCACCGCCCCACGCAGCGGCTCGGCCCGGCTCACCACGCCCGAGTTGACGTAGTCGACGGTGACGCCGCCGGTCAGGTCGGCGGTGAGCGCGTCGGCGCGCAGCCAGCCGTCCGCGTCGTACCGGTCGAACGAGGTGAGCTCCAGGCCGGGGGCGACCGGACGGGTGGTCTTCGTGGTCTCCAGGCCGCCGGCCGGCTCCACGCCGGTCGGCGCCCCGGCTGCCGCCGTGCTCGCGGCCGGGTCGCCGGCCAGCGTCACGGAGCCCGTGGGATGGGAGGAGGCGCGCGGCGCATCCTCGGCGGCGGTGGCGAAGCGGTCGGGCGTCGGGGCCGGCGCCCCGGCGGTCGCCGGCACAGGGCCGGCCAGGGTGAGCAACGGCGTCATCAGCAGGACGCCGGCGAGCCGGGCGGATCGTCTGCGGGTACGCATGGACGACAGTCAACCGGACAATGAATAGAAGTTTCAATACTCTACGACTGAACCGAAGGAAAACTTCGGCACCCGAGCGGGCGTGGCCACCGGCGGGGAGCTGAACGGCCGGTGGCCGCCGGCACGACGAAGGGGCACGGCCGACCGGCCGTGCCCCTTGTCGTCCGTCACCCGGGGAGGGTCACTCCCCCGGCGTCGACTTGGCGATCTGCATCAGGAACTCGATGTTGGTCCGGGTCTGCTTGAGCTTGTCGAGCAGCAGGTCCAGGGCCGCCTGCGAGTCCAGCGAGTGCAGCACCTTGCGGAGCTTGTGGACGATGGCCAGCTCCTCCGGCGCGAGCAGGATCTCCTCCTTGCGGGTGCCGGACGGGTGGATGTCGATGGCCGGGAAGGTCCGCTTGTCGGCGATCTTCCGGTCCAGCTTCAGCTCCGCGTTACCGGTGCCCTTGAACTCCTCGAAGATGACCGTGTCCGCCATGGACCCGGTCTCCACCAGCGCGGTGGCGAGGATGGTCAGCGAGCCGCCGTTCTCGATGTTGCGGGCCGCGCCGAGGAAGCGCTTCGGCGGGTAGAGCGCGGTGGAGTCGATACCACCCGACATGATCCGGCCGCTGGCCGGCGCCGCCAGGTTGTACGACCGACCGAGGCGGGTCACCGAGTCGAGCAGCACGACCACGTCGTGGCCCAGCTCGACCAGCCGCTTCGCCCGCTCGATCGCCAGCTCCGCGACCGTGGTGTGGTCCTGCGGCGGACGGTCGAACGTCGCCGCGATGACCTCGCCCTTCACCGACCGCTGCATGTCGGTGACCTCTTCGGGCCGCTCGTCGACCAGCACCACCATCAGGTGGCACTCCGGGTTGTTGTGCGTGATCGCGTTCGCGATCGCCTGCAGCACCATCGTCTTACCGGCCTTCGGCGGCGAGACGATGAGCGCCCGCTGGCCCTTGCCGATCGGCATGACCAGGTCGATCACCCGGGTGGTGAGGATGTGCGGCTCGGTCTCCAGCCGCAGCCGCTCCTGCGGGTACAGCGGGGTCAGCTTGTAGAACTCCGGCCGGCGCTTGGCCTCGTCGGGCTCCATCCCGTTGATGGTGTCCAGCCGGACCAGCGGGTTGTACTTGTCCCGCCGCTGCTCGCCGTCCCGGGCCGCGCGCACCGCACCGGTGATCGCGTCACCGCGCCGCAGGCCGTACTTCTTGATCTGGGACATCGAGACGTAGACGTCGTTCGGGCCGGCCAGGTAGCCGGTGGTCCGCACGAAGGCGTAGTTGTCGAGCACGTCGATGATGCCGGCCACCGGGACGAGCACGTCGTCCTCGCTGACCTGCGGCTCGCGCCCGCCGTCGCCGCCCTCGGCGCGCTCGCCCCGGCCCCGCCGACGGTCGCGGAACCGGCTGCGCCGGCCACGCCGGCCGCCGCCCTCGCCCTCGTCGTCGGAGTCGTTGTCACGCTCGGCGCGCTGCCCGCGGTCGCCCCGGTCGTTGCGCTCGCCACGCTCGGCGCGCTCGCCACGCTCGCCACGCTCGGCGCGCTCGCCACGCTCGTTGCGGTCACCCCGCTCGTTGCGATCGCCACGCTCGTTGCGATCGCCGCGCTCGGCCCGCTCGGCACGCTCGGCCCGCTCACCGCGCTCCGCGCGCTCGGCGGTCCGCTCGCCGCGCTCGGCACGGTCGCGGCCGCCGCGGCCCTCGCCGCGCTCGGCCCGCTCGCCGGTCTCGGCGGTGGCCTCCTCGGCCCGCGCCTCGGCTGCGGCGGCCCGGCTACGCCGGGACCGGCCCCGGCCCTCGGACTCGGCGGCCGCCGGCGCCGCGGGGGTCTCCGCGGTGCGCCGCTCGGCCTCCGGCCGCTCGCCGGTCTCCCGTACCTCGGCGTGGACCTCGTCACGGGCGGGAGCGGCCGCGGCCGCAACCTCGGCCCGCGGTCGAGGGGTCCCGGCGCCGGCGCCGCCCTGCCGCTCGGAGATCGCGCTGATCAGCTCGCCCTTGCGCATGCGAGCCGTACCGGAGATGCCGAGCGACGCGGCCAGGCTCTGCAGCTCTGGCAGCAGCATCGCCGACAGACCGGTGCCGCTACGCCGACGACGGGCGGGAGCGGCGGTGGTGGCATCGCCAGCGACGTTGGAAACATCCGACGTCACGTCGGTGGTGTCGCTCAATGGATTCCTTCCCTCGATAGGCCGGGACTGCCCGGAGTCGAACAGCAGGTGGCCGGGCGGCCTCGGTGCACCCGCCTCGCATGGACGCGTCGCGGGAGTCTGTGACACAGCAGCCGGTCGGTCTCCCGACTCACCAGCGTCGGTGAGCAGGTCTCGCCGTCTGCGGCGACCTGTGGAAACTGCGGTGCGGCGTGGGCCTAGGCAGGGGTGACGGGCTTACCGCCGAAAGCTTCGGGGGTGCGCCGACCCGCAGGAGATCGCATGCTTCGCGGCTGTGCTAAGTCTAGAGCGTAATCAACTCTTCCGACCTGCGGCAACAGGGTCCCGCTCCGCGTGTCCAAGTCTACCCCGGGCGACCTGTGCGCCGCCTACGTCTGTCTGCAACCGCTGAACCTGCCAACCTGTTCCCGCCGCGAAGCCTTCCGGCGGCTCGGTCAGCGCCAGCACGGTCGGCCCCGCCCCACTGACCACAGCCGCCACACCGGCCGCACGCAGCGCGTCGACCAGGGCGGCGGTGCCGGGCATGCCGGGCGCGCGGTATTCCTGGTGCAGCCGGTCTACGGTGCCCGGCAGCAGCAGCGCGGGATCCGTGGTCAGCGCGTGCACCAGCAGGGCCGCCCGGCCGGCGTTGAACGCCGCGTCGCGGTGCGGCACGGTCGCCGGCAGCGCCGCCCGCGCGGTGGCGGTCAGGCCCCGCTCCTCGGGTACGAAGACGGTGGGGCGGACGCCCTCGGCGACCGGCAGCGACACCGCCCGGGCGCCGGACGACTCCGTCCAGGCCAGGGTGAACCCGCCGAGCAGACAGGGGGCCACGTTGTCGGGGTGGCCCTCGATCTCGGCCGCCAGCCGCAGCGCGCCGGCGCCGTCGAGCCGCCGCTCGCCGTCGGCCACCAGGGCCCGGGCCAGCAGCACCCCGGCCACGATCGCCGCCGAGGAGGACCCGAGCCCGCGGGCCTGCGGGATGCGGTTGACGCACTCGACCGCCAGCCCGGGCGGCTGCGCGCCGAGGGCGTCGAAGGCCACCCGCATGGCCCGCACCACCAGGTGCCGGTCGTCGGCCGGCAGCTCACCGGCGCCCTGCCCGGCGACGGTCACCGCCACGCCGCCCGAGGTGACCTCGGCCGCCACGTCGTCGTAGAGGGTCAGGGCCAGCCCGAGCGCGTCGAAGCCCGGCCCCAGGTTGGCGCTGGTGGCGGGAACCCGGACCCGGACCGGCCCGGGCGCGAAAGTCGTCGGCACCGGCTCATGCTATGGCCCGGCACCGACAGCACGGGTCGCCGTCCGCACCCTGGGACCCCGGACGGAGGCCACCGGGTGGGCCCACGGCCGGCGGCTACCGGACGGCGGTCGGGTCCGGCTCGGCGACCGGGTCGGAGAGCGAGAGCCGCCGGGTGGCGATCCGCCAGCCGACCGCGTAGACCAGCGTGACCAGACCGCAGCCGGCCAGCACCACCCGCTCGTCGACCGTGTCCACCACGGCGGCCACCACCAGCTGGCTGACCGAGATGGCCAGCGTCGCCAGCATCATGTCGGTGGCGAAGACCCGTCCCCGCAACCGGTCCGGCACCTCACCCTGCAACGCGAAGTTCGACATCACCCAGTTGCTGCCACCCGCGAAGTGGGCGACGAAGACCAGCGCCAGCACCAGCGGGAACCAGTCGACCAGCGAGATGCCGAGGTAGGACAGCCCGTACAGCGACATCGACAGGGCCAGGCCCGGCAGCAGCCAGGAGCGGTTGGTCAGCACCCGGCGCATCAGGATCGGCCCGACCAGCGCGCCCGCCCCGCGGACCGCGAAGAGCAGGCCGGTCCCCGTCGAGCCGGCCCCGTACACCCCGGCCAGCAGCGGAAAGACGGTCAGCACGCCGTTGCCCAGGCCCACCGCCGACTTCACGGTGACCAGCGCCAGCACCCGGGGCCGGTGCCCGATGTAGCGCAGCGCCTCGCCGACCGCGGCCCAGGTCTGCGGCGTCGGCCGCCCGCTCTCCCGCGGCGCCTGCAACGGCCGGCGGATGAACGCGGCCAGCCCGGCCGCGAGCACCAAACCGACCGCGGCCACCCAGAAACAGACGTACGGGCCGACCTCCCCGTTGAGCACGCCGCCGAGCGATGCGCCGACGATGGTCATCGTGCCCCAGGCCGACCCGGCGACGGCGTTGCCGGCGGCCAGCTCGTCCGGCTCGAGGACGTTGGGCAGGGCGGCCTGGGCCGCCGGGGAGTAGAACGCCTTGGCCACCGCGACCACGCCGATGCCCAGCAGAGCCAGCCACGCGGTGCCGGCGTCGCGGACACCGAGCAGCAGCAGCACGCCGAACAGCGCGGCGACGTTGGCCGCGATCATGATCTTCCGCCGGTCGAACCGGTCGGCCACGGTGCCGGTGTACGGCAGCAGCAGCGCCACGATCCCGGTGTCCACCGCGAGCACCAGCGCGCCCCACACCCCGCTGCCGGTCAGCTTCGGCAGGAGCACGAGCAGCGGCACCATGACGAACCAGTCGGCGCCGAAGACCACCAGCTCGGCCAGGAAGAGGTTGCGGAAGTTCCGGTTGCGGGTGAGGACCGAGAGGGTGGACGCCACGGACCGGACCCTACCCGTCAGGCCACCGCGGAACCGTCGGAGCGCGGACAGCGTACGCCCCCGACAGGAGACCCGTCGGGGGCGTACGCGGTGCGGCCGGGATTACTCCGTCGGCGGCAGCGGCGAGGTGCGGCTCTTCGGCAGCCGCAGCACCTCGAACTGGTCGGTGCCGTCCACCAGCGCGGCCGACGGGGCCGGGCGGGGCGCCGGCTCGGCGCGCTCCCGGTCACCGGTCCCGCCGGCCGGGACGGCGGCTGCCGGTTCCCGCTCCGCCGCGGGCTCCCCGCCCTCGACCGGCGGGGCCGGCTCGGCCGGGGTGGCAGCGGCGGAACCGTCCCGGCGACGCCGGCGCCGCTGTCGGATCGACTCCTTGGTGTGCTCCACCATGGCGTAGAGCGTCGGCACCAGGATCAGGGTCAGCAGCGTGGAGCTGAGCAGACCGCCGATCACCACGATGGCCAGCGGCTTGGAGATGAAGCCGCCCTCCCCGGTGAGCCCGAACGCCATCGGCAGCAGCGCGAAGATGGTGGCCACCGCGGTCATCAGGATCGGCCGCAGCCGCCGCCGTCCGCCCTCGACCACCGCCTCGGCCACGCCGAGGCCCTGGGCCCGGTACTGGTTGACCAGGTCCAGCAGCACTATCGCGTTGGTCACCACGATGCCGACCAGCATGAGCACACCGATCAGCGCCGGCACGCCGAGCGGGGTGCCGGTGCCCAGCAGCAGCGCGATCGCGCCGGTCGCGGCGAACGGGATGGAGATCAACAGGATCAGCGCCTGGGTGATGCTCCGGAACGTCGCCACCATGATCAGGAAGACGATCGCGATCGCCGCCAGCACCGCCAGGCCGAGGTCGGCGAAGGCCTCCTCCTGGTCGGCGCTGACGCCGCCGATCCGGAACGTCGCGCCCGGCACGTCGATGCCGTCCAGCCGGCGCTGCAGCTCCTGGCTGGTCGCCCCGAGGTTGGAGCCGGTGGCCGTGCCGGTCACCGAGACGCTGCGCTCGCCGTCGATCCGGGTCACCTGCTGCGGACCCGCCGTGGTGGCGATGTCGGCGATGTCGTCCAGCTTCACCGGGCCGACCGGCAGCGCGCGCAGCTGTTCCACCGTGGTCGGCGGCACGGCGGACAGCCGCAGCACCGCGTCCCGCTGCCCGCCGTCGAGCGTCACCTGGCCGAGCGGGGCGCCGCGGAAGGCCTGCGACACCAGCTGGCCGACGGCCGCCTCGGTGAGGCCGAACCGACCGGCGGCGACCCGGTCGACGGTCACCTCCACCCGCTCCACCTCGGCGGCCAGGCTGCTGGCGACGTCCTCCACGCCGGCGATCCCGGCCAGCGCCGCCTGGGTCTCCTTGGCGGCCCGGTCCAGCGTCGCCGGGTCGCTGGCCTGGATTACCACCTCGATCTGGTTGGCCGCGGCGCCCTGCCCGCCACCGAAGCTGAACTCGCCCGCGCCCGCGCCGAGGGCGTCGAACTCCTTGCGCAGGATGCCCCGCATCTCCTTGGCGTCGGTGTCGTCGCTGAGCGAGAGGGACCAGGTGGCGACGTTGTTGCCGCCGCCGCCCGCCCACGGGGTGTCACCGGCCCCGGCGGTCAGCTGGTACGTCTCGACGCCCGCGGTCCGCTCCAGCACCGCCTCGACCTGGCGGGCCGCCGCGTCGGTGCCGGCCAGCCCGGTCCCGACCGGCAGCTCCTGGCGGATGCTCAGGGTGTCCTGGCCGGAGTCGTCGAGGAAGTTGGTCTCCAGCTGCCGGGACAGGCCGAACGTGCCGAACAGCACCAGCACGCCGAGCCCCAGGGTGATCCAGCGGGTGGCCCGCTTCCGGGTGGCGAACCCGATCACCGGCAGGTACGCCCGCTGCAACGGGCTGCGCAGCTCATTCTCCTCCGCCGCCCGGCGTACCGCCTCGTCGTCCGGCGTGTCGCCCTGCGGCTTCAGGAACCAGTAGGCGAGCACCGGAATGACGGTCAGCGAGACCAGCAGCGAGGCGAGCAGGGCCACCGTGACGGTGATCGCGAACGGCGCGAAGAGCTGCCCGACGAAACCGCCGACCAGGGCGATGGGGGCGAAGACGGCGACCGTGGTCAGGGTGGACGCGGTCACCGCGCCGGCCACCTCGCGGACCGCGGTGCGGATCGCGTGGATCTTCTCCTCGCCGTACTCCAGGTGCCGTTTGATGTTCTCCAGCACCACGATCGAGTCGTCCACCACCCGACCGACGGCGATGGTCAGCGCGCCGAGAGTGAGCAGGTTGAGCGAGTAGTCGCCGATCCAGAGCGCGATCAGCGCAACCACCACGGATAGCGGGATGGAGACCGCGGTGACCACTGTGGACCGTACCGACAGCAGGAAGACCAGGATCACCACGACCGCCATCACCAGGCCGAGCAGGCCCTCGGTGGTCAAGCTCTCGATGGACTTCTCGACGAACGGCGCCTGGTCGAAGACGATGGTCAACTCGGCGCCGGAGGCCTCGCGCAGCTGGGCGAGCCGGTCGCGGATCTCGTGGGAGATCTCCACCGCGTTGCCGTCCGGGCTCGCGGTGATCGCGATGCCCAGGCTGTCCTTGCCGTTGGTGCGGGTGATCGCGGTGGCCGGGGCGGTCTGCTCGGAGACGGTGGCCACGTCACCCAGCAGCACCGGGCCGGTCTTGCCCGCCGCCGGGACGACCACGATGCCGCGCAGGTCGTCCAGCGTGCCGAGCGGGGTGCCGACCTGCACCGGCAGCGCCTCGGTGCCTTCGGTGACCGTGCCGACCGGGATCGTCACGCCGTTGGTCTTCAGCGCGGTGCCGATCGCGGTGGGCTGGAGCTTCGCCGCCGCCAGCTTCGCCGGGTCGGGGCTGATCACCACGACCTGGTCCCGGGTGCCGGTGACGTCGACCGACCGGACCCCGTCGATCGCCTCCAGCTCCGCCACCACCGTGCCGCGCAGCCGCTCGGCGAGCACGCGCTGGTCGTCGCCGCCGGACGCGGCCAGCACCACGGCCGGCAGGTCGTCCGTGCTACCCGCAATGACCTGCGGGTCGACGTTCTCCGGCAACTGTGTGTCGATCCGGCTCAACGCGGTCTGCATCTTGTTGACCACGTCGTCCAGGTCGGTGCCGAACTTGTAGAGCACCTGGACGGTCGCGAAGCCCTCGCGGGAGGTCGAGGTGACCTCCTCCAGCCCCGGGATGCCCTGGAGGCTGGTCTCGATGGGCTCGGTGACCTGCGATTCGACGATCTCCGGGCCGGCGCCGGGGTAGGCGGCCACCACGAACGCGGCCGGGAACTCCAGCGATGGCAGCAGCTGCTGCTTGAGCGACGGTACGGCGAACGCTCCGAACGCCGTGGCCACCACCGCGATGAGGGCGACCAGCCCTCGGTTGGCAAGGCTGAATCTGGCGAGCAGCGACATCGGCTCGGCTCCTGAAGAGGGATGGGTGGATACGGAGAGTGTGCCCGACCCGATCTCCCCCACCCCGCGCGCCCCCGCCCTCCGTCCCGCCCACGGGACCGCTCCCACCCACCCCGCCCCTTGACCCCCACCCCCCGGAGGGATCTCGTGTGGACCAACCTCTCCCGGGCCCGTTGATCAAGGGATTTGCGTCAGGACGCGCCGCGGATCTGACTCAAAGCCCTTGATCACCGGCGCTGGCGCGGGCGCCTGGAGGTGGGCCGGTGAAGGATTACAGTCAGGCGAGGTCGAGGGAGCGGGCGGCGGCCAGGGGGTCGTTGGCGATGGTGACCGGGGCCGGGGCGGTGGAGATCGCCCACTCCGGGTCCTTCAGGCCGTGCCCGGTGACCGTGCAGACCACTGTCGAACCGGCCGGCACCCGGCCGGCGGCAGCCTGCTGGAGCAGACCGGCCACGCTGGCCGCGCTACCGAGTTCCACGAAGACGCCGACCTCCCGGGCCAGCAGCCGGTACGCGGCCAGGATCTCCCGGTCGGTGACCGCCTCGATCAGGCCGCCGGAGGCGTCCCGGGCGTCCAGGGCCCTGGTCCAACTGGCCGGGTTGCCGATCCGGATGGCGGTGGCGATGGTGGACGGCTCCCGTACCACCTCGCCAGTCACGATCGGCGCCGCGCCGGCGGCCTGGAAGCCGTACATCTTCGGGGCCCGGGTGGCGTTGCCGTCCCTCAGGTCCTCCTCGTAGCCCATCCAGTAGGCCGAGATGTTGCCGGCGTTGCCGACCGGCAGGCAGTGGATGTCCGGCGCGTCGCCGAGCGCCTCGACGATCTCGAACGCCGCGGTCTTCTGGCCGTGCAGCCGGTCGATGTTGACCGAGTTGACCAGGGCGACCGGGTAGTCCTGGGCGAGCTTCGCGGCCAGCGACAGGCAGTCGTCGAAGTTGCCGTTGACCTGGAGCAGCTTCGCGCCGTGCACCAGCGCCTGGGCCAGCTTGCCCAGCGCGATCTTGCCCTGCGGCACCAGCACGGCGCAGGTCAGCCCGGCCCGGGCGGCGTACGCCGCGGCGGAGGCGCTGGTGTTGCCGGTGGAGGCGCAGATGATCGCCTTGTTGCCGGCCTCGACCGCCTTGGACACGGCGAGCGTCATGCCCCGGTCCTTGAACGAGCCGGTCGGGTTGGCCCCCTCCACCTTCAGGTGGACGTCGCAGCCGAGCCGGGCGGAGAGCACCGGCGCGGGCAGCAGCGGGGTGTCCCCCTCGTGCAGGGTGACGACGGGAGTGGCGTCGGTGACCGGCAGCCGGTCCCGGAAGGCGTCGATCAGGCCCCGCCACATGTCGCTCTCCTCGCTTCCGCCGCTACGCCCCGCCCAGGGCACGTCCAGCCTGGACCAGCCTCGCCCGACGGCCCCCGGCGCACCCGCCATTAACCACCTGGCGGGACGGGAGCGCCAGCGCACCCGCCGACCGGGTCACAGCCCGCCCTCGACCCGCAGCACGCTGGTCACCGAGCGGACGATGTCCAGCCCGCGCAGCTCGCCCACGGTGGCGGCGAGCGCGGCGTCCGGCGCCACGTGGGTGACGATGACCAGCTCCGCGTCGTCGCCCCGGCCACCGGCGGCGGTGCCGCCCGCCGAGCCCTGCCGCACGGTCGCGATCGAGACGTCGTGCCGGGCGAACACCCCGGCCACCGCGGCCAGCACACCCGGACGGTCGGCCACGTCCAGGCTGATGTGGTAGCGGGTCAGCGCCTCCCCCATCGGTCGTACCGACAGGTCGGCGTACGCGCTCTCGCTGGCCGCGCGGACCCCGGCGAGCCGGTTGCGGGCGACCGCCACCACGTCGCCGAGCACCGCGCTGGCGGTCGGCGCGCCGCCGGCGCCGCGGCCGTAGAACATCAGCTGGCCGGCCGCCTCGGCCTCGACGAAGACCGCGTTGAACGCGTCGCCGACGCCGGCCAGCGGGTGGGTCAGCGGGATCATCGCCGGGTGCACCCGCACGCTGACCGTCTCCCGGCCGGCGGCGTCCGCGCCCCGGGCCGCGATGCAGAGCAGCTTGATCGTGCAGCCCATCGCCTTGGCGCTGGCCACGTCGGCGGCGGTCACCTCGGTGATGCCCTCCCGGTGCACGTCGGCCGCGCTCACCCGGGTGTGGAACGCCAGCGAGGCCAGGATGGCCGCCTTGGCCGCGGCGTCGAAGCCCTCCACGTCGGCGGTGGGGTCGGCCTCGGCGTACCCCAGCTCGGTCGCCTCCTCCAGCGCCTCGGCGAAGCCGGCGCCGGTGGCGTCCATGGCGGAGAGGATGAAGTTGGTGGTGCCGTTGACGATGCCGGTGACCCGGGTGATCCGGTCGCCGTGCAGCGACTCGCGCAGCGGGCGCAGCAGCGGGATGGCCCCGGCCACGGACGCCTCGTAGTAGAGGTCGCCGCCGCCCTCGGCCGCCGCGTCGTGCAGCGCCGCGCCGTCCTCGGCGAGCAGCGCCTTGTTCGCGGTCACCACGCTCTTGCCGGCGCGCAGCGCCTCGACCAGCCAGCCGCGGGCCGGCTCGATGCCGCCGACCACCTCGACCACGACGTCGACGTCGTCGCGCTTGACCAGGCCGAGCGCGTCGGTGGTGAACAGCGCCGGATCGACCGGCAGGTCGCCGCGGTCGCGGCCGGGCCGACGGACGGCGATGCCGGCGATCTCGATCGGGGCGCCGATCCGGGCGGCGAGGTCGGCCGACTGCTCGTGCAGCAGCCGGACCACCTCACCACCGACCGTGCCACAGCCGAGCAGCGCCAGGCGCACAGGTGACGTCATCCAACATCCAATGCGAGCAGGTCCTCTTCGGTCTCCCGCCGGACGATCACACGCGCCTGGCCGCCGCGCACCGCGACCACCGGGGGGCGGGGCACGTGGTTGTAGTTGCTGGCCATGCTCCGGCAGTAGGCACCGGTGCCGGGCACCGCGACAAGATCTCCGGGCTGCACGTCGGCGGGCAGGAATTCATCCTTCACCACGATGTCCCCGGACTCACAATGCTTTCCCACCACGCGGGCGAGCATCGGCTCGGCGGCCGACGCCCGGGACGCCAGGGTGGCGGAGTAGGACGCGTCGTAGAGCGCGGTGCGGATGTTGTCGCTCATCCCGCCGTCGACGCTGACGTACGTCCGGATGCCGTCCACGTCCTTGACCGTGCCGACCTCGTAGAGGGTGAACACGGCCGGCCCGACGATGGCCCGACCCGGCTCGATGGAGAGCCGCGGCACGGCCAGCCGCTCGGCCGCGCACTCCCCGTCGACGATCTTGCGCAGTCGCTTGGCCAGGTCGTGCGGCGCGGCCGGGTCGTCCTGCGTGGTGTACGCGATGCCGAAGCCGCCGCCGAGGTCCAGCTCGGGCAGTTCCACCCCGCGCGCGTCGCGGATCTGCGCCTGCAGGGCGAGCACCCGGCGGGCGGAGACCTCGAAGCCGCTGGCGTCGAAGATCTGCGACCCGATGTGCGAGTGCAGGCCGCGCAGTTCCAGCACGTCCTCGTCGAGGATCTTGAAGGCGGCCGCCGCGGCGGCCCCGCCGGCCAGCGAGAACCCGAACTTCTGGTCCTCGTGCGCGGTGGCGATGAACTCGTGGGTGTGCGCCTCCACGCCGACGGTGACCCGGACCAGCACCTTCGGCCGGACGCCGCGTTCGCGGGCCAGCGCGCTGAGCCGGTCGATCTCGGTGAACGAGTCGACGATGATCCGGCCCACCCCGGCGTCCACCGCCCGGGTCAGCTCGGCGACCGACTTGTTGTTGCCGTGGAAGCCGATCCGCTCCGGTGACATCCCGGCGGCCAGCGCGGTGGCCAGCTCGCCGCCGCTGCACACGTCGAGGTGCAGGCCCTCCTCGTCGATCATCCGCACCACGGCACGGCAGAGGAACGCCTTGCCGGCGTAGTAGACGTCGACGTCCGGGAAGGCGGCCCGGAAGTCGCGGCAGCGCGAGCGCAGGTCGTCCTCGTCCAGCACGTACGTCGGGGTGCCGAACTCGGCGGCGAGGCCGCGCACGTCCAGGCCCGCCACGGTGAGCGCACCGTCCGCGCCGCGCGCCACGTTGCGCGGCCACAACAGCGGTACCAGGGCGTTGACGTCGGCCGGCGTACGCAGCCAGGCCGGACCGCGGTTGCCGATGTCGCCGTGCAGCGCACCGGCCTCGTGGGCTCGCATGTCACATCCTCTCGGGCGCGGAGACGCCGAGCAGGAAGAGCCCGTTGGCGATCACCGTGCGGGTGGCGTCGTTGAGCCAGAGCCGGGCCCGGTGCAGGTCGGTGACCTCCTCGTCGCCGCGCGGCAGGATCCGGCAGTTGTCGTAGAACCGGTGATAGGCCCCGGCGAGGTCCTCCAGGTAGCGGGCCACCCGGTGCGGCTCGCGCAGCTCGGCCGCGGTGGACACCACGGCGGGGAACTCGGCGAGCGCCTTGAGCAGCTCGTTCTCCTTCTCGTGGTCGAGCAGCTCGGGACGGAACGCGGCGGCGGCGCCCCGGGTGAGCCCGACCTCGGCGGCGTTGCGCCCCACGCTGGCCGTCCGGGCGGCCACGTACTGCACGTAGTAGACCGGGTTGTCGCGGGTGGCCCGGGTCCACAACTCGACGTCGATGTCGATCGGGGAGTCGCTGGAGTAGCGGGCCAGCGCGTAGCGGGCCGCGTCGACCCCGATCGCGTCGACCAGGTCCTCCAGGGTGACGACGGTGCCGGCGCGCTTGCTCATCCGCATCGGTGCGCCGTCACGGACCAGGTTGACCAGCTGGCCGATGAGGATCTCCAGGTTGCGCTCCGGGTCGTCGCCGAAGCAGGCGGCCATCGCCTTCATCCGGCCGATGTAGCCGTGGTGGTCGGCGCCGAGCATGATGACCACCCGCTCGAAGCCGCGCTCGCGCTTGTCGAGGTAGTAGGCGCAGTCGGCGGCGAAGTAGGTCCAGTCGCCGTTGGACTTGCGCAGCACCCGGTCCTTGTCGTCGCCGAACTCGGTGGTGCGCAGCCAGATGGCGCCCTCGGCCTCGAAGACGTGCCCCTGCTCCCGCAGCCGGCTCAGCGCCAGGTCGAGCTCGCCCCGGTCGTGCAGGTCCTTCTCGTTGAAGTAGGTGTCGAACTCGACCCCGAAGTCGCGCAGCGACGAGCGGATCTCGTCGAACATCAGCGCCACGCCCTCGACCCGGAAGACCTCCTGGGCCGCCGCGTCGTCCAGGGTGAGCACGTCCGGCCGGCGGGCCTGGACCGCCGCGGCGATCTCCCCGAGGTACGCCCCGGCGTAGCCGTCCTCCGGGGTCGGCTCGCCCCGGGCGGCGGCGAGCAGCGAGCGGGCGAACCGGTCGATCTGCGAGCCGGCGTCGTTGAAGTAGTACTCGGTGCCCACGTTGGCACCGGTGGCGCGCAGCAGCCGGCCCAGCGCGTCGCCGACGGCGGCCCAGCGGACCCCGCCGATGTGCACCGGACCGGTCGGGTTGGCCGAGACGAACTCCAGGTTGATCCGCTGCCCGGCGAGCCGGTCGCTGCGGCCGTACTCCGGACCGGCCTCGACGATCGACCGGGCGAGCTGGCCGGCGGCGGCGGCGTCCAGCCGGATGTTGAGGAAGCCCGGTCCGGCGATCTCCACCGACTTGACCCCGGCGGCCCGGCCGAGCTGCTCGGCGAGGGCGCCGGCGAGCTCCCGCGGCGGGACGCCCACCTTCTTGCTGAGCTGCAGCGCCAGCGTCGAGGCGTAGTCGCCGTGCTCGGGGTTGCGGGGTCGCTCCACCGCCGTCCGCTCCGGCAGGGCGGAGCGATCCAGGCCCCGCTCGGTGAAGACGGCGTGGGCTGCGGAGAGGACGACCTCGGCGAGTTCTGCGGGAGTCACCGAACCATGTTATCGGGGGTAGACTCGGCACCCGCGGCGGCGACCCAGCATGTGAACTCCGACCGCCGGCTCCCCTGACCGACCGACCTGACGAGGCACGATGAGCATCAGCACCCCGGGCGGCGAGCAGCGCCGTCCGACCGTGGTCAGCACCGGCAAGAAGCCGGCGGCCCGGCCGGCCGCTGCCGGCAAGCCGGCCGGTGGCAAGGCCGGGTCCGGCAAGGCGACCGGTCCCCGTCCGGGCGCTGGCGGCAAGGGCCGCAAGCCGGTCACCCCGGTCAAGGTCAGCCAGGGCCGGTCCTGGGGCCCGATCGCGCTCTTCGTCGCCGTGGGCGTGCTCGCCGCGTCGATCATCGGCTACGGCGCGTGGGCGGCATTCCAGGGCTCGAAGCCGTGGGAGGACCGGGCGGCCGACATCTCCGGCATCGTGAACTACCGCGAGCTGGACAAGGAACTCGTCAAGGGCAGCAACCACCAGGCCGGCCCGATCAAGTACGAGATCAGCCCGCCGGTCGCCGGCCCGCACAACGCGTCGTGGCAGAACTGCATGGGTGACGTCTACGACGCCCCGATCGCCAACGAGCACGCGGTGCACAGCCTGGAGCACGGCACCGTGTGGATCACCTACCGTCCGGACCTGCCCGCCGACCAGGTGGCCAAGCTGCGTGGCAAGGTCGAGGGCGTGGAGAAGACCATGCTCAGCCCGTACGAGGGGCTGGACAAGCCGATCTCGCTACAGGCCTGGGGCTACCAGCTCAAGGTCGACAACGCCGACGACAGCCGGATCGACGACTTCATCAAGACGCTGCGGGTGAACGCCTCGATCGAGGGGCCGACCGCGCTGTGCAACCAGGGCATCACCGCGACCGGCACCACGCCGCGCGACGGCGCGACGATGCCGCAGGGCTGAGGGGACGATGAGCGCACCGACCACGACCGAGACCCCGAGCCTCGGCGAACCGACCCCGCCGGAGCGCCCGGACACCGGGCGCCGGTGGGGCGTGGTTGCCCTGGCCCTCGCCGTCGTGGTCGGGCTGCTCCTCGGGTACGCCGGCGGCCTGCTGACCCCCCGACTGACCCGCCCCGGTGACGCGTCGGTGGAGGCCGGTTTCGCCCGGGACATGACCACCCACCACGCCCAGGCGGTGGAGATGGGGCTGATCGCCTTCCAGCGGGCCACCGACCCCGAGGTCCGCAGCATCGGCGGCGACATCGCGCTCGGCCAGCAGGGCGAGATGGGCGCGATGCAGTCCTGGCTGCGGTCCTGGGAGCTGGACCCGACCGGCTCGCAGCCGCCGATGTCCTGGATGCCGGACGGCGCGATGACGGTCAAGAACGGGCTGATGCCGGGGATGGCGACGCCGGAGGAGATGGCGGCGCTGCGCGGGGCCCAGGGGCGCGACCTGGAGGTCCGGTTCCTGAACATGATGATCAAGCACCACCTGGGCGGCATCCACATGATCGACGCGGTGCTCGACGCCACCGACGAACCGGACGTCGTCCGCACCGCCCAGACCATGAAGAACACCCAGCAGACCGACCTCACCAACCTCCAGAACGCCCTCAAGCGCCTCAACGGCTGACCCACCCCGCGCCTCCTCGTCGATCAAGAGGTTTGCGTCATCGCCGGCCCCGCCGGCCGACGCAAACCTCTTGATCATTTTTCCGAGCGGGAGGGGTGGGCGGGTTTGGGGGTTTTGGGGTAGTTTGGAGAGTGTGGGCGATTGCGTGGCTAAGGGAGTTTTCTCCGCACATATCGTGACCAGTTGCGATTCGGGCTCGTTGCGCAGGACGTGGGGGTTGCACTCAGAGACGCGCGGCGTTCGGTCACCAGCTGGTGCCGGCGCCACACCATCGGCGGTGACGGGGCGGTGGCAGCCGCCCGTCGCGGACAGCGGCCGGGCGAGCCGGGAACGCTCAGCCGCGAACAGGAACTCGAACTGATCGACGTGCTGCGGGGCGTCCACCCCGACGAGTTCGGCCTGGACGAGGAGCTGTGGACGCGGCAGAGCCTCCAGACGCTCATCCAGCGCCGGTTCGACCTGTCGTTGGACGCCGGCGCGGTCGGGGCGTACCTGCGGGCCTGGGGGTTGGGTCCGCGGGAGCCCCGGGAACGGGCCTGCGGGCTCTGCGTGGGCGCGGTCGAGCGCTGGGTACGCAGCGAGTACCCGGCGATCACCCGGGCGGCCCAGGAACACCTCGCCGAGGTCTACTGGATCGGCCGGGTGCGGCTGCGCGGCACCATGCCGGCGGCCGACGTGATCTCCGCCGTCTCGTCCCGCGGCCGGGTGCGTTTCATGATCACGACGCCGTCGGTCGACCCGCCGCTCCCCCGCGAGTTCGTGCTCCGGCTCAGCGGCGAGGAGCAGCGGACGGTGCACCTCATCGTGGACGGCTCGTGGCCCCGCAACGAGTGGCCGCGCCGGCTGCCCCGCCGCATCGTCCTGCACCCCCTGCCCAGCTGCGGTCGCGCCGTCGCGGCCTGACCGCCGCCGACGCTCCCGTCCACCTCCCGCCGAGGCGAACGGGAGCGTCGGCGTCCCGCCGCGGCCGGTCGGCCGGTCAAGGTCGGTGCGGCCTCGTCGACGTCGAGGCTCCAGCCTGGTCGGGCGGGACGACGCACGCGCGGGGACGCGTACGCCCGTGGGGGGCTGCGGCACCCGCACCGGGATCGACGGTGCGGGCCCGCGGGAGCCCCCGCCCGGCCGGCGCGACGCGCGGCCCGGATACCGATTCGTCGTTCGCGGAGGAGGTTTGCTAGTCTTCTCCAGTCGCTGAGCCCCCGTAGCTCAGGGGATAGAGCACCGCCCTCCGGAGGCGGGGGCGCAGGTTCGAATCCTGCCGGGGGCACCCTGACAACCAGCACTGAAGGCCCCTGACCAGGGAGACCCGGTCAGGGGCCTTCATCGTGCGGCCGACGGCGTCCGGCCGTCAGTGGCCGATGGCGGGCGTCTGTGCCGAATACGTGCCGTAGCGCGGCAGCGACACACGTCACCGGCTCGTTGGCGGGGAGCCACTGCCCGGCACGTTCGGCGAGTGCCCTGCGCCGCATTCGGGCCGAACTCGCCCGCCATCGCCTGCGTCGTGGCGCGTCCGCCCTGGTCAACCCGAGATGATCGCGGGTGGAACATCGCCCTTCCGGAGGCGGGAGCGCAGGGTCGAATCCCGCTGGCGGCACTCCAACCGGCGCCGGTCACCGAACCTGTCAGGTCAGCGGCCGGTTACGCCGGCCGCCGCTCGTGCTCAGCATCCGGGCCGAGATGCCGATCCGTTTCGCCAGCCCGTACATCGTGATCGGGCTGCTGCTGACGGTCTCCTTGTAGAGCACGGCCGCCCGGCCGGTGAGCAGCCACCGCCGCGGAGTGTCGTCGGGGTAGGTGAACTGGATCACCGCGTCCCGACGCCCGAGGCTGACCGGCTGGTGCAGGTAGCCGAACCGGAACGGCCGGAGCGCCTTGCCGCGCACCTGACGGGCGATGCTCCCGGCGACGTGGGCGGCGGTCGGCAGGCCGCTCTGGCAGGTGCCGTGGATGACGCCGTACGCCTGCCGAACCGCGGCGGCATCGCCGATGGCGTAGATCTCCGGGTGCGACACGGAGCGCAGGGTGGCGTCGGTGACGATCCGGCCGGTGTCGTCGGTGACGATCCCGGCCTCCGTGGCCAGCGGCGGCACCCGCACCCCGGTCGTCCACAGCGTGCCGTCAGCCGGCACGACCTCACCCCCGGCGAGTTCCACGCCTTCCGGCAGCACCTTGGCGATCTCGACACCGGTGCGGACGATCACGCCCAACCGGTCGAGTGACGCCCGCAGATAGCCGCGGGCCCGGGCGCCCATCATCGCGCCCGGCTCGCCCCGGGTCAGCAGCGTCACCGTGACGTCCGGGCAGGACTCGGCGATCTCGGCCGCCGTCTCGATCCCGGTCAGCCCGCCTCCGCACACCAGGAAGGTGCTCCGACCCGCGGCCCCGAGGTGTGCGGCCATCCGCCTCGCGTCCGCCGGACTGCTCAGGGTGAAGGCGTGCTCGGCACCCGGAACGCGGGCGGTGTCGGTGGTGCTGCCGATCGCGTAGACGAGATTGTCGTAGTCCAGTGCGACCTCACCGTCCGAGTCGGACACCCGGACCGTGCGGGCGAGCGTGTCGATGCCGGTCGCCCAGCCCTCGACGAAGGTGATCCCGGTGCCGGCCAGAAGCTCCGGGATGCGGTGCTCGGCGAGCGGCTGCCCGGTCGCGAGCTGGTGCATCCGCAGCCGTTCGGTGAACCGCTCCCAGGGGTTGACCAGGGTCACGGTCACCCGGCCCCGGGCTCGGCGTGCCACGCCGAGCGCCGCCAGCATGCCGGTGTATCCGGCGCCGATAACCACGATTCGCGTCTGCCGTGTGTTCGTCATGCCCCACGGACGAGGCCGCGCGCCGCCGCGTGAGGTGGCATGACCCGCGTCACATTCCGCCGACGGCGGTGAGCTTCTCCGGGTTGCCGACCAGGTGGATCTCCCGGGCGCGGCCGTCCACCAGGTGCAGCACGATGACCGCCACCGGGGTCTCGGCGGAGTAGATGATCGCACCGGGGCCGCCGTTGACCTCCGCGATCACCACGCGCGGCGACTCCGGCATGCGTCCGGCGAACGTGACCAGCGCCCGCGCCACCAGCTCGCTGCCGTCGATCGCCTTGCGCGGCGCGGGGGCCAGGCCACCACCGTCGCAGACCAACCGGACGTCGGGCGCGAGGACCGCCATCAGGGCGGTCAGGTCGCCGCCGGTGCTGGCCGCCAGGAACGACTCGGTGACCTTGCGCCGGGTCGCCCGATCGGTGTCATAGCGCCGGCGGCGTCTGCTCACGTGCTCGCGCGCGCGGACCGCCGTCTGGCGTACCGACTCCGGGCTCCGGTCGACGATACCGGCGATCTCGTTGTGCGAGTAGCCGAATGCCTCGTGCAGCACGAAGACCGCCCGCTCCAGTGGCGACAACGACTCCAGGACGAGCAGCATGGCCAGCGACACCGACTCGGACCGGGCCACGTCGTCGGCGACGTCGGGCGCGGTGAGCACCGGCTCGGGCAGCCACGGCCCGACGTACGACTCGCGCCGGGCGACCGCGCTGCGCAGCCGGTCGATGGCCAGCCGGGTGGTCACCCGGACCAGGTAGCCCTCCGGGTCCTCGACCTGTTCGAGGTCGACACCGCTCCAGCGCAGCCAGGCGTCCTGCACCACGTCCTCGGCATCGCTGGCCCGACCCAGCACCCGATAGGCGACGGCCACCAGGAGCGGGCGGTGCTCGGCGAACACCGTGTCGTGCGGCATCGGCCCAGGATACGGAGACGCCGTGCCGACCGTCGCCCGCCGACCGGCCGGACCGGGCGCCGGGCGTGGGTCGGTGTCGCTCAGCCGGCGGCGCGGCGGGCGCGGGCCCGGCGCTTGCCCTCGTGCATGGCCTGGACCCGGGCGACCGGGATGGTGTGGCCCTCGGCGACCAGGTCCGCCGGGAGCGGCTGTGGCCCGGGCATCTGCTCGGCCCACGGGTCGCGGTCGGCGACCAGGCCGGGCACGGTACGGATGGTGAAGTCGGCCGGCGTGACGTCGCCCAGGTCGGCCCAGCCGACCGGGTACGACACCGGCACCCCCGGCCGCAGCCGCGGGCTGTACGCGGCCACCACCGTCGCCCCGCCGGCGCGGGTGGAGTCCACGAAGACCTTGCCGCCCCGGTCCTCGCGGATGAAGGCGGTGGTGGCCAGCGCCGGATCGAGCCGCTCGGCACGGGCCGCGACCGCCCGGGTGGCGGCGGCCATGTCCACGGCGGTGGCGCCGGCCGCCACCGGCACGAAGACGTGCACTCCCTTGGCCCCGCTGGTCTTGACCGCCCCGGCCAGCCCGCAGTCGGCGAGCGCCTGCCGGACCAGCCGGGCGGCGGCCACCGCCAGGGCGAACGAGTCCCCCTCCGGCGGGTCGAGGTCGAGCACCAGGTGGGTCGGGTGGTGCAGGTCGGCGACGGTGGCCAGGGTGGGGTGGTACTCCACCGCCCGCTGGTTGGCGAACCAGAGCAGGGTGCGGTGGTCGTCGCAGAGCGCGTACGACACCTCGCGGTGCGACGCCTCGGCCCACACCGGGGTGCGGCGCACCCAGTCCGGGGTGTATTTCGGCAGGTTCTTCTGCATGAACGGCGCCTGCCCGCGCAGCGCCCGGATCACCGACAGCGGTCGGTCCCGCAGCTGCGGCAGCAGCCGGTCCCGGACCGCGTCGAGGTAGTCGACCAGATCCCGCTTGGTCGCGTCGGCCCCGTCGAACAGCGCCTGGTCCAGGTTGGTCAGCGCCACCCCGGCCCGGTTCTCGTCAGCCCCGCCCATCCGATCACCTTCCCGGCCCGCGGGCCGGCGGTCAACCGGACACGACCGGCGGCCAACCGGGCACGTCCGGTCGCCGGCGGTCAACCGGGCCCGACCGGCGCCCGGCGGCCGGCGGTCCACCGGGCGCGGCGACGGTCGGGGGAAGGCCGCCCCGGCGGGTCAGGGCGCCGTCGGTGGGTCGCCGGCCGCCACGGCGTCGAGCAGCCGGGCGGTGTACGCGCGGGTGGCGGCGTAAAGGCCGGATCCGTGGCTGACCCGGGCCACCCCGAGCGCGGCCAGGCCGGCCCGGCCGAGGGCGCCCGGACGGGCCAGCACGTTCACCGGGCCGGTCACCGCCTCGACGAAACTCCGGAGCTCGCCCGGGTCGGCCAGCATGATCGGGTAGACGCAGTCCGCGCCGGCGGCGAGGTAGCGCCGGCCCCGGCGGACCGCCTCGGCCAACCGTTCGGCCGGGTCCCCGGCGGGCCGCAGGAAGACGTCCACCCGGGCGTTGAGCACCACCGGCACCCCCGCCGCGTCGGCCGCCGCCCGCACCTCGGTCAGCAGGTCGGCCTGCTCCTCGGCGTCAACCAGCGCGCCGGTCCGCGGGTCGGAGTCCTCCAGGTTGAGCCCGACCGCCCCGGCGGCGAGCAGTCGCTCCACCAGTTCGGCCGGGCGCAGCCCGTACCCCCGCTCCAGGTCGGCGGTGACCGGGACGGCGACCGCCCGGGTGATCCGGGCGACCGCGGCGAACATCTCGCCGACCGGGGTGGTCTCGCCGTCGGCGTGGCCGAGCGACTCGGCGACGGCGGCGCTGCTGGTCGCCACGGCCGGGAAACCGGCGGCGACGACGGCCCGGGCCGAGCCGGCGTCCCAGGCGTTGGGCAGGATCAGCGGGTCACCGGGGCGGTGCAGCGCGCGCAGCGCCGCCGCCCGACCCGTCGGGGTGGCGGTCATCCACCGATTCTCGACCGGCCGACGGCCCGCTCTAAGCTCCAATTCCGTGCCGATGGACTGGGCCGCTTTCGGGGTCGACCTGCACCTGGAGCTGGACGCGACGGCCGGCCGCCGCGCCGGGCTGGAACGCGCGCTCCGGGAGGCGATCCGGGACGGGCGGCTGGCCCCGGCGACCCGGCTGCCCGCCACCCGCACGCTCGCCGCCGAGCTGGGCGTTTCCCGCGGCACGGTCAGCGCGGCGTACGACCAGCTGATCGCCGAGGGCTGGCTGGTGGCCCGGGTGGGCGCCGGCACCGAGGTGAGCCCGCTGCTGCGCACCGCGCCGCCGCCGGCCGCCGCCCCGCCGGGCCCGGTCGCGCCCCGCTACGACCTGCGACCGGGCAGCCCCGACGTGGCCGCCTTCCCGGTGACCGCCTGGCTGCGAGCCACCCGGCGGGCGCTGGCCGCCGCCCCGGCGAGCGCCTACGGCTACGGCGACCCGCGTGGGCGCATCGAGCTGCGCACCGCGCTCGCCGGTTACCTGGGCCGGGCCCGGGGGGTGCTGGCCGACCCCGACCGGATCGTCGTCACCACCGGGTACGTGCAGGCACTGGCGCTGCTGGTGGGCGTGCTGCGCGACGCGGGCCGGCCGGTGCTGGCGATGGAGGACCCAGGGCTCGCCTTCCACCGGGAGGTGGCCCGCCGGCACGGCGGCAGCGTGCTGCCGCTACCGGTCGACGACCGCGGCGCCCGCACCGACCTGCTCGGCACCGGCGGGCTGGCCGGGGTCGCCGCCGCGGTGGTGACGCCGGCCCACCAGTACCCGACCGGGGTCACCCTGGCGCCCGAGCGCCGGCACGCGCTGACCGGCTGGGCGCGGGACCGCTACGCGCTGGTGGTGGAGGACGACTACGACGGCGAGTTCCGCTACGACCGGCAGCCGGTGGGTGCGGTGCAGGGCACGGCACCCGAGCAGGTGGCGTACGTGGGCACCGCCGCCAAGACCCTCGGCCCGGCGCTGCGGCTGGCCTGGCTGGTGCTGCCGGCCCGGCTGGTCGAGCCGGTGGTCGAGGCGAAGCGGCACCTGGACCTGCACTCGGAGACGATCGGCCAACTGGCGCTCGCCGACCTGATCACGAGTCACGGCTACGACCGGCAGATCCGGGCGGTTCGCCGGCACTACCGTCGTCGCCGCGACCTGCTGCTCGACCGGCTCGACGCGGCCGGCGGGCGGTACCGGGTGGGCGGCGTCTCCGCCGGCCTGCACGCGCTGCTGCACCTGCCGCCGGACGGACCGGGCGAGGCGGCGCTGCTGGCCGAGGCGGCGCGGCGCGGGCTGGCCCTGGGCGGGCTGGCCGCTCACCGGCACCGCCCGGGCGCCGGCCCGCCGGGCCTGGTCGTCGGCTACGCCACCCCGCCCGGGCACGCCTATTCCGCCGCCCTCGACGCGCTGCTCGCCGTGCTGGGCGCCGCCGAGCCGGGCTGACCCACCGCCGCCGGGAGAGGTTCCCGGTCTCCTCGGCAGCCCCGACCGACGAACCGGCGCCACCGGAGGCCGACCCCGGCTCGGCGGCGACGCTGACCGACGGGCCGGGCCGGGCCGGGCTGTCCGCGCCGGCGACCGTCGACCGGTCGCCCGTCGTTGAGCGCCGGCGGAGGGTGGCCACCGCGACCAGCAGAGCGGCGGTGACCAGGGCGGCGGCCACGGCGAAGGCGGTCCGGTAGCCGGCCGCGAGGGCGGCGGTCCCGGTCCAGCCGGCGCCCCGCAGGCCTTCGGTGCGGGTGGCCGCCAGGGTGGCGAGCGCGGCCAGCCCGAGCGCGCCGCCGACCTGCTGGGTGGTGTTCGCCAGCCCCGACGCGAGCCCGGCGTCGGCCTCGCCCGCGCCGGCCATGGCCAGCGTGGTCACCGCCGGCAGGGTCAGGCCGCCGGCGGCGCCGAAGACCAGCATCGCCGGGAGCACGTCGACCGGGTAGCTGCCGTCGACCGGCAACCGGGCCAGCAACAGGAAGCCGACCACGGCGAGGGCCAGCCCGGTGAGCAGCACGGCCCGGGCGCCGAACCGGGCCACCAGCCGGCCGGCGAGGCCGAGCGAGACCACCGCGATCATCACCGGGGCGGGCAGGAAGGCCAGCCCGGTGGCGGCCGCGTCCAGGGCGAGGACCAACTGGAGTTCCAGGGCGAGCAGGAACTGGAAGCCGAAGAACGCGGCCACCATGAGGAACTGGACAGTGTTCGCGGCGACCAGGTCGGGCGCACGCAGCAGCCGGGGCGGCAGCAGCGGGGTGGCGGTCGTCCGCTGCCGGACCGCGAAGCCGCCGAGCAGGACGGCGGCGAGCCCGGCCGCGCCGAGCGTGCGGGCCGAGGTCCAGCCGTGCTCGCCGGTGCCGACGATCGCCAGCACCGCGGCCATCAGGCCGGCGGTGACCAGCACCGCGCCGAGCAGGTCCAGGCCGGCGCGCAGCCCGAGGCCCCGGTCCGGCGCGATCCGACGCACCGCGGCGACCAGGATGACCAGCCCGATCGGCAGGTTGATCAGGAAGATCGCGGGCCAGCCGGCCAGGTCGGTGAGCACGCCGCCGGCGAGCATGCCGATCGAAGCGCCGGCGGCCCCGGTGAAGCTGAACACCGCGATCGCCCGGGCCCGCTCGGCCGGTTCCGGAAAGAGCCGGACGATCATGCCGAGGCCGACCGCCATGGTGAGCGCCCCGCCGACCCCCTGGGCGAAGCGGGCGGTGACCAGCACCGCCGGCCCGGTCGCCACCGCGCAGAGCAGCGAGGCGAGGGTGAACAACGCCACCCCGGCGAGGAAGACCTGGCGGCGGCCGAGCAGGTCGCCGAGGCGCCCGGCGAGCAGCAGCAGCCCGCCGAAGGCGACCAGGTAGGCGTTGACCACCCAGGCCAGCCCGGTGGCGGTGAAGCCGAGATCGCGCTGGATCGCAGGAAGCGCCACCGCGACGATGCTGCCGTCCAGGATGATCATGAGGCTGCCGGCGCAGAGCACCAGCAGCGCCGACCAGCGGGACGGAACGGTACGGATCATCGAGAGCTCCCCCTAGGTGCATGGTTTGTTACCGAAGCCATCCTCTGTGACCATGAGGCGGAGCGTAAGGAGGCACTTTGATGTCCCAGGGGAACAGCGGTGTGCCCGTGAGCGTCGACCGGGGCCAGGCGTGCGCCGCCGGCGACGCCCCGTTCACCCCGGGGCAGGCCCGGGCGTGCACCGTCCGCGAGGTGCTCGACCGGGTGGGCGGCAAGTGGAGCATCGGCATCCTGGTCGCCGCCTCCCAGGGCCCGGTGCGCTTCACCGAGCTGGAGCGGTGCGTGGAGGGGATCAGCCGGCGGATGCTCACGCTGACCCTGCGCAACCTGGAGCGGGACGGCCTGCTGCACCGCCGGGTGTACCCGACGGTGCCACCGAAGGTGGAGTACACCGCCACCCCGATCGCCCTGGAGCTCTACGAGTCGCTGGTCACGCTGACCAACTGGGCCGAGCGGCACCGGACGGCGATCGCCGAGGCGCGGGCCGCGTACGACCGGGAGCACGGCGCCCCGAGCTGAGCCGGCCGGCGGACCGTGCGGCGGGCCCGGCCGGGCCGTCCCGTGTGGTGAACGCCACCGGATCGGTCTGACCGATCGGTCAGCATCTGACCGATCGGTCAGGCATGCTGGTTCGGGGGTGACCGGCATGGCACGGGTGGTACCGGAGACGCGCGACGAGATCATGGCCGCGGCGGCGCGGCGGTTCGCGGTCAGCGGCTACCGGGGCACCTCGCTGCAGGACATCGCCGGCGAGGTGGGCTGCTCCAAGGCGGCCGTGCTCTACCACTTCGCCAACAAGGACGCCATCCTCACCGAGCTGATGGCTCCGGCGATCGACGTCCTCCGAGCGCTCGACGAGCGGATCGCCGCGCACCACGGCGCGGCCGCCCAGCGGGTGGCCGCCGAGGGCTTCGTCGATCTCGCGGTCCGCTTCCGGCGTGAGATCGCCCTGCTCCGGGGGGAGTTCCCGGAGCTGCTCCAGCAGCCGGCCTTCGCGCACATCCAACGGATCTCCGAGCGTTTGATCGAGGCGCTCGCCGGGCACCCGGAGCGCCCCGCCGCCCGGATCGCGGCGCTGGTGGTGCTCGCCGGCATCTCCGAGGCGTGCGGCGAGTTCGCCGACGTACCTGACGAGGAGTTGCGCGACGCGCTGCTGGCACTCGTCCGGCGGGCGCTGGAGCCCGTCGACTGACTCGTTCCCAACCATCCACGACACGAGGACAAGGAACTCATGGCCACCCTGCTCTACCGGCTCGGTCGGGGCTCGATGCGCCGGCGGCGACTCGTCGCGGCGATCTGGCTCGTCGTACTCGTCGGTCTCGGCCTGGCCGCCGCGACCCTGCGCGGCCCGATCGCTGACAACTTCACCATGCCCGGTACCGAGTCGCAGCGTGCCCTCGACCTGCTCGCCGAGCAGTTCCCGGAGGCCAGCGGCGCGACCGGCACGATCGCGGTCAAGGCGCCGGCCGACGGCGCGCTCGGCAGCCCGCAGGGGCAGGCCGTGGTGAAGGAACTCACCCAGGAGGCCGCGACGCTGCCCGGCGCCGTCGGCGCCGTCGACCCGTTCCAGGTGGGGGCGGTGTCCCCGGACGGCCGCTACGCGCTGGTCCAGGTGCAGTTCGCCACCGGCGCCGACGAGGTGACCGACACCCAGCGCGACGCGTACGAGCAGGTCGGCGCGCGGGCCGAGGCCCAGGGCTGGCAGGTCGCGCCCGGCGGCGAGGTGCTCAACGCCGTGCCGGAGGTCGGCTCGACCGAGGCGATCGGCGTCGCGATCGCCGCGATCGTCCTGGTGGTCACCTTCGGGTCGCTGGTGGCGGCCGGGATGACCATGCTCAACGCGCTGATCGGCGTGGGCGTCGGCATGGCCGGGCTCTTCACGCTCAGCAGCGTGGTCGACCTGACCAGCACCGCGCCGATCCTCGCCCTGATGCTCGGCCTCGCGGTCGGCATCGACTACTCGCTGTTCATCACCTCGCGCTACCGGCAGAACCTGCTCGAAGGGCTGCCGCCGGACGAGGCGGTGGGCCGCGCGGTGGGCACCGCCGGATCGGCGGTGCTCTTCGCCGGCGCCACCGTGGTCATCGCGCTGGCCGGGCTGGCCGTGGTGAACATCCCGTTCCTGACCGTCATGGGTCTGGCCGCCGCCGCCACGGTCACCGTCGCGGTGCTGGTCGCGATCACCCTCCAGCCCGCCCTGCTCGGCTTCGCCGGCCGCCGGGTCCTCCCCCGCAAGCTGCGCGCCTCGGTGCCGGCCGGCGACCGGACGGACGACGACGCCCCGACGGCCGTACCGGCCGCCGAGGATCGCTCCGGCTTCGGGTTCCGCTGGGCGCGCGCCGTCACCCGGTTCCGGGTGCCGGTGATCCTGGTCGGGCTGCTCGGGCTGGGCCTGCTCGCGCTGCCCACGCCGGACATGCGGCTGGCGCTGCCCGACGCGGGCACGGCGCCGGCCGGGTCGCCCGCCCGGGAGTCGAACGACCTGATCACCGAGGGCTTCGGGCCGGGCTTCACCGGCCGGCTCGCGGTGGTGGTCGCCGGGGACACGCCGCAGGCCGCCTCGGCCGCGATCCCGCAGGTCACCGCGCTGCTCCAGCGCACCGACAACGTCCTCGCGGTGGCCCCGCCGCAGCTGAGCCCGGACGGCCGGACCGCGCTGCTCGGCGTGGTGCCGAGGACGGGCCCGACCGACGAGGCCACCGAGACCCTGGTCAACGACGTACGCAACTCGGTCGGCCAGTTCCGCGACGTGGACGTGCTGCTGACCGGCGTGACCGCCATCGGCATCGACGTCTCCGAGAAGCTCTCCGACGCCCTGCCGGTCTACCTGCTGCTGGTGGTCGGGCTCTCGGTGCTGCTGCTGATGCTCGTCTTCCGCTCGCTGCTGGTGCCGGTCAAGGCCGCGCTGGGCTTCCTGCTCACGGTCGCCGCCACCTTCGGCATCACCGTGGCGGTGTTCCAGCAGGGCCACCTCGCCGACCTGGTCGGCCTGGACACGCCCGGCCCGCTGGTCAGCTTCCTGCCGATCCTGCTGATCGGCATCCTGTTCGGCCTGGCGATGGACTACGAGGTCTTCCTGGTCTCCCGGATGCGGGAGGACTTCGTGCACGGCGACACCGCGCAGCAGGCGACCATCAACGGGATGGGGCACGGCGCCCGGGTGGTCACCGCCGCGGCCCTGATCATGATCTCCGTCTTCGGCGGCTTCGTGTTCCTCGACGATCCGGTGATCAAGTCGATGGGCTTCGCGCTCGCGATCGGTGTCGCCATCGACGCGTTCGTGGTGCGGATGACCATCGTGCCCGCGGTGATGTCGCTGCTCGGCCGGGGCGCCTGGTGGCTGCCGCGCCGGCTGGACAGGGCCCTGCCAAACGTGGACATCGAGGGCGAGGGCCTGCGCGCCCACCTGGCCGAACCCACCCCGGCCGCCCCACGCCGCTGACCCGCGCGGCCCCGCGCCGCCACCCATCGAAATGGCCACTCTTTCGCTGAAGGAGTGGCCATTTCGCCCCTCGACGCCACTCGTTCAGTGAATCTGCGGCGCGAGGTCGGTGTCCCGGGGGCGCGCGGGGTGGGGTCATTCTTCGCGGGCCGCGCGTTCCAACTCGGTCGGAGTGCCGGCCATGATGATCCGGGCGTGCCGGGCCACCTGCTCCGCCGGCCAGTTCCACCAGGCGAGGTCGAGCAGTCGCCGTACGTCGTCGTCGTCGAAGCGCCGCCGGATCAGCCGCGCCGGGTTCCCACCGACCACCGTGTACGGCTCGACGTCGGCGGTCACCACCGAACCGGCCGCGATGATCGCCCCGTCGCCGATCCGTACGCCCGGCATCACCAGGCAGCCGCAGCCGAACCAGACGTCGTTGCCGACCACCGTGTCGCCCCGGCTCGGCATGCCCATGGCGAGGTCCAGCGTGGCGTCCCGCCAGGCGCCCTCGAACATGGCGAACGGGAAGGTGGAGACCCCGACCGTGGGATGAGCGCCGCCGGCCATCAGGAACCGGGTGCCGGCGGCGATGGCGCAGTACCGCCCGATGACCAGCCGCTCCGGTCCGTACGCGTAGAGCACGTTGGTGCGCTCGAAGTCGTCCGGACCGGCGGGATCGTCGTAGTAGGTGTACTCCCCGACCTCGATCGTCGGCGAGGTGACCACGGGCTTGAGGAAGGCGACCCGGTCGAAGCCGGGCAGCGGGTGGCGGGTCGTCGGGTTGGGGACGGCGGTCATGCGACTCCTCTCCGCGCGGCGCGCGGCGCGCACCTAAACGCGACTTGTGTTGCGATAGCATCAGCATGCCACCGCTCACGTCGTAATGCAACTGGAGTTGCTTTTGCCGTTCGATCCCGCTCGCCCCGCCGACCGCGCCGCCGGCCCGGGCGGTCCCGCCACCCGGCCCGGCGACCGTCCCGCTCGTCCCGGCGGCCGTACCGCCCGGGTGCGGGCTGCCGTCCGCGCGGCGACCCTGGCCGAACTCGGCGAGAAGGGCTACCAGGGGCTCACCGTCGAGGCGGTCGCCGACCGCTCCGGCGTCCACAAGACCACCGTCTACCGGCGGTGGGGCAGCGTCGAAGGGCTGATCGCCGACGCCCTGGAGCTGGCCAGCGGCGAGCCGTGGCCGGTGCCGGACACCGGCGACCTCGCCACCGACCTGCGGGCGCTGACCCGGGAGGTGCTGACCGGCTTCACGGATCCGGAGACCGGGCCGGTCGCCACCGCCTTCGTCTCGGCGGCCGTGCAGAACCCGGCGGCCGCCCGTGCCCTGCACGCCTTCTTCGCCGCCCGGCACGAACAGTCCGCACCGGTGGTGCGGCGCGCGGTGGCGCGTGGCGAACTGCCCGCCGACACCGACGCCGCCGAGGTGGTCCGGGTGGCCGTCGCCCCGCTCTACTACCGGCTCTTCGTCAGTGGCGAGCCGATCGACCCGGCGGTCGCCGACCGGGCCGCCGACGCGGCGCTGGCCGCCGCCCGGGCCGGCGCGCTGCGCGCCGCCTCCCCACCGGCCGAATCTCCCGCTTCAACTCCACCCACCGACCCCTCACCCGGGTAGTCGCCCGCCGCCCGGTGGCCGACCACCGCGTGCCGGGTGGCCGGTGGCCCCCGGCTCAGACGCCGGCCGGGTAGGTCTCCATCTCGCCCGGCGCGCTGAGCGCGGGCAGCGGGTGCAGGGCGGTCGCCTCGTCGCACCAGATGAACGCGTCGTACCGCTGGCCCAGCCGGGTCGGCACGTAGTTGCCCCACGACTCGAAGGACGGGTCGTAGACCACCCCGATCGCCCGGTGGTCCACGGTGTCGGTGACCCAGCCGGGCTGGTCGTCGCCGCCGAAGACCAGCACCGCCCGCTCCGGCAGCAGTTCGTGCAGCCGCCGCTCGATCGATCCGGGGCGGGCCGGCGGCACCACCATCGCCTCGGCCGGCGAGCCCCAGCGGGGCGCGGCGACGACGGTGCCCCGGTAGCTGCCGAAGCCGACCAGCGCCACCGCGTCGGCGCCGTGCCGCTCCCGGCCCAGCTGCCCGATGTTGACCATGCCGTCGGTGGCCATGTCGGTGGCCCGGGCGTCGCCGACGTGGGTGTTGTGCGCCCAGACGACGCCCCGGGATCCCGGGCCGTAGCGGTCCAGCAGCCGGTCCAGGGTGTCCGCCATGTGGATGTCCCGGACGTTCCACGACTCCGGCCCACCGGCAACCATCAACCGGTAGTAGCGCTCGGCACCGGCCACCACCTCGGCGTTCTGCCACGCCGAGAAGCTGTCCGCGCCGTCCACGGCGGCCTGCTCCCGGGTCCGGGCCAGCAGCCGGACCACCTCCTCCTCGCACCGGGCGGAGACGAACCGGCTGGCCGCCCCGTACTCCTCGACCCGCTTGCCGTACGGCTCGAAGCAGCGGTACGCGTCCTGCGCCGCCTCCAGTGACGCCGGATCCTCCTCGCCCAGATAGTCGAAGATCGCCTGCATCGACTCCCACAGGCTGTAGACGTCCAGGCCGTGGAAGCCTGCCCGGTCCGGCTCGGGGCGCTCCAGGTTCCACGCGCGCAGCCAGCGGCAGAACCGGGCCACCTCGGCGTTCGCCCACATCCAGGTCGGCCAGCGCTCGAAGCGTTCCAGCGCGGTCACCGGCTCGGCGGCTCCACCGGGGGCCGCGGTGACCGAGCGGTGCACCCGGTCGCAGTCCGGCCAGTCACCCTCCACGGCCACGAAGGAGAACCCGCATTCGGCGATCAACCGCCGGGTGAGCTGCTCGCGGAGCCGGTAGTAGTCGTAACTGCCGTGGGTGGCCTCGCCGAGCATCACTATCCGGGCGTCCCGGACGCGTTCCAGCAACGGGTCGAAGTCGCTCGGCGCGCCGAGCCGCTGAACCAGCATGTCCGCGGCTACCCGGCGGGTCCGGCGGGCAAACCGTGGTGTGCCGGGCGGCTGGACGGGTAGCCGGCGGACATGACCGTCACCGGGGTGCAGTTGCAGGAGTACCTGGCCGGGCTCGACTACCCGGTCTCCCGTGAGGACCTGGTCCGCTGGGGCCAGGAGAACGGGGCCAGCACCGAGATGCTCCAGATGCTGCGGGCGCTGCCGGCCGAGCATTTCGACGACCCCGCCGAGCTCAGCGAGGCGCTGAACACGCTGGCCTGACACCGGCCGGCCCCACGACGTGCCCGTGGGGCCGGCCGGGCCGCGGATCAGCGCCGGTCAGCGCGCGTGCAGCAGGCGGAACAGCACCAGCCACTGCTCCGGCCAGACCTGCCCGACCGGGGTGGCCGGGTCGAGCCGGGTCGCCCGCAGCGCGGCGGCCAGCCGGGCCCGCGGCTGGTGCCGCGCCAGCGAGGCCGCGAGCGAGCCGCCGACGCCGTCGAACCCGGTCGCCACCATCCGGCGGTACGCGGGCAGCGCGGCCGGCGGCAGCAGCGGTTCCGACCGCCGCTCCAGCCGCAGGATGCCGGCGTCCACCCGCGGCACCGGCCGGAACGCGGTGCGCGGCACCCGCCCGACCAGCCGCCACCCGAACTCGGGCCAGGTGAGCACGGTGAGCCGGGTCCACCGGCCGTAGTCGCCACTGCGCCGCCGGGCGTACTCCAGCTGGGTGAGCAGCGTCGCCGCGTGCAGCGTTGGGGCGGCCAGGCACCAGCGGACCACCGCCGAGGTGAGCGACCAGGGGATGTTGCCGACCACCTCGAACGGCTCCGGCGGCGGGTCGGTGGCCAGGAAGTCGGCCTGCCGGTGGGTCGCGGTGGGCAGCGCCGCGCAGACCGCGGCCAGCTCCGCACCGGCGACCGGATCCACCTCGTACGCGATCAGGCGCCGGCAGCCGGCGGCCAGCGGCCGGGTCAGCTGGCCGCGACCGGCGCCCACCTCCAGCACCAGCCGGTCGGGGTCGGGGCGGGCCGCCCGGACCAGCCGCGCGATGGCGGCCGGGTCGGCGAGGAAGTTCTGGGAGAGTACGCGACGGGACCGGTCGCGTTCGGTTGCTCGGGTACGGCGGGGTGCCACGGGTCGTCGTCCTGTCTGTCGCCGGTCGGCGACGGTACGGACAGGCGGCACGCGGAGGCGGGCCTGTCCGGTCGGTCAGAGACTCGGACGGCCCTGGTGCGGCGAGCGGGACGGTTCGGCGCGAACAGCACACCCGGGCGCTACCCGGGCAGGCGGTCACTCACGGGCGATGCCGGAGCGTGCGGAGGGTCGATCAGGCGCGGGTCGCGTCCCAGCCGGCCAGGGCCGGACGCCGGACTCGCGGGCGGGCCGACAGCAGCGGCCCGAAGGCGGCCGGCGTACCGACCCCCTCGATCAGCGCGTGCGCAGACATGCCCCGCACCCTAACCCCACCCTCCCCACGCCGCGACCCACTTTCTCCCCACCCCTTGACCCCGTCGATCATGAAGTTGTCGACGCGACACGCCTGGGCGGCCGACAACAACTTCATGATCAACCAGGTGGGGCGGGCGGCGGCGGCACTGTCAGGCGGGGACGGTGATGGTGCAGGAGTTGCGGCGGGAGGTTTCGGCGGCGGTGAGGACGGCGACCACGTCACGGCCGAAGCGGACGTCGCAGCGGTGGTCCCGGGTGCCCGCTTCGATCTCCGCCAGCAGCTGGTCGATGGCCACCCCGTACGCCTCCACCGCGCTCCCCTGCCCGGGCGGCAGCGTCTCGATGCCGTTCTCGCCGTAGCAGACGAACTCGCGGGTCATCGCCTCGGCCGGTGCCTCCAGGGTGAGCGAGACGGTGCTGGTCGCCCCGCCCGCGTGGGTGAGCAGCAGGTGCACGATGCCGCTCGGGCCGTCGGCGGCCGCCACCCGGTCCACCCGGCCGAGCACCGGCAGCAGGATCGACAGCGCGTGCGGGCCGATGTCCCACAGCGCGCCGTGCTCCCGCCGCCACACCGACTCCCCGTACGGGTTGCCGGGCTGGTAGATCGAGGCGAACATGGTCACCCGGGCGTGCTGCCAGCCGCCGGCCGCCGCCGTCGAGGCCAGGAACGCGGTGACGTTCGGGTGGTAGCGCTGGGTGAAGAAGACCACCGAGGCCACGCCGGACTGCTGGGCGGCCTCGACCACCCGGTCGGCGTCGGCCAGGGTGAGCGCGAGCGGCTTGTCGAGCAGCAGGTGCCGGCCGGCGCTGGCGGCCCGCGCCGCGATGTCGGCCTGTACGTCCGGCGGAAGGGCGACGGCGATCGCGTCGCAGGCGTCGATCAGCGCGTCGACGTCGTCGAAGGTGGGCACCCCGAACCGGCTCCCGAGGGCGGCGGCGTTCTCCGGGTTACGTCCCCAGACCCCGACGAGGGTGGCCTTCGGGTGGGCGTCGAGCGCCGCGGCGTGCGTCTCCGCCGCCCAGTGACCGGTGCCGAACAAGCCGAACCGCAGCACGAGAACCCCCGGTGTCGTCGCCGGCCGCGGCGAGCCCCGCGGCCCCTGATCCACGCTAGTCGCCGCGCCCACCGCCCGCCCCCTCGACACCCACGCCGGACGGGCGACCGGGGCGGAAGCCAGTACTACACGGGTTAGTAGGCTGTCCCGGTGACCGAATCGAGCACCCGCCGATGACCGCGGCCGCCGCGGCCGGCTCGCCGGTGGACGGGATCCTGTCCACCGCCGCCATCGTGCTGTCGCTGCTCGTCGCGGCCTGGGCCCTGGTCGCGACGCTGCGGCACCGCGCGCCGGACCGCGTACAGCTGATCGGGCTGGCCGTGCTGGAGGTGGCGCTGCTGGCGCTGGCGGTGCTGGCGCTGGTCGCGCTCGGCGGCGGGGACCAACCGGGCGAGCCCGGCGCGTTCGCCGGCTACCTGGTGACGCTGGTCTGCCTGCCGCCGCTGGCCTGGGTGCTGGCCCGGATGGAGCCGACCCGCTGGGGGTCGGCGATCGTATGCGCGGTCTGCCTGGTCACGCCGGTCGTGGTGGTCCGGCTCCAGCAGACCTGGGAGGTGCTCGGTGGCTGAGGCCCGCACGGCGCCCCGGAACCGCACCAACGCCGGCCCCGGCCGGCTGCTGATCGCCGTCTACCTGCTCTTCGCGATCGCCGCGACCAGCCGGGCCGGGTTGCAGATCGCCACGAAGTTCGGCGAGGCGCCGGTGGCATACCTGCTCTCCGCGCTGGCCGCGCTGGTCTACATCGTGGCGGCGGTCGGGCTCGCGCGGGCCGGCGCCGCGGGTCGGCGGGTGGCGCTGGCCTGCTGCTCGGTGGAACTGGTCGGGGTGGTCGGCGTCGGCGTGCTCAGTCTGGTCGACCCGGAACTCTTCCCCGACGAGACGGTCTGGTCGCAGTTCGGCAGCGGCTACGGCTACATCCCGCTGGTGCTGCCGGTGCTCGGCCTGGCCTGGCTCTGGCGCACCCGCCACGACCCCGCCTGACCTACGACTGCCTCCCCAGGGACGCGGAACGGCCACGCTCACCGGGAGAGCGTGGCCGTTCGTGGTGCGCGGAAGGGTCAGTCCTTGGGGCCGCCGGCGACGTAGATGACCTGGCCGGAGACGAAGGACGCGCCCTCGCTGGCCAGGAACGAGATGGTGTGCGCGACGTCCTCCGGCCGGCCGGTGCGGCGGACCGGGATCTCGGCGGCGGCGTGCTGCTGCAGCGCCTCGAAGTCCACCTTCATCCGGGCCGCGGTGGCCGCGGTCATGTCGGTGACGATGAAGCCCGGCGCGACCGCGTTGACGGTCACCCCGAACGGGCCCAGCTCGATGGCGAGGGTCTTGGTGAAGCCCTGCAGGCCGGCCTTGGCGGCGGAGTAGTTCGCCTGCCCCCGGTTGCCCAGCGCCGAGGTGCTGGAGAGGTTGACGATCCGGCCCCACTTCCGCTCGACCATGTGCTTCTGGGTGGCCTGGCTGAACAGGAACGCGCCGCGCAGGTGCACGCCCATGACCGTGTCCCAGTCCCCGTCGGACATCTTGAACAGCAGGTTGTCCCGGAGCACGCCGGCGTTGTTGACCAGCACGGTCGGCGCGCCCAGCTCGGCCGCGACCCGCTCGACGGCCGCCTCGACCTGCGCCCGGTCGGCCACGTCGGCGCCCACGCCGAGCGCCCGGCCGCCGGTGGCGGCGATGGCGTCGACGGTCTCCTTCGTCGCCGACTCCTCGATGTCGACCACGGCGACCGCCATCCCGTCGGCGGCCAGCCGGCGCGCGGTGGCCGCGCCGATACCGCGCGCGGCTCCGGTGACGATGGCGACGCGGGGCTCCTCCGACATGATTACCTCCCGGTAACTTGGGCTCGATCGAAGGAGCTTAACCCAGGCGTACGCGGCCGAACCCGGCCCGCTCGGCCGGGCTCAGCGGCCCCGGCCGCGGCACAGCCGGATCCAGCGGTAGCCGTAGCCCGCCAGCTTGAGGCGGTCGAGCTTGCCCACCGGCTGGTAGTTGCGGTCGGCGAGCACGTCGATCGGCAGGTCCGCCTCCTCGGCCAGCATGCCGAGGTCCACCTCGGCGTCGACGGTGCCGAGGTTGTGCAGGAAGACCATCGTCCCGGTCGGGCCGTCGGCCCGGTGCGCCAGCACCCCGGGCGGCATCGGCACGTCGATGTGGGTGGTCGAGCCGGAGCCGACCTCCGGGGCCTCCCGGAGCGTACGGATCATGCGCTCGAACCAGGCCAGCAGCGACTTCGGGTCGCCCCGCTGGGCGGTCACGTTGACCTGGTCGTAGCGGTGGTCGCCCCTGTCGATCACCGGGCGGACCAGCTTCTCGGGGTCGGCGGTGGAGAAGCCGGCGTTCGGCTGGTACGACCACTGCATCGGGGTACGGATCGCCTCCCGGCCGGGCAGCGAGAGGTCCTCCCCCATCCCGATCTCCTCGCCGTAGCGCAGCACCGGGGTGCCACGCAGCGAGAACTGGAGCGAGTACGCCAGCTCGATCCGGCGCCGGTCGTTGCCGAGCATCGGGGCGAGCCGGCGGCGGATGCCCCGGTCGTAGATTCGCATGTTCTCGTCCGGGCCGAACTCGGCGTACACCTGGTTGCGCTGCTCGGCGGTGAGCCGGGAGAGGTCGATCTCGTCGTGGTTGCGCAGGAAGGTGGCCCACTGCCCGCCCTCGGGCAGCGCCGGGGTGTCCCGCAGCGCCTCGATGATCGGCTCCGGGTCCTGCCGGGCCAGGGCCAGCATCAGCCGGCCGTTGAGCATGAAGTCGAAGAGCATGTGCAGCCGGTTCGCCGAGCCGCCGGAGTCGCCGAAGAAGGTCGGTAACTGGTCGGGCTCGACGTTCGCCTCGGCCAGCAGGACGCCGTCGCCGCGCCGCCACTGCACGTGCTGGCGCAGCTCGGTGAGGAACTCGAAGTCCTTCGGCGAGTTCGGGTTGCCCGGCTCGGTCAGCTCGATGATGAACGGCACCGCGTCCATCCGGAACCCGGCGACGCCGAGCTGGAGCCAGAACGACATGATCTTCTTGACCTCCTCGCGCACCCGCGGGTTGGCGAAGTTGAGGTCCGGCTGGAACTTGTAGAACCGGTGGTAGTACCAGGCCTTGGCGGTCCTGTCGTAGGTCCAGGTCTCGTTCTGCTCACCGGGGAAGACCATGCCCTGGTGGCGGTCGTCCGGCTCGTGGTCGGACCAGACGTACCAGTCCCGGTACGGCGAGTCCGGCGAGGAACGGGCGGACTGGAACCACGGGTGCTGGTCCGAGGTGTGGTCACCACCAGGTCGATGATCACCCGGATGCCGCGGTTCTGCGCCTGGTGCAGCAGCTCCGCGAAGTCGCCGAGGGTGCCGAACCGGGGGTCCACGTTGTAGAAGTCGGTGGCGTCGTAGCCGTCGTCCCGGTTGGGCGACGGGTGGATCGGGTGCAGCCACAGGCAGGTCACGCCGAGCCGGGCCAGGTAGTCCAGCCGGCCGAGCAGCCCCCGGGTGTCGCCGACGCCGTCGCCGTCGGAGTCCGCGTACGTGTCGATGTCGAGGCAGTAGACGACCGCCTCCGAGTACCACCGGTCAGCCATGCCCGACTACCTTCTCCGATCCGACCACCCGGCAAACACCGGCTCGCGCGCACGGCGCCCCCGCGGCGGTACGGTGCCGGGCATGGACTCCACCCCCGTCCCGGTCGACTGGTCCACCGGGGACTGGTTGAACCCGCCCGCCCGGTCCACCTGCGAGCCCGGCGGCGACCTGGTGGTCGAGCCGGCCGAGGGCAGCGACCTGTGGCGGCACACCAGCTACGGCTTCGTGCACGACGACGCCCCGGCGCTGCTGGCCCCGTTTCCGGTCGACAGCGCTGTGGAGGTGAGCTTCCGGCTCGACTACACCGAGCAGTTCGACCAGGCGGGCGTGCTGGTCCGGGTGGACGAGCGGACCTGGGTCAAGGCCGGGGTGGAGGTCAGCGACGGCCAGCCGCAGGTCGGCGCGGTGGTGACCCGGGAGTTCTCCGACTGGTCGGTCGCCCCGGTGCCGGAGTGGATCGGGCGGGAGATCACCGTCCGGGCCAGCCGTGCCGGTGACGCGCTGACCGTCCGGGCCCGGGCGGGCGAGGAACCGTGGCGGCTGGTCCGGCTCGCCCCGCTGGCGCCAGGGGCGGCGGCGACCGCCGGGCCGTACTGCTGCGCGCCGACCCGGGCCGGGCTGCGGGTCCGGTTCACCGGCTGGCGCCGGGGCCCGGCGGACGCCGTGCTGCATCCGGAGTGAACCGGCGACGGTGGGCGCGGTCACGGTCACGGTGAGGTGTGACCGCCAGGGCATCGGGTAGGGGAGTCAGATCCCCCTTCCCGGCCGGCGGAAAGGATCCCCATGGCTCTCGCCGAGAACGTCGACCCGACCCGACTCGGCGGGCTCACCGGCTGGGTGGCGGGGGTGATCGACGCGGCCGGCGCGCTCGGGGTGGCGCTGCTGGTCGCCCTGGAGAGCATCATCCCGCCGATCCCGAGCGAGATCGTCCTGGCGATGGCCGGCTACCTGGCCGGCGAGGGACGGTTCAACGTGGTGCTGGTGGTGCTCGCGGCCACCGCCGGCTCGCTACTCGGCGCGCTCGTGCTGTACTGGCTGGGCGCGGTGGTCGGCGAGGACCGGCTCAAGCGCTGGCTGGACCGGCTCCCCCTGGTCGACCTGGACGACCTGGAGAAGGCGGACCGCTGGTTCGAGCGGCGGGGCCGGTGGGCGGTCTTCTTCGGCCGGATGGTGCCGGTGGTCCGCAGTCTGGTCTCCATCCCCGCCGGGGCGAACCGGATGCCGCTGACCGAGTTCGCCGTGCTCACCACGCTGGGCAGCGGCATCTGGAACTCGCTCTTCGTCGGGCTCGGCTTCGCCCTCGGCGCCCGCTGGCAGCAGGTGGAGCAGTACAGCAACTGGTTCGACTACGGGATCCTCGCCGTCTTCGTTGTCATGATCGCCTGGTGGGTCGTGAAGAAGAGCCGGCGCCGCCGCTCCCGCCGCCCCCAGCACGCCGACGCCACCCGCTGAACCACCCGGAGGTGGCGCCCCCGCGACCGGACACCGGCCGCGGGGCAGCACGTCTGCGTGATCCGGCGAGCGTCAGGGCAGCGTGTCGAGGTGCGGGGCGACGGTACGGGCGAAGGCGTTGTTGTTGGTCACGTCCCAGTTGACCGACCAGGTCATCGCGCCGCGCAGGCCGGGGTAGGTGCGCGGCGGGTGGAAGCTGCCGCAGTTGGTGCCCCGGGACAGGCAGTCCAGCGCGGCGTTGACCACGCTCGGCGCGACGACGCCCCCGCCGGCCGCGCCCGGCCCGGCCGGCAGGCCCAGGCCCACCTGGTCCGGACGCAGCCCAGCCTCCAACTGGATGCAGGCCAGCGCCACGATGAAGTTGACGGTGCCCTGGGCGTACGCGGCGTTGTTGTCGCAGCCGAGCATCGCTCCCGAGTTGTAGAACTGGGTGTTCACCACGGTGAGGATGTCCTTGATGTCCAACGCCAGCTTGAAGTAGCTGGTGCCGGGCGATTGCATGTCGATGGTCTGCGGGGCCATCGCGATGATCAGGTTGGCGCCGACCCGCGACCGGAGCGAGCGCAGCGCCTGCGCCATGTAGGTCGGGTTGAGCCCGTTCTCCAGGTCGATGTCCACCCCGTCGAAGCCGTAGCGCTGGATCAGCGCGTACACCGAGTCGCTGAAGGCGACCGCGGAGGCGGCGTCGTTGACCGCCACCCGGCCGGTCTCGCCGCCGACCGAGATGATCACCTTGTTGCCCCGGCTCTGCAGGGTGCGCACGTCGGCGGAGAAGTCGGCGTCGGTGTAGCCACCCAGCGCCGCCGACAGCCCGGGATCGACCGCGAAGGTGACCGCGCCGGGCGTGGCGGTGGCCTCGGCGAAGGCGACCGCCACCAGGTCGTACTCGGCGGGGACGTCGCGCAGCCGTAGCTCGACCGCCGGGTTGTCGAAGTTGTGCCAGTAGCCGGTGAGGATGTGCCTCGGCAGGCCGGTGGTCGGCGGCGGCGTGGTCGGCGGCGGGGTGGTCGGCGGTGGGGTCGTGGTGGGTGGCGGCGTGGTCGGGGTACCGCCGCCACACGGGGCGCCGTTGAGCAGGCAGTTGGTCGGAGCGCCCGGGCCGCTGCCCAGGAAGCCGAAGGAGACCGAGGCGCCCGGCGCGATGGTGCCGTTCCAGGACCGGTTGGTGAACGTGTGGCGCTGGCCGGCGGAGGTCAGCAGCGCGTCCCAGTAACTGCCGACGGTGGTGCCGGCGGGCAGGTCGAAGCTGACGCTCCAACCGTTGACGGTGGAGCCGCCGCCGTTGGTGATGGTGTACCTCGCCTCCCAGCCCGACCCCCAGTCGGACGTCTTCACGAAGCTGGCGGTGGCCCCGGCGGCGAACGCCGGCAACGCCACCCACACCGCCCCCACCGCCGCCGACAGCGCGGTGACCAGCGACAACACCAGAGATTTGGAACGTTTCACGGCATCCTCCACACCCGGACGACATCCACAGCCATCAACGTTGGCGCTTATTATTAAGACTGTTAACTGTTATTGTCCAGAGTGGTCGCCGAACCGAACCGAACCGAACCGAACCGGGCCGGAGCGGGAGCACCGGGCCGGGCCCCATGCCACGGGCCCGGCCCGGTGCGGCTCATGGTGCGATCAGCGGCGGAAGGTGAACCAGTTGACGTTGACGAAGTCGTTCGGCTGGCCGCTGCTGAACGTCAGGTAGACGGTTCGCCGACCGGTGGGCCCGGCGACATTGCCGGGGACGGAGCGCCAGCTCTGCCAGCCGCCGGTGTTGGCGATCGCGAAGCTGCCGATCGGCGGGCTGGTCGGGCTGTCCAACCGGACCTCCACCAGGCCGCTCACCCCGGCGCCCGCGCCGGAGGCGACCCGGGCCAGGAAGTCCCGGGGCGGCGTGGCGCCGAACTCCACGTTGTCGAAGCGCACCCAGTCGCCGTTGCGCAGCGCGCCGATGTTCTGCCCGCCCTCGGCGCAGGCCTCGACGATGACGCCGTTCTGGGCGTTGAACGACTCCGCCTGGATGGTCGCGTACGCGTCCCGCGGCCCGCCCGGCGGCGGGGTGGTCGGCGGCGTGGTGCCGCCACCGCGGCTGTAGACGGCGACGTAGTCGACCAGCATCGGCCGGCCCGGGACGGTGGCCGTGGTGGGCGTGGCGGAACCGGCCACCCCGTTCGGGAAGGCGCCGCCCATGGCCACGTTGAGCAGCAGGAAGTAGCCGGCATGGCCGGTCATCTGCGACCAGTACGGCTCGCCGACCCGGGACTGGCTCACGGTGTGGTAGAGCTGCCCGTCGACGTACCAGCGCAACTGCTGCGGGCTGACCGAGGAGTCCCACTCGAACCGGTAGGTGTGGAACGCCGACTGGCAGGTGCTGCCGGGGCAGGCCCGGGATGCGCCGATGCCGTTGAACTCGTCGCACGGCCCGCCCGGGGCGACGCCGCAGTGCAGCACCCCCCACACCGAGTTGATGCCGTTGACGTTCTCCATCACGTCGAACTCGCCGATGGACGGCCAGTTCTGGTAGTTGCCCCGGTAGGGCGAGCCGAGCGCCCAGAACGCCGGCCAGTAGCCGGCCGCCGGCGCGCCGGTCACGTTGGGCATCTGGATCCGGCCCTCGATGGCCAGCACGCCCCCGGACGGCGGCTTGAAGTCGCTGCGGACGGTCTCGATGCGCGCGGAGGTCCACCGGCCGGAGCCGTCCCGCAACGGGGTGATCCGCAGGTTGCCACCGCCGTCGTGGCTGACGTTGGCGGTGCTGTTCGTGTACGTCTGGATCTCGCCGGTGCCCCAGTTGGGCGGCCCGCCGGGGTAGCTGGTGCCGGTGTCGATGATCCAGTTGCTGGCGGACGGCAGCGTGCCGGCCGCGCCGGTGAAGTCGTCGCTCCACACCAGACTCCACCCCGAAGGCGGCGGCGGCACCGCGGCGTTCGCGGTCACGGTGATCCCGGCCAGGACGGTGGTGGTGGCGGTGAGCAGGGCCAACGCCAGCGGGAGCCGGCGTCGTACGGGCAGGGCGGCGGGAGCCGCCGGTGCAGGTCGCATGGGCGTGCCTCTCTGCGGGGACGGGCGAGAGAGCGCTCTCTCAGGAGTTGTACGGGCATCGGACGCAGTTGTCAACGTCGATCGACGCCCGCCCCGGCCGGCGCCGGTCGCGGCCGGCGCAGCACCGCCTGCTCCAGCGCCGACCACGCGGTGGTGGTGACCAGGTAGATCACCGCGGCCAGCGGCAGCACCAGCGCCACCAGAACCGTCCCGTACGGCAGCAGCGGCAACAGCCGGGCCACGGTGGCCGCCCCCGGCCCGTCCGCCGGGGCGCCGGCCACCGTCCCGGTCGCGGCGGCGGCGCGCCGGATCCGGCGCGACATCAACCAGGCCAGCACCACCAGCAGCGCCAGCAGGCCGCCGAACAGCGGCCCGGCGGCGCCGGCCAGCCCGTCGGTCAGGTGGTGCCCGAGCGGCACCCCGGCGAGCCGCTCGTCGAGCAGCCCGGTGCCGCCCTCAGCGGTGGCGAAGAGCCGGTACATCACCAGCAGGAACGGCGCCTGAAGCAGCACCGGCAGGCAGCCGGTGACCGGGTTGGCGCCGGCCGAGCGGTAGAGCCCGAACAGTTCGGACTGCAATCGGGCCGGATCGTCGGCGTACCGGCGATGGAGGTCGCCGACCTGGGGAGCGAGCGCCGCGCGGCGCCGCTCGCCGCGGACCTGCGCGACGGTGAGCGGTGAGATCAGCAGCCGGACGGCGACGGTGAGCACGACGATGGCGGCGGCGGTGGCCGCGCCGCCGGCCAGCGGTTCGAGCAGGTCGGTGAGCCAGGACAGGGCGGCGCCGGCGGCGCCGACGGCATCGTGCAGCGGTGCGAAGGCGAGCATGGTGAGACCCCTCGGTCGATTCCGGGTGGCGCCCGTCGAAGCGGGCGCGGATGACGGCGGAATCGGCCGCGTGGCGGGCGGCTACGCGGCCGAGGGGCACACCCCGGGCGCGCGTGGCCGGGGCCGGCCGGGTGCGTCGGGGTCGACCTGGCGGGGCACCCGGCGACGCCGGGCCCGGGCCCGCAGCGCGGTCGCCCGCCCGAAGGCCGCCGGCGCACCGGCGGCGGCGACCGCGTGCACCGCGAGCAGCGTGGCCAGCAGCACCAGCGCGGCGCCGGCGAGCAGCTCGGCCGGGCGGTCCGCGAGCACGGTCAGCTGGGCGAGCGCGTACGCCCACGTCCCCAGCACCAGTCCCAGCGCTCCCGGCACGGGCCCAGCCTAGGACCCGGTGTCACGCCGCCGCGGGCCGTCGCGCCGCGCCACCCACCGGTGACGCGACACCCGTCGACTCGCCGGGCCGGCGTTTCCGGCCGTGACCACGGTGGGTAACCACTGCCGGCACGGCGGCCGACGGTCGTCGACGGTGCGGAAACGGATGGTGGTCACGATGAGCGGCCAGGTGGCGACGGCCCCGGACGCGACGGCGCGCACTGGCGGGCCGCCCACGACGGCCTGGAGGGCGACGGGGTGGACCTGACCGACGGCGAGCTGCGCCCGGCCTGGCAGTTGCTCGACGATCTCGTGGCGCGGGTCCGCCCGGCCCTGGAGCGGCACGGCGACCTGGCTGAGGTGACCGATCTGCTCGGCGGGCTGCGGCGGCACGGCAGCCGCGCCGCCCGGCAGCGGGCCGTCTTCGCCCGCACCGGCCAACTGGCCGACGTGGTGGCGGACGTCGCGCGGCACACCCGCGGCTGAGCCGTTCGTGACAGGATGATGCCCGTGGCGCAACGGCTCGTGGTGATCGGGGCGGATGCCGCCGGCATGGCGGCGGCGTCCCAGGCTCGACGCCGCCGCGACCGCGACGACCTGGAGATCGTCGCGTTCGAGCGGGGGCACTTCACCTCGTACTCGGCGTGCGGCATCCCGTACTGGATCAGCGGGCTGGTGCCGGAGCGGGACCAGTTGATCGCCCGCTCACCGGAGACGTTCCGCGATTCGTTCGACATCGACGTGCGGCTCCGGCACGAGGTGACCGCCATCGACCTCGACCGCCGCGAGGTGGTCGCCCGCGACCTCGACCGCGGCGGCGAGGTCCGCGCCGGGTTCGACATCCTGATGTACGCCACCGGCGCGGACCCGATCCGGCCGGACTGGGCCCGCGGCGACGTCGGCGGGGTGTTCGGGATGCAGACCCTCGACGACGGTGCGGCGCTGCTGAATTGGCTGGACGCCGACCCGATGCCGCGCCACGCGGTGGTGGTCGGCGGCGGCTACATCGGGGTGGAGATGGCCGAGGCGATGATCCAGCGCGGGCTCTCGGTCACTCTCGTCGAGCGGGACGAACAGCCGATGTCCACGGTCGATCCGGACATGGCCGAACTGGTCGTCGACGCGATGCGCGAGCTGGGCATGCAGATCCGTACCGGACTGTCGGTGACCGGGCTGGAGGAGCGGGACGGCCGGGTGTCCGCGGTGGTCACCGAGGAGGGGGCGATCCCCGCCGACGTCGTGGTCCTCGGTCTCGGCGTACGCCCCAACGTCGCGCTCGCCCAGGCCTCCGGCCTGCCGCTGGGCCCCAGCGGCGGGGTACGGGTGGACCGCCGGATGCGGGTGCCCGGGGTGCCGGGCGTCTGGGCGGCCGGCGACTGCGTGGAGACGCTGCACCGGGTCAGCGGCATGCCGGTGAACGTGCCGCTGGGCACCCACGCCAACAAGCAGGGCCGGATCGCCGGGATCAACATCGGCGGCGGCTACGCCACCTTCGCCGGGGTGATCGGTACCGCGGTGACCAAGGTCTGCGACCTGGAGGTGGGCCGCACCGGCCTGCGCGAGCGGGACGCCGTCGCCGCCGGCTTCGAGTTCGTCTCGGTGGTCGCCCAGTCGACCAACCGCGCGGGCTACTACCCCGGCGCCCGGCCGATGACGGTGAAGCTGATCGCCGAGAAGCCCAGCGGGCGGCTGCTCGGCGCGCAGATCGTCGGCTGGTCCGAGGCGGCCAAGCGGGTCGACACCCTGGCCGTGGCGCTCTGGAACAAGATGACGGTGGACGACATGACGGCGCTCGACCTGGGCTACGCCCCGCCGTACGCGCCGGTCTGGGACCCGGTGCTGATCGCCGCCCGTAAGGCGGTGGACGCGCTGGCCGGCTCCGGCCGCTGACCCACCGCGGCCCGCGCACCCACGCGGCCGCGCAACGCGGCAGGCGGCGTGGCGCGGCAGACGGCGTGGCGCGGCAGACGGCGTGGCGCGGCGGGGCTGTCGGCTTTGGGTGCGCCCGTTGTCGTTGGCGCGACAACAGATGCGCCCGAAGGCCGGTCCAAATGGGCCGGTGCGGTTACCGGAGGATGACGCGCCGGCGCTGCGGTGGCTCCTGTTCGAGCAGTCGGGCATGCTGACCTGGGCGCAGGCCACGGGCGAGCTGAGTCCGGCGAGGGCACACCACATGGACGTCCGGCACTGGGCAGCGGACCTACGGCGACAGAACAAGGTGTGGATCGAGGGTGACCGGATCCTCCGGTTCACCGCGTTCGACGTCCGGCGCCGCCCGGACGAGGTGGCGGCGCAACTGCGCGCCGCCCTGTCCGCAGCCGGCTGGGCCCCCTGACCGCCGGCCCTCACGCTCGGGTGCGTCTGGTGTCGCTGCAGCGACAACAGACGCACCCGTCCTCCCGCCAGGCCGGTCCCGCTGCCACCCGGCCGGCGAGCGCCCGACGGCACCGGCCGGAATCAGTTGTACGGGCCGAGCGGTTCCGGCCAGGATGGCGCGGTGGACGGCGCGCTGCAGATACCGGACGGGTTGGACTGGGTACGCGGCACCCCGGACGGACGGCGGTGGCTGGCGGACCTGCCGGAGCTGCTGGCCGCCTGCGTCGAGCGGTGGTCGCTACGGGTCGGCCCGCCCTTCGGGTACGCGTTCGCCTCGCTGGCCCTGCCGGCCGAGCTGCCCGACGGCACACCGGCGGTGCTCAAGCTCCAGTACCCGGACCCGGACAGCGTGCACGAGGCGACCGCGCTCGACCGGTGGGCGGGCGAGGGTGCGGTCCGGCTGCTCGGGCACGATCCCGAACGCCGGGCGCTGCTGGTGGAGCGCTGCGTGCCCGGCACGCCACTGCACACCGTGCCGCCCGAGCGGGCGCTCGACGTGGTGGTCGGGCTGCTGCCCCGGCTCTGGTGCCCCGCCGGGGCGCCGTTCACCCCGCTGGCCGAGGAGGCGGCCGGCTGGGCGGAACGGCTGCCGGTGAAGTGGGCGCGCACCGGCCGCCCGTACGAGCGGCGCCTGCTCGACGCGGCGCTCGGGCTGCTGGCCGACCTGGTGCCGAGCCAGGGCATGCAGGTGCTGGTCAACCAGGACCTGCACGCCGGCAACGTGCTCCGGGCGACCCGGGAACCGTGGCTGGTCATCGACCCGAAGCCGCTGGCCGGCGAACGGGAGTTCGGGGTGACGCCGCTGGTCCGCGGCGCGGAGCTGGGCCACTCCCCCGCCGCCGTCCGGCACCGGTTGGACCGGCTCAGCGCGGAGCTGGGGCTGGACCGGGACCGGGTGCGCGGCTGGACCATCGGGCAGACGCTCGCCTGGAGCATCGGCGACGACCAGGTCTTCCCTCGCCAGATCGAGGTGGTCCGCTGGCTCCTCGACGGCGACTGACCACGCCGGCCCCGGCCGCCCGGCGCCGGGCACGCGCGGGAGCCCTGGCGGCAGCGGGCGGCGCTCGGCCGCGCAAGACGGCGAACGGTAGCACGACGGCGGACCGACAGCGGGCGGCGCTCGCCGCGAGCAGACCGGAAGCGGTACCGACCGGAGCCGCAGCGAATCAGGCCGGTCGACGGCGGGCGGCGCTCGCCGCACGCCGACCGGAAGCGGTGCCGACCGGAGCCGCGTCGGGTCAGGCCGGTTGGCAGGTGGCGCACCAGTAGAGGTTGCGGCCGGCCAGCGCGCCGCGGCTCACCGCGGTGCCGCAGACGTGGCAGGGCGCGCCGGGGCGACGGTAGACGTACACCTCGCCGCCGTGCCGGTCCACCCGGGCCGGCCGCCCCATCGCCTCGGGCAGGTGGGCGTCCCGGACGGTGTCGATCCGGCCGTGCACCACGGCGCGGCGCATCAGCGCGACCAGGTCGGCCCAGAGCCGCTCCCAGCCGGCCCGGGTCAGCTCCCGGCCGGCCGTGGTCGGCGACAGCCCGGCCCGGAACAGCGCCTCGGTGGCGAAGATCAGCCCGGTGCCGGCCACCACCGACTGGTCGAGCAGCAGCGCCGCCAGCGGCGTCGGGCTGCGGGAGATCCGGGCGTACGCCCGCTCCGGGTCGGCCTCGGCGCGCAGCGGATCGGGGCCGAGCCGCTCGCGCAGCGCCGCCACTTCGGGCGGGGTGAGCAGCTCGCAGGCGGTGGGGCCGCGCAGGTCGAGCCAGTGCCGGTCACTGGTCAGCCGCAGCCGCACCTGGCCGACCGGCTCGGGCGGCTCTCCGGCGCCGTCGGCGAACTTCCCGTACAGCCCGAGGTGCACGTGCAGGGTCAACCCGCCGGCGTAGTGGTGGAGCAGGTGCTTGCCGTACGCCTCGGTGGTTTCCAGGACGGTGCCGGTGAGCCGGGCGGCGCCCTCGGCGAACCGGCCCTGCGGGCTGGCGGCGTGCACCTTGTCGCCGGCGAACAGGTCGGCGTGGCGGGCCGCCAGGCGGTGGATGGTGTGTCCCTCTGGCACGACCACCAACCTAGCCCCGGCCGCGACCGGACCGGCCCACCCGGGTGGTGAACCCACCGGCCAGCGCAGCGGGTGTCAGAAAACGGCCAGCTGGGTATTCCGGGTGGATATCGCGTGGGTGCCGTCCGTTCCATCGGCCACCCCGCATTCATCAGGAGGTGTGTTGTGGTCAAGATTCCTTCGCGGCCGCGCCGGCCGGAACCGGCGACGCCGCGGAACGAGAACCTGCCCGACCGGGATACCACTGCCGCTGACGGCCGGGACCGGCCGACCAACTCCGGAGCCGGCCGGTTCGACAGCCGCGGCGGATCGAACCGGTCGGCGGTGAGCGACCGGGACGAGCCGACGACCTACCGGGGTGGCGCGGCCACCACCACGGTCGACGACCGGGACACCGACGCGGAACGCCGGGCCGGCGAGCGGGCCGCCGTCGCGCGGGCCGCCACCGGCCGTCCTACCGACGAGGACACCCGCCGGTCGGCCGACCCGACCCTGGAGCGCACCGGCGACCGGGACCGGAACGGCACGGCGGCCCGGCCCACCGGGGTCGACCGGGACGGCGACGGGGTGCCCGACCGGGCGGAGCGGCCGGTGGTCGCCGGCCCGAAGCCGCGGGCCAGCCTGCTCGCCACGCTCGGCCTGATCGTCGGCGTGGCCGGGGCGCTCTTCGTGCTCACCGGCACCCTCGCCGGGTACGGCATCGGGCTCGGCGCGCTCGGCGCGGTGCTCGCCGTGCTCGGCCTGGTCGCCACCCGCCGGCGGCACATCGCCGGCAAGACCGACGCGCTGTTCGGCATCGTCTTCGGGCTCGGCGCGGTGGTTCTCGGTGTGCTGGCGATGACCGGCCAGTTCGACTGGCCGACCACCGACGGGGACTGGGTGCAGCGGTTCCGTGAGTGGCTTGATTCACAGTTTGTGGATCGCTTCTAGCGGGCACTGTCCGGCTCGCCGGCGGTGCGCCGGCCGGCTCACCGGTGGTTCACCGGTGGCCAGCCCGACCAGCCTGGTGGTTCACCAGCCGGGCACCCTCTTTCGGGGGCGGCGGTCTCGCCGCCCCCGAAGCGTTCCCAGGGCCGAGCCGGGGTGGGTCCGTCCTCAGCCCCGGCCGGCGCGGACGCAACGATCCGCCGCCGAGTCCGGGCCAGACGCAACGATCGGTCGGGCTGTGCAAGCCTCGACGGTGGATCCTGCCGGGTAGCGCCGCATACCGTTGAGCAACGGCGCCAGCCCGTGGGCCGAAGGTGGCCGGGCGCGCCCGACCCCTGGGAGCAGGACAATGACGATGGACGCCACCAGCCAGCGCTTTCTGATGTGCCGGCCGACGTACTTCGCCGTGGACTACGCGATCAACCCGTGGATGGACCCGACCGCGCCGGTCGACGCCGACCTGGCGATCCGGCAGTGGGAGCAGCTGCGGCAGGTCTACCGCGACCTGGGCCACACCGTCGAGGAGATCGCTCCGGTGCCCGGCCTGCCCGACATGGTCTTCGCCGCCAACGGCGGCACGGTGATCGACGGCAAGGCGATGGCCGTGCAGTTCCGCGACCCGCAGCGCGCCGACGAGGCCCCCGCCTACCGCGCCTGGTTCGAGGCCGCCGGCTTCGAGATGTACGACCCGAAGCACGTCAACGAGGGCGAGGGCGACATCCTGCTCGCCGGTGACGTGCTGCTGGCCGGCACCGGGTTCCGCACCGCGCACGCCTCGCACGCCCAACTGCAGGAGGTCTTCGGCTACCCGGTGATCACCATGCAGCTGGTCGACCCGCGCTTCTACCACCTGGACACCGCGCTGACCGTGCTCGACGAGCAGACCGTGGCGTACCTGCCGGAGGCGTTCTCGCCCGGCAGCCAGGCCGCGCTGCGCCGGCTCTTCCCGGACGCGGTGCACGCCACCATGGCCGACGCCGAGGTGCTGGGGCTCAACGCGGTCAGCGACGGGCGGCACGTGGTGCTGCCCGCCCAGGCCACCGACCTGGCCGCGAAACTGCGCGACCGGGGCTACGAGACCATCGGTGTCGACCTGTCCGAGCTGCGCAAGGCCGGCGGTGGACCGAAGTGCTGCACGTTGCGACTCCGTCAGGGAAAGGCAAGCAAGTGATCGTCGACGACATGCTGCGGACGCCGGGAGCGGTCCGGGACGCGGAACGCTGGACCGCGCACAACTACCACCCGCTGCCGGTGGTGATCTCCTCGGCCGAGGGCGCCTGGCTGACCGACGTGGACGGCCGCCGCTACCTCGACTTCCTGGCCGGCTATTCGGCGCTGAACTTCGGCCACCGGCACCCCAAGCTGATCGAGGCGGCGCACACCCAGCTCGACCGGCTCACCCTGACCAGCCGGGCGTTCATCCACGACCAGTTCGCCGACTTCTGCCGTGAGCTGGCCGAGCTCTGCGGCAAGGACCTGGTGCTGCCGATGAACACCGGGGCCGAGGCGGTGGAGACCGGCATCAAGGTCGCCCGCAAGTGGGGCTACCAGGTCAAGGGCGTACCGGCCGGGCAGGCCAACATCGTGGTCGCCGAGGGCAACTTCCACGGCCGGACGACCACCATCGTGAGCTTCTCCACCGACGAGGACGCGCGCGCCGACTTCGGGCCGTACACCCCGGGCTTCACCGTGGTGCCGTACGGGGACCTGGCCGCGCTGACCGCGGCGATCGACGAGAACACGGTGGCCGTGCTGCTCGAGCCGATCCAGGGCGAGCAGGGTGTCGTGGTGCCGCCGGAGGGCTACCTGACCGGCGTCCGCCGGGTCTGCACCGAGCGGAACGTGCTCTTCATCGCCGACGAGATCCAGTCCGGCCTGGGCCGCACGGGTGCCACGTTCGCCTGCGACCACGAGGGCGTCACGCCGGACATGTACCTGCTCGGCAAGGCGCTCGGCGGCGGGATCGTGCCGGTCTCCGCGGTCGCCGCGGACGCGGACGTGCTCGGCGTGCTCAAGCCGGGTCAGCACGGCTCCACCTTCGGCGGCAACCCGCTGGCCTGCGCGGTGGCCACCGAGGTGGTCCGGCTGCTGGCCACCGGCGAGTTCCAGCTCCGCTCGGCCGAGCTGGGCGAGCGGCTGCACGCCGGCCTGCGCGGGCTGATCGGCAAGGGCCTGGTCGCCGTCCGGGGCCGGGGCCTGTGGGCCGGGCTGGACATCGACCCGGCGCTGATGACCGGCCGGCAGGCGTGCGAGCGGCTGGCCGAGCGCGGCGTGCTCGCCAAGGACACCCACGGGTCCACCATCCGGCTCGCCCCGCCGCTGGTGGTCACCGAGGAGGAGATCGACCACGCGGTCGCCCAGCTCGCGGCCGTCCTGGCCGGCTGAGTTCAGGTACGACAGCGGTGGGCGTCGGGACCACGGTCCCGGCGCCCACCGTCGTCACGGCGACCCGCGGCCACCGGGCGCGGGGCCCGGGCGGTCAGGGGCGCGGCAGGCGCATCGCCATGGTCGGCGCCTCGGCCATCACCGAGGTGGGGGTGTACGGGGCGCCGGCGGGCAGTTCGCCGGGCCGGCCGACCTGGACGCCCGGATAGAGCTCGACCATGTCACCGGCGTCGAGGACCCGGGACTGCTGGGGCTTGAGCGCGATCCGGTCCGGCTCGGCCATCGAGCCGCCCGGCCGGATGCCGGAGCCGTTGGTGCTCACGTCGGTCACGATCACCTCGCCGACCCGCAGCTCGAACCGCACGTGGTTGCGGCTGATCCAGCGCCGGGCCTCGTCGTTGAGCCACTGGCCGAGGGTGATCCCGTCGGTCTGCTCCGGCGCCCGGCCCACCACCACCGGCAGCTCCTCACTGAGCACGAAACGCCGCCGGATCAGCCCGCCGATGCGGACCGCCAACACCTCGGTACGCGGCCGCGGGCCGGCGTCGCCGAGCCGGGTGCCGTGCCGGGGACAGGTGGGCGCACCGCCGCGCAGCGAGGGCGGCGGCTGGCCGGCCGGGCTGCGGTCCACCCGGGCCAGGTCGGCGAAGGCGCCCCCGCCCCCACCGCCACCGAAGAGAGCGCAGCCCGGCTCGGGGCACCGCCACTGGCGGGCGAGCAGCTTGCCGCCGACCGGCGAGCGCTCCCCGGCCACCGGGGTGTCCCCCTTGCCGACGTGGGCCACGAAGACCGGCCCGCCGGGACCGGGCACCGGGGCGAGCACCCGGCCCGGCTGCTCGACCAGCCACGGGTACCGCCCGCGCAGGCCGTCGGCCCGGGCCCGGGTGAGCACCGGCAGGCCGAGCAGGTCGGCCACCTCGAACATCCGGTCGCCCGGATTGTCCAGCACCTCGACCAGCCCGTCGTCGGCCCAGCGGCGGACCACCATCCGCTCGTTCGAGGTCAGGTCCGCGTCGGAGAGCAGCGCCCGGTGCACGATCGCGTACACCGGGACGCTGTCCTCCTCCAGTTGCCGGGCGAGCGCGTCGATGACCATGCCGAGGCGCAGCAGGCTGGCCGGCCGGCCGCCGTCGAGGTCCTGGTAGCGGATCACCTCGGCGAGGTCGACGACGGCGCGGGCCAGCGACGGGTCGGTGCAGACCCGGCCCTCGATGGCGTCCAGCACCTTGCTGATCTCGAATCTCATCGGGCGCTCCGCACGATCTCGTCGATCCGCCGGGCGAGCTCCAGATCACGCCGGGTCACCCCGCCAGCGGAATGGGTGACGCAGCGGAAGGTGAGGGTCCGCCAGCGGATGTCGATGTCGGGGTGGTGGTCGAGTTCCTCGGCCGTCGCCGCGACCCGGTCCACCACCGAGATGGCGTCCGGGAAGCTGGCCAGCTCCACGGTGCGGGTGATCCCGGCGGGGTCTCCCGACCAGTCCGCCAGCGCACCCAGCTCGTCTCGCACCGCCTCCGCGGTGAGCACGTCTGCCATGGGGTGACCCTACCGGGGCAGATCGGGACGACGCCGACCAGCGGGGGCGGGTGGTGTCCGGCCCCACGCGGCCGGTCCGGTCAACCGGCGGGCGCGGCGGGTGGTCGGGGCGACGTGCGGGGCCGGACGGGCTATCGACGTCGGGCGGTGGATGGCGCGGGGTTAGGCTGACCAACGGCCCGGCCCGGGGATCGACCGTCGTCGTCACCCTGGCCCAACCAACACAAGGAGACATCCAGCATGAAGACTCGACGGCTGGCGACCACGGGGGTCGCGCTCGTCGCCGCGCTCGGTCTCGCACTGACCGGCTGCGGCAACAAGTCGGGCGAGGACACACCGGCCGGCAACGGCTCCACCGCGGCGCCGGCGAGCAGCGCCCCGGCCGACGCGCTGGGCGAACTGAACGCCGCCGCGCAGAAGCTCAACGAGCAGAGCGTCCGGATGGACCTGAAGTCGTCCGTGATGAACGGTGGCGGCGTCCTCGACCCGTCCACCAAGACCGGTGACATGACCCTGAACATGGGCGCCTCGGGCAAGTTCCGGATCGTGATCGTCGGCGACGACGCGTACCTGAAGGTCACCGGCATGGCCGGGCTGCCGAAGAAGTGGCTGCACATGGACACCACCAAGCTCGGCGAGAGCGGCCAGCTCAACCTGATGCCGGAGGGCGACCCGGGCGGCGCCAAGAAGCTGATCGACGCGGTAGCCGAGGTCGAGGAGACCAGCGAGGGCAACTACGCCGGCACCCTCGACTACACCCGCACCATGGCCAAGGACAAGGACATCGCGGCGCTGAGCGAGAAGGCCAAGGCCGTGCCGTTCACCGCCAAGGTGGACGACCAGGGCCGGCTCGCCGAGATCGCCATCGACGTCAGCGTGCTGCACGAGTCGCTGGGCACGATGACCACCACCTACTCGGACTTCGGCACCCCGGTCAGCGTCCGCAAGCCGGCGGCGAGCGAGACCCAGGAGGCTCCGGAGGAGCTGATCAAGGCGTTCGGCGCCTGATCCGACCAGCACGGACGGGGGCGGCACCGGTCGGTGCCGCCCCCGTTCCACGTCTTCAGCCGCGCAGCGGCCGACCCACCTCGTGCAGGTGGGCGAGCGCCTGCCGGTACGACTCGACCAGCCCGGCCTCCGCGTACGGGATGCCCCGCTCGGCGCAGTACGCCCGCACGATCGGCACGGCCCGGCGCAGGTTCGCCCGGGGCATGTTCGGGAACAGATGGTGCTCGATCTGGTAGTTGAGCCCGCCCAGCGCCAGGTCGACGAACCGGCCGCCCCGGACGTTGCGCGAGGTGAGCACCTGCTTGCGCAGGAAGTCGAGGCGGTCCGTCGCGGTCGGCATCGGCATGCCCTTGTGGTTCGGCGCGAACGAGCAACCCATGTAGAGGCCCCAGAGTCCCTGGTGGACGGCGACGAAGAGCAGCGCCTTCACCGGCGACATGGCCAGCAGCAGCACGCCGAGGTAGCCGGCGGTGTGCGCGGCGAGCAGCAGCGCCTCGACGCCCCGGTGCCGCATCGGGGTCCGGTACCGGCCGTCCGGTTCCCGCCCGACGACCGCTCGGACGCTCGCCACGTGCAGGTTCAGCCCTTCCAGCAGCAGCATCGGGAAGAACAGCCAGGCCTGCCGGCGGGCCAGCCACCGCCCGAAGCCGCGCGTCTCGATGGCCTGCTCGTACGTCCAGACCAGCGCGCCCGCCCCCACGTCCGGGTCCTCGTCCTCATGGTTCGGGTTGGCGTGGTGCCGGTTGTGCTTGTCGACCCACCAGCCGTAGCTGAGCCCCACCGCCAGGTTCCCGGCGAGCAGGCCGACGAGCTCGCTCGGCCCGCGTCGGCGGAACATCTGCCGGTGGCCGGCGTCGTGCCCGAGGAACGCCACCTGGGTGGTGGCCACCGCCAGCCCGGCGGCCACCAGCAGCTGCGCCCAGCTGTCCCCCACCAGCACCACCGCGGCCCAGCCGGCCAGGAACGCGCCCAGGGTGAGCGCGATCCGCACCGCGTACCACCCCGGCCGCCGGTCCAGCAGCCCGGCCCGGCTGATCCGTCGGGACAACTCCGCGTAGTCACTGCCCCGCCGTACCGGCGGATCCGCCACCGCTCCGAGCATCGTCTCCCGCTCCCGTCCCTCGGTTCGGGCCGTGCCGAGCGGAACGGCCCCACCTCCGAGTCTCCCGAGAACGGTCGCGCTGAGTAACCCTGGCAACCCCCGGATCCCGGGTAGGGCGAGCCCTACCCGATTCCCCTGAGCCCGGCACCGCCCGACCCCGACCCGGACCCCGTCGCCACCGGCCCCGACCCCCGCCCCTCCGGCCCGGGTACGCGGCCGGCTCAGCTCATCCGGCCCACGGCGGCGCGCAGCCGGGCCAGGTCCCGCCGCCGCCGCTCGTAGGTGGCGGCGAGCCCGATCAGCGCGAACCCGCCGACGGCGAGGAAGATCCACCGGGGCAGCAGGTCCCAGCCGCGGCCGAGTTCGTGCAGCGCGAGCAGGGTGAGGGTGCCGCCGCCGAGCAGCACCGGGGCCTGCCACCGCCGGCTCGCCCCGGCCAGCACCACGGTCAGCGCGGCGGCGCCGAGCAGCAGCCGGCGCCACGGCTGCGGCTCCGGTGCCACCAGCACCGTCACGAGGCTGGGCAGCAGCCCGGCGGCCAGCCCGGGGCCGAGCGCGAGCCAACTGTTCAGCCCCGGGCGGGTGCGCAGCGCCAGCGTGCCCGCGCCGAGGGCCAGCGCCGCGGCCGGCAGCGTGTACGCCTCCAGCACCGCCACACCCCCGGCTGCCAGCAGCAGCCAGGCGCCGAGCAGTTCGCTGCCCCCGGCGATGCCGGCGAACGCCCACCGCCGCCCGGCGGGCTCGCCCCGACGTAGCAGCCGCACCGCGACGGCGGCCCCCCAGAGCACGCACACCGCCGCGGCGTGCCGGAGCGCGCCCCCGGTGAGCAGCAGCCCGACCAGCGCCACCGCCTGGGCGGCGGCGTCCAGCGCGGCCGCCGCCGGGTGCCGCCGGCCGGCCAGGGCGGCGGCGACGGCCAGGGTGAGCGCCGCCACGGCCAGCACGGTGAACGCGGCCGTACGCAGCGGCAGACCGCCGGCCAGCGGCGCGGTGACCGCGAGCCCGGCGGCGGCGGCCACGGCGACCAGGCTGCCGGCGAGGCGTACCTCGGCCCGTCGCCCGGCGACACCGACCACGGTCGCGGCCACCACCAGCACGCCGAGGCCGGCGAGGGTGCCGGCCCGGGTGGCCAGCAGGCCGAGCGTCCCGGAGCTGGTCAGCACCAGCCCCACCGGCGCGGTGAGCGGCACGAGTAGCGGGCGCGGCGCTGCCAGGGCGGCGAGCAGCAGCGCCGCCACGCCGAGGGCCAGCACGACGGCCGGCACCACCGGCCAGGGCGCCCCGGCGGCCACCAGCAGCACCGGCGCGGCGGCCACGGCGAACGGCAGGGCGGTGAGCGCGGCCGGCCACCAGCCCTCCGGTCCGCCGGAGTCCGCCGGGTTGCCACCAGTCAGGACGGCCGCACCGGCCGGAACCGCGGCACCGGCCTGGACAGCGGCACCGCCCGGAGGGGTGGTACCGCCCGGAGCTGCCGGAACGGGGGTGGTCGAGCGGTCGCCGGCCCCTCCGGCACGACCCGGCCAACCGGTCAGCGCGGCGGCGAGCGCCAGCACGGCCAGGGCCAGGCCCGCCGGCAGGGCTGCCGGGTCGGGCGCCGCGACCGGCCGCCCCGACCAGGGCGCCGGCGGACCGCCGTACGGGGCGATCAGCGCGGTCAGCACCACCGGGACGACGGCCAGCACGGCCACGGCAAGCAGCACCGCCCCGGCCACCCGCCGGGCGGTCTCGCCGGCCGGCAGCGGCCGCCGGGTCCGGAACCCGCCCAGGGCGACCAGCAGCGCCGCCACGGCCGCGTAGAGCGCCGCCGGCTCGTCGGCCGGCACGGCCAGCGGCCCGAGCCCGACCAGCACGGCCGCCCCGGCCAGCCCCGCCGAGGCGTACCCGGACAGGTCGGGCCAGTGTCGACGGACGGCGTGCAGCACGACCGGCAGCAGCGCGGCGACGCCGAGGGCGGCCCGCGCCTGCCACCAGGCCGGCGCTCCCGCGCCGATCAACGCGACCGCCCCGCCGCCGGGTACCGCGAGCAGCGCGGCCACCAGCGCGCATCCGCCCACCGCCCGCCGCACGGCCGAGCCGCCCCGGCTGGTGGCGGCCGCGGCCATCCCGGCGACCAGGGTCACCGCGAGCGCCGCGCCGGCCCCGGCGGGTGCGGCCAAGCCCACCAGCAGGCCGTGGCCGAGCAACACGGCTCCGGCCGCCGCCGCGGTCAGCACGGTCCACGAGCGAGCCGCTCGGGCCGCCGCGACGACCAGCAGCACCGCCCCGACCGACAGGTCGACGGCGAGCGCGAGCGGCCAGGGCGTCGGCCCGACCGCGGGCAGGGCGAGCGCGACCGCCGCGACGCCGGCCGCGGCCAGCGCCGGGCGCGCCGCCGTGGGCAGCAGCAACGCCACGGCGGCCACGGTGAGCGCCACCGTCACCGGAAGCTGCCAGCCCCAGGCGAAGTCGGGCCCGACGGCGGCGCCCCGCCAGGGCGGCAGCGACCGGGCGACCGCGTCGCCCGCGAACACGACGGCCATCAGCACGGTCAGCTGGAGCAGGCCGCCGGATACCAGCAGCGCGCCGACCCGCGGGCCGGTGCGCGTCCCGGCCGGCAACAGCCGTACCGCGGCGGCCAGCCCGGCCGCGACCAGCGCCGCCGCCACCAGCAGGAGTGACTCCCGCAGCTCGGCCACCGGCCGGAGCAGGGCGCCGGCCAGCACCGGCACCAGCAGCCCGGCGGCCACCGCGCGGAAGACCGCGCCGCCGGTGAGCACCGCCGTGCCCAGCAGGGTCGCCGCCACCAGCAGCAACGGCAGCCCGGCCAGCAGCGGCGTGCCGGCGGCCCGACCGAGCGCGAGCGGCGCCAGGGCGCAGCCGGCCGCCGCGACCAGTGCGGCCGCGTGCGCGATCCAGGCCACGATGCGGCCGGCGATCGCCACACCGGCGGCCCGACCGCGCAACGCCATCAGCACGGCGAGGTTCAGCAGCGCCACCCCGACGAAGACCAGCGACCAACCGGCCGGCCCGGGCCGCGCCTCGACCGCGCACAGCGGCAGCACCGGCTGGGCGGCCAGCATCGCCGCGAACCACGGCACGGTGAGCCGGCTGAGCCGGGCGTACCCGAGGGCGGCCGCCGCGCTGGCCCCCCCGACCAGCGCGGCGTACCGGGTCCCCGGCCAGCCGGCCACCCCGAACAGGTCCACCGTCCAGGCGGCGTAGCCGTCCAGCACCACCAGCAGCAGCCCCACCGCGGCGAACGTCTCCGCGGTGCCCCGCAACCCGCGCCGCACGGCCAGCAGCGGACCGGCCAGCGCCAGCGCGGTCACCGCGGCCAGGATCAGCGCCCGGCCGGCCACCCCGACCGCGGCCCAGGCCACCGCCGTGAAGACCACCGCCGCGGTGCCGAGCAGCAGTCCACCGAGGACGAAGAGCAGACCCTGCACGGTGCGGGTGGAGGCCTCCGCCGCGCCGGGCACGGCAGACGCACCGGCCACCGCGGGCGGCCCGGCCACCGCGGCGGGGCCGGGTCGCGGCGACACGACGGCCGGAACCGGTGGGCGCGCCACCGGGAGCGGGAACTGCGCGCGGATCGCCGCGGCCAGCCGGTCCCGGCGCTGCCGGGTCGTCGCCAGCCGGTCGACCAACTGTTGGTACGTCTGCCGGACCCGCTCCACCTCGGCACCGAGCACGACGATCTCCCGGTCGAGCCGGATCACCTCGGCCGCCGGCGGGAACGGCGGCCGGCCGCAGCCGGAGCAGCCGGAGCGCAGGTCGGCGGGCGCGCCGCAGGCCGGGCAGGGGTAGCCGGTGTTCTCCACCCGGCCATCATCGGCGGCCGGACCTCAGCCGCCCAGAGTGCGCGTACTCAGGGCCGGGTCTGCTCACGCACCCACGCGGCGTACGGCGGGTCGCTCTCCACCCGGGCCACCAGGATCTCCGGCACCTCGTACGGGTGCCCGGCGCGGATCTGGTCGACCAGCGCGGCGACCCGGTCCTCCGTGGTCTTGAACTGCACCGACCACTCGGCGTTGGTCTCCACCGCGGCCCGCCACCAGTAGGTGCTGTCGACCTGGCCGCCCACCTGGGCGCAGGCCGCCAGCCGCGCGTCGACCGCCGCGCCCGCCAGCGCGTCGGCGACCGGCCGTGCGTCCACCACCGTCGTCACCACGCAGATCTGTTCCACGAGCGAACCCTACGCGGGACCGTCCCGGTTGGCCGCGATCCAGTCGTCGATCCGGTGCCACCAGTCGAAGAGCCAGTCGATGCGCTCCTGCCGGTCGGTCGGCACCTTCTCCGGCGGCACCGACCAGAAGCGCATCACGATCCGCTTGTCCATCGGCAGTTCCCGCCAGACGTCCGCGACGGTGAGCATCCGGTCGAGCCCGGTGTGCGCCACGAAGATCACCCCGGCCCCCGGGGCGGCGTCCAGCGCGGCCAGCAGCCCGCCGGGCTGCGGCGCGAGCACGTGCTGCATCCGCTCCGCCCGCAGCGCCATCCGTTCCAGGCCGAGCGAGCGCAGCCGGGCGATGGCCCGCAGCCGGCGTTTCGGGGTGAAGTTGCCGCCCTCCGGGAAGATCACGAACGCGTCGTCGTCGTCCAGGTCGGTGGCCAGGTGCCCGATCTGCTCGGTGACCGACCCGCGCCCGTCGGGCCCCGGCGCGATGAACCGGTTGGGCAGCCGGTTGAGCAGCACGTCGATCGCCGGGTCCCACTGCAGGGTGTCCTTGAGCACGATCCGCGGCTCGCGGCGGAACCAGTTCACCAGGGCATGGATCAGGATGAACGAGTCGCCCGGCCCGGCGTGCCGGCAGAGCACCAGCTCGGGCCGGCCCGGCAGCGCGGTGTCCGGGTCGGTGCCGACCACCTCGATGCTCAGCCGCAGCGTCCACCGGGCCTGCCAGAACAGCAGCCGCAGGAACCACCCGGCGAGCAGGTAGTGCGCCCGCTGGAAGGCCGGGGCCCGGACCCGCCAGCCGCAACCCGAGGCGAGCCAGAGCACGAAGAGCGCGAGCAGTGCGGCGGCGTCCCAGACCAGGTAGACGCAGCCCAACCAGAGCAGCCGCAGCGGCCGCAGCCGCCCCGGGACCAGCGGCGAGGCGGCCGCCGCGAGCAGCGCCCAGATCGGCAGCGTGGTCACCACCAGGAAGGCGAGCAGCACCACCCCGGGTGCCAGCAGCGCCCGGCGGACCCACCGCGGCGGTAGCGGCATCAGCGGTCCAGCTGGGTGGCCAGGTAGCGCCGGGAGGCGGTGTACGCGCGACTGATCCGCCGGCCCACCGCCGCCATGTCCCGGTACGCCCAGGGCGTGTCGTCGCGCGGGTTCAGCCCACCGGTGGGCAGCACGTGCACCTCCACCCCGTCCGGCAGCGCGGCCATTTCCCGGGCGAACCGGTGCCGGCGGGCGATCTCGAACGCGACCTGCGCGATCTCCCACGGCCGGCGGGGCGGGCTCAGCTCCCGCTCGATCCGGCCGACCTGGAGGACGAAGATCTGCCCGGCGCCCGCGGCGACCGCCTCGCCGATCGGGATCGAGTTGACGATTCCGCCGTCGACGAAGTGCTCGTCGCCGATCCGCGCCGGCGGCAGCAGCCCCGGTACGGAGGCGGAGGCGAGCACCGCCGGCACCAGCGGTCCCCTGTCGAACCAGTGCTCGGCCGCCCGTTCGATGTTCGCCGCGCAGCATCGGAACGGCACCCGCAGGTCGGCGAAGGTGGTCTCCGCGCCCAGCTCGTTCTCGAGCAGCTTGCGCAGCGGGCGGGGCGAGTGCAGGTGGGTCCGCGCGGCGAACCGGCGCAGCTGCCGGGCGACCGAGTCGCCGTACACCTCGCTGGCCTCGGGGGAGGCCCAGAGCCGGACCAGCCGGTCGGTGACCGCCTCGGACGGGTCGGCGGCGACCAGCGCGCCGTTCACCGCGCCGATCGAGGTGCCGAGCACCAGGTCCGGCCGGATCCCGGCCCGGAACAGCGCCCGCAGCATGCCCACCTCGACCGCGCCGAGGACGCCCCCGCCCCCGAGCACGAACGCCACCGGTCCCCGCGCCATGTCGTTCATCCTGGCACGGTCGCGCCGGTGCCCCGCCGCGGCGGCTCCGCCGGGCCCCGGCCGCTGCCGTTGACAGGCCGGACACATTCACGCAACCTGATACCGCTCCCACCCCGAGGCAGGTGCGATCCGTGAAGCCAGCGCTGCACCCCGGCCGGTTGCTGGCCCGCCGGTACCGGCTGCTCGACCAGATCGGCGCCGGCGGCATGTCGGTGATCTGGCGCGCCCACGACGAGGTGCTGGACCGGATCGTCGCGCTGAAGGTGCTCGCCCCGTCGCTCGCCGCCGACGCCCGGTTCCGGGACATGGTCCGCACCGAGGCGCGCTCCGCCGCCCAGCTGGTGCACCCGCACGTCACCTCGGTGCACGACTACGGCGAGACGGTCGCCCCGGACGGCTCGATCACCTCGTTCGTGGTGATGGAGCTGCTGGCCGGCGAGGAGCTGGAGCTGCGGCTGACCGAGGGCCCGCTGCCGTGGCCGGAGGCGGTGGAGCTGGGCGCCCAGGTCGCCGACGCGCTCGCCACCGCGCACCGGCTCGGCATCGTGCACCGGGACATCACCCCGACCAACGTGATGATGACCCGGACCGGGGCCAAGGTGCTCGACTTCGGCATCGCCACCCGGGTCGGCGCACCGGACGAGGACGAGGACGGCGAGACCTTCGGCACCCCGGCGTACGTGGCGCCGGAGCGCCTCGACGGGGCGCCCGCGCAGCCGGCCACCGACGTCTACTCCCTCGGCGTGCTGCTCTACCAGGCGTTGACCGGTCGGGTGCCGTACCCGGCCGACACCTGGGATCAGCTCAGCGCCGCGCTGGCGGCGGGCCGGCCGCCGTCGCTGGCCGGAGTGCCCGGGCTGCCACCCGAGGTGGCCCGGATCTGCCTGAGCTGCCTGACCCGGGACCCGGCCGCGCGGCCCACCGCCCGCCAGGTCGCCACCGGACTGCGCGACCAGCTGCTCCCGGCCGATCCGCAGGCGGCCACCATGCTCGCGCCGACCGTTACGCTGCCCGCGCTGGCCCCGGCCGACCCGACCCCGGCGACCCCCGCCTCCAGCCAGACCGGGCCAGCCCTCGTCCCGGGTGACGCCAGGCCGGGCGACGGCAGGCCTGGTGACCGCAGGCCGGGCGGCGCCGGACCGGACCGGGTGGCCGGGGCGACCACGCCGGACGGGGTCGACCGACCGGCGCCGGTGAGCGGCTCGGAGGCCGCTCCGGTCGGCGCGGTCCGCCGCGTGCCGCGGCCCCTGCTGGTCGCGGCGGTGATGCTGCTGGCAGCGGTGGGGCTGGCCGTGCCGGCGCTGTGGCCGGACGACGACCCGCCGCCGGCGGCGCTGCCCACCGCGTCGCCGACGGGGCGGCCCTCGCCCGCCGTACCGGACGCCGCGCCGCCCGGCACGCCGACACCGGCCGCCCGGGGACGTCCCTCACCGACCCGCGCGCTGCCCGGGCCGGAGAGCCTGCTGACCGTGGCCAACCGGCTCGACGGGCTGATCGGCGCGGGGCTCGACGGCGGTGAGATCCGCGCCGACGTCGGCCTGGACCTGCGCAACGAACTGCGAAACCTGACCGCCGCGGTCGGCTCCGGGCCAGCCGATCTGACCGGGCCGGTGGCCCGGTTGCGGGAGAAGGTGGCCACCCGGGTGCGCGAGGGCGGCATCACCCCGGGGTACGCCCGGCGGCTGGACTCGGCGATCGCGGACCTGGCCGCCGCACGGGTCTGACGGCCGCCCGGTCAGCCGCCGAACGGGTCTGACGCCCGCGCGGTCAACAGCCAGCGGACGAGGCGGGGCGGGTGCTCAGGGTGCGGCGCTCAGAGCACCGCCCACCCGCGCGGTTGTCGGCCGCGCTCAGAAAGTGTTGTGATACCTCGGTGTGATCTTTGATGGCTGTGTCGGTAAAGATCACGTCCGTGTCGTTGTGTCTGTAAGCCGGGGTACGAGTCCTCACTGAGCGATCCGCAGTGGGCAGTGATCAAGCCGCTGCTGCCGCGGCGGGATCCACGCCGGGGTGGGCGGCCGCTGGGTTATCCGCGTCGGCTGGTGATCGACACGATTCTGTATGTGCTGCGTACCGGTTGTGCCTGGCGGCATGTCCCGCATGACCTGGCGCCGTGGGATGTGGCCTACCGGTGGTTTCGCTGCTGGAGCGCTGATGGCACGTGGGATCGAGTCCACGACCAGTTGCGAGACGCGGTGCGGGTGGCCGAGGGCCGTGACCCGCAGCCGTCGGCGGCGGTGCTGGACTCGCAGACCGCGCACAGTCACCAAGGCGGGGAGGCGATCGGTTACGACGCCGCCAAACGCACTCGGGGCCGTAAGCGGCATCTGCTCGTCGACACGGCAGGGCTGCTGCTCAAGGCCGTAGTGCACGCCGCGTCTGTGCAGGAGCGTGCCGGGGCCAAGCTGGTGCTGGCAGGCGTCACGGACACGTTCCCGCTGCTGGGCCTGGTCTGGGCGGACGCCGGCTACGTCAACCGCGTTGACGCGAGCCTGCTGGACTGGGCCCGCACCCACGCCGGCATCGAGTTGCAGATCGTGGCCCGCAACGCCGACGTGAAAGGCTTCCAGGTGCTACCCCGTAGGTGGGTGGTGGAACGAACTTTCTCCTGGTTGGGACGGTGCAGACGGTTGGCCCGCGACTACGAGCGCAAGCCCGCGCACGCCGAAGCGATGATCAAGGTGGCGATGATCCGGTTGATGGCCGCGCGCCTGGCCGGTGAGGACGTCGAGCCGCAAGGCCCGATCGAGGCCGAGGCAGCCCGACGCCTCGACGACGAACTCAACCAGAAGTAGCTACCCGGTTACCCAACACTTTCTCAGGCGGGGGCGACCCGGACCGGCTCGCGGATGCCGGTGTGCGGCACCCTCCCGGCGATGAACCGCCGATACACCTCCTCGTAGCCGATTGCGATCCGTTCCGTCGAGAAGCGCTCCTCGACGTGCGCCACGCAGTCGGCCGGGTCGAGGCGGTTCGCCTCGCGCACCGCGTCGGGCAGCTGCTCCTCCCGGTCGCAGATCAGCCCGGTCACCCCGGGCCGGACCAGCTCGGGCACCGCGCCACGATTCAACGCCACCACCGGCGTGCCGGTCGCCATCGCCTCCACCATCACCATGCCGAACGGCTCCTCCCACTGGATCGGCATGATGAGGCAGCGCGCGTCGACCAGCATCCGCAGCGCGGCGTCCCGGTCGGCGTCGAGCACCACCGTGACGTCCTCGCCGAGCAGCGGGCGGACCACCTCCTGGTAGTACCGGCGTTCGGGCGGCTCGTTGCACTTGCCGGCCAGCACCAGCGGCAGACCGGCCGCGCGGCAGGCCCGGATGGCCACGTCCGGTCCCTTGTCCGGGCTGAACCGGGCCAGCCAGAGCACCGGCCCGTCGCTGGGCGCGCGCTTGCTCGGCACGCCGCGCACGTCCATCGCGTTGTGCACGGTGCCCACCCAGGGCAGCCGGGGGTTCAGCCGCCGCTGGGCGTGCGAGATGGCCACCAGTCCGACGCCCTGGTCGGTGTCGCTGAGCACGGTGCCGTACTCGCCCACCGGGTTGCCGTGCACGGTCGCCACCGTGGGGACCGCCCGCCGGCCGGCGACCAGCGGTCCGATGGTGGTGTGGTCGTGGATCACGTCGAAGTCGGCGGCGGTCACCAGTTGGTTAACCCGGGCCAGGTGGGCCAGCTCGGGCAGCGCCTCACCGAGCCGGTCGAACTGCAGGTCGGGCACCGTGGAGACGACGTCGGCGGTGGTCCGGTGCTCCCGCCCCGCACCGAACAGGGTCACCGCGTGGCCGCGCCCGGCCAGCGCGTCCACCAGCACCGCGACCACCTGTTCCAGCCCGCCGTAACCGGGCGGGGGCACCGACAGCCACGGCGGGACCACCATCGCGATCCGCAGGGGCCGCTCCCGCGAACGGTCGGCCGACAGGTGGTTCAAGGCCACGAATCCTCCCCGTCCGTCCCTCGATGCGCGGGCCGTCCGCCGGTCGGCGTCGCCTCGACCGGCCCGGTCAACCGGATCGGTGGCGCATTCCCGGTGGTGATCCCGCTAAACCGGACATCCCGGGGCGCTCACCCACCCACCAGCAGGTGGTCCCGTACCGCCGCCACGCCCTCGGCGGACCAGGCCGTCCGTTCCGCCTGGTCCCGCTCCCACCAGGAGCGGACCACGCCCGCCAGCACGACGGTGTCACCGTCCACGGTCACGGTGACCCGCTCGGTGCCGATACCCCGCGCCAGCGCCCGCTGGATGTCCCGCCGGGTGCGCTCCGAGTCCGGGCGGGTGGCCGGCCGGACCTCCACCAGGTTGGTCACCCCGCGGACACCACGCAGCCGGCGGATCTCGTGCTCGGCGGTACGCCGCTGCCAGCCGAACTCCACCTCGCCGCGGAGCATCACCCAGCCGTTGGCCACCGTCACGTCCAGCCGTTCGGCCGGGACGAAGCTGTCCCACTCCAGGGCCCGGCTGACCGCGACGGCGATGTCCTCGTCGGTCCGCTCGGCCGAGCCGGGCAACCGGACCTCGACGTCGTCGGCCACCACCCGTACGCCACGGACCCGCTGCGCGCAGCGCTCGGCCGCCCACTTCGCCGCGGTGCTGTCCACCCAGCCGGTCAACGTCACCACGCCGTCCCGGACCGTGACGCCGATGTCGTTCGGTTGCACCCGGACGTCCCAGGCCAGTTCCTCGAGCACGTCCCGCTGGATCTGCTCGTCGGTCCGGACGGTCGCTGCCGTGGTCATCGCACCCCTCCCGTACGCCTGCCGGGTCTCCTGCCGACGGTGCCGGCGCGTCGGGTGACGGCGGTTCACCCGGACCGGGTGAACCGCCCGATACAGGAGTGGGCGGCGGGTGACGGGACCAACCCCCTTGGCCCCGTCACCCGCCGCCCGTGGGAGGAGGCAGGCTCGGTACGGATTAGGACGCTTCGGCGAGCGTCACGGTTGCCGTCGACTCGGATCCGTTCCGCTGGTAGGTCACCTCGACCCGGTCGCCGACCTTGCCGGCCTGCACGGCGCCGACCAGGTCGTTCGAGTCGTTGATCACCTTGTCGCCGAAGCGGGTGATCACGTCGCCCTGGCGCAGGCCGGCCTTCTCGGCGGCGCTGCCCGGAGTGACGGCGGCGACCAGCGCCCCGCCGTCCGGGGCGGCGTTGACGCTCACGCCCAGCGACGGGTGGCTGACCTTCTCGCCGCGCTGGAGCTTGCCGGCCACGTCCTTGGCCTTGTTGCTCGGGATGGCGAAGCCCACCCCGATGTTGCCGCTGCCCTGCCCGGCGGTGGCGATCGCGGTGTTGATGCCGATCACCTCGCCGCGGGTGTTGACCAGCGCGCCGCCGGAGTTGCCCGGGTTGATCGGCGCGTCGGTCTGCAGCAGCCCGGAGATCGAGCTGCCCCCCTGGCTCGGATTCTGCCGCTGCTCACCACTGCCGGCCTGGATGGTGCGGTCCCGCGCGCTGAGGATGCCGGCGGTCACCGAGCCCTGCAGGCCCAGCGGGCTGCCCAGCGCCAGCACCTGGTCGCCGACCTGCATGGCGTCGCTGTCGCCGAAGGTGGCCGGCCGCAGGCCGTTGACCCCGGAGGCCTTCACCACGGCCAGGTCGGTCTTCGGGTCGGTGCCGACGATCCGCGCCTGGGCGCTCTTGCCGTCGGCGAAGACCACCCGGACGCTGTTCCCGCCGGCCCCGGCGACCACATGGTTGTTGGTCAGCACGTAGCCGTCGTCGGTGAGGATCACGCCCGAACCCTCGCCGCTGTCCGTGGTGATGGACACGACGCTGTCCTGCACCGAGGCGGCGATCCGCGGCAGGTCCGCGCCGTTGATCACCGGCGCGGCGGAGTAGGTGCGGGTGATGCCGCCCGAGTCGCCGTCCACGGCGAGCGCCAGCGCACCGCCGGCGACGCCGGAGCCGAGCATCAGCGCCAGCACCGCGACGCCCGCACCGGCGAACTTGGCGATCCGGCCGGGTCGCGGCGCGGGGTGCGCCGGCGCCCAGGGCGGGGTCGGCTGGCCCGGGTGCTGCTGTGGGAAGAGCGGTCCGGTGACGCCCGGCTGGCTCCCGCCGGTCCAGCCGGAGTGCTGGCCGGAATACCAGGGGCCGCCGGGGTAGCCGCCGGCGCCCGGGTGGCCGGGCCCGCCGGCCGGGTACGGGTGGCCGCCGGCCGGGGTGTGGCCCGGCCGGCCGGAGGTCGGGTGGTACGGGGCGGCCGAGGCCGGCTGGGCCGCGACGGCCGTCACCGGGACGGTGGGCTCGTCGGCGCTCCGGGCCTGCTCCGGGAACCGGGCCGGGGCGGACGACGTGCCCTCGGCGGTGGGGTGCTCGGCCGGGGCGGCGGCGGGGAAACCGATGGTCGGCCCGACGGGCGGCGTCGGGCCCCCGGCGGACGGCGCGGCCGGCTCGGGGCGCGGCTCGGCGGCCTCGGCGGACCGCGGGGTGGGCTCGGTGGCCGCGGAGGCCGGGCCGGCCTCGGCGGTCGGGGAGTCGGACTGCGCGCGCTCGACGTGCGGCAGCTCGGCGGTGGGGTGCGCCGGCTCGGCGTCGGTGGGGGCCGGCCGGCGCTGCGGGTCGGACTCGTACTCGGTCATGTCTCCACCTTGCCCCGATGCTCTGCGACCAGCCTGGAACGGGCCTGAAGGTTGGCTGAAAGTCACTCGCCGTCGATGTCCGCGTCCGGCACCAGCGGCAGCCGGACCCGGAAGGTGGCTCCCCCGCCCGGGGTCTCGGCCACCTCGACGGCGCCGTGGTGAGCGCTCACCAGCGCGGCGACGATGGCCAGGCCGAGGCCGGTGCCGGTGTTGCCACCGGCCCGCCGGGTCCGGGCCGCGTCCGCCCGGTAGAACCGCTCGAAGACGCGTTCCGCCTGCTCCGGGGCGAGACCGGGGCCGGTGTCGGCCACCTCCACCACGGCCAGGTTGCCCGGCTCGGCCCGCAGCCGCAGGGTCACCGACGCGTCCGGCGGGGTGTGCGTCAGCGCGTTCGTCATCAGGTTGCCGATGATCTGCCGGAGCCGGCCGTCGTCGCCGTACACCACCAGCGGGCCGGAACCCGGCTCGATCTCCAGCTCGACGCGGCGCTGCGGAGCCATCACCCGGGCGGCCTCCACCGCGTCGCTGGCCAGCACCGGAAGCTCGACCGGGGCGAGGGAGAGCGGCCGCTCCCGGTCCAGCCGGGCGAGCAGCAGCAGGTCCTCCACCAGCAGGCCCATCCGGGCCGCCTCGTCCTCGATCCGGCGCAGCAGGTCGGCGGTCTGCTCCGGCGCGCGGGCCGCGCCCTGCCGGTACAGCTCGGCGAAACCGCGGATGGTGGTCAGCGGGGTACGCAGCTCGTGCGAGGCGTCCGCGACGAACTGCCGCATCCGCTCCTCCGAGCGGCGGGCGCGCGCCTCGGACGCCTGCGCGGCGACCGCCGCGTCCCGGGCACTCGCCTCGGCCGAGCGGGCGGCCGTCTCCGAGGCCGCTCGGGCGGTGAAGGCGGCCTCGATCTGGGTGAGCATCGCGTTCAGCGCCCGGGAGAGCCGGCCCAGCTCCGAAGTGGGGCACTCCTGCCCCTCCTCCGGGTCGGGCACCCGCCGGCTCAGGTCGCCGCCGGCGATGGCGGCGGCTGTCCGCTCGATCTCCACCAGCGGTTTGAGGCTGGTCCGGACGATGCCCGCGCCGATCGAGGCGAGCAGGATCAGCACCGCCCCGCCGACCAGCACGTCGATCCAGAGCAGTTGCCGGACAGCGACGTCGACGTCGGCGAGGTTCTGTCCGACGACCTTGAACTCGTCGTCGCTCACCTGGCGGATCATCACCCGCCAGCGGATCCGCTTGTCCGCCGCCTCGGCAGTGAAGGCGCCCTGGTCGGCGTGCTCCTCGTACCAGCGGATGTCGTCGAGGCGGCCGGGCAGGTCTTCCTCCGACAGCGAGCCGTCCCGCACCACCCGGCCTGTTCCGGTGCTCCGGTTGGCCTGGGCCAGCAGGTAGTCCGTCGGCAGGGTCTGGGCCGTGGCCCGGTCGGGCACGATTCCCCGGTCGAGCAAGGCGTTGAGCTGACCGTCGATCCGACCCACCATGTAGCTGTGCAGGAAGTACGCGGTTGCCACGCTGATCACCAGGAGGGCGGCGGTCACCAGGGCCAGCACCGCGGTGACCAGTTTGACCCGGAGCGGGATGCTCCGCACCCGCCCCTTCGCCTGTTGGACCGGGTTCACGCCGCCGGCTTGCGTAGCACGTAACCGACGCCCCGGAGGGTGTGGATCAGCCGGGGCTCGACGTTGTCCACCTTGCGCCGCAGGTAGGAGATGTAGGACTCGACGATGTTGTCGTCGCCGCGGAAGTCGTAGTTCCACACGTGGTCGAGGATCTGCGCCTTGGACAGCACCCGGTTGGCGTTGAGCATCAGGTAGCGCAACAGCTTGAACTCGGTCGGCGACAGCTGCACCCGCTGGCCGGCCCGGTGCACCTCGTGGGTCTCCTCGTCCAGTTCCAGGTCGGCGAAGGTGAGCCGGGACGGGGCCTGCTCGCCGGTGCTGGTCCGCCGTAGCACCGCCCGGATCCGGGCGGTCAACTCCTCCAGGCTGAACGGCTTGGTGACGTAGTCGTCGCCGCCCAGGGTGAGCCCGCGGATCTTGTCGTCGGTGGCGTCCCGGGCGGTCAGGAAGACCACCGGGGTACGGGTGCCCCCCTCCCGCAGCATCCGGATCACCTCGAAGCCGTCCAGGTCGGGCAGCATCACGTCGAGCACCACCAGATCGGGCCGGTGGTCCTTGGCAGCGCTCAGCGCGGAACTGCCGCTGGTCGCGGTGGCCACGTCGAAGCCCGCGAACCGTAGGCTCGCGGAGAGCAGTTCGAGGATGTTGGGGTCGTCCTCGACGACGAGCAGACGTGCCTCGGTCTGGGTAGCGGGCATGTGCCCCATCATCCGCGCCATCGCTGCGTCCGGCCTGGGTGGTGGCTGGAAAAACCCTGTGAGCCGGCCCGCCGGGCGCTGGACGACCGGCCGGGAGCCCGCCGCCGGCGGCGGCGGTCAGCGCAGCAGCCGGCGCAGCCCGTCCAGCGCTCCGTCGAGCAGCCGGACCGCCGTACGCAGCTGGGATTCGCTGAGCCGGCGGGACCGGACCAGCGCGGACACCTCGCCGGTGAACGCGGCCAACCGCTGGTCGAACTCGGCCTGCGCGGCCCGCTCCGACCCGGGCGGCGGGGGCGGGGTGGCGGGCGTGGGCGGGATCCACCGGCCGCGCCGGGTCTGCCGGGTCGCCTCGCGCAGTTCCCGCTTGAGGTCGCGGACCGAGCCGCGTACCTCGCTGCGGATCTCCCCGGCCAGGGTGGAGAGGTCGGCCACCGAGGCGGCGATGTCCGATTCCAGGGCGGCCAGTTCGCCGGCCCGCTGGCTCAGCTCGGCCCGCCCGGCGTCGGTGATCTCGTAGACCTTTCGGCCGCCGGCCGCGGTGTGGCTGACCAGCCCGTCGGCCTCCAGCCGCTGCAGGCGGGGGTAGATGGTGCCGGCGCTGGGCGCGTACAGGCCGAGGAAGCGTTCCTCCAGCAGGCGGATCAGCTCGTATCCGTGCTTGGGACCGTCGTCGAGGAGCTTGAGCAGGTAGAGCCGGAGCCGCCCGTGACTGAACACGGCGGTCACGGCAGCTCCTCCTCGTCGCTGTCCACCGGGCGGGCGAGCAGCGCGATGCTGCCGGACGTGGCGGACGCCCAGAGCTTACCCTCGCCGGCGCCGAGCACCCCCTCGCTGTCGACCACGGCGCCCAGCGCCGCGTTGCCGCGTACGGCCGGGAAACCGCTGGTGATCCGCCCGGACGAGGTGTGCAGCCGGACGGCGAGGTCGCTGTCCTCCCGGACCCGCACGGTGATGCTGCCGGAGATCGTGCTCAGCCGGATGTCGCTGCGCCGGGGGTTGTCGAAGTCGCAGGTGATGGCGCCGGAGACGGTCTGTGCCCGGACCTGGCCGGGGGCGCTGTCGGCGAGGATGACCTCGCCGGAGACGGTCTCCACGTCGAGGTCGCCGGTCACTCCGAGCGCCTCCACCGGGCCCGAGGTGATCTTCGCGGCGGTCCGCCCGCGCAGCCCCATCAGGGTGATCTGGCCGGCGGTCACGTCGGCCCGGGTCTGCCGGCGCAGCCCGGAGGCGACCAGGGAGCCCTCGGTGAGGTGCAGGTCGGCGAGCACGTCGGCGGGGATCGCGACGGAGACGTCGACCCGGGGCAGCCGGGCCAGCGGCCCGGCCCAGAACAGCATGTCCCACCACCGGTTGCCGCGCGGCTGGCGGATGCACAACCGGCCGTCCCGGTGCTCGACGCGGACCGGCCGGCGGCCGACCCGGGTGACGTCCACCCGCGGCGGGCCGTCGGTGGCCACCACGTTGAGCCGGCCGCTGACCAGGCGGACGTCGAGCCGGGTGACCGGCCCGTCCAGGGTGAGCCGCTGCGGGCTGTCGACGGTCCACTCGGTCATGGTTCCTCCCCTCGGCGGGGCGCGGCGCAGCGCGCCCGACGCCGAGGAGACTAACGCGATACATCGCGATATGGCAAATGGAGTGTCGCGTAGCTGGCGGACCGTGCCCAGCCACGCTCCGGCCGATCAGGCAGCCAGGTCGACCTCCCACGCCGCCGGCGCCCGCCGCGCCGGCGGCGGGGCGGCCGCCGGACAGAGGTGTACGGCCGACTCGGCGGCTCGGGCCAGCAGCCGCCGGTCCGCCCCCGGCGCGGGGTGCAGCGCGGTCGTCACGGTCACCGTGAGCACCAGATCGCGGCTGGCCAGCACCCGGCGCAGCGACCGCCACAGGTTCTCGTCGCCGAGGAAGGCCGGTGCGGTGGTCGCGTCCCCGGTCACCGCGTCCCGGTAGCCGATCCGCAGCGGCACCACCGGCGTGCCGGCGTCGACGGCCGCCTGGAACACCGCCGGCCGGAACCCGCCGGCCGGGCGGCAGCCGGTCGCCCCGCCGCACCAGGTGGTGCCCTCCGGGAACACCGCCACCGCCCGGCCGGCCCGCAGCGCGTCCGCCACCCGGTCCACGGTGGCCGGCAGGTCGCGGGGGCGGGCGCGGTCCACGAAGAGGGTGCCGGCGGCCCGGGCCAGCCACCCCAGCAGAGGCCAGCCGCGCACCTCGCGCTTGGCCACCAGCCGGGCCGGCGCGACGGCGAGCACGGCCAGCACGTCCAGCCAGGACACGTGGTTGGCGACCAGCAACGCGCGCCGCCGGGGCAGCCGGCCCCGGACCACCAGGCGCACCCCGAGCGCCCGGGCGGTGGCCCGGGCCCAACCGCCCAGCGCCGCCCGCCGCTCCGCCGCGGGCAGCAGCGGCAGCACCACCGCCAGGCCGGTGCCGAGCACCAGCATCCCGAGCAGGGCGGCCAGCCGCGCGGCCTGGCGGGCGGCCGGCACCCCAGGGGTGCCGCCGGGCCGCGGCAGGCAGTCCGGGCCGCAGCCGGAGGCCGGCCGCCAGAGGTGGTGCCGGCTCACCGGTCCGCCCCGGCCAGGAAGTGCCGCAGGTAGCGCGGGTTCATCCGGTCCAGGGAGAACAGCACGTAGAAGTCCGCGACGCCGAAGTCCGGGTCGTACGCCGGCTCGCCGCAGATCCACGCGCCCAGCCGCAGGTACCCGCGCAGCAGCGGGGGCACCCGGGTCGGGCCGACCGGATCGGGATCCGGGGCCGGCGTCGAGGCGCCCGGTTCGGCGAACCAGGGCCGCAACGGCCGGACCCGCAGCGGTGGCGGGGCCAGGTACCGGGCCTGCGCCCGGGCCCAGACCTCGGCGGCGGCGAGCCCGCCGTCCGCGACCGGCACCGAGGCACAGCCGCCGAGCCAGCGGGAGCCACGCAGGTGCAGGTAGCGGGTGATGCCGGCCCACATCAGGTTGATCACGGCGCCGGAGCGGTGGTCCGGGTGCACGCAGGAGCGGCCGGTCTCGACCAGGACGTCCCGCAGCGGGGCGAGCGGGGCGAGGTCGAACTCGCTCTCGGCGTACCGGCGGGCGGTCCGGCCGGGCGGCAGCAGCCGGTAGGTGCCGACCACCTCGCCGGTGCGCTCCTCGAGCACGACCAGGTGGTCGCAGTACGGGTCCAGCTCGTCGGCGTCCAGGCCGGCGGCGCCCGGAAGGGTGGCCCCGAGTTCGGTGGCGAACACCTCGTGCCGGAGGCGTTGCGCGGCCGCGACCCGGGTCGGGTCGTCGGCGATCAGCAGGGTGTATCCGCTGGTCGTCAGGGGTGCGCCAGCGGCGGGCAGGACAGCCATGGGGATTGTGTAGGCGGCCCGGGTGCCGGTCACGGTGACCAGGAGTGTCGATCCGGTGAACGCCGGCCGGCGACCCGTGGCGCCGTCGAAGCGGGTGGCGACGCCCCTGGCAGGACGCCGCCGGGCGACGGCGCGGCCCGAACGGCGGCGCGGCCGGGTCGCCGGAGCGGGAGGGGTGCGACGCCGCGGTTCCCTGGCGTGCGAGGCTGCCGGAGCGCCCGGCGACCACGCCGGAGCCGCGACCGTCCGGAGGTGCCTCATGATCATCGAGTCCCGCTTCAACGGGCCGCCCGGCTCGGGCAACGGCGGCTGGAGCGCCGGGCTCTTCGCGGCCGCGTACGGCGGGGCCGGGGCGGTCGAGGTGACGCTGCGCCGGCCGCCGCCGCTGGAGACCCCGCTGACCCTCACCGGCGGTGCGGTCCACGACCCGGCGGGGAACCTCGTCGCCGAGGTCCGTGACGCCGGGGAGATCGAGGCGGTGGTGCCACCGGTGGACCGGGCGACCGCCCAGGCCGCCGCGGCGGCGTACCCCGGCCTGGTCGACCATCCCTTTCCCGGCTGCTACGTGTGCGGCCCGCAGCGGGCGGACGGGCTGCGGATCTTCCCGGGTCGGCTGCCGGACGGCCGGACCGCCGCGGCGTTCCGGGCGCCGGCGGCGGTCGAGGCGGCGACCGTGTGGGCGGCCCTGGACTGCCCCGGTGGCTGGTCGGTGATCGCGCCCGGCCGCCCGTACGTGCTGGGCCGGATCGCCGCGGCGGTGCGCGCGCTGCCGGCGCCGGGCGACGAGTGCGTGGTGACCGGCATGACCGTCGGCGGCGAGGGCCGCAAGGCGCTCGTGCACACCAGCCTGTACGGACCGTCCGGTGAGCTGCTCGGCACCGCCCGCGCCACCTGGGTGGCGCTGCCGTCCGGCTGAGGTCCGTCCCGAGGATGATCCCCCTCCTGCCCCGGGTGGAGAGGAAAGTACGGACCGCGCCTGATTGACCTTGTTGCGCCGGGCGGTCACGCTGTGCAACGGCGTACCCCGACGCCATCGCACGGAGGGAGAGTAATGACTGACGGGCAGCGAAGCCCCACCGACGGTCAGATCGTGGTGTCCGGCCTGACGAAGCAGTACAAGAACGTGAGGGCGGTCAACGACCTGTCGTTCACCGTCGAACCGGGGCGGGTGACCGGCTTCCTCGGCCCGAACGGGGCCGGCAAGACCACCACCCTGCGCATGCTGCTGAACCTGGTCACCCCCACCGCCGGCGTGGCGACCATCGGCGGCCGGCGGTACGCCGACCTCACCGACCCGCTGCGGCACGTCGGCGCGGTGCTCGAGGCGTCCAGCGCGCACAAGGGCCGGACCGGCATCAACCACCTCCGGGTGATCTGCGCGGCGGCCGGGCTGCCGAAGCAGCGGGCCGACGAGGCGCTGGCCCTGGTCGGGCTGACCCCGGCGGCGAAGCGCAAGTTCAAGGGCTACTCGCTGGGCATGAAGCAGCGCCTGGGCATCGCCGCGGCGATGCTCGGCGACCCGCGGGTGCTGATCCTCGACGAGCCGGCCAACGGCCTGGACCCGGAGGGCATCCGCTGGATGCGCGGGTTCCTCAAGGGCCTGGCCCAGCAGGGCCGAACCGTGCTGGTCTCCAGCCACCTGCTCTCGGAGATGCAGCTGCTCGCCGACGACGTGGTGATCATCGCCGCCGGCCAGCTGGTCCGGCAGGGCCCGGTCGACCAGGTCATCGGCTCGATGGCGCAGGGCGTCCGGGTGCGGGTCCGCACCCCGCAGGCCGAGGCGCTGACCGCGGCGTTGAAGGCGGAGTCGGCCACGGTCGACGTCGACGAGCACGGCACCCTGCTGGTCGGCGGGGTGGACGCCCCGGCGGTCGGCCGGGTCGCCCTGGCCGCCGGTGTGGAACTGCACGAACTCACCACGGAACGACCCGACCTGGAACGGGTGTTCCTGGAGCTGACGGCCGGAAAGGCGGACATCCGATGAACCTCGTCCGATCCGAGCTGCTCAAGATCCGTACCACCAGCACCTGGTGGTGGCTGGCGATCGGCGCGTTCCTGGCCATCGCGATGGCCTTCGCCTTCAACGCCTGGGCCGCCACCGAGGTGTTCGACGGCAACGGCGAGACCCTGGGCTTCAGCCCGGACCAGTCCACCGTCGCGGCACAGGCGGCGAACATCTACACGTCCGGCCAGTACCTCGGTCTGATGTTCGTGATGCTGATCGGCATCCTGATGGTCACCAACGAGTTCTTCCACCAGACGGCGACCACCACCTTCCTGGCCACCCCGCGACGCACCTCGGTGATCGCCAGCAAGCTCGTCGCGGCCAGCCTGCTGGGCTTCCTGTTCTGGCTGGCCACCACGGTGATCGACCTGGCCGCCGGTGCGATCTTCCTGACCTCCCAGGACCAGGGGGTGCAGCTCGGCGAATGGGCGGTGCAGCGGGCCCTGCTGTTCAACCTGCTGGCGTACGCGATCTGGACGATCCTCGGGGTCGGCATCGGCACGCTGATCACCAACCAGCTCGGTGCGGTGATCACCGCCGCGGTGCTCTACCTGGTCGGCACCCAGGTGGTCGGGCTGCTGTTCCTGCTGCTGTCGAACGCGCTGGACAACCCGGCGGTGGTGAAGTGGCAGGTGATCTGGCCGGCGGTGGCGTCCACCGTGATGATCTCCGAGGGCCAGTCGGAGTTCACCCCCGCGTGGTGGGTCGGCGCGCTGGTGCTGATCGGCTACGCGGTGGTCACCGGGACCTTCGGCGTCCTGATGACCCGGCGGCGGGACATCTCCTGACGCGAGCGGTTCGGGCGGGGGTGGTGCCGACCGGCGCCACCCCCGCCTCGTCTCGGGTGGACAGCGCCGTGACCACCACAACGGCGGCACGGGAAGTGGGCGTCTCCGACACCCCGCGTCCTACCAGCAGTTGTCGGAACACGCAGCGTTTACCGAACTTCTGGCATCTTCTGTGAAACGGACCACGCAGCGGAGGCGGAAATGCCTGCGGCATCCGTACGGCGTAGCCTGGGAGCCGTCTCGTGCGCGCCCCGAAGGGTGGGCGTCGCCGGGCACCGCGTGACACACAAACCCGCGTGAAAGAGGCGATTACCGGCCGTGTCGACCCAGCAGACTTCGCAGGAGAACCCACTGGCGGGTTTCGGCCCGAACGAGTGGATCGTCGAGGAGATGTACCAGCGGTACCTCGCGGACCCCAAGAGCGTCGACTCGGCCTGGCACGACTTCTTCGCCGACTACCGGCCGGCGCCGGGCGCCGCCACACCGCGTGGGGGCCAGCCGACCACCCCCGCCGCCCGTCCCGAGCCCGACGGCCAGCCGGAGGCGACGGCCAAGGTCGCCCAGCCGCCGGCCGCGGCGAAGCCGGCGGAGCCGAAGCCGGCAGCCAAGCCGGCCGAGCCGAAGCCGGCCGCGGCCAAGACCGCCCCGTCGAAGCCGGCCCAGCCCAAGGCGGCACCGGCCAAGGCGGCCCAGCCGACAGCCACCGGCGCGCAGACCACTCCGCTGCGGGGCGTCGCGGCGCGGATCGTGCAGAACATGGACGCCTCGCTGACCGTGCCCACCGCCACCAGCGTGCGCGCCGTACCGGCCAAGCTCCTGGTCGACAACCGCATCGTGATCAACAACCACCTCGCCCGCGGGCGCGGTGGCAAGGTCAGCTTCACCCACCTGATCGGCTACGCGCTGGTCCGGGCGCTGGCGCAGCACCCGGAGATGAACAACTCCTTCGCCGAGGCCGACGGCAAGCCGGCGATGGTCCGCCCGGAGCACGTCAACCTGGGTATCGCCATCGACCTGGTGAAGCCGGACGGCAGCCGCAACCTCGTGGTGCCGTCCATCAAGGCCTGCGAGCAGATGGACTTCCGGCAGTTCTGGCAGGCGTACGAGGACGTGGTCCGGCGGGCCCGCCGCAACGAGCTGACCATGGAGGACTACGCCGGCACCACGATCTCGCTGACCAACCCGGGCGGCATCGGCACCGTGCACTCGATGCCGCGGCTCATGCAGGGGCAGAGCGCGATCATCGGCGTCGGCGCGATGGAGTACCCGGCGCCGTACCAGGGCATGAGCGAGGCCACCCTCGCCGAGTTGGCGGTCAGCAAGGTCATCACGCTGACCAGCACGTACGACCACCGGATCATCCAGGGCGCGCAGTCCGGCGAGTTCCTCAAGGCCATGCACGAGCTGATCCTGGGCGAGCACGGCTTCTACGACGAGATCTTCACCTCGCTGCGCATCCCGTACGAGCCGGTGCGCTGGATGCGCGACGTCGCGGTCGACAGCGAAGGCCAGATCAACAAGACCGCCCGGGTGCACGAGCTGATCCACGCCTACCGGGTGCGCGGTCACCTGATGGCCGACACCGATCCGCTCGAGTTCGAGATCCGCAAGCATCCCGACCTGGACGTGCTCCAGCACGGGCTGACCCTGTGGGACCTGGACCGCACCTTCCCGGTCAACGGCTTCGCCGGCAAGCAGCGGATGAAGCTGCGCGAGATCCTCGGCGTGCTGCGCGACTCGTACTGCCGCCGGGTCGGCATCGAGTACATGCACATCCAGGACCCGGAGGAGCGGCGCTGGATCCAGGAGCGGGTCGAGCGCAAGTACGAGAAGCCGTCCCCGGACGAGCAGAAGCACGTGCTCAACCGGCTCAACGCCGCCGAGGCGTTCGAGACCTTCCTGCAGACCAAGTACGTCGGCCAGAAGCGCTTCTCGCTGGAGGGCGGCGAGTCGCTGATCCCGCTGCTGGGCGAGGTGCTGGAGGCGTCCGCCGAGGGCGGGCTGGACGAGGTCGTCATCGGCATGGCCCACCGCGGCCGGCTCAACGTGCTGGCCAACATCGTCGGCAAGCCGTACGAGAAGATCTTCTCCGAGTTCGAGGGGCACCTGGACCCGCGCTCCACCCAGGGCTCCGGCGACGTGAAGTACCACCTCGGCCAGAACGGCAAGTTCACCACCCCGGACGGCGAGCACTCGGTCAAGGTCTCGGTGGTGGCGAACCCGTCGCACCTGGAGGCCGTCGACCCGGTGCTGGAGGGCATCGTCCGGGCCAAGCAGGACCGGATAGACCTCAAGCTGGAGGGCTACACCGTGCTGCCGCTGGCGGTGCACGGTGACGCCGCCTTCGCCGGCCAGGGCGTGGTGGCCGAGACGCTCAACCTGTCCCAGCTGCGCGGCTACCGCACCGGCGGCACCGTGCACGTGGTGGTCAACAACCAGGTCGGCTTCACCACCGCCCCGGAGTACAGCCGGTCCAGCCTCTACAGCACCGACGTGGCCCGGATGATCCAGGCGCCGATCTTCCACGTCAACGGCGACGACCCGGAGGCCGTGGTCCGGGTGGCCCGGCTGGCCTTCGAGTACCGCCAGGCGTTCAACAAGGACGTCGTGATCGACATGGTCTGCTACCGGCGGCGCGGGCACAACGAGGGCGACGACCCGTCGATGTCCAACCCGCAGATGTACAAGATCATCGACTCGAAGCGCTCGGTCCGCAAGCTCTACACCGAGGAGCTGATCGGCCGCGGCGACATCACCGTCGAGGACGCGGAGGAGCTGCTGCGCGACTACCAGGCGCAGCTGGAGCGGGTCTTCAAGGCCACCCGCGACGCGGCCACCACGCCGCGCCAGCTCGGCCGCCCCAAGCGCGAGGAGGAGCCGGAGCCGCAGGTGGACACCGCGACCGACGCGGCCGTGGTCAAGGCGATCGGCGAGGCGCACGTCAACCTGCCGGAGGGCTTCACCCCGCACAAGCGGATCCAGCAGCTGCTCGACCGGCGGGCCAAGATGTCCGTCGAGGGCAACATCGACTGGGGCTTCGGCGAGATCATCGCGTTCGGCGCGCTGCTGCACGACGGGGTCACCGTCCGGCTCGCCGGGCAGGACTCCCGCCGGGGCACCTTCGTCCAGCGGCACGCCTCGATCGTCGACGCGCGGACCGGCCAGGACCACCTCCCGCTGCAGTCGCTGACCGGCGACGGCGAGCGCTCCCGGTTCTTCGTGCACGACTCGCTGCTCAGCGAGTACGCCGCGATGGGCTTCGAGTACGGCTACTCGGTGGAGAACGTCAACGCGCTGGTCTGCTGGGAGGCCCAGTTCGGTGACTTCGTCAACGGCGCCCAGTCGGTGATCGACGAGTTCATCTCCTCCGGCGAGGTGAAGTGGGGCCAGCGCTCGGCGGTCACCCTGCTGCTGCCGCACGGCCACGAGGGTCAGGGCCCGGACCACACCTCCGGCCGGCCGGAGCGGTTCCTGCAGATGTGCGCCGAGGACAACATGCGGGTGGCGATCCCCACCACCCCGGCGAACTACTTCCATCTGCTGCGCCGCCAGGCCCTCTCGCCGAAGCGGAAGCCGCTGGTGGTGTTCACGCCGAAGTCACTGCTGCGGCACAAGCTCTGCGTCTCCTCGGTCGAGGACTTCACCACCGGCACCTTCCAGCCGGTGCTGCGGGACTCGGCCGCCCCGGCGCCGGCGGGGGTGAAGCGGGTGCTGCTCTGCTCGGGCAAGGTCTACTACGACCTGCTCCAGGCCCGGCAGGAGCGCGGCATCACCGACACCGCGATCATCCGGCTGGAGCAGCTCTACCCGATGCCGGTGGAGGAGATCCGCGCCGCGCTGGCGGAGTACCCGAACGCGGAGGACTTCGCCTGGGTGCAGGAGGAGCCGGCCAACCAGGGCGCCTGGTCGTTCGTCGCGCTCAACCTGCTGGAGCACCTGGCGGACGTCCGGCTGCGCCGGATCTCCCGCCCGGCCGCCGCCGCGCCGGCCGTCGGCTCCGCCAAGATGCACGAGGTGGAGCAGAACGCCCTGCTCGAGGCGGCGCTGCCCCGCCCGTGACCTGACCGCACCGCCGAGCGGGGCAGAGTTCGTCACCACGACGGCTCTGCCCCGCCTCGCGTCGGCCCCCGCACACCACCGGCGGCACGCCGGACGACACCCGAGGACGAAGCATGTACTTCACCGACCGCGGCATCGAGGAACTCGTCGAACGCCGGGGCGACGAGCAGGTCAGCATGGAGTGGCTCGGCGAGCGCCTGCGCGACTTCGTCGATCTCAACCCCGAGTTCGAGACCCCGATCGAACGCCTCGCCACCTACCTGGCCCGGCTCGACGACCCCGACGACGAGTAACCCCCACCCACTCCCCCGTCGATCATGAAGTTGTTGCTGCGACACGCCGGTGCGGCCGGCAACAACTTCATGATCGACGTGCCGGGACGGCCGGGCGAGGGGTCGGTGGGTGGGGTGGGTGGGACGAAGGACCCGGGCGGGCGGCGGCGTGATCTTCTAGGGTGGTGGCGTGGCCCGGAGTGTGTACGTCACCAGCGTGGGATCCGGCGGAGGCAAGTCGACCATCGCTCTCGGGCTGGCCGAACTGCTCTCCCGGCAGGTCGAGCGGATCGGCGCGTTCCGGCCGCTGGTCGGTGGCACCGGTCCGGACCCGATCCTCGCCCTGCTCAGCGACCGCTACCGGATCGAGCCGCCGCTGGCCGACCTGTCCGGCACCACGTACGCCGAGGCGACCACCCTGGTCGCCGACGGGCGGCGGGAGGAGCTGATCTCCCGGATCGTCGAGCGCTACCGGGCGGTGGAACGCCGGTGCCCGGCGGTGGTCGTGGTGGGCAGCGACTTCGCCGACGGCGGTGACGGCGCCGGCCCCCGGGAGTTGGCCTTCAACGCCCGGCTGGCCACCGAGTTCGGCAGCGTCGTGGTGCCGGTGGTGGACGGCTTCGGGCAGGAGCCGGCGGCGATCGCGGCCGCGGTGCGCGGGGCGTACCACGACCTCGCGGACCTGGGCGCCACCGTGCTGGCGGTGATCGCCAACCGGGTGCCCGAGCCGATGCCCCTGCCCGAGCTGCCGGTTCCCGCGTACGCCATCCCGGAGGTGCCGAGCGTGTCGGCGCCGACGGTGGCCGAGGTGGCGGCGGCGCTCGGCGCCACCCTGCTCGCCGGGGACGACGCCGCGCTCGGCCGGGACGTGCTCGACTACGTGGTGGGCGCCGCGCACGTGCCGACCCTGCTGGACCACCTCACCGACGGCGCCCTGGTGATCACCCCCGGGGACCGGGACGACCTGCTGGTGGCCGCCAGTGCCGCGCACGTGGCCGGGCAGGTGTCGGTGGCCGGACTGGTGCTCACCCTCGGCGAGCAGCCCGACCCGCGGGCGATGCGGCTGTTCGAGGGGCTGAACACCGGGCTCGCCGTGCTCTCGGTGACCAGCGACAGCTACGACACGGTGGCCGCGTCCAGCCGGATCGAGGGCCGGCTGAGCGCCGGCAACCCGCGCAAGGTGGAGGCCGCGCTCGGCGCCTTCGAGCGCTGCGTGGACACCGACGACCTGTCCCGCCGGCTGCGGGTCAGCCGGTCCGCCCGGGTCACCCCGCTGATGTTCGAGTACGACCTGATCGACCGGGCCCGGACGCAGTGCCGGCACGTGGTGCTGCCGGAGGGGGCGGAGGAGCGCATCCTGCGCGCCGCGGAGATCCTGCTGCGCCGCAACGTCGCCGACCTGACCCTGCTCGGCCGCCCCGACGACATCGCCCGGCGCACCCGGGAGCTGGGCATCGACATCGGCGGGGCGCGGGTGGTCGACCCGGTGACCAGCGAGTGGCGCGACGAGTTCGCCGTCGAGTACGCGAAGCTGCGCGCCCACCGCGGCGTCAGCGCCGACCTGGCCCACGACATCGTGGCCCAGCCGAACTACTTCGGCACCCTGATGGTGCAGACCGGGCACGCCGACGGCATGGTCTCCGGGGCGACGCACACCACCGCCGCCACCATCCGCCCGGCGTTCGAGATCATCCGCACCGTGCCGGGCGTCTCGGTCGCGTCCAGCGTCTTCTTCATGCTGCTCGCCGACCGGGTGCTGGTCTACGGCGACTGCGCGGTCAACCGCGACCCGGACGCCGGCCAGCTCGCCGACATCGCGATCTCGTCGGCCGACACCGCCGCCCGGTTCGGCATCGAACCCCGGGTCGCCATGCTCTCCTACTCGACCGGCACCTCCGGCGCGGGCGAGGACGTGGAGAAGGTCGCGGCGGCCACCAAGCTGGTTCGCGAACGCCGCCCGGACCTGCTGGTGGAGGGGCCGATCCAGTACGACGCGGCGATCGACCCCGCGGTGGCGGCGACGAAGCTGCCCGGCAGCGAGGTCGCCGGCCGGGCGACGGTCTTCATCTTCCCGGACCTGAACACCGGCAACAACACGTACAAGGCGGTGCAGCGCTCGGCCGGTGCGGTGGCCGTCGGGCCGGTGATGCAGGGCCTTCGCCGGCCGGTCAACGACCTGTCCCGCGGCGCGACCGTGCCGGACATCGTCAACACGGTGGCGATCACCGCCATCCAGGCCAGCGCGGAGGTCGCATGAGTAGCGAGCGCAGCGAGCGAGTCGGCATGCCCGGCGGAGGGCTGGCATGAGCCGGGTCCTCGTCCTCAACTGCGGGTCGTCGTCGGTCAAGTACCGGCTCTACGACGGTGACGAGGTACGCGACAAGGGCACCGTGGAACGGATCGGCGAGCCCGGCGGCGGGCCGGCCGACCACGAGACGGCCGTCCGCGACATTCTCGGCCGGCTCGACCTGGCCGGGCTGATCGCCGTCGGGCACCGGGTGGTGCACGGTGGCCGGCGGTTCACCGAGCCGGTCCTGATCGACGACGCGGTGCTGGCCGCGATCCGCGACCTGGTCCCGCTCGCCCCGCTGCACAACCCGGCGAACCTGGCCGGCATCGAGGTCGCCCGGGCCGCGCTGCCGGACGTCCCGCAGGTCGCCGTCTTCGACACCGCGTTCCACCACACCATGCCGGAGGCCGCCGAGGTCTACGCGATCGACCGGGACACCGCGCAGCGGTACGGCATCCGGCGGTACGGCTTCCACGGCACCTCGCACGCGTACGTCTCCCGGCGCACCGCCGAACTGCTGGGCCGCCCGCACCACGAGCTGAACACGATCACCCTGCACCTGGGCAACGGAGCCAGCGCCTGCGCGGTGGCCGGCGGGCGCAGCGTGGCCACCTCGATGGGAATGTCTCCGTTGCAGGGCCTGGTGATGGGCACCCGCAGCGGCGACCTGGACCCGGCGGTGATCTTCCACCTGCGCCGCGAGGGCGGGCTCTCCGTGGACGAGATCGACGACCTGCTCAACCACCGCAGCGGGCTGCTCGGCCTGACCGGCGCCAACGACATGCGCGAGGTACTCCGGCGGCGGGCGGACGGCGACCCCGCCGCCGCCCTCGCCTTCGACGTCTACTGCCGCCGGATCACCGGGTACGTCGGCGCATACTACGCCCTGCTCGGCCGGTTGGACGCGATCACCTTCACCGCCGGGGTGGGCGAGCACGCCGCCCCGGTCCGCGCGGCGGCGCTGGCCGGCCTGGAGCGGCTCGGTATCGTGGTGGACCCGGAACGCAACGCCGGCAGCGGCGACCGGCTCATCTCGCCGGCGGGCGCCGAGGTGGCCGTCTGCGTTATCGGCACCGACGAGGAGCGCGAGATCGCCCGCACCGCCCGCGACCTGGCCACCGCACGCTGACCGTCCGCCGGCGGACTGGCGGGCGGGCGGTCGCCTACGGGCGGGGCCGTCGTCGCCGGGCGCGGGCGGCGGCGGACGGTCAGCCCAGGGCGAGCCAGGCGACCACGGCGACCAGGACGACCGCGACCACCGCCGCGCCGACCAGCAGCGGCGTCCGGGACGCGGCGGCCGGCGCCTCGGCCTCCGGGGTGTTGGCGAAGGCGCGGAACGCCTCGGTGTTGCCGCTCGGGTCGGTGTAGTTCTCAGCCATGCCGGTGACCCTAGCCAAGCCGGTCCCGGTACACCGCCCCACGCGCGCCGGCCCGGGTCAGGTCGGGCCGGCCGGGGGACCGACTGGCGACCGGGTGGTGAACGGAGCCGGTCCGGACGGCGGGGCCGCGCGGGGCGCCCTGGCACCTACCGTGGAATCGTGGGGATCAAGCGGCTGGTCGCCGCGCTGCTGACGGCGCTGCTGGCCGGCTGCGGGCGGCCACCGCCGCGCCCGGTACGCCGCAACCGGCCCGCCGGGCGCCGGCGGGGGCGTACGCCGTCGGCGTGCGTACGCTCACCGTCGACGCGGCCTCCGCGCGCCCGCTACCGGTCACCCTCTGGCACCCGGCGGACGGGAACGCGGTGGCCGCGGGTCGGTTCCCGGTGGTGCTCTACAGCCACGGGGCTGGACAGCCTGCCCCACCTGCACGCCGGGTTGACCACCCGGTGGGTCGCGGCCGGCTTCGTGGTGGCCGCGACCCGGATGCCGCCCGCCGCCTGCCCGCCGGCGCCAACGCTCCCGCCCTCACCCGCTACGAGACCCGCCCCGCCCCCTGACCGCGCCGCTCGCCGGGATGGTGACCGAACCGCGCACCGGGACGCCTCCGGCCGCGACCGTGATCCCGTGCTGTCGGGGTGCGCGCGTGATCCCGCCGGTGCCGAGGTGCGCGTGATCCTGTGGCGGCGGGGCCGGCGGCACACCTTCCGGCGCGGCGGGCACCAGGGCGGGGAGGACAGGAACGACCGATACCTCAGAGTCATCAAAATGACTCTCAGGTATCGCGCTCGCTGGACACTTTGACGCGCCGCCGCGACACGCCCGGCCGCCACGCCCTCGCCCGCACGCCCAACATTTTCGCGACCGCCGGGGCGCGAGCGACGGTCGGAAACGGCGGTGCGGGGAGGCGGGGCCGCGGTTACGGTCGGCGGGTGGTGGGTGTGGCAGGGCTCGCGGGGCGGCAGTTGGCCAGCATCGGCGAGGTGGTCGAGGTGGCCGGCACAGCCGGAATCGAGGTGTGGCTGCGCGGCGGCTGGGCGGTCGACTTCCATCTCGGCGAGGTGACCCGGCCGCACGTGGACGTCGACTGGTACTGCTGGCGCGCCGACGCCGACCGGCTGGCCGCCCTGCTGCTCGGGTGCGGCTGGCGCCCGGACCCGCGGCTGCCGGTCGACGTCCAACTGGACCTGTTCCGCGACGACGTCGAGGTGAGCTTCGCGTACCTGGCGTGGGACGCCGACGGCCGGGTCACCGTCGGCAGCGGCCCGTGGGCCGGCACGCCGCTGCCGGCGGGGATGCTGGCCGGCCCGCCCGGGCGGATCGGCCCGCTGACCGTCCCGGTCATCGCGGTGGCGGCCCAGGTCGAGTTCAAGCGGATGTACCCGGTCTGGATGCCCGGCCGCCCCCGCCGCGCCAAGGACGCCGCCGACCTGGCCCGCCTCGGCGCCGCCCCGCCGGAGCACCGACCCGAGGCGACCTCGCCCGGGGCGTAGCGCGGGGCAGCCGGCGCGACCGCTCGATCAGGTTGGCCGGCAACCGGTGCGGGACCGGGCGGATCCGCCACGTGCGGCAGGAACGGCACGATCCGGTGGCCGCGCGGGCACGGTCGGTCGATCTCCGGCGGGCCACCCGGACGGGCAGGGCACAATCGGAGCCATGCCGCGTCGCCGCACCCCTGCCCTGCTCGCCTGCGCCCTGCTCACCGCCGGTCTGGTCGGCTGCTCCGGAGACACCGGGCCGGCCCGCCCGCAGGCCGTACCCACCCAGACCCCGGCGGCGACCACCCCCGCACCGCGGGTACCCGCCGGCACCGCGCCGGAGCGGGCCTTCGCGGTGGGCGTACGCCAGCTGAAGCTGAACCGCGACGGCGACCGCCCGCTGCCGGTGACCCTCTGGTACCCGGCGGCCGGGAAGGCCGGCGGTGAGCCCGAACGGTCCGCGCGGGCCGCCGACGGCCGGTTCCCGGTGGTGATGTTCAGCCACGGCCTGGGCGGGCGCCCGGCCGACTACGAGACGCTGCTCACCCGGTGGGCGGCGGCCGGCTTCGTGGTGGCCGCGCCGACCTTCCCGCACACCTCCCGGGGCACCGACGCCAACGTGCTGGACGTGCTCAACCAGCCCGCCGACGTGTCGTACGTGCTGACCCAGGTGCTCGCCCTCGACGGCCGGGCCGGTGATCCGCTGCGTGGCCGGCTGGCTGGCGACCGGGTGGCCGCGGCCGGGCACTCGGCCGGCGGGGTGACCACCATCGGCCTGTTCACCGCCGGCCGGGACGAACGGCTCGACGCCGGGGTGGTGTTCGCCGGCACCGCGCTCGGGGTGGGCACCGCGTTCGCCGGCGCCGCCGCGCCGCAGCTGTTCGTGCACGGCGAGGCCGACGAGGTGGTCCAGTACGCCGCCGGCAAGGAGGCGTACGACAAGGTGCCCTGGCCGAAGGCGATGCTGAGCCTGCCGAACGGCGACCACGGGCGGGCGCTGCTCAGCGACGGCGCCGCGCTGCGGGTGGTCTCGGACACCACCGTCGAGTTCCTGCGCTGGACCCTCTACGGCGACGAGGCCGCCAAGCGGCGCATCCCCACCGGCGCCGCGCGGGGCGACATCGCCGTCCTCGACAACCGCCTCTGACGCCCCGGGAGGCCCCGGCTCAGGCGGTGTGGTCGACGACCACCTTGCCGAAGACCTCGCCGGAGTGCAGGCGGGCGAACGCCTCCTCGACCCGGCTGAACGGGACCACGCTGTCCACCACCGGCCGCACCTGGTGCTCGGCGCAGAAGGCGAGCAGGTCCGCCAGCTCGTCCGGGGTGCCCATCGAGGTGCCCAGGATCTCCAGCTGCATGGCGAAGACCCGGCGCAGGTTGACCTTGGGCTCGTGCCCGGCCGTGGCGCCGGAGACGACGATCCGGGCCATCGGCGCGGCGGACTTCAGCGAGTGGTCGAAGGTGGCCGCGCCGACGGTCTCGATCACCACGTCGACCCGCTCGGGCAGCCGGGCGCCCGGCTCGACGGCGGTCGCGCCCAGCTCGGCGATCCGCTCCCGCTTGGCGGCGTCCCGGCTCGTCGCGTAGACCCGCTTGCCCATCGCCGCGGCGAGCGCGACGGCGGCCGTGGCGACGCCGCCCCCGGCGCCCTGCACCAGCACCGCGTCGGCGTCGCCGACCCGGCCCTTGGTGGTGAGCATCCGCCAGGCGGTGAGCCACGCGGTCGGCAGGCAGGCCGCGTCGGTGGCGGCCAGTCCGGCCGGCAGCGGCACCAGGTTCGACCGGGGTACGGCCACCCGCTCGGCGAGCGTGCCCGGGAAGTGCTCGGAGAGGATGGAGACGCCGCGCGGGTCACCCGGCGTCGCCACCACGGGGTAGACGACCACCTCGTTGCCGTCCGGGTCGACTCCGACGGCGTCGCAGCCGAGGATCATCGGCAACTGGTCGCCGGTGAGCCCGACCCCGCGCAGCGACCACAGGTCGTGGTGGTTCAGCGAACTGGCCCGGACCTGCACGGTGACCCAGTCGTCGTCCGGGTGGGTCGGCTCGGGCCGCTCGCCGACGGTGAGCGCGGCGAGCGGGTCGGCGTCGTCGAAGCGGGAGGCGAAGGCGGCACGCATGATCGGCACGGTAACAAGCGGGACGGGCCGGAAGAAGGGCCCCGCCCTGTGCGACGTGCGACAGGACGGGGCCCTCGGCCCGGGTCAGGCCCGGGCGACGCCGTCGCGGCGGGCCGCCTCGGCCACCGCCTCGGCCACCGCGGGGGCGACCCGCGGGTCGAGCGGGGACGGCACGATCGCCTCCGGGGTGAGCGTCTCGGCCACCACCTGCGCGATGGCGTCGGCGGCGGCCACCTTCATGCCCTCGGTGATCCGGGTGGCCCGGGCGTCCAGCGCGCCCCGGAACACGCCGGGGAAGGCCAGCACGTTGTTGATCTGGTTGGGGTAGTCGCTGCGCCCGGTGGCCACCACCGCGACGTGCCGGGCGGCCACCTCGGGGTGCACCTCCGGGTCCGGGTTCGCCAGCGCGAAGACGATCCCGCCCGGGGTCATCCCGGCCACCGCGGCCTCCGGGATCCGCCCGCCGGAGACGCCGATCAGCACGTCCGCGTCGCGCAGCGCCTCGGTGATGTCGCCCTGCCGGCCGTCGGGGTTGGTGACGGCGGCCAGTTCCGCCTTGGTGTCGGTGAGCCCGGTGCGGTGCCGGCCGATGATCCCCTTCGAGTCGCAGACCACCACCCGGGCCGGGTCCACGCCCCCGGCCAGCAGCATCTTCGTCACCGCCACGCCGGCCGCGCCGGCGCCGCTGACCGCCACCCGCAGGTCGCCCAGCTTGCGGTTGAGCAGCATGGCGGCGTTGCGCAGCGCGGCCAGCACGACGATCGCGGTGCCGTGCTGGTCGTCGTGGAAGACCGGGATGTCCAGGGCCTCGTCCAGCCGGCGCTCCACCTCGAAGCAGCGCGGGGCGCTGATGTCCTCCAGGTTGATCCCGCCGAACGACGGCGCGAGTGCCCGCACCACCGCCACGATCTCGTCCACGTCCTGGGTGTCCAGGCAGACCGGTACCGCGTCCACGCCGGCGAACTGCTTGAACAGCACCGCCTTGCCCTCCATCACGGGCAGCGCGGCGCGCGGGCCGATGTTGCCGAGCCCGAGTACGGCCGAGCCGTCGGTGACGACCGCGACGGTGTGCGACACCCAGGTGTAGTCGTCGACCAGGGTCTCGTCGGCGGCGATCGCCTCGCACACCCGGGCCACCCCGGGGGTGTACGCGAGGGAGAGGTCCTCCCGGCTGGTCAGCGGGACCGTCGAGGCGACGGCCATCTTGCCGCCGCGGTGCAGTCGGAAGACGGGATCAGCAGGGTCCACGGTGGACGGTGACATGGTGACTCCAGGATCTGTCGAGCAGCAGGACCAGCCGGTCGGTACGCGTGGTGAGGCGGCGAGCGGCGGCGCGCGGTGCGGGGGGTCACCCGGGCACTTTCCGAGCATAGTGTTGTCGGGGCCCCGCCGATGTGAGCAGGGTCATAACGGACGGCGGCGCACCCGTCCGGGCCGGGGCCAGTAGCGGGCCACCACCCGGCCGTGCACGTCGGCCACCCCGTACGCCCGGGAGTCGTCGGCGACGAACTCGTTGTCCCCGTACAGCCACCAGCCGCCGTCCTGGGCGCGCACCGCGCGCTTGACGACGAGCAGGTCAGGACGGCTGCGGAAGACCGCGACCACGACGTCGCCGGGGCGCACCGGCCGGCCGCCCCGGCGGACCAGCACGGCGTCCCCGTGACGCAGGGTCGGTGCCATGGACGGACCGCTGACCAGCACCGCCGTCAACGGCCAGCGCAGTCGTCCTACGGCCGCCGGGTGCTCGGCGGTCATCGGTTTCACCTCCACCGGCTTGGGGGAGCCCCGCCAGGAGTAATGTCAGCTTGGATCATCGCAAACTTCCCATGGAGGATCCCGATGCGACTTCCACGCATCCTTGTGCCCCGCGTGACCGCCAGCGCCCACTGCGACCTGCCCTGCGGTGTGTACGACCCGGCGCAGGCCCGGATCGAGGCCGAGTCGGTCAAAATGATCTGCGAGAAGTACCAGGCGAACACCGACCCGGAATTCCGCACGCGGGCCGTCATCATCAAGGAGCAGCGCGCCGAGCTGGTCAAGCACCACCTGTGGGTGCTCTGGACCGACTACTTCAAGGCGCCCCACTTCGAGAAGTACCCCCAGCTGCACCAGCTGTTCAACGAGGCCACCAAGCTCGCTGGCGCGGGCGGCGTGAAGGGCAGCCTCGACCCGGCCACCGCCGACCAGCTGCTGCAGAAGATCGACGAGATCGCCAAGATCTTCTGGGAGACCAAGAAGGCGTGACCCTCGCGGTCCCGCCGGCGATCCGGCCGGCACGTCCAGCGGACGTGCCGGCCGTCGTCGCCATGGTGCACGAGCTGGCCGAGTACGAGCGCGCGCCCGAGCAGTGCCACCTCACCGCGGAGCAGTTGCACGCCGCGCTGTTCGGCCCGGACCCGGCGCTGCACGGCCACGTCGCGGTGGACGACCGGGACTCTCCGGTCGGCTTCGCGCTCTGGTTCCTGACCTTCTCCACCTGGGCCGGCGTGCACGGCATCCACCTGGAGGACCTCTACGTCCGGCCGGCCGCCCGGGGCACCGGAGCCGGCCGGCTGCTGCTGGCCACCCTCGCCGACATCTGCGTACGCCGGGGCTACCAACGGCTGGAGTGGTCGATGCTCGACTGGAACCCGGCCGCCGGCTTCTACGCCGCCATCGGCGCCGAGCAACTGACCGGGTGGATCCCCTACCGGCTCGACGGCGCCGCCCTGGCCGGTCTCGCGGCCCAGGTGACCGCCCCCACACGGCCCGCCCCCTGAGCGGGTAGAGTCCCCGACCGGGGGGATGAGTGGTGACTCAACTGACCGGCCAGCCGACGACCGACGACGACGTCGTGCACCTCACCGTGCCCGCCGACGGCGGCTACCTCGGCGTGCTGCGCACCGCCACGGCCGGGCTCGCGGCGCGGCTGCAGTTCGCCCTCGACGAGATCGAGGACCTGCGCATCGCGGTTGACGAGGCCTGCGCCATGCTGCTCGCCATCGCCACCCGGGACGCCGAGCTCGACTGCCGGTTCGCGGTGACCGAGGACGCGCTCACCGTGGAGGTGACCGTGCCCACCGTCCGCGGCGCCGGGCTGCCCGCCGAGTCGTCCTTCGCCTGGAAGGTGCTCACCGCGCTGACCACCTCGGCGACGGCGAACGTCGCCGGCGGCCGGGCCACCATCTCGCTGCTGACCCGGCGCGCCTCGGGCTACTGACCGCCCTCGGGCGTCCCGAAGCCGAGCGCCCGGCTGGTCGCCGGGCTGACCAGCAGCCAGCTCACCCCGATCCCGAGGGCCATCAGCGGTACGCCGAGCCAGCCCATCCCGCCCTGGACCATGAACCACCCGATCGGCAGCAGCATCAGCTGAAGCACGATCGCCGGCGCCCGCGCCCCGGCCCGGCGCCGCTCCAGCGCCCCGCCGAGGGCCCAGAGCGCGGCGGCGGCGCCGATGGCGAACGCGGTCACCAGCCATGCCGACAACCGGTCGGTGCTGGCTGCGGTGAGGTCGGCCCAGACCAGCCACACGGCGAGCAGGCCCACCGCGACCGCCTCAGCCCGGAGCAGCCGGACCGCCCAGCGGAGCGTGACCGGAATCGGGTCGGAGTCGAGCGTCACGCGCGCCACGATACCTGTGCTACTCCGGGGTACAGTGCCGCCCATGCGGGCCGTCCTGGTGGTCAATCCGAAGGCCACCACCACCAGCGAGCGCAGCCGGGACGTGCTGGTCCGGGCGCTGCGCAGCGAAGTCGACCTCTCCGTGCGGTACACCCGGCGGCGGGGGCACGCGACCGCGCTGGCCCGCGAGGCGGCCGAGGAGGGCGTCGAGGTGGTGGTCACCCTCGGTGGCGACGGCACCGTCAACGAGGTGGTGAACGGCCTGATGACGGCGAAGCCGCCGACCGTGGTCGGCGCCGCCACGCCGGCCGAGCGGCTGCCGGCGCTGGCCACCGTGCCGGGCGGGTCGACCAACGTCTTCGCCCGGGCGCTGGGGCTGCCCCGGGAGTGGTCGGAGGGCACCAGCATGATCCTGGAGGGGCTCCGGCTGGGCCGGCACCGCACGATCGGGCTGGGCCGGGCCGACGACCGCTACTTCACCTTCTGCGCCGGCTTCGGCATCGACGCGGCGGTGATCCACCGGGTGGAGCGGGCCCGCCGCCGGGGTCGGGTTTCCACGCCCGGGCTCTACCTGCGGTCCACGGTGAGCCAGTACTTCCTCGCCTCGGATCGGCGGCACCCGGCGATCAGGTTGGAGCGCCCCGGCGAGCCGGCCGAGAGCGAGTTGGCCACGGTCATCATCCAGAACACCGCGCCCTGGACCTACCTCGGCGACCGGGAGATCAACCCCAACCCGGAGGCGTCCTTCGACCTGGGGCTGGACGTGCTGGCCCTGCGGCGGCTGCGGGTCGCCAGCACCACACGGACGGTGACGCAGTTCTTCTCCCGGCACCCCGATCCGCGCGGCAGACAGGTGCTCAGGATGCACGACCTGGCCGAGTTCACCCTGCTCGCCGAGCGTCCACAGGCGTTCCAACTGGACGGCGACTACCTCGGTGAGCGGGAGGAAGTCAGATTCACATCCATTCCCGCGGCACTGAGAGTAATCTGCTAGGTCTCGGGTACTGCCCTAGGTCGACGCGGTCGCGGCACCGCATCGACGCGGCGCCGCCACACCGGGAGGCAGGTGCCGGAAATGTCAGCAATGTCATGCGGACTGTACTATATTGATCCTCGACTGTGGTACGCCGGGTAACCAGAGCGCTCTGGAACCCGGACAAATGGGTTGTGGGCTTGCTCACCGCGCGGAGTTTTTCCGAGCGGCACCCTTGACATCGCGAGAGTTCGTGAAAGTATTCACAAGCGAACTTGAGTTACCGGGACATTGCCTGGATATGCTCGGCAGGTTTGAGCCGTTCCAGCAGGTCCGCGGGGCCAGCAGCCTGCTCACGCAGTGCCGAATAGCCGGACGCGAACCGTCACCATCGGCGCTGCGGATGCATATAGGAAAAAGCACCAAAGCAATATCTGCCACCCATCCAGAATGAGGAGTGTTGCCGCCATGGACTGGCGTCACCATGCTGTCTGCCGCGACGAGGACCCGGAGCTGTTCTTCCCGATCGGGACGTCCGGCCCGGCTCTCCTGCAGGTCGAGCAGGCCAAGGCCGTCTGCCGGCGCTGCTCCGTGACCGACCAGTGCCTGCAGTGGGCGCTCGAGTCCGGTCAGGACGCTGGCGTCTGGGGCGGGATGAGCGAGGAGGAGCGGCGCGCCGTCAAGCGTCGCGGTGGCCTCCGGGTGCTGCGCGCTCACTCCGCCTGATCAACGCACCAGGCTTCACGCCCCGGCCGGGTCGAACCCGCCGGGGCGTTCTGCTGTCCGCGGCATTGTCGGTGGTCGAATTCGACAGCGCCGCGATCATCGCCATGGCCGGGGCCCGGGCGGTCGGCATCCCCGTCACGCCGCGTGGTCACCGGCATCGTCACGCCAGGTGACCGTCGCTGCGCCGCCGTCCACCCGGCGCAGCACCAGGTCCGCCAGTTCCGGGGCGTCGGTCAGCGGGTCGGCCACCGCCACCGCCCCGGCGTCCCGGCCCGCCGCCGCCACCGCGTCGTGGAACAGGCCGGGGGCCAGGAAGTACGCGGACACCGCCACCCGGCGAGCGCCCCCGGCCCGCAGCCGGGCCACCGCCGCCGCGGTGTCCGGCGGGGCCGCCGAGGCGTACGAGACCCGGATCGGCAGGCCGAGCCGGTCGCCGAGCGCGGCGGCAACCCGACCCACCGAGCACCGGGCCGCCGGATCCCGGGTGCCCGCCGCCGCCAGCACCAGCGCGTCGTGGCGGCCGGGCCCCGCCTCGGCCAACCGGCGGTCCAGGGCCGCCAGCAGGCCACCGTCCACCGCGCCGCCGGTCGGGCCGAGCACGTCGGTGACCCGTACCGCGATCGGCGGGCCGGCCTCCCGGGCCGCCGCGACCGCCGCAGGGATGTCCACCCGCCGGTGGTACGCGGCGGTCAGCAGCAGCGGCACCAGCACCGCCCGGGGGTGCCCGGCGGACGCCAGCGACCGGAGCACCTCGGCCGGCCCGGGCCGGGTGTGGTCCAGCCAGCTGGCCAGCACCGGGATGCCGGGCCGGGCGGCCGACACCGCCCGGACCAGCGCCCGGGTCGCCGCGGCAGCCCGCGGATCACGGCTGCCGTGCGCGACCAGGACCACGGGATCGGTACCCGACCCGGTCAGACGTGCAGCCCGCACTCGGTCTTCTCGAACATCGCCCAGCGGCCGGCCCGCGGGTCCTCCCCCGCCCTGGTGCGCCGGGTGCACGGCCAGCAGCCGATCGAGCCGTAGCCCTGCTTGAACAGCTCGTTGACCGGGATGTTCCAGCGGGCGATGTAGCCGTCCACGTCGGCCTGGGTCCAGGCCGCGATCGGGTTCACCTTGACCTTGCCGCGCCGCGGGTCGAAGGCCACCACCGGCGTGTTCGCCCGGGTCGGCGACTCGTCCCGGCGCAGGCCGGCGGCCCAGGCGTCGTAGCCGGCCAGGGCCCGCTCCAGCGGCTCCACCTTGCGCAGCTGGCAGCAGTCGTCCGGGGACCGGTTGAACAGCCGCGGGCCGTACTCGCCGTCCTGCTGGCCGACGGTGAGCCGGGGGCGGATCGACCGCACGGTCACCGGCAGCGTCCGGGCCACCTCGTCGCGGACCCGCAGCGTCTCGGGAAAGTGCAGCCCGGTGTCGAGGAAGACCACGTCCACCCCGGGCGCGACCCGGGACACCAGGTGGGCCAGCACCGCGTCCGCCATCGAGCTGGTCACGCAGAACCGGTCGCCGAAGGTCTCCGCCGCCCACCGGGCGATCTCCTGGGCGGGCGCCCCCTCCAGCTCCCGGCCGGCCCGCTCGGCCAACGCGCGCAGCTCGTCGGGGTCCCGCCGAGCCGGGTCGGCCGGCCGGGGCCCGCCGACGCCGACCAGTCCGAGGTTCGCCGCGGAGACCAGGCTCATCGGGTCACCGCCCGGGACAGCAGGCCGGCGAACCGGACCGTGAACACCCGGGCGCAGCCGTGGCACTCCCAGGCGCCGTGGCCCTCCTCGCTCGGCCGCAGGTCCTCCTCGCCGCAGTATGGGCAGTACAGGGGTGCCGCTCGGTACTCGCTGCTCATGCCGGCACTCCGCTTCGCTCCGTGTCGTCATGAGGCACCTTCGCGCTGAGCCTGATGATTCGCTCGCTCCACTCGCTCATGCCGGCACTCCGCTTCGCTCCGTGTCGTCATGAGGCACCTTCGCGCTGAGCCTGATGATTCGCTCGCACCACTCGCTCATCGCAGTTCCTCCTCGTCGACTCTGATCACCCACTGGGCGAACGCCTCGCCCGCGCGCCGGCCGGCCAGGTAGCGGCGGGCCAGCCGTTCCACGTACGCCGGAAGCTCCTCGGCGGTGGTCTTGAGGCCGCGCAGCTTGCGGCCGAAACCGGCGGTCTGCCCCTCGGCCATGCCGAGGCCGCCGCCGAGGTGCACCTGGAAGCCCTCCACCTGCCGGCCGTCCGGGCCGACCACCAGCTGACCCTTCAGCCCGATGTCGGCGACCTGGGTGCGGGCGCAGGCGTTCGGGCAGCCGTTGAGGTGGATGGAGATGTCCGCGTCGAAGTCGCGCAGCCGTTCCTCCAGCCGGGCCACCAGCTCCTCGCCGCGGGCCTTGGTCTCGACGATGGCGAGCTTGCAGTACTCGAGGCCGGTGCAGGCCATCGTGCCGCGCCGCCAGGCCGACGGCCGGGCCTCCAGGCCGATCTCCCGCAGCGCGCCGACCAGCGGCTCAATCCGCTCCCCCGGCACGTCCAGCACCAGCAGCTTCTGGTACGGGGTGAGCCGGATCCGGCCGCTGCCGTGCGCCTCGATCACGTCGGCGAGCCGGGCCAGCTGCTCACCGGAGACCCGCCCCACCACCGGGGCGGCCCCGACGTAGTGACGCCCGTCGCGCTGCCGGTGCACCCCGATGTGGTCGACCGGCTTCTCCGGCAGCTCCGGCGCGGGACCGTCCAGCAGGGTGCGGCCGAGGTACTCCTTCTCCAGCACCTCGCGGAACCGCTCCACCCCCCAGTCGGCGACCAGGAACTTCAGCCGGGCCCGGTTGCGCAGCCGGCGGTAGCCGTAGTCGCGGAAGATGCCCACCACGCCGGCCCAGACGTCCGGCACCTCGCCGAGCGGGACCCACACCCCCAGCCGCTTGGCCAGCATCGGGTTGGTGGAGAGGCCACCGCCGACCCAGACGTCGAAGCCGGGGCCGTGCTCCGGGTGGTCGACGCCGAGGAAGGCCACGTCGTTCGCCTCGTACGGGGTGTCCACCAGCCAGGAGATCGAGGTCTTGAACTTGCGCGGCAGGTTGGCGAACTGCGGGTCGCCGACGTACCGGCGGACGATCTCGTCGAGCGCGGGGGTCGGGTCGAGCAGTTCCGCCTCGGCCACGCCGGCGACCGGACTGCCGAGCACGACCCGGGGGCAGTCGCCGCACGCCTCGGTAGTCTGCAGGCCGACCGCCTCCAGCCGGCGCCAGATCTCCGGCACGTCCTCGACCCGGATCCAGTGGAACTGGATGTTCTGCCGGTCGGTGATGTCGGCGGTGTCCCGCGCGAACTCCCGGGAAATCCCGGCGACGGTACGCAGCTGGGCCAGGTCGAGCTGGCCGCCGTCGACCCGGACCCGGAGCATGAAGTGCTCGTCCTCCAGCTCGTGCGGCTCCAGCACGGCGGTGCGTCCGCCGTCGATGCCGGCCTTGCGCTGGGTGTAGAGGCCCCACCAGCGGAACCGGCCACGCAGGTCGGCCGGGTCGATGGAGGCGAAACCCTGGTGGGCGTAAATGTTCTCGATCCGGGCCCGCACGTTGAGCGGGTCGTCGTCCTTCTTGGTCCGCTCGTTGGCGTTGAGCGGTTCGCGGTGACCGAGCGCCCACTGGCCCTCGCCCCGCTGCCGGCGCGGGGCCCGGGCGGGTCGCACCGTCGGGTCCCCCGGCCGGGCCGGGATGCTGCTGACCGCCATCGCGGCGTCCTCCGTTGTCTGCGCGGGTGGGGAGCGCGGTACGCGACGGCCGGCCCGTGGCGTACGGGCCGTGGACGGCGTTGTCGTGGAGGCCGGCGCGGAAGCGCGCCCGAGACGGATGGGTCGGGCGTCGTCAGTGGGCCGGACAGATCGCGCTGCGCACGCGGCCGTAGTCGACGTGGCGGCGGGCCACGAAGCGGCGGACGACAGCGGCGGTCATGGGGCTCATGCTGCCACACCCCGAGCGGGCCGACCAATGACCGCGTGCGGGATCCCACATCACGGGCGACCGGGCCGACGACGTGCCGTCCACCCGCCGGCGCCCTGAGGTTGGGCGATCACCCGCGTGCCCGCGCGGGCGGACGGCGGTGTGGAAGGCTCGGCGCGTGGGCGGATTGTCCAGAGGGTCGCGACCCCGCGGGGCCGACGCGGAGCGGGCCGCCGGCGGGCCGGAGCGGACCGGTCGGCCCCTACCGGTCTGGCCGTGGCCGGCGCTGCTGACGCTGCTGGTGACCCTCACCGGCATCGACAGCGCCCAGCTGTGGCGGGACGAGCTGGCCACCTGGAGCGCGGCCACCCGGTCGGTGAGCGACCTGGTCCGGCTGACCGGCACCATCGACGCCGCCACCGGGCCGTACTACCTGCTCATGCACGGCTGGGTGGCGGTCCTCGGCGACTCGGTGACCGCGCTGCGGCTGCCCGCCGCACTGGCCATGGCGGCGGCGGCCGGGCTCACCGCGCTCCTCGGTCAGCGCCTCGGCGACGCCCGCGCCGGGCTGCTCGGCGGGCTGCTCCTCGCGGTGCTCCCCGGCACCTCCCGGTACGGCCAGGAGGCCCGCCCGTACGCGCTGGCCACGTTCCTCGCGGTGCTGGCCACGTTGCTGCTGGTCGAGGCGCTGCGCCGGCCCGGGTGGGCGCGCTGGGCCGGGTACGCGGCCGCGGCCGCCGCGCTGGGGCTCACCCACCTGATCGCCCTCACCCTGCTCGCCGCGCACGCGGTGGCGGTGCTCGCCGCCCGCCGTACGCCGGAACGGGCCGGTGTGCCGGCGGCGGACGCCCCGGGCCATCCCGGCGCCATGCGTGATCCCACCAGCACGCGCGGTCCCGCCACCACCGCCGATCCCGGCGCGACGGGCGATCCCGCCGGCGGGGGCCCCGGCGCGGTCGGGCCGTGGCGCCGTCCACTGTGCTGGCTGCTCGCCCTGCTGCCGGCCGCGCTGCTGCTGGTCCCGCTGGTGCTGGTCGCCGCCCGGCAGCGCTCCCGGCAGTTGGACTGGGTGGACACCGCCCGACCGGAGGACCTGCCGGCGCTGGCCGGCGGGGTGGCGCAGAGCGGCGTCGTGGGGGGCCTGCTGGTCGGTCTCGCCGCGCTCGGCGCCGCCCGGCTGGGCCGGCGCGCCCTGCTGCCCGGCTGCGCGGTGCTGCTGCCGGTGCTGCTGGTCTTCGCCGCCGGTGTCGCGGTGCCGCTGTGGGTGCCCCGGTACCTGGTCTTCGTGGTGCCGTTCGCCGCCCTGCTGGCCGGGGCGGCGCTGGCCCCGGTGCGGTTGCCCGCGGCGCTGGCCGTGGTGGCGCTCGCCGGGCTGCTCGGCCTGCCGGACCAGGCGGCGCTGCGGCGGACCCACGAGTGGCCGCGCAGTGCCCCGGTCGACTACCGGGGCGCCACCGGGGTGGTCGCGGCGAACCAGCGCCCCGGCGACGTGGTCGTCTACTCACCCCGGGAGAGCTGGCTCTTCCTCGACCTCGGCCTCGCGTACCACCTGCGGGACCGGCGTCCGGACGACGCGCTGGTGACCGCGGACCAGGCCCGCCGGGGCGACCTGTGGGCCGCCGAGTGCGACCGGCCGGCACAGTGCCTGGCCGGCGCCCAGCGGGTCTGGCTGGTCGTCGCCGGCCGCCGGGCCGACCCGGTGGCAGCCGTGCCCGGCGCGAAGGGCGCGGCGCTGCGCGACGGCTTCACCGTCGAGCAGGTCTGGCCGCGCCCCGGCCTGACCGTGGCCCTGCTCACCCGCTGACCGGCCGCGGTGGCCCCGGCAAGCGGCACCGCCCGGGCCGGCACCAGGGCTCAGCCCGGGGACAGCCGCCGGCTCGGCCCGGGACAACGCCCGGCGCAGGGCCGGGCGACAGCGGCCGGCTCAGCTCGGGGAACGGGGGGCGCTGCGGGCCAGCGGGACGACCAGCACCGCCTCGGTGCCGCCCTCCGCGCCGTCACGCAGCTCGATGGAGCCGCGCAGCTCGCCGGTGACCAGCGCGCGGACGATCTGCAGCCCCAGCCGTCCGCTCTGCTCGGCGTCGAACCCGGGCGGCAGCCCGCGCCCGTTGTCGGTCACCGAGACGTGCAGCTGCTTGCGGAACCGGTGCGCCGAGACCACCACCTCCGGCGTGGCCACCGGGCCCGGTGGCTCCGCCCCGCCGGCCGCCGCCTCGCCGGTCTCGGCCGCCTCGGCCGGTGGGAAACCGTGCTCCACGGCGTTGAGCAGCAACTCGTTGAGGACCATCACCAGCGAGGTGGCGATCTCCGCGGGCAGCACGCCGAAGCTGCCCCGGCGCCGCATGCCCACCGTCGACTCGGCCGCCGCCACCTCGGTCGCCGCGCTGGCCACCCGGTCCACGATGCCGTCGAACTCGACCGCCTCGTCGCTGGACATGGAGAGCGTCTCGTGCACCAGGGCGATCGAGGCGACCCGGCGTACCGACTCCTCCAGGGCGACCCGGGCCTCGGGCATCGCCACCCGCCGGGCCTGCAACCGCAGCAGCGCGGCGACCGTCTGGAGGTTGTTCTTCACCCGGTGGTGGATCTCCCGGATGGTGGCGTCCTTGGTCATCAGGGCGCGGTCCCGGCGGCGTACCTCGGTGATGTCGCGCACCAGCACCAGGGCGCCGATCGGCACCCCGGCGGGCATCAGCGGCAGCGCCCGGGTGAGCATGGTAGCGCCCCGGGCGTCGATCTCCCGGCGCGGCGGCGCCTCGCCGCGCAGCGCGGCCAGGATGCCGTTCGCCGCGTCGGTGCCCTCCAGCGGGTCGCCGGCCAGCCGGCGGTGCAGCGCCGCCAGGTCCTCCCCCACCAGGTGCGAGGCGTAGCCCAGGCGCCGGTACGCCGACTGCGCGTTCGGGCTGGCATAGGTGACCTTGCCGTTGGCGTCCAGCCGGACCAGCCCGTCGCCGACCCGCGGCGCGGACGTGGTCTCGCCCGGATGCCGGGGCGGCGGGAAGGTGCCGTCGGCGATCATCTGGGCCAGGTCGTCCGCGGTGGTGAGGTAGTTCAGCTCCAGCTGGCTGGGGGTACGCGCGGTGGAGAGGTTGGTGTCCCGGCCGACCACGGCCACCACCTCGCCGGCCTCGCCGTCGGCGGTACGCAGCCGGACCGGGATCGCCTCGTGCCGGGCCGGCACGTCGCCGTACCAGACCGGGTCGCCCTCCCGCCAGATCCGGCCCTGCCGGTAGGCCACCTCCAGGTGCGCCACCTCCGGCCCGCCGACGATCCGCCCCACCTGGTCGTCGAGGTACGCGGTGGGCGCGGTCGTCGGGCGGACCTGAGCCACGCAGAGATACGTCCCGTCGCCGTCCACCGGCACCCAGAGCAGCAGGTCGGCGAAGGACAGGTCGGACAGCAACTGCCAGTCGCCGGCGATCCGGTGCAGGTGGTCGATGTCGGCCGGGCGGAGGCGGGTGTGCTCCTCGGCGAGGTCGCGCAGCGTGGACACGCTGACCAGCGTGCCACGTCGGTACTCACATCGTCGCGGTGACCTTCTTGAGCCCCCGGGGCGCGTCCGGGTCCTCGCCCCGGGCCAACGCCAGCGCGAGCGCCAGCCGTTGCAGCGGCAGGATGTCCAGCAGTGGGGCGTACCGCTCGTCGACCTCGGGCACGGCAATCCGGGTCGCGCCGGCCACCTCGGCCGAGCCGACCACCACCACGTCGGCGCGGCGCTCGCCCAGCCGGGGCAGCACCTCCCCCATCGAACGCCCGCCGGGCCCGGTGCCGACCACGGCCAGCACCGGCACGTCCGGGTCGGTCATCGCCAGCGGACCGTGCAGCAGGTCGGCGCCGGAGAAGGCGAGCGCCGGCAGGTACGACGTCTCCATCAGCTTCAGCGCCGCCTCCCGGGCGGTCGGGTAGGCGTACCCCCGGCCGGTGGTGACCAGTTGGCCGGCGAACCGGTAGCGCGGGGCGAGTTGGGCCGGGGTGGGGTCGGCCAGGGTACGGGCGGCCAGCTCGGGCAGGGCGGCGAGCGCCTCCCGCTCGGCGGCGGGCGGCACCCCGTCGCCCGCGCGGATCCCCTCGACCAGCATCAGCAGGGCGAGCAGCTCGGCGGTGTACGTCTTGGTGGCGGCCACCGCCCGCTCGTGCCCGGCGGCGATGTCGACGCTGAGCTCGGCGGCGCCGGCCAGCGGGGAGCCCGGCGCGTTGGTGACCGCGAGGGTGAGCGCGCCGGAGGCGCGGGCCGCGCGGAGCACCTCGGTGAGGTCGGGCGAGCCGCCGCTCTGGCTGACCCCGACCACCAGCGCGTCGGAGAGGTCGGGTCGGGCGCCGTAGACGGTGACCGCGCTGGGCGAGGCGAGCCCGGCCGGCAGGCCGAGCCGGATCTCGGTCAGGTAGGCGCCGTAGAGCGCGGCGTGGTCGGAGGTGCCCCGGGCGGTGAACACCACGTGCCGGGGCCGGCGCTCGGCGATCACGGCCGCCACCCGGGCGATCGCCCCGGCGTGTTCGGCGGAGAGCAACCGGTCGTAGCCGGCCGGCTGCTCGTCGATGTCGGCGGCCATCCCGGCCCCTGCACCCGTCACGGAAACTCCTCCCACTGCGCGATTGCCGCGCGTTTCCTGCTCAGTCTTGCACGTTTAATCTGGCCTGAGCAATCTAACGAGCAGTAGTGCGCAGATGATCACCACCCCGGTCCAACATCACCTAGGCTTGCCCGACCTCCCCGAGGAGAAACGACCGAAAGGACGCCGTGTCCGAGGACGACCGCCCGCTGCCCGCGGTGGAGGAGCTGGCCCTGGCCCGGCTGGCGCTGGAGGCCGGCGACCTGCCGCACGCCGCCGGCCACCTCGCCGGCGCGCTCGCCAAGGCCCCGACCCTGCCCGAGGTGCACGAGCTGCTGGCCCGGCTGGCCGCCGCCAGCGGGGACGGCGGCGTCGAACTCTTCCCGCTCGGTCACCGCGTCTTCGTCGGCGCGGTGGTCGCCCGCGCCCACCTGCTCGCCGCCGCCGGGCAGCCGGCCGAGGGGCTGGACCTGCTCGTCGCCGCCTCCGGGCACGTGCCGGGCACGGACTGGGCCGGCGTGCCCTGGGTGACCGCGCCCGAGCTGGCCGAGCGGCTGGACCCGGAGCGGATCGCCCGGATCCTGATGCAGGTCTGCGCCGTCGCCCCCGACCCGGTGCCGTGGGCCGGGCGGCCGGCGCTGGCGCCGTACCTGGCGCTGGCCCGCAACGCGGTCACCGTGTACCCCGAGCACGCCCTGCTGCTGGGCGCGGCGTCCGCGCTGGCCCGACGCCTCGACGAGGTCGCGCTGGCGATCCGCTGGGCCGCCCGTGGGGTGCGCGCGCAGCCGTCGAAGATCGGCGAGGTGTGGCTCGGGTACGCGTACCGCAGCGCCGGACGCACCCGGGAGGCGCTGGCGGCGCTCGGCCGCGCGGTCGAGCACGACCCCGACGACCTCGCCGTGTACGCCGACATCGCCGGCACGCTGGCCGACAACGGCCGGCTCGACGAGGCGCTGGACTGGATCGACCGGGCGCTGGCCCGGGACCCCACCTTCGACTGCGCGGTGCACACCGCGCACCGGCTGCGGTTCCAGCGCGACGGCGACGTGGCGCACCTGGTCGCGCTCGCCGATTTCGTCCGGGAGCACCCGGACGACTCGCACGAGCACGCCGACCTGGCCGAGTGCTGCCGGAGCCGGCCCTGGCTGGGACAGGTCACCCCGGCCGGCGGGGCGGTGGTCGACGCGCTGCGGCTGGCCCTCGCCGGCGACCACGGCGGCCTCGGCGCCGCCGTACGGCTGGACGCGCCGGCGCCGCCGAGCGCCATGCGTACCGCCGCGACCGCCGCGCCGGGGCTGCGGGTCGAGGTGGCCGAGGTGGCCGGGCCGGACCCGCGCGAGCCGCGCCGGGCCGACACCCGGCAGGTCTGGCGTTACGACGGCACGACCGCCGCGCCCGCGGTGCCGGCGCCCTCGGCGGAGGCGGCGGACCGGCTCCGCCAGCTCGCCCACCCGGCCTGGCCGCACCCGCCCGCGGCGTACGACGCGGCGGTCGGCCTGGCCACCGTGGACCTGGCCGACCTGCTCGGCCTGCTGGTGCACCCGCCCGAGCCGCCGGCCGGCGCGCTGGGCCGGGTGCTGGGCGGGCAGGACCCGTCGCTCTGGGTGCGCTGCGTGCAGGTGTGGGCCTGCCTGGGCCTGCTGCACCACCGCACCGACGAGCCGTGGCCGGATTCCACCCGGCGCCGGATACTGCTCGACCTGGTCTGGGGTGTCGAGGACTGGATCACCGAGGCGGCGCTGTTCGCCCTGGTCACCGCCGCCTGGGTGGACCCCCGGGTACGCCCGGACGTGGCCGCGGTGGTGGCCGAACGGCTGGCCGACGTGGCGGCGGTGGCCCGGATGCGCCCGGTGCCGATCGCCACCTCCCTGGCCCACCTGGCCCTGGCCACTCCGGCCCTGGCCCCGGACACCGCCGCCCTCGCCATCACCCTCCTCGCCACCCGCGCCCTCCCCCGCCCCCGCAACCCGCTCCACCCCCTGCGCCGCCTCTGGCGCCGCCTGACCACCCCCCTCCGGCACCCCTGACCCCCACCCCGTCCCCTCCCGCCCGTCCTCCCCCGGTGATCAAGGGGTTTACGTCAATCACGGCGCGATTCTTGACGCGAATCCCTTGATCACCGGGGGCGGGGGGTGGGGGGGGTTAGGAGACTGGGGTTTTGGCGGGGGTGGGTTCGGGGTGGTCGTCGCCGGCCCCCTGGGGTGCCGGGGGTTCGTTGGCGGTGCGCAGCGGGACCTCCTTGATGAACCAGGCCAGCACCGGCACCGCTACGGCGAACAGCACCGCCCACCAGAAGACGTGCGAGATGGCGTCGGCGAGGCCACCGAGCACCAGTTCGCGTGCCTGCGCCGGCAGCTCCTTGAGCTTCGCCAGGTCCATCCCGGCGCCGGCCTCGCCACCGCCGGTGAACGCGCCGCCGGCCGGCGAGTCGGCCAGTCGGTTGGCGAAGATCGCGCCGAACAGCGAGATGCCGAACGAGCCGCCGATCGAGCGGAAGAAGGTGGCCGCGCCACTCGCCGCGCCCAGGTCCTTCTGCTCCACGCTGTTCTGCGCGATGAGCATCGAGGTCTGCATGAGGAAGCCCATGCCGACGCCGAGCACGACCATGTAGAGCGACGACTCCAGCTTGCCGGTGTGCACGTCGAGCAGGGTCAGCAGGGCCATGCCCGCGACCATCACCGCGCCGCCGATGATCGGGTAGCTGCGGTAGCGCCCGGTCCGGGTGATCGCCCGGCCGACCAGCAACGAGACCACCAGCATGCCGAACATCAGCGGGAGCAGCAGCAGCCCGGAGTTGGTCGCCGACGCGCCCTGCACGGTCTGTTGGTACAGCGGCAGGAAGTTCATCGCGCCGAACATCGCGAAGCCGAGCAGGAAGCCGATCACCGAGATCAGCGCGAAGTTGCGATTGGCGAAGAGGCCCAGCGGCAGGATCGGCTCGACGGCCCGCCGCTCGACCACGCCGAAGACCGCCAGCGCCAGCACGGCGAGCGCGGCCAGGCTGAGGATCTGCGGCGAGACCCAGTCGTAGGAGGTACCGCCCCAGGTGGTGATGAGCACGATCGCGGTGATGCCGACCGACAGCAGCCCGGCGCCGAGCCAGTCGATCCGGTGCTCGGTACGGTACTTCGGCAGGTGCATGGTGGTGGCGAGGACCAGCAGCGCGACGCCGCCCAGCGGCAGGTTGACGTAGAACGCCCAGCGCCAGGAGAGGTGGTCGGTGATGAAGCCGCCGACCAGCGGGCCGGCCACCATCGCGATCGCCATGATGCCGGCGATCATGCCCTGGTAACGGCCCCGCTCCCGGGGCGGCACCAGGTCACCGATGATCGCCATCACGCCGACCATCAGGCCGCCGGCGCCGAGGCCCTGGACGGCCCGGAAGGCGATCAGCTCGACCATGCCGTCGCCCGGACCGCCGAACAGGTCGGAGCCGGCCATGCCGCAGAGCGCCGAACCGACCAGGAAGATCACCACGGAGGTGAGGAAGACCGACTTGCGGCCGTAGAGGTCACCGAGCTTCCCCCAGATCGGGGTGGAGACGGTGGTGCCCAGCACGTACGCGGTGACCACCCAGGTGAAGTGGTCCAGCCCGCCGAACTCGCCCACGATCCGCGGCAGCGCGGTGCTGACGATCATGTTGTCGAGCATCGCCAGCATCATGGCGATCATCAGGCCGGAGAGCACGACCCGTACGTTGGGTCGTGCCACGGCCTGGGTGGCCTGAGTCATGGGTAAGCTCCCCCCGAGAAGTGACGCACTTACTTGCCGACCGGCTAGCTACCTTACTAGCCGGACGGTAAGTTGGGTACGGCAACCGGTCAAGCGGATTGGGGTGTGTTGGTGAGGGAGAGCACAGGCGGCACGCGGGAGCGGATCAAGGCCGTCGCGCTGGAGCTCTTCACCGAGCAGGGGTACGAGAAGACCTCGCTACGGGAGATCGCCGAGCGGCTCGACGTGACCAAGGCGGCGCTCTACTACCACTTCAAGAGCAAGGACGAGATCGTCACCAGCTTCGTCGAGGAGCGGCTGGAGCTGATCGACGAGCTCATCGCCTGGGCCGAGGCCCAGCCCGCCACCCTGGAGACCCGCCGCGCCCTGATCGCCCGCTACGCCGACGCGATGTTCAACAGCGAGCGGCCCTCGGTGATGCGGTTCTTCGAGCAGAACCAGACAGTGCTCAAGAGCCTCTCCGCCGGGCAGCAGATGCGCGGCCGGATGCTGAAGCTGGCCGAGGCGCTGTTCCGGGGCGACGACTCGCCGTCGGCACAGCTGCGCGCGGCGCTGTCGCTGTTCGCCGTGCACAGCAGCTGGTTCGCCGTACGGAACCCGCAGATCAGCGACGAGGAGCGGCGGCGGATCGCCCTGGAGGTGGCCGACGAGCTGCTCGCCCCCATCGGTCAGCCGGCCGAACCCGCCCGGTGACGGGCCGCACCGCGGCCGCGGGCGGCGGAACGGGCTCGCAGGCCGAGCACAGCGCGCCGGGCCCCGGTGCGGAACGGGTGCGGAACGGTCGGGAAGCCCCGGTCAGCCGGCCGTGGTGAGGTCGAGGCGCAGGCCGAGCAGTTCCACCCCGGCCACCGGCGACCAGTCCAGCTGGGGCGTTCGGACGAAGCCGCGCCGCTGGTAGAGGCGGTGGGCCGCGGTGGCGAAGCCGCTGCGTACGCAGATCACCACGGCCGAGCAGCCCAGCTCGGTCGCCCGCGCCACGCAGGCGTCGACCAGGGCGAGCCCGACGCCGCGCCCCTGGGCGGCCGGGTCCACGGCGAGCATCCGGAACTCCGCCTCGCCCGGGGCGGACAGCTCGGCGTACCGGGTGCCGGGCAGCACGAAGGTCACCGAGCCGAGCGTCTCGCCGGTGATCTCGTCGACGGCGACCAGCACCTCGCCGTGCTCCGCCCGGGTCGCCACATCGGCCAGCGTCGCGGCGTAGCCGTGCTCGCCCTTGAGCTGCCCGTCCGCCTCGTACGCGGCCACCGTCAGCCGGGCCACCGCCGGAAAGTCCGCCGGGCCGGCCCGGCGGACCAGCAGGCCGCTCAATCGATCACCGCGATCAGGTCGCCGTCCTGCACCACGTCACCCTCGTTCACGGCGAGCTGCCGCACCACGCCGTCGGACTCGGCCACGACCGGGATCTCCATCTTCATCGACTCCAGGATCACCAGGGTGTCCCCCTCGGACACGGTGTCCCCGGCCGACGCGACGACCTTCCAGACGTTCGCCACCATCTCGGCGCGGATCTCCTCGGCCATCTCCACGGCCCTCCCTCTCGCGGGTTACCTGCCGACGTATCCAATCATGAGCCGGGGCACCGACGGGCGGGGAGCGGCCCGCCCCCACCCCGGCCCACTCCGGGTCCCTGGCGGCCCTGCGCGACCTGCCGCGCCGCGGCCCGCCGGCCGCCGGCCGCCGGCCGCCGGCGACGGGCGACAGGGCGTACCGCTGCCGCCCCGGGCGACGGCGGCGGGTGCCCGCCGCACTAGCATCAGCAGGTCGGACCTGGCGCCGGGCGGACCGGTGCGTGCACCGGCGCCGAGGTCGTGCGCAGGCGGATCCGACCATCACGAGGAGGTCACCAATGGCGAAGAAGGCCCGGAAGAAGAAGGCCCGCAAGAAGAGCAACGCCAACCACGGCAAGCGCCCCAACTCCTGAGGCCGCGTGCCGGACGGGGCGGTGCGGCGGACGCACCGGCCCCGATGCCGGAGACACCGGTGGCCCGGGTCGGTCTCGACCCGGGCCACCGGTTTCCCGTCGCGTGAGCGCTCAGTCGGTCAGTTCCCGCGACTCGCTGCTCTCGAAGACCACCAGCTCGGAGATCCGGAGCCGGAGCCGCTCGCGCAACTGCTCGGGTGCGGTCTCGTTGCCGCAGCACCGGGCCACCAGCGCCCTGACCTCCTGCTCGATGCCGTACTCGCGCAGGCAGGGGCCACACTCGTCGAGGTGGTAGCGGATCAGCGTGCGCCGCTCCTCGGCGCACTCGAGGTCGAGGTAGAGGTAGACCTCCTCGAGCACCTCGCGGCAGTCCGTCTCGTGCGGCTTCCCACAGCTCACGTCACACCTCCCGGCCGGCGGCAGCGGTCGAGCCCTTCGACGACGAGGCCGCGCTGAAGCCCCGCTCCGCCGCGTACTGCTCGAGCAGCTTGCGCAGATTACGACGACCGCGGTGCAGGCGTGACATAACCGTGCCGATCGGCGTGCCCATGATGTCGGCGACCTCCTTGTAGGAGAAGCCCTCGACGTCGGTGAGGTAGACCGCCAGGCGGAACTCCTCCGGCAACTGCTGGAGGGCCTCCTTGACGTCGCTGTCCGGCAGCCGGTCCAGCGCCTCGGTCTCGGCCGAGCGCAGCCCGCTGGAGGTGTGCGACTCGGCCTCGGCGAGCTGCCAGTCGGTGATCTCCTCGGTCGGCGCCTGGATCGGCTGGCGCTGCCGCTTGCGGTAGGAGTTGATGTAGGTGTTGGTCAGGATCCGGTAGAGCCAGGCCTTCAGGTTGGTGCCCTGCTCGAACTGGTGGAAGGCGGCGTACGCCTTCAGGTAGGTCTCCTGGACCAGATCCTCGGCATCCGCCGGGTTGCGGGTCATCCGCAGCCCGGCAGCGTAGAGCTGATCGACGAAGGGCATCGCGTCCCGCTCGAAGCGGGCCCTGCGCTCGTCCGTCTTCTCGGTGGTCAACCGCACATCCCCTCGCGTCGGATGCTTTCCCGCCGAGGATACGCGTCCCGAAGGGGTGGCAGATCCACTTCCGTCGGGTGTGCCGGTGCTCACCACCGGACCGGCCGGCGGCACCGCCGCGGGCCACTCCGGACCGCCCAGCAGTTCACGCAGCCGCCGTGCTTCCCGCTCGTCCCGTTCCCGGGCCCGTGTCTCGGTCGGCACCGGTCACCCCCCTCGCCAGAAATGTCGTCCGTGGGGTGCAACGCGAACCGCCGGCCCGATCATTCCGGCTCCGGCCCCCGTTCCTGGTCCCGGCCCCGGTCGGGACCGGCGCTGGGACCAGGAAGGGCCTGGGAGGACCGGTGCCGCCGCCCGAACCGGGCGAACGGCACCAACCGGTGCAACGAACCGGCTCCGCCGACGGAAACGGCCCGTCCGGCGCGCCGGACCGGTCCGGTCAGGTCGCCGCCCAGCCCCGCTCGCGCAGCCAGCCGAGCACCACGGCGGCCGTGCCGGCGGGATCGCCGCGCAGGTCGTGCCGCTCCCCCGGCCGGGTCACCACGCGCACCGCCGGCCCCGGCTCGGGCACCCCGAACGGGTCGCGGTCGCCGTTGACCACCAGCGTCGGCAGGCCGGTCGCCAACTCCGCCGCCCGGGACCGCTCCGGCCGCCCGGGCGGGTGCAGCGGGAACGCCAGCGCCAGCACGCCGGCCGCGTCCGCCGCCCGCGCGGTGCGGCAGGCCACCCGCGCGCCGCTGGACCGGCCACCCACCAGCAGCGGTACGCCGGGGTGCCGGTGCCGCAGCACGGCCAGCACCGCCGTCCACGCCTCGTCGAGGTGCCCGGCCGGGGCCGGCGCGCGGCGGCCGGCCACCCGGTAGGGCTGGGTCACCCGGCACACCACCAGCCCGGCGCCGACCGCCGCGTCACGGACCGCCAGCAGGTCCGGCGCGTCGACCCCGCCACCGGCGCCGTGCCCGAGCACCAGCACGGCGGCGGGTGGCCCGGTGGGCAGGTCGGTGTCCAGCCGGGCAGGACCCCGTGGCGTGGCGATGTCGTCGCTGGTCGGCACCGGCTCATTCTGCGCCCCGCGCCGCCCATCCGGCCGCCGAGTCCCGGCGGGCCCGCCGCCCGACCAGGCCGGACCCGACGTCCCGCGACCCGCGCACCGGTACGACGAACGACCGGCCCGTGATCCACGGGCCGGTCGCGGTCGACTCAGTCGGCGGTCAGCTCAGCGGCACCAGCGCGAGCAGGCGGTCCCGCACCGGCGGCCCGGCCTCGTCGGCGGCGTCCGGATCGGGCTGCACCTCGGAACGCCAGGCGACCAGCATCGCCCGCCGCTCGCGCGGGGTGGTGCCGCCCCACACCCCGTGACAGTCGCCCACCTCCAGCGCCCAGGCCAGGCAGGAGCCCTGCACGTCACAACTGCGGCAGAGCGCAATCGCGGCGTCCGCCGGCTCGTTCGGCGCCGGGAAGAACGTTTCCGGGTCGACGCTCTGGCAGGTTCCTCTGGTCCGCCATGCCTCGTCCTGCCGCCGCTCCCGCAACGCGCGCAGCAGTCGCGGATCTCGTCGTGCGGCGGCCACCTCGTGCGGGCGGGGCATACGTGCCCGTGTCATCCACCCACCTCCCCCGTGGGACCGGCAAGATCGATGGCCGTCGTCCACCCCGTGCGGATCGACAGCCACCACCGGCGCTGTGTTGTATCGCACTTCGCGGGGCCGGGACAAGACTCTGCCGTAAAGTTGGCGGAATATTCGGGCGACGATTCACCCGCAACACTGGCAAATCAGTCGGCGACAATGCGCGCGCCCCGCCGGGGGGCCGACCTGGCCTCCGACGCCGTCAGAACAGCGTCAATTCCTCCGGCTCGGCGGACCGCGTCAGCGGCACCCGGGCGGTCAGCTCCGGGCCGTCGTTGCGGACGTCGCCGACCGCCGGGCCCACCGGGCGGATCTCCAACCCACCGAGCCAGTCCGGCGGCGGCGGACTGAGCAGCGCGTCCGGCTCGCCGCCCGGGGCCAACCACCCCGCCCACCGCTCGCGCGGCAGCAGCAGCGGCATCCGGTCGTGCACCTCGGCCAGCTCACCGAGCGCGGCGGTGGTCAGCACGCTGCAGGTCAGCAGCGGCCCGGCCGGGCCCTCCCAGACCGACCAGATGCCGGCGAAGGCGAGCACCGAGCCGTCCAACGGGGTCATGTAGTAGGCCTGCTTGCCGCCGCCCGCCGAGCGGACCCACTCGTACCAGCCGTCAGCCGGGACGAGACAGCGGCGGCGGGCGAACGCACCCGCGTACGCCCGGCTGGTGGCGACGGTCTCGGACCGCGCGTTGATCATGCGGGCCGCGCCGGCCGGCGACCGGGACCACGCCGGCACCAGACCCCACCGGCCGACGGACAGCGCGCGGTGCCCCTCGGCGGTGACCCGGACCAGCGGCACCGGATCGGTCGGCGCCACGTTGTGGTCGGGAGCGAGCCGGCCGTCGGTGTCGTCGTACGACTCGAACAAGGCGCTCAGGTCGCCCGCGCTCCGGGTCGTCGCGTACCTCCCGCACATGTCGCACACGCTATCCCGCCGGCCGCCGCTCGGCTGTCCCGCCAACCGGGAGCTCACGGATCGGCCGGCACCACCGGCCGGCCGACACGGCAGAATGTAACCGTGGGGAACCTGACCGCGACCCGGCCGCCGCAGCCGTGGACCGCTCCGACCGCCTCCGATCCGGTCGCGGCCAGCGTGCGCCTGCCCGGCTCCAAGTCGATGACCGCCCGTGCCCTGGTGCTCAGCGCGCTGGCCAGCGGGCCGTCGACGCTGGCCGGGCCGCTGCGCGCCCGGGACACCGAGCTGATGGCCGCCGGGCTGCGGGCGATGGGCGCGCACATGTCGATCAGCGACGACGACCGCTGGCTGGTCCGGCCGCACCGGCTGGTCGGCCCGGCCCACGTCGACGTCGGCCTGGCCGGCACGGTGATGCGCTTCGTCCCGCCGGTGGCCGGGCTGGCCGACGGGCGGATCACCTTCGACGGCGACCCGCAGGCCCGGATCCGCCCGCTCGGGCCGCTGATCGGCGCGCTGCGCTCGCTCGGCGTACGGATCGACACCCCGCCCACCGGCAGCCTGCCGCTGACCGTGCTCGGCGCCGGGCGGGTCGCCGGCGGTGAGGTGGTCATCGACGCCTCCGCCTCCAGCCAGCTGGTTTCCGGGCTGCTGCTGGCCGCCCCGCGCTTCGACCGGGGCGTGGTGGTCCGGCACGTCGGCCCGCCGGTGCCCTCCGCGCCGCACCTGCGGATGACCGTGCAGATGCTGCGCGCCGCCGGCGCGGCGGTGGACGACACCACCCCCGACGTCTGGACGGTCGAGCCGGGCCCGCTCACCGGGCGCGGCTGGACGATCGAGCCCGACCTCTCCGGCGCGGTGCCGTTCTTCGCCGCCGCCCTGGTCACCGGCGGTGAGGTGACGTTGCAGGGCTGGCCGCACAGCAGCGCCCAGCCGGTGGAACGGCTGCGCGAGCTGCTCCAGCTGATGGGGGGCGAGGTGACCCTCTCCACCGCCGGGCTGACCGTGCGGGGCACCGGCGTCGTGCACGGCCTGGACGCCGACCTCTCCGACGTCAGCGAGCTGACCCCGGCGCTGGCCGCGCTGGCCATGCTGGCCGACTCGCCGTCCCGGTTCACCGGGGTGGCGCACATCCGGGGCCACGAGACCGACCGGATCGCCGCGCTGGCGCGGGAGTTCACCGCGCTCGGCGCCGACCTCACCGAGTCCCACGACGGGCTGGAGATCCGCCCCCGCCCGCTGCGCGGCGGGGTGTTCCGCACCTACGCCGACCACCGGATGGCGCACGCCGCCGCGGTGGCCGGGCTCGCCGTGCCCGGCATCGAACTCGACGACGTGGCGTGTACCTCGAAGACCATGCCCGAGTTCCCGGCACTATGGTCAGCAATGGTGACCGGCAAGAGCTGACGGGTAGAGGGGACGGGTCCTGGCGACCAGGCGGCGGGAGTACGACGAGGACGACGTACGGGTCCGGCCCGGGAAGTCCTCGCGCCCGCGTACCCGCACCCGGCCCCAGCACGCCGACGCGGTGGACGGCCTCGTCATCGCGGTGGACCGGGGCCGCTACACCTGCGTGCCGCCCGACGCCGGGCCGGACGCGCCGACGGTCACCGCGATGCGGGCCCGCGAGCTGGGGCGCAAGTCGGTGGTGGTCGGTGACCGGGTCGGCCTGGTCGGCGACACCTCCGGGGCGGCCGGCGCGCTGGCCCGGATCGTCCGGATCGCCGAGCGGCGCTCGGTGCTGCGGCGCACCGCCGAGGACGACGCGACCACCGCCGAGGGGCGGTTGGAGCGGGTGGTGGTGGCCAACGCCGACCAGTTGGTGATCGTCAGCGCGCTGGCCGATCCGCCGCCGCGCACCGGGTTCATCGACCGTTGCCTGGTGGCCGCGTACGACGCCGACATCGAGCCGCTGCTCTGCCTGACCAAGGCCGACCTGGCCGGCCCGGACGCGGTGCTCGGCTACTACGCCGAGCTGGAGCTGCCGTACGTGCTGATCCAGCCGGACGCCGAGCTGGACGCCCTGCGCAGCCTGCTCGCCGGGCGGGTCTCGGTCATGGTGGGGCACTCCGGGGTGGGCAAGTCGACGCTGGTCAACCGGCTGGTGCCGGAGGCCGCCCGGGCGGTCGGCGAGGTCAGCGCGATCGGCCGGGGGCGGCACACCTCGACCAGCGCGGTGGCGCTGCGGCTGCCGCCCGCGCCGGGCGGCGACGAGGACGGCGACCCGGGCTGGATCATCGACACCCCCGGGGTGCGCAGCTTCGGGCTGGCGCACGTCTCCGCCGACAGCCTGCTGCACGGCTTTCCCGACCTGGTGGAGGGGACGGTCGACTGCCCGGCCAACTGTCCGCACACCGCCGAGGCGCCGGACTGCGGGCTGGACGCCTGGGTGGCGGCCGGCAAGGCCGACCCGCGCCGGCTGGCGTCATACCGCCGGCTGCTGGCCTCGCGGGCCGGTGAGGGCGACCCGCGCGGCGAGCCCGACCCGCGCGGCGAGCCGCCCCCCGGCGGCTGAGGCCGGATCGGCTAGGTTGCGCACATGACCGGGTACGCCGACGATCTCGCCCTCGCCCATCTGCTCGCGGACGCCGCCGACGCGGTGTCGACGGCCCGGTTCCGCGCGCTCGACCTGCGGGTCGAGGCGAAGCCCGACCTGACGCCGGTCTCCGACGCGGACACCGCCGTGGAGCGGGCGATCCGGGCGCTGCTCGCCGAGCACCGCCCGGCCGACGGGCTGCTCGGTGAGGAGTACGGCGCGTCGCCGGCCACCGGACCGGACGACCGGCAGTGGGTGATCGATCCGATCGACGGCACCAAGAACTACATCCGCGGGGTGCCGATCTGGGCCACCCTGATCGCCCTGCTGGAGGGAGGCCGCCCGGTGGTCGGGCTGGTCTCCGCCCCGGCGCTGGGCCGGCGCTGGTGGGCGGCGCGGGGCCTGGGCGCGTACGCCGGACCGGGCACCGCCGGCGGCGCCCCGATCCGGGTCTCCGGGGTACGCGCGCTCGCGGACGCCAGCTTCTGCTACTCGTCGCTCGACGGCTGGACGGCCAACGGGCGGCTGGACGGGATGCTCGGGATCATGCGGGACAGCTGGCGCAGCCGGGCGTACGGCGACTTCTACGGGTACATGCTGCTCGCCGAGGGCGCGGTGGATGTGATGGTGGAGCCCGAGCTGTCGCTGTGGGACGTCGCCGCGCTGGTGCCGATCGTCACCGAGGCCGGCGGCACCATCACCGACCTGCACGGCACGCCGTCCCCGCCGGCCGGCACGGACGCCGACCAGAGCGCGGTGGCCAGCAACGGCGCGCTGCACGCCGACATCCTCGCCCGGCTCGGTCGGCCCACCGCGCGCTGACCCCGGCCAGCCTCTATCCTCGCCAGGTGTCCACCTCCGGCTGGTGCTTCCTCGCGTCGATGATCGTCGCCTACGGCATCGCCAACCTGCTCCAGTCGGTCGCCGCCGCCCGCACCACCGTGCACCACACCTTCGATCCCGGCCTGCTGCTGCGGCTGGCCGGCCACCGCACCTACCTGGTCGGGCTGCTCTGCCAGGTGGTCGGGTTCGTGCTCGCCTTCCTGGCCCGGCGGGACCTGCCGCTGTTCCTGGTCCAGGCCAGCGTGGCGGCCGGGCTCGGGGTGACCGCGCTGCTCGGCGTGCTGCTGCTGAAGTGGCGACTACCGGTGGCCGAGGTGGTGCTGCTGGTGCTGCTGTTCGGCGGGATCACGGCGCTGGTGCTCGCCGCTCGGCCGGCGCCCTCCCGGCAGCTCGGCACGGCCGGCACGGTGGCCCTGCTGGTGGCGCTCCTCGGGATCGCGGTGCTCGGTTTCTTCGCGGTGCGGCTGCACGGCGCGCCCGGTTCGGTGGCGCTCGGCTCGCTCGCCGGGTTGGCGTTCTCCGCCGCCGCGGTCGCGGCCCGGCCGCTGGCGTCCGCGCCGACCGCCGAGGCGTTCCTCGGCAACCCGCTGCTCTACCTGCTGATCGCGCACTCCGTGGTCGGCCAGTTGCTGCTCGGCCTGGCCATGCAGCGCGGCTCCACCACGGCGGCGGTGGCGGCGATGGACGCGGCCGGGGCGGTGCCCGCGGCGATCATCGGCCTGCTGCTGCTCAACGACAAGATCTGGCCCGGTCGGGAGTGGCTGGCCGCGGTCGGTTTCCTGGTCACCCTGGCCGCGGTGATCGGGCTGACCCGGTACGCCGAGCCACAGCACCACCACGCGGTCGCCGGGGAGCGGAAGCGGGCCCTGGTCGGCGCCACCCGCGCCGGCTGAACCGCAGCGCCACCGGCGGACGGAACCGCCGCGCCGGGACGGGTGGTCAGGCCGCCTCGACCGGCTTGCGGCGGCGCACCACCCGCTCGTAGAGCCGCTCCAAGGCGCCGGCCGTCCGCTCCCAGGTGTAGCTGCACCGCACCCGGTCCACCGCGGCGTGCCCGTACGCGAACCGCCCGGCGTTGTCGGCGAGCAGCCGACGCAGCGTCACGCCCAGCGTCCGCACGTCGCCGGGCGGGACCAGCCGGCCGGTGACCTCGTCGACCACCGCGTCGGCGATGCCGCCCATGGCGTAGCCGACCACCGGCACGCCGCAGGCCATCGCCTCCAGCGACACCCGGCCCGCCGAGGAGTAGTGCGGGGTGCAGGCCACCACGTCGGCCGAGCGGTACCAGGTGGCCATCTGGTCGTGCGGCACCGCGCCGACCAGCTTCACCTGCTCGGCCACCCCGTTCTGTTCGGCCAGCTCGCGCAGCCGGCGGGCCTCGGCGTGGTTGGCCAGCTGCTCGGCCGGCGGACCGCCGGCGATCACCAGTTCGGCGTCGCCGACCAGCCGCATGGCGCGGATCAGGTCGTCCTGGCCGTGGCCGGGCGAGAGGCCGCCGACGGAGAGGATCCGGGCCCGCTGGTCGCGCGGGGCGGCCTCCCCGTCGGGGTGAAACTGCTCGATGTCGACCCCGGCCGGCACCATCGCCACCGAGGTGCGTTGCAGGCCCATCCGGGTCAGCTCGTCGACCTCGTCGTTGCACTGGGCGACAGCGATGTCCACCGCCCGGGTCAGCGCGCGCTCCAGCGGGATCCGCTCGCCGGGGCCGCCGTACTGCTGGCCGAGGTGGCGCAGTTGCTCCACGCCGAGCGAGTGGAAGGTCTGCACCACCGGGATGTCCGTTTCGCGGACCGCGTGCGCGGCGGCCAGCCCGCCGATCCAGTAGTGCCCGTGCACCACGTCCGGGGTCCACTCGCCCGACCAACGATCGGCCAGCCAACGGCCGAACTCCGCCACGTACGGGACCAGTTCGGCGGTGGGCAGCACGGCGGCCGGCCCGACCGGAACCCGCTCCACCCGGTAGCCGTGCACGTCGACGCTCTCCGGCAGTCCGGGGTCGTCCCGGCGTTCGTACACCCGGACGTCGTGACCTCGTGCGGCCAGTTCCGCGGCGACCCGCGCGATGTGCTGGTGGGTGCCGACGGCCGGGCCGTCGGGGTGGCTGGACGGGCCGGCGTGCGCGCAGACGAGGCCGACGCGCATGGGTCACCTCCATGCGATTTTCTCCAGCGGTGGTCCTCCGGTCAGAGGGTCCCATTAACCCGGGGCCCGGGAGCCGAAACCTGGCAGATCGGGAAGAGGCCGGCGGGTAGTTGCGCGGCGGCAAGTGTTGTTCCGGCCTCGGCGACTGGGCCGGGAAGGGCCCACGGCCGGGTAGGCGCACCGCCGGCCGCGCGGCGGCCGGCGGCCTGACCTACGTCGAGGATCCGACCGGTGTCGGTCGCATGACCCCCGGCCAGCCGGGGTACCGGCCAGGAATGCCGCTCACCCGCAGCCTCACCGACGCCACCGTGGTGATCACCGGAGCCTCCAGCGGGATCGGGACCGCCACCGCGTACGCCCTCGCCCGCCGGGGCACCGCCGTGGTGCTGGCCGCCCGCAGCGAGGCCGCCCTGCGCGAGGTGGCCCGCAACTGCCGTGACCTGGGTGGCCGGGCGCTGGTCGTGCCGACCGACGTCACCGACCCGGCCGCGATGGAGCGGTTGGCCGCCCGGGCGGTGGAGGAGTTCGGCCGGATCGACGGCTGGGTCAACAACGCGGCGGTCAGCGCGGTGGGCCTGTTCGACGAGATCCCGGTGCAGGAGTTCCGCCGGGTGCTGGAGGTGAACCTGCTCGGCGCCGTGTACGGCACCCGGGCCGCGCTGCCCCACCTGACGGCGGCCGGCGGCGGGGTGCTGGTCAACAACGCCTCGGTGCTGGCCGAGGTGGCGATGCCGTACCAGTCGGCGTACAACGCCACCAAACACGGCATCCGCGGGCTGGCCGACACGGTCCGCCAGGAGCTGCGGGTCACCGGCCGGGGCAACATCTCGATCTGCACCGTGCTGCCGGCGACCATCGACACCCCGTTCTTCCGGCACGCGGCCAACCACAGCGGGCGGGAACTGGTGCCACCGCCGCCGGTCTATCCGCCGGAGGTGGTCGCCCAGACGATCGTCCGGATGCTGCGCCGTCCGCGCCGGGAGGCGTACGCCGGCGGCGCCGCCCGGCTGATCGGCCTGCAGTGGCGGCTCGCCCCGGCGCTGGCCGAGCGGACCCTCGGCTGGTACGCCCACCGCACCCAGTTCGGGCCGGCGCCCCGGCTGGACACCACCGGAAACGTCTTCGATCCGGACGCCGCGGGCCGCCGCGACGGCGGCTGGCACGGCCGGCGGCGGCAGCTGGTGCGGATGACGGCGGCCTTCGGCCTGGCGGCCGCCGGCACGGCGGTGGGCACGGTCGCCGCGATGGCCCGACGAACCCGGACGGACCGCTGATGGGTCCGGCCGGCCGGTCGGATGCGGGGTCCGCGCCGGGCAGGCAGCATAGGGCGATCATGCCGACCGACGTGCGTTGCCCGGTGGAGACGGACCGGTCGTCCGCCGTGATCCGGGTGACCGGGGTGCTGGACCCGGCCGGGGTCGGCCCGGTGCGCGACGCGCTGCTCGCCCGGCTCAGCGACCGGCCCGGCCCGGTCGTGGTGGACCTCTCCGGGTTGCGGGTGGCCGAGCCGGCCGCCGCCCGGGTCTTCGCCGAGGTACGCCGGGAGGTGCTCAACTGGCCCGCCGCCGACCTGCTGCTCTCCGACCCGTCCGGCACGGTCGCCGGGGTGCCCGCCTGGCCGACCCTGGATGAGGCGATGGCCGCGCTGGCCGCCGCGCCGATGGCCGCCGTGCTGACCGCCGACCTGCCGCCGACGGTCGGCGCCGCCCGGCACGCCCGGCAACTGGTCACCGACGGCTGCCAGCGGTGGGGGGTGCCGGGGCTGTCCGAGCCGGGCTGCATCGCGGTCACCGAGATGGTCAACAACGTGGTCGCCCACGCGCACACCCCGATGACGGTCCGGCTGGCGCCCCGCGACAGCGAACTGCACCTGGCCGTCCGGGATCATTCCGCGCACCGGCCGGCGTACGCCGGGCTGGCCCCGCTGACCTCGACCGGCGGCCGGGGGCTGCTGCTCATCGACACGGTGGCCCGGCGCTGGGGCAGCAGCCCGGTACCGGACGGCAAGGTCGTCTGGTGCGTGCTGCACCCCGACGACGAGGCCGCCGCCCGGGGCTGACCGCACGTCCCTCCGGTCGCCGGGCGTCCCCGGTCCGCCCCCTTGACCGGTTGCGCGGCCGGCGGTGGCGGTTACGGGGGTGCCGGGAGTGGGTAGTGACCGGTCATGCGCGACGACGAGTACCCGACCCCCGTGTCCGACCCCGAGGCGGAGGGCCTGCCCGACACCGCCGACGACGACTCGACCGCCAAGGACGACGTGCTGACCGGGCGCGAGGCGGACGGTCCGGAGCCGGCGCAGATTCCCGGCGACCGGGACCCGGTGGCGGTGGACCGGTTCGGGACCACCGCCGAGGAACAGCTCGACGGCGAGTCGCTCGACTACAAGCTGGCCCGGGAGTCCTTCGAACGCCCGGTCGACGACCCGCTGGCCGGCCCGGTCGACCCGGACATCGCCGCCGAGGCGGACAGCCGGGAGCAGGCGGCCCAGGCGCAGCTCGACGCGGACGTCATCGACCCCGGTCCGACCTCGGACCCGAAGTCGCCGGTCTCCATCTACGACCACGGCCAGCTGGGCAGCGTTGCCGACGCTCAGGTGGGGCGGCTGGTCGAACCGGACGAGGGGGCGCACACCGACCAGGAGACCGACTCGGTAGCGTACGACGCGGGCTCGGCCGGCGGTGGCGCCACCGCGGAGGAGCTGGCCATCCACGAGACGCGCCCGCCGCACTCGGTCTGAATCAGTCGTCCAGCCCGCGCTCGATCGCGTACCGGGTCAGCTCGACCCGGTTGTGCAGTTGCAGCTTGCCCAGCGTGTTCTGCACGTGGTTCTGCACGGTCCGGTGGGACAGCCCGAGCCGCTCGGCGATCTGCTTGTACGACATCCCCTTGGCGACCAGGCGCAGCACCTCGGTCTCCCGGTCGGTGAGCCGGGGTGCCGCGCCGTCCCGGCTCACCGGGGCGGTACCCGTCGGTGCGGTCCCGGCCGGTTCGGCCGCCAGTCGCCGGTACTCGCCGAGCACCAGCCCGGCCAGGCCGGGGGTGAAGACCGGCTCGCCCGCGGCGGTACGCCGCACGGCGTCCAGGAACTCGGCCGGGGCGGCGGACTTCACCAGGTAACCGGTGGCGCCCGCCTTCACCGCGTCCAGCACGCCCTGCGCCTCGCCGCTGGCCGAGAGCATCAGCACCCGCACCTCGGGCAGCGCCGCGCGCAGCCCCCGGATCACCTCGACACCGGAGATGTCCGGCAGTTGCAGGTCGAGCACCACCACCTCCGGTCGGGTGGCCGCCGCGACCCGGACCGCCTGCCGCCCCTCGCCGCTGGTGGCCACCACCTGGTGGCCGGCCTCGGTCAGGTCGCGGGCCACCCCCTCGCGCCACATCGGGTGGTCGTCCACCACCATTACCCGCGCCACGGTTTCCCCCTGTCCACGCTCACGGCGCCACCTTCCGTTCCCGACCGCGGTGCTCGCGGACCCGGGCCGCTCACCGACGCGTCCGGGGCACTGTCAACTCCACCTCGGTGCCGGCGCCGGGCGCCGAGGTGATCCGCACGGTCCCGCCGAGGTCGGCGAGGCGACCCCGGATCGACCGGGCGACCCCGAGCCGCCCCTGGGCCGCCGCCTCGGCCAGCCGGCCGTCGGGGAACCCGGGCCCCTCGTCGCGGACCGACACCGTCACCGTCGCCCCCTCGTCCTCGACCAGCACCCAGGCCCGGCCGTCCGCGTGCCGCTCGACGTTGTCCAGCGCGGCGGCGGTGGCGGCGGCCAGCTCGCGGGCCACCGGCCCGGGCAGCGGCACCGGGGTGGCCGGCGCCGAGAGCGACACCGTCGCCGAGGCGTACCGGCCGAGCAGGGCGCGCAGGTCCACCGGGCCGCCGTCGGTGGCTGCGGGGACCGGGCCGGCCCCGCCGATCAGCGCCCGCAGCGCCGCCTCCTGCTCGCCGGCGAGCCGGGCCAGCTCGCCGGCCTCGCCGTCCAGGTGGGCGCCACGCCGCTGCACCAGCGCCAGCACTTGGAGCACCGAGTCGTGGATGTCCCGGGCCAGCCGCTCCCGCTCCCGGGTCGCGGCCTCCAGCTCGACCGCCCGGTGCAGCCGCTCCTCGGCGGTCACCGCGAGCCGGGCCACGTGCCCCACCACCACGCCGGCGAGCAGCATCAGGATCGTGCCGTTGAGCGCCGACGGGGTGACCATCCCCCGGGTCGCCAGATCGGCGGCGCCGAGCGTCAGGGCGGCGACCGCGCCCCGGCGCCGCCCGCCGGAGACCGCCCAGGCCAGCACCGGCCCGCCCAGCCAGGCCACGGCCAGGGTGGTCACCCCGGCGGCGAGCGCCGCCCGCCCGACCACCCACGGGGTGACCAGCAGGATTCCGAGGACGACCCCGAGGTCGGCCAGGAGCAGCGGCCAACCCCGCCACCGCGGGCGGGCGTACCCGACCGCGGTCACCCCGGTCCAGGCCGCCATCACCAGGACCACCGCGCCCGCCGCGAGCGGGTGGGCGTAGCGGTCCGCGTCGCGGAGCACCACCACGCAGACGTACGCCAGGGAGGCGACCCGGAACACCGCGACGGCCCGCCAGAGCGGGACCTCGAAACCACCGGGTGGGGACGGCACGGAGGCCACGATGCCACAGTGCGGCCGGCGGCCCGCCACCCCGGCCGGTGCGGCCGGAGGAACCCTGACGTACGGTGGAAATACCGCGAACACCTCCGAGATCCGCTGGCGGGACGGGGCCATGACGAACGCTGATCCCCCGGCACCGCGTACGGTTGTGCCCATCGAACCCTCCCTCCTGATCGCCGAAGCCTTCGACCAGGCTCAGGTGACCGAGCTACGCCACTCGGTCACCTCCTGCGCGCGTGCCGCCGGACTGAGCGGGCAGCGGCTGGACGACTTCGTGCTCGCGGTCAACGAATTGATCACCAACGCGGTCCGGCACGGTGGCGGGCGCGGCTGGCTGCGGCTGTGGCGGCAGGCCGGTCACCTGCTCTGCGAGGTCTCGGACCACGGTCCCGGGATCAGCGCCCGGCGGCTGGACGACCGGAGCCGGCCGGCGCCGGACACCGCCGGCGGCTGGGGGCTCTGGCTGGCCCGCGAGCTCAGCGACAGCATGGAGGTCGAGACGGGCGCCGCCGGCACGAGGGTACGGATCAGCGCGGCGGTCGGCGCCCACCAGCACATCGGCCGGCACCGCCGCGACTGACCGGCGGTCACGCCGGCCGCCCGGCCGCTCGGCGTGGCGGTACGGCGTCACCCTGCCCGCCCGCGTCACCGTGCCCGCCGGCGTCACCGGGTGCCCGGCGGCGTGCCGGAACCCCCCAGGCGCCCGGTCAGGCGAAGAGAGCGCTGACCGACTCGCCGTTGTGGATCCGGCGCATCGCCTCGGCCAGCGCCGGCGCCACCGACAGCACCTTCAGCTTCGGCACCCGCTTGTCGGCCGGGATCGGCACCGTGTTGGTGCAGACGATCTCCAGCACCCCCTCCTGCTCGCTGAGCCGGTCGAGCGCACCGCTGGAGAAGAGGCCGTGCGTGCAGGCCAGCCGGATCGAGCGGACCTTCAGCTCGCGCAGGTGCTCCATCAGCTCGATCACCGTGCTGCCCTTGGCGATCTCGTCGTCCAGCACGATCACGTCCCGGTCCGCCACATCGCCGATCACCGCGCTGATCTTGACCCGGTCGTCGCTGAACCGCTGCTTCGCCCCGGCCGCCACCGGCGTGCCGAGCCGCCGGGCGAACGCCGCCGCCTCCTTGGCGTTGCCCAGGTCCGGCGAGACCACCACGGTGTTGCTCAGGTCGTACCCGCTGAAGTGCTCGGCCAGTTCGCGCAGCGCGTGCAGGTGGTCCACCGGCACGCTGAAGAAGCCGTGCACCTGCGGGGAGTGCAGGGTCATCGCCAGCACCCGGTCGGCGCCGGCCGAGGTGAGCAGGTCGGCCACCAGCCGGCCGCCGATGGAGATCCGCGGCGCGTCCTTCTTGTCCGACCGGGCGTACGCGTAGTGCGGGAGCACCACGGTGATCCGGCCGGCCGACGCGCCCCGGGCGGCGTCGATCATGAGCAGCAGCTCCACCAGGTGTTCCTGCACCGGCGGCACCAGCGGCTGGATCAGGAAGACGTCCCGCTCCCGGCAGTTGGCCTGCAACTGCACTTCCAGGCAGTCGTTGGCGAACCGGGACACCCGCACCGGGTGCAGGGGCACCCCGAGGTGGGCGCAGATCTCGGCGGCGAGTTCGGGATGGGCGGTTCCGCTGAACACGGCGATGTCACGCACGTCTGCACATCGTACGGATCACCGGCGGGACCGGGGCCGGACGGGGCCCACCGGCCCGGCGCCGGGCGGCGCACCGCCGCCGGGCCGGGTACGGTGCTGCCGTGACCGGAGAGTACGTCGCCGCCATCGACCAGGGCACCACCTCGTCGCGGTGCATCGTCTTCGACCGGGCCGGGGAGATCGTCTCCGTGGCGCAGCGCGAGCACCGGCAGCTCTTCCCGCAACCGGGCTGGGTAGAGCACGACGCCGAGGAGATCTGGCGCAACGTCGAGCAGGTGGTCCGGGAGGCGCTGGACGCGGCCGGCACCGACGCGGCCGGGCTGGCCGCGGTCGGGATCACCAACCAGCGGGAGACCACGCTGGTCTGGGACCGGGCCACCGGCCGCCCGGTGGCCAACGCGATCGTCTGGCAGGACACCCGCACCGGTCCGCTGCTGCGCGAGCTGGAGCAGGCGTACGGCGAGGAGCTGTTCCGCACCCGCACCGGCCTGCCACTGGCCACCTACTTCGCCGGGCCCAAGCTGCGCTGGCTGCTCGACAACGTCGAGGGCCTGCGGGCGCGCGCCGAGGCCGGCGAGCTGCTCTTCGGCACCATGGACAGTTGGCTGATCTGGAAGCTGACCGGCCGGCACGTCACCGACGTGACCAACGCCAGCCGCACCATGCTGATGGATCTGTCCACCCTCGACTGGGATCCGGAGCTGCTGGACGCGATGGGCGTGCCGGCCGCCATGCTGCCGGAGATCCGCAGCTCCGCCGAGTTCTACGGGGAGGCCACCGGACTGCTCGCCGGGGTGCCGGTGGCCGGCGCGCTCGGTGACCAGCAGGCGGCGCTGTTCGGGCAGACCTGCTTCCAGCCGGGCGAGGCCAAGTGCACCTACGGCACCGGCAGCTTCCTGCTGCTCAACACCGGCGCCAGCCCGGTCTCCTCGGCGCACGGCCTGCTCACCACCGTCGCCTACCGGATCGACGGCCAACCCGCCGCGTACGCCCTGGAGGGGGCGATCGCGGTGACCGGCTCGCTGGTGCAGTGGCTGCGGGACAACCTCGGGCTGATCTCCACCGCGGCCCAGGTGGAGGAGCTGGCCGGCACCGTCGCCGACAACGGCGGCTGCTACGTGGTGCCGGCCTTCTCCGGGCTGTTCGCCCCGCACTGGCGCAGCGACGCCCGGGGCGTGATCGCCGGGCTGACCGGCTACATCACCAAGGGGCACCTGGCCCGGGCGGTGCTGGAGGCGTCGGCCTGGCAGACCCGCGAGGTGGTCGACGCGATGAACGCCGACTCCGACGTCGCGCTGCGCCGGCTGCGGGTGGACGGCGGGATGACCGCCAACGGGCTGCTCATGCAGTTCCTCGCCGACGTGCTCGACGTGCCGGTGGTGCGGTCCCGGATCACCGAGACCACCTGTCTCGGCGCCGCGTACGCGGCCGGCCTGGCGGTCGGCTTCTGGCCGGACCTGGCGACCCTGCGCGAGCAGTGGCGCTCGGACGCCCAGTGGACCCCGGCGATGACCGGGGAGCACCGCGACCGCGAGCTGCGCAACTGGCGCAAGGCGGTCGAGCGCACGTTGAACTGGGTGGACTGACGGCGGCCCGGCCGACGGTGCCGAAGGGGGACCGATGCCGACCCTGGTGTTGGTGATCATGAGTGTGCTCGGCCTGTCCGGGGCGAGCTACGCGGTCGTCCGGTTCCGGCGGGACCTCGACCTGCTGCGCCGGGGCGCCCGGGCGCCGGGCGAGGTGGTGGGACTGCGACCCGTCACCTTCGGCTACGGGCCCCGGACGTATCACCCGGTGGTTCGGTTCCGGGCGGCCGACGGCCGGGAGCTGACCGCGACGCCGGGGCGCTGGCGGCAGACCCCGCTGTCGGCGGCCCCCGGGCCGGTCACCGTGGTGCACGAGCCGTCCCGGCCGACCCGGATCCTCGTCGAGGCGCCGGGGATCGGCGGCACGTCGTCCGTGATCGTCCCCTTCGTCACGCTGCTCGGCGTCAGCGTGATCGTGCTGGTCGTCGGCGTCGCGGTCTTCCTGCGCCTGAGCTAGGGTCCGGCGACCGCCCGCCGACCCTCCATGGTGGGTGGTGGTCGGCAGGGGCTACGGTCGGCCCCGCAGCACCGACGGACGACACGGGAATGGGGGCACGATGACCGGGCCGAACGGGAACGCGCCGACGGGCGACGTGATGGCGCAACTGATGGAGCGGATGCGGGAACAGCTGAACCGCGGAGAGGAGCTGCGCACCCGGCTGGCCGGCCTGACCGGGCGGGCGGAGAGCGAGGACGGGCTGGTCCGGGTCGCCTGCACCGCTGAGGATCCCGCCCACGAGCTGCACATCGACCCGCGCGCGCTGCGCCTGCCGGCGACCGATCTGGCGGAACTGCTCGGCGACCTGCTCCGCAAGGCCCGGGCCGACCTGCAGCGGGAAACCAGCGAGGCGCTGCGCGAGCTGACCGGCCCGGCCGGCCCGGAGGCGCTGGTGCACGACCCGGCGGCGGCGCAGGCCAAGCTGGCACAGCTCAACGACCTGGTCAGCGGGCCGCTCCGGGAGAGCACCCAGATGTTGGAACGGCTGCGGCGCCAGCTGGGCGTCTGACGGGACCGGCCGGGAGCGGGGTCAGCGGCCGCGCCGCGCCCGCTTCGCGGCCGCCCGCAGGAACACGACGGCGAGCGCCACCAGCACCGCCAGCAGGGCGGAGCCGACCAGCAGCGGGGCGACGAGCCAGCTCATCAGGTTCACCGTGGCCCGGGTGTCGTTGCCCCAGCCGCCGACCTGCTCGCCCTCGCGTACCGAGCCGCCGCCCACCGGGCCCTGGACCACCGTGCCGTCGGAGAGCTGCCAACTGCCGCGGCACCGCTCGGTCGCCTTCGGACCGTCGAGGTCGCAGGACTCGACCCGGATGGTCACCCGCTCGGCGTCGATCGCGTTGCGTCCCAGGCCGATCGGGAGCGCCAGGGCGACGGCGACCAGGACGACCGGCACCAGCAGCCGCTGCCAGCGCGGCCGGCGGGCCATCCGGGACACGTAGTCGTCGGGCGGCGTCGGGGCGGGTCGTCCGGGCGGCATGGCTCGGAGGCTACCAGCGCGGGGCATCCCGCCCCAGCCATGATCCGGTAGGCTGTCCGCGCTCCGGCCGCAACGGACGTCGATCGCGCCAACGGGGAGGGCCGATGATCGAGGTGGACCCGCCGGCGATCCGTGCGCTCGGCGAGACGATCGAGCGTGAGGTCGGCCCGGCCCTGGACGCCTGCACGGATCTGCTGGAATCCGCCCGCGCCATCACCCACAGCAACTTCACCTCGGTGGTGCCCCACCTGGCGGTCGCCTACGTCGGTGCCGTCGAGTTCGTCGAGGAAGAGCTGCGCAGCAAGCGCGAGCACCTCACCGAGATCCGGTCGCGGTTGTCCGCCACGGCGGACAACTGGGAGGCCACCGAGACCGCCAGCACCATCGCCGCCCGCTGAGGACGCCGGAGAGACCCGATGGCAGACCCGACCTACCCCGCGATCGCCGCCAAGGCCGCGCTGGTGGAGATCTCCGTGGCCGCGGCGGTCATCCCGGCCGCCTGGCCGGTCGCCCAGATCGTCTACTTCAACCAGTGCGATCCGGAAACGATCATGCGCAAGGGCGGCGACTGGCTCTCGATGTACGACCAGCTCGGCACCGCCCGCGACAACCTCGACTCGGCCGTCGGCACGCTGACCGCCGCCCAGTGGAGCGGCCGCGACCGGGACGCGTTCGGCGTGCACGTCCGCAAGTACGACGTCCAGGTCGTCGGCACCCAGGTGCTCGCCGTCACGGTGGGCGTCACCATGCTCTGCGTCGGCGCCATCCTGCTCTGCCTGGTGGTGGCGTACACGGTGGTCTCCACCATCCTGTTCGCCTTCGCCACCTTCATCGCGGCCGCCGCGGCGACCGTCGTCGGATCGCCCGCCGCGGCCTCCGCCCTGGCCACCGCGAACTCCTTCGCCGCCTCGGCGCTCGGCTTCCTGAAGGGGATCGAGGCGATGGCCGAGGCCGTCGCCACCGGCGGGGCGGCGGCGATCGCCGCGGCCGGCGCGTTCGACGTCGGGATGCAGCTGGGCACCGGCCGCACCGACGTGCTGAAGGACCTGGTCCAGGCCACCGTCGACGGGCTCGACAACGTGGCCGCCGGGTTCCTCTCCAAGTGGGAGCGGGACTTCGTCGGCTACGGCATCCACAGCAGCGGCCGGCACATCGCCGGCTCCCCCAACGGGCCGGGCTACCTGATCTACGGCGGGATGACGCAGGTGGCGCCGGCCGGCGCGGACGCCGACGGGGACACCGTCTGGGGCACCTCGGGTGTGGTGGACAACGTCTGGTCGCGGGTCTTCGGCGGGGACGTCTGGAACCACTGAGCGCGCCGCCGGTCCGCCCGGCGTCCGGCATCGCGCGGCCGGCGACCGCGTGCCGCGATCAGCTCCAGCGGTTGCCGGTGAGCCGCTCGTAGACGTCCACGTAGCGGGCCCGGGTCGCCTCGACCACCTCGGCCGGCACCTCGGGGGCCGGTGCCTGCTTGTCCCAGCCGCTGTCGGTGGCCCAGTCCCGGACGTACTGCTTGTCGTAGGAGAACTGGACCCGCCCCGGCTGGTACGACTCGGCCGGCCAGAACCGGGACGAGTCCGAGGTGAGCAGCTCGTCGCCGAGCATCAGCGTGCCGTCCGCCGCCCAGCCCAGCTCGATCTTGGTGTCGGCGACCAGAATGCCCCGGTCCGCGGCGAGTTCGGCGCCCCGCCGGTAGACGTCGAGGGTGATCTGCCGCAGCCGCTCGGCGGTCTCGGCGCCCACCTTGTCCACCACCTCGGCGAAGGTGATCGGCTCGTCGTGCTCCCCCACCGGCGCCTTGGTGGACGGGGTGAAGATCGGCTCGGGCAGGATCGACGCCTCGACCAGGCCGCGCGGCAGCGGCACCCCGGAGACCGCGCCGGTGCGCTGGTACTCCTGCAGGCCGCCGCCGGTCAGGTAGCCCCGGGCGACGCACTCCACCGGGACCATCTCCAGCCGCCGGCAGCGGATCGCCCGGCCGGCGAGTTCGTCCGGCACGTCGGTGGCGGAGAGGATGTGGTTGGGCACCAGGTCGGAAAGCTGATCGAACCACCACAGCGAGAGCGCGGTGAGCAGCTTGCCCTTGTCCGGGATCGGCGTGGGCAGCACCACGTCGTAGATCGAGATCCGGTCGGAGGCGACCAGGATCAGGTCGTCGCCGTCGGCGTAGACGTCCCGGACCTTGCCCGAGTGCAGAAGTTCCACGTGCCCTAGTACACCACGCGCCCGACGCACGCCCGGTCGCCGGTGCTGCCGGCGGAACGCCGCATCCGGCCGGGACCGGGTGTGGCCGGACGGCCGTTGACACCCTCCGGCGGCGCCTGCGTGAATGATCCGACCGCCCGCCCGCACCCAGGAGGCCCCGTGCCCGCCGCCCGTCCCGCCTCGCACCGTCCCGGCGCGGATCCGGGTCGACGCCGGGTGCTCGCCGCGCTGCTGGGCGCTCCGGTCGTGGGGCTGGCCGGGTGCACCGCGGAGGAGGCCGCCCCGACCGACGACGGGCCGGTCGAGCTGTCGGTCTTCTGGTGGGGCGGCACCGCGCGGGCCGAGCGGACCGAGAAGGCGCTGCGGCTCTACTCCGAGCGGAATCCCCGGGTCACCTTCCGGGTCACCTGGCAGGGCAGCGGCGGCTACTACGACCGGCTGGCCACCCAGGCCGCCGGCGGCAACGTGCCCGACCTGTTCCAGCTCGACGACGGCGTGCTCACCGAGTACGCGGAGCGCCAGATCGTCCTCGACCTCGGCCGGTACGTCGCCGACCGGCGGCTGGACCTGAGCGCCCTGCCCCCGGGCCTGGCCCGGTACGCCGAGGTGGCCGGCCAGCCGGTCGCCGTCGCCGCCGGGCAGACCGCGGCCGCCCTGGTGGTCAACCGCGACCTGCTGCGCCGGCTGCGGGTGGCGGAGCCGAGCACCGGGATGAGCTGGGACCAGTACGTCGCCTGGGCACAGCAGGTCAGCCGCGCCGGCGGCGGCCGGGTCGCCGGCACCATGGACGCGTCCGGCGACTACCGGGCACTCTGGCTCTGGCTGCGGGGCCGGGGCGGCGAGTTCTACCGCAGCCGGCAGCTCGGCTTCGCCGCCGACGCGCTGGCCGAGTGGTTCGCCCTGTGGGAGCGGGCCCGGGCGGGCCGGGCCACGCCGAGCTCCACCCTGGTGGAGCAGGCCGACGGCGGCGAGCCGGCCCGGCAGCTCGTGGTCACCGGGGCCACCGCCGCCTCGTTCGCCTGGTCGCACCAGCTACCGGAACTGCAACGGCTGGCCCGGGACGAACTGGCGCTGGCGGCCCTGCCCGGGCCGCCGGCCGCCCAGTGGGCCCGGGCGTCGATGTACTGGGCGGCCTTCCGCGGCACCCGGCATCCGGCCGTGGCGGTGGACGTGCTGAACTTCCTCACCACCAACGGCGAAGCCGGCGCCGTGCTCGGGCACGACCGGGGCCTCAGCGCCAGCCTGGCCGTCCGCCGCTACACCGAGGGCCTGCTCGCCGACCCGGTGGAACAGCGGGCCGCCGCCTTCGGCGCCACGCTGGCCGACGGGCTGGGCCCGGCACCGAACCCGCCCCCGGCGGGCCATACCCGGGTCCGCGCGCTGCTGCTCGATGCCGCCGAGAGCGTCCGGGCCGGCCGGGCCGACGCCCAGGCCGCCGCGACCCGGTTCCTGGCCCAGGCCAACGCGGTGTTGGCCTGACGGGTCGACCGGCACCCGGACGTCGCCCGGGCGGACGGATCAGCGCGGCGGGCCGCCCCGGCGGTTGCGGGTCATCCGGAACACCAGGTAGACGATGACGGCGACCACCACCAGGCAGCAGAGCAGCCCGAAGAACCCGAAGCCGCCGCCGCGCCGCCGCCGGGCGGCCTCCACGACCAGCTCACCCGTGCCGGTCGACGCCCAGGCCGCCACGGGCACGAAGACGGACAGCACCACCGCACCGAGGACCGCGCTCAGCCGGCCCCACCACTTGCCGAAAGCAGACATGTCCCCATCCTCGCCGAGAACCGCAACCCGGGCAGGACGGTCGACCGTGAATCGCCGCCGTGCGGATGTGTCGGCACGGGAAACGCCGAAGGGCCCCGGAGATCATCGGGGCCCTTCGGGACAGTAGCGGGGACAGGATTTGAACCTGCGACCTCTGGGTTATGAGCCCAGCGAGCTACCGAGCTGCTCCACCCCGCGTCGGCCTCACCACTCTATCTCATCCGAGTCGGGATGATCAGCCACCCCCCGGATCCCCGCCGTCGCATGGCCGCCGACCACGTCACACGCCGGTGGGACGGTTGCGGCGCCGGGACGACGCTGAGACAGCCGGCGTGCGCGGAGCCCGGCCGGCCGCGGGGGTCGAGACGCGAATCGGCCCCGAGGGGAACTACCTCGGGGCCGATTCGATGTGGTAGCGGGGACAGGATTTGAACCTGCGACCTCTGGGTTATGAGCCCAGCGAGCTACCGAGCTGCTCCACCCCGCGTCGGTCCGTCAACCGTAGCGCACCACCCCGGCGTGCCGCAAAACGGCCCCTCGGCTCACCCCAGCCAGTCCTCGACGGCGGCCACCGCCCGGCGGCTGTCGGCGTCGACCTGGGACCGCTCGCTGGAGGTGTTCTCCCAGCCCTGCTCCCACAGCACGGTCACCACGTCGCCGACCCGGATCGCCCGGACCAGGCGGATCTCGTCGCCGCCGGTCGGGTCGCCGTTGACGTCCCGCGCCGCCGCCCGCATCTCGAACAGCACCGACTCGTCGCCGTAGCCGCTGTCCGGGAGCAGTCGCTGCCGGGAGGTCGCCGGCGTGCCGTTGCTCTGCCCCTCCTGCTCCGGGCAGTCGCGGACCGCCTGGCGCAGCTCCCGGAGGAAGTCGTCGGCCCGGCCGGACCGGTAGATGGTGATGGTGTGCGCGTAGCTGCCGTCCGGGACGTACCCCTCCGGGGTGGCGGCCAGCTTGTAGGCGAGGTTGCGGGTTCGACTCTGCGCGACCGCGGCTTCGCTCGGGAAGCGGGCGTCGCAGAGCTTCGGCAGCGGGGCCGTGTCCCGGAAGACCGGGTCCATGCCGGTGCGGTTCGCCTTCGCCAGGGTGAAGAACGCCCGGTCGGGGATCGAGGTGGGCGTGCGGGCGGCCCCACCGGTCGGCGCACCGCTCGGGCCGGCGCCCGCTGCCGCGGACGTCGACGGCGATGACGGCGTGGCGGACGGAACGGTCGGCGTCGGCGTCGGCGTCGGCGTCCCGGCGGGCTGCGGGACGGGAGCCGGGTCTGCGGAAAGGGTCAACCGGGCGCCGGTCGCCACCCCGCCGACCAGTACCGCCACGGCGAGTGCGGTGCCCGCGGCCCGGACCCGGGCCCGGCGGTCGGCCTGGCGCCGGAGCGTCTCCGGGAGCGCCAACTGCCCGCGGTCGGCATCCTCGGCGAGCGAATGGTAGAGATCGGACAGTTCACGCGACATCGTGGGCCTCCAGCTCCGGGGAGTAGTCGGGCAGCAGCGCCGCCAGCCGGGAACGGCCCCGGGAAAGCCAGGACTTCACGGTGCCGGTCGGCACCTCCGTCTCCCGGGCGATCTCCTCCACCGACATGTCGAAGAGGTAGTGCAGGGCGAGGGCCTGCCGCTGGGCGGCCGGCAGCTGACGCAACGCGTTCACCAGGAGCACGCTGTCCTCGTTGGGCGCGGGCACCGACGCCGGTGGACCGCTGCGGCTGAGCACGCCGCGGAGACCGTGCAGGCGGCGCCACCGGTCGGTGGCCAGCCGGGCCATCACCAGGCGTAACCAGGCCTCGGGGGCCGGATGGTCGACCAGCTTGTCCCACTGCCGCCAGGCCCGGGCGAACGCCTCCTGCACCAGGTCCTGAGCCTCCGTGTAGTCGCCGGCGACCGCGTAGCCGTACCGGAGCATCCGCCGGGAGGTACTCCGGTAGAACTCGTCAAAACTGTGTGCATCTCTCATGAGCCGACCACGCTTCCCCCGGACCTCGCCGTGTGTTGCAGACAGGACGGAGCAACGCGCCAGCAGGTTGCATGCCCCGGTCGAGTATTCGGTCAGGTAAACGACACAGCCCCCGGCGCCGGGACCGGGTCGGTCCGCGAGGCCGGGGGCTGCGTCGTGGTACGGCGGGTCAGCCGCCGCTCGGGGTGGGTGGCGCGCTGCCGCTCGGGCTCGCCGCCGGGCTGCCGCCCGGGGTCGGGGTGGTCGCCGGGGCGGCCGCCTGCTGCGCCTGCTGGAACGCGGTCAGCGCCTCGTCGAGCGCCTTCAGCGCGCGGCCGTACCGCTCGAAGTCGCCGGACGCCTGCGCGGCCCGCACCTCGGTGATCGCGGCCTGGACCCGGTTGGCGGCCTCGGCCAGTTCGCCGGTGAGCGCCGGCGGGGTGGTCGGCGTCCCGGGCGGCGGCGGGGTGCCGCCGGTGGGCGGCGGCGGGGCACCCTGGGCGGCCCGCTTGCCCTGCTCGACGAGCTGCTTGATGCCGTCGGTGAGGTTGTCGGCCAACGCCACGTAGGAACCGCCGTCGCCGTACGACAGCAGCACCTTCTGCAGCAGCGGGTACGCGTCCTGCTGGTTGCTCTTGACGTAGACCGGCTCGACGTAGAGCATCCCGTCGCCGAACGGCAGCGACAGCAGGTTGCCGTACTGCACCTGGGCCTGGTTGGAGGAGAGCAGGTTCAGCTGCTGGCGGATGTTGGCGTTGTTCGTCATCTGCTGGTGCACCTGCACCGGGCCGGAGATCCGGGTCTGGTCCGGCAGTTCCAGCACCTCCAGCCGCGGCTGCCCGTCGACGTACGACCCGGAGATCAGCGCGGCCAGGTTCTGCCGCCCGTTCGGGGTGACCGCCGAGGTGAGCTGGAACCGCGGCGCTTCCTGCCCCGGGAACTGGGTGAACAGGTAGTACGGCGGCTGCTTCTGCCCGCTGTCCGGCGCGTCCGGCACGTTCGGCACCTGCCAGAAGTCCTGCGCGGAGTAGAAGTCGCCGGGGTTGGTGACGTGGAACTTGGTGAGCAGGTTGCGCTGCACCTTGAACAGGTCGGCCGGGTAGCGGAAGTGCTCGGCCAGCTCCGCCGGGATCTGCGCCTTGGGCAGCACCAGGTCACCGCCGAACGCCTTGTTCCAGGCCTTGAGCACCGGGTCGGTGTCGTCGAACTCGTAAAGCCTGACCGTCCCGTCGTACGCGTCGACGGTGGCCTTGACCGAGTTGCGGATGTAGTTGACGTTCTCCCGGGCCAGCTGGAACGTGCCCCGCCCGGTCAGCTCGTCGGTGGTCTCCTGCTGGAGGTTGACCCGCTCGGCGTACGGGTAGGTCGCCGAGGTGGTGTAGCCGTCCACGATCCACTGCACCCGACCGTCGATCACCGCCGGGTACGGGTCGCCGTCGAGGGTGAGGAACGGCGCGACCTTCTCCACCCGGTCCCGCGGGTTGCGCACGTAGAGCAGCTTGGAGTTGTCGTTGACCGCCTCGGAGAGCAGGAAGTTCGACTCCTGCTCCTTGATGGCGTAGAGCAGCCGGCGCATGAACGAGCCGATCTCGACGCCGCCCTCACCGGTGTAGGTGTAGTAGGCCTCGCCGGCCTCGCCACCCTCACCGACCGGCCGGTCGAACTCGGCCGGCTCGGCCTCCGGGTCGGCCTTGCCGACGATCGCGTAGTCGCCGGCCTCCATCCGCTCGCCGTAGTAGATCCGCGGCTGGCTGGCCGGGATCTGCTCGGTCTGCGAGGAGCAGGCCTCCTGCGCCTTCTCGCCGAGGAAGCCGGAGACGAAGAACGGCTGGCCACCGCAGACCACCTGGTTGGCCGGCGCGGCCACCAGGCCGTAGCCGTGGGTGTAGACGGTGTGCCGGTTGATCCAGTTGGCCTGCTGGGCGGTCAGCTCGCCGTAGTTGATCTCCCGGACGCCGACCACGTAGTCGGAGGTCTTGCCGTTCACCCCGTACCGGTCGATGTCCAGCTTGGGGCCGAAGTCGTAGAAGCCGCGCACCTGCTGGAGCTGGGTGTAGGTCTCGCTGACCAGCTGCGGGTCGAGCAGCCGGACGTTCGGCACCACCGAGGTGTCGGTGGCCAGGCTCGGCGGCGGGGTCAGGTTCGCCGCCGCGTACGGCGTGGTCTTCGTGACGTCCAACCCGAACGCGGCCCGGGTGGCGTCGATGCTGCGCTGGATGTACGGCGCCTCCTTGTCCCGGGCGCTCGGCTTGACCTCGAAGGTCTGCACCGCCCAGGGGTAGATGCCGCCGATCGCGACCGCGGAGACGCCGAGCAGGGCCAGCGAGATGCCCGGCCAGACCAGGTTCCGCATCCACGCGTTGGAGAACACGATGATCGCGATGGCCACCACGACCGAGATGTAGGCGAGGATCTCCTTGGCCGGCAGCAGCGCGTTGACGTCGGCGTAGCCGGCGCCGTAGACGTTGGCGCCGTCGTTGTACTCCAGCAGCATGGCCCGCCGGTCCAGCACGTACGCGACCGCTTTGAGCAGCACGAAGACCGCGACCAGGGTGCTCAGGTGGGCCCGGGCGGCGTTGCTCATCCGATCGCCCACGCCCTGCAGCCGGACCCCGCCGAAGATGTAGTGCACGGCCAGCGCGCCGATCAGGGAGAGCACCACCGCGGTGAAGCCGACCCCGAGCAGGTAGCGCCAGAACGGCAGCTCGAAGACGTAGAAGCCGATGTCCACCCCGAACTCCGGGTCCTTGACGCCGAAGTCACCGCCGTTGCGGAAGAGCAGCCACTGGTTCCACCGGCTCTGCGCGCTCAGCCCGGCGAAGAGGCCGATGACCGCCGCGACCAGCGCGATCCACAGCCCGAGCCGGGGGCTCAGCAGCATCCGGTAGCGCTCCAGGGTGGCCTGCTCGGGCGAGTGCGGACGCATCCGCGGGCGCAGCCGGTGGGCGAGCCAGAGGTTGCCGCCCACGATCACCGCCATGCCCAGCCCGACGCTGAGGAAGAGCAGCAGCCGGGTGGTCAGCACGCCGGTGAAGACCTGGGTGTAGCTGACCTCGTCGAACCACAGCCAGTCCGTCCACGCCTGTACACCCCAGCCCAGCAGGGTGAAGAGCACGAACACCCCGACCAGGACGCCGATCGTGACGCGTCCGCGTCGGCTCATCCTCGGCAGGGGGCTGCTGCTACGCATGACCACTGTTGGCTCCGCACGCTCGATGTGATCGGCTCCGACCAGGCACCCAGAGTACGGGGTCTTCCTGAACGTGTCGGGTCACGGTCGTGCGGCAGCCGCGTGCCGCCCGCCGCGGCCCGCCCGCCGGGCCCTTCAGCGACCCGCTCCACAACCACCGCCGGGCCGGTCAGCGACCCCGTCCGGGCCGTCACACCGGGCGGGACGGCCGGGCCGGCACGGCCGGTGCCGGCCCGGTGGGCCGGCGGTCAGCAGTGGGTGGGCTGGCCGCCCGCGCGCAGCGTCTCCAGGGCGGCGAGCGCCTCGTCCAGCGAACCCACCTTGACCAACGGCAGGCCGGGCTGCGGGTTGCGGACCGCCTCCGCGCAGTTGTCCGCCGGCACCAGGAACGCCGTCGCGCCGGCCTGCTTGGCCCCGACCAGCTTCTGTGCGATGCCGCCGATCGGACCGACCCGGCCCTCGTCGTCGATCGTCCCGGTGCCGGCGATGATCCGGCCGCCGGTCAGGTCCTCCGGGGTCAGCTTGTCCACGATGCCGAGGGCGAACATCAGGCCGGCGCTCGGGCCGCCGATGTCCTCCAGGTCGATCTTGATGGTGAACGGGTGCGGCTGCTGCTGCTCGATCTCGATCCCGATCCGGGGCCGGCCGTCCTGCTCGCGGCTGGTCACCGGCGCGGTGGCCGCCGCGCCGTCCCGGGTGTAGCCGATGGTGAGCCGGCTCCCGGCCGGCTTGGCCCGGATCAGCTCGGTCAGCCGGGACGCCACCGGCACCGGCTGCCCGTCCACCGAGGTCACCACGTCGCCGGGCTTGAGCACCCCGGCCGACGGCCCGTCGGCGGCGACCGTCTTGACCACCACCCGCACCGGGAAGCCCAGTTCGCGCAGCGCCGCGGTCTCCGCGCTGGTCTGCGAGACCTTGAAGTCCTCGGCGTTGCGCTCCTCGACCTCCTGCTGGGTCTCCCCCGGCGGGTAGACCAGCTCGCGCGGCACCACCGCCTCGTCGTCGGAGAACCAGCCGGCCAGCGCCGACCGCAGCTTGACCGAGGGCTGGACGCCGACCGTGGTCAGCCGCAGCTGCCCGGCCGAGGTCGAGGTCTCCCCGCCGGTCACCTCGATGACGTCCTTGCCGTCCTCCTTGCCCAGCGTGTTCACGGTCGGCCCGGGACCGAGCACCACGTACGGGATGGGTGCGCCGAGCACGCCGATGCTGAGCAGGGTGGTGAGCAGAGCACCGAGCAGGACGGTCACGCCGCGACGTCTCATGCGGCAGAGCGTACCGACCGGGGTGGGGCGTCCCGGCGGGCGAACCGCGACTTCGCCCTCAGCGCAACGCCAGCGGGGGTGACCCGGGGCGCGGCACGCGTACCGTAGACGTCGTGCCTGATATTCCGTTCGGTTTCGCGCTACCGGGTGGGCAACCACCAGACCCCAACGACCCCGCGCAGATGCAGCAGTTCATGTCGCAGTTGCAGCACCTGCTCTCCGCGTCGGGCAGCGGGCCGGTCAACTGGGACCTGGCCCGGCAGGTGGCCGCCAGCCAGCTCGCCGCCGCGGGCGACCCGGCGGTCTCGCCGTACGAGCGCAACGCGGTGGAGGAGGCGCTGCGGCTCGCCGACCTCTGGCTGGAGCCCGCCTCCGCGCTGCCCTCGGGCATCCAGACCTCGGTGGCCTGGAACCGCAACGAGTGGATCTACAAGACCCTGGACGTCTGGCGCAAGCTCTGCGACCCGGTGGCCAGCCGGATGGTCGGCGCGATGGGCGACCTGGTGCCGCCGGAGGCGCGCGCCCAGCTCGGCCCGATGCAGTCGATGGTGGCCACCCTCGGTGGCGCGCTCTTCGGCGGCCAGCTCGGCCAGGCGCTCGGCTCGCTCGCCGCGGAGGTGCTCTCCGCCGGCGACATCGGGCTGCCGCTCGGCCCGGCCGGCACGGCCGCGCTGATCCCGGCCAACATCCGGGCGTACGGCGAGGGCCTGGAGCTGCCCGAGGACGAGGTCCGCCTCTACGTGGCCCTGCGCGAGGCCGCCCACCAGCGGCTCTTCCAGCACGTGCCGTGGCTGCGCGGGCACGTCCTGAGCGCGGTGGAGACGTACGCCGCCGGCATCCGGGTCAACCGGGAAGCGATCGAGGAGGCGATGGGCCGGGTCGACCCGACCGACCCGGAGTCGATGCAGGCGATCGCGCTGGAAGGCATCTTCACCCCGGAGGACAGCCCCGCCCAGAAGGCGTCCCTGGCCCGGCTGGAGACCGCGTTGGCGCTGGTCGAGGGGTGGGTCTGCCACGTGGTGGACAGTGCCGCCGGCGGCCGGCTGCCGAACGTGGTCCGGCTCGGCGAGGCGTTCCGCCGGCGCCGCGCCGCGGGCGGCCCGGCCGAGCAGACCTTCGCCGCGCTGGTCGGCCTGGAGCTGCGGCCGCGCCGGCTGCGCGAGGCGGCGGCGCTCTGGGCGGCGCTCACCGAGCACCGCGGAATCGCCGGCCGGGACGCCCTCTGGGGTCACCCCGACCTGCTCCCCTCGGACGACGACTTCGCCGACCCGGTGGCCTTCGCGATGGCCGAGTTCGACCTCAGCGAGCTGGAGAACTTCGACTTCTCCGCCCCGGGCGGCCCGGCGGAGCAGCCGCCGGGCGGCCCGGAGCGGCGCACCGACGACTCCGACGGCGACGACGACCGGCGCTGACACCGCGTCCGGCTCGGATCGGCCGGACGCACGCCCGGTCGCGTCGGTCGAAGCCGCCCGGCTCGGGTCCGTGGGGGACGCGCGGGTCGGGTCAGCCGGGTTGGCCGGCGCCGGAGAGCAGCGCGCGGGTGGCCTCCCAGCCCTCCACCGCCGGGTCGAGCCGGCCCAGGTCGCCGGGGCCGCGGAGCCGGTGCCAGCCCTGGGTCACCGCGAGGTCGCCGGGGCTCGGTGCCGCCGTGCGTACGGCCGCCGGCTGCCCGCACTCCAGATCCACCGCCGGCAGCCACTCCGGTACGGGCAGCCGGGCCGCCACCCCGAGCAGGCCGGGACCGCCCTCGACCGGCGCGACCGCCAGCGGCCGGCTGGTCAGCGGCCGGAGCAACTTGCCGATGGTCAGTCCGGGCACGTCCGGGGCGTCCCCGGCGATGACGGCCGCCTGGTCGTAGCCGTCGAGAGCGGCGAGCACCGCGTTCGGGGTGGGCTCGGGCACCTCGTAGACCTCGGTGCCGGGCCAGACCACCGCGTCGGCGAGCCACCGGTCGGCCGGGGTCACCGCCACCGCGGTGTGCACCTCGTTGAGCGTGGCGAGCAGGTCGACCACGTCCTCGGCGAGCGCGGTCCGCCAGGCCGCCGGTTCGATGCCCGGTGGCGCCCAGCTCACCGGGCCGAGCAACGCCACCACCACACGTCGTGCCACGCCCCGACCCTACGCTGATCAACTCCGCTTCCGGGATATCGCGGTATCAACGACGATCCGACGCCCCGATGCGCGGCAGACGGAGTGGATCACGAGGCCGTGCCCGGGCGGCGCGGCGTGGGGGCCGGGAGCGTCAGTCGGTCAGTGGTGCGCCGGCGGCGGCGACGCCCTCCAGGTAGCCCCGGGCCCGCTCGGTCTTCGGGTACCGGCCGACCAGCGCCCAGAACCGGGCGTTGTGGCTGGGGACGATGAGGTGGGCCAACTCGTGCAGGAGCACGTAGTCGATGACCCAGTCGGGCATGTCCTGGACCCGGTGGGAGAGCCGGATGGTGCCGTCGGCGGGGGTGCAGGAACCCCAGCGGCCGTTCTGGTTGGTGACCCAGCGGACGCTCGCCGGGACCGCCTGCGCGCCGTGCTCGGGCAGGTAGAGCTTGATCAGCCGGGTGGCCCGGACCAGCAGTTCGTCGTCGGAACGGGCCAGCCGCCCTTCCCGGGCGGCGAGCCGGGCGAGCATCCGGTCGACCCACTCGCTCTCCTCGGCCCGGGAGAACTGGTCGGGAATGAGGACGACCACCCGCTCACCGTCGCGGTAGGCGGACACCGTGCGTCGCCGGCGCTGGCTGCGCCGCACTTCGACGACCGGCTTCCGCACCCCTGCCATCAGCGGGCCGCGCAGCCTCGGATTCCTGCCACGAAGGAAAGCTACTGCGTAGTGACCAGGGGTCCGCAAGAGTCAACCCCTCGACACGCGCCCGGAAAATGGGGATTGGTCGCCAGGAGTCCCGAAAAATTCTTAGCCGGACCTGCGCGGCGCACCACCGTCACCCTTCGTGGCGGACGGCGGGCCGCGCACACCGGCTCCGCTCCACGGTAGGTGATCACCGGTTCGGACGCCGCTCGGGGGGCCGAGGACGGCTTTCGGGACGGTTCGGTCGGCGTGTCCCCGCCAAACTGACTTATCCGACGTAATTCGCCATGCACACTCTCGACGTCGACTTCCTCACAGTGTCGATGCACAGCTGACATGGAACCGCCCAGACCTGGGTAGGGTCCGCGGACCAGCGGTCACGTGGGTGGCCGCGGAGAACGACCCAGCGCCGGCGCCCCGCGTGGCCCGCCGCCGGGACAACCGCCGGTAGGCAGTGACCGGCGGACGAGACGAGGAGGGCACCGTGGCCGACCAGGCCCAGACCTACAACGGTTACTGCGTCAAGTGCAAGGAGAAGCGGGACTTCGAGGGGCACATCGAGGTCAGCAAGACCGGGATGAACATGGCCAAGGGCAAGTGTCCGGTGTGCGGCACAACAGTGAACCGCATCCTGGGCAAGGCGAAGGTCTGACCCGGATCGGGTGTGCGGGAGGGGTGGCCGAGGGCCACCCCTCCCGCTTTTCGTTCCCACTGTCGGGTGGCCGACACGACTACCGGCCGGTTGTGGATATCTCGCCAAATCCTGTGGACAACCCTGGACAGGCTGCCGCGCACCTGTGGACAACGATCGACGGACAGCAGGGGAACGGTCACGATCCGTCGCATGACCCGTCCCGCGCAGCCCCGGTCCACCCCGCTGCCCCGGCCCACCCTGCTGCCCGGGATCACCCGGCTCTGGCGTGACCGGCACACCCTCCAGCTCGGCGTCGAACCGGGCCGGGCCGTCCTGCTGGAGGTCGCCGACCCCCGTGCGGCCCGGCTGCTCGACCTGCTCGACGGCAGTCGCAGCGAACGCCGCGTCCTGGCGTACGCGGCCGACGCCGACGTCCGGCCCGACCACGCCCGTACGCTGCTCGACGCGCTGCTGGCGGCGGGCCTGGTGGTGCCCGCGCACACCCTGCTGCCGCGGGAGCTGGCCGGACCGGCCCGGGCCCGGCTCGCGGCGGAGGCCGGCGCGCTGGCCCTGGCCACCGCCCGGCTGCCCGGCACCCCCGCCCAGGTGCTGCGCCGCCGGCTGGCCGCCCGGGTGATGGTCAGCGGGGCCGGGCCGCTCGGCGCCGCGGTCGCCGTCGCGCTGGCCCAGGCCGGCGTCGGGCACGTGCACCCGGGCCTGACCGGCCCGGTTCGACCGGCGGACCTGGTCGGCACCGGCATCCCGGCCGCCGAGGTCGGCCGTCCGCTCGCCGCGGCGGCACGCGACGCCGTCGACCGGGCCGCCCCCGGCACCCGCACCGGACCGCTCCGGCGGGGCCGGGTCGACCTGGTGGTCCGGCTCGGCGCCGACCGGCCGGCCGCGTTGCTCGCCGCCGGGTACGCCCAGCGGCGCCAGCCGCACCTGCTGGTCGCCCTGCGGGAGGGCGTACCGGTGATCGGGCCGCTGGTCCGCCCCCCGGTCGGGCCCTGCCTCAACTGTCTCGACCTGCACCGGACCGACCGCGACCCGGACTGGCCGGCGCTCGCCGCGCAGCTCGCCGCCGGGCGTCCGGAGCCGGCGTGCGCCGCCGCGACGCTGCTGGCCGCCGGCGGGTACGCGGCCGCCGAGGCGCTGGTCCAGCTCGACGGCGGCACGCCGGAGACGCTCGGCTGCGCGGTGGAGGTGGCCGGACCGGGCCGGTTCCGGCGCCGGGTCTGGCCGCCGCACGCCCTGTGTGGGTGTTCCCGAGCACGGCGGTGAGCACCGAGGGCGGCGCAGAGCAGCAGCGGGCCCCTCGCGTCGGTAACAATGACCGGGTGACCGACATCCCGCGCCGGGCCGTGTCCCGGACCGCAAAGCTCGCCGCTCTGCCGCTCGGCTTCGCCGGTCGGACCGTCCTCGGCATGGGTAAGCGCGTCACCGGGCTCGCCTCCGACGTGATCTCCGCGGAGATCCAGCAGCGCACCGCCGAGCAGCTGTTCAGCGTGTTGGGGCAGCTCAAGGGCGGGGCGATGAAGTTCGGCCAGGCGCTGTCGGTCTTCGAGGCGGCACTGCCCGAGGAGATCGCCGCCCCCTACCGGCAGGCGCTGACCAAGCTCCAGGAGGCCGCGCCGCCGCTGCCCGCGGCCAGCGTGCACAAGGTGCTCGCCGAACAGCTCGGGCCGGACTGGCGCGACCGGTTCGTGGAGTTCGACGACACCCCTGCCGCCGCGGCGAGCATCGGTCAGGTGCACCGGGCGATCTGGCGGGAGGCGGGGTACGGCCCCTCCGGCGCCCCGAACACCCGGGACGTGGCCGTCAAGATCCAGTACCCGGGCGCCGGTGACGCCCTGCTCGCCGACCTCAAGCAGCTGTCCCGACTCGGCGGGATGTTCCGGGCGATCCAGCCCGGACTGGACGTCAAGCCGCTGCTGGTGGAGCTGCGGGAACGGATCACCGAGGAACTGGACTACGAACTGGAGGCGGAGTCGCAGCGCGCCTTCGCGTCCGCGTACGCCGACGACCCGGAGATCTACATCCCGGCGGTGGTCTCCGCCTCGCCCCGGGTCCTGGTCACCGAGTGGGTCGAGGGCACCCCGCTGGCCGACATCATCCGAGCCGGCAGCGAGGAGCAGCGCGACGAGGCGGGCCGGCTGATGGCCATCCTGCACCTGTCCGCGCCGCAGCGGGCCGGCCTGCTGCACGCCGACCCGCACCCGGGCAACTTCCGGCTGCTGCCGGACGGCCGGCTCGGTGTGATCGACTTCGGCGCGGTGGCCCGGATGCCGGAGGGCACCCCCGAGCCGATCGGCCGGATCGCCGCGCTCGCCCTGCGCGGCAACGCCGACGAGGTGGTGACGGGCCTGCGGGCGGAGGGCTTCATCGGCTCCGCCGAGGAGATCGACGCCCAGGCGGTGCTCGACTTCCTCCGGCCGATGCTGGAGCCCATCGCGGCCGAGGAGTTCCGGTTCACCCGGGCCTGGCTGCGCGGCGAGGCGGCCCGGCTGGCCAGCCCCCGCTCCCCCGCCTACCAGCTCAGCCGGCAGCTCAACCTGCCGCCGTCGTACCTGCTGATCCACCGGGTGACGCTGGGCTCGATCGGCGTGCTCTGCCAGCTGGAGGCGAAGGCCCCCTACCGGGGCATCCTGGAACGCTGGCTGCCCGGATTCGCCCCGGTCGCCTGAACCGGGAGAGACGCCGAGGGGCGGGTGGCCGGGGAGACCGGCCACCCGCCCCTCGTGATCGGTGGGTGTCAGAGAACGCCCAGGTCGCGCGCCGACTGCTTGCGGCTGTTCATGGCGACGCTACGGGCGGATCGGGTTGCCTCAGTGCTCGTGGTGGTACGACCGGCCTGAGGCCGGCGCATTCGAGCCCGGGACAACGCTTCATGGAGTAGTTGCATCTCGAAGGCTCCGTTCGGAACGTGCAGCATGGTGGTCAGCTCTCTCGTGGCCGGCATGGCACCGGCGGGGTGGATACGGATCGGGTTCATGTCAGGCCGCCAGCCGGACCGCGTTCCGCGCCCCGGACAGCCCACTGGCCGCCAGGCGCGCCTCGGCCTCGACCCGGAGCGCGGCGTCCCGGGCGACGTCCTCCTTGCGCGGACGGCCACGGGGCCGCTTGCGCGGGACGACCGCGCCACGCTCGAAGATCTCGCCACCCCAGACGCCCCAGGGCTCGGCCCGCTCGACCGCGCCCGCGAGGCACTCGACGCGCAGCGGGCAGTCCCCGCAGAGCGACTTGGCCAGCTCGAGCTCGGCGGGCGAGTCGGAGAACCACAGGTCGGGGTCGAACTTCCGGCAGGGCAGGTTCGCCTCCAGCTCAACGCTCACGTCGAGCGGGGCCAAGGCCAGACTCATCGCCCGGTCACCTCTCTCTCACTTCGATCTCGTGGATCGCATTTCCGACGTACTTCGGCGGGACAAAAACTGAGGCCGCGGATCCCGGTATGCGGGTTCCGCGGCCTCGAGGTGAGCCGGTGGTCTGGTGGTCAGACCGGTCTACCTCGAGGTGGAACGCCGCGGACATCCGTGCGCTTCTTGGCGCCATCGATGCCCATGCCGGTGAAGCCACTGGTCCCCTGGACTCCGTTCGGCACGGTGGCGAGAATCAGCTCGGCCTGAGCCTCGACCTGGTGCACCTGCGGAGCCGACGGTCGCGTGGCCGCGACGGCAACCCGGACAGCCGACAGCGGAGCGACGGCAGCGGGCAGCGCCGCCGGACGCTCGTTGGTGTAGAAGATCTCCATTGGTGCCACCTCCCTGACGTTCACTCGTGATCGGCTCGGTCTCAGCCTCTTGAGCAGCCCGAATGGCGCCGCTCGCGAGGTGTGCCATGAGGCTATTCCTCGGCCCCCGGCGAGGGCAAACGATTTACGGCCAGATTTCAAAAGTTTTCTTCGGGCAGAACGTCGTCGACCGCCGCGCCGCCCACCAGCGCCAGTACCGACTCCCCGTAGAGGCCCAGTTTGCGTGGCCCGATCCCGGCGATCGCGATGAGTTCCTCCGGGCGGCCCGGCCGGCGTTCGGCGAGTGCGGTCAGGGTGGCGTCGGTGAACACCACGTACGCCGGGACCTTCTGCGCGCCGGCCACCCGCGACCGCCACTCGTGCAGCCGCTGGTGCAGTTCCTCATCGATGTCGGACGGGCAGGTCGCGCAACGGCCGAGCTTGCGGTCCGGGCCGGCGAGCAGGGTGGCGCCGCAGATCCGGCAGGAGACGATCTGGGTACGGCGCCGCTCCGTGCGCCGGGCCGGCCGGGCACCGGCCCGCTCGGCGCCGCCCCCGGAGCGGTCCAGCTGGGGCAGGAACCGGGTCGGCCGCCGGGCCCGCCCGCCCGGCGAGCGGGCCGCGGCGTACGACAGCCAGAGCCACTCCCGGGCCCGGGTGATGCCGACGTAGAGCAGCCGGCGCTCCTCCTCGACCTGCTCGACGGTCTTGGCGTACGTGGTGGGCAGGGTGCCCTCGGCGAGCCCGACCAGGAAGACGGCGTCCCACTCCAGGCCCTTGGCCGAGTGCAGGGAGGCCAGCGTCACCCCGTCCACGGTCGGCACGTGCTGGGTGGCGGCCCGCCGGGCCAGCTCGTCGTTGAAGTCGGCCAGGGTGACCGGGCGCTCCACCGCGGCGGCTGGGCCGATCGGCAGCACCTCGGGGGTGGCCGCGTACTCCTCGGCGAGCTGGACCAGCGCGGCGAGCGCCTCCCACCGCTCCCGGGCGGCGCCGCCGGCCGGGGCGGCGTCGGGCGCCCAGCCGACCGCGCCGAGCGCCTCGACCACGGCGGTGGGCAGCGGAGTCTCTCCCGGGATGGACCGGGTGGCGGCCCGCAGCGCCACCATCGCCTGCCGCACCTCGGCCCGCTCGAAGAACCGCTCCGCCCCCTGCACCTGGTACGGCACGCTCGCCTCGGTCAGCGCCTTCTCGTACGCCTCGGACTGCGCGTTGGTGCGGAACAGCACGGCGATCTCGCGGGCCGGGGTGCCCGCGTCGACCAGCGCCCGGCAGCGAGCCGCGACCGCGGCGGCCTCGGCCGGCTCGTCCGTGAAGATCCGCAGCTCCGGCTCGGGGCCTGGTGGGCGCTGGCCGACCAGCTCCAGCCGCAGCCGCGCCTCGGCGCCGCGCGCCTGCGAGATCACCGCGTTGGCCAGCCCGACCACCTGCGGGGTGGACCGGTAGTCGCGGACCAGCCGGACCACCGTCGCCCCCCGGTAGCGGCGGGGAAAGTCGACCAGGTAGCCGGAGGTGGCCCCGGTGAAGGAGTAGATGGTCTGGCTGGCGTCGCCGACCACCGTCAGGTCGTCGCGGCCACCCAGCCAGGCCTCCAGCAGCCGCTGCTGGAGCGGGTTGACGTCCTGGTACTCGTCGACGACGAAGTGCCGGTACTGGCCCCGGACCTGCTCGGCGACGTCGGCGTGTTCCTCGATCCCCCAGACCGCGGCGCGCAGCATGTCCTCGAAGTCGATCACCCCGTTGGCCCGCTTGAGCCGTTCGTACGCGGCGAAGACGTCGGCCACCTTCGCCGGCTCGTGCGGCGTGTCGCGCAGCGCCTTGGCCGCCGCCACCACGTACTCCGCGGGCTCGACCAGCGACGACTTGGCCCACTCGATCTCACCGGCGAGGTCGCGGGCGGCGGCCCGGTCGGTGCGCAGGCCCACCTTGGCGGCGGCGAGGGTGACCAGCCGGACCTTGCTGTCCAGCAGCTCGGGCATGGCCCGGCCCTCCAGCAGCCGGGGCGCGAAGTAGCGCACCTGGCGCAGCGCCGCCGCGTGGAAGGTCCGCGCCTGGACGCCGCTCACCCCGAGCGCGGTGAGCCGGGCCCGCAGCTCGGCGGCGGCCCGGGCGGTGAAGGTGACCGCCAACACGTGTCGGGGCGGGATCTCGCCGGCGAGGGCCCGGTAGGCGATCCGGGAGGTGACGGCCCTCGTCTTGCCGGTGCCGGCGCCGGCCAGGATGCAGACCGGGCCGGCCGGGGCGGTCACCGCGGACCGCTGCTCCGGATCCAGCCCGGCGAGCACCCGTTCGGTCGCTGAGTGAACCCCCACAGCCCGGAATTCTCGCAGCCGCGCCGGACGTTACAGCGGTTAGCCCGGGCTTGATCGGCAAGCCGTGGCCGACTGTTGGAGGATCTGACCATGTTGACGATGTATTCCACCCCCTGGTGCGGCTACTGCCACCGGCTGAAGTCGCAGCTCGATCGGGAGGGCATCGGATACGAGGTGGTCGACATCGAGCAGGACCCGGAGGCCGCGGAGTTCGTGATGAGCGTCAACGGCGGCAACCAGACCGTCCCGACGCTGCGCTTCGCCGATGGCAGCGCCCTGACCAACCCCTCGATCACCCAGGTCAAGCAACGCCTGGCCACCCTCGCCAGCTGACCCACAGCAACCCACCGGAGCGGCCGCCCCCGGGCGGCCGCTCCGCCGCATCTCCCCCCGGTCATCCCCGTTGATCATGAAGTTAGTGGCCGCGCCGCCGGCGTGTCGTGACAACAACTTCATGATCGACCGGGCGGCGCGGGGTGGGGAGCGGGGGGCGGTGGGTTGGGGAGTGAGGTGGGGGTGGGGTGAGGGTGCGGTGGTGCCAGAGGTAAGTGCCGACGAGCAGGGTGGCCAGGCCGATCAGGGCGAAGAGCAGCCGGTAGTCCAGCACGCCGACGAGTAGGGCGCCGGCCCCGATGGAGAGTGCCTGCGGGCCGCTGACCACCGCCTCCGCGGCCGCGGCGACCCGGCCGATCAGCCCGGCCGGGGTACGCCGCTGGATGAGCGTGTGCAGCCCGACCATGGTCAGCGGCAGCGAGACCCCGGCCAGCAGCACCGCCGCGAAGCCCAGCCACAGGCTCGGGTACGCCAGCGCCAGCGCCGCCGGCCCGAAGAGGGCGACCCCGGCGGCGAGCGTGCCGACCTCGCCCACCCGGCGTACCACGCCGGCCGAGAGCAGCCCGCCGAGCAGTCCGCCGATCCCCTGCACGGTGACCAGCACGCCGACGAACGCGGCATCCCGGCCGAGCCCCCGGTCGACGTACGCGAAGATCAGTGACTCGCTGAAGCCCATCACCAGCGAACCCAGGCCGTAGCCGAACAGCGCCCGGCGCAGCGCCGGCTCGCCGGCCAGGTGCCGCAGCCCCGCCCCGAGTTCGGCCGGCCAGCGCAGAGCCGCGGTCGCCGCCGGGCTCTCGGGCACCCGCAGCGCCCCGACCACGGCGGCCGCCACTGCGAAACCGACCATCGCCAGCGCGGCCAGCAGCCACCCACCGACGGCCGCGTAGAGCCCGGCGCCGGCCAGCGGGCCGATCAGCCGCAGCCCCTGCCGGACGGTCTGCAGCACGCCGTTCGCCTCGGCCACCAGGTCGGCCGGGACCAGTTGCCGGATCAGCCCGCTGAGCACGGCGCTCAGCGTGATGTACGACAGGCCGTACAGCGCCGCGACCGCGTAGATGATCCACACGTCGGCCCGGTCGCCGACCGCGAACAGCGGCGTGAGCAGCGCCGCCGTGACCAGGTTGGCCACCACGAAGAATGGTCGGCGGGGGTGGCGGTCGACGAACCAGCCGACCAGCGGCGCCAGGGTCATCGGCGCGATGACGGCGAAGATGGTCGCGCCGGCCAGGCCGTCCGACCCGGTCAGGTCCTTCACCCAAACGGCGAGCGCCAGCAGCAGGATCGACTCCGCGGCCATGCTGGCCAGCAGGCCGGCGAAGAGCAGGCGGAAGTCCGGGCGGCGCAGGACGGTGCGCATGGGTCCCCCTCCGGCGGGATGGCCCGCGCCCGAAGACGCGGTCGGGGCGGCGGTGGTCGGGCCCGGCGGCGGGTCACCGACCAGCCGCACCCCTCCACGGTCCTCTTTTCTGCGAGACACGCCCTCGCCGGAACCACCGACGCCGGCCGCGCCGTCCATACTGACCGTGGGGGGCGAATGTCATACAGTTACCGTCGCGTCCGCGGCGGTCGACGGGAAAGAGGACGCCGTGCCTCCTGCCTCACCCAGCCCGATCCTGCGTCGCCGCAGGTTGGGCACCGAGTTGCGCCGGCTGCGCGAGGCCGCCGGTCTCACCGGAGACCAGGTCATCGAGCGGATCGGCTGGGCTTCCGCGTCCAAGCTGTCCCGGTTGGAGAACGGGCGCAGCCGGCCCGACCCGCAGGACGTGCTCGACCTGCTGGACCTCTACGGAGCGGACGAGGCGCTGCGCGAGGAGTTGCTGGGCATCACCCAGGAGGCCGGCGACATGCGTGGCTGGCTGCGGTCGTTCCCGGCGATGACCCCGCAGCAACGCGGCTTCGCCGAACTGGAGGCCGGCTGCGCGGAGATCTCCGAGTACAACCCGGTACTGGTGCCCGGGCTGTTGCAGACCCCGGGCTACGCGCGGGTGCGGATCGCCTCGGCCCGGCAGGTCGGCGAGGACGCCGGCGACCCCGACGCCGAGGACACCGAGACCCAGGTACAGGCCCGGCTGGCCCGCCAGAAGCTGCTCACCCGGGGCACCGACGCGCCCCGCTACACGGCGGTGCTGGAGGAGGCGGCGCTGGGCGGCCGGGCCGGGCCGCCGGAGGTGCTCCGCGAGCAGGTGATCCAGCTCTGCGAGCTGGCCATGCTGCCGAACGTCACGCTGCACGTGCTACCGAGGGACACGCCGATCGGCGAGTGGTACCTCCCGCCGACCGCGTTCTCCCTCTACCGGTTCGCCGATCCGCTCGATCCGGAGACCCTCGCCATCGAGGGTGGGTTCACCGACGTCATGTCCACCGAGGTAAACACCCTAAATCGCTATAAAGTGGCGTTCGAGTGGTTATGTACGGCGGCGCTCTCCGCATCGGACACCCTCTCCTGGCTGATCGAGGCGACGGGGCGGCTGGCCGAGGCGGCGACCCCGTCCACAGTGGCGTTCGGACCGGCAACGACGCCGGTCCAGCGCCGCCGGCATTCCGGACGCCTGACCGAACGGTGATCCACGGGGGACCCCGGTCGGGACGTGCAGCGACCGCTCGAGCCATCGCAACGGTTCACCTCAGGAGTGGCACGATGAACGAATTCCGCAACACGCCGTCCGTCCTCGCGCAACTGGCGGACGCCCCGTGGCGTACCAGCACGCGCAGCCAGACCTCCAACTGCGTCGAGGTCGCCCCGCTACGCACTGGCCCGGCTGCCGTCGCCCTGCGGGACAGCAAGGACCGCGGTGGCCCGGTGCTGCTGTTCGACCGGGCCGGCTGGCTGGGCTTCCTCACCGGCACCAAGAACGGACAGTTCGACCTGGACTGATCCGGTGAACGGGACGGGGCCGTCGGCAGCGCGCCGGCGGCCCCGTCGACCGTCCGACCATGCCGGCCCGCCATCCGTTGATCGGACGAGGCTGCGGGCCGATCACGCCGTATGGGTTGCTGACTCGACCACGCGGCGTAACATGACCCCAAAGTGACGTGGAACTTCCACCCGTTCCCATCCGTCGCGGTACATCCGGAGACCGACATGCGGTTCCTGATCGTTCGCACCGACATCCGCGCCGCCGCCGACGTGGACATCGCCGCCGCCTGGGCCGGCGGGGTCCGACTGCGGGACGAGACCACCACCCCCGAGCCGCGCCGCCAGATCGTCCACGCCGAGGATCGGGACGCCGCGATGCTGCTGGCCCGGGCACTGTCGACGGTCGGCGCGGTACGCGCCGGCCGGCAACGGGTGAAGGTGCTGCCGCTCGACGCGCCGGCCCGGCCACACCGGCCGCCCGGCCCCGGCAGCTGACCGACGTCCGTCGTGGTCGGACCGGCTCCCCCGCCGTGTTCCTTGCCCCGCCGACCACGGCGGCCCGTGTTCCCGGCTCGTGACCGTCGCGGCAACGGCGGCCACGAGCCGGGACCGCACGGACATCCGGTCAGCGCCCGCCGTCCAGCCAGCGGTGGATCAGGAAGAGCGCGATCGACGACGGCGGCGGCAGGACCAGCCGGGCGCCGCCCACGTCCACCGTCCGCCCGGCCAGCGCCGCACCGATCTCCCGCCGGGTGAACCACCGGGCGTACGCGATCTCCGCCGGGTCGAGCCGCACTGGATGCTCCGGGTCGGCGGTGGCCAGGAAGCCCAGCATCAGCGAGCCGGGGAACGGCCACGCCTGGCTGCCCACGTACGCGATGCCCTCGACCGGGACACCGACCTCCTCGTGCACCTCGCGCAGCACCGCCGCCTCGGCCGACTCCCCCGGCTCCACGTAGCCGGCCAGGCAGGAAAATCGGCGCTCGCCCGGCACGCCCGGCCAGGTGGCGTTGTTGCCGAGCAGGCACCGCCCGTCCGGGCCGGGCTGCCCGTCGTGCACCAGCACGATCATCGCCGGGTCGGTACGCGGCCAGATCCGGTCGCCGTCCGCGTCGATCCGGGACCAGCCCGCCTCGTCCACCTCCGTCGGGTGGCCGCTGGCCGACGAGTAGCGGTGCCGCAGGTGCCAGTTGACCAGCGCGAGGGCGGTGGTGAACAGCCCGGCGTCCCGGTCGCCGAGCAGGTGCCCCACCTCGCGCAGGTGCGCCGCGCGGGCGCCCGGCACCGCCGGCAACGGGGCATCCACCGCGAAGACCGGCACCCCGTCCGGCTCGACGCCGAGGAACATCCGCGCGGCGCCGGCGGTCGGCGGCACGTCGTCCGAACCGAGCAGCACCAGCACCGGCGGGGTCACGTCGGCACGCACCAGCGCCCGACCCTCGTTCGCCGAGTCGAGCACCAGCACCCGGGCCTGCGACCACGCCCGCGCCAGCCAGTCCGGGTCGGTACGCCGGTGCGCCGCCCGGTCCAGCGTGGACCGGGCCAGCGGTGGCTCGGCCTCCCCGCTCACGCCCCCACCGGCTGGACATCGACCGGGGTCAGCGCGGCCAGCGCCGGTGCGATCCGCTCAGCGTCACCCAGCACCACGGTGACCGCCCGGGCCGGGGCGAGGTAGCGGGCGGCGGCCGCGGCGACGTCGTCCACGGTCGCCTTCGCCAGCCGGGCGGCGTGCTCGGCGAGGAACTCCAGGCGCAGCCCGTTGCCGGCGTACGCGCTGGTCAGCGAGGCCAGCCCGGCCTGGGTGGCCATGCCGAGCTGGAGCGTGCCGAGGGCGTACCGGCGGGCCTGCTCCAGCTCGTCCGGCTTCGGCGGCAGCGAGGCCAGCCGGCCCAGCTCGTACGTCGTCTCCAGCAGCGCCGGCCCGGTCACCTCGGTGGCCACCTCGGCGGCGGCCACCAGCACCGAGCCGGCCACCGAGTGCTCCACCAGCGAGTGCGGCCCGTAGGTGTAGCCCTTGTCCTCCCTGATGTTCTCCACCCACCGGGACGAGAAGTAGCCGCCGAAGACCAGGTTGGCCAGTTGCAGCGCGGCGTGGTCGGGGTGGGTGCGCGGCACCGCCGGCAGCGCCACCCGCAGCGAAGACTGCACCGAGCCGGGCCGGTCGACCAGCAGCAGCGGACCCGGCTCCAGCGGCGGGGCGGGCGGCAGGTCGGCGGTGTGGCCGGCCCCGTTCCACCCGGACAGCGCCTTCTCGGCCGCGTCCAGGGCCCGCTCCGGCTGCACGTCGCCGACCAGCACCAGCACCGCGTCGGCCGGGTGCACCCGCTGGGCGTGCAGGGCACGCAGCACACCCGGCCGGACCGCGCGGACCTGCCCCGGCTCCGGGGTCTGCACCGCGTACGGGTGCCGGCCGTAGATCCGCTTGAGCAGCGCGGTGCGGGCCAGGTGCGCCGGTTGGCTCCGCGCCACCTGGATCCGGTCGACCAGCCGGTCCCGCTCGGTGGCGACCTCCCCGCTCGGGTAGCTCGCCCCGGTCAGCACCTCGCCGAGCAGCTCCAGCATCCGGTCCAGCCCGGTGACCAGGCTGGCGCCGGAGAGCATCAGCCGGTCCGGGTCGATGCCGGCGGAGAGCCCGCCGCCGACCTTCTGCAACTCGGCGGCGAGCTGCACGCTGGACATCGTCTCCGTGCCGGAGAGCAGGGTCTGCGCGAGCATCGCGCCGCGGGCCAGGGGTGCGCGGCCGAACGGCATCCAGAGCCGCAGCTCGACCAGGGGCACCGCGGACCGGCGTACCGCGATCACGGTGAGGCCGTTGCCGAGCGTGCGCTCGGCCTGCCGGGGCAGCTTGAGCTTGCGGTGCGGACCGAGCGGCGGCAGCGTCCGCGGCCCGGTCGCCGTCCCCTCGCCGTCCGTCCGCGACGCCGCGGCCCGCTCACTCCTCGCGCTCACCGGAGCGCGCCTTTCGTTCGCGACTGCGGGGCTCGCAACCCCGGCTCACTCCTCGCGCTCACCGGAGCCCGCCTTTCGTTCGCGACTGCGGGGCTCGCAACCCCGGCTCACTCCTCGCGCTCACCGGAGCCCGCCTTTCGTTCGCGACTGCGGGGCTCGCAACCCCGGCTCACTCCTCGCGCTCACCGGAGCCCGCCTTTCGTTCGCGACTGCGGGGCTCGCAACCCCGGCTCACTCCTCGCGCTCACCGGAGCCCGCCTTTCGTTCGCGACTGCGGGGCTCGCAACCCCGGCTCACTCCTCGCGCTCACCGGGCACCTCCCGGAATGACCTCGACGGACGCGCGGCGCTCCGGCCGCAGGGTGGCGGCGGCGGCCCGGATCTGCTCCTCGGTGACCTCGCCGACCAGCCGGGGCAGCTCGTTGAGCAGCCCCGGCTCGCCGCGCTGCTGTTCCAGCACGGCCATCCGAAGCGCCCGGGTGAGCACCGCGTCGGTGTCGCGTAGCAGGTGGGTGGCCATCCTGGCCTGGGTGCGGCCCAGCTCGCCGTCGGCCAGCCCGTCGGTGGCCAGCCGGTCCAGCTCCTCGTCAACGGTGCGCAGCACCTTGTCCACGTCGCCACCGGGCGGCAGGTGCGCCTGGAGCAGCAGCGCCGTCGGGTCCCGCACGTCGAACGGGTCGCCCATGAAACCGAGATAGCCACCGACGCTGGTGACCGTCCGGTCCCGCAGCACCAGCCGCTCGACCAGCCGGGACGCGTCGCCGTCGGTGAGCACCTCGGCGAGCACCACGTACGGCAGGTAGCCGGCGAAGTCGGCGAGCGGGTCGGGCACCCGCCAGGCCGAGGCCACCGCCGGCAGCGGGGCCAGCTTGTCGGTGTACGCGGTGCGCCGCTCGACGGTCAGGTCCGGCTCGGCGAAGTCCGGCCGCTCGGGCGCGGGCCGGGCCGGCACGTCCCCGAAGTGCCGGCCGATCAGCTCGGTCGCCTCGGCCACGTCGATGTCGCCGCTGACCGCGAGCACCGCGTTGCCGCTGGCGTAGTAGCGGCGGAAGAAGTCGGCGGCGTCCGCGACGGTGGCCGACTCCAGGTCGACGAAGGAGCCGTAGCCGTCGTGCGCGTTCGGGAAGGTGTCGAACATGACCGGCGGCAGGGTCAGCCAGGGGAACCCGCCATACGGGCGGTTGAGCACGTTGACCCGGATCTCCTCCTTGACCACGTCGACCTGGTTGCGCAGGTTCTCCTCGGTCAGCCGGGGGCCGCGCATCCGGTCGGCCTCCAGGAAGAGCGCCCGCTCCAGCGCGTTGCCCGGCAGGGTCTCGAAGTAGTCGGTGTAGTCCAGGTGGGTGGAGCCGTTGAAGGTGCCGCCCGCGCCCTGCACGTGCCGGAAGTGGGCCAGCTTCTCCAGGTTCTCCGAGCCCTGGAACATCAGGTGTTCGAAGAGGTGGGCGAAGCCGGTGCGGCCCTCCGGTTCGGAACGGATGCCGACGTCGTAGACGACCGCGACGCCGATCACCGGTGCGCTGCGGTCCGGGGTGAGCACCACCCGCAGGCCGTTGTCGAGGCTGAACCGTTCGGCCGGGTACTTGGTGACTGGGATTCTCGCTCTCCGCGTCGGCACGTGATCGACTCTAACGCGTCGGCACCCCCGTGCCGGTGACCTCCGCCGAGCCGGGACCGGGCGGACGCGGCGCCAGACGGCGTGGCCGGGCCGGTGCCCCGCCGACCCGACCACGCCTCGCACCCCGCGACCGGGCCCGCCCCTCCGCGGGCGCCGGTCCGGCCGGGGTACGACGACCGCGGCTCAGCCGGCGGTCGGGTCCATCCGCCCGGACGGGCCGGGCTCGTCCACCGCGCCGGCCGGGCTGTGCAGCTCCACCGGGCCGGCCGGGGCGGCCCCGCCCGGCCTGGCGTGCCAGGGCGTGAAGACCGCGACCATGGCGAGCAGCAGCCCGGCGGCGGCGACCGCGACCACGAACAGCAGCTCACGCAGCGCCGTCGAGCCGGTGTCGCCCGCCATGGTCACCCCTCCCGCGTCGAGCCGATCAGCCCGGCTGTCTCCCCGCCGTCAGCCTCGACCACGGGCGGCGCCGGCACAGTCGGCCACCCGACCCAGCCGGCGCTGATTGCCGACTCAGCAGGCGACCGGCGCCGGCGTCGCGCCGAGGCCAGCAGGGTGACGGTGCCCGACGCGTCGGCCGGCGTCAGGAGGCGCGGGGGCGGCGCGGGCGGCGCGGCCGACCGGAGGCGCGATGCGGAGTGCGGCCGGCCGTGCCGCTGGCGCGGGCGGCCGGGGCTGGCGGGGCGGCGATGGTCACCGGTACGCCGGACGGCTCGCGGGCACCGGTCGTCCGGACCAGCGTCGGGTCGCCGGGGCGGACCTGCGCCGCCTGCGGCCGGATGCCGGCGGCCGCCATCAGCCGCGAGACGTCCCGGCGCTGCTCGGGCAGGACCAGTGTGACCACCGTGCCGGACTCGCCGGCCCGGGCGGTCCGCCCACCCCGGTGCAGGTAGTCCTTCGCCTCGGCCGGCGGGTCCACGTTGACCACCAGGTCCAGCCCGTCGACGTGGATGCCCCGGGCCGCGACGTCGGTGGCGACCAGCGCGGTCACCTGCCCGGTGCGGAACTGCTCCAGGATCCGGGTGCGCTGCGGCTGCGACTTGCCGCCGTGCAGCGCCGCGGCGCGGACCCCCTTGGCCAGCAACTGCCGGGCCAGCCGGTCGGCGCGGTGCTTGGTGCCCATGAACAGGATGGTGCGACCCTCGCGGGCGGCGATCTGGGCCAGCGTGGCGGGCTTGTCGACCGCGTCGACGTGCAGCAGGTGGTGGGTCATCGCGGTCACCGTGGCGGTGCCCGGGTCGACCGAGTGGGTGACCGGGGCGCTGAGGAACCGGCGGACCAGGCGGTCCACGCCACCGTCCAGGGTGGCCGAGAAGAGCATCCGCTGCCCGTCCGGGGCGACCTGCTCCAGCAGCTTGGTGACCTGCGGCAGGAAGCCCATGTCGGCCATCTGGTCGGCCTCGTCCAGCACGGTGGTCGCGACCTGGTCGAGCCGGACGTCACCGCGGTTGATCAGGTCGTGCAGCCGGCCGGGGGTGGCCACGACCAGTTCCGCGCCGGCGCGCAGCGCGTCCGCCTGGCGCCCCAGCGAGAGGCCGCCGACCACGGTGGCGCAGCGCACCCCGACGGCGCGGGCGTACGGGGCGAGCGCGGTGCTGACCTGCTGGGCCAGCTCTCGGGTCGGCACCAGCACCAGCGCCAGCGGGCGGCCGGGCCGGGCCCGGTCGCCGGCGGTGCGGTGCAGCAGCGGGAGCCCGAAGGCGAGCGTCTTGCCGGAGCCGGTGCGGCCCCGGCCGAGCACGTCCCGGCCGGCGAGCGAGTCGGGCAGGGTGGCCGCCTGGATCGGGAACGGCTCGGTGATGCCCTGCGCGGTCAGCGTGGTGAGCAGGGCCGGCGCCAGGCCGGTGCCGGCGAAGGAGGGTACGACGGTGGTCAACGGGAAGCCTTCCTCGAGGCGGCACGTGTCGAGGAAGGCGCCGGAGGCGGCGCTGTCACCGGCGGAACCAGGCCGCGGTGGTCACAAGCACGAACCGAGGGGGTACGGGGCCGGCCCGCCGTGCAGTGGGGCGGGCCGGCCCCGTCACCGCGCCCGGAGGGCGCGGCGGAGGTGCCTAACTACGGGTGTCGCCGCAGATCAGAGCGGGCGGATGTTCTCCGCCTGCGGGCCCTTCTGGCCCTGGGTGATCTCGAACTCGACCCGCTGGTTCTCGTCCAGGCTCCGGTAGCCGGAGGACTGGATCGCCGAGAAGTGGGCGAAGACGTCGGCGCCGCCGCCGTCCGGGGTGATGAAACCGAAGCCCTTGTCAGCGTTGAACCACTTGACGGTGCCAATAGCCATGCTTGTCTCGTCTCCTTGACGGAACGTCGAACCCGCACCTGTTGCGGGCTCGAGAGGAGCGATCCACGCGGAGTGCGTGGCTCGCCTGTCGCTGCTGGTCGCCCCGCCCGGAGAACTCCGGACACAACAAAGAGCGCCTGGGGCCACAATCCGCCAGGCGCACACAGAGTCTCTGGTAACCAAAACTGCAACGCACCGAACCTATCACGGCTGGCGGGCGTTGTCTCCCGGAACTTCCGGCACGGCGGCGATCAACGCGGTCAGCCCGTCCGCGTCGAGCAGGTCCGCCGGGCGTACGGTCACCCCTTCCCGGACGTAGTGGAACGCCGCGCCGACCCGCTCCACCGGCACGCCCGCCAGCTCCGCCCAGGCCAGCCGGTAGACCGCCAGCTGCACCGCGGCGACGTCGGCCGCGGCCCCGGTGGGCTGGCCACCGGTCTTCCAGTCGACCACGTCGAACCGCCCGCCGGGCCGGGTGAAGACCGCGTCCATCCGGCCCCGGACCACCACCCCGGCGATCACCGTGGCGAACGGCACCTCCACCTCGACCGGCACCCGGTCGGCCCATTCGCTGGCCAGGAAGCGCTCCTGGAGTTCGGCGAGCGCCTCGTCGGGCGCCGCGTCCGCGTCCGCCGCGCCGGGCAGCTCGTCCACGTCGAGCAGCCGGTCGGCCCCGAACCGCTGCTCCAGCCAGGCGTGGAACGCGGTGCCCCGGCGGGCGTACGGGTTGGGTTCGCTGGGCAGCGGGCGGCGCAGCGTCCGGGCCAGCGCGGCCGGATCGCGGCGCAGCGCCACCAGCTGGGTCACCGAGAGGTGCCCCGGCAGCGCCACCTCGACCGCGCCGGCCTGCCGGGTCAGCTCGGCCCGCTCGGCGAGCAGCAGGTCGGCCTCCCGCCGCCAGCGCGCCACCTCCGGGTCGTCAGCCAGCGGATCGCCGCCGGCGGGGTCGCCGTCGCCGTCGGCGAGGAACCGGCGGACCAACGCCGCCGCCTCGGCCAGCGCCGGCCGGCGGGCGCCCAGCGGGTCGGCCGGCCATTCGGCCCGCAGCACCACTTCGGCCGTCGGGTTGGTCGCGTCCGGCGGAGGCTCCGGCGCCCACTCGTCGACCAGGTGCCCCGCACCGCCGTCCAGGCAGGCGTCGTGCACCTCACCGAGCAGCACCGACGGGCCGCGCGGCCGCTTGGTGCCCTCCCCCCACCAGTAGCCGGAGCAGAGCAGCAGCCGGCGCGGCCGGGTCACCGCCACGTACGCCAGCCGCCGCTCCTCCCGCTCGTCGTGCGCCCGCCATGCGTCGGTGAAGTCCTCCAGCGCCCGGGCCATCCCGCGCTGATCCTCCGCCCCGGCCAGACCCAGCTCGGGCAGGCCGTCGGCGTCACCGCGCAGCGGGAAGGGGAGCACGCCGAGCCCACCGAGCCAGTGGTCGGAGTTGCGCACCGGCCCCGGCCACACGCCCCGGCACAGCCCGGCCACCGCAACCACGTCCCACTCCAGGCCCTTGGCGGCGTGCGCGGTGAGGATCTGCACCGCTCCCTCGACCACCTCCACCTCGCCCGGGGTGAGCCCGCGCTCCTCGTCCTCGGCGGCGGCCAGGTAGGCGAGGAAGGCCGACAGGGTGGCGCCCGGGGTCTCCCCGCTGAACCGGGCGGCGACGTCGCCGAGCGCGTCCAGGTGCCCCCGGGCCAGCCCCGCGTCGCCGGCGCCGTCCCGGCCGGCCCGGACCGCGACCTCCACGTCCAGGCCGATGGTCCGCTCGATGTCGGCGATCAGGTCCGGCAGCGACTGGTCCAGCCGGTAGCGGAGCAGCCCCAGCTCCCGGGCGTACGCGCGCAGCCGCGCGTAGCCCTCGGCCGAGTAGGCCTGCGCCGGGCCGAGGTCGGCCAGCGCCTCCACCAGCGTCGCCTCGTCCAGCGCGTCCGGGGTGATCTCCGGTGTGCCGTCGTCGGCCAGTTGCCGGCGGGCCGCGGCGATCGCCCGCGCCCGGCGGTGCAGCGCCACCAGGTCCCGCGGCCCGATCCGCCAGCGGGCCCCGGTGAGCAGCCGCAGCAGCGCCGCCCCGTCGGTCGGGTCGGCCAGCACCCGCAGGGTGCAGACCACGTCCCGCACCTCCGGGGTGTCCAGCAGTCCACCCAGCCCGACCACCTCCACCGGCAGGCCGCGGGCGCGCAGCGCCGACTCGATCGCCGGGATCTGGCTGCGCAGCCGGACCAGCACCGCCGTCGTCGGCCGCAGCGGCACCGGGATGTGCTCGGGCAGCGCACCGGGCGTGCCGGCCGCGCCCCGCCAGGCGTTCAGCACGCTGTCGGCGATCCACTCCGCCTCGTCGGCGTACGTCGGGAGCAGCGCGCAGTGCACGGTGCCGCCGGCGGCGCCGCGGGCGCTGCGGTGCGGCACCGGGTCCTTGACGCTCAGCGCCGCGTGCAGCTCCGGGACCCGGGCGCCGGCGGCCCGCAGCGGGGTGGCCAGCGCGTTGGCGACCCCGAGGATCTCCGGACGGTTGCGCCAGCTGGTGGTGAGGCTGAGCACCTCGGCCGGGGCGCCGCCGGCACGGGCGAACTCGGTCGGGAAGCGGTCCAGGGTGCCGGCCGACGCGCCGCGCCAGCCATAGATGGACTGGCACGGGTCACCGACCGCGGTCACCGGGTGCCCGCCGCCGAAGAGCGCGTTGAGCAGCACCACCTGGGCGTGGCTGGTGTCCTGGTACTCGTCGAGCAGCACCACCCGGAAGCGGTCCCGCTCGATCTCGCCGACCCCGGGGTGGTCGCGCGCCACCCGGGCCGCCCGGGCCAACTGGTCGGCGAAGTCCATCGCCTCGAAGTCCTCCTTGCGCCGGGCGTATGCGCGCACCAGCGGGAGCAGCTTCAGCCGGGTCTGCTGGAGAACGAGCGCCTTGCGCACGTCGGCGTAGACCCGGCCGGGGCGGGCCTGCACCTCGGCGAAGAAGCGCCCGGTCCAGGCGGCCAGGTCGTCCGGGTCGACCAGGTGCTCGTCCAGCTCGCCGGCGAGCGCCAGCACCGCGTCGGTGATGGTGCTCGGCATCCGGTCCACCTCGGACATGTCGCCGTCGTAGTTGCGCACCAGCAGGTCGACCAGCTGCCAGCGGGACGCCTCGGTGAGCAGCCGGGTGGACGGCTCGTAGCCGGCCCGCAGCCCGTGCTCGGTGACGATCCGGCCGGCGTACGAGTGGTAGGTGGAGACGGTCGGCTCCCCGGCCAGCGGGTCGTCGAGCGGGTCGCGGCCCTGCCGGCCGAGCCGGCGCACCAGCTGGTCCAGCCGGGTACGCACCCGGTGCGCCAGCTCGCCGGCGGCCTTGCGGGTGAAGGTGAGCCCGAGCACCTGCTCCGGGCGCACGTACGCGTTGGCCACCAGCCAGACCACCCGGGCGGCCATCGTCTCGGTCTTGCCCGACCCGGCGCCGGCGACCACCAGCAGCGGCTCCACCGGGGCGGCGATGATCGCCGCCTGCTCCCGGGTCGGCGCGGGCAGCCGCAGCAGCTTCGCCAGCTCGACCGGGGTGTACCGGGGGCCGGCGTCGGCCACCCGGGGCGCCGGGGTCGCGGCGCCGAAGAGCGTCGGCTGGGTCACGACGCCTGCTCGGTTCGCGACTGCGGGGCTCGCAAGGCTCACTCCTCGCGGACGGTGGGCGGCTCGACCACCTGGCGCCCCTGCCCGGAGACCGGGCAGCTCGTCCGCACCGGGCAGACCCGGCACTTGGAGTTGGCGACCGCGGCGAAGGTGGCGGCGGCCATCGTATCGGCGGTGCGCCGGACCAGCGCGGTCGCCCAGCCCGCCTCCGGGCCCTCGCCGGCCGGCGGCTGGCTCTGTTCCTTGGCGTCCTTCGCCCCGGTGCCGAGCTGCACCAGGGCCGCCCCGCCGGAGGAGTCGCCGAACTCGGCGAACGCCCCCGCCTCCACCGCCGCCTGGTACGCGCCCAGCTGCGGGTGCTCGGCCAGGTCGGCGGCGGTCACCGCGGTGGACTTGCCGGTCTTCAGGTCGACCACCACCAGCCGGCCGTCCGCGTCCACCTCCAGCCGGTCCACCCGGCCGGTGAGCTGGACCGGGTGGTGCGGGTCGTCGAGGCGTACCGCGAACTCGTGCTCGATCGCGAGCAGCCGGCGCGGGTTGGCGGCCAGCCAGCGCAGCAGCTTGTCCACCATCGCCTCGGCTCGGGCCCGCTCCGGGCCGGCCATCCAGCGGGCGGCCAGCTCGATCGCGTCGAACCGGGCGGCCACGTAGTCGAGCAGCGCGCCCCGGTCGGCGCTGGCGTCCTCGGCCAGCATGGCGGCGGCGTGCACCAGGTTGCCGACCCCCTGCGCGGCGCTGGCCGGGGCGCTGCCGCCGTGCCGTTCCAGCAGCCAGCGCAGGCTGCACCGCAGCGCGCTCTCCATCGCCGACGGGGTGACCCGGACCGGTTCCCCGTCGTCCACCAGCGGGCGGTCGTCGGAGAGCGGGCGCAGCCCCCACCAGTCGTCCGGGTGCGCGCCGGACACCCCGGCGGCGGCCAGCCGGGCCAGCTCGGCCGCGGCGGCGCGCCGGCGGGCGTACGGCAGGTCGGGGTCGCTGACCGCGGTCCGCAGCTCCGCCACCAGCGCCGGCAGGGCCAGCGCCCGCGGCGGCCGGCTCACCGGCAGGGTGCGCGGCCGCTCCTGGCCCGCGTCGCCGGTGGGCCGCCCCGGCCCGGGCGCGTCGTCGTCCGGACCGCGGTCGTCGGGCGGCGGCGGGCGGTCGTCCGTCGGGTGACCGCCGGGGTCGATGGGGCCGAGTTCGTAGAGGAAGCGGCTCGGCTGCTCCTCGTGGTCGTCACCGCCGACGGCGGCGGAGGCCACCGCGCTGACCAGCAGCCGGCGCCGGGCCCGGGTCACCGCGACGTGGAACAGCCGGCGTTCCTCGTCGAGCAGCGCCGAGGTCTGCCCGACCAGGGTGGCCACCCCGCCCCCGCCGGCCCGGCCGGCGAGCACGTCGACCAGCCGTTCCGAGCCGAGCAGGCTGCCGCGCAGCCGCAGGTCGGGCCAGACGCCCTCCTGCACCCCGGCCACCGCGACCAGGTCCCATTCCAGTCCCTTCGCCGCGTGCGCGGTGAGCAGCCGGACCGCCTCGCCCCGGTCGGCGGTCGGCGCCAGGGTGTCGGCGGGCAGATCCTGACCGAGCACGTGGTCGAGGAAGACCTCGGTCCGCGCGCCGGGCAGCCGGTCGGTGAACCGCGCGGCGGCGTCGAAGAGCACCATCACCGCGTCCAGGTCACGGTCGGCCGCCTCGGCCCGGCGCCGGCGCGCCGCATCGCCCTCGCCGGGCGCCGCCGCACCCCGGCCGATCGCGGACGACCAGAGCTCGGCCAGCCCGCTGGCCCGCCAGACCGCCCAGAGCACCTCCTCGGCGGTCGCCCCCGGCCGGGCCGCCGCCTCCCGGGTGACGGCGAGCAGGCCGGCCACGGTCTGTGCCGGTTCCGCCCAGCGGCGCTCGATCCCGGCCAGTTCGACCGGGTCGCGCAGCGCCTCGACGATCAGCTCACCGGACGGGCGGCGGTCACCGGCGGCCAGCGCGAGCGCCCGCAGCCCCTGCCGCAGTCGCCGCTCGGCGAGCGGGTCGGCGCCGCCCAGCGGCGAGTGCAGCAGGGCGACCGCTGCCTCCTCGTCGAGCCGCTCCGGCTCCAGCGCGCAGCGCAGCAGGAGCAGCAGCGGCGCCACCGCCGGTTGCAGGTGCAGCGGCAGGTCCTCACCGTGCACCACGGTCGGCACCCCGGCGGCGTGCAGCGCTCGTTGCAGCGAGGGCAGCTGGCGCGCGGTGGAGCGCACCAGCACCGCCATCTCCGACCAGGGCACCCCGTCGAGCAGGTGCGCCGCCCGCAGCGCGTGGGCCAGCCAGGCCGCCTCGCTGGTCGCCGAGCGGAAGGTGTGCACCTGGACCGACCCGGGCGCCGCGTCGGGCAGCGGGCGCAGCCGGCGGTGCGCCGCCGGGCCGCGCAACCGCCGGGCCAGCCGGGCGGACGCGGACAGCAGCCGGGGCCCGGCCCGGTAGGAGGTGGTCAGCACCACCTGCGCGGCGGGCGCCCCGGAGGCGGTGCGGAACCGGTGCGGGAAGGTGGTCACCCCGGCCGGGTCGGCGCCGCGGAAGGCGTACGTGGAGGAATCCGGGTCGGCGAAGGCGACCAGCGGCTTGCCGCCCCCGGCCACCGCCGCGAGCAGGTCGAGCTGGGCCGGGTCGGTGTCGGCCAGCTCGTCGACGTAGACGTACGCCAGCCGGCGCCGCTCGGCCGCGAGCAGCTCCTCGTCGTCGAGCAGCATGCCGGTGGCGGCCCGGACCAGCTCGGCCGGGTCGTACGCGATGGAACCGCGGTTGCTGACGTCGCGCAACGCGAGCACCGCGACGTACTCGCGCAGGAAGCGGGCGGCGGCCGGCCAGTCGGCACGGCCGAGCTTCTCGCCGAGCCGGGCCAGCTCGACCGGCCCGACCCCGCGCTCGGCGGCCCGCATGAGCAGGTCGCGCAGCTGGGCGGCGAAGGCCCGGGTGCGCAGCGCCGGTCGCAGGTCCTCCGGCCAGCCGACCGGGTCGTCGTCCGGCTCCTCGCCGACCACGTCCAGCAGCTCACGGATGATCAGATCCTGCTCCGGGCCGGTGAGCAGCCGGGGCGACGGCTCGCCCCGCTCGGCCGCGGCCCGGCGCAGCAGGCCGAAGGCGTACGCCGGGAAGGTGCGGACCAGCGGCTCGCGGAGCACCCGGGAGCTGCCCCGGGCGACCCGCGCCTCGATCCGGTGCCGCAGGTCGGTGGCGCCCCGCCGGCCGAAGGTGAGCACCAGGATGCGTTCCGGGTCGACGCCCTCGGCCACCCGGGCGGCGACCGCCTCGACCAGGGTGCTGGTCTTGCCGGTGCCCGGGCCGCCGAGCACCAGCATCGGCCCGTCGGTGTGCCCGACCACCTCCGCCTGCACCGGATCGCTGCGCCGCGGCACGAGCTCCTCGGTCGGCCGCCCGGTCGACCCGAGCTCCTCGGTCGGCCGGTCAGGCCGACGCACCAACCGGTACGCCTGCATCCGCCCATCCCACCACGCCGGTACGACACCCCCTCTCCGACACTCCACCCGTCCCGGGCAGCCCCCATCCCGGACCGGCCGGGACGGCGGGCCTGGCGGGTCAGGTGAGGCGGGACTCGATGGCGTCGAGGGCGGCGGGGACGGTGTCCACCACGGTGAGCAGGCCGAGGCCGGCGGGCTTGAGGAAGGTGGCGTCGGCGAGCGTGCCCAGCCAGTCGAGCAGCGGCCGGTAGAAGCCGTCCGTGTCGAGCAGCACCATCGGCTTGGCGTGCAGGGCCAGGGTGGCGGTGGTCCAGACCTCGAAGAGCTCGTCGAGCGTGCCGAGACCGCCCGGCAGGGTGAGGAACGCGTCCGACTTCTCGATCATGAGGTTCTTCCGGCTGGCCATCGAGTCGGTGACCAGCAGCTCGTCCGAGGCCAGGTCGGCGACCTCCAGGTCGACCAGCGCCTGCGGGATGACCCCGAGGGTCGGGCCGCCGGCCGTCCGCGCCCCGTCGGCGACCGCGCCCATCATGCCGACGCACCCACCGCCGCTGACCAGGGTGTGCCCGCGCCGGGCGATCTCCGCGCCGGCCTCGGCCGCGAGGTCCAGCCAGCGCCGGTCGAGGGTTCGGGAGGACGCGCAGAAGACGCAGATAGCGGCCACGGTCAGCCCGCGCCTTCCCCGTCGCCCGCCGGGCGGGCCGGACCGGCCGGCCGCTCGCCCGAGCGGTCCCCGCCGACGCCGGTGACCCGGCCGGGCCGGTCACCGGTAGGCCCGCCACCGACCGGCGCGGCGGCTCCGCCGCCGGCCGCCCGGTCACCGTTGGTCGCCTCGCCCGCCACGTGCTGGTCGGCCGCGGCCCGGGCGACCGCCTCCTCGCGCACCGCCTCCTGCTCGGCGGAGAGGGTGGCCTCGGCCTCCACGATGTGCCGGACCGCCGCGTTGACGTCGTCGGTCACGCAGATCAGCTCCAGGTCGACCGGCCCGATCTTGCCGCTGGCCGCCATCGTGTCGCGCAGCCAGTCGAGCAGCCCGCTCCAGTAGTCGGCGCCCATCAGCACCACCGGGAACCGGGTGACCTTGCCGGTCTGCACCAGGGTGAGCGCTTCGAACAGCTCGTCCATGGTGCCGAAGCCGCCGGGCAGCACCACGAACGCCTGGGCGTACTTGACGAACATGGTCTTGCGGGCGAAGAAGTAGCGGAAGTCGATGGCGAGGTCGACCCAGTCGTTGAGGCCCTGCTCGAACGGAAGCTCGATGCCGAGCCCGACGGAGAGCCCGCCTGCCTCGCTGGCACCCCGGTTGGCCGCCTCCATCACCCCTGGCCCGCCGCCGGTGATCACCGCGTAGCCGGCCCGGGCCAGGGCGGCGCCCAGCGCCTCGGCCAGCTGGCACTCCGGGCTCTCCGGCAGGCTGCGGGCGGAGCCGAAGACGCTCACCGCCGGCGGCAGGTCGGCCAGGGTGTCGAACCCCTCGACGAACTCGGAGAGGATCCGCAGTGCCCGCCAGGCGTCCTTGGTCTTCCAGTCGCTGCGGGCCCGGGAGTCGAGCAGCCGCTGATCGGCGGTGCTGGTGGGAATCGCCTGCCGGCGCAGCGTGACCGCACCCCGGTGCCGCTCCTGCCCGGGAGCGCGGCCGGCCTCCCGCCCGTTGCTCTGACTCATGGGAGCAACCGTAGTGGAGTCGTACCGGCCGGGTGCGCGGGGCGACGAGGCCGGGAAATTGTTCGCGATCTTGGGCAACTATTTCGCTGGCTCGTACGTCTTACTATTCACATACCGGGTATGCCCCGGCGCGCGCCTTCGGGGGAGGAGTCAGCGTGATCAGCAACAGCGAGATGATCCGGATCCGCCGGCAGATGCAGCGGCGGATCCGCGACGTGGTGGCCGAGCGCCGCCGCGCCCGGCAGATGGAGCCCGTCGCCGCCGACCCGGCCGGCGACCCCACGGAGGTCCGCTCCACCCCGGACACGTCCCTGCCCATCTGACCACCCACCGGCGCCTACACCCGCCGGGTCCGTCCTCGATCAAGAGGTTCGCGTCACCGGGCACAACCCGGTGGACGCGAATCTCTTGATCATGCGTAGGACCGGCCGGTCAGACACCCCAGGAGCTGAGGTGTCAAGCAGCGGTGGGTAGGGCGGTTCGGTGTGACCAAGCGGTGGTTTGGTCGTAATGGGTGTTGGTCTTGAGGCAGCCGTGGAGGATGCCGACGAGGCGGTTGCCGATCTGGCGTAGGGCGGCGGGGTGGCTGACGTCGCGGGCGCGGAGTTCGTTGTAGTAGGCACGGACGGCGGTGTCGTGCAGGATCGCGGCGCCGGCCTGCATGTGCAGGGCGTTGACGAGTCGGTCGTTGTGCACGAACCGGGCGTGGACGGTTTTGGTTTTGCCGGATTGGCGGGTGATGGGTGCGGTGCCGGCGTAGTTCTTGCGGGATCTGGCGTCGGTGTAGCGGCCGGGAGCGTCACCGAATTCTGCGAGCACCCGGGCGCCGAGGATGGCGCCGATGCCGGGCTGGCTGAGGTAGACCTCAGCGTCCGGGTGCTGGCCAAAATGGGCCTCGACCTGGCCTTCCATGGTGCGGATCTCGGTGTTGAGGGTCTGCAGGATTGCCACTGTGGCCCGGACGGTCGCCGCGTATGCGCCGGTGACGATCTCGGACTGGCCCAGGTGCGCGGTGCGCAGTGCCTGCCGGATCGCTGCCGCCTTGGTGGGGATGTCGCGTCGGCGGGCCCGTTTGAGTGCGGCGCTGATCTGCGCCACGGTCAGCTTGGCCGCCGCAGCCGGTGTCGGGGCCTTGGCCAGCAGTTCCAGGGTGTCCGAACCGGTGAGCGTCAGGACCTCGTATGCCTGCAGCGCGGCGGGGAAGTACTCCCGCAGCGCGGCCCGCAGCCGCAGCGTGTGCCGGGTGCGTTCCCAGATCAGCGTCTGGTGGGCCCGGGCGGCGACCTTGACCGCCTCGGCGATGTCGGAGTCCGCGGCGACCTGCCGCAGCTGGTGCCGGCGGGTCCGCACCATGTCCGCCAGGGTGCGCGCGTCGGCCTTGTCGCTCTTGGCGCCCGAGATCGACATCAGCTCCCGATGCCGGGCGGCCTGCTTCGGGTTGACCCCGTAGACCTGATAGCCGGCCGCGACCAGCGCCCGCACCCACGGGCCACGGTCGGTCTCGATACACACCAGCACCTGCGCCGGCGAGGCATCCTCCGGCAAGAACCCGGCCACCAGGTCATGGAAACGAGCCACGCCGTCCACACCCTCGGGCAGCCGCACGGCCCGCAACGTCCGGCCGCGCTCGTCCTGCACCTCTACATCGTGATGATCTTCTGCCCAGTCGTCCCCGACGAACAGCACACCCGCCTCCGCTTCACCACACCGACCACTCTCGGCAGCCCACGGAAGAGCCCGGCGGCCTAATGGACCAGTGCTCACGCGCAGCGGCGGGCACGACACCCCATCAGCCGTTCCTCTCCCGACCACGAGCGGGGGCACGCTCTGACCCCAGGACTTCCAAGTCCAGGCGAGGGGAGTGCTCACCCACCCGCGGCTACCGGTGTCGAGTCTGCCAACGGCTCACCCGACAGCTCCCATTAGGCGGGGGCCAGCCAGCGGTGCAGGGTGACGGCGCCGTCGCGGATCTTGCTGATCTCGACGTGCTCGTCCCGGTGGTGGGCCAGGTTGGGGTCGCCCGGGCCGAAGTTCAGCGCCGGGATGCCCATGGCCGCGAACCGGGCCACGTCGGTCCAGCCCAGCTTGCCGATCGGCGCGGCGCCGACGGCGGCCAGGAACTCCTGTGCCGGCGGCGCGTCCAGCCCGGGCGGCGCGCCGGCCGCCGCGTCCGTCACCGCCAGGTCGAAGCCGGCGAAGACCTCGCGCAGGTGGGCCTCGGCGGCCGCCGGGTCGCGGTCCGGGGCGTACCGGTAGTTGATCTCGATCTCGCAGCGGTCGGGGATGACGTTGCCGGCCACCCCGCCGGTGATCCGGACCGCGTTGAGCCCCTCGCGGTAGTCGCAGCCGTCGATGGTCACCCGGCGCGCCTCGTACGTGGTCAGCCGGCGCAGCACCTCGCCGGCCCCGTGGATGGCGTTCACCCCGTGCCAGGACCGGGCCGCGTGGGCGCGCTCGCCGTGGGTGGTGACGATCGCCCGCATGGTGCCCTGGCAGCCGGCCTCGACGATGCCGTACGTCGGTTCGAGCAGCACCGCGAAATCGGCCACCAGCCACTCCGGGTGCGCCGCGCCGACCAGCTCCAGCCCGTTGTACTTCGACTCGATCTCCTCGGCCTCGTAGAACAGGTACGTCACGTCGTACCGGGGGTCGGGCAGGGTCACCGCCAGGTGCAGCGCGAACGCGACGCCGGACTTCATGTCCGAGGTGCCGCAGCCGTACATCAGGTCGCCGCGCATGGTGGACGGGAAGTTGTTGTTCAGCGGCACGGTGTCCAGGTGCCCGGCGAGCACCACCCGCTGGCTCCGCCCGAGGTCGGTACGCGCCATCACCGTGTTGCCGTACCGGAAGGTGGTCAGGTGCGGCACCCCGCGCAGCACCTCCTCGACGCAGTCGGCGATCGCCTTCTCGTTGCGGGAGACGGACTCGATGTCGACGAGGGCGCGGGTCAGCGCCACCGGATCGGCGAGGACCTCGGGGGTCAGCGGGTTCTCCATGGTTCGCACGGTACCGTCAGTTCAGGTGAGCGCGAGGAGTGAGCCTGCGAGCCCCGCAGCCGCGAACGAAAGGTGAATCAGTGACGTCCGCAGTTTCCGCCTGGGGCATCGGCCTGGCCACTGTCACCGCCGACGACCAGGTGCTCGACACCTGGTACCCGACCGGGAAGCTGGGGCTCGGCGAGCTGCCGCTGGTGCCCGGCGAGGACCAGGCCGACGTGCTCGACCTGCCGCCGGGCGCGGTCGGCGAGCGGTCGCTGCCCGGTCTGCGTACGGTCGAGGTGACCACCGTGATCGGCTCGCTGGACGACCCGATCTCCGACGCCGCCGACGCGTACCTCCGGCTGCACCTGCTCTCCCACCGCCTGGTCCGGCCCAACGAGGTCAACCTGGACGGCATCTTCGGCAAGCTGGCCAACGTGGCCTGGACCTCGGCCGGGCCATGCCCACCGGAGCGGGTGGACGAGCTGCGGGTGATCGAGCGGGCCGCCGGCCGCCACCTGGTCGTCCACGGGGTGGACAAGTTCCCCCGGATGACCGACTACGTGGTCCCCTCCGGCGTCCGGATCGCCGACGCCGACCGGGTCCGGCTCGGCGCCCACCTGGCCTCCGGCACCACGGTGATGCACGAGGGCTTCGTGAACTTCAACGCCGGCACGCTCGGCGCCTCCATGGTCGAGGGGCGGATCGTGCAGGGCGTGCTGGTCGGTGACGGCTCGGACATCGGCGGCGGCGCCTCGATCATGGGCACGCTCTCCGGCGGCGGCACCGAGAAGGTGCGGATCGGCGAGCGGAGCCTGGTCGGCGCGAACGCCGGCGTCGGCATCTCGCTCGGCGACGACTGCGTGGTCGAGGCCGGCTGCTACATCACCGCCGCCTCCAAGATCACCCTGCCGGACGGCCGAGTGGTCAAGGCCCGCGAACTCTCCGGCCTGGACGGCCTGCTCTTCTGGCGCAACTCGGTGACCGGCGCGCTGGAGGCCCGGCCGCGTACCGGCCGGGGCATCGAGCTGAACGCGGCGCTGCACGCCAACGACTGACGGCAGCACCTCCGGGTCCGCGGCACGCCGCGGACCCGGAGGCGGTACGCCTCAGCGCAGCCGGTACGCCTGAATGATCCGGGTGGTCACCGTGTTGCCGGCGGTGTCCCGGGCGGTGGCCCGCAGCGACACGTGACCCGCGCCGGCCGGATGCCGCACGCCGGCCGCCCAGCCGTCGCCGGCCGGCCGGACCCGGGCCCGCTGCCAGGTCACCCCACCGTCGTAGGAGACCTCGACGGTCAGCGCGGCGACCCGTCCGCCCGGCGCGCCGGGCTGCCGCCGCACCTGGACCGGGATCACGAACTCCCGGCCGGCCGGAGCCGCGTTGCCGGCGTCCAGCCGCGGCGCGAACCGGATCGCCATCGCCGGCAACCGGGCGTAGTCCTCGCCGGCCACGTGCCGGGACCGGAACGTCCAGGCCGTGGCCACCTCGGTGCTGAGGTCGGTGAAACCACGCCGGGACAGCGTCTCCAGCCGGTAGTCCGCGGCGCCCGGCGGCACCTCGAACTCGCCGTAGCCCGGCTCGGCGTTCTCCCCGACCAGCACGCCGTCGCGGTAGAGGGCGGTCCGGGCGGTGTCGGCGACCGAGCCGCCGGCGTGCCCCTCGGCGTCACTGTGCAGCGGCACGTCCAGCACGATCACGTCACCCTGCCGGGTGACCCCCTGCCCTGGCCAGCGCGGCACCGGGAAGGACGGGCCGTACGGCGCGGAGTTCCAGCTCTCCCGCAGGTGCCGGCCGGCCCGGTAGGCCCGTGCCTCGGACGCCAACGCGGCCCGGGGTTCGAGCCAGCCGTCGTCGGTCCGCACCCCGAACAGCAGCTCCGACGACCACCGCACGCCCCGGGTGTTGTAGTGCTCCACCCGCTGCCCCGGCACCGCCGTCGGCAGCACCGCCGCCCAGCCGCCGACGTCCGGCTCCAGGTGCGCGAAGACCATCCGTTCCGCGGCCAGGTCGGGATAGCCGCCCCGGAACCGCTGGGTGACGGTGGCCAGGTCGCGCGCCCGGTAGTGCCGGTCGAAGCCGGCCGGCATCCGGCCGGGGAACCCCTCGCTCAGCGCGTAGAGGTACGGGCTGCTGGCCGCCTCGCGGTCGGCCCACTGGCTACTCACCGTGCCGACGAAGCGCTCGGCCGAGCCGGCCGGGCCGACCTGTCCGCTGGCCATCCCGGTGAAGTCGAAGCCCAGCAGGCCGAAACTGTAGGAGCTGCCGTCGGCGGCGGTGAAGTTCGCGCCGACGTCGACCAGCACCGGGGTGGCGTCCCGCCGGGGCACGGTGGTGCGGACCGGCTTCGCCCGCCGCAGGTCGACGGTGATCGCGGTGTCCCGGTCGAGCACCAGCTCGGGCCGGGCCAGGATCGCGGAGTCGGTCACCTGGTCGCCGTCCACGGTGAACAGGTAGCTGGACAGGCCGTACCGCCCCTTGGGCACCCGCAGTTCGGCGGTGCCGTCCGGGTCGTACAGGTCGTGGACGACGAAGCCGTCCAGTCCGGCCAGGGTGGTGCTGTGCCGGTCGGTCGGCGCGCCGTCGCGCCCCAGGTGCCGGACGGTGAGCGTGTAGCTCTCCACCTCCCGGTTCACCGCCAGCGGGGTGATCGCGACGGTGTCGCCGGAGCGGGCGACGATCCGGCCGGTGTAGTGGCCGTCCGGGCCGTCGAGCCGGGTGTCGGCGGTGACCGTCGCAGTGGCCGTGCCGCCGGCCGGGACGGTGACCCGGTTCGCGCTCAGGGTGAACATGCCGGCCGGCGCCGGGGCGCCCGCCGGACCGGTGGCCTCGACGGTGAGGCCGAGGGTGAGCTCGGCCGGTCCGGTGTTCCGCCAGGTCACCTCCCGGGTGATCGGGGTGTCGTCGGCGTGCGGCCAGGGCGCCCGGCCGAACGACACGCTCGCCGGCTCGCTGGTCACCCGCTGGTCGATCGCCCGCGCCACGTCGACCCGGCCGGCGCCCTGCTCGTACGCGGTCTGCTCCGGGTGCGGCTTCGCCGCGGCCATCAGGGTCGCCTTGAGTTGGCCGGCGGTCCAGTCGCCGTGCCGCTGGGCGAGCAGCGCCGCCGCGCCGGCGACGTGCGGGGCGGCCATCGAGGTGCCGGAGAGCGAGACGTACCCGTCCCCCGCCGGGTCACCGATCACCCCGTCCGCGGCGCGGGCGGCGACGATCTCCACGCCCGGCGCGGTGAGGTCCGGCTTGAGGGCGTCGTCGCCGACGCGGGGGCCACGGCTGGAGAAGTAGGCGAGCGCGTCATCCCGGTCGACGGCGCCGACGGCGAGCGCGTCGTCCGCGGTGCCCGGCGAGCCGACCGGGGCGAGGCCGCCGTCGTTGCCGGCGGAGACCACGAAGAGCGCGCCGGTCTGCGCGGTCAGCTCCTGCACGGCCGCCTCCAGCGGGTCGACCTCCGGGGTGTCGCCGCCGGTGAGGCTCATGTTGATCACGTCTGCCCGCTGCTCGACGGCGGCCCAGTGCATGCCGGCCAGGATCGCCGAGTCGGTGCACCAGTTCGTCTCGCACACCTTGCCGGAGAGCAACGTCGCGTCCGGCGCCACGCCCCGGTAGCGCCCACCCGAGGCGGCGCCCCCACCGGCGATGATCGAGGCGACGTGGGTGCCGTGCCCGATCACGTCGCCCGGCACCGCCTCCTCGGTGAAGTTGCGCGCCTCGGCCACCCGACCGGCCAGGTCCGGGTGCCCGGCGTCGACGCCGGTGTCCAGCACCGCGACCCGTACGCCCCGACCGGTGAAGCCGGCCTGGTGCGCCGCCGGAGCGCCGATCTGCGGGACGCTGCGCTCCAGCGTGATCCGCCGCCGGCCGTCCAGCCAGACCCTGTCGACACCCCCCGCCGTGTCGACCCGGGCGCCGGCGGCGGCGAGCGCCGCCCAGAGTTCCCCGGTGCGTTGCTTGGCCGCCCGGGCGGCCACCCCGCCGATGGCGGGCAGGTCGCGGGTGACCGTCACGCCCGCGGGTGTGGCGGCGCGCCGGGCGTTCCCCGCGCCCCCGGCGATCAGCACCGGCAGGTCGGCCCGCCGGGCGTCGTCGTAGCCGGCCGCGATCAGTTCGGTGACGTCGAAGAGCCGCCGGTCGACCCGGCCGGCCCGGATCAGCGGCAGGGCGTCGTGCGGCACGACCGAGAGGTGGCCCCGCTCCCGGCGGGTCAGGAAGCGGACGCCGTCCCGTCCCGGACCCGGCCGTACGCTGGCGGAGCCGGTGGCGGTGACGGTGACCCGGTCGCTTGTGAGCAGGGTGACGCTGGCGGATCGCCCGGCGGTCGGTGCGCTTGGCCGGGCGGCGGCGTCCGGCCCGGCCGAGGTCGGGGCGGTCGGGGCCTCGGCCACGGCCAGGCCGGGGGTGCCCAGCACCAGACCGAGCGCGAGGCCGAGGCCGGCCAGTTTTCTGATTCGGTGCAACGGATCCTCCTCGGGAAGCGTTCATCCACTGAGAGACACATTGACGACCGTCAGAATTGCATACCGGGTATGCATAAGGAAGACGGAAAGATGACGGAGTAGCCAACACGTCGACCGGCCGGGCGGGCATGATCGGCGGGTGACGTCCATGCGGGAACGGATGCTCGCCGGCGCGCCGTACATCGCCGACGACCCGGCCATCAACGCCGACCTCGACCGCGCCGCCGAACTGGTGGAACGCTTCAACACCAGTCCCGCGGCCGACCCGGAACGCCGCCTCGCCGCCCTGCGCGAACTGCTCGGCGAGGTGGGCGAGGGGGCCTGGGTCCGGCCCCCGTTCTACTGCGACTACGGCTGGCAGATCCGGCTCGGGCCGCGCACCTTCGTCAACTACCACGCGGTCTTCCTCGACGTCGCGCCGATCACCGTGGGCGCCGACGTCCAGGTCGGACCGAACGTGCAGCTGCTCACCCCGACCCACCCGGTGGAGCCCGAGCCCCGCCGGGCGAAGTGGGAGGCGGCCAGACCGATCACCCTCGGCGACAACGTCTGGCTCGGCGGCGGCGCGATCGTGCTCGCCGGGGTCACCGTCGGTGAGAACACGGTGGTCGGCGCGGGCGCCGTGGTGACCCGGGACCTTCCGCCCAACGTCGTCGCGGTCGGTAACCCGGCCCGCCCGATACGCCAGCTCGGCTGACGCGATCAAGGCCACGACCTGCACAAACAGCTCCTCGGTGGATGGCGGATCGCTCACCGACCAGGCACTGTGGGTGGTGACGTCGTCACCCAGGAGGCGGGGATGGTCGGTCGCGTCCTCGAACTGCGCGTGCACGGGGTGTCCAACACCCCGCCGCACCAGACCCTGGGCCTGCGCGGCGAAGCGGGCGCCGATCCGCCCCGGCCGTGGCTGGTCGCCGGCGGCCCGGTCACCGGTTTCTACCGCTCGACGGCCACCGGCCCGGACGACCCGGTCGTCGTCGAGGCGTACAGCTGGGGGCAGTTGACCTCGGGCGCGCGGACCGCGCGCGACGTCGAGCGGGCCCTGTGGACGCTGCTGCTCCCGTTCACCCTGGCCAACGTCGCGCTGCACGCCCGACCGGAGATCCCGGCCGACCCGGACGCCGAACGCTGGCGCAGCCGGGCCGGCCTCACCGCCTGGCTGATCCGGCTGTTCTGCCTCAGCATGACCGGCACCCTGATGCTCACCCTGTCCGGCGTGGGCGTCGACCTGATCGGCTGGCAGTGCGTGGACCGGGAGTGTCTGGCCCGAGCCCCCGGACCGTGGGAGTTCCTCGCCCATGGCTGGTGGCGCGAGGGCGCCCGGTCGCTCGCCGTCGGCCTGGTCGTGCCGCTCGGCCTGCTCACCGTGCTCGGCCTGGTGGCCTGGCGGACCTACCAGTACGAGGCGGAGATGCCGGCCGCCCCGACCGCCCCGGTGACCGGCCGGGCACCGGCCGGTGTGCCGGTGGGCGGACCGCCCGCCGTGCCGCAGCCGGAGACGGCGCCGCCCCCGCCGGAGCCGCCCCCGGGCCGGCCGGTGAACCCCTTGCAGGACCCGACCTTCTGGTCCGGGGAGGGCCAGCTGCGCCGCGCCGGCCTGCTGCACCTGTGCACCGGCGCCGCCGTCGCGGCCGCAGTGCCGCTCGGTGCGGTACTCGCCATGGACCCGCCCCGCGGACCGCGCGCCGCGATCGCCTGGGCGACGGTCGCGTGCCTCGCCGCGGTGCTGCTCTGTACCGTGGTCGTGCTGGGCCGGCCGTGGCTGACCCGGCGCGCGGGGCACACCCCGCTGGGCCGGTTGAGCGGCGGCCTGTTCGCGCTCACCGGGCTCGGGCTGGCCGGCACCGTGCTGCTCCTGCTGCTGCCGGACGGCCCGGCCGGCACGCCCCTGGCCGCGCTGCGCCCACCGCCCGGCTGCGCCCGGGACCCGGCCGGCCCCGGTTGCGCGGCCGACCGGTCGCTGCCCGGCTTCGACTGGATCATCACCTGGCTGGGCACCGGCCAACTGCTGCTGCTGATCGCCATCGGCGCGGTGTCCCGCTCCGGCCGGCGGGCCCTGGCGGCACCGCTCGCCGCCGGCCTGCTGCTCCCCCTCGGCGTCGGATGGCTCTCCGGCTGGCTACCCGGCCTGCCGGCCGCCCCGCGGCAGCTGGAGATCTGGCTGGTCGCCCTGGTGGCGATCGTCCTGGCCGGCACCGGCCTGCTGCTCCCCCGGACCCGGTCCGCCGTCGACACCCAACCGCTGGCCGCGCACACCGACCTGGCCTGGGGCCGCCGCGGACCGGCGGTGATCGCCGGCTTCGGCTGGGTGCTCTGCATCTCCTACAGCGGTGGGCTGCTCTACTGGGTCACCGACCGGCTCGACACGGCTCCGTCCGGTGCCCCGCCCACCGTCGTGCCGCCGGTGCCGGTGATGTGGGCCGGGCTCGCCTTCGCCGTCGCGTTGCTGGCTCTCGCCGGCACACTGGCCGTGGCCGGCCTGCTCTTCCACCGGCTGCGCCGGCAGGAGTACGCCGCGCTGGTGCCGCCCGGGCACGCGCTCTCCGGCCACGACCTGCGCCGCAGCCGGGACGTCAGCACCTTCCGGGCGCTGCACCGCCTCGTCGGCGAGCACGGCCTGCGGCTGGTCGGCGGGTACGCCGTCGCCGCCGCGGCGGTGGTCACGCTCGGCTGCGCCGCCGTGCTCACCCGGTCCCCGCCGCACCCGGTCACCGCGACCGGCGGCGCGGCGGTGGTCCGGGCCGCCGCCGACGCGGGCGACGCGCTGCTCGGCTGGCTACCGGCGCTGGTCGCCACCATCGGCCTGCTGGTCTACCGCAACGACACGGTGCGCCGTACGGTCGGCGTGGTCTGGGACGTGGGCACCTTCTGGCCCCGGGCCGCACATCCGCTGGCCCCGCCGAGCTACGCCGAGCGGGCCGTGCCGGAACTGCAGACCCGCACCGCCGGGCTGCTGGCGCTGGCGCCGAACGACCATCGCCGGATGGACGGGATCATCCTCTCCGGACACAGCCAGGGCACCGTGCTCTGCGCCGCGGTGATCCTCCAGCTGCCGACCCGGTGGCGGCGCCGGATCTGGTTCTTCTCCTACGGCTGCCAGCTCACCCGCCTCTACGGGCGGGTCTTCCCGGCGTACTTCGGGCCGGACCGGTTGCCGGTGCTGGCCGAGGCGCTGCGCCGGCCGGGCGGGGGCACCGGCTGGACGAACTTCTGGCGGAACACCGACCCGCTCGGCTGGCCGGTCACCGCCGGAGAACGCGACGTGGCCGTCCGCGACCCGGATGCGCTGCACCCCACCGCCGGCGAGGTGGCCGACCCGCCGATCCGCAACCACAGCGGCTACCCGGACTCGTCGGAGTTCCACCGGGAGCGGTCCCGGGTGGCCTGGCTGCTGCGGCAGGCGGTGCCGTCACCCCGGCGGGGGTTCGGCTAGCCGGACCACCAGGTCGGCCCGGTCGGCGGTGCCGGCGACCAGGGTGGCGTTGGCCTCGTCGCTGCCCATCGCCCAGGCCCGGGCCTGCTCCGGCGACCGCCCGTACGCCACGTGCCGGGCGGTCAGCCGGCGCAGCCGCAGCTCGGCGTCCAGGTCGAGGAACCACGCCTCGTGCAACAGCGCCCGCACCTCCTCCCAGGGGAAGTCGGGCAGCAGCAGGTAGTTGCCCTCGGTGACCACCAGCCGGACCTCCGGCGGCACCTCGATCGCACCGGCGATCGGCTCCTCCAGGTCGCGGCGGAACGCCGGCGCCCATACCGAGGTCGGCTCCAGCCGGCGCAACCGACGCAGCAGCGAGACGTAGCCGTTGGCGTCGAAGGTGTCCACCGCGCCCTTACGCTCGGCCCGGCCCAGCCGGTGCAGCTCGGCCTGGGCGAGGTGGAAGCCGTCCATCGGCACCAGCCGGGCGGCCGGGCCGACCGCCGCGACCACCCGCTCGGCCAGCGTCGACTTGCCGGCGCCGGGCGCGCCGGCGATGCCGAGCAGCTGCCGTGGACCGGCCTCGGCCAGGGCGCGCGCCCGCGCCACCAGCTCGTCGACGGGGAGGATCCGGGCCGCCGGCATCAGCCCAGGACCGGCTCGCTGATCGCGAACCGTGCCTGCACGGTCGCCTGGACAGGCTGCGGCTGCGGGTCGAGTTCCAGCTCCGGCAGCCCGCCGGCGGCCTCCCGGTACGCGGCCCGGGCGAACATCGGCTGCTCGGTGGCGGCGGCGTCGGCCAGCTCGATCAGGGCGGTCACCCGGGCGCCGAGCGCCTCGGCGTACTCCCTGGCGCGCAGCAGCGCGTCGGCGATCGCGGCGTGCCGCGCCTCCCGGTGGACCGGGCTGTCCGGGCGCAACGACCACCAGGGCCCGGCCACCTCGACCTGGTCCTGGTCGGCCAGGCGGAGCATCAGCTCGCCCAGCGCCGTGAAGTCGCCGAGCGTCACGGCGGTGGTCACGCTGCCGTGCCAGGCCACCACCCGCTCCGTGGCCCGCCGGGTCTCGGGGCGGACGCGCAGCTCGCCGGTCTCCCGGCGCTCGATCGTCGGGCCGTACCCCTCGAGCAGCACCCGGACCGCGGCGGCCCGCTCGGCCAGCCGGGCCAGGGTGGCCTCGCGGTCGCGGTCGCGGGCCCGCGCGGTCACCGTGAACCGGGCGATCTCCGGCGGCACCTCCCGGTACGCCTCGCCACGCACCGCCACCACCGGCCCGTCCACCATGCCCTCACCCTAACGGCGGCCCGACCGCCGTGCGTCCGATGCCCGGCCGCCGCCTCAGGACGCCCCGGGGGCCGCCGGCCCGTCCGGGCGGTGGCCGGTGTACGACACCGTGCCGGCGTCGACCCGGCACCGGGTCAGGTAGCCGCCCGCCGCGCCCAGCTCCAGCAGGTACGCCAGCTCGGCCGCGTGGTCGCCGTCGACCGGGAAGTCCCGGTGGTGCGGGTGCAGGTCGCGGTCGAGCAGGGCGGTGCGTACCTCCCGGGCCCGCCGGTAGTGCCCGACCAGAGCGTCCATGTCGTCCGCGCGCAGCGCGGCGGCCAGCTCGCCGAGCACCGCGGTCACCTGGTCGAGCTGCCGGACCACCTGCTCCCGGTTGTTGAAGAGCATGTCGGCCGTACGCTTCGCCGGCGTACCGGCCACCCGGGTGCCGTCCCGGAAGCTGCCCGCCGCGAGCCCGAGCACCGCGTCGCGTACCGCCGAGCCGGCGACCGCGCCAGCGAGCCCGCCGGCCAGCAGGTGCGGCACGTGCGAGGAGAGCGCGACCACCGAGTCGTGCACGCACGGGGACATCGGGACCACCCGGGCGGCGAAGACGTCCAGCACCAGGTCGGCCAGCAGCCGGAACGCCGGCAGCCCCTCGGCGGCCGGGCAGAGCACCCAGGCCGCCCCCTCGAACAGCGCCGGGACGGCGGCGGTCAACCCGGACCGCTCGGTGCCCGCCATCGGGTGCCCGGGCACGAACCGATCGGTCAGCCCGTGCTCGACGGCGAACGCCGACACCGCGCCCTTGGTGCTGCCGACGTCGGTGACGACGCAGCCGTCGGGCGCGTACTTGGCGACGGTGAGCAGGGTTTCCGGCAGGGTCGGCAGCGGCCCGCAGAGGAGCACCACGTCGCGGTCCCGGACCGCCTCGCCGAGGTCGTCGGGGAAGGTCACGCCGAGCCGGCGCCCCTCGACCCGGGTCGCCGCGTCCGGGTCCCAGCCGGTGACCGGCACGCCCGACTCGTGCAGCCGGAGCAGGATCGACCCGCCGATGAGGCCGGTGCCCACCACGGCGGCCCGCAACTGCTCACCGGGCCTGTCCACCATCACGCACCTCGGCGTTTCGGTCGGTACGAGTCGAGGACACCCCGACTCGGTTCGGCGCCGAGGATATCGCTTTTCCAGCAGCCCTTCGGCCCCGCGGTCAGTCCCGGAGCCGGCCGGGAACCGCCGCGACGTGCTCGTCCGACTCGGTCAGCGCCACCCGGACGTGCTGCCCGCCGGCCGGGCCGTAAAGAGCGCCGGCGGCGACCAGGATGCCCCGGCGGGCCAGCCAGTCGACCGTCTGCCAGCAGTCCTCACCCCGGGTCATCCACAGGTAGAGCCCCGCCTCGGAGTGCTCGATGGTGAACCCGGCGGCGGTGAACGCGGCGTGCAGCCGCTCGCGCCGGGCCCGGTAGCGCTCCCGCTGCTCGTCGGCGTGCCGCTCGTCGCCCAGCGCGGCCACCATGGCGGCCTGAACCGGCGCCGGCACGATCATCCCGGCGTGCTTGCGGACCTTGAGCAGCTCGGCCACCAGCGCCGGGTCGCCGGCGACCAGACCGGCCCGGTAGCCGGCGAGGTTGGACCGCTTGGAGAGCGAGTGCAGCGCCAGCACCCCGTCGTACGAGCCGCCGCAGACCTCGGGCGAGAGCACCGAGACCGGCTCGGCGGACCAGCCCAGCGGCAGGTAGCACTCGTCGCTGGCGACCACCGCGCCCCGCTCGCGGGCCCAGTCGACGACCTTGCGCAGGTGGGCGGCGGGCAGCACCCGGCCGGTCGGGTTGCCGGGCGAGTTGACCCAGACCAGCCGCACCCGGGGGGTCGGGCCGACCGCGGTCAGCGAGTCGGTGCGCACCGTGGTGGCGCCGGCGAGCCGGGCGCCGTCCTCGTACGTGGGGTAGCAGACGGACGGGATCACCACCACGTCGCCGGGGCCGAGCCCGAGCAGGGTGGGCAGCCAGGCCACCAGCTCCTTGGAGCCGATCGTCGGCAGCACGCCCAGCCCGTCGACGCCGGCCCCGCAGGCGCGGGCGACCCAGGCCGCGATCGCCTCCCGCAGCGCGGGGGTGCCGGCGGTCAGCGGGTAGCCGGGGGCGTCCGACGCGTCGGCCAGCGCCCGTCTGATCACCTCGGGGACCGGGTCGACCGGCGTACCCATGGAGAGGTTGATCATGCCGTCCGGATGCGCCGCGGCCAGTGCGGCCGCGGCGTCCAGGGCGTCCCAGGTGAACTCGGGCAGCCGCGACGAGACCGGCCCGGGCCGGTTCAGTGGCCCTCTCCGCGCGGCGGTTGGGCGGCGACGAAGGTCGCGTCCTTCTCCACCTTGCCGATCTTCGAGGCCCCACCGGGCGAGCCCAGGTCCTCGAAGAACTCGTAGTTGGCCGCGGTGTAGTCCTTCCACTGCTCCGGGACGTCGTCCTCGTAGAAGATCGCCTCGACCGGGCAGACCGGCTCACAGGCACCACAGTCGACGCACTCGTCGGGGTGGATGTAGAGCATCCGGTTGCCCTCGTAAATGCAGTCGACCGGGCACTCCTCGATGCATGCCTTGTCGAGCACATCCACGCACGGCTCGGCGATGATGTAGGTCACCGATCTTCTCCTCCGCAAGACACGCCGCGATCACCCGCGACGGTTAGAGCCTAGTATCTCGCCGGGGAGGGGGTCGATCGTGCTCGGTCAGCAGGATGTGGGCCACCGGGTGGTGGTCCGCCGGATTGTGGGGATTCGCGAAGGCAGACCCCTGTTCTCGGACGCCCTCGGCGAGCTGGTCGAGCTGAGCGAGACCCATCTCACCCTCACCACCGAGCAGGGGCGGCTCCAGGTGCCCCGGTCCGAGGTGCACCGGGCCAAGCGGGTGCCGCCGTCGCGCCGGCCGACCGCCGCCGCGGTGGCCGCCCTGGAACTGGCCGCCGACGAGGCCTGGCCCGCGCCCACCCGGGAACGTCTCGGCGGCTGGCTGCTGCGCAGCGCCGACGGCTGGACCGGCCGGGCCAACAGCGCGCTGCCGGTGGGCGACCCGGACCGCCCGCTGCCGGCGGCGGTCGACGCGGTCGTCCGCTGGTACACCGAGCGCGGGCAGCCGGCGCTGGTGAACACCCCGCTGCCGCTCGCCGCGCCCGTCGGCGCCGAACTGGACGCGCGGGGCTGGCAGAGCCGCCCGCTGGTGCTGGTGCAGACCATGCCGCTGGCCGCGCTGCCGCCCGGCCCGCCGGAGCACGCCGGGGTGCCGCCGGTCGAGCTGGTCGACACGCCGTCCGACGACTGGCTGGCGATCGCCGCCGGCCGCAAGGGCGGCCTGCCGGACGCCGCCCGGCACGTGCTCACCGCCGTGGACCAGGTCCGCTTCGCCCAGGTGTCCGCCGCCGGCACGCTGGTCGCGGTGGGCCGGGGCACGGTCACCGGCGGCGGGCGCTGGCTGGGGCTGAGCCTCATCGAGGTGCTGCCCGAGGCGCGGCGGCAGGGGCTGGCCGGCCGGGTGATCCGGGCGCTCGCGGCCTGGGGGGCGGCGACCGGGGCCAGCCACGCCTTCCTCCAGGTGGAGCAGCGCAACACCGGGGCGGTGGCGCTCTACCGCGGGCTCGGTTTCACCACCCACCACACGTACCTGACCCGGGTCGCTCCGCACTGATCAACACGAGATCAGGGATACCGGGGTGTCCTCGTGACCAGGACACCGCGACATCCCCGGACAGCGAGCCGCGCGGCGCCGGATCAGCGCCGGACCGGGCGGCGCGGCTTGGTCATCTTGATCTCGGCGTACCGCTTCAGGGTCTGCGAGCGGTGATCGAGGCCGAGCGCGGTGAGGACCAGGTAACCGAGCAGCACCCCGGCCGCCGTGGCGGCGAGGTAGAGCCAGATCTGGGCGAAGAACGTGCCGGCGCCCCCGCCGAACGGGTTCTGGCCCACCAGCAGCGGCCCGACCAGCACGGTCAGCAGCAGCGCCAAGCCCACCCCGGCGGCCATTTCGGCCGCCCAGCGGCGCACCGGCCAACGCCGCCCCCAGACGAACGCGAGCACGGCCAGGACCAGGCCGATCACCACGAACATCCCGAGCGACACCCGGTCGGCGGCGGTGGTGTCGTCGGCACCGTCGAAACCGAACCGGATGATCAGCCGGGCGACCACGTTGACCGCGAACAGCGCGACCGCGAGCAAACCGATCGCGCGCCACCGCTCCCTCATCGCACGCCTCCCGCCGTACCCGCGCCCGCCGCGGCGGCGGGCTTCCTGGCAGGAATACTTACCACCGGAAGCTGTGTGCCGTCAGTCCCCCGCACGCACCGGCGGCGGCGCCGCCAGGATCTGCCGGAAGCCCATCACCGCGAAGGTCATCGCGCCGGCCACGATCATCGCCAGCCCGACCCAGTTGTCCCCGGCGAGCAGCAGGTCGCCCTCGTCGGTGCGGACCGCGGCCACCGCCATCAGCGCGAACCAGGGCACCGCGGGCAGCGCCACCGCCCACCGGCGGCCGACCGCCTCGTGCGCGAACCAGCTCAGCGCGATGTTCGCGCCGATCGCGACCAGCGCCGAGACGCCGATCAACTGCCCGCCGACCCGGACCGTGGCGAGCAGCAGCTCCAGCAGCCCGGTCGCCACCCCGGCGAGCACCGCCACCAGGCCGCCGGCCCACCGCAGCGCGAGGTCGAGCAGCGGGTGCGGCCGCCTGGCCGGCGGCGGGGTGGTCTCGTCCGGGGCGACCGACATCGGCGCGGCGGGCAGGGTCACCGGAGACCGGCCGCCGCGACCGGGGACCGGTCCGGGCCGTCGGCCACGTCCAGCCCGGCGAACAGGTCGTCCTCCCAGCCGTACGGCCCGGAGCCCGGCCCCTTCTCGCCCACCGCCAGGGTGTAGTACTCCACGCCCATGAACTCGCTGCCGAAGTTGCCGGCGATCGAGTAGAGCCAGGAGGTGGCCGGGATCTGGGTGGCGTGCGCGCGCATCGCCGCCTCCTTGGCGGCGTGCTGCTCGGTGGCGTCGATCCGGGCGGCGATCTCCGCGTCGGGGGTGCCGAAGGGCAGCTCGGTGAGGTCCTCGATGCCGGCGAAGGGGTTGTCCGACGACTCGACGAAGTGGTTCATGCCGGCCTCCAGCACGCTCAGCGGCATGGCCGTCCAGTAGACCTTCGCCGGGGCGAAGCCCTCGGCGGCGGCCAGCTGGTGCGCGCGCATCGCGACCCGGTGCGCCTGGATGTGGTCCGGGTGGCCGTAGAAGCCGTTGCCGTCGTACGTGATCATGACCTGGGGGCGTACCTCCCGCATGATCTCCACCAGGTGCCCGGCGGCCTCGTCGAGGTCGGCCTGCCAGAAGGCCCGGGGGTGCTCGTTGGTCGACAGCCCCATCATCCCGGAGTCTCGGTAGCGGCCGGCGCCGCCGAGGAAGCGGTGGTCGGTGACGCCGAGCGCGGCGCAGGCGGCGTTCAGCTCGGCGATCCGGTAGCCGCCGAGCTGGTCGGCCTCGGCGGCGGCGAGCTGAGCCAGCGCCGGCACATGGATCTCACCCTCCTCGCCGAGGGTGCAGGTCACCAGCGTGACGTGGGCGCCGGTGGCGGCGTAGTGGGCCATGGTCGAGCCGGTGCCGATGGACTCGTCGTCGGGGTGCGCGTGGACCAGCAGCAGGCGTCGGTCGGGCAGCGTCGTCACGACGGTCACTCTAACCGGCGGTTCTGCCCCGCCGACCCGTACGCGTCCAGGCAGGTCGGCCACATCACCCCGGAGCCCGCTCTACGATCTGGCCTGTGGACTTTCCGGAGCTGGCCGCCCGTACCCGCCGGTTCAGCCACGGTGCGCCGCGTGCCGTCTCGGTGGCCGAGGACGGTTCCCGGGTGGTCTTCCTGCGCTCCGCCGGCCCGGAGGATCCCGCCGACGCGCTCTGGCTGCTGGACGTCGCCAGCGGCGAGGAACGGCTGGTCGCCGACCCGGCCGCGCTGCTCGGCGCGGACGCCGACAGCGCCGCGCTCGGTCCGGGTGAGCGGGCGCTGCGCGAGCGGCTGCGGCTGAGCGCCGCCGGCATCGGCTCGTACGCCCTCGACGGGGCCGGCCGGGTGGCCGTGTTCGCGCTGGCCGGGCGGCTGTTCCGGGCCGACCTGGTGCACGGCGACGTGGTCGAGGTGGCAGCGGTCGGGTCGGTGCTCGACCCCCGGCCCGACCCGACCGGGGAACGGCTGGCGTACGTGACCGACGCCGCCGAGGGGGTGCGCCGCGGGCAGTTGCGGGTGGTCGAGCCGGACGGCACCGACAACCTGCTGGCCGGCGAGGACTCCGGCGTCACCTGGGGGCTGGCCGAGCACATCGCGGCCGAGGAGTTCGACCGGTTCCGCGGCTACTGGTGGGCGCCGGACGGCCGCTCGGTGCTGGCCGCGCGGGTGGACGAGTCCCGGCTCGACCGGTGGCACCTGCACGACCCGGCCGACCCGGCGAGCCCGCCGACCACCGTCGCGTACCCCCGGGCGGGCGGGCCGAACGCCGAGGTCAGCCTGCATCTGCTCGACCTCGACGGCGGCTGGGTCGACGTGCACTGGGACCGCGAGACCTACCCCTACCTGACCTCGGTGCAGTGGGCCGACGGCGGGCCGCTGATCACCGTGCTGCGCCGCTCCCAGCAGCACGGGCTGGTGCTGGCCGTCGACCCGCGCACCGGCGAGACGCAGGTGCACGCGGAACTGGCCGACCCGCGCTGGGTGGAGCCGATCGCCGGCACCCCGGCGCACCTGCCGGACGGCCGGGTGCTGGTCGGCGGCGAACTGGCCCACGACGGGTACGACGCCCGCTGCCTCTTCGCCGACGGCACCCTGCTCACCCCGCCCTCGCTCTACGTGCGCCGGGTGGTGGGCCGGCTGCCGGGCGGCTCCGGCCCGGCCGACCTGCTGGTCGAGGCGAGCGACGGCGAGCCGAGCGAGCGGCACCTGTTCCGGGTCCGGACCACCATCGGCGGCGGTGTGGACGCCCGCCGGCTCACCACCGACCCGGGCTGGCACACCGGCGCGGTCGGCGGGGACGTGCTGGTGGTGGGGAGCGCCTCACTGGACCATCCGGGCGTCCGGTGGACGGTGTACCAGGGCGACCGGGAGGTGGCGGTGCTCCGCTCGCTGGCCGCCACCCCGCCGTACTCCCCGCTGCCGCTGCTGGAACGGGTGACCGACCGGCGGCTGCCGAGCGCGGTGCTCTACCCCGACAACCACGTCACCGGTCGCCGGCTGCCGGTGCTGCTGGACATCTACGGCGGCCCGGGGCACCAGGAGGTGGTCTCCGCCCGGGCGGCCTGGCTGGAGCGGCAGTGGTGGGCCGACGCCGGCTTCGCGGTGGTGGTGGTGGACAACCGGGGCACGCCCGGGGTGGCCCCGTCGTTCGAGAAGGCGATCCACCGGCGGGTGGCCGACGTGATCCTGCTCGACCAGGTCGACGCGCTCACCGCGCTGGCGGAGAAGCATCCCGACCTCGACCTGGGCCGGGTGGCCGTCCGGGGCTGGTCGTTCGGCGGCTGGCTGGCCGGGCTGGCGGTGCTGCGCCACCCGGAGCTGTTCCGGTGCGGCATCGTCGGCGCGCCGGTGACCGACTGGGCCCTCTACGACACCGCGTACACCGAGCGCTACCTGGGCCTGCCCGACGACGGGATGGACGTCTACGCGCACCACTCGCTGGTGGAGCTGGCCGGCGAGCCGGTGACGGCCCCGGAGCAGGCGCGGCCGCTGCTGCTGGTGCACGGCCTGGCCGACGACAACGTGGTGGCGGCGCACACGCTGCGGCTCTCGGCGGCGCTGCTGGCCACCGGCCGCCCGCACAGCGTGCTGCCGCTGACCGGGGCCACCCACATGGCCGCCGGCGGCACCGCGGAGCGGCTGCTGAAGCTGGAGCTGGATTTCCTCCGCACCCACCTCTGAGCGCCCACGAGCGGGATCTCTGGTTTGGTTGCGTCTGTTGTCGCTCGGGCGACAACAGACGCAACCGATGGCGGAGCAACCCGCCCCGGTGCCAGGGGATCAGCCGCCGCGGGGAGCTAGGGACCCGGTCGACGGTCGGCGCGGCAACGCGGTGGCCCCCGGCCGACGACGTTGTCGACCGGGGGCCAGTCCCTGGGTGTTACGGCTCGACGGCTGGCGTCACTGCTTGATGTAGGCGTTCACGAAGCTCGCCCAGCCGAAGATGCTGCCGACGAAGACGCCGCCGGCCTTCTCGCCGTGGGCGAGCGAGACGACCTCGGTGTACAGCGGCACGGCCGGGGCCGACTCCTTCATCAGCCGCTCGTCCAGCTTGCTCCACTCCTCGGCCTGCTTGGCCGGGTCGAGCGCGAGCACCCGGTCGAACTCCGCGTTGATCGCGTCGTTGTTCAGCTGAGAGGTGTTGCTGTTGCCCTCGGCCCTGATGTTCCGGCCGTCGAAGAGCACCGGCAGGATCGAGGCGCCGCTGGGCCAGTCGGCGGCCCACGAGTCGACCCAGAGGTCCCACGGGTTGGTCTTCTTCTTCACGTGGTCGAGGTAGCCGTCCTCGGGGATGACCTTGACGGTCACGGTGAGGCCGGCCTTCTCCAGGGCGTTCTTGATCTGGGTCGCGGTCTCCTGCGACGGGGTGTCGTCGGCGGTGCCGAGCACCAGGTTGGCGGTCTTGCCGGCGAGCACCTCCTTGGCCTTGTCCGGGTTGCCGGTCTCGCCGGCCGGGTAGGCGTCGAACTGCTTGTAGCCGAGCGTGGTGGGCGGCAGCAGCGTGGTCAGCGGCACGGCGCCGTACGGGCCGCCGAGGTTCTTGGTGATGCTGCTGCGGTCGATCGCGTAGTTGATCGCCTGGCGCACCGCCAGGTCGGTGACCCGGCTGGTGTTGATGCTCAGCCGGTACGCGTTCGGCGTGGCCGCGACGATCATCCGCTCCTTGAGCGCGGGGTCGCCGGTGACCTTGGCGATCAGCTCGGACGGGACACCGCCGGTGGCCACCGCGGCGGCGTCGTTGCCGGTGCCGGCGAGCACCCGGTTGGTCTGGGTGGCGTTGTCCGCGCCGAACGACCAGACGAACTTGTCCGGATACTGGTGCCGCACCGCGTCGGTGGCCGGGTCCCAGTGCTCGTTACGCTCAAGCACCATCTCCACGCCGGGCGTGTGCTTGGTGATCTTGTAGGGGCCCGAGGAGAACGGGTGGTTGTCCAGGTTGACGCCGGTGTCCTTGTCCGCCGGCAGCGGCGCGGTGGCCGGCAGCGAGACGGCGAACGGCAGGTCACAGCGGGGCTTGTTGAACTCGAAGCGCAGCGTCCGCTCGTCCGGCGTGGTCAGCCCCGGGGGCAGCGAGGTCTTGTTGGCCTTGAAGTCCCACTTGGTGTCGTACTGCGGGTCGTCGACCAGCCACTCCTGGATGTAGGTCGGGCCGCCGGTGAGGTCCGGGTCGAAGGAGCGGGCGATGCCGTACGCGACCTCCTTGCTGGTGATCGGCCGGCCGTCCTCGAACTTCACGCCCTGCTTGATCTTGAATTCCCAGACCTTGCAGTCGTTGTTGACGTTGGTGCCCGGGGTCTCCGCCAGGTCGCCGACCAGGGTCACGTTCCCCTTGCCGTCGTCCTTGAAGGTGGTGAGGTAGCGGGCGTAGAGCTGGCTCCCCATCAGGCCGGCGAACGAGTAGACCCGCTGCGGGTCCAGGTGGGAGATCTTGCTCTCCCGCAGGATGTAGAAGGTGCCGCCCTTGGTGGCGCCGGGCACCTCCGGCGCCGGGCCGAGGGAGTCCTTGGGGTCGGTCGCGATGGCGCCGGTGCGCGGCGTGTTGGTGTCCACGCCGGCGGCGTTCTCGCCGGTGTTCTCGCTACACGCACCGAGGGCAACCACCAGTGCGATCGCACCGCCCATGGCGGTGAGGTGTCTTGCTCGCATACTCACTCCTCCGGATCGCCGATGAAGAAAAGCTTCGCCTAGCTTTCGATGTTGGTAAATTTCGATCAGATAACGGGGCCACAACGATCGGCACCCGGCACGGCGGTCAGCCGAGGCGTACCCGCGGGTCGATGAAGGCGTAGAGCAGGTCGACGACGACGTTGGCGACGACGACGAAGAGGGCGGAGATCAACACCGTGGCCATGATGGTCGGCAGGTCGCCCTGCCGGACCGCCTCCACGGCGGTGCGACCCAGACCCTGGATGCCGAAGGTGGTCTCGGTGATCACCGTGCCGCCGAGCGCCGCGCCCACGTCCAGACCGGCGATGGTGACGATCGGCGTGATCGCCGCGCGCAGCGCGTGCCGCCCGTACACCTGCCGCTTCGGCATGCCCTTGGCCCGCGCGGTGCGGACGAAGTCCTCGGAGAGCGTCTCCAGCATCTGCGCCCGGGACAGCCGCGCGTAGATCGCGGAGAAGAGCAGCGCCAGGGTCACCCAGGCCAGCACCAGCCCGCGGGCCCACTCCACCGGATTCTCGAAGATGGGCACGTAGCGTGGTGTCGGCAGGATCTTCAACGCGTAGACGAAGATCAGCAGCAGCACCGCGCCGACGAAGTAGAGCTGCAGCGACGCGAAGGTCAGGGTGAGCCCGATCGAGATCCGGTCCAGCAGCGAGCCCCGGCGTAGTGCCGAGATCATGCCGAGCCCCACCCCGATGGCGAGCCAGAGCACCGCCGCCGGGATGACGATGTTCAGCGTCACCGGCAGCACCCGGGCGAAGGTGTCGGTGACCGCCTCGCTGTTGACGTAGGAGTAGCCGAGGCAGGGCGCCGCGCACTCGCCGCCCTGGGCGCTGCCCAGGTCGCGGCCCACGAAGATGCCCTTCATGTAGTTGGCGTACTGCTCCGCCTTCGGGTCGTTGAGCCCCAGCTCGGTCCGTACCCGCTCCAGCCGCTCGGCGTTGCAGTTCTTCGGACACATGCCGGTCACCGGGTCGCGGGGCAGCGCGAAGAACATCAGGAAGCTGACCACGCTCACCGCGAGCAGCACCGAGACCGCCAGCAGCACCCGCTTCAGCAGGAAGCGCACCATGCGTAGACCCCTTACCGTGACGACTTCGGATCGAGCGCGTCACGCAGCGCGTCGCCGAAGAGGTTGAACGCCAGCACGAGCGCGAAGATCGTGATGCCGGGGAAGAAGACGTAGGCCGGGTCGGTCTGCAGGTAGTCGATGCTGCGGTAGATCATCCGACCGAAGCTGGGCACGGACTCGGGCAGCCCGACACCGAGGAAGGACAGCGCCGCCTCGCCGGTCACGTACGACGGCACCAGCAGCGAGAACGACACCAGGATCGGGGCCCAGATGTTCGGCAGCAACTGCCGGAAGAGCATGTGCCCCAGCCCGGCGCCGCTGGCCCGGGCCGCCTCCACGAACTCCCGCTCGCGCAGCGACACCACCTGGCCGCGAACCAGCCGGGCGGTGCTGGTCCAGCCGAACGCGGCGAAGACCACGATCAGCGTGGTGACCGCGAACCAGGTCGGCACGGCGTCCCGCGGGCCGTAGAAGCGCAGCGAGAACGTCGGCACCACGGCCAGCGCGAAGACCAGGAACGGCATCGCCAGCGCGACGTCGGTGAACCAGCTGATCACCGAGTCGACCACCCCGCCCAGATAGCCGGAGATGATGCCGAGCACCACCCCGATGGTCGTGGTGATCAGGGCAGCGCCGAGGGCGATCAGCAGCGAGGTGCGGATCCCGAAGATCATCCGGATGAAGATGTCCCGGCCCAGGCCGGGCTCCAGCCCGAACCAGTGGTCGCCACTGACCCCGCCGACGTAGCCGAGCGGCATCCCGGTGGCGTCCAGCAGCTCGCCGAACTGCTCGTTCGGCGACATCCCGTACAGCCGCTGGATCAGCGGTGCGCCCAGCGCCAGCAGCACGAAGACCACCAGCACCACGCCGCTGACCAGCGCGGTACGGTCGCGCCGCAGCCGGCTCCAGACGAGCTGGCCCGGCGAGCGGCCGACCAGGGCCTTCTCCTCCGGGCCGTCGCCGGTGGACTCGATCTCGGCCAGGGCCACGCCCTCGGTCGGGGACAGGCTCATCGGGTCACCTCCTCGGCGGTCGCGTCGACCTCGTCGCTCCCCGCGGGCGAGGCGCCGTCGCCGGCCGCCGCCCGGCCGGCGCCGATCGGGCCTTTCTCCGGGAAGTGGCAGGCGGTGGCCTGGTCGCCGCCGCGCGGCACGAGAGCCGGCTCCTCGGCCGCGCACCGCTCCTGCGCCTTCCAGCAACGGGTGCGGAAGCGGCAGCCGGACGGCGGGTCGAGCGGCGTCGGGACGTCCCCGGCCAGCCGGATCCGCCCCGAGGCGCCGAGCTGGGTGATGTCCGGAATCGCCGAGAGCAGGGCCCGGGTGTACGGATGCTGCGGGCGCTCGTAGATGTCGGCCCGATCGCCGATCTCCACGATCTTGCCCAGATACATCACCGCCACCCGCTGGCAGAAGTGCCGGACCACGGCCAGGTCGTGGGCGATGAAGACGAACGCCAGGTCCAGGTCGCGTTGCAGGTCGCGGAGCAGGTTGATGACCTGCGCCTGGATCGAGACGTCCAGCGCGGAGACCGGCTCGTCGGCGACGATCAGCTTGGGCCGCAGCGCGAGCGCGCGGGCGATGCCGATCCGCTGCCGCTGGCCGCCGGAGAACTCGTGCGGGTAGCGGTTGTAGTGCTCCGGGTTGAGCCCGACCAGCTCCAGCAGCTCCTGGACCCGCTTCTTCACCCCACCCGGCGGCTTGACTCCGTTGACCTCCAGCGGCATGGCGACGATCCGGCCCACCGTGTGCCGCGGGTTCAACGACGCGTACGGGTCCTGGAAGATGATCTGGAGGTCCTGCCGCAGCGGCCGCAGCTCCCGGCGCCCGGCGTGGGTGATGTCCCGCCCGTCGAAGCTGAGCGTGCCGGCGGTCGGCTCCAGCAGCCGCACCAGCATCCGGCCGGTGGTGGTCTTGCCGCAGCCGGACTCCCCGACCAGGCCGAGCGTCTCGCCCCGGCGCACGTCGAAGTCCAGGCCGTCCACCGCCCGCACCACGCTGCGGTTGCGGAACCCGCTACGCACCGGGAAGTGCTTGGTCAGCCCGCGCACCCGCAGCAGCGGCTCATCGACCGTCGCCGGCGCGTTCCCCGCGCTCACCGAGCCACCCCCACCTGTGCGATGTCCTCCTGGTAGAGCCGGGTCCGCTCGGCGGCGGGCAGGTGGCAGGCGACCAGGTGGCCGTCCTCGCCGGCCGGCCCCAGCCGCGGCACCTCCGTGCGGGACTTGCCGCCGTTGCGGTCGGCGTACCGGCAGCGCGGGTGGAAGGCGCAGCCGGACGGCAGGTTGATCAGGCTGGGCGGGTTGCCCCGGATCGGCACCAGCTCCGCGTCCGCGTCGCCGTGCAGTGACGGCACGCTGGAGAGCAGCCCCCAGGTGTACGGGTGCTGCGGCCGGCGCAGCACCTGCTCGACACTGCCGTGCTCGACCGCCCGGCCGCCGTACATCACCAGCACGTCGTCGGCCACCTGGCTGACCACGCCGAGGTCGTGGGTGATCATGATGATCGCGGAGTGGAACTCGGCCTGGAGGTCGGCCAGCAGGTCCAGGATCTGCGCCTGCACGGTCACGTCCAGCGCGGTGGTCGGCTCGTCGGCGATCAGCAACTCCGGGTCGTTGGCCAGCGCCATCGCGATCATCGCGCGCTGGCGCATGCCGCCGGAGAACTCGTGCGGGTACTGGTCGAACCGGCGCGCCGGCTGCGGGATGCCGACCCGGCCGAGCATGTCCACCGCGCGCTGCCGGGCCTCCCGCTTGCCGGCCCGCGGGTGGTGCACCCGGTACGCCTCGACGATCTGCTTCCCCACCGTGTAGTACGGGTGCAGCGCGGAGAGCGGGTCCTGGAAGATCATCGCCATGTCCCGGCCGCGCAGCCGGCGTACCTCCGCCTCGGGCAGGCCGACCAGTTGACGGCCGCCGACGTGGATCTCCCCGGTGACGCTGGTGCGCTTCGGGTTGTGCAGACCGAGAATGGCCAGCGAGGTCACACTCTTGCCCGAGCCGGACTCACCGACGATGCCGAGCGTCCGGCCACGCTCCACCGCGAACGACACCCCGTCGACCGCGCGCACCACGCCGTCCTCGGTGTCGAACCGCACCCGCAGGTCGTCCACCCGCAGGTAGGGCGCGTCGGTGCCGCGCTGCTCCGGCACGCTGGGGCGGTCGTCCGGTTGCCCGGACGGCGCCGACTCCGGCATGTCCACGACCGCCTCCCTCAGTAGTGAAGAGAACCTACAGCAAATCCCTGAGGGCGAAAATAAGCTACAGAGCCGGAAGCTGTCAGCGGCCGTCAGCGTAACGAGTCGGCAACGGCGTGAACAGCCCTCACCAGGCGATCCACGGTCGCAACTCGGTGAGCCCACGTCCAGCCGCACTTCGGGTGCGACCATGGTTGCGGCAGTCACGAGAGGATTCGCGCCGGCACGAGGTGGAGGTGACCATGACCGCGGCGGTGTTCGGCCACGACGGCCCGTGGACCGAAGAGGAGTACCTCGCCCTCGGCGAAACGTCCCAGCGCGTCGAACTCTTCGACGGGAGCCTCCACGTGACCCCAGGGCCCACCCCTCTTCACCAGAACATTTCCGGTGAGCTTCGTGCCGCTCTCCGGACACCGGTCCGGCAAGCCGGCCTTCGAGTGCTGGAGGCGGTCAACGTTCGGCTCCGACCTGGCCGCATTCCGATACCCGACCTTGTCATCACGAACGACGTCGACCTTCGCGCACTGGTCATCGATGCCGCCGACGTCCGTCTGGTGTGCGAGATCATCTCGCCGAGCAACGCCGCAACCGACAAGGTGCTGAAGATGCACTACTACGCGGCAGCCGGGATCGAGTGGTACCTACTAGTCGAGCAGGAGACCCTGACGATGCACCTCTACCAACGGCAGGGTGGTCACTACGTCGAGCGATCGGTCACCAAGGCTGGCGAGGTCTTGCAACTGACCGAGCCCGTCCGGGCCACGATCCGGCCGGAGGATCTGCTCGCCTGACGAGTGTCGGTGCGCTCGCCTAGGGTCGGTCGCATGACCGAGTTCGACGCGGCGACCGCCGCGGTGCAGGCCGCGCTGGACGCGGGAGCCCGGTACGCCGACGCCCGCGTGATGCACCGTCGCTACGAGTCGATGTCGGCCCGCAACGGTGAGATCGAGGAGCTGACCCAGGACGAGAGCATCGGGCTGGGCGTACGCGCGCTGGTCGGGTCGAGTTGGGGCTTCCACGCCGTACCCGACCTGTCGGACGCCGCGGCCCGGGACGCCGGCCGGCGCGCCGCGCGGACGGCCACCGCGAGCGCCCGGGTGCCCGGCCCGGCGGTCGACCTGGTGCCCACCGAAGCGGCCACCGCGAGCTGGGCCTCGCCGTGCACCGTGGACCCGCTCGGCGTCCCACTGTCCAGCAAGGGCGACCTGCTGGTCGGCGCGACCCGCACGATGGCCGAGCACGGCGCCGACGTGGCCGAGGGGCTCTACCAGGTCTGGGACACCGCCAAGTGGTTCGTCTCCAGCGAGGGGCACCGGATCGACCAGCGGATCCGGGAGTGCGGCGGCGGCATCTCCGCCACCTCGATCGGCGACGGCGAGACCCAGCGCCGCTCCTATCCCAGCTACCGCGGCCAGTACGGCACCAGCGGCTGGGAACTGGTCGACTCGCTCGACCTGGCCGCGCACGCGGCGCGGATCGCCGAGGAGTCCCGGGCGCTGCTCACCGCGCCGCTCTGCCCGGCCGGCGAGACCGACCTGATCCTCGGCGGCGAGCAGCTCGCGCTGCAGATCCACGAGTCGGTCGGGCACGCCATCGAGCTGGACCGGATCCTCGGTTGGGAGGCCGCCTTCGCCGGCACCTCCTGGCTCGACCTCGCCCAGCTCGGCTCGCTGCGCTACGGCTCGGAGTTGATGAACGTGACCATCGACCCGACCATCCCCGGCGCGCTCGGCAGCTTCGGCTACGACGACGAGGGCTCCCCGGCGGTGCGCCGTGACGCGGTGCGCGAGGGGCGCTGGGTGGGCGTGCTCGCCGGTCGGGACTCGGCCGCCGTCGCCGGCTTGGACTGCGGCGGCAGCGTACGGGCCGACGGCTGGGCCCGGCTGCCGATGGTGCGGATGACCAACGTGGGCCTGGAGCCCGGTCCGCACACCCTGGAGGAGATCATCGCCGCCACCGACGACGGGGTGCTGATGGACGTCAACCGCTCCTGGTCCATCGACGACAAACGGCTCAACTTCCAGTTCGGCTGCGAGATCGGCTGGGAGGTGCGGAAGGGCCGGCGCGGGCGGATGCTGCGCAACCCCACCTACACCGGCATCGGCCCGCTGTTCTGGCGGTCGATGGACATGCTCTCCGCCGAGATCGTCGCCTGGGGCACGCCGAACTGCGGCAAGGGCCAGCCCGGCCAGGTCGGGCACACCGGCCACCCGGCCGCGCCGGCCCGCTTCCGCAACGTCCGGGTGGGGGTGCGGGCATGACCGAGCCGGAACTCGCCGAGCTGGACCTCGCCGGGCAGGTGGTGGAGCTGGTCCGCCGGCTCGCCGGGCCGGACGCGCAGGCCGAGGCGGTGGTGACCCGCAGCGACCTGGCGCTGACCCGGTTCGCCAACTCGTTCATCCACCAGAACGTCGCCGACTCCACCGTCGGCGTCCGGCTGCGGCTGCACGTCGACGGCCGGACCGCGGCCGGCAACGGCAGCCTGGTCACCGCCGACGGGCTGCGCGCGCTGGTCGAACGCACCCTGGCCGCCGCCCGGCTCTGCCCACCCGACCCGGGCTGGCCGGGGCTGACCCCGCCGGTGCCGGTGGCGGCCGGCGTCGCCGTCGACGAGGCCACCGCGTACGCCGAGCCGGACGAGCGGGCGGCCCGGGTCCGCGCCTTCGTGGACGCGGTGGATGGCCTGGAAGCGGCCGGGTACTGCCGTACGTCGTACCGGTCCGGGGCGTTCGTCAACTCCGCCGGCCACTCCGCGCAGGGGCGGGCGGCGGAGGCGGCGATGGACGGGATCGCCCGCGCCGGCGGCTCGGACGGGGTGGCGCGCCGCTGCGCGGACCGCCTCGCCGACCTCGACGGCGCCGCCCTCGGCAGCCGGGCGGCGGCCAAGGCGCGCGCCGCGGCCGAGCCGGTGGAGCTGCCCCCGGGCCGCTACGAGGTGGTGTTCGAACCGGCCGCCGTCGCCGACCTGCTGCAGAACCTCTCCTGGTTCGGCTTCAACGGCAAGCGGTACGCCGAGCGGCAGTCCTTCGCGGAGCCGGGCCAGGCCCAGTTCGACCGGTCGGTGACCCTGGTGGACGATCCGCTGCACGGCTCCGGCCTGCCGTACGACCTGGAGGGCACGGCGCGCCGGGAGCTGACCCTGGTGGACGCCGGGGTCACCCGCGCGGTGGCGCACGACCGGCGCAGCGGCGCCGGCGTCGGCGTCGGCGCCAGCTCCACCGGTCACGCCTCGCCCGGCGGGGCCACGTTCGGCCCAATCCCGCACAACATCCGGCTGCTCGCCCCGTCCGTCGCCGGCGGCACGCCGGACGGCGGAGCGGTGGCCGGCGGCGGCGCCCCGGCCGCGACCGGGGTGGCCGGGGCGGTGGCCGACGCCGACACGGCGGCGCTGGTCGCCGGGGTCCGGCGCGGGCTGCTGGTCAGCGACCTCTGGTACACCCGGGTGCTGGACCCGAAGAGCCTGGTGGTCACCGGGCTGACCCGCAACGGGGTCTGGCTGGTCGAGGACGGCGTGGTCACCCACGCGGTACGCGACCTGCGCTTCACCGAGTCGTACCCGCGGGCGCTCGGCCCGGGCGCGGTGCTCGGCCTGGGTCGCCGGGCGGTCCGCCAGCCGGACCGGGTCGACGGGGTCTGGTGGGAGGCCCCGCCGCTGCGACTGGCCGCGTGGAACTTCACCGGCGGCGCGTCCGGGTGAGCCCGCCCGGCGGGCCGGCGGCGCGGGCAGTGAAGTTCTTAACATCGCGACATCGATCTTCATTCGGGGCTTTCCACCAGCCAGGACACACGGGACACTGCCTTGCGCGGACGGCCCGCGGAGATCGGCGTAACGTGTGTCACTTAGCTGCGCCGGTTCGCCCGGCGTGGTCGTTGGTGTGCGCATGACGTGGCAAGCGGGTGCGGGTTCGCGGTCCGCGTGCCGACCGGAGGAAGATCCGCCCGCCTGTCGCGGGCCGGCGCCAGGGAGACGACTCGAATGACATCAACGGCAACGAAGCCGCGGGGAGCGCGGAGCCGCGCCGCCATCGCGGCGAAGACGTTGCGCACCGACCGCTGGTGGTTCGCCCCACTGATCACCGTCGTCGGTCTCAGCGCCTGGGTCGCGTACGCGACGGTCCGGGTCTTTCAGCACGACAACTACTGGGTCGAGGACTACCACTACCTGACCCCGTTCTACTCCCCCTGCGTGACGGACCGGTGCCTGCCCGACGCCGCGCACTTCGGACGGTTTCTCCCCGACTGGTGGATCATCCCGGACGCCGCACTGACCCTGCCGTTCCTGCTGCTGTTCCGGCTCACCTGCTACTACTACCGCAAGGCGTACTACCGGTCGTTCTGGCTCTCGCCGCCGGCCTGCGCGGTGCCGGACGGGCACAAGTCGTACAGCGGGGAGACCCGGTTCCCGCTGCTCGGGCAGAACCTGCACCGCTACTTCTTCTACGCCGCGGCGATCATCTCGCTGATCAACACCTGGGACGCGATCCTGGCCTTCCACTCGCCGGAGGGCTTCGGGTTCGGGCTGGGCAACCTCATCCTGCTCGGCAACGTGGTGATGCTCTGGGCGTACACCATCTCCTGCCACTCCTGCCGGCACATCATCGGCGGGCGGCTCAAGCACTTCTCCAAGGCTCCGCTGCGCTACCGCGCCTGGACCGGCGTGTCCTGGCTGAACGTCCGGCACATGCAGCTCGCCTGGATCACGCTCGGCACCCTGGCGCTGACCGACTTCTACGTCATGGCGGTCGCGGCCGGCTGGTTCAACGACCTGCGGTTCATCAACTAAAGGGCCCCTGGACATGACTACGACCACTCGCATCGAACGACACCACTACGACGTCGTCGTGATCGGGGCCGGCGGCGCCGGCCTGCGCGCGGCGATCGAGGCCCGGCTCGCCGGCAAGAAGACGGCGATCATCTCCAAGTCGCTGTTCGGCAAGGCGCACACGGTGATGGCCGAGGGCGGCGCCGCCGCCGCGATGGGGAACGTGAACAGCCGGGACAACTGGCAGGTGCACTTCCGGGACACCATGCGCGGCGGCAAGTTCCTGAACAACTTCCGGATGGCCGAGCTGCACGCGAAGGAGTCGCCGCAGCGGATCTGGGAGCTGGAGACGTACGGTGCGCTCTTCGACCGCACCAAGGACGGGAAGATCTCCCAGCGCAACTTCGGCGGCCACGAGTACCCGCGGCTGGCGCACGTCGGCGACCGGACCGGCCTGGAGCTGATCCGCACCCTCCAGCAGAAGATCGTCTCGCTCCAGCAGGAGGACAAGCGCGAGCACGGCTCGTACGACGCGCGGATCCGGGTCTTCGCCGAGACCACCATCACCGAGCTGCTGCTCGACGGCGACCGGGTGGCCGGCGCGTTCGGCTACTACCGGGAGTCCGGCGAGTTCGTCCTCTTCGAGGCGCCGGCCGTGGTGCTGGCCACCGGCGGCGTCGGCCGCTCCTACAAGGTCACCTCGAACTCCTGGGAGTACACCGGGGACGGGCACGCGCTGGCGCTGCGGGCCGGCGCCACGCTGATCAACATGGAGTTCCTCCAGTTCCACCCGACCGGCATGGTCTGGCCGCCCTCGGTGAAGGGCATCCTGGTCACCGAGTCGGTCCGGGGCGACGGCGGCGTGCTGAAGAACTCCGACGGCAAGCGGTTCATGTTCGACTACGTGCCCGACGTCTTCCGCAAGCAGTACGCGGAGACCGAGGAGGAGGCCGACCGCTGGTACACCGACCCGGACAACAACCGCCGCCCGCCGGAGCTGCTGCCCCGCGACGAGGTGGCCCGGGCGATCAACAGCGAGGTCAAGGCCGGTCGGGGCACCCCCGCCGGCGGCGTCTACCTGGACATCGCCAGCCGGCTGCCGGCCGAGGAGATCCGCCGCCGGCTGCCGTCGATGTACCACCAGTTCAAGGAGCTGGCCGACGTCGACATCACCAAGGAGCCGATGGAGGTCGGGCCGACCTGCCACTACGTGATGGGCGGCGTCGAGGTGGACCCGGACTCCGGTGCCGCGTTCGGTCACGTCCGCGGCCTCTTCGCCGCCGGTGAGGTCTCCGGCGGCATGCACGGCTCCAACCGGCTGGGCGGCAACTCCCTGTCCGACCTGCTGGTTTTCGGCAAGCGCGCGGGCGGCCACGCCGCCTCGTACGCCGACGGGCTGACCGCCCGGCCGAAGGTGTCCGTCGGCGCGGTGGAGGCCGCGGTGGAGACGGCGCTGGCCCCGCTGCAGCGGGACACCGGCGAGAGCCCGTACACCCTCCAGCAGGACCTCCAGGCGGTGATGGGGGATCTGGTCGGCATCATCCGGCGTGAGGGTGAGCTGGTCGACGCGCTGGGCCGGCTGGCCGAGCTGCGCGAGCGGGTGGCCAAGGTCAGCGCGTCCGGCGGTCGCCGGTACAACCCGGGCTGGCACCTCGCGCTGGACCTGCGGAACATGCTGCTGGTGTCGGAGTGCACCGCGAAGGCGGCGCTGGAGCGGCGGGAGTCGCGCGGCGGGCACACCCGGGAGGACCACCCGGCGATGGACCCGTCGTGGCGCCGGGTCAACCTGGTCTGCTCGCTCGACGGCGACACCGTACGCCTGGAGCGCAAGCCGCTGCCGAAGATCCGCGCGGAGCTGATCCGCCTCTTCGACCGGGCGGAGCTGGCCAAGTACCTCACCGACGAGGAGCTCGCCGAGTTCGACGCCCTCGTCACCGACGCCGAGGCCGAGGAGGCGGGCAAGTAATGGCGGAGCAGAAGTCCACCGGGGCCGGCAAGTCCGGCACGAAGCGCCAGTTCCGCATCTGGCGGGGTGACGAGAGCGGTGGCGACCTCCAGGACTACATGGTCGAGGTGAACGAGGGCGAGGTCGTCCTCGACGTGATCCACCGGCTCCAGGCCACCGACGCCCCCGACCTGGCCTGCCGGTGGAACTGCAAGGCGGGCAAGTGCGGCTCCTGCTCGATGGAGATCAACGGCAAACCGCGGCTGAGCTGCATGACCCGGATGTCGACCTTCGAGCCGGACGAGACGGTGACGGTCACCCCGCTGCGCACCTTCCCGGTCATCCGGGACCTGGTCACCGACGTCTCGTTCAACTACGAGAAGGCCCGGGAGACGCCGGCGTTCGCGCCGCCGGCCGACCTGGCGCCGGGCGACTACCGGATGCAGCAGGTCGACGTCGAGCGCTCGCAGGAGTTCCGCAAGTGCATCGAGTGCTTCCTGTGCCAGAACGTCTGCCACGTGATCCGTGACCACGAGGAGAACAAGCCGGCCTTCTCCGGGCCGCGGTTCTTCATCCGGGCCGCCGAGCTGGACATGCACCCACTCGACGCGAAGAGCGACCGCAAGGAGTACGCGCAGCAGGAGCAGGGGCTCGGCTACTGCAACATCACCAAGTGCTGCACCGAGGTCTGCCCCGAGCACATCAAGATCACTGACAACGGGATCATCCCCATGAAAGAGCGGGTCGTGGACCGCAGGTACGATCCCCTTGTGTGGCTTGGTAGCAAGATCTTCCGTCGGGGTGAGACGCCCCAGACCAGCGTGACCACCCCCCGTCCGGGCTCGGCGGCGGCCGCCGGCGGCCCCGCCGGGGTGCACTCGCACGCGGGCGGCTCGCACGACCCGCGTGCCGAGCTGCAGGCGCAGCGCGGGGTGAACTGGCACCGCGAGGTGCCGCACCCGACGGCTCCGGCGGTCGACGACCGCGGCAAGCTGCCGCTGACCGAGCTCACCTTCGACCGGGCGGCGGCACCCTCGCCGTTCGGCGACGACGTGACGTTCCCGCTGCCGCCGGAGCACCTGAACTTCGCCCACCCGGAGCAGGACAAGCACTGAGGACCACAGTGACGACGGGGGCCGCGGCTGTTGCCGCCGGCCCCCGTCCCGTTTCCGCCCGCCTGTCCGGTTCGACGGGCGGGTCCGGGCGCTGCCCGGCCGCCGGCGGGGCGACCGGCGGGCACGGCGGTCAGCCGCGCGCGAGGATCGGGCGCAGCGCGGCGACGATCGGCGCGTCGGCCGGCAGCCAGGTGACGTCGTCCAGTTCGACGGCGGTGAGCCAGCGCAGCGCCGAGTGCTCCAGCGCCTGGGGCCGGTCGCCGTGCAGCAGGCGGGCCGCGTACACCTTGAGCACCGATCGGCCGTGGGCCATCCGGACGTTGCGGCCGACCCGCTCACCGATCTCCACGCGTACGGCGAGCTCCTCGGCGCACTCGCGGACCAGCGCGGCGGTCTCGCTCTCCCCCGGCTCGACCTTGCCGCCGGGGAACTCGAACATCCCGGCGACCTCCGGCGGGGCCGACCGGGCGCAGGCCAGCACCCGCCCGTCCTCGATGATCGCCGCCCCGACGATGACCTTCAGGTCCCGTCGCTCGATCTGCCCGCCGTGGTTAGCCCGTTCGGTCCGCACGGGCGTCCAGCGTGCCAGATCAATCGGCGGTTTGGGTAGCTTGGCCGACCGTCAGGCCAGGAAGACACGGAAGTGTGGGCGTGGACACACCATCCGTGCGACGACAGACTAGAGGGCACCGACAAGACACGGGATGGCGACGATTTGGCCACAAGCCGGCAACGGCGCCTGGGAGGTGCGGTGATGCGCGCGCTGTTCAGCGGTCGTGCGAAGCGCGACTACCTCAGCGACGCCCTCGCTCTGCTGACCGGATGGGTCCGCGAGGGCGAGCAGATCCGACGGACTCTCGTGATCGACGACTCGCAGCACGCGGCCCTGACCGAGCGGGTCAAGGTGGTCGCCGACGCCCTGCACCTGCGCCCCGAGATCAGCCGCCGGGCCGACCACACCCAGATCCGCGTCGGGCACGGCAACGCGCCGCTGACCGAGGGCGAGGTCCTGCTGGCCGCCCGGATCGAGGACGCGTACCGCGCGGTCACCGAGCCCTGACCTACGCGGAACAGATGGTCTTCGTCGACGATCGCCCGGCGGCGGTGGCGGGCGCCCGGGCGGTGGGCACCCCTGCCGTGCCGCACCGGACGGACACCCGGACCGTCAGTGACATCGAGCGGTGGTTGAGCGCCGCCTGAGGTGGCCGTCGCGGTCCCGGTGCCGGCGTGGCGTGGGATCGACTTTAAGTTTTGCTTATCAGGGCTCCTGATCCACCTGCAAGATCGGTACCTTGCCCGAATGCGACACATCGGAACCGTGATCGCCGCCGCCGTCGTGGGTCCGCTGGCCTGGGTCCTGTTCGCCCTCGGCCAGGACCGGTCGGCGCAGGCGTTCGCCGACGCAGCGGACGGCGGCTCGCTGGACGGCACTGACTTCGTACGACCGGCGCTGGTGCTGGCCGCCGCCGGGCTGCTGCTCGGGCTCATCGGCACGCTCCGGTTCTCGCCGCTGGGCGCGGCGGTGACCGGCCTGGTCTACTCGGCCAGCTACCTGGGCCTGCTGGTCAACCCGAACGCGGCGCTGAACCTGGTCGACCACGAGCCGACCCTGATCGGTCACCAGGTCGATCTGGCCGCACCGGTCCGCAACGGAACGACCCTGCTGGTGGGCGCGCTGCTGCTGGTCGGGGTGGTCAGCATCCGCCGATGGCAGCGCTGGCCCCAGCCAGCGGTGGCCGACGACCCGCCCGCGGCGCTGGTGCCGGACGAGGTCATCCCGCCGCTGGCGCGTCGGGACCGCCCGCTCGGTGCCGACGGGCTCGGCCTGGGCAGCCCGCGGGAGAAGGCGCCGGAGCCGGAGCCGGTCCGCACCGGTGGATCGGACTGGGCCGGCCGTTCGGACTGGGCCGGCCTGGTGTCGAGCGACGCCGGGGACAAGACCGCCGGGTCGACGGACTGGACCCGCCAGCCGTCGCGCTGAGCAGCGACGGCTCAGGCATGCGCCGGGTTCCGGTGGGGCGGCCGACGCCCCACCGGAACCCGGCACCGGCTCAGCCCGCGTCCTGCGGATACCAGCGCAGTTCGACCGAGTTGCCGTCCGGGTCGCGCACGTAGATCGAGGTCGCGCTCCCCCGCGCCCCGAACCGGCCGACCGGCCCCTCCAGCACCTCGAAGACGCCGGACGCGACCACCTCGGCCCAGTCCAGCGGCTCGACCACCAGGCAGAAGTGGTCCACGTTCGACTCGCCCCGCGTGCGGTGGACCAGATCGATGATGCTCTCCGGGCTGACCCGTACCGAGGGGAACGGCACCTTGCCGGCCCGCCACTCGTCGACCCGGACCGGGGCCAGCCCGAGCACCCCGCAGTAGAAGTCGAGGGCCCGCTCGACGTCGGCCACGTTGAGCACCAGGTGGTCGAACGCCTTCACCCGCACCGCGCTCACTTCGCCTCCAGGTGTCCGTGCCACATCGCGCCGGCCGAGGCCGGCAGCGCCGACCCGATGACCGGTTCGCGCTTCTCGCCGATCTCCCGGCGCGGCCCGTCGAGGCCGGCCGGGTAGTCGGTGACTGTCGTCGTCTGCATGCCGTTCACGATCCCTTGCCCCGCGACCGCGACCAAGGCATGATCGGGCTACGATCGTTGATCCCGGTTCAACGATGGGACGTGACGTGCTCGAACGGTACGAGGTGGAGACCTTCCTGACTCTCGCCGAGGAGCTGCACTTCGGCCGCACGGCCGAGCGGCTCGGGGTGACCACCGGGCGGATCAGTCACGTGGTCAAGAAGCTGGAACGCCGCGTCGGCGCGCCGCTGTTCGCGCGGACCAGCCGGGTCGTCCAGCTCACCGCGATCGGCCGCCAACTCGCCGACGACCTCGCCCCGCTGGTCGCCGGCATGGACGAGGCGGTACGCCGGGCCGTCGACGCCGGGCGCGGCGTCACCGGCCGGCTACGGGTCGCCTTCCTCGGCGAGTGGACCGCGCCGGTGCTGCTCAAGGCGGTCGCCCTGTTCACCGAGCGGCACCCGGAATGCCAGGTGGAGGTGCACGAGGTGCAGCTCTACAACTCGCGGCCGAGCCTGGTGGACGGCTCGATCGACGTGCTCATGGCGGCGTACCCGTTCGACGGGATGGCCTGCGGCCCGCCGCTGCTGATCGAGCGCCGGTTGCTCGCGGTGCCGGCCGGGCATCCGTTGACCCGTGCGGCGTCGGTCTCCCTGGAGGTCCTCGCCGACCATCCGGTGGTCCAGTACCCGGCGGTGACCTCGGCGGAGTTCAAGCGCGACCGCACCCCCGAGCACACTCCGTCGGGCCGGCCGGTGCCGAAGGGCCCCATCGGGAACACGTTCTCCGAGATGCTGACCCTGGTGGCGCTGGGCCGCGGGGTGCTGCCGGTGGGCGAGCACACCCGGCACTACTACCCCCGCCCGGATGTCGCCTACGTGCCGATCCACGACGCACCGCCGATCCGGCGCGGCCTGGTCTGGCGGGAGGACAACACCACGGCCCGGGTCCGCGAGTTCGTCCGCGCCGCCACCGACGCGAACGCGTGAGGCGATCCACCGCCATGCGACACGGGGAGTTCCGCGATCCACGGCTGGTGACCGTCTACGACGCGGAGTGCCCCTGGTCGCGGGACGACGCCTACTTCGTGGCCGTGGTCGGCGAGACTCCCGCCGCCCGGGTCCTCGACCTCGGCTGCGGCACCGGCCGGCTCACCCTCGCCCTGGCTGCCGCCGGGCACACCGTCACCGGCGTCGATCCGGCGGCCGCGTCGCTGGCGGCGGCCCGGGCCAAGCCGGGCGCCGACCGGGTGACCTGGATCGAGGGCACCTCGGCACGGCTGCCGGCCCGGGCGTACGACGTGGCGGTGCTGACCAGCCACGTGGCGCAGTTCCTGGTGACCGACGCCGAGTGGGCGGCCACCCTGGCCGACCTGCGCCGGGCGCTGGTTCCCGGCGGCCGGCTGGTCTTCGACTCGCGCGACCCGGCGGACCGGCGGTGGGAGCGGTGGAACCCGGTCGACTCCCGGCGGCGGATCCCCCTGCCCGACGGCGGCCTGGTGCGGGCCTGGACCGAGGTGACCGAGGTGACCGCGGTGACCGGCGCGGTGGTGAGCTTCGTCCACCACTACCTCCTTCCGGGCGGCGACGAGTTGCTCAGCTCGGCCACGCTGCGATTCCGCACCGGGGAGGAGCTGCGCGGCTCGCTGCGCGCGGCCGGGTTCACCGTGGAGCGGATCCACGGTGGCTGGGGCGGGGAGCCGGTGGGGCAGGGTGACGGCGAGTTCATCGTCCTGGCCCGGGCCGACAGCGACGATCTTGTCGGTGGCGCGCCGGACCTACCGTGAGGGGCATGGCGAACGCGACCTATGACCGCAAGGAGCAGTTCCAGCAGATCCAGAGCGGGCTGCTGGACGGAGAACAGATCATCGCCGTCTACGACGCGGTCGGCACCGGCACCGGCTTCATCGGGTTGACCGACCGGCGCGTCATCATCCAGGACCGCTCCTTCATCGGCAAGCGGTACGCCATCACCAGCATCCCGTACTCGAAGATCACCAGCGTGAGCGTGGTGAGCAACAAGTCGTGGGGCGGGTCGTTCTTCTCCACCGGTGCCATCGCCATCCACGTCGGCACGCACACCTACGAGGTGGAGTTCCGCGGCGCCCAGAAGAGCCACCACGTGCACAACGTCATCCTGCACTACATCAGCTGATCAGGTCTCGCTGGCCGGGCAGCCGGCGCGTGCAGGGCCCGTCGTGATCCGCCCGGAGCAGGCAGCGCCGGCCACCCGGCAGGAGCACGTCACAGAAGACCCGGTGCCGCAGATACTGCTCGTCCTCACCGGACACGGTCGTCTCGCCCGGGCCGGTCTGCGGCAGCACGCTCGACCAGCGGGCCACCAAGCGGCCAGCCGTAACGCGTCACCCAGGTCGTGGGCGACCACCGGCAGGTGAATGACGAACCGCTGCTGGGCGGTGGCCATCAATCCATCATTGCAAGATAGCTCTGATGGATGTTCCCTACCGGGACACCAGGCTTGGCTCATGACCATCGATCCACGCTCGCACACGCCGGTGTACGTGCAACTCGCCGACCTGATCCGCGAGCAGATCGAGTCGGGCGTCCTTCCGCCGGAGGCGAGCATCGGCAGCGAGACCCGGTTGAGCCAGGAATACGGCGAGGTCGAGCTGGTCCGCCCGCCTTCGACCTGAACCGCCGCCTGTCGGCGTAAGGTCGAACGGGCCTGCGCCACCCGGCCACGCCTACCGTCGGTTCGCACCGCTCACACCCTCGCTGCCCGGCAGTTGACATCACCTTTCCCGGTCACGGCCGTTCATCCTTTGATGACCGCTGACGAGGGGACGCCGTGAAGGAATATCCGCCGGTCGAGGACCACGGGATCATCGGCAACCTGCAGACCGCCGCGCTGATCGCTCGGGACGGGACGCTGGACTGGTTCTGCGCTCCGCGGTTCGACTCGCCCAGCATCTTTGCCGGGCTCCTCGATCGGCAGCGCGGCGGATTCTTCCGGGTCACCCCGGACGCCGTCCGCTACGTGTCCAAACAGCTCTACCTGCCGGACACGCCGATGCTCATCACCCGGTTCATCAGCGCGGACGGGGTCGGCGAGATCACCGACTTCATGCCCGTCGCGGGCGAGCAGGTCACCGACCGGCACCGCATCGTGCGGATCATCAAGGTGGTCCGCGGCAGCATGCGGTTCCGGGCCGAGTGCCGCCCACGGTTCAACTACGGGCGCGAGACCCACCAGATGGAGCGGTACCCGGAAGGGGTTGTCTTCAGCGCCGCGTCGATGGCCCTGACCCTGCACACCACGCGGGCGCCCGGGCGGCTGATCCCGGAGAAGAACATCAGGAGCGAGAACGGGGACCTGATCGCCTTCGCGGACCTGCACGAGGGCCAGACCGGCGCGATCGTCCTGGAGACCGCCGCCCCGAGCGGTCCGCAGGCCTTCCCGTTCCACGAGATCCAGACGATGTTCGAGCAGACCCGCGACTACTGGCGGCGCTGGCTGGACCGCTCCCACTACACCGGACGGTGGCGGGAGATGGTGGAACGGTCCGCGATCACCCTGAAGCTCATGACGTACGCGCCGACCGGCGCGATGATCGCCGCGCCGACCGCCGGACTGCCCGAGAAGATCGGCGGAACCCGCAACTGGGACTACCGCTACACCTGGGTCCGGGACACGTCGTTCTCGGTGCACGCCCTGCTCGGGCTCGGTTTCACCGAAGAGGCCCACCGCTACGTGGACTGGATCGACGAACGCGTCCGCCAGGCCGGCGACAACCATGTGCCGCTGAAGATCATGTATCGCGTGGACGGCACGTCCGACCTGCACGAGGAGACGCTCGACCACCTGGAGGGATACCGTGGCTCGGCACCGGTCCGGATCGGCAACGGCGCCGCCGAGCAACTCCAACTCGACATCCACGGCGACGCCCTGTACGCCATGTACTTCGCCGACCGGCACGGCATCCGCGCCCCGCACCAGGTGTGGCTCAGCACGGTGCGGCTGGTCGACTGGCTCTGCCGCAACTGGGACCAGCCCGACGCGGGCATCTGGGAGAGCCGCCACCACCCCCGCGACTACACCCACAGCCGGGTCATGTCCTGGGTCGCCTTCGACCGGGCGGTCCGCCTCGCCGAACGGCACGGCCGACCGGGCGAGATCACGCGCTGGGTCGAGCAGCGCAACGCCGTGTACAACCAGATCATGGAACGCGGCTACCACCGGGGGCGCCGCTCCTTCGTACAGAGCTATGGCGGAGGGGTCGTCGACGCCGCCCTGCTCATGATGCCGATGGTCGGCTTCGTCGCCCCGAACGACCCGATCTGGCAGTCCACCCTCCGCACGATCGAGGACGACCTGGTCTCCGACAGCCTCGTCTACCGCTACGACCCGACCCACGCCCCCGACGGGCTGCCCGGCGACGAGGGCACCTTCAACATGTGCACCTTCTGGTACGTCGAGGCCCTCGCCGAGGCCGGGCGCCTCGACGACGCCCGGCTCACCTTCGAGAAGATGCTCACCTTCAGCAACCACCTCGGCCTCTTCGGCGAGGAGATCGCCCCCACCGGCGAGCAGTTGGGCAACTTCCCCCAGGCGTTCAGCCATCTGGCGCTGATCAACACCGCCCTCGCGCTCAACCGACTCCTCGACGAGACCCGCCGGTAGGAGCCGTCCGGTTCGCCCAGGCCAGGTCGGCTGCCTGGCCCCGGATCACACGCTGCTCGGCCGGGTCGGGTCGAACACCTCGCTCACCAGCCCCCGGTCGAGCGCCTTGAGCAGCGCGTCGGTGCCGTCGGTCAGCTTCAGCTCGATCTCGGCCGGATGCAGCGGTACGACCGCGAGCAGCTTGATCTGCCGCCCCCCGTCGGTGACGACGGTCCGCGCCTCAGGTGCGCAGCGCACCATCGGCGTGACCACCGCCGCCACGAACGGCACGTCCGGGGCGTACGGCTGCGCCGGGTCCCCGTTCGGCACCGAGTGCCACGCGCCGATCCAGGTGTCGTACTCGTGGGGCAGCCGCGCCACCGTCTTCAGCAACCGGATCGGCCAGTACGCTCGCTCGTCCCCGAACGCCTCCTGAGACAGCGGCCAGTCCGCCGGTAGGCACATCATCAACTCGGCGTACGGGCTGACGCCGGCCTCCGCCGGCACCGCCATCGGCAGATCGCTCATGCCCGAGGTGACGAGGGTGATCCAGGGCCGGTCCTCGGTCGGCTCGACCACGTGCACGTCGATGTGAACCAGGTCGGAGGCCAACTCGTGCCAGACGAACGCGATCGGTCCGAAGTGCCGCCCGATGTGCCGGTCCACGGCCTCGACGGTGTCCGCCTCGCCGGCGCCGGCCGGCTCCCAAGGCCGCTCACGGGGTGGGTGGCGGAGAATCTCGGAGCCGCGAGGACCCGGCGCGGAAGAAGATCGCATGCGGCTTAGCGTAGGGGCCGGCCGGCGGCCTGTCCGACCCGGTCGACGGCTACACGACCGGTGCCACGTCGGTGCGGTCGAGGTCGTCCGCGCGGTCCGCCAGCCAGCCCACCCGCCATGGCTCGGTCCACGCGAGCCGGCGGTCTCCATGGAATCGGCGTACGGCGTCAGCGCGGCGTACGGAAGTCGGCCGCGTGGTCGCGCGCCCACTGGCGGAACGTCCGGGCCGGGCGTCCGGTCACCTCCGCCACCGTGTTCGTCACCGACTCCGGTTCGTGCACCAGGCGGGCCCAGTAGCTGAGCGCCTCGTCCACGAAAGCGGGGTCGGCCCCGCCGGCGAGCATCTCCGCGCGGGCCTCCGCCACCGGCTGCTCCGCGAAGCGGACGGGTCGGCCGATCGCCTCGCCGATCAGGCGGGCCTGTTCGGCCTGGGTGACCACCTCCGGGCCGGTCAGCTCGTACGCCTGCTTGTCGTGTCCGTCGCCGGCCAGCGCGGCCACCGCCACGGCGGCGATGTCGGCCTCATGGATGAGCGACCGGGCGGCATTGGCGAAGGGTGCCCGCACGACGCCCTCGGCGCGGACCTGCTCGGCCCAGCCGAGCGTGTTGGTCGCGAACCCGCCGCAGCGCAGGAACGTCCAGCCCAGCCCGGACCGCTCGATCAGCTGCTCGACCCCGCCCCAGACGGTGTCCGGCCCGTCCACCGCCTGCCGGGCGGAGAGGTAGACGACGCGGCTCGCGTGTGCGGCGATGGTGTCCACGACCGACGCCGCCCCCTCGACGGAGTAGGACGGCCAGAGCAGGAACACCGCGTCCACACCGGTGAGCGCCTCGGTGAGGGAGTCCGGATCGGTGAGGTCGCCGCGCACCGCCTCGACGCCCCGGGGCAGGCCGGCGGCGGCGGGGTCACGGGTCAGGGCCCGCACCGGGCCAGGCAACTGCGACACCACGTGCCGCCCGACGTTTCCGGTCGCGCCGGTCACCAGGATCGTGTTTCGTTCCGTCATGCCACGATGCTCGGACTTCAACCGAGGTTGAAGTCAAGGGGTACCGGTGAGCCCGAGGTGCGGCAGCCCTGCGGTGCCAACAGAACGGCTCTCGGAGGTGGTCGAGGGTGGTCGACCGGGAGAACGTGCCCAGGCTGTGTCAGGTGGTGCTCGACTGCACCGACGCCAGGGCTCTGGCGGAGTTCTACCGGCGCCTGCTGGGCCTGGTCTACCGACCTGGCGACGAGCCGCCGGCGGCGGGACAGGTCGACGAGGGCGGTCGCGACTGGCTCGTCCTGAGGACTCCCGGCGGCGTCCCTCAGCTGGCGTTCCAACAGGTGGATCACCTGCCGGAGGTGACCTGGCCGGAAGGTCCGGTGGCCCAGCAGCTGCACCTGGACCTGACCGTGGAGTCGGTCGAGGAGTTGCGGGTCCAGCACGAACGCGTCCTGAACCTCGGTGGCCGGCTGCTCTACGACCGCATCGACGACCCCGACGAGCCGCTCCGCGTGTACGCCGACCTGGCCGGGCACCCCTTCTGCGTCTTCGTCGCCGCGTACAGATCCGGGCTCTCAGGGCCCGCGTGACGGATCGGTGTCAGGACCTGCCTGATCCACCTTTGCGATACTGAGCCGCGTGATGGACACCCAACGGCTCAGCCTGATCCCACTCGACCGCGCCACAGCGCAGGCGATCGTGGACGATGACCGTGCCGGCAGGGCCTGGCACGAGCAGTTCCCCCGCGAAGACGACCGCGACGGGGTCAACGCGTGGCTGCGCCAGGGCGACCCGGTGTTCGGCAACTTCGTCATCGTCGAACAGGCGTCCGGCCAGGCCGTGGGCACCATCGGCTTCTTCGGCCCGCCCGACGAGACCGGCACGGTGATGGTCGGCTACGGCCTCGTCGAGCCGGCCCGCGGCCACGGCTACGCCACCGAGGCGCTGCGGTCGCTGGTCGATTACGCGGCGCGGCAACCGGCTGCCAAGCGCGTGGTCGCCGATACCGAGAAGGACAACCTGCCCTCGCAGCGGGTGCTCGACAAGGCCGGCTTCGCCAAGACTCACGAGACCGACGACGCCTGCTGGTACGCGCTGGACCTCTAGGTCTGCTGGGTCCGCACCTTCGACTACCTGTGACGACTCCGGAGGGAATCCCTCGTCATCAACGTCTGGCCGGACGGGTCACCTGTCATCCGACACGGGTCTGGCGGGTTCAGACGTTGAAGCGGAACGCAGTACGAATTCCCCGGTAAGGCGGGACTTGGCATTGACCTGACGCATGGGCTGCTGGCTGGCTGCCGGCTGTCGTACTCCGCTTGATGCGTTACACGGTGACTTCAGTTGATGGGCTACACGGGCCTTGAGCATGCCGGATACGGACCGTGACGCCGACTGTCCACGACGACTGGTGCCAGGCATCCGCTTCTGCCGAGAAGCGGATGCCACCGCCGTTGGGTAGATACCCGTCCTCAAGAGGGCGGAGGGGGCGCTATGACGTGTCGCAGGGAGTATTCAGCGGTGGTGTAGGCACCGCCTTGAAAGGCGGCGGCGTCGATCGGGGCTTCTGAACCGGGCACCCGAGCGGCATAACTTTCCGCGTCGTCTACCGGCTGGTAGCCGAGCTGCGCCCCGGCGGCGGTATCCCAGAATGCGCGGGTATTGGCGGAAACGGCATAGGCGGTCACGAAGTGCACGCCCGACGCGGTGATAGCCGCGCGGATGAAGCCGACGCCGTCGCGCGGGCTCAACCAGGTTGCCAGATGTCGGGGTTCGGTCGGCTCCTCCTCGAAACTGCCGATTCGCAGGCAGACCACCGACAGTCCGAACTTGTCGGCGTACAGGCGCCCGAGTGCTTCGACGGCTACCTTGCTCACCCCGTAGAACCCGTCCGGCCGAACCGGTGCGTCCGGTACGACCAGCTGCCCGACCGGGTAGAAGCCGGTGACACGGTTGCTACTGGCCAGGACAACTCGCCCTACCCCCTGTCGGCGGGCGGCCTCCAACACGTGGTACGTGCCCAGCACGTTGCTGTCCAGCAGGTCGGCCAAGGGCGCCTCATCCGGAAGCCCGGCCAGATGCACTACGGCGTCCGCCCCCTCCAACGCGGCAACTACGGCGTCAAGGTCTGCCAGATCCAGTTGTCTCGCCCGCTCTACCGGAGCCTGTGGATGCAATGGAATCCGATCGACAAGCACGAGTTGACGAACCTCATCGCGCAGGTGTTGGCAGACTGCCGAGCCGATCCGACCCGCCGCACCCGTGACCACGACCGTGCCCAGATGTGAACTCATGGCCCACATTCTGGCGGCACGGACCGACAAAATGATCACCGCCAATCTTGCAAGGGCAAGCTCGGCTCGCGCACCGAACGCCCGCTCGCCGCGTGTGGAAGTTGTTTACGCGCGCCGACTGTGACTGGTGACGCACCCTGAGCTATGACTACCTCTCCCGCTTTCGGCCCCGGTGTCGTCTCTCCTGATCGTGTTGTTCTCCGTGCGGCGGTTGCCGCCTACCTCGGTCGGTACCGTGGTAACACGCGGTTGCACACCGAGTCCGACCTGCGTGTCTTCCTGACCTGGTGCACTGGCCAGGAGCTGCAGCCACTGTCGACCACACGCGCGGACATCGAGCGGTACGTGCGCTGGCTCCAGGACGTGCGCCGCTTTCAGGCCTCGACCGTCTCCCGCCGCCTGTCTGACCGCGCCCGCAAGAACCTCGACCGGCACCCCAACTACATCCTTGCCGCCTACATGGCCTCCGGAACGTAGCGACCACAACGAGCGGATCTGCCGAATAGCGGATGCCTGCGGGTGAGGGTGAGAGGGTGGCCTACGCGCCGGCGTCGAGCCTACGTGGATGCCGTCGGCGGGTCCGAGATGCTGCCCGCCAGGTCACTGCGGTGGGATGCGTGCCGCGATCTGCTCCCGCGCGTGCGGGCGCTGAAGCAGTACCCGTACAAGATGTCCACCTCGGTGTATGTCAGCACGGCGCGGATGGCCCGGCAGGCACGAGCGCCCCCGAACTACCGATGAGAGGGTGCGCCGCTGGTCCGGTCTAGACAACTCAGAAACCCTCGGACTGCATCCTCTACGGCGTTCATCATCCGGCTGCGCCGGTCGGTCTTTGGCGGCTCGCCTGACAATCGGGATCCGTCCGGTGGCTCCGCTTCCGTCAGGCATTAGGGCCCGGATCTTCGTCCGGTGACGGCGCCCCGGTGGGTGGTACCGGAGACAGATCCCGGCGGGTGCCGGTGATCCCAGCCGCCTGTTCGTGCGCCCGGTTCAGGATCGCCTCCGCCTCCCGTCGGGCGGTGGTTACGATCCCCTCGGCTTCGAGCCGCGCCTCGGCGCGGTGGTCGTCGGCCTGCTCCTTGGCGAGTCTGAGAATCTGTTCTACCCGGGTGCCCAGGCCGCTGAGGGTTGGCCGCTGCTGGTTCCGCCGTCGTCGTTCCGCTGCGACCGCGGTTCCTGTGGTCGTCCCGTCGCCTGCCACCCCGGCGTCCTCGTCGCGGTCGATCAGGCCGTCCCCGACGAGATCGGACTCGGTCGTACCGACCAGGGAGAGCGCGACGCCGAGCGCGGCGATCGCGACGCCGGACCAGACGGCGGCCGGCCCGAGGGATGGACCGACCGTGGCGCCGACGCCGAGCCCGAAGAGGACGGCGGCAGTCTTGGCCGGCTTGCGCACAGGTCCTCCTCGGGTGGTGCGGGCGTGGGGCTTCCGATTCCAGCATGACAATCGAGTCAACCCGGGTCGGTCCCCGACGGAAGGTCCCGGGCGCACGAGGGGCGCCGGATCAGCCGAGCTCGAAGTCCCCAGTGGCGAACGATCGAATATCCGAATCTGCCGCTGATCGGGCGTCTAGACCGGCGTCGAGGATCGCATGCCCTAGCGATAGGCGGCACGCCAGCTACGCGCTGTGACAGCCGAGCCCGGAGAGCGCCGGCCAACTGTCAGTGCCGCTCACCGTCGACCAGGTGCGCGCGCTCGCCGACGCGATTGCCGCCCGCGACCGGGCGATGGTCGTCGCTCAGGCCGGGTTGGGTCTTCGTCTCGGAGAGCTGCTCGCGCTGCGTGTCCAGGACGTCGACTTCACCGCCCGCCTGGTGTGCATTGAGTGGCAGTTCGCGCCGCAGTCCAAGGTGCGAACAGAGCCCAGGACGCCCCGGTCGCGCCGGCCGATGACGGCACCATCTTCACGACCCATGACCTGCGCCACCACTACGCCTCAGTCCTGCTGGTGCAGGGCGAGTCGGTTATCACCGTTGCCGAACGGCTGGGGCACGAGAATGCGACCCTAGTGCTGTCAACGTACGGGCACCTGATGCCGGACTCGGAGGAGCGCACCCGCCGGGCGGTCGAAGAGGCGCGGGGCTGTGCCCCCGGTGTGCCCCAGGGTGCGGCGCCAACCTCCTGACCTGCCAAAGCGGGCCGGGTTCAGACGTTGAAGCGGAACTCCACCACGTCGCCGTCCTGCATGACGTACTCCTTGCCCTCGATCCGGACCTTGCCGGCCGCCTTGGCGGCGGCCATGCTGCCGGCCGCGACCAAGTCGTCGTAGGAGACCACCTCGGCCTTGATGAAGCCACGCTGGAAGTCGGAGTGGATCACCCCGGCGGCCTCCGGCGCGGTCGCGCCGATCGGGACGGTCCAGGCCCGGGCCTCCTTGGGCCCGGCGGTGAGGTACGTCTGGAGCCCGAGCGTCCGGAAGCCCACCCGGACCAGCTGGTCGAGGCCGGGCTCGCTCTGCCCGATCGACTCCAGCAGCTCGCGGGCCTCCTCCTCGGGCAGGTCCACCAGCTCGGACTCGATCTTGGCGTCCATGAAGATCGCCTCGGCGGGGGCGACCAGCGCGCGCAGCTCGTCGAGGAACTCGGCGTTGCCCAGCTCGGCCTCGTCGACGTTGAAGACGTACAGGAACGGCTTGGTGGTGAGCAGGTGCAGCTCACGCAGGTGCTCCAGCTCGATGCCGGCGTCCTTGGCGCCCGCGTACAGGGTGACGCCGGTGTCGAGCAGCTCGACGGCCTTCTTGGCGGCGGTGGCGGCGGCGGCCCGGTCCTTGCGGAGCTTGGCCTCCTTCTCCAGCCGCGGCACCGCCTTCTCCAGCGTCTGGATGTCGGCCAGGATCAGCTCGGTGTTGATCGTCTCGATGTCGTCGGCCGGGGAGACCTTGCCGTCGACGTGCACCACGTTCGGGTCGGAGAACGCCCGGACCACCTGGCAGATCGCCGAGGCGTCGCGGATGTTGGCCAGGAACGCGTTGCCCCGGCCCTGCCCCTTGGAGGCGCCGCGCACCAGGCCGGCGATGTCGACGAACGACACCGGGGCGGGCAGCACCTTCTGCGAGCTGAAGATCTCGGCGAGCTTGTGCAGCCGCTCGTCCGGCAGCCCGACGACGCCGACGTTGGGCTCGATGGTGGCGAACGGGTAGTTCGCCGCGAGCACGTCGTTCTTGGTCAGCGCGTTGAACAGGGTGCTCTTGCCGACGTTGGGCAGGCCGACGATGCCGATGGTGAGACTCACGACGGGCCAGCTTACGCCGTCCGCCCCCGTCAGCCGGAACGCGGTGCGGTGTCGCCGACCACTGCCGATCGGATCTCGGAAGCAAGCGGCCCCCGACGGCCCGCTTCCGTTCCAAGATCCACCGGGTCAGCCGAGCAGTCGGGGCTCGATCGGGGTTTCCCGGGGGGTGCCGTCGGGGGTGCGGGTGACCTCGTACGCCGAGACGCCGGGGCGGTCGGCGACCGCCTCGACCAGCTTCTCGCCCCGGTAGAGCAGCCCGGTGCCGTCGTCGGTGCAGTGCGCGGTCGGCAGCGTGCCGTCGCCGACCAGCCGGTGCATCAGCGGCCGGCGCTGCTCCTCGCTGTCGTAGTGCACGCCGTTGCCGTAGGGCAGCCACCCCAGGCCGTCGGTGAAGCCGCGCAGGTTGGTGCCGAAGCTGTCGGTGGCGCCGCCGACGTGCCAGCAGATCGAGCCGGCGGAGACGCCCCCGAGCACCACCCCCGCCTCCCAGCACTCGCGCAGGATCTCGCCGAGGCCGTGCACCCGCCAGACCGCGCAGAGGTTGGCGACGCTGCCGCCACCCACCCAGACCACGTCCTGGCCGAGCAGGTGGGCGCGGATGTCGTCCACGTTCGGCATGGGGAACAGCGCCAGGTGCGACATCCGGAACCGGCTACCGGCGAACGCCTCGTAGACCCGGGTCAGCGTGGTGGGCTGGTCGCCCTCGGCCTGGTTGAGGAAGCAGATCTTCGGCTGCGCCCCGGCGCCGGCCAGCTCGGCGGCGAGATCGAAGACCGGGTTGATCCGGCGCTGCTCGCCGTCTCGGCGCGGCGCGTAGATGCCCATGCTGGTGGCGAGGATGGTCGGTTCGCTGGCGGGCACGGGTCCTCCTTCCGTCGAGGGCTGACGCTGCCCATCCTGCCCGAGCCGGCGATCCCGGCGACCGCCGGGCGCGGTCCGCGGGCCGGTCACCGCTCCCGGTCGGTGATCGCGCCGAGCAGCGTACGGAGCAGGTCGGCGAGGCGGTCCTGGTCCTCGGGCGGCAGCGCGTCGAGCAACCGGCGCTGCACGGTCAGCCCCGCCTCGGCGGCCTCCTCGACCAGTTGTCGCCCGGCGGGGGTGAGCGTGACCTGGAGCCCCCGCCGGTCGGCCGGGTCGGGCGAGCGGCGGACCAGCCCGGCCCGTTCCAGCCGGTCCAACCGGCCGGTCATCCCACCGGAGGTGAGCATCATCGAGGCGGCGAGCTGCTTCGGCGCCAGCGTGTACGGCTCACCGGAGCGCCGCAACGTGGCCAGCACGTCGAACTCGCCCCGGCTGATCGACCAGCGCGCGTAGGTGCGTTCCTGCTCGTCGCCGACCAGCCGGGCGATCCGGTAGATCCGGCCGAAGACCGCCATCGGCTCGGGCCGCATCCCGGGCCGCTCGCGCCGCCACTGCTCGACGATGCCGTCCACGTCATCCCGCTGCGCCACTCCCGGATTGTGCCGCACGCCGCACTTCCCCTTTCGCTTGACCTCAAGTAGCTTAGCCCTAAGCTATTTGTCGTCAAGCTATCTCGGGAGCACCGATGGACCGCCGCTGGGCCGACCCCCTGCTCACCGCCGTCACGCCGATCACCTGGGGCACCACGTACCTGGTCACCAGCGAGTTGCTCCCGCCCGGCCGACCGCTCTGGTCCGGCGTGATCCGGGCCCTCCCGGCCGGCGTACTGCTGCTCGCGCTCACCCGGCACCGCCCGCACGGCGCGTGGTGGTGGCGGTCGGCGGTGCTCGGCGCGCTGAACATCGGGGCGTTCTTCCCGCTGCTCTTCTACGCCGCCTACCACCTGCCCGGCGGCACCGCCGCGGTGCTCGGCGCCACCCAACCGTTGCTGGTCGCCGGGCTGACCGTGCTGCTGCTCGGTGAACGGCCCCGGCCCCGGGCGCTGGCCGCCGCGGTGGCGGCGCTGGTCGGGGTGACCCTGGTGGTGCTGCGCCCGACCGCCGGGCTCGACCCGGCCGGCATCGCAGCCGGACTGACCGGCACCGCCGCGATGGGCACCGGCCTGGTGCTGACCCGCCGCTGGGGCCGGCCGCCCGGGGTCGGCACGCTCACCGCCACCGGCTGGCAGCTCGCCGCCGGTGGGCTGATGGTGGTGCCGCTGGCCCTGGCCGTCGAGGGTCGGCCGCCGACGCCCGACCTGGCCGGCCTGGCCGGGTACGCCTGGCTGACCCTGGCCGGCACGGCGCTGGCCTACGCGCTGTGGTTCCGCGGCGCCGCCCGACTGCCGGTCACCCAGGTCTCGCTGCTCGGGGCGCTCAGCCCGCTGACCGCCGCGGTGCTCGGCTGGGTGGTGCTCGGTCAGGCCATGTCCGGCTGGCAGCTGGCCGGCTTCGCGGTGGCGGTGGGCGCCACCGTGGCCGGGCAACTGCCACCCCGACCGGTCGGCGCCGGTCAGCCCCGCTCGGCCGGGCCGGGCTGGCGGGGGATCATCGCCGCGATCCGCCCAGCGGCGTCGGAACCGGGCCGGGACGTGGTCGGCGCGGCCGGTGCGAACGGCTCGGCCGCCGGTGGCCGGCCGGTCGCCGCCCCGGCCACCGGCAGCTCCCCGGGCGCGAGCGACCCCGGCGGCATCTCGCCGGCCGCGACCAGGGGCAGCGTGAAGCGGGCGTCGGCGGCCGGGCCGGCCGCGTACGACTCGCGGAGCATCCAGCGCACCTCGTCGGCCGTCCAGCCGAGCCCCGGGCGGCCGGCGATCTCGCGGAGCAGGCGCAGCCCCACCCGGGTGTCGTCGTCGTAGAACCGCATGCACCAGTGGTGCACCCACATGCCGAGCGCGCGCAGCCCCGGGGCGTCGAGGGAGCGGACCAGCCGGCCGCAGGCCGTGTCGCCGAAGGCGCGGCCCGGGTCGCCGGCCCGGTCCCGTTCGATGGCGCCGACCGCGGCCGGGGCGACCGCGCGCATCCGGACGTAGAAGCCCTGCACCACCGCCCGGTCCAGCGGGGGGCGCCCGTCCCGTGTCGACGCCGCTTCCCGACCCGCCACGCTCGCCATCGCTCGCACCCCTTCTTGAGTTGGTGCCGGGACGGTACCGACCACAACCGACAGTTTCGGCGGTCGACGGCGCCCGGCACCGCCACCGCCGGCCGGTCACCGGCCGGTGTCGTCCGCCGCGGACGGGCCGCCGGGCGCCCGGCCCCGGCGTCGGTGACCCCAGTCGACCAGCGGTTGCAGCACCGTCATCAGCTCGGCGCCGTCGCGGGTCTGGGCATAGCGGATCTGCACCGGGGACGTCGGGATCACGGTGCGCTCGATGAGCCTGTCGGCCTCCAACCCCTTGAGCCGCTGGGCGAGCAGCCGGTCGGAGATCCCGGTCACCGCCGCCCGGTACTCGCCGAACCGGCGGGCGCGGTCCGGGGCGCCGGCGCGGGCGCTGGCCGGCCGTCCCGGCGGTGGCGGCGGACGCCGGCCGCACGGCCATGTCCGATTCCCGCGAGCCAGGGGCCGCCAGCAGGAGCATCATCGGTGTCGTGGAATTGGACTTCGAACGGTGCTACCGGGCCGTCGACAGCCGCGACCAGCGGTTCGACGGGTGGTTCTACACCGGGGTGACCTCGACCGGGATCTACTGCCGGCCGTCCTGCCCGGCGATGACGCCGAAGCGGCAGAACGTCCGGTTCTTCCCGTCCGCCGCGGCGGCCCAGGGCGCCGGGCTGCGTGCCTGCCGCCGGTGCCGGCCGGACGCAGCGCCCGGCTCGCCGCAATGGGACGTGCGCGCCGACGTGGTGGGCCGGGCGATGCGGCTGATCGCCGACGGGGTGGTGGACCGGGAGGGCGTGCCGGGGCTGGCCGCCCGGCTCGGCTACACGGAGCGGCACCTGCACCGGATGCTGCGTACGGAGATGGGTGCCGGGCCGCTCGCGCTGGCCCGGGCACAGCGCGCGCAGACCGCCCGCACCCTGATCGAGACCACCGACCTCGGCCTGGCCGAGATCGCGTTCGCGGCCGGGTTCGGCAGCGTACGGCAGTTCAACGAGACGGTCCGCGAGGTGTACGGGGTGCCCCCGAAAGAGTTGCGGGCCGCCCGGCGGCGGCCGGCGCCGGGCGGGGCGGGCACGATCACGCTGCGGCTGGCGTACCGCCCACCGCTGCACGCCCGCGCGCTGCTGGACTTCCTCGCGCTGCGCGCGCTGCCCGGCATGGAGGAGGTGCGTGACGGCACCTACCGGCGCGGCCTGCGGCTGCCGCACGGCACCGGCGAGGTGGCGCTCACCCCGGCCGACGGGCACGTGTCGGCGACGCTGCGGCTGACCGACATGCGCGACCTCGCCCCGGCGGTGGCCCGCTGCCGCCGCCTGCTCGACCTCGACGCCGATCCGGCCGCCGTCGACCAGACCCTGGCCGCCGACCCGGCGCTGGCTCCGGTGGTCGCCGCCGAGCCCGGGATTCGCCTCCCCCGCTCGGTCGACGGCTTCGAGATGGCCGTCCGCGCCATCGTCGGCCAGCAGGTCTCGGTCACCTCCGCCCGCACCACCCTCACCCGTCTCCTCACCCACACCGCCCCCACCCCCTCCCCCACCGCCGACCGCGTTGATCATGAAGGTGTGGTCACCGGCAACGGCGTGTCGCGTCGACAACTTCATGATCACCGGGCCGAGGTCGCGGGTGGGAGCGGCGAGGGCGGGGGGTTGCGGGGGTTTCCGGGGGCGGAGGAGGTGTTGGCGCTGGCGGATGGGGCGTTCGGGATGCCTGCCGGGCGGCGGGAGACCATTCGGGCGCTCGCCCGGGCGGTTGCCGGTGGCGAGCTCGACCTCGATCCGGGTGGGGACCGGGAGGAGGCGGTGCGGCGGCTGCTGGCGCTGCCCGGGATCGGGCCGTGGACCGCCGGCTACGTGGCCATGCGCGCGCTCGGCGACCCGGACGTCCTGCTCCCCACCGACCTGGCCGTACGCCGCGGCGCCGCCGCCCTCGGCCTGCCCACCGACCCGAAGACCCTCGACGCGTACGCCGAACGCTGGCGCCCCTGGCGCTCGTACGCGGTGATCCGACTCTGGAGAGCAGCATGAGCACGACCATCGACAGCACCGTCCTCACCACCCCGACCGGGCCGCTGAGCATCCTCGTCGACGCCGACGGCGCGGTCCGGGCGGCCGGCTTCACCGCCGACCCGCAGCAACTGCTGCCGGTGATGCACCCGAGCCTGCGGGCGCCACTGCGGCACCGGGCCGACCTCGGCCCGGTCACCGCCGCCGTGGCGGCCTACCTGGACGGCGACCTGACCGCGATCGACGGGGTGCCGGTACGGCAGCACAGCGGCGGCGCCTTCCTGGCGCACGCCTGGGACGTGCTGCGCGAGGTCAAGCCGGGCGAGCCGGTCACCTACACCGGGTTCGCCGGGCTGGCCGGCCGCCCCCAGGCGGTACGCGCCGCCGCGGCGGCCTGCGCCCGCAACGCAGCCGCGCTCTTCGTCCCCTGTCACCGGGTGCTGCGCACCGACGGGACGCTGGGCGGCTACCGCTGGGGGCTGGACGTGAAGAAGTGGCTTCTCGGTCATGAGCGGCGGTTGACGGCAAGCTGACACCTGTCAATCTCCTATTTGCCGATACCGTCGGGTAGTGCCTGCGGAGAGCGACGGCAACCCGGCTCCCGGGGTCGCGGCTGGCCGGCATCCGCTGCACAACCTCTGGCGACTGCGCCACTACCTGCGCCCGTACGCGGTCGAGTTCGGCTGGCTGCTGCTCGCCGCGCTGGCCGCCACCGGGGCCAGCATCGCGATCCCGCTGGTGGCGCAGCGGGTGGTCGACGGGCCGGTCGCCCGGCAGGACCCTGCCGGCCTGTTCCGGCTGGCCGGGCTGGCCCTGCTGCTCGGCCTGGCCGAGGCGCTGCTGATCTTCGTCCGGCGGTGGGTGCAGTCGTCCTCGTCGGTCGCCATGGAGGCGGCCATCCGGGCGGACGTCTACGCCCACCTGCAACGCCTGCCGGCCAGCTTCCACGACAGGTGGCAGTCCGGCCAGCTGCTCTCCCGGATCACCAGCGACCTGTCGGTGATCCGCCGGTTTCTCTCCTTCGGCCTGTTCTTCCTGGTGCTCAACCTGGTCACCTACCTGGTCGTGGTGGTGCTGCTGATCCGGCTGCACCCCCCGCTGGGGCTGCTGGTCGCGGCCAGCGCGGTGCCGCTGCTGCTGATCAGCCGCCGCTTCGCCCGCGCGTACCACACCGCGTCCCGGCGGATGCAGGACCAGCAGGGCGACGTCGCCACGCTGGTCGAGGAGACCGCGCAGGGCCTACGCACCATGAAGGCGTACGGCCGGGGGCCGGAACTGGCGGCCCGGTTCGCGGCCGGCGCGCGGGCGCTGCACGACACCGGGGTGGGCAAGGGGCGGCTGCTCGCCCGCACCTCCGCCCGGCTCGACCTGGTGCCGAACCTGACCCTGGGCGTCGTACTGGTGGCCGGGGCCGCGGCGGCCGCCGCCGGGGTGCTCACCATCGGCGAACTGGTCGCCTTCGTCAGCCTCCAGCTGATGCTGATCTGGCCGGTGCAGTCGCTGGGCTGGATCATCGCCAACGGGCAGGAGGCGGCCACCGCGGCGGACCGGGTCCAGGAGGTGCTGGACACCCCGCCAGCCATCGTGGACGCTCCCGGCGCGGTGTCGCTGCCCCGCGCCGCGGTCCGCGGCCGGCTCCGCTTCGAGCGGGTCTGCTTCCGCTACCCGGGCGCCGGCACGCCGGTGCTACGCGACGTGGAGTTGACCGTCGAGCCCGGCGAGACGCTGGCCCTGGTCGGCGCGACCGGCTGCGGCAAGAGCACGCTGCTCTCCCTGGTGCCCCGGCTGCACGAGGTGACCGGTGGGCGGATCACCCTGGACGGACACGACCTCCGGCAGGTGCGGCTGGCCTCGCTGCGCCGGCTGGTCGGGGTGGCGTTCGAGGAGCCGACGCTGTTCTCCATGTCGGTCTGGGAGAACCTCACCCTGGGGCGGCCGGACGCCGGCGAGGACGAGGTCCGAGCCGCGCTCGCGCTAGCCCAGGCCGACTTCGCGTACGACCTGCCGTGGGGGCTGGCCACCCGGGTCGGCGAGCAGGGGCTCTCCCTCTCCGGCGGGCAGCGGCAGCGGCTCGCGCTGGCCCGGGCGGTGCTCGGCCGGCCGGCGCTGCTCGTCCTCGACGACCCGCTCTCCGCCCTCGACGTGCAGACCGAGGCGCTGGTGGAGGCGGCGCTGAAGCGGGTGCTGCGGGAGACCACCGCGCTGCTGGTGGTGCACCGGCCGTCGACCATCGCCCTCGCCGACCGGGTGGCCCTGCTCCACGGCGGAAGGATCGCCGCGGTCGGCCGGCACACCGACCTGCTCGCCACGGTGCCGGCGTACCGCGCGGTGCTCTCCGCCGAGCCGCCGGACGCGGCCACCGAACCGGCCTCCGGCGGTCGCGGCCTGGTGCGGTCGTGACCGCCGAGCCCGGGCGGGGCGAGGAGGCCGACGACGGGCCGGACCTGGCCCGGTGGCGCGGGATCGCCACCGATCCGGAGGCCGACCGCAGCCGGGCCGAGGAGGCCACTCCCGAGGCGGTGGCCCGGCTGCGGGCCCGCAGCCGGGCGCTGCTGCGCGACCTGCTCCGCCCGCACCGGCGTCGGCTCGGTACCGCGGTCGCGTTGCTGCTGAGCCAGAACGCGGCCGCGATGGCCGGACCGTACCTGGTGATGCTCGGCATCGACCGGGCCATCCCGCGGCTGCGCGCCGGCGACGCCGGCCCACTGGTCGCGGTCGCCGGTGCGTTCGGCGCGGCCACCGCCGTCGAGTTCCTGGCCCGGCGCGGTTTCCTCACCCGCTCCGCAAAGATCGGCCAGGCCGTCCTGCTCGACCTCCGCCGGCGGGTGTACGGGCACTTCCTGCGCCTGCCGGTGGCCTTCCACGAGCGGTACACGTCGGGGCGGATGATCTCCCGGCTGACCAGCGACCTCGACTCGATCGCCGAACTCGTCGACGGCGGCATCGACAGCCTGGTCCTCGCCGTGCTGTCCATCGTCTCGGTGGCCGCCATCCTGTTCTGGCTGGACCTGCCGCTGGCCGCCGTGACGCTGCTCGCGTTCCCGTTCCTGTTCTGGCTCTCCCGCTGGTTCGCCCGCGCCTCGGCCGGCGCGTACCGGCGCACCCGGGAGGCGATGGCGCTGGTCATCGTCCACTTCGTCGAGTCGACCCGGGGCATCCGCGCGGTACAGGCGTTCCGCCGGGAGCCACGCAACCAGCACATCTTCGACGCCGTGAACGACGACTACCGGCGGGCCAGCCGGGACGCGTTCCGGCTGATCGCGACGTACTCGCCGGGGATCAAGGTGATCGGCAACGTCACGGTGGCGGTGGTGCTCTGCTACGGCGGCTGGCGGGTGCTGGGCGGAGCCACCGGGGTCGGCGTGCTCGCCGCCTTCCTGCTCTACCTTCGGCGGTTCTTCGAACCGATGCAGGAGTTGAGCCAGTTCTACAACTCGTTGCAGTCGGCCACGGCCGCGCTGGAGAAGCTTGCCGGGGTGCTCGACGAACGACCGGCGGTGGCCGAGCCGGCCCGGCCCGTACCGCTGCCCGCCGGGCCGCCGCGCGGGGCGGTGGCCTTCCGTGCGGTCACCTTCGGCTACCGGCCGGAGACGCCCATCCTCACCGAGCTGGACCTGATCGTCCCGGCGGGGCAGACCGTCGCGCTGATCGGGCCGACCGGGGCGGGCAAGTCGACCGTCGCCAAGCTGCTCGCCCGGTTCCACGACCCGCTCGCCGGCACGGTCAGCCTGGACGGGGTCGACCTGCGGGACGTGGCCGACGCGGAGCTGCGCCGGGCGGTGGTGCTGGTCACCCAGGAGACCCACCTGTTCAGCGGCACGGTCGCGGAGAACATCCGCTTCGGCCGGCCGGGCGCCGACGACGACGCCGTCGAGGCCGCCGCCCGGGCGATCGGCGCGCACGACTTCGTCACCGCCCTTCCCGACGGGTACGCCACCGAGGTGCACCGCCGCGGCGGCCGGCTCTCCGCCGGGCAGCGGCAGCTGGTCGCGTTCGCCCGGGCCTTCCTGGCCGACCCGACGGTGCTGATCCTCGACGAGGCGACCTCCTCGCTGGACGTGCCCACCGAGCGGCTGGTGCAACGCGCGCTCGGCACCATCCTGCGCGACCGCACCGCGCTGGTGATCGCGCACCGGCTGTCCACCGTGGAGGTCGCCGACCGGGTGCTGGTTCTCGACGGCGGCCGGATCGTCGAGGACGGCCCGCCCGCGCGGCTCGCCGCCGGCGGCGGCCGGTACGCCGAGCTGCACCGGCAGTGGCGCGAATCGCTGCTCTGACTAGAATCGGCCAGCCACTGCGCCGCCGCATCGGCAGGATCGCGGGCGCGGCGCCGGACACACGGGGGAAGGTGTGGGCGTGCGGACACGACGGCGCATGATCATCGCGGGGCTGGCCACAGCCGCCTGCGTACTGGGGACGACGGCGGTGGTGCTGGCGTCCGGGGCGGACCGGGAGCCGGCGGGCAACCCGCTCGCCGCGGCGACGGCCGGCGCGACCGACGCGGGCCCGAGCGAACCGGCCGGGACGGCCGGCCTCGGCGCGGCCAAGCGCTCACCGGCCCCGGGCGCCACCGCGGCCGGCGCCGCCCGCCCGGCCGACGCGGTCGCCGAGGACGGTCCGGCGTCCACCTCCTACCTGCGGGACCGCTACCGGGTCGGCGCCGACGAGGCGGCCCGCCGGCTCGCCCTCCAGGAGCTCTCCGCGCCGCTCGCCGAGGAACTGACCACCCGCTTCCCCGACCAGTACGCTGGCATGTGGCTGGACCAGGCCGGCGGCGGCGTGCTCACCATCGCGGCCACCGACCCCGCGCCGCTGCGCGCGGCGGTGGCCGGCCTGCCGGACGCGGCGCACGTCAAGGTGGTGCCGGTGCGGCACTCGCTGCGGCAGCTCACCGCCGGGACGACCCGGCTCGCCTCGGCCCTGGACGTCACCGCCGGCAGCGACGTGGTGGTCGACGTGCAGGCGAACGAGGTGGTGGTGCTCACCGGCGACGTGGTGGCGGCCGACGACCCCCGGCTGGCCGACGCGCTCGGCGCCGCCGGGGTGCCGGCGCGGGCGCGCACCCGCCTGCCCGCCGGCATCGTGCAGAAGGCGTGCGACCCCCGCTACTGCGCGCAGGCGCCGATGCGCGGCGGCATCCGGCTCGACGTGCCCCGCGACGACGACACGGTCGGCGGCTGCACCTCCGGCTTCAACCTCCGCGCCCGGTCCGGGGCGTACTACGTGCTGACCGCCGGGCACTGCGTGGTCGGCGGCCGGCACCAGGAGCAGGACCGCACCTGGCACCAGTTCCTCGGGCCGAAGGTGCCGGTCGGGGTCGAGTCGACCAGCCCGGTGCTGGCCGAGAACGCCTACCCGAGCGACTACGCGGTGATCCCGTACCAGCCGGGCGCGGCGGACCGCTGGGCGTACCCGCGCCGCGCCACCACCGACCCGGTCAACCTGGTCAACTACTGGTGCGTGCCGGACAACCCGCACTGCACCGACGAGCAGGGCAGCCGGGACGTGCCGATCACCGGGTACGTCGCGGCGAGCGCGGTCCAGGTCGGCTGGATCGTCTGCGCCACCGGGTCGGCGTACACGCCGAAGGCGGGCGAGACGTACGTCGACTCGGGCGCCGGCGCCGGCTACGTGCCGGGCACCCGGTGCGGGGAGGTCTTCGGCAAGGCCAGCGGCGGCATCGACGTGCACATCTGTGCCCGGCCGGGCGACAGCGGCGGGCCGCTCTTCGTCGAGTCGACCGGCAAGGCGCTGGGCATCCTCTCCGACGGCGACCCCGGCCAGGGCGCCTGCACCAACCCGGACGAGCGCAACTACTACGCCCCGGTCTCCACCATCCTCGACCGGGTGAACGCGCGCACCGGGCTCGGCTTCCAGCTGCCCACCCGCGGCCCGCTGCTCGGCCCGATCGCACCCTGACCGGCCCGCCGCCGGCATCCGGGCCGGCGGCGGGAAATCGGCTCGCGGCGCGCGGGTCAACGCGTGGTCCGGTCACCGGCTGCTGCCTACGATCGACGGATGACCGATACGGCGAGGACGGCCCGCGCCGGCGTCCCCGAGCGTCCCACCCTGGACGGGCTCGAGGAGACCTGGGCGCGCCGCTGGCAGGAGGACGGCACGTACGCGTTCGACCGCTCGAAGCAGCGCTCGGACGTCTACGCGATCGACACCCCGCCGCCGACCGTATCGGGCGAGCTGCACATGGGGCACGTCTTCTCGTACACGCACACCGACCTGGTGGCCCGGTTCCAGCGGATGCGCGGCCGGGCAGTCTTCTACCCGATGGGCTGGGACGACAACGGCCTGCCCACCGAACGGCGGGTGCAGAACGTCTACGGGGTACGCTGCGATCCCGCCCTGCCGTACGACCCGGGCCGGCGGCCACCGGCCACCCCGGTCAGCGACGCCGCCCGCCGCGACCCGACGCCGATCTCCCGGCAGAACTTCATCGAGCTGTGCGAGCGGCTGACGGTCGCCGACGAGCAGGTCTTCGAGGCGCTCTGGCGCCGGCTCGGCCTGTCGGTGGACTGGTCGCTGACGTACACCACGATCGGCCGGGTGGCCCGGGCCACCTCGCAGCGGGCGTTCCTGCGCAACCTGGCCCGGGGCGAGGCGTACCAGGCGGAGGCGCCGACCCTCTGGGACGTCGGGTTCGCCACCGCTGTCGCCCAGGCGGAGCTGGAGGACCGGGAGCGTCCGGGCGCGTACCACCGGCTGCGGTTCGCCGGGCCGGGCGGGCGCGAGGTGCTGATCGACACCACCCGCCCGGAGCTGCTGCCGGCCTGCGTGGCGCTGGTCTGCCACCCCGACGACGAGCGCTACGCCGACCTGGTCGGCGGCACCGTGCGCAGCCCGCTCTTCGCGGTCGAGGTGCCGGTGCGCGCCCATCCGCTGGCCGACCCGGCGAAGGGCACCGGCATCGCGATGGTCTGCACCTTCGGCGACCTGGCGGACGTGACCTGGTGGCGCGAGCTCCAACTGGACACCCGGGTGGTGATCGGCCGGGACGGCCGGCTGCTGCCCGAACCGCCGGCCGGCGTGCCGGCCGAGCCGTACGCCGCGCTGGCCGGGCAGACCGTCAACGGCGCCCGACGGACCATCGTCGAGCTGCTGGCCGACGCGGGTGAGCTGGTCGGCGAGCCGCGGCCGATCACCCACCCGGTGAAGTTCTACGAACGCGGCGACCGGCCGTTGGAGATCGTCTCGACCCGGCAGTGGTACCTGCGCAACGGCGGCCGGGACGACGCGCTGCGCGACGCGCTGCTGGCCCGGGGCCGTGACCTGCGCTGGGTGCCGGAGCACATGCGGCACCGTTACGAGCACTGGGTCAGCGGCCTGACCGGCGACTGGCTGGTCAGCCGGCAGCGCTTCTTCGGCGTGCCGGTTCCGGTGTGGTACCGGCTCGACGACGCTGGCGAGCCGGACTGGTCCCAGCCTCTCACGCCGGCGGAGTCCGCGTTGCCGGTCGACCCGTCCAGCGACGCCCCGCCCGGGTTCGACGAGTCCCAGCGCGGGCGGCCGGGCGGCTTCGTCGGCGACCCGGACGTGCTGGACACCTGGGCCACCTCGTCGCTCACCCCGCAGATCGTCGGCGGCTGGGAGACCGACCCGGACCTGTTCGCTCGGGTCTTCCCGATGGACCTGCGCCCGCAGGGTCAGGAGATCATCCGGACCTGGCTCTTCTCCACGGTGGTCCGCGCCCATCTGGAGCACGGCGTGCTGCCCTGGCGGGACGCGGTGCTCTCCGGCTGGATCCTCGACCCGGACCGGAAGAAGATGTCGAAGTCCAAGGGGAACGTGGTCACCCCGATGGCGCTGCTGGAGCAGCACGGCTCCGACGCGGTGCGGTACTGGGCGGCGAACGGCAAGCCCGGCATGGACCTCGCCTTCGACCCGGCACAGATCAAGGTGGGCCGGCGGCTCGCCACCAAGCTGCTCAACGCGTCCCGGTTCGCCCTCGGGTTGGGCGCCGCCGACGCGTTGCGCGCTTCGGCGACCGAGCCGCTGGACCGCGCCATGCTCGCCGAACTCTCCGGCCTGGTCGCCACCGCGACGTCCGCGCTGGAGGCGTACGACCACACGGCGGCGTTGCAGGTCACCGAGGCGTTCTTCTGGCGGTTCTGCGACGACTACATCGAACTGGTCAAGGAGCGCGCCTACGGCTCCGGGCCGGGGGCCGAGTCGGCGCGGGCCGGGTTGGCCAACGCGCTGTCGGTGCAGTTGCGGCTCTTCGCCCCGGTGCTGCCGTTCGTGACCGAGGAGGTCTGGTCCTGGTGGCGGTACGGCTCGGTGCACCGGGCGCCGTGGCCGACCACCTACGAGGTGGGCCGGGCGATCCAGGGCGAGGGCGATCCGGAGCTGCTGCGGCTCGCCGGCGAGGCGCTCAGCCAGGTGCGGCGGGCCAAGTCGGAACGGAAGCTGTCGATGAAGTCGGAGGTGCCGCTGGCCGAGGCGCTCGGCCCGGCCGCGCTGCTGGAGAAGCTGACCCTGGTCGCCGACGACCTGCGGGCCGCCGGCCGGATCAGCAAACTGGACCTGCTCCCCGACCGTACGCCCGAACTCGTCATCGCCTGCGCGTTCTGACCGCGACCCCGCCGCGGGTTCACCAGCCGCGCAGGAAGCGCAGGCCGAGCAGGAAGGAGATCACGGCCGGGCCGACCAGCAGCGTGATCGCCTGGAGCCGGTACGGCATCCGGTGCCGGGTCAGCTCGACCGCGTTGCCGAGCACGATCACCCCGGCCAGCATCAGGTACGCGCCCCACCAGCCGGTGTCGCCGAAGTCCACCAGACCGGCCCGGATCAGCTGGAAGGTACCGCCGAGCAGGGCGCCGGCCAGGGCCAGCAGGGCGGCGGCCCGGTGCAGCCCGCGGGCCAGCGGATGCGCCGGCCGCCACAGGTAGGTGCCGGCGACCGCCAGGCAGGGCAGGATGATCATGGTCGGCCAGCCCCGGCCCATCACGCCGAATATCAGCAGCGCACCGACCGCGAAGACCAGCGTGCCGACGCAGGCGACCACGTACCCGGCGAACGCCCGCCCGCCGCCGCGGGCCAGCAGCGGCCCGCCGGTGGCCGCGATCAGCGCGCCCGGGATCAGCACGAACCCGGCCCACCAGTGGAAGTGACCGCTGCCCTGCGCCGCCGTCGTGGTCACCGCGGCCGCCAGCCCGGCCGCCGCGAGGCTCACCAGCCAGTGCCGCGCGGTCGGGTACGGCCGGCGCGGCAGGACGTGTCCCGCTCTTGCACTCACCCGTCCAGCCTCGCCGACCGGGCCGGCCCGGTCCATCCGGCCAGCCCTACCATCCGCCCACCGGTTCACCGGACGCCCCCGGTGACCAGCCCGTACGGCGCAAGCGTGATACCGCGGGATCGTCCTGACTCCGCGGTATCACGCTCGTGGAACCATGCCGCCCCGGCCGCGTGACGGGCACGTGGCCGGCGCCGCTCAGCTGGTCTCGCCGGCCACGCTGAACGAGCGCAGCCGGTCGATCGCCAGCACTGTGAAGCCGACGCTGATCAGCGTGGTCATCACCACCGCCACCGGCACCGAGACGTCCGCCTCCAACAGCCCGGTGGGGGCCAGCCGGTCGGCGAGGGCGATCACGTACTGCTGGATGGAGAGCACCTTGGTGCCGCTGACGAAGTTGCCCAGCAGCCCCTCCCAGATCAGCACGTAGACCAGGCCGAGCAGGACCGGTCGCCGGGTGACCAGGCTGAGCGCCACGAACAGTGCCGAGTAGGCCAGCGCCCCGGCCGACGCGGCGGCGGCCAGCGCGAGTCCGAGGCGTACCGAATCGGCCAGCACGCCCGCGACGTAGAGCGGCACCGCGACGGTGACCGCGCTGACCCCGGTGGCCACCGCGAGCTTCGGCAGCACGATCTGCCAGCGCGGCAGCGGCTTGGTGAGGATGTGCACCACGGTGCCGTCGTCGATCTCGGCGCCCAGCACGCCGGTGCCGACGATCAGGGCCACCACCGGCAGCACCACGGCCAGCCCGAGGCCGACCAGCACCGCCGGGCCCCACTCGCCCGGGTCCACCCCGAGCGCGCGGGACAGTACGGCGAGCAGCACCAGCACCACCGGGAGCGGCAGCAGCAGGAGGAACCGGCGACGGCCGAACAGTCCCCGCGCGGTGATCCAGGAAACGGTCGACATGTCAGGCCTCCACCAGGTAGGAGAAGACGCTCTCCAGGGACTCGTCCTCGGGCACCAGCTGCCGGACCCGGATGCCGTTGGCCAGCGCGATCCGCGGCAGCGCCCGGGTGAACGCGCCGTAGTCGCCGGCCCGCACGGTCAGCCCGGTGCGGTCCAGCTCGACGCCGGTCACCGACGCCTCGGCCATCAGCGCGACCGCCAGCGCCCGGTCGTCGGTGGAGCGCACCGCGAACACGTGCGGCCGGTTGGTCATCAGCCGGCGGATGGTACGGAAGTCGCCGGAGGCGGCCAGCCGGCCGGCGACCATCACCTGGACCGTGCCGGAGACCTGCTCGACCTCCTCCAGGATGTGCGAGCTGAACAGGATCGTCCGGCCCGCGTCGCCGAGGCGGTGCAGCAGCTCCATCATGTGCAGCCGCTGGCGCGGGTCCATCCCGTTGAACGGCTCGTCGAGCAGCAGCACCTGCGGGTCGTGCACGAGCGCCGCCGCCACCCGGGCGCGCTGCCGCATGCCCTTGGAGTACGTGCCGATCCGGCGGTCCTGCGCGCTCTCCAGCTCGACCAGCGCGATCGCCCGCCGGGCCGCCTCCGCCGGGTCGGGGAGCCGGTGCAGCTTCGCGCTGGCCAGCACGAACTCGTGCGCGGTGAGGAAGGCGTGCACCGCCTCCCGCTCGCTGACCAGGCCGAGTCGCCGGTAGACGTCGGGGTTGCGCCAGGTGGGCCGGCCGTCCAGGGTGACCGCGCCGCGCGACGGGGCCAGGAAGCCGGCCATCATGTGCAGCAGGGTGGTCTTGCCCGCGCCGTTCGGGCCGAGCAGCCCGGTGACGCCCGGGCCGAGGCTCATGCTCACGTCGTTGACCGCCACCACGTTGCCGTACCAGCGGGAGACGCCGGCCAGCTCCAGGGTGCTCACGGTCGGGGCGGACGGTTCGCCGGCCGCCATGGGCCGGGTGTCGGCACTCGTCGTGCTCATCGGGCGGCCACCTTCCGGTACCGGGCCAGCAGCAGGGTGACGCAGGCGGCCACCAGCAACACGGCGGCGACCGCGTAGACCGGTCCGAAGTCGCCGATCAGCGATTCGGCCTGGCCCGCGCCGTCCTCGGTGATCAGCAGGTCGCCGAGGGACCAGACCCCCACGCCCTGCACCAGCGTCGACGGCGAGGCGAGGAAGGCCAGTTCGTTCACCGCCCGGGACGGCATGACCGACAGGGTGGCGACGATCGGCGTGGTCATCAGGAAGACCGCGACGATGCCGCCGGCGGCGAAGGCCCGCTTGCCGGTGAGCGAGGCGACCAGCAGACCGATCGAGGCGAAGACCACCGCCCACAGCCCGGCGTAGAGCAGCCCGGGCAGCAGGTCGAGCAGCTCGTTCCAGACCCCGCGCATGCCGTCGCCGGTGGTGAAGGCGGCGCCCAGGAACATCACCAGCTGCGGCGCGCCCAGCAGCAACCAGAGCGCGGTCGTCATCGCCAGCAGCTTGGCCAGCGGGTAGTCCGACCGGGGCAGCGGCCGGGAGAAGTAGAGCGGCAGCACCCCGCTGCGCAGGTCCCGGGAGACCAGCTCGGGGGCGACCACCGCGACGAAGAAGATGACCAGCCAGCTCATGTTGTCGGCGAACTGGGCGTACGTCATCACCACCTCGCCGATCTGGCTGCGGACGGCGGTGGCGCCGGCGGCCACCACGGTGACGATGCCGACCACCAGCCAGGGGAAGATCTTGGCCTTGGCGCTGCGGCCGAGGCCGAAGGCGGTGCGCAGGCCGTGCAGGTAGAGCGCGCCGAAGACCTGGCGGCGCCCCAGCCGGGGACCGGTGTAGCGCTGGTATCCGATGTCGTGGATGACGCCGGTGGGCTCAGGCATGGCTGGGCTCCCTCGTGGCGAAGAGCTCGGCCACCCGGTGCCGGCGCTGGTCCAGCCGGTGCAGCGGCAGGTCCAGCTCGGCGACCGCGCCGAGGATGAGGTCGTAGGTGGCGTCGTCGGCGAGTTCGACGAGCAGCAGCCGCCCGTCCCGGCGGACCGGCAGGCGCAGCGCGGCGAGCCGGGCGGCGAGTTCCTCGGTGCCCTCGCTGACCTCGACGGCGAGCACGTCGGTGGCCGAGGTCATGGCGGAGATGTGGTCGGCGCGCAGCAGCCGCCCGCCGTCGATGGCGACCAGGGTGTCGCAGATCCGCTCCACCTCGCCGAGCAGGTGCGAGCAGACCAGTACGGAGATGCCGAACTCGGTGCCGATCCGGTGCACCAGGGCCAGCATGGCGTCCCGGCCGGCCGGGTCGAGGCCGTTGGTGGGCTCGTCGAGCAGCAGCAGGTCGGGGTCGTGCACCAGCGCCTGGGCGAGCTTCACCCGCTGCTTCATGCCGGTGGAGTAGCCGCCCACCGGGCGGTAGCGCTCCTCGTAGAGCCCGACGTGCCGCAGCGCCTCGGAGGCCCGCTCGCGGGCCACCGTACGCGGCAGGCCGCTGATCCGGCCGAGGTGGGTGACCAGTTCGGCGGCGGTGAGGTCGGGCGGCAGGGCGTCGTGCTCGGGCATGTAGCCGACCCGCGCGCGGACGCCCGCGGATTCGGTGGTGGGGTCGAGGCCCAGCACCCGCACCCGGCCGCTGGTCGGGGCGAGCAGGCCGAGCAGGATCTTGATCAGCGTCGACTTGCCAGCGCCGTTCGCGCCGACCAGGCCGATGATCCCGGGCTCGACCGCGACGGTCAGGTCGGCCAGCGCGGTGACCCCACCCCCGTACGTCTTGGTCAGCGACTCGGTCGCGATGAGTGTCACGCCGCCCAGCGTAGGCACTCCGCGCCCGCCGCGGGCCTGGTGGACCCCTGGCGCTCCCCTGATTCTGTCGCCGGGGTCCCCTAGGGTCCGGACGCCCCGCCCCCACAGCCGGCGACACCGCGACCAGAATGGTGCCGATCGTTGCGGCTGTCCGAAACCAGGCACCGCCGGCGTCGCCCGCGGGCGGCGCGACCTGAGCGGTGACGAGCCCACCGGAGGAAGCATGACTCTCGACTCCAGGACCCCGCGGGTCAGCGTCGTGGTTCCGGTGTACAACAGTGGACCGCACATCGAGAAGCTGGTCGCCTCGCTGCTGCGCCAGTCGCTGCCACCCGGCGAGTTCGAGGTGATCTTCGTCGACGACGGCTCGACCGACGGCACGCCCGCCCGGCTGGACGAGCTGGCCGCCGCGCACCCGCACCTCCACGTGCTGCACATCCCCAACTCCGGCTGGCCGTCCCGACCGCGCAACCTGGGCATCGAGCGGGCCCGGGGCGAGTACGTCTTCTTCGCCGACGACGACGACTGGTTCGGCGACGAGGCGCTCGAACGCCTGCACGACTGCGCGACGGAGCACGACGCCGACGTGGTGGTCGGCAAGATGGCCGGGCACCGCCGCCGGGTGCCTCGCGAGCTGTTTCGCCGCAACCGCTTCGATGCCACGCTCGCGAACTCGCCGCTGATCGACAGTCTGACCTGCCACAAGCTGTTCCGGCGGTCCTTCCTCGACGAACACCGGCTGCGCTTCTCGGAGGGGCCGCACCTGCGGCTGGAGGACCACCGGATGGTCGTCCGGGCCTACCTGCGTTCCCGGTGGACCTGCGTCCTGGCCGACTACACCTGCTACCACCACCGGCGGCGCCAGGACGCCGGCAACGTCACGGCCCAGAAGTTCTTCGACCCGGCCAGCTACTTCGCCGGCCTGCGCGAGGCGCTCGACATCGTCGACGCGCACATTCCGCCGGGTGAGGTGCGGGACCGCCTGCACCGACGGTGGCTGCGCCACGAGATGCTCAACCGGCTGCGCCGGCGGCGGCTGCTGGACGCCCCGCCGGAGTGGGCCGACCAGGTCGCCCACGAGGTACGGCAGATCATCCGGGAACGCTTCGCGCCCGGCGTCGCCGCCGGGCTGCCGCCTCTGCAGCGGGTCGCCGCCCACCTCGCCGAGCACGGGCGGGTCGAGGATCTGCGCCGGCTGGCCGAGTGGGAGACGGGCATCGCGGCCACCGGCGCCGTGGACCGCCGTGAGCTGAGCGGCTCGACCCTCACCGTCGCCGTCTCCGCCCACCTGGAGTCCGGGGGCCGACCGGTGACCTTCGCCGCCGACGGCGGCCGGGAGGTGCTGGTGCTGCCGGTGACGGACGTCGACCCGGCGCTGAGCGACTCGACCGGCACGCTCGACAAGAGCCGGCTCGACCTGATCGCGCGGCGCCGGGAGACCAACGAGGAGGTCTTCCTGCCGGTCACCTTCCACGCCGAGAAGGTGACCGCGGACGGCGGCACGCTGCACCTCGTCCACCACGCCACCGCCACTATCGACCTCGACCGGCTCAACTCCGGCCGGACGAAGGGCACCTGGTTCCTCAAGGCCCGGATCACCAGCGCGGGGTGGACCGTGGACACCCCCCTGGCGCTCGTCCTGCACTTCGCCGCCAACGGTGGCCGACCGGTGGTGCGCGACCGGGTTGGGCTGTGGTGGCGGGCCCGCTGGGCGGTCAGCCGCCGCCTCCCCCGGTGATCACCTCGCCGTCGTGCAGGCTCTCGGTGCGCTGCTGGATCAGCGTGCGCAGCTGGCCGGCGTCGCGGTCCACGGCCGCGACGTCCACCCCCCGCAGCCCCTCGACCTTCTCCCAGTAGAACCACAGGCCGGCGGTGTCGCAGTAGACGCTCCACACGCCGTACCCGCCGTCGGGCGCCGTGGCTGTCCGGCGCCAGTCGGGCGGCGAGTTGCTCCCGCAGCGCCGGCGCCCGGGCCGTGTCGACCAGGTACTTGATCTCGTACCGGTTGACGGCGTGCAGCCTGCTCGGCGCGCGCAGCGCGTGACCGGCCTGCTCCGCGTCGCGGCGAGGGCTCGCCGGACGTCCGGCCGCCGGGGCGGCGCCGGCCTCGGCGGCCCGGTCAGGCGGACGGGTGGAACGGGTGAACCGTGGTCGCACGGACCTTCCTCCGGTCGTCACTCGGTGCGGACCGGTGGAAGGGAACCGACCAGGATGCGAAGGCCATGTGAACGACCTGTGGACGAGCTATGGACGCTCGGGGCGGCCCGGTCCGGCGGGATCTGCGGGAGACGGTTCGGCGGGATCGGTAAGGGTCCCGTAACCGGTCGACCCGGTGACCGCCCGCCGGCCGGCGGCGAGACTGGACGCCATGCGCAGCCGCCTGTTCCGTACGCCCCTGACCTGGCTGGTGCTCGCCGCGGTCGGCGCGGGAGCCGCCCTTGGCCTCTGGTGGTTCCAGCCGTGGAAGCTGGTCACCGACACCGAGGTCGACGAGGAACTGTCGGTGGTGGCCACCGCCGCGCCGAGCGGGCCGGCGGTCCCCGCCGACGCCCCGGCATCCCCGCCCATCGGGCCGACGGTGATCCGCAGCGGCGCGTTCGTCACCCACGAGCACGACACCTCCGGCACCGCCCGGATCGTCCGGGGCGCGGACGGCCGGCACCGGCTGGAACTGGTCGGGCTGGACACGTCGAACGGGCCGGACCTGCGGGTCTGGCTCACCGACCAGCCGGTGCGCACCGGCACCGCGGGGTGGCGGGTCTTCGACGACGGCCGCTGGGTCGAGCTGGGCCGGCTCAAGGGCAACCGGGGCGACCAGGGTTACCCGATCCCGGCCGGGGTCGACCTGGCCGGGTTGACCAGCGTCTCCATCTGGTGCAAGCGGTTCGCCGTCTCGTTCGGCGCCGCGCCGCTGGACCCCGCCGGCTGATCCCCGCACCGCACCGGCCCCCGGTCACCGCACCCCCACCCGACCGGGTCGCCGCACCCACCGGCCGGTCGCGCCCGCCGACCCGGCGGGAGTGGAGTGGCGCTCTCGACCGATTCACGGTCGACTGAGAAACTGTGTGCCGGTCAGCGGGTTGGGGGTCTGATGAGCAACGGATGGGTGCTGCCCGACGAGGTGCTGCGGGACGCGCCGGCGTACACACCGCGGCCCGGCGAGCTGGCCGATCTGGAGCTGCTGCTGATCGGGGCGTACGCCCCGCTCACCGGCTTCATGACCCGCGCCGACCTGGTCTCGGTCAGCCGCCGCGGCCGGCTCGCCGACGACACCCCGTGGCAGGTCGCGGTGACCCTCCAGGTGCCCGCGGCGCTGGCCCAGGGGCTCGACCCGCGTGACCCGGCGCGCCGGGTGCTGGTGCTCACCGACGGCGAGGGCGCCCCGGTGGCCGCGCTGGACGTGGCCGACGCCTGGCAGGTGCGCGACGGGGTGGCCGGCGTCGGCGGCACGGTACGCCGGCTCGGCGACGGCGGCCACGGTCCGTTCCAGCGGCTGCGCCGCACTCCGGAGGAGGTCCGCGCGCTGCTGCCCCCGGGCCGGGTGCTCGGGGTGGTGGCCGACCGGCCGCTGCACCGGCCGCAGCTGGCCCAGATCGCGCACGCCGCCCGCACCCTGGCCGCGCACCTGCTGGTGATGATCCCGGTCGGCGAGGACGGCACCGGCGGGCTGCCGCCGGAGGCGCTGGTGCGCAGCATCTTCGCCGCCCGCGACCGGATGCCGCCGGCCACGCTGGTGGCGGTGCCGCTGTCCCGCCGCCGCGACGAGATCAGCGACGCGCTGCTGCGGGCCCGGGTCTCCGCCGCGTACGGGGTGACCCACCTGCTCTCCACCGGCGAGATGCTCTCCGGGGCCGGGCTGCGGGTGCTGGTGCCCCGGGAACTGGCCTACGACAACCGGGACGGGCAATGGCGCTGGCGGGAGGACATCCCGCCGCGCAACCGGCGGCTCGCGCTCACCCAGGCCGAGATCGACGACCTGCTCGACCGCGGTTTCCCGCTGCCGGAGTGGCACACGCCGCCGGCGGTCGCCAAGGAGCTGGCCCGGGCCCGGCCGCCCCGGCGACACCGGGGCCTGGTGGTCTTCCTGACCGGCCTTTCCGGTTCCGGCAAGTCGACCATCGCCCGCGGGCTGGCCGACGCGCTGCGCGAGCAGGGCGACCGGACGGTCAGCCTGCTCGACGGCGACGTGGTGCGCCGGGAACTCTCCGCCGGCCTGGGCTTCAGCAAGACCGACCGGGACCTGAACGTACGCCGGATCGGCTGGGTCGCCGCCGAGATCGCCCGGCATCGGGGAGTCGGCATCTGCTGCCCGATCGCCCCGTACGCGCAGGCGCGGGCGACCGCCCGGGAGATGGCGTTGGCGGCCGGGGCGGGCTTCCTGCTGGTGCACGTCGCCACCCCGCTGGAGGTCTGCGAGCAGCGCGACCGCAAGGGCCTGTACGCGCGGGCCCGGGCCGGTCTGCTCACCGGGATGACCGGCGTCGACGACCCGTACGAGGAGCCGACCGATGCCGACCTGGTCATCGACACCACCGAGCTGACCGTCGACGAGGCGGTGCAGGCGGTGCTGCACCACCTGACGGAGACGGGCTGGGTCGAGCCGCGGCTCCAGTCCACCTGATCACCCGCTGCCGGGGTTCCCTCCCGGGGTCGAGCCGTACGCGCTAGTGTTCATTCTTGTTGGAACACGTTCGACCGCGTGAGAGTACGCGGCTGGCGCGGGAGGTGCGGCGCGATGCTCGCCCAGCAGCGGCAGGCGGCCATCCTCGACCGGGTGCGGAGCACCGGCGGGGTCCGGGTCACCGAGCTGGCCGCCGAGTTCGGCGTCTCGGACATGACCATCCGACGCGACCTGGAGGCGCTGCACGACCGCGGCCTGCTGGCCAAGGTGCACGGCGGAGCCACCACGGCCGGCCCCGGCTCCACCGACGAACCCGGCTTCCGGGCCAAGTCGGTGCGGCAGCTGCCGGAGAAGGCCGCCATCGCCGGCCGGGCCGCCGAACTGGTCCGGCCCGGTGCGGCGATCGCCCTCTCCGCCGGCACCACCACCGCCGAGCTGGCCCGCCGGCTGGTCGACGTGCCCGGCCTCACCGTGGTGACCAACTCCCTGCCGGTGGCCGAGATCCTGCACGCCGGCGGCCGCTCCGACCAGACGGTGGTGCTCACCGGCGGCGTGCGTACGCCGTCGGACGCGCTGGTCGGGCCGCTGGCCGTGGCCGCGATCCGCTCGCTGCACCTGGACCTGCTCTTCCTCGGGGTACACGGGATCAGCGAGCGGGCCGGCTTCACCACCCCCAACCTGATGGAGGCCGAGACCGACCGGGCGCTGGTGGCGGCGGCGGACCGGCTGGTGGTGCTGGCCGACCACACCAAGTGGGGCACGGTCGGCATCTCCTCCATCGTCGAGCTCTCCGCCGCCCACGTGCTGATCAGCGACGACCGGTTGCCGGTCGACGCCCGCCGGGTGCTCGCCGAGCGGGTGGGTGAGCTGGTGACGGTTTCCGGGACGGCCGGGGCACGGACGACCACCCCGACGAGTGAAGAGGTGGCGGAGTGAAGCGCACCGCGATCAGGCTGGCCGACGGCCGCGAGCTGATCTACTTCGACGAGCGGGACGACGCGGTCCGCGACCAGCCGGACCGCCGGGAGCTGCCCCCGCTCCCGGCCGCCTCGCAGCTGCGCCACGACCCGCTCACCGACGAGTGGGTGGCCGTCGCCGTGCACCGGCAGACCCGCACGTTCCTGCCCCCGGCGGACGAGTGCCCGCTGGACCCGTCCGTCGGTGAGCGGCTCACCGAGATCCCGGCGCCGGACTACGACGTGGTGGTCTTCGAGAACCGCTTCCCGTCGCTGAGCGGCCGGGTGGCCGACGAGCCCGGCCAGATCACCCCGTTCACCCCGGTCCGCCCTGGGCTGGGGCGCTGCGAGGTGGTCTGCTTCACCGCCGACCACGACGCCTCCTTCGCCAGCCTGCCGCCGAGCCGGGTCCGTACCGTGCTGGACGCGCTCGCGGACCGGACCACCGCGCTGGGCGAGCTGCCCGGGGTCGAGCAGGTGTTCTGCTTCGAGAACCGGGGCGTGGAGATCGGCGTGACCCTGCACCACCCGCACGGCCAGATCTACGCGTACCCCTTCGTGACGCCGCGTACCCGGTCGCTGCTGGCCGCCGCCCGCCGGCACGCCGAGCGCACCGGCGGCGGCAACCTCTACGCGGACGTGCTCGCCGCGGAGCGGGCCGCCGGCGAGCGGGTGGTCGCGACCAACGAGCACTGGACGGCGTACGTCCCGGCGGCCGCCCGCTGGCCGTTCGAGGTGCACGTCGCCCCGCACCGGCCGGTGCCCGACATCCCGGCGCTGGACGACGCGGAGCGGGACGCGTTCGGCCAGCTCTACCTGGACCTGCTGCGCCGCTTCGACGCGCTGTTCGACCTGCCGATGCCCTACATCGCCGCCTGGCACCAGGCCCCGGTCCGGGTCGACCGCGAGCTGGGCCACCTGCACCTGCAGCTGTTCAGCATCCGGCGGGCGAAGGACAAGCTGAAGTACCTGGCCGGCTCGGAGTCGGGGATGGGTGTGTTCATCAACGACATCGCCCCGGAGCGGGCCGCCGAACTGCTCCGCGCCGCCTGACGGGCCTGGCCGCCGCATGACGGGCCCGGCCCGCACCTGACGAGCCTGGCCGTCAGCGGAAGGTCCGGACAAGGCGCGGGGGGCCCGGGACAGGGCGCGGGGGGCCCGGGACAGGGCGCGGGGGGCCCGGGACAGGGCGCGGGGGGCCCGGGACAGGGCCCCCCGCAGGGAAGGGACGGCTGGCTGTGCACGACAGCCGGGAAGGCTGGCTGATCGGCACTCTGCCGCGAGGCGACCGCGTCAACCCTCCTGGACGCGACTGGCATCTCGTCCACCCAGGTCAACGAGGCGCGCCGACGTTGGTGACGCTGCGTGCGTGTCGTGCCGCGACACGCCGCCGCGCCGGCCGGGCCGGCGGCGTGCTCCACGCCAGGTCGAGCACCCGCCCCGGGACGGCGGAAGCCCGCCGGCGGGTGCCGACGGGCTTCCGGGTGGTGCTGGTCGACGACTCAGGCGGCGAGGCGGCGCGCCAGGTTCTCGTCGAGCGCGTTCATGAACTCGTCGGTGGTCAGCCACGGGGCGTCCCGCGAGATGAGCAGCGCGAGGTCCTTGGTCATCTGGCCGCCCTCGACGGTGTCCACGATGACCTGCTCCAGCGTGTTGGCGAACTCGGTGACCGCCGGGGTGCCGTCCAGCTTGCCCCGGTGGGCGAGGCCCCGGGTCCAGGCGTAGATCGACGCGATCGGGTTGGTCGAGGTCTTCTCGCCCTTCTGGTACTGCCGGTAGTGCCGGGTGACCGTGCCGTGCGCGGCCTCGGCCTCGACCGTACGGCCGTCCGGGGTCATCAGCACCGAGGTCATCAGGCCCAGCGAGCCGAAGCCCTGCGCGACGGTGTCGGACTGCACGTCACCGTCGTAGTTCTTGCAGGCCCAGACGAAGCCGCCCTCCCACTTGAGCGCCGCGGCGACCATGTCGTCGATCAGCCGGTGCTCGTAGCTGATGCCGGCGGCCTCGAACTCGGCCTTGAACTCGTTCTCGAACACCTCGGCGAAGATGTCCTTGAACCGGCCGTCGTACGCCTTGAGGATGGTGTTCTTGGTGGACAGGTAGACCGGGTAGCCGCGGTCGAGGCCGTACCGCATGGAGGCGCGGGCGAAGTCGCGGATCGACTCGTCGAAGTTGTACATGCCCATGGCGACGCCGCCGCCGGGGAAGTTGGCGACCTCCATCTCCATCGGGGCGGAGCCGTCGGCCGGGGTGTAGGTGATGGTCACCGTGCCCGGGCCGGGGACGACGAAGTCGGTGGCCTTGTACTGGTCGCCGTGGGCGTGCCGGCCGATGATGATCGGCTTGGTCCAGCCGGGGACCAGCCGCGGCACGTTGGACATGATGATCGGCTCGCGGAACACGACGCCACCGAGGATGTTGCGGATGGTGCCGTTCGGAGACCGCCACATCTTCTTGAGGCCGAACTCCTCCACCCGGGCCTCGTCCGGGGTGATCGTCGCGCACTTGACGCCCACGCCGTGCTCCTTGATGGCGTTGGCGGCGTCGACGGTGACCTGGTCGTCGGTCTCGTCGCGGTGCTGGATCGACAGGTCGTAGTAGTGCAGGTCGACGTCGAGGTAGGGCAGGATCAGCTGCTCCCGGATCTGCTTCCAGATGATCCGGGTCATCTCGTCGCCGTCGAGCTCCACGACCGGGTTGTTTACCTTGATCTTCGCCATCGGCCGGCGCTCCTCTCGGGGGACACGTGCTCAAGCAGTACGAGCGTACTGGAACCGGCTGGCGTTCCCCACCCGGCCTCCGTCGGCGCGCTGACCAGCCCGGATGCGGGCGCGGGAAAACGGGGATGCCCGACCACGGGATCGGTGGCACCATCGCCCGATGCCGCCGAACCGCACCCTCGGGTCTATCACGGTCACCGCGCTCACCGACGGCGAGGGGCCGTTCTTCCAGCCCCGCGAGGAGGCGTTCCCGCACGCCACGACGGAGCAGTGGCGTGCGGCCGACCGGCGGGACCCGGACTCGGTCACCACCGACGGGCGGTGGTGGCTCCGCTTCCGCAGCTTCGCCCTCCGAGCCGGGGACGGTCCGGTCACCCTGGTCGACGCCGGCATCGGCCCGGCCGGCTCCCCCGCGGCCAGTTGGGCGCCGGTGCCGGGCCGGCTCCCCGCCGAGCTGGCCGCCGCCGGCATCGACCCGGCCGACGTACGCACCGTGGTGCTCACCCACCTGCACAGCGACCACATCGGCTGGGCGGTCACCGGCTCACCGGGCACGCCGTACTTCCCGAACGCCGAGTACCTGGTCCAGCGGGCCGAGCTGGACGCGATCGAGTCGATCAACCCGGGGCTGCCGGCCGGCCTGGTCGCGCCGTTGCGCGCCGCCGGCCAGCTCCGGGTGGTCGACGGCGAGGCCACCATCGGCCCGGGCGTACGGCTGCTGCCGACACCCGGGCACACCCCCGGGCACCAGTGCGTGCTGCTCGACGACGGGCCCGAGCGCCTGCTGCTCACCGGCGACCTGCTGGTGCACGCCGTCCAACTGGTCGACCCGACCCTGGCGTACGCCCACGAGATGGACCCGGATACCGCCCGCACCTCCCGCACCACCGTCCTGCGCACCCTCTCGGCACAGGCCCCCACACTCCTGGCCACCCCCCACCTGAACCCCCCGTTCCTCCCCCTGGCGGCGCGTTGATCATGAAGTTGTTGCCGCGACACTCCGGCGCGGGGGCAACAACTTCATGATCGACGGAAAGAGGCGGGGGCGGAGACGCGGAAGGGGCACGCCGGAATCCGGCATGCCCCTTCGCGGGTGGTGGTGCTCAGGTCACATGTTGGCGACGTCGGCCTGCTTGGCGCGGACGGCCTCGGCGGCCTCCTTGAGGCTGGCCAGCTCGTCGGCGTCCAGGTCGGTCTCGACGACCCGCTTGACACCCTCGGCGCCGATCTCGGCCTCGACGCCCAGGTAGACGCCGGAAATGCCGTACTGGCCGTCGACCCAGGCGCAGACCGGCATGACCTCGCCGGAGTCCTCGGCGACCGCCTTGGCCATCCGGGCCGCGGCGGCCGACGGGGCGTAGTACGCCGAACCGGTCTTGAGCAGCGCGACCACCTCGGCGCCACCGTTGCGGGTCTTGACCACCAGCTCCTCGATCTGCTCGGCCGGCATCGCGTCGCGCAGCGGCTTGCCGTTCACCGTGCTCTTCGACGGCACCGGCACCATGGTGTCGCCGTGCGAGCCGAGGGTCAGCGTCTTCACCGACTTCACCGGTACGTTCAGCGCCTCCGCCACGAAGTTGGTGAACCGGGCGGTGTCGAGCATGCCGGCCTGGCCGAGCACCCGGTTGCGCGGGAACTGGGTGGCGATCTGGGCCAGCGCGGTCATCTCGTCGAGCGGGTTGGAGACCACGATGACGACGGCGTTCGGGGCGTACTTGGCGACGTTCTCGGCCACCTGGCGGACGATCTTGGCGTTCGTCTCCAGCAGGTCCATCCGGCTCATGCCCGGCTTGCGGGGCAGGCCGGCGGTGATGACCACGACGTCCGAGCCCTCGATCGCCTCGTAGCCCTCGCCGTTCGGGCCGGTGGTCACGCCGACCACCTTGGTCTCGAAGCCCTCGATGGCACGCGACTGGTTGAGGTCCAGGGCGAGACCGGCGGGCTTGCCCTCCACGATGTCGGTGATCACGACGGTGTCGAAGACGTCGTACTCGGCCAGGCGCTGTGCGGTGGTCGAGCCGTAGAAGCCGGCGCCGACGACAGTGACCTTCTTACCCATGGTCGTCCCACTCCCTGATACCAGTCGGTTTTCCGGACCGTATCAGTCATCCTGGCACCGATCCGGCCAGGGGCGGACGGTTATGACCCCGATGGGCGGAAGCCGTTCCGCCGGGCCGGAGGCCGCAGCCGGTCAGCCCCGCTCGGCGCGCTCGACCACGTTGGTGAGCAGCATGGCCCGGGTCATCGGGCCGACACCGCCCGGCATCGGCACCAGCGCCCCGGCCACCTCGGCGACCTCCGGAGCCACGTCGCCGGTGTAACGGCCCTTGCCGTCCGGACCGATCACCCGGGTGATGCCCACGTCGACCACCACCGCACCTGGAGTGACCATGTCCGCGGTGAGCAGCCCGGGCACCCCGGCCGCCACTATCACGATGTCCGCGGCCCGGGTGTGCGCGGCCAGGTCGAGGGTGCCGGTGTGGCACAGCGTCACGGTGGCGTTCTCGCTGCGCCGGGTGAGCAGCAGGCCGAGCGGGCGCCCGACGGTGTTGCCCCGGCCGACCACGGCGACCTTCGCGCCGCGCAGCGCCACGTCGTGCCGGCGGAGCAGCTCGACGATGCCGCGCGGGGTGCACGGCAGCGGGGCGTCGTAGCCGAGCACCAGCCGGCCCAGGTTCACCGGGTGCAGGCCGTCGGCGTCCTTCTCCGGGTCGATCAGCTCCAGCACCCGCTGGGTGTCCAGCTGGGCCGGCAGCGGCAGTTGGACGATGTACCCGTGGCAGGCCGGGTCGGCGTTCAGCTCGGCGAGCACCTCGTCGACCTGCTGTTGGGTCGCGTCGGCGGGCAGTTCCCGGCGGATGGAGGCGATCCCCACCTCGGCGCAGTCGCGGTGCTTGCCGTCGACGTACGCCTGCGAACCCGGATCGGCGCCGACCAGCACCGTGCCCAGCCCCGGGGTGATGCCACGTTCGGCCAGTGCCTTCACCCGCACCCGCAGCTCGTCCTTGATCTCGGCAGCGGTTGCCTTGCCGTCCAGAAGCGTCGCCGTCACGCCCAGATCGTCTCACGGCGGACGGCCTCGGAGCCGATGACCTCGATCAACGGGTCATACCCGATCCTTGGTAACGGTGAGTCACGGATCTCCAATCACTATCGGTAATTGGCTGTGAATCGCGTCATAACCGGATCCGGACGGACGCACCCACTCTCTTCCGCGCCGGACAGACGCCCCAGCCAGGGCGCAGATGCCTCTCGACCCACCGGACGGGTGGACAAGGATCGCAGATCAGCACCGACGGAACGGCCATTCCTTTAGCAGGGTCGGATCAACCGGGCAAGGGGTGGTGGCACCGACCGTTATCGCATCGTTGTCGAAGCCGATTGCCCGGCCTACCGTTGCCCAACGTTGCGCAGCGTCAACCCAGCGTCGGGCCTGACTGCGCTGCGTGAGGAGATGAGGAGGCTCAATGCGCGTTCGTAGGCTCGCCGCCTGGACCGCCCTCCCGCTCGCGGTGACCCTGGGCCTGGCGGCCTGCGGCTCGGGCGGCAGTGGTGGATCCGGCAGCAGCAACCCCGACGCGGCCGTGCGGATCGAGATCGCCGAGCCGCAGCACCTGGTGCCCACCAACACCAACGAGACCAGCGGCTCGCAGGTGCTCGCCGCCCTGTTCAGCCCGCTGGTCGACTACGACGAGGCCAACAAGCCGTACGAGGTGGCGGCCGAGTCCGTGACGTCGTCGGACAACACCGTCTGGACGGTCAAGCTCAAGGACGGCTACACCTTCCACAACGGCGAGAAGGTCACCGCCGACAACTACATCGACGCGTGGAACTACGGCGCGTACGCCCCGAACGGCCAGAACTCGAGCTACTTCTTCGAGAAGATCGCCGGCTACGAGGACCTGCAGGGCGAGACGCCGAAGGCCAGGACGCTCGCCGGCCTGAAGAAGGTCGACGACCTGACCTTCACCGTCACGCTGTCCCAGCCGTACAGCGAGTTCAAGTCGATGCTCGGCTACACCGCCTTCTACCCCATGCCGAAGGCCGCGTTCTCCGCGCCCGGCGTGCTGGCCGAGGGCTACGAGCAGGCGCCGATCGGTCAGGGCCCGTTCAAGATGAAGGGCACCTGGCAGCACGACGCCAAGGTCGAGGTGGAGAAGTACGACGCCTTCCCCGGCGAGAAGCCGAAGGTGGCCGGCGTCGAGTTCCGGATCTACCAGCAGCTCACCGCCGCGTACGCGGACGTGCTGTCGGACAACCTCGACGTGATCAAGACGATCCCGACCGAGAACCTGTCGACCGCCGCCACCGACCTCGGTGACCGGTACCAGCAGAGCCCGGCCTCGTCGTTCCAGTTCCTGGCCTTCCCGACCTTCGAGAAGGAGTACAGCAACCCGGACGTGCGCAAGGCCATCTCGATGGCGATCGACCGGGACGAGATCACCAAGTCGATCTTCAAGGACTCGCAGACCCCGGCCCGCTCGTTCGTGTCGCCGGTGGTCGGCGGCTACCGCGCGGACACCATCGGCGCGGCCGGCACGTTCGACCCGGCCAAGGCCAGGGCCCTGTACCAGGCCGCCGGCGGCCCGTCGAAGATCGAGCTGTCGTACAACGGCGACGGTGGCCACAAGGACTGGGTCGACGCCACCTGCAACCAGCTCAAGACCAACCTGGGCGTGGAGTGCGTCGGCACCGCCGAGCCGAAGTTCGCGGACCTGCTGACCAAGGTCAAGGCCAAGCAGCCGGTCGGCCTGTTCCGGATGGGCTGGGTCATGGACTACCCGTCCATGGAGAACTACCTGGGCCCGCTGTACAGCACCAACGGTTCGTCGAACTACTACGGCTACAGCAACCCGGAGTTCGACAAGCTGCTCGCCGAGGGCGCCAGCGCCCCGACCGAGGAAGCGGCGATCAAGAAGTACCAGCAGGCCGAGGATCTGCTGGCCAAGGACATGCCGGTGATCCCGCTCCGGTACGGCCAGAACAACTTCGGGCACTCGACCAAGGTCAAGAACGTCGAGATGGATCTCTTCGACCGGGTCGACCTGCTGAAGATCGAGGCCGTGAACTAACAACAGCACGGCAGCGGAACGGGTCGGGCCACCGGTGGACGGTGGCCCGACCCGCCTACGTCTTCGCCCCTTTTCGGGAAGACTGCCAAGTATGTTCCGCTTCATCCTGCGGCGACTGCTCCAGATGGTGCTCGCGTTCTTCGGCACCACGCTGATCGTGTACGCGCTGATGTTCGCCGGCCAGGGCGATCCCATCCAGGCGCTCGCCGGCGAGCGTCCGGTCACCGCCGCGCAGCGGGCATACCTGACGGAGAAGTTCCACCTCGACCGCACCGGGGTCGGCGGCTTCTTCTACCGCTACTTCGACTACATCAGAAACCTGCTCCAGGGCGACCTCGGGCAGTCCCTCACCGGCCGCTCGATCGGCGACATCCTCGCCGCCGCCTGGCCGGTCACGGTCAAGCTGGCGCTGATCGCGATGGCGGTCACCATCCTGTTCGGGGTCACCGCCGGCGTGCTCGCCGGCATCCGGCGGGCCAGCGTCTTCGACAACTCCACCCTGCTGCTGACCCTGCTGGTACTCGGCATCCCGACCATCGTGCTGGCCCCGCTGGCGCAGTACCTGCTCGGCGTGCGGTGGCAGCTCTTTCCGCCGACCGCGGGTGCCGACCCCGACCTGTACGCGCTGCTGCTGCCCGGCATCGTGCTCGGCTCGCTCTCGCTGGCCACCGCGCTGCGGCTGACCCGGACCTCGGTGGCGGAGAACCTGCGCGCCGACTACGTCCGCACCGCCCGGGCCAAGGGCCTGGTCAGGCGGCGGATCGTCAGCGTCCACGTGCTGCGCAACTCGCTCATCCCGGTGGTCACCTTCCTCGGCGTCGAGCTGGGCAACCTGATGAGCGGCGCGATCATCACCGAGGGCGTGTTCAACATCCCCGGCGTCGGCTTCAACCTCTTCCGCGGCATCCGCACCGAGGACGGGCCGCTGGTGGTGGGCATCGTCAGCGTGCTGGTCGTGGTGTACCTCGTCTCCAACCTGGTGGTGGACGTCCTGTACGCCGTACTCGACCCGAGGATCCGCTATGAGTGAGCGCAGCGAACGAACCATCAGCGCAGCGTGCCTCGGCACTCACGCCGGGACCGAGCGGAGCGAGGTGCCGGCGTGAGTGACTTCGAGACCGTGGCGGCCACCGAGAACCAGGCCGCGCGGCGCGGGCCGTCGGGCGAGCCGGGCGCACCGGGCCAGGTCTCGCAGAAGCCCCGCAGCCTGGCCGGCGACGCCTGGCGCGACCTGCGCCGCAACCCGATCTTCTGGATCAGCCTGGCGCTGGTGGTGTTGGTGGCCGCGATGGCCGCCGTCCCCGGGCTGTTCACCGCGAACGACCCGCGCGACTGCGTGCTCTCCCGGCAGCACGCCGGGCCGTCCGGCGGGGCCATCTTCGGGTTCGACTTCCAGGGCTGCGACACCTACTCCCGCGCGGTGTACGGGGCCCGCGCCTCGCTGCTGGTCGGCGCGCTCTCGGCGCTGCTGACCGGGGTGATCGCGCTGGTGGTCGGGATGCTGGCCGGCTACTTCGGCCGCTGGGTGGACGCGGTGCTGTCCCGGGTGATCGACATCGTGCTCGGCATCCCGCTGCTGCTCGCCGCGATCGTGCTGCTCAAGCGGGTGGGCAGCGACAACGCCACGGTCCGGATCGGCGCGGTGATCTTCGTACTGGCGGTGCTCGGCTGGACCACCGCGGCCCGGGTGGTCCGCTCCTCGGTGATCACCGCGAAGGAACAGGACTACGTCGCCGCCGCCCGGATGCTGGGTGCCGGAAACGGCCGGATCATGGTGCGGCACATCCTGCCGAACGCGCTGGCTCCGGCCATCGTGGTGCTCACCATCGCGCTCGGCTCGTTCATCGCGGCCGAGGCGACGCTGAGCTTCCTCGGCATCGGCCTGCGGGCGCCGACCATCTCGTGGGGCATCGACATCGACTCCGGCCGGGTGCACATGCGCGAGGCGGCGACCCCGCTCGTCGTCCCGTCGGCCTTCCTCGCGCTGACCGTGCTGGCGTTCATCATGCTCGGCGACGCGATCCGCGACGCCTTCGACCCGAAGCTGCGGTGACCCGCCCATGAGCCACTCCACCGTCCAACCCACCCCCGCCTCGGCCACCCCGGAGGGCGGGCACCTGCTGGAGGTGCGGGACCTGTACGTCGAGTTCCGCACCGGTGAGGGCGTCGCCAGGGTGATCAACGGCGTCTCGTACCACCTGGACGCCGGCGAGACGCTCGCGGTACTCGGCGAGTCCGGCTCGGGCAAGTCGGTCACCGCGCAGACGATCATGGGCATCCTGGACACCCCGCCGGCGGTGGTCCGCTCCGGGGAGATCCGCTACCAGGGCAGCGACCTGCTCGCGATGAGCGAGGAGCAGCGCCGGCAGGTACGCGGCACCGAGATCGCGATGATCTTCCAGGATGCCCTCTCCGCGTTGAACCCGGTCTTTCCGGTCGGCTGGCAGATCGGCGAGACGATGCGTCAACGCGCCGGGATGTCCAAGGCCGACGCGCGCCGGCGGACCGTCGAACTGATGGACCTGGTGAAGATCCCCGGCGCCGCCAACCGGCTCGGCGACTACCCGCACCAGTTCTCCGGCGGCATGCGTCAGCGGGTGATGATCGCGATGGCGCTGGCCCTGAACCCGAAGGTGCTGATCGCCGACGAGCCGACCACCGCGCTGGACGTGACGGTGCAGGCGCAGATCATGGACCTGCTCGCCGACCTGCGCCGCGACCTCGACATGGCGATGATCCTGATCACCCACGACCTGGGCGTGGTGGCCGGCGTGGCGGACCGGATCGCGGTGATGTACGCCGGCCGGATCGTCGAGCACGCCGACGTCCGCTCGCTCTACCGGGCGCCGGCCCACCCGTACACCAAGGGGTTGCTGGAGTCGATACCGCGACTGGACGTGCGCGGCCAGGCGCTCGCCACCATCAAGGGGCTGCCGCCCAACCTGATGCGCATCCCCGGCGGCTGCCCGTTCCACCCCCGGTGCCCGTACGTCCAGCAGGTCTGCGTGGACGTGGTGCCGCACGACCTGGTGCTCGGCGACGGCCGGACCAGCGCGTGCCACTTCGCCCAGGAGGTCCGTGATGACAGCGCCCGCTAGCCCGACCAAGGTCCGGGGCGAGACGATCCTCTCGGTCGACAACCTGGTCAAACACTTCCCGATCACCCGGGGTGTGCTGTTTCAGCGGCAGGTCGGCGCGGTCAAGGCGGTCGACGGGGTGAGCTTCGAACTGCGCCGGGGCGAGACCCTCGGCGTGGTCGGCGAGTCCGGCTGCGGCAAGTCGACCCTGGCCCGGCTGCTGATGCGGCTGGAGACGCCGACCGCCGGCCGGGCCACCCTGGAGGGGAAGGACCTGTTCGGCGCCTCGGGCGCCGAGCTGCGCCGGCTGCGGCGCAACATGCAGATGGTGATGCAGGACCCGTACACCTCGCTGAACCCGCGGATGACGGTCGGCGACATCATCGGCGAGCCGTTCGAGATCCACCCGGACGCGGCGCCGAAGGGCAGCCGCCGGCAGCGGGTGCAGGACCTGCTGGACGTGGTCGGGCTGAACCCGGAGCACGTCAACCGGTACCCGCACCAGTTCTCCGGCGGGCAGCGGCAGCGCATCGGCATCGCCCGGGCACTGGCCCTGCGGCCCGAGATCATCGTCTGCGACGAGCCGGTGTCCGCCCTGGACGTGTCGATCCAGGCCCAGGTCATCAACCTGCTGGAGCAGTTGCAGGACGAGTTCGGGCTGTCGTACATCTTCATCGCGCACGACCTGTCGGTGGTCCGGCACATCTCCGACCGGGTCGCGGTGATGTACCTCGGCCGGATCGTGGAGATCGGCACCGAGGAACAGATCTACGAGCGCGCCACCCACCCGTACACCCAGGCGCTGCTGTCTGCGGTGCCGGTGCCCGACCCGGAGGCCCGCGACGCCGGCACCATCATCCGGCTCACCGGCGACGTGCCGAGCCCGGCGGACCCGCCGTCCGGCTGTCACTTCCGCACCCGCTGCTGGAAGGCGCAGGAGGTCTGCGCCCGCGAGGACCCGGCGACGGTGCCCCGCGCCGCAGACCCCCACCCGTCGGCCTGCCACTTCGCCGAACTTCCCGCCCCACCCGCCGCAGGCCGTTGATCATGAAGTTGTTGGCGCGACACGCCGGTACGCCGCGCAAACAACTTCATGATCGACGGTGCCCCGCAGGGGCTGCGGGTCAGTGGAAGAAGTGGCGGGTGCCGGTCAGGTACATGGTCACGCCGGCCTGCTTGCAGGCGGCGATGACCTCCTCGTCGCGGATCGAGCCGCCGGGCTGGACGATCGCGCGCACCCCGGCCTCGATGAGGATCTTCGGACCGTCGGCGAACGGGAAGAACGCGTCCGACGCGGCGACCGAGCCACGCGCCCGGTCCGCACCGGCCCGGCTGACCGCTAGCTGCGCGGAGTCGACCCGGTTGACCTGGCCCATCCCGACGCCGACCGAGGCGCCCTCCCGGGCCAGCAGGATCGCGTTGCTCTTCACCGCGCGCACCGCCCGCCAGGCGAAGACCAGGTCGCGCAGGGTCGCCTCGTCGGCCGCCTCGCCGGTGGCGAGCCGCCAGTTGGCCGGGTCGTCGCCGGCGGCGTCGATCCGGTCCCGCAGCTGCACCAGCACGCCGCCGGTGACCTGCCGCCACTCCGCCGGCAGCGGGGCGTACTCCGGCGCGCGCAACAGCCGCACGTTCTTCTTGGCCTGGAGGATCTCCAGCGCGCCGTCGTCGTAGCCGGGCGCCACCACCACCTCGGTGAAGATCTCGGCGACCTGCCGGGCCATGTCCACGCTCACCGGGCGGTTCACCGCGATCACCCCGCCGTACGCGGAGACCGGGTCGCAGGCGTGCGCCCGGCGGTGCGCCTCGGCCACGTCCGCGCCGACCGCGATCCCGCACGGGTTGGCGTGCTTGATGATCGCCACCGCCGGCTGGTCCGGGAAGTCGTTCGCGGCCCGCCAGGCGGCGTCCGCGTCGACGTAGTTGTTGTAGGACATCTCCTTGCCGTGCAACTGCTCGGCCTGGGCCAGCCCGGCCGGGCTGGCCGGGTCGGTGTACACGGCGGCCTCCTGGTGCGGGTTCTCGCCGTAGCGCAGCACCGCCTCGCGGCGCAGGGCCAGCCCCGCGAACCGCGGCCAGCCGTCGGCGGGCGGGGCCAGCGTGGTGGCGAACCACTCGGCGACGGCCACGTCGTACTCGGCGATGTCGGCGAAGGCACGGGCGGCCAGGGCACGGCGCTGGGCCAGCGTGAAGCCGCCCTCGTCAATTGCGGCCAGCAGCGCCGGGTACGCCGCCGGATCGGTGACCACCGCGACCGAGGCGTGGTTCTTGGCGGCCGCCCGGACCATCGCCGGGCCGCCGATGTCGATCTGCTCCACGCACTCGTCGGCCGACGCGCCGGAGGCGACCGTGGCCTGGAACGGGTAGAGGTTGGACACCAGCAGGTCGATCCCGGCGATGCCGTGTTCGTCGAGCTGGGCGGTGTGCGATTCCTTGCGCAGGTCGGCCAGGAGTCCACCGTGGATCTTCGGGTGCAGGGTCTTGACCCGGCCGTCGAGGATCTCCGGAAAGCCGGTCACCGTCTCCACCGGGGTCACCGGCACCCCGGCGCCGGCGATGGTGGCCGCCGTGCTCCCGGTCGAGACGATCTCTACCCCGGCCGCGTGCAGGGCCCGGGCCAGCTCGACCAGGCCGGTCTTGTCGTAGACGCTGACCAGCGCCCGCTTGATCGGGCGGCGCTCGTCCTGAGTGGAACTCACGGAACCGTGACCTTTCTTCCGGTGATCGTCCAACCTTCACGGACCAGCCGGCCCACCTGCTCGACGAGCTGGCGCCGCTCGGCTTCCTTGATGCGCTCGGTGAGCGTCTCCACGTCGTCGCCGTCGAGCACCGGCACGGCGACCTGCGCGACGATCGGGCCGGTGTCCATCCCGGCGTCGACGAAGAAGAGGGTGGCCCCGGTGATCTTCACGCCGTAGGCGAGGGCGTCGCGCGGGCCGTGGATGCCGGGGAACGCCGGCAGCAGGGTGTTGTGCGTGTTGAGGTAACGGTCGCCGAACGCGGCCAGGAAGTGCGGGCCGACCAGCTTGAGGAAACCGGCGGAGATGACCAGGTCGGGGCGGTGCTCGGCGACGTGCGCGGTGAGCGCGGCGTCCCAGTCCTCCCGGGAGGGGTACGTCTTCAGCTCGTCCACGAAGGTCGGCACGCCGGCCGCCGCGGCGCGCTGCACGCCACCGGTGCCGTGCCGGTCGGCGCCGACGGCCACCACCCGCGCGCCGTACGCCGGGTCGGCGCACGCGTCGAGCAGCGCCTGGAGGTTGCTCCCGGAGCCGGAGACCAGGACGACGATGCGGGCTGCGGACGCGGGCTCGGTCACCCGGTCACCCTATCCGGCAGGTCAGCGCGCCCACCCGCTGGGCCGCACGACATTCGCTGACAGCCAAGCTGGCGGGAACCAGGTACGCTGCCCGTCGCTCGGGCTGGGCGCACGTCCGGCCCGCACCCCGTCAGTGAACCGGCACGCGCGCCGTGTCGATGGAATGAGGAGTCCCCCACGATGCAGCCCGGATACCAGCCCCAGCAGCCGCCGCCGATCAACAACAACATGGCGATGTCGATCGTCGCGATCTTCCTGTTCTGGCCGCTGGCCATCCCGGCCATCATCAACGCCTCCAAGGTCAACCCGCTGCTCCAGCAGGGTGACTACGCCGGCGCGCAGGCCGCCGCCGCAGAGTCGAAGAAGTGGTCCAAGTGGGCCCTGATCGTCGGCATCGGCTGGTACGTGATCGTCCTGGTGTGCTGCCTGCTCGGCGGCCTCGCCGGGCTGATGGGCGCCGAGACCAGCAGCACCAACTGACCGATCCCAAGCGAGGAGCCTCCACGACATGCAGCCCGGACAGCCCGGTCAGGACCCGTACGGCCAGCAGCCCACCTCGGGCCAGCCCTACGGCCAGCCCAACGACCCGTACGCGCAGCCCCCGGCCGCGCCGTACGGCCAGCAGCCCACCTCCGGCCAGCCCTACGGCCAGCCCAACGACCCGTACGCGCAGCCCCCGGCCGCGCCCTACGGCCAGCAGCCCACCTCCGGCCAGCCCTACGGGCAGCAGCCGTACCAGGACCCGTACGCCCAGCAGCAGCCGTACGGCGCCGCGCCGTCCTACCCGAACGCGGGCTACCCGCAGGGGCAGGGCCAGCAGAACACCCTCGGCCTGGTGTCGTTGATCCTCGGCATCGCGTCGATCCCGCTGGTCTGCTGCTTCTACCTGGGCATCCCGGTCGGCATCGCCGCCGTGGTGACCGGTTACCTGGGCAAGCAGAAGGCGGACCAGGGGCTGGCGTCCAACGCCGGCCAGGCCAAGGCGGGCCTGATCTGTGGCGCCGTCGGCGCCGGACTCGGCATCCTGCTCATCATCCTGGGTGTCGTGGCCAACGTGGCCCTGCCGACCCAGTCCTGAGCACCACGCGAGACAGGGGCGTCCCGGATCCGTCCGGGGCGCCCCTTGCCGTCTGCCGGGTCGCCCGCAGCCCGACGAGCGGCACCCGGCGACGCCGCCGGCCTGGCCCTCAGCGCGCGGCGGGGCGGGCGAGCACCTTGGTGGTGGCGGCGCCGAGCAGCGCGCCGACCCCGATCACGGCAGTCGCCACGGCGGCCACCTGCCAGCCGACCGGGCCGATCTCGGCCAGCCGGCCACCGCCGAGCGGACCGGCGGAGGCGGCGGCCGCCGCGCCGAGCAGCAGGCCGGCCACCGGCCCGGCGAGCGCCGCCGGCCCGAGCAGCCCGGCCCAGCCCAGCGTCGCCCGCTCCTCGGCGGCCAGCCGGACCAGCCGGCGGGCCAGCAGGCAGCCCGCCGCCATCCCGGCGAGGACCGGCACCGCGAGCAGCCCGGCGCCGAGCCCGTCCACCGGCCCGCGCGGCAGGCCGGCCAGCAGTGGTACGGCCGGCAGCGCGGCGACCGAGACCTCGCTGGTGCGGACCGCCGTGTCGGTGCCCACCGCGAAGCCCGGGCCGAGCAGGTAGCTGGCCGACCAGACCGTCGCGTTCGGCGCGTAGGCGAGGCTGACCAGGGTGATCCCGGCCTGCCCGGCCACCCCGGTGCGGTATGCGCCGATCATGTCGGCGGCGTCCCCGCCCCCGGTCGCCACGGCGAGCCCGGCCGCTCCGCCGCCCGCCGCGAGCAGCAGCAGCCCGGCGACCAGGCCGGTGCGGAGCGCGTCCCGCAGCGGAGCCGGGGCGCGCGCGGCGAGCAGGCCGGCCACCCCGGTGGTGCGGGCGGCGCCGACCAGGGCGGCGAGCCCGCCGAACACACCGAGCGTCGCCCCCGCCCGCACCGGCGACACGCCGGGTCCGCCGGTGCTGACCGCGAGCGCGGCGAGCGCGCCCAGCACGGCGTACGCGACGCCCACCGCAACGGCGGCGGTGACCGCCCGGGGTACCGACCGGCTGCCGCGGGCACCGATCGCGCGGCTGGTGTGCACGCCCGCCCGGGTCAGTCGCCAGAGCGCCAGCACGGTGAGCGCCAGCGGGGCCAGCCCGACCGGGCCGGCGCCGGTGTCCAGCGGGACGCCGTGCCCGAGCAGCCAACCGGCCAGCCCGGCGCGCAGGGCGCCGAGCAGCGACGCGGCGTCCTCGCTGAGCTGGAACAGCCAGAGCACGACGAGGACCGGCAGGCACGAGGTGATCGCCGCCCACCCGGCGGCCACCCCGGCGGCGACGGCGAGCGGTGCCCGGCGGCGGGGCGGCTCCCCGGCCCGGGGGGCGGGCACCCGCCGACCCGCACCGGCCCGGCCGGACGGCCGGGCGTCGGGACCGACGTCGACGGGACGGCTGGGCTGGTCAGGGGTGACGGAGGACATCACGTCTACTCTGGCATGCCGCGCGGGCGACGGCAGTCCGATACCGCCGCGTGCCGGCGGCGAGTTCCGTGATCCACCGCCGTCGGCTCCGGATCCGGTTTAGCCTCGGCCCAGGACGCGACGGCAGTCGCGGCACCGACCGCCCGGAGGCAAGCCGTGAACGCTCCGTATCCACCGCCGCCGCCCGCCCGCGGCCGGGACCGGACCACCCTCTGGGGCATCCTGGGCATCATCACCGGCCTGCTCTGCTGCGGCATCCTGGGCATCATCTTCGGCTGGCTGTCCATCCGCGACGCGAAGCGGTCCGGCCAGTCGCCGGTGCTGGGTTACCTGGCCATCACCTTCGGCGTGATCAACATCATCGGCAGCGCGATCCTGCGGGCCACCGGGAACTACCCGGGCTGGAACGACTGAGGGGGCCGACCGGACCCGGTCGACCCCTTCACTACGTCAGCCGTCCGGTCAGCCGGCGGACATGATCTCCCGCATCAGGCGCGCGGTCTCGGTCGGCGTCTTGCCGACCTTGACCCCGACCGCCTCCAGGGCCTCCTTCTTCGCCTCGGCGGTGCCCGCCGAGCCGGAGATGATGGCGCCCGCGTGCCCCATGGTCTTGCCGGGCGGGGCGGTGAAGCCGGCGATGTAGCCGACCACCGGCTTGGTCACGTTCGCCTTGATGAACTCGGCGGCCCGCTCCTCGGCGTCGCCGCCGATCTCACCGATCATGACGATCGCGTCGGTGTCCGGGTCGGCCTCGAATGCGGCCAGGGCGTCGATGTGAGTGGTGCCGATGATCGGGTCACCGCCGATGCCGACGCAGGTGGAGAAGCCGATGTCGCGCAGCTCGTACATCATCTGGTAGGTCAGCGTGCCGCTCTTGCTGACCAGGCCGATCCGGCCGGAGCCGGTGATGTCGGCCGGGATGATGCCCGCGTTGGAGGCGCCCGGCGAGGCGATGCCGGGGCAGTTCGGGCCGATGATCCGGGTCTTGCCGCCCTTGGCCAGGTTGTACGCCCAGAACGCGGCGGTGTCGTGCACCGGCACGCCCTCGGTGATCACCACGGCCAGCTCGATGCCGGCGTCGATCGCCTCGATCACCGCGGCCTTGGTGAACTGCGGCGGCACGAAGATGACCGTGACGTCCGCCCCGGTCTCCTTCATCGCGTCCGCGACGCCTGCGAAGACCGGCAGCTCGGTGCCGTCGAAGTCGACCGTCTGGCCCGCCTTGCGTGGGTTGACGCCGCCGACGATGGTGGTGCCCGCGGCGAGCATCCGCCGGGTGTGCTTGGAACCCTCGGAGCCGGTCATCCCCTGCACGATGACCTTCGAGTCCTTGGTCAGCCAGATAGCCATTGTCAGACCCCCGCAGCGGCCAGCTCGGCGGCCCGCTCGGCCGCGCCATCCATGGTGTCGACCCGCTCGATCAGCGGGTTGTTCGCGCCGTCGAGGATCGCCCGGCCGGCCTCGGCGTTGTTGCCGTCGAGCCGGACGACGAGCGGCTTGGTGACCTGCTCGCCGCGCTGCTTCAGCAGCTCCAGCGCCTGCACGATGCCGTTGGCGACCGCGTCGCAGGCGGTGATGCCGCCGAAGACGTTGACGAAGACGCTCTTGACCGACGGGTCGGAGAGGACGATCTCCAGCCCGTTCGCCATCACCGCGGCGCTCGCGCCGCCGCCGATGTCGAGGAAGTTGGCCGGCTTGACGCCGCCGTGCCGCTCACCGGCGTACGCGACCACGTCGAGGGTCGACATGACCAGACCCGCGCCGTTGCCGATGATGCCGACCTCGCCGTCGAGCTTGACGTAGTTGAGGTCCTTCTCCTTGGCGGCCTGCTCCAGCGGGTCCACCGCGGCCTGGTCGACCAGCGCCTCGTGGTCCGGGTGCCGGAAGGCGGCGTTCTCGTCCAGGCTGATCTTGGCGTCGAGCAGCAGCAGCTTGCCGTCGCCGGTCTTGGCCAGCGGGTTCACCTCGACCAGGGTGGCGTCCTCGGCGACGAAGGCCTTCCACAGCCCCACGGCGACCTCGACGACCTGGTCGGCGACCTCGGCCGGGAAGCCGGCCGCGGTGACGATCTCGCGCGCCTTGGCCTCGTCCACGCCCTCGACCGCGTCGATCGGCGCCTTGACGACCTTGTCCGGGGTCTCCGCCGCGACCTGCTCGATGTCCATGCCGCCGGCGACGCTGGCGATGCAGAGGAAGGTGCGGTTCGCCCGGTCCAGCAGGTAGGAGAAGTAGTACTCCTCGGCCACGTCCGCGGTCACGGTGATCATGACCTTGTGGACGGTGTGGCCCTTGATGTCCATGCCGAGGATGTCGGTGGCCCGGGCCACCGTCTCCTCCGCGCCCTCGGCCAGCTTGACGCCGCCGGCCTTGCCCCGGCCGCCGACCTTCACCTGCGCCTTGACGACCACCCGACCGCCGAGGCGTTCGGCGATCGCGCGGGCCTCCTCCGGGGTCGTGGCGACGCCGCCGGCGAGCACGGGCAAGCCGTGCCGCTCGAACAGGTCCCGCCCCTGGTACTCGTACAGGTCCACGTTTGCGCGTCCCGTCCCGTCTCCGCGGCGCGCCGTCGCGCCGCCACCAGCGTTATGGAAAACAGTTTGACGCCTGTCATCAGTTGAAACAGGCCATTGGGCGCAGCCTAGCGAGGTGGGCACCGCCGGCAACCGAGCGGGTGCGCGGTGTGCGGTAATGCACAGCCGCCGCCGGCCGGGCCTCCGTTCGCCCCGCCGTCAACCGTCCGGGGGATGTTCAGGCGGGTGCGTAACCCCCTGCCGGGGGCGTCGTTGAGTCAGGTGTCGGAGCGCTGCTCAGCGCGAAGACGGGAGACGGCCGATGCCCTGTCGGTCGAGGGGTGGCGGCGGGGCATCGTGCATAGAGGGGCCGGACGTGTGAGGGGTGCGTCCGGCCCCTCCCCCGTGTCCGCGTCCCGCCGGCCCGCCGCCCGCGGGCGTCTCGGGCGCCCCGACGGGCTTCCGCCCGGCGCGCGTCTCCGGCATCCCGCCGGGCCGCCGTCCGCCGTCGCGGCTGGGCGGGCCCCGGCCAGGTCAGCCGACCGGCTGCGCCACGTTCGCCCGCACCCAGTCGACGATGGACTGCGTGGTGGCGCCCGGCGTGAAGATCTTGGCGACGCCGAGCTGCTCCAGCTCGGGGATGTCGGCGTCCGGGATGATGCCGCCGCCGAACACGACGATGTCCCGGGCGTCCCGCTCGGCCAGCAGCTCCAGCACCCGGCGGAAGAGCGTCATGTGCGCCCCGGAGAGCACGGAGAGCCCGATGCCGTCGGCGTCCTCCTGGATCGCGGCCTCCACGATCTGCTCCGGGGTCTGGTGCAGACCGGTGTAGACGACCTCCATGCCGGCGTCCCGGAGGGCACGCGCGACGACCTTGGCGCCGCGGTCGTGGCCGTCCAGGCCCGGCTTGGCGACGACGACCCGAACACGAGAGCTCATCTGCGCATCCCTTTCACCGGCTCCGCGGCTTCACCTGAACGAACGGTAACCCGCCGGCCCGGCGCCGGGAAATCCGGGCCGCGCAGTCGGTGCCGTGCCGCGGGTGGCGGGCGGGGTCCGCCGCCGTGCCGGTCGCGGTCGCGGGAATCCCCGCCGCAGGCCGGTGACACGCTCCCGTCAAGCCGGACGACTCCGCCGTTCGGTCACGCTCCGCGACGAACGGGCAGTAACGAGGGTGCCGATCGACGGGCACGAGGCATGACAATCGCGGACGCATTTGGACAGAACGCAGCACCAATTCGGCGCTCCGGCTTGTGACTCGTCTGGTGGTTGGCTACCGTGTCCACGGTTGTCATCAGGTCCACGGACGGGTGGCGACGCGGTCAGCAGACGTTCACCACGGCTTCACGAACGTCGGCCCGGCCGCTTCGAGACCCCGACAACGGAGGGTGTGCGTGCGCCAGCGCCTGTCGTCTGAGCCCGATCGATATCGCGGCCGCCGCCGCGTACCCACCCCCCCGCGGAGCCGCTACGCCGCCGTCATCACCACCGCGTTCGTCGGAGCCGGTGTGGTGGCCCTCGGCGCAGGAGCCATGCCGGACGCGAAGAGCGTCGACCCGTCGGTTCTCGACGAACTCAAGGCGGCCTCCACCCTGAGCCAGGACGCGGCCGCCCGCGCCGACTCCGCCGACCGCGCCTCCCGCGACAGCGGGCGCGCCGACGAGGCCGCGGAACCCGAGGTCTGGCTGCTGCCGCTGCAGGGCTACGACTTCAAGTCCCCCTACGGCGTGCGGTGGGGCAAGATGCACACCGGCGTCGACCTGGTCGCCCCCGAGGGCACCCCGTACGTCGCCATCCACGACGGCACCGTCACCACGGCCGGCTGGTTCGGCGGCTACGGCTACACCGTGATCGTCCAGCACGCCGACGGCAGCGAGGCCATCTACGGCCACTCGCAGGCGCTGAGCGTCCAGGTGGGGCAGCAGGTCAAGGCGGGCGACCAGCTCGGCCTGGTCGGCAACACCGGCCACTCCTACGGCTCCCACCTGCACCTGGAGATCCATGTCAAGGGCGAGCCGCGCGACCCGGTGCCCTACCTCCAGGAGCGCGGAGTGGACATCCAGCTACAGGTCGAGGCAATCTACAACGAGGTAGCCGCTTCCTGACGCTGCGTATTGACCGATGACCGCCCGGATCTGCCGATCCGGGCGGTTTTTCGTTGCCCACCGGCCGGCAAAGTCTCCCGGGTCACAGTCGGCGGTGTGACGCAGAGCACCTACCCGCATGATCACTTATCTGGACGTATGGGCCCCAGACCGGGACAACCGTTCCTCCCGGCACCCGTGGTCGACGCCGCCACCATCCTCCCGGTACCCGGCACGGATCGGGCCGACACCAGTATTTCGAGGTCAAGTGCCCCTCGACTGTGAAGGTCAACCGTGCAGGAAGACAGCTCCATCCAGAACGAGAAGACCCCGAACGCCCCAGCCCGGCACCGGCGGCGGATGGGCGGGCGCACCCGGCAGATGGTCCTCGCGGCGGCGGTCCTGGTCGCCCTCGGCCTCGGCGGTGTCGCCGTGGCGACCACCGGCGCCGGCGACGACCCGGCCGCCGTTTCCCTGGACGCGCAGGCCCGGGCCGAGGCCGCCGCACGCGCCGACCGGTCCGACCGGGAGTCGACGGCGCCGGTCACCCCGAGCGCCACCCCCGCCAGCCCCACGCCCAGCCCGTCGACGGCCAGCCCCTCCGCCAAGCCCAGCCCGGCGGCGACCACCAGCAAGCCGAAGCCGAAGGCCAAGCCCAAGCCGACCTGGGTCATCCCGATGAAGGGCGCCCAGATCACCTCCTGCTACGGCCAGCGGTGGGGCACCCTGCACGCCGGCATCGACTTCGCCATGCCCGCCGGCACCCCGATCCGCGCCGCCTTCGGCGGCACCGTCGTCAAGGCCGGCGACGTCGGCGACGGGTACGGCATCTCGGTCTTCATCGACCACGGCAACGGCTACCTGACCCACTACGCGCACCAGAGCCGCACCGCCGTCGGCGTGGGTGACAAGGTCAGCGCCGGCGAGGTCATCGGCTACGAGGGCTCCACCGGCGACTCCACCGGCCCGCACCTGCACTTCGAGGTGCACAAGGGGCAGATGTGGAACCAGATCGACCCCGCGCCGTTCCTGCGCGCCCGGGGCATCGACGTGGCCTGCTGACCTCTGTAGGTTCTCCGGCCGGCGGCCTCGGCCGGCCGGCCGAGGCCGGTGCGCCGAGGCCGGTGCGCCGAGGCCGGTGCGCCGAGTACGGCCCCTCTGGTTACTGAAGCCGATGCTGGACGTGGGCGTCGGTTTCACGCGCCCTGCTACGGCGCCCACACCTGCGTCAAACGTCCGTGATCAGGACCTGGTTGGCCTGCCGTGGCCCGCTCTGGAACATGGTCAGCAGGCTCTCGCCCTCGGCGACGACGGCGTCCCGCTCACCCGTCGTGAGGGTACGCAGCAGCGTGATCCGCAACGTCGCCGCGCCGTCGTCGACGGTGACCGCCCAGGTGCCAGCGACCCGGCCGTCGACCAGCAGGAACCGGGCACCCGTGACGCTCAGCCCGCGATGCTCGGTGTCGATGACGCGGCTGCGGTCGTCGTAGCCGAGCACCGCGTTGTCGAACGCCGGCAGGAAGCGCGGCGGCGCCGGGGTCTCCGGGTCGGGCAGCGCGCCGTCGGGCACGTCGAGCAGCTCGCGGCCGCGCTCGTCGCGGAACGTCCGCAACGACGGTCGCAACCGCTGGATGGACTCCCGCAGCCCGCTCAGCCCCGACCAGGCGCGGATGTCAGCGCTGGCCGCCGGGCCGTAGGCGGCGAAGTAGCGCAGGACCAGCGCGTCGACGGTGGCCGGCGACTCCGGCTCCAGCGGACGGCCCAACCACGCCTCGATCGTGGTGTTGTACGCGGCGCCGCGCTCGCCCCAGACGCCGCGGGGCGGCACCTGCACGAGCGGCACGAGCGTGCTGAGCGCGTCACCCAGCCAGCGCGGCTCCACCCCTGGCCAGCGGTCGGCGATGGCGCGGGCCGCCTCGGTCAGCATGCGCGGCCGCTCCTCGAACAGCGGCCGGCCCAGTCTCGTCAGCTCGTCGAGGTCAACCCCGGGCAGCATCCGGCGCAACGTCGACCACATGCGTGAGACCAGCATTGCCTGGTGCGCGGGCCGCAACGCGAGGCAGTCGCGCGCCGTCACCAGGTGCAGGGTGCGGCGCATCAGCAGAGTGCGGACCGCCCCGCGGCTCAGCAGAAGCTCGGCCAGCGCCGGCGGCTGGAAGCCGGCCAGCCGGCTCCACAACCCGACGTACGGCTCCAGAGGCTCCTGCGCCTGCAACCCCACCAGGTGTTCAAGCGCGTCGACGACCGGCATGTCGTGCCGCCGCAGCAGAAGCTGGCGGGCCAGAAGCGACCGGTTGAGGGCGCGGCGATCGAGCACGGTCATGGCGGTGACGCTATCGCCCACCCCAGACACTCCGCCCACTCGTACCGGCCCATCCGCGTCAGGACCTCCACCACCGCCGGACCGGGCGACGCGTGCTCAGAGTTTGTCCAGCGGCGCGTGCCGCAGCACCAGCCACATCGTCTGGTCGCCGAAGTCGATCTGGGCCCGGGCGCTCGGGCCGTGCCCCTCCACGGCGAGCACCCGGCCCAGCCCGTAGCGCTGGTGGTTGACCCGGTCGCCGGCGGCCACCTTCGGCCCCTGCGGCAGTTCGCTCGCCGTGGCGAGCCGGCTGCCGTCGACCCCGAGCCGCTTGGCCAGCTGCGCCGCCTTTGGCGTACCGCCGGTGAAGCCGCCACGCCCGCCGGGCGTGCGGTCCGCGCGGCCGCCGACGCCGCCGCCTCCGCCACCCCACGAGGTGTACGACCCCTCGGTGCGCTCCCAGCGCACCAGCTCCGGTGGCAGCTCCTCGACGAACCGGGAGGGCGGGTTGTAGGCCGGCGCGCCCCACGCCGAGCGGGTCACCGCCCGGGAGAGGTAGAGGCGCTGCCGGGCCCGGGTGATGCCCACGTACGCCAGCCGGCGCTCCTCCTCCAGCTCACGGGTGTCGCCCAGGGATCGCAGGTGCGGGAAGACGCCGTCCTCCAGCCCGGTCAGGAACACCACCGGGAACTCCAGCCCCTTGGCGGTGTGCAGCGTCATCAGGGTGACCACGCCCTGGTGGTCGGGGTCGTCGGTGGGCACCTGGTCGGCGTCGGCGACCAGCGCGACCTGCTCCAGGAACCCGGCCACGGTGGCCCGTTCCCCCTCGGCGCCGAGCGCCTCGACCCGCTCGGTGTACTCCCGGGCGACGCTGACCAGTTCCTGGAGGTTGTCGACCCGGCCGGCGTCCTGCGGATCCAGGCTCTCCTCCAGCTCGGTGAGGTAGCCCGAGCGGGTCAGCAACGCCTCCAGCACCTCCTCCGGGGTGCCGGTCTCGGCCAGCTCACGCGCGCCGTCGAGCAGGGCGACGAACTCGGCGATGCCGTTGGCCGCCCGGGTGGAGATGCCCGGCGCGTCCTTTGCCCGGCGCAGCGCGGCGCCGAAGGAGATCCGGTCGCGGCTGGAGAGCGCCTCCACGCACGCCTCGGCGCGGTCGCCGATGCCCCGGCGCGGGGTGTTCAGGACCCGGCGCAGGCTGACCGTGTCGTCGTCGTTGACCACGGCCCGCAGATAGGCCAGCGCGTCGCGGACCTCCTTGCGTTCGTAGAAGCGCACCCCGCCGACCACCTTGTAGGGGAGGCCGACCCGGATGAACACCTCCTCGAACACCCGGGACTGGGCGTTGGTGCGGTAGAAGACGGCCACGTCGCCGGGGCGGGTCTCGCCCGCGTCTACCAGCCGGTCGATCTCCCGGGCCACCCAGTCCGCCTCGGCGTGCTCGGTGTCGGCGACGTAGCCGACGATCTGCTCGCCGGCCCCCGCCTCGCTCCACAGCCGCTTCGGCTTGCGCGAGGTGTTCCGGTCGATCACCGCGTTGGCCGCGTTCAGGATGGTCTGCGTCGAGCGGTAGTTCTGCTCCAGCAGGATCGTCCGGGCGTCGGTGAAGTCCCGCTCGAACTCCAGGATGTTGCGGATCGTCGCGCCGCGGAACGCGTAGATCGACTGGTCGGCGTCGCCGACCACGCAGAGTTCGGCCGGCTCCACCCCCTCGGTGCCGGAGACCAGCTCCTTGATCAGCACGTACTGGGCGTGGTTGGTGTCCTGGTACTCGTCGACCAGCACGTGCCGGAACCGCCGGCGGTAGCTCTCCGCCACGTGCGGGTGCGACTGGAGCAGGTGCACCGTGGTCATGATCAGGTCGTCGAAGTCCAGCGCGTGCGCCTCGCGCAGCCGCCGCTGGTAGAGCGTGTAGGCCTCGGCCAGCGCCCGCTCGTTCGGGCCCTTGGCGCGGCCGGCGAACTCCTCCGGGTCGACCAGCTCGTTCTTCAGGTTGGAGACCTGGGCTGCCAGCCCGCGCGCCGGGTAGCGCTTCGGATCGAGATCCAGCTCCCGGGCGACGAGCTGCATCAGCCGGCGGGAGTCGTCCGCGTCGTAGATGGAGAAGGTCGACTTCAGCCCGGCGTGCTCGTGCTCGGCGCGCAGGATGCGGACGCACGCGGAGTGAAAGGTCGACACCCACATCAGCCGGGCGCGCGGCCCGACCAGGGCGGCCACCCGCTCCTTCATCTCGCCGGCGGCCTTGTTGGTGAAGGTGATCGCGATGATCTCGCCCGGATGCACGTCGCGCGCGGCGAGCAGGTAGGCGATCCGGTGGGTGAGCACCCGGGTCTTGCCCGAGCCGGCGCCGGCCACGATCAGCAGCGGCGAGCCGGCGTGGGTGACCGCGTCGCGCTGCGGCCCGTTCAGGCCGGTGAGCAGGGCCTGCGGATCCAGGCGGGCAGCGGCCGACCCGGGCCGCCGCGCAGGCGTCGGCGTGCTGGTCGGCGCGGGCGGGGACGCGGGGATGTCGAAGAGAGGATGCATCGCACGGCGAGTCTATGCCGCCGGCCGGACACTTCCCCGCCGTGGACGCCCGGCGGGCCGCCGCCGGCAGCCGGGTTGCCGGTTTCCTTGCGCCGGACGCGGGCCGGGCGGCATACTCGACGGCGTGTTCGGTCAGCGCTTCTACTTTTACTACGGCTCCGGGAGTCCGGCAGCCGTGGGTCGCGCCTGATCAACCAGACCTACGAAAAAGCCCCGGGCTCCTGGAGCCCGGGGCTTTTTCGTCCCGGGATCCCGGCACCGGGCACCACAGCGCGAGGGGTACCCGATGATGACAGACGTGGTGGAGCAGAGCGGCGGACCGGCCCGGCCCGGCGGGGGCGGCTCGGACGCCGACACCCCGGCCGCGGCGGCCGACGGCACGGCTGCCCGGCCCGGCTCGCCCGGTGCGCCGGTCCCGGGCACCGGCGCCCTGGAACCGTCCGCCGCCGCCCGGATCGTGGAGATCCGCGAGCGGATCGACGAGATCGACCGGGCCCTCATCGAGCTGTGGCAGGAGCGGGCCCGGCTCTCCCAGGAGGTCGGCGCGACCCGGATGGCCTCCGGCGGCACCCGCCTGGTGCTCGCCCGCGAGCGGGAGATCCTGGAGCGCTTCCGGGTCGCCCTCGGCGCCGACGGCACCCAGCTGGCGCTGCTGCTGCTCCGCGCCGGGCGCGGGCCGCTCTGAGCCGTACGCCGGCCGGGCCCGCAGACGCGGAACCGCCTGCCGGCGTCGTGGCGACGCGGGCAGGCGGTTCCGGTGGGGTCACGCCTCGTGGGTGGCGACGATCTCCCGCTTCTCGGCGAAGTGGCAGGCGCTCGGGTGGTCCGAGCCCCGCCGGATCTCCAGCAGCGGCACCTGCTCGGCGCAGACGTCCTGCGCCTTCCAGCACCGGGTGCGGAACCGGCAGCCCGAGGGCGGGCTGACCGGCGACGGCACGTCACCGGTCAGGCGGATGATCGCCTTGTTGTCCCGCACGGTCGGGTCCGGCACCGGCACCGCCGACAGCAGCGCCTGGGTGTACGGGTGCGTCGGCCGCTCGTAGATCTCGTCCTCGGTGCCGACTTCGACGATCTTGCCGAGGTACATCACCGCGACCCGGTCGGAGAGGTGCCGCACCACGGACAGGTCGTGCGCGATGAACACGTACGACAGGCCGAACTCACTCTGCAGCTGCTCCAGCAGGTTCATCACCTGGGCCTGGATCGACACGTCCAGCGCCGACACCGGCTCGTCGCAGACGATGATCTCGGGCCGCAGGGCCAGCGCCCGGGCGATGCCGATGCGCTGCCGCTGCCCGCCGGAGAACTGGTGCGGGTACCGGTTGATGTGCTCCGGGTTGAGGCCCACCAGGTCGAGCAGTTCCTTGACCTTGTTCCGGCGGCTGCCCTTCGGGGCCACCTCCGGGTGGATCTCGAACGGCTCGCCGATCAGGTCACCGACCGTCATCCGCGGGTTCAGCGAGGTGTACGGGTCCTGCATCACCAGCTGGATCTGCCGGCGCAGCCGCCGCAGCGCACCGCCGGAGAGCTTGGAGATGTCCTGCCCCTTGTAGTGCACGCTGCCGGCGGTCGGCTTCTCCAGGTTCATCAGCACCCGGGCCAGCGTCGACTTGCCGCAACCGGACTCGCCCACCACGCCGAGGGTCTCGCCGGCCCGCAGGTCGAAGGAGACCCCGTCGACGGCCTTGACGTGACCGATGGTCTTCTTGAACACCACGCCGCGGGTGACGGGGTAGTGCTTGACCAGGTCACGGACCTCGAGGATGTTCTCAGTCACGGTTCACCAGCTCCTCGGCGAAGTGGCAGGCGCTGGCCCGGCCGGCACCCACCTGCAGCAGCGGCGGGACCTGCTCCCGGCAGACCGGCTGCGCCATGGGGCAGCGCGGGTTGAACGGGCAGCCCGGCGGGATGTTCATCAGGTTCGGCGGGAGGCCCTTGATCGTCCGGAGCTGCTGCCCCTTCTCGTCGAGCCGGGGGATCGAGTTGAGCAGGCCGAGCGTGTACGGGTGCGCCGGCTTGGCGTACAGGTCGTACACGTTGGCTTCCTCGACGATCCGGCCGGCGTACATGACCGCGATCCGGTCCGCGACGTCGGCGACCACGCCGAGGTCGTGGGTGATCAGGATCATGCCCATCTGCCGCTCCCGCTGGAGCTCGGCCAGCAGGTCCATGATCTGGGCCTGCACCGTCACGTCCAGCGCCGTGGTCGGCTCGTCCGCGATCAGCACCTCCGGGTCGAGCGCCAGCGACATCGCGATCATGGCGCGCTGCCGCATACCGCCGGAGAACTGGTGCGGGTAGTTGTTGAACCGGCCCTTGGCGTTCGGGATCTTCACCTGGTCGAGCATCTCGATCGCGCGCTTCTTGGCCTCGGCGCGACCCAGGCCACGCCGGACCCGGAACTGCTCGGCGATCTGGAACCCGACGGTGAAAACCGGGTTGAGCGCGGAGAGCGCGTCCTGGAAGATCATGGCGATCCCCTCGCCGCGGATGCGGCGACGCTCCTCGGCGGACATCTTCAGCATGTCCTTGCCGTGGAAGCGGACCTGACCACCGGTGACGAAGCCGGGGGGCGTGTCCAGGATGCCCATGATCGTCTGGGCGGTGACGCTCTTGCCGGAGCCGGACTCGCCGAGCACGGCGAGGGTCTCCCCCGCGTCGACGTGGTACGTGACTCCGTTGATGACCTTGGCGACGCCGTCCCGGGTGCGGAACTCCACGCGCAGGTCGTCGACCTCCAGCAGCCGGCCGGCGGGGCGCCCGGAGGCGCCTGCCGCGGACTGCTCGGACACGAGAATGTCGGACAACTGAATCGCCCCTAGCGGAGTTTCGGATCGAGGGCCTCGCGGACCGCCTCGCCGAGCATCACGAAGCTCAGCACGGCGGTGACGAGGAACGCGGCGGGGAAGAACAGCAGGAACGGCGAGACACGGATGTAGTTCTGCGCCTCACTGATCATGATGCCCCAGGACACCACCGGAGTCTTCAGGCCGACGCCCAGGAACGACAGCGTCGCCTCGGCGCCGATGAACGAACCCACCATGATCGTGCCGTACACCAGCAGCGGCGCCAGGCAGTTCGGCAGCAGGTGCTTCAGGATGATCCGGCCGGTGCCGGCACCCAGCGCCCGCGCGGCCACGATGTAGTCCGCCTCCTTGGTGGCCAGCACCGAGGAGCGCATCAGCCGCATCACCACCGGCCAGCTCAGCACCGTCAGGGAGAGGATCACCAGACCCATGATCTCCGGGGTGCTGTTGTCGGTGCCCGAGCCGTTGAACGTGGTCAGGATGACGATCGCGCCGAGCACGAACGGCAGGCCGAAGAAGACGTCGGCGATCCGGGACAGCAGGCCGTCCACCCAGCCACCGCGGTAGCCGGCGATGATGCCCATCGTGCCGCCGATCAGCAGCGTGCCGGCCACCGAGAGCACCGCCACCACGATCGAGGCGCGGGCGCCGTAGATCACCCGGGCGAACACGTCACGGCCCTGCACGTCGTAGCCGAACCAGCCGTTGGCCCCCGGCTCCACCCGGCTGTTCGACAGCGAGCCGTTGACCGGGTCGCCATTGGTGAACAGCGACGGGAACGCCGCCATCACCAGGAACAGCACGATGAACATGGCCGAGATCCAGAACAGCGGCTTACGGCGCAGATCCTGCCAGGCGTCGCCGAGCAGACCCCGCGGCTTCTCCTTGCGGGCCTTCTCCGGCAGCCCCGCGTCGGCCGGCGCGCCGAGCTGGCTCGGCTGCTCGGGACGGGGGGTGCTGACGATCGATGCGGTGCTCGGGTCACTCATAGCGGATCCTCGGGTCCAGGGCGGCGTAGAGCAGGTCGACCAGCAGGTTCATCAGCAGGTAGACCAGCACCAGGACCACCACGATGGAGACAACGGTAGCGCTCTCCTTGGTGACGATCGCTCGGAAGACCTGGCGACCGATCCCGTTGATGCCGAAGATGCCCTCGGTGACGATGGCGCCGCCCATCAGGGCGCCGAGGTCGGTGCCGAGCAGCGTGACGACCGGGATGAGGGAGTTGCGCAGCAGGTGCACTCCGACCACCCGGCGCATGGGCAGGCCCTTGGCGATCGCCGTGCGCACGTAGTCGGCCCGCCGGTTCTCGGCGATGCTCGTCCGCGACACCCGGGCGATGTACGCCATGGAGGCGCTGCCCAGCACGAAGCCGGGCACGATGAGTTCGGAGATCCGCATCTCGCTCGAGACGGTCGGCTTGACGATGCCCCACTGCACACCCAGCACCCACTGCAGCACGAAGCCGATGACGAAGACCGGCAGCGCGATCAGGAACAGGGTGGAGACGAGAACCAGGTTGTCCAGGAAGCCGTTGCGGCGCAGACCGGTCAGCACGCCCGCGGTGAGACCGATGAGGGCCTCGATGGCGAGGGCCACCACGGCCAGCTTCAGCGTGTTCGGGTACGACGTGGCGATGATATCGCCGATCGGCCGGCCACCGAAGGTGGAGCCGAAGTCGCCCTGGAACAGGTTCTGCATGTAGTTGCCGTACTGGACGAAAATGTTCTCGTTCAGCTTGAACTTCTCGGTCATCATGTTGACGTACGCGTCCGGGCAAGCGCGCTCACCGCACTTGCCGGCGAACGGGTCGCCCGGCACCGACCACACGAGCCAGTAGATGAGGAACGTGGTGCCGATGAAGACCGGAATGAGTTGGAGCAGCCGTCTCAACAGATAACGGCCCATGGGGTGGTCCTCCAGACAGGGGGCGCGTCGGACGGCCGACACGGGGATGACAGACCTTGCGGGGAGATGTTGTAACACCTCCTCACGGAACGGCCCGGGTCGGGCCCACCGGTAGGTGAGCCCGACCCGGGGTCAGACCGTTCGGATCAGAGCTCGACCGAGGTGATGTCGAGCTCGCCGACGTTGGTCAGCTCGAGCTTCTTGATCTTCTCCGAGTGGCCGGACTGCTGGCCACCGAAGTAGATCGGCACCGACGGAACGTCCTGGTCGATGAGCTTGACCGCCTCGGCGAACTTGGCGTGCGACTCCTCGATGTTCGCCGCGGAGCTCGCCTCCTTGGCCAGCCGGTCGACCTCCTTGTTGCTGTAGAGGCCGTCGTTCGAGGAACCACCGGTCACGTAGAGCGGGTTGACCCAGTTCTCCACGTCCGGGTAGTCCTGCTGCCAGCCGGCGCGGTACATGCCGGTCATCTTGTGGGCGTTGATGTTCTGGCGGAACACCGCGAAGGTCGGCACACCCTCGGCGACGGCGTCGATGCCCAGGTTGGTCTTGATCTGCTGGGCGACGGCCTCCATCCACTCCTTGTGGCTGGCGTCCGCGTTGTAGGCCAGGGTCAGCTTGCCCGTGAAGCCACCGGCCTCGGCCAGGAGCTTCTTGGCCTCCTCCGGGTTGAACTGGCAGGAGGTGCAGTTACCCGGCGCGGCACCCGGGGTCAGCGGGTTCGCCCAGCTGTCGGCCGGCTTGCGGTTGCCGAAGAAGATCTTGTCGCTGATCTCCTGGCGGTTGATCGACAGCGAGATCGCCTTGCGGAGCTTGGCGTTCTGGAAGCGCTTGTCGTAGATCGGGAAGGCGATGATACCGGTCGACGGGGTGGTCGAGGCGATCGCCCGCTCGCCCAGGTCGGTCTTCCACTTGTCGCCCGCGAGCGAGGAGACCGGAACCTGCTGCATGAAGTCGATGTTGCCGGACAGCAGGTCGTTGTAGGCGGCCGTGTCGTCCTGGTAGATCCGGACGTTGACGTCCTTGATCTTCATCTTGTCGCGCAGCTGGTAGTCGTCGAAGCGAGTCAGCTTGATCATCTGATCGTCTTCCCACGACACGAACTTCACCGGGCCGTTACCGATCGGCTTGCGGCCGAAGTCATCCGGCTTCTGGGTGAAGAAGGCGTCCGGCAGCGGCATGAAGGTGCTGTAGCCGAGCTTGGTCGGGAACACGGCGGTCGGAGCCGCGAGGGTGACCTCGAAGGTCCAGTCGTCCAGGACCTTCAGGCCCTTCATCTCCTTGGCCGTCGGCTCGGGGGCCTTCTGCGGGCCCTCGGCGCCGTCCGGGTCCTCGGTGTGGACCTCGGTGAAGCCGTCGATGTCGGCGAAGAAGCTGCCGTTCTGGGCACCGTTCGGGGAGTACGCGCCCCAGTTCCAGGCGTCCACGAAGTTCTTGGCCTTCACGACGGTGCCGTCGTGGAACTTCGTGTTCTCCTTGATCTTGATCTTGTAGACCTTGGAGTCGGTCGTCTCGATCGACTCGGCGAGAGCGTTCCGCGGAGCACCACCGTCGTTGGGGTACTCGACCAGGCCGGTCCACATCCAGTCGATGATCTTGCCACCACCGGTCTCGGTGGTGTTCGACGGCACCAGGGGGTTCTCCGGCTGGGTGCCTTCGATGGTGATCGCGCCGTCGCTGCTGGCGCCGGCGTCGCCGCCGTCGCTGTCGCTGCCCGAGCAGCCGGACGCGACGAGCGCGAAAGCCGCGCCCAGCGCGACCGCGCCCGTTGCCCGCTTCGAGACTCTCATTCCGAGGGGCCTCCTCTTTCTAACCTGGTTCGTCGTGGGTTTCACGCACGTTGGGGGTGACGCCGCCGGCGGCTCCGTACCACGGGCCGCCGGTCCTACCGCAGAGAAATCGGGACACCCTGAGGTACCGATCCGCCGGGCCACCTCACCCATCAAGTTCGGCACGCGCACGCGTCACGACCACCAACCGCGCCGCACGCGACGGCGGAGGGTGGTCGCAGGTCGTACGGAGTGCCTCACACGAGGGGTGAGGTGCTGCCACTGTGACACTCACTTGCCCGTTGCGTGAAGGTGCCGTTATCAAGCCGTTAGTTGGTCGCCACGTTGCCGATACTTGAGAAAAGATCATGAACCATCTCAACGGCACCGCCCTGAGCAGGGAAGATACACCCACGTAGGGCTCCGTGACAGGTGCGGACGGAGCGGCTGTGAGGTTCCCCGCGCCGGCTCCGGCGCGCTCCGAGGTCAGCCGCGCGCCGACCGTGTCCGACCATCCGGAGGATGTGGATTTCGGCTGTGCGGGCACGATAGCAAGCTGGGTGGACGAGGGGCGCACGGGCCACGCGCTCGTCGCCGGCCCGATCGAGCCGGTCCAGTCACGATCGCCTGACGTCCCGACCGCGAGGACGGCGTGCCCCGCCCCGCCGTGGGTTCAGCCGATCACGACAGCGTGGTTGAGTGGGGCGGCCCCGGCGCCCACCTGTGGCGGCGGGTGCCGGGGCCGGGGTCGAGCTACGGTGGATCAGGCGGTGAAGCGGACCTTGCGGCGCCGGACCACCAGGACGGTGACCGCGCCGGCGGCCAGCAGCACCAGACCGGCGGTGATCGCGGTGGCGATCGGGGAACCGGTCAGCGGCAGGTCCCCGCCGTTGGAGGCCGGCGAGGTGGACGGCGCCGGGCTCTCGGCCGGGGCCGACGGCGACGGGGTCTCGGCCGGCGTGCTCGGCGTCGGGGTCGGGGTCGGCGACGACGGGGCGGCGGTGAAGGTGGCGGCGGCCTTGGCGGTCACCGTCTCGTCGGTGCTGCCACCGAGGATCAGCTTCTGCGCCTTGCCGCCGGTGTAGAGGAAGACCCGGCCGAAGGAGACCGAACCCTTGGCGGAGAGCGTGACCTCGACCTCGCCCGCCTCCTCGGCGGTCAGCCAGAACTGGCCGCCGTTGGTGGTCGCGGTGACCGGCTTGCCCTCGGCGTCGACGGCCACGCCGCCGGTGACCTTGAGGGTGATCTCGCCGGCCGGGCCCTTCACCGTGAACGGACCGGCCTTCTCGCCGACGGTCGCCTTGGCGTTCGTCGGGTCGACGGTCAGCTCGGCCTTCGGCTCGGGCTGGTCGGTGGCGTTGGCCACCAGGTAGTCGTGCACCTTCTTGACCACGTCGTACTGCTGCTTGCCGAGCAGGCCCTTGTCCTTGACCCAGGCGCCCAGCTCGATGCCGTCGCTGAAGTGCCAGACGGCGGTCTGGGTGCCGAAGTAGAGCAGGTTGTTCCGCTTGGCCTCGTCCAGCTTCTCGGGCATGGTGGCACCGGCGGCGGCCAGCAGCTTCGCCTGGTCGGCGTTCGGGTAGCCGTGGGTGAGCACCCACTGCACCTTGCCGAGGTTCTTCACCTGGGACTCGTCCCAGGTGCCCTCGGCGTACTTGCCGTCGATCGCCACGTTGGTGTGGTAGTCGATGCAGAACGCGGGCAGGGTCTTGCCGTCGATCTTCAGCGCCAGGGCGCTGGCCGGCTTCGCCTTGCCGTTCAGCAGCAGCGTGACCCTACTGCCGGGAACCGACTTGGCCACACCGGTGGCCGGCTCGGCGGCGGCCGGCGCGGCGAAGCCGAGCGCCAGCGCACCACCGGCGACGACGCCCAGGGCGATCCGGGCCCAGCGCCGTCCTCGTTCTCCGATCATGAAATGTGTACCTCTCCCCAGGGGTGACCCGCTCCGGGCGGGTTGCGTGGGCCGCCGTTCCCGCGGGATGCGCACCACCCGCGCGCGAGAACGCGACGGGGCATTATCGAACGCGAATTGATCGTTTGTCAGCCCCTGCGGGCCAGATCCGTGGCATCTGTCCGGATTGGCCGGGAGGCGGAATAGGTCACACCAGGCGTCGATCGGCCGCCCAGCGGGACAATTCGTACCGGTTGGACATCTGGAGCTTGCGGAGCACGTTCGACACGTGCGTCTCGACCGTCTTGATCGAGATGTAGAGCTCCTTGGCGATCTCCTTGTACGCGTACCCCCGGGCGAGCAGCCGGAGCACCTCGCGCTCCCGGTTGGTCAGCTGGTCCAGCTCGGGGTCGGCCACCGGGGCGTCCGGCCGGGCGGCGAAGGCGTCCAGCACGAACCCGGCCAGCCGGGGACTGAACACCGCGTCGCCGTCGGCCACCCGGCGGATCGCCGCGGCCAGTTCGTCCGGCGAGATGGTCTTGGTGACGTAGCCCCGGGCACCGGCCCGGATCAGCCCGATCACGTCCTCGGCCGCGTCCGAGACGCTCAGCGCCAGGAACTTCACCTGCGGGTGGGTACGCCGCATCGCGTCCAGCACCGCGCGGCCACCGCCGTCGGGCATGTGCACGTCGAGCAGGACCACGTCGGGCAGGGTGGCGGCGATCCGGCTGACCGCCTCGGCCACGGTGCTCGCCTCGCCCACCACCTCGACGTGCGCGCCCAGTTCGGCGCGGACCCCCGCGCGGAACATGGCGTGGTCGTCGACGAGGAACACCCGCAGCCGTTCCGCGCCGGCACCCGCTCCCTCGACCGGTTCCATCGACTGCTCGGCCATCACTTGTCCCTTTCCGCCGTGGACGAGTCCCGGGAGATCGGCAGGATCAACCGGACCTCGGTCCCCTCCCCCGGCTCGGACCGGATCTCCGCCCGGCCGCCGTGCCGCTTCATCCGCCCGATGATCGAACCCCGGACACCGTGCCGGTGATCCTCCACCGTAGCCGGGTCGAAGCCCTTCCCCCGGTCCCGGACGAAGACGCTGACCTGATCGGGCTCGACCTCGGCGTAGAGCGAGACGGTCTGCACGCCGGCGTGCCGGGCCGCGTTCACCAGCGCCTCACGAGCGGCCGCGACCAGCGCGCCGACCCGCTCGTCGGTCTCCCGGTCGCCGACCACCACCGCCTCGACGGTGATCGCGAAGGTGTCCTCCACCTCGGCGGCGGCCTGCTCCAGCGCGGCGGCGAAGCGCTCGGTCGGCGACCCGGTCGGCTTGTAGAGCCAGTTCCGCAGCGAGCGTTCCTGGCCGCGGGCGAGCCGCTGCACCGTCTTCACGTCGCTGGCGTTGCGCTGGATCAGCGCGAGGGTGTGCAGTACCTGGTCGTGCACCATCGCCGCCAGCTCGGCCCGCTCCTGTTCGCGGATGCGCCCCTCGCGCTCGGAGCGGAGCTGGTTCCAGGTCCGCCAGAGCACCGGCGCGGCCACCACGCCGACCCCGGCCAGCCCGACCAGCGCGAAGATGACCCCGTTGAGCACGGCGTCGAAGTTCTGCGCCGGGGAGTAGACAGCGGCCACGCCGATGATGCCGACCGCGACCAGCACCCCGCCGCCGATGAACCGGAGCACGAAGGCCCGCCGGTCGCTCTCCTCCACCACCGCGCCCAGCCACGGCACCGGCATCGACTCGCCCCACCGCCGGCGCCGCTCCGGGGCCGACTGGTGCCAGATCACGCCGGCGCCGACCGCGATGATCGCGACCAGCCAGCCGGCGGTGCCGGCCGCGCCGACCGAGTCGAAGACCATCACCTGGACCAGCAGCACGCCGAGGCCGATCGCCACGAACGGCAGCAGCTGGGCGACGTCCCGCCGGGGCGGCACCGCGGTGTCGCCCGGCCGCAGCGGCACCACCGCCCAGAACGCCGCGTAGAGCAGCAGCCCGAGCCCGCTCAGCCCGAGCAGCACCATGAAGGCGATCCGCACCCGGACCACCGAGATGCCGAGATGGTCGGCGATGCCGGCGGCCACCCCGGCGGCCATCCGGTGCTCCGGGGCGCGGTAGAGGCGCGGTGGCTGGGTCACGGTGCTGATCGGAGGCTCCCTGGTCGGCTGGGCACGGGGCGGGCGGCGGTCCGCTGCCGGCGCCGGTTCGATCGTCACACGCTGCGCCGCCGCCCGGCCACGGGGACGCCCCCGACATTCGGGGTGCCGGGATCTCAGGGTGGGGTCAGGGTCGGTTCCTGAGGCCGTCCGGGCGGTCGGCGCAGCAGGATCGAGGGCATGACCGAGGAAGCTGCCCAGTCTCCCCGTCCCGGGGCGGCGCAGCCGGGTGGACCGCCACCCGGCACACCCGCCGGCGGGACCGCGTCCGGCACGTTCGGGACGCCGCCGCCGGTGGGCGCGCCCGGTGGCGCCGCGGGGACGCCGCCACCACCTGGCGCGGGGACGCCGCCGCCCGGCCCGGGCGCGCCGCCACCGCCGGGCGCTGCCGGCTTCACCACGCGGTACGGGCTGGTGCGCCCGCGCGACGGTCGTTACCTGGCCGGCGTCTGCGCGGCGATCGGCCGGGCCACCAACACCGACCCGGTGCTGTGGCGGGTGCTGCTCGCGGTGCTCGGCTTCTTCGGCGGCATCGGCATCCTGGTGTACGTCACCGCGTGGCTGATCATCCCCGGCGAGGGCGACAGCGCCTCCCCGGTCGAGTCGATGCTGGGCCGGGGCCGGTCGAGCATGTCCCCGGTCACCGTGATCGTGCTCAGCATCCTGGTCGCGGTCAGCTTCGGCTACATCGTCACCGACGCGTTCCGCGCGGTGCTGCTCGGCGCGGCCATCCTGATCGGCGGCGCGCTGCTGCTCAACCGGGAGAACCAGGGCCGGCCGGCGGCGGGACCGGTCCCGCCGGCCCCGGCGCCGCCGCCCGGCCCGGTCCCGCCGGTCAGCTACCCCGCCCCGGCCGCGTACCCGGCGCCGGCGGCCGGGCCGGTCGCGCCCGCCGCGGCACCCGCCCCGGCGACCGGTGAGCCGGGCGCGCCGCCGGTCTCCGGCCAGCCGGCCGAGGCCACCGCCGAGCTGCCCGCCTGGCCGCCGGCCGCCCCCACCCAGGGCCACCCCCCGGTGGCCGGCCCGGCCACCGGCTGGCCGCCCGCCGCGCCCACCTCCGGCTGGCCCGCGCCGACCAGCGGGCAGCCGGTCACCGCGCCGCCGCCGGCCGGCTACCGGCCGCCGTTCGCCCCGCACGGGCCGTACGCCGGGCAGACCGCGCCCGCACCCAAGCCGCCCAAGCCGCCGAAGCCGCCGAAGCCGCCGAAGCGGCCGCGCGAGCGGTCCCCGCTGGGTGCGGTGACGTTCTCGCTGATCTTCCTCGCCCTGGGCGTGGTCGCCGTGCTGGACCTGCTGGACGTCTTCGCCGTCGGCGCGTCGGCGTACTTCGCGGCGGCGCTGGCCACCATCGGTCTCGGCCTGCTGGTCGGCACCTGGTTCGGCCGGGCCCGCTGGCTGATCGCGCTCGGCCTGGTGACCGCCGCCGCGCTGGCCGTGGCCACCGTCGCCGAGTCGTACGACCGGGTGCGCGGCGTGGACGGTGCGGTGACCTGGGCACCGACCGACTACCGCGACCTCGCCGTCCGGTACGAGAACAGCTTCGGCGACGCCGTGCTCGACCTGCGTGCGGTCGACTTCGACAAGAAGGACACCGAGATCACCGTCTCGATCAACTTCGGTGAGGCCACCGTGGTGGTGCCGCCGAACGTGGACGTCACAACGGTCGCGGATGTCAACGCCGGTGACGCGAACGTCTTCGGCCGGCGCTCGGGCGGGCTGGACGGCCCGCTGCGGGAGACCACGGACCTGGGCCCGGACGGTCCCGGTGGCGGCAAGCTGCGCCTCTACATCCACGTCAACGCCGGCAACCTGGAGGTGACCCGGTGAAGGCCCACCGCACGGACGTCGTCTCGTTCGCCTTCGGGCTGATCTTCGTCGGGCTCGCCGCCTGGTGGCTGCTCGCGCAACTGCTCGGGCTGGCCCTGCCGCCGGTGGGCTGGTTCCTGGCCGGCGCGCTGATCCTCATCGGCCTGCTCGGCCTGCTCGGCGCGCTGCGCTCGGGCCGCTCGGCCAACCGCGAGGAGCAGCCCGGCACACCGGCCACCGAAGAGCCGGCCGCCGGCACCGCCGCTGCCGGGGACGCCGCCGGTACCGACGAGGCGGCCGGCGCCACGGGCGTCGACCCGACGGCCTGGGACCTGCCGGCGGTCCCCGGTCGACCGCTCTCCGACGCCGGCGAGCCGAGCTGGCCGACCGCGGACACCGACGGGTCGGGCTGGCCGGCCGCCCGGTCCGAGTGGGAGGTGTCCGCTCCGATGTCCGGTGCCCCGGTGTCGGGCCCGGGCCGGGCCGGCCGGGACGAGGCCGACGAGTGGCCCACCGAGGCGGTCACCGACCGGCCGGTCGACGGGGTCGAGGACCGGCCCGCCGACGAGGACCGGCCGCCAGGCATGGACCGACCCGACGGGGAGCGGGAGAACCCGCCGGCCACCGAGGAGCCGTCCGAGCGGCCCGCCGGGGCGCCGGTCACCGGGCCGCCGGCCGGCGAGGAACGGTCCCGCGGCTGACCGCTGCCGGTGCGACCCCGGCCCGGGGCCGCCTATGCTGGCCGGTGGAGATTTCGCCTTCGCCGGCCGGCCGTGCCGCCGTGGCGGTCCCGCCGCGATGCCCGTCGCTACCCCGTCAGGAGCCCGTCCGACATGACCCAGTCCCCCGCCGTGCGCACCCCCGGCCGGTCCGGTCCGGTCCGCTTCGGCGAGCGAGCCGCCCGTACCCTCGTCGCCGAGCTCGCCCGGATCAACGACCCGAAGGCCGCCCTGCTGGTCGGCGCCGCCCCGGAGTCCGCGGTGCTGGCAGCGGCGATCGAGGCGCTGCTGCCGGGTGACACGCTCACCCTCGTGCCGGCCGGGACGGCCAGTTCGGCCGGGCTGCGGGAGCACGTGACCGCCCAGGGCCGCTGGGTCGCCGAGCGGGTCCGGGTGGTGGACACGCTCGCCGAGGCCGAGCCCGCCGCCGTGGTCGTCGCGGGCGAGGCGTTCGTCGGCACCGCCGACGAGGCCCGCAACAGCATCGAGTCCCTGACGAAGTACCTCGCCGACGGCGGGGTGCTCAGCGTGGCCACCGCCCCCGGCCGTACCGCCGGAGCGGCGGCCGAACTCGACCGGCAGAGCGCGCTGTACGGGGTCGGCAACGACCTGGTGCTGCGCAACAACCCGCCGGTACGGGTGCACCGGCTGCGCTTCACCCCGGCCGACGTCGCCACGGCGGACCGGCTGGCCCCGGCCTACCGCCCGTCGAGCGTGCCGCTGACCCGGACCATGCACATCGACTCGAACGGGGTGGCCGCGGCCGGTATCACCCTCGGGCTGGCCGCGCTGGCCCGCCTCGCCCGGCCCAAGTCGAAGCTCTGGCTGCTGCCCGCGCTGGCCGCCGCTCCGGTGGCGGCGTTCTTCCGGGACCCGGAGCGGGACGTGCCCGAGGACCCGTCGGCCGTGGTCGCCAGCGCCGACGGCCAGGTGCTGTCGGTGCAGCGGCTGCACGACGAGCGCTTCGGCGACGGCGAGTGGCTGCGGATCGCGGTCTTCCTGTCGGTGCTGGACGTGCACGTCAACCGGTCCCCGGTTGCCGGCAAGGTGGTGGACTACTTCGTCGCCGACGGCGGTTTCGTCAACGCGATGAAGCCGGACGCGGAGCACAACGTGGCGGCGTACACGGTGCTGGACACCACCCACGGCACGGTCGTGGTGGCGCAGCGGACCGGCCTGATCGCCCGCCGGATCGTGCAGCGGGCCCCGGTCGGCACGCTGCTGGCCCGGGGCGAACGCTTCGGGCTGATCCGGTTCGGCTCGCGGACCGACGTCTACCTGCCCGCCGAGGCCGCCGAGCCGCTGGTCGGCCCGGGCGACAAGGTGGTCGGCGGGTCGACGGTCATCGCCCGCTGGCGCTGAGCAGACGCGGAAGGGGGGCGCCGCTGGTAGCGGCGCCCCCCTTCGCGATGTCCGGGTCAGGCGGTGCGGCGTTGGCGCAGCCAGAGCACCGGGCCGCTGACCAGGTAGCCGACCACGACCAGGGCGAAGGTCAGCCGGACGTCGACCAGCGCGCCGATCACCGGAGCCAGCCACACCCACGGCGGCAGCTTGACCAGCCGGGCGAGCTTGGCGTACGGGAAGCTGGAGACCATCGTGAAGGCCAGCACGGCCACCCCGGCCACCAGCACCGGGCCCGGCACGGGCAGCCCGATGGCGACGGTCAGCGCGAGCACCGCGGCGGCCATCGTGGTGGGCACCCCGCAGAAGAACCTGCCGTCCTTGGGCGAGACGTTGAACCGGGCCAGCCGGATCGCCGCGCACGCCGCGACCAGCGCGCAGGCCACCGCGGCGGCGGGCGTGGAGACCGAACCGGCGAGCGAGGCGTAGACCACCACCGGGGCGGCGAGGCCGAACGAGCACATGTCGGCGAGCGAGTCCATCTGCGCGCCGAACGGGCTGGCCACGCCGAGCTTGCGGGCGAGCGCGCCGTCCAGCCCGTCGAAGGCGACGCAGGCGATCAGGCAGAGCGCGGCCACCCGCACCTCGCCCTGCATGGCGAGGAAGATCGCCAGCATGCCGAGCATCAGGCTGGCCAGGGTGCACGCGTTGACCACCGCGAACTTCATCCGGCGGCCGGCCGTCCGCTCGCCGGGCAGCAGCGGGATCGACATCGAGGGTGACTCGTCGACCGGCGCGGCGGGCGCGAGGGCCGGGCTGACCGGCATGACCGCCTCGACCTCGGCTCGACGGATCCGGCTCAGGCCGTACCGGCGACCGGGTCGGTCGGCGTAACGGTGCTCCGGCAGCGCGACGTCGGTGGCGGACTGGGGACCGCCGTCACGGCGACCCACCCGGACCAGCAGCACCTGGCGGGCGAACGTGCTGCTGCGGCGCAACGGGCCCGCCCAGCGACGCCCTGCGGGGCGCGGACTGTCAGTCGTACGACGCCGGCGCCATAGGGCTCTCGGCACGTTTCCTCCATCACCGGATCGGCTGGCCGCCGCGAGGGCGGGAGCGTCCGGCTGTCTCGTGCCGGACCGCTTCGGCCCGGCAGCCGTTTTGCGGAGTACACCATCGCATAGGGGAACGGGGATTGGCGATAGCTGCCGGCGGTACTTATATCTCCCTTAAACCGCGCGAACCGCTCTCTTCTTCCCATCCCGGGCTGCATCGCCCGTTTCCTCCACCAACCCCACCCCGACTGTACCGGAGCGGGCCAACCTCAGCTCGGTGGGCGGGTGCTGTCCGCCCGGCCGTCCGGTTCCCGCCACGCAACGGTGACCGGCGGGGCCGTCAGCGCCCCGGACGCGGGACCACCTTCGCGGCGATCTCGGTGAGCGGGAGGCCGGCGAGCTGCTCCGGGGTGAACCAGGCGGCCCGAGCGGTGGAGCCGCCGGCCAGCTCGGTCACCCGCGCCTCGGTGGGCGCGTCCACCGCCACCCGGTAGATCACCCGGACGCCGTGCCAGTCCAGCGGGCGCCCCTCCGGGCCGAGGGCGGCGGGGTTGTGCAGGTTGTCCACCCCGATCAGCTCGACCACCCGGCCGAGCTGGCCGCCCTCCTCGACCAGCTCCCGCAGCAGCGCGGCGACCGGCTGCTCGCCGTGGTCGGTGCCGCCGCCGGGCAGGTGCCACCGACCCGCCCCCGGGTAGCCGTCCGCGATCATCGTCAGCAGCACCCGCCCGGCCGGGTCGGTCACCAGCCCGTACGCCCCGAAGCGCAGCCGCCGGTCGGGGTGCGGCGGGGCGGCCTGCCGGGCCGGCAGCGACCGGGGCAGGCCGGGCGGCAGGGGCGACACGGGCAGCCCGAGCAGCTCGGCGGTGAACGGCATCAGCGGCACCCCGGCCGCCTCGGCGGGGGTGAACCGGGCCAGTTCGTCGCTGCCGCCAGCCGGCTCCGGCCGCGGCTCGCCGCCCCGCACGACGACGTCGAAGACCAACCGGTCGGTGTGCACGGCGACGCCGTCGTCGGGGAAGGTGGTCACGTCCGCCAGGACAGCCCGCAGCCCGGTCACCTCGACGGTGAGGCCGGTCTCCTCGGCGAACTCGCGGACCACGGCGTGCGCCGGGTGCTCGGCGTGCTCCACCCCGCCGCCCGGCAGCTGCCAGACCCCCGGGTACGGGCACTCGGCCGAGCCCCGGGCCAGCAGCACCCGCCCGGCGTCCTCGCACACCCCGTACGCCGCCACCCGCCGCGCTTCCCGGACCACCCGCCGCTCCCCCGCACCGCCGGCTCCACCCCGTCGATCATGAGGTTAGCGGTACCCGGGTCGGCGTGTCGCCCGGTCAAACTCATGATCAACGCGGCTGGAGGCGGAACCGGGTCAGGCGAGACGGGCGGCCTGGACGGCCTCGGCGGTGACCTCGGTGAGCCGGTCGGTGGGCAGGGCGCCCAGCTCGGCCGGGGCGAACCAGCGGGCCTCGCAGGTGGAACCGCCGACGTCGGCGACCGTGGGCGGAGCGGGCTGGTCGACCACCACCCGGTAGAACGCGCGGACGCCGTGCCAGTCGATCGGGTAGCCCTCGGGGCCGAGCGAGGCGGCGTCCCGGTGGCTGGCCACCCCGAGCAGCTCGACCAGCCGCCCGGTCTGCCCGGTCTCCTCGACCAGTTCCCGGATCAGCGCCGCGCCCGGCTGCTCGCCGTAGTCGGTGCCGCCGCCGGGCAGGTGCCAGCAGCCCGCGCCGGGGTAGCCGTCGGCCACCCGGGTGAGCAGCACCCGCCCCTCCGGATCGGTGCAGACCGCGTACGCGGCGAAGCGCTGCGCCCGGTGCAGCCCGTCGGGGCCGGGCACCGCGTAGAAGGAGGGGAACTCCGGCGGCTCGTCCGGCACCACGTCGGCCGAGGAGGCGGGCAGGTCGAGCGCGCGCGCGGTGAACGAGCGCAGCGGCAGCTCGGCGGCCTCCTCCCGGGTGAACCAGCGGGCCAGGTCGGTCGGCCGGTCGACCCGGTCGGTGAGCGTCCCGCCACGGACCGATACCCGGTAGATCAGCCGGTCGGTGTGGATGGTGATGCCCCGCTCGGGCAACGCCCGCATGTCGGCCAGCACGTCGTCGAGGCCGTCGACGGTGACCGAGAGCCCGGTCTCGGCAGCGGTCTCCCGGACCACCGTGTGGTTCGGGTCCTCGCCGTGGTCGACCGCCCCGCCGGGCAGCGACCAGGTGCCCGGTGTGCCGGACCGCTCCGACGCGCGGACCAGCAACACCCGGCCGATCGGGTCAGCACAGACTGCGTATGCCGCGATCCTGCGGAGCGGCTTGAGCGTGGTGGTCACGAGAGGAAATTCTCCCCGGCGCCGGTTACCGGCATCGAAAAGAGTCAGATTCCTGACTCAATGCTCCCGAATCAGGGGCCGGTCAGGGTAGAGGTCCGGGCGGTCACCGAGGTCGATCCGGCCGGCCGCGCGGAGGGTTGAGGCATGACACACACCAGCCCTCCCCAGGCCCCGTACAAGCAGCTCCGCCGCCCGACCACCGACCGGATGGTGGCCGGGGTGGCCAGCGGCCTCGGCCGCTACTTCGCCGTCGACCCCACCCTGGTCCGGGTCGTGTTCGCCGTCACCGGCCTGCTCACCGGCGGGCTCGCGCTGCTCGCGTACCCGATCATGTGGTTCCTGATGCCGGAGGAGCCGGCGGACGCCCCCGCGTGGCCGAACCCGGCGGAGACCGCGCCACCCACCGTGGCGCAGCCGGCGCCGCCGGCCTACCCGCCGGCCGGGTGAGCCGGAGTCACTCCCACTCGATGGTGCCCGGCGGCTTGCTGGTCACGTCCAGCACCACCCGGTTGACCTCGGCGACCTCGTTGGTGATCCGGGTGGAGATCTTCGCGACCACCTCGTACGGCAGCCGGGACCAGTCGGCGGTCATCGCGTCCTCGCTGGAGACCGGGCGCAGCACCACGGGATGCCCGTAGCTGCGCCCGTCGCCCTGCACCCCGACGCTGCGCACGTCGGCCAGGAGCACCACCGGGAACTGCCAGACGCCCCGGTCCAGCCCGGCCGCGGTCAACTCCTCGCGGGCGATCAGGTCGGCCCGGCGCAGCACGTCCAGCCGCTCGCGGTCCACCGCGCCGATGATCCGGATGGCCAGGCCCGGCCCCGGGAACGGGTGCCGCCAGACCATCGCCTCGGGCAGGCCGAGCTGGAGGCCGAGCGTGCGGACCTCGTCCTTGAAGAGCGTGCGCAGCGGCTCGACCAGGGCGAACTTCAGGTCCTCCGGGAGACCACCGACGTTGTGGTGGCTCTTGATATTGGCGGTGCCGGTGCCGCCGCCGGATTCCACCACGTCCGGGTAGAGGGTGCCCTGCACCAGGAACTCGACGTCGCCGTGCGCGGCGACCTCGCGGGCCGCGGCCTCGAAGACCCGGATGAACTCCCGGCCGATGATCTTGCGCTTCTGCTCCGGGTCGGTCACCCCGGCCAGCGCGCCGAGGAACCGGTCGGCGGCGTCGACCACCTTCAGCTTGATGCCGGTGGCGGCGACGTAGTCCTTCTCCACCTGCTCGGCCTCACCGGCGCGGAGCAGGCCGTGGTCGACGAAGACGCAGGTGAGCTGGTCACCGACGGCCTTGTGCACCAGCGCGGCGGCGACCGCCGAGTCGACCCCGCCGCTCAGGCCGCAGATGACCTCCTTGTCACCGACCTGCTCGCGGATCCGGGCCACCTGCTCGTCGATGATGTTCTCCGGCGTCCAGGTGGGCTCGATGCCGGCGATGTCGTAGAGGAACCGGCGGAGCATCTCCTGGCCGTGCGCGGTGTGCCCGACCTCCGGGTGGAACTGCACGCCGGCGCGGCGGCCGGCCAGGTCCTCGAACGCGGCGACCGGCGCGCCCGCCGACTCGGCGGTCACCGTGAAGCCGGCCGGGGCCTCGGTGACGCAGTCGCCGTGGCTCATCCAGACCGGCAGGTCGTCCGGCAGCTCGCGGAGCAGCACGCCGGCCTCGGGGCGGGCGCGCAGCGGGGTGCCGCCGTACTCGCGGTTGCCGGTGCGGGCCACCGTGCCGCCGAGCGCCTGGGCCATCGCCTGGAAGCCGTAGCAGATGCCGAAGACCGGCACCCCGGCGTCGAACATGCCGGCGTCGATCTGCGGCGCCTCCGGGGCGTAGACGCTGGCCGGGCCGCCGGAGAGAATGATCGCGGCCGGGTCCCGGGCCAGCATCTCGGCCACCGGCATCGAGTGCGGCACGATCTCCGAGTAGACGTTGGCCTCGCGCACCCGGCGCGCGATGAGCTGGGCGTACTGGGCTCCGAAGTCCACCACGAGGACGGGGCGAGGCGTGCTCATGGCAGCAAATCCTACCGACGACGCCGCTGCGGTCCCCGCCGGTCCGTCACCGCGCCGCAGCGTTCCCACCGCGGGGCCGGGCGACGTCGTCCTCGACCGCCGGGGCGTACCCCTCGGCGACGCTGACCTTGCGCGCGATGACCCCGAGCAACACGCCGTACACGACCTTGGAGGTGATGTCGGCCACGGTGTAGGTGATCTGTCGCGCCACGACGCCGTCGGCGGAGTCCCACATGGCCGGCATCAGGTAGGCGCCCGGATAGAGCATCCAGGAGGCGAGCACCAGCCACCAGACGGCCCGGGCGACGCCCCGGGCCGACTCCGGTAGCCGGGTCAGGCTGCCGAAGATCACCCGGGCCACCAGGGCGAGCAGGAACAGGAAGAACGCCGTGCTGACCAGGCCCCAGATCCAGTACGGCGCCGAGCGGTCCGCCTCGTGGAACTGCCCGGCGTAGCCGGTGTAGATCATCCCGAGGCCGCCGACGACGAACATCACCCAGTTCCGGTGGAACGCCCGGCCGGTGACCCCCAGCACGATGAGCAACTGGATCAGCAGGACGGGGACGTCGATGGACCAGTTCATGTACCGGTAGCCGTTGGAGAAGAGCACGTCCGACTGGACGTAGGCCGTCCCGTTCCAGGTGAACGCCTGGCGCCAGCGTTCCGCGAGCACCCACAGCTCGAAGAAGGCCGACACCATCACCACGGCGGAGAGCACCGATGCGAGCTGGTAGCGCGGCGCGGCCGAGCCACGGGTGGCGAGGAAGTAGACCAGCCCGGCAGCCATCACCGCGAAGCCCAGCGTGAGCACGTGGGACACCAGCGTGTACTGGACGACGTTGTAGCCGAACAGATTCTCGACGTTCATGGCGACATCAGAGCTCACCGCCGAATCGCATCTATTAGACATATTGGTCTTTTCGTGTGTATAGGATATCTGTACCGGACGGCACGGGCTTCCCGAACGACCACCCGCCGGCAACGGAGACCGGGGCGCCGCCGGGGCGGAAGGCCGGTCGAACGGGTGTGGCACGCCTGAACGGGGCCGAGGAGCGGGCATGACCGAGTGGTGGCTGTGGATGTACGTCGCCGCCATGGCCGCCGGGGTCGTGCTGTTCACCCGCTGGCAGGCCAACCCGCGGGGAGTCCCGCTCGGCGAGTACCGGGTGGCGATCGCGATCCCGCTCTGGTCCGGCTTCTGGTACCTGGTCATGGCGCTGGGCGGCGGCCGGGCGGAGGTGGCCGGCCACACGCTCTACTGGGCCCGGTACGTCGACTGGGCGGTCACCGCCCCCCTGCTGCTGGTGGCGTTGATGCTCACCGCGACGCACTCGCTGCCCGGGCGCCGCTGGGGACTGGCCGGTGCCCTCGTCGGGACGAACCTGGTGGTGTTCCTCAGCGGGGTGACCGCCGAGCTCGCGGCGGACGCCACGATCCGGTACACCCTGTTCACGATCGGGGTCGTGGCGTTCCTCGGGCTCTATGGCCTGGTCTGGGGACCGCTGCGCGCCCACGCGCACCGCCAGCCGGAACCGATCGCTGCGGTGTACACGGAGGCCGCCCTGGTGCTCAGCGTGCTCTGGGTGGGCTACCCCCTGTTCTGGATGATCGGCCCGACCGGTCTCGGCCTGATCAGCTCCGCCACCACCAGCCTGCTCTTCGTCCTGCTGTCCATCCTCACGAAGGTGGGCTGGAGCATCCTCGATCTCGGCCGGCTACGCGCCCTGTCCGACCGTGGTCACCTCACCGTCGTCTGACCCGGCGCGCGGGGTCGGCCCCCGAGTGCCGATGGCGGACGGCCGGACCGCACGGCCGCCGTCGGGCGCGACCGACGCGGCGGAGGGCCCGCGAATACCGGACCGGCTGCTGCGGCGCGCCGGGACGGTGTCGCAGCTCGCGCTCGGCGGACTGCTGGCACTGTCGCCGCTGATCGACGCCGACGGGCCGGTCAGCTCGCCGGCCATCCTGCTCGCGGGGCTGCTCCTCGGGCTCCCGCACGGCGCCGTCGACCACCTGGTGCCCGCCTGGCTGTCGGCGCGCGCCCGCCCGGTGTCGGCGCGCGTGGCGCTGCTGGTCGCCTACCCGGCCGTGGCCGGCGCCGGGCTGGCGGCCTTCCGGGCCGCGCCGGACCTGGCGCTGGTCGGCTTTCTCATCGTGTCGGTTGTCCACTTCGGCACCGCCGACGAGGCGTTCCATGCCGAGCGGGACCGTCGACCGATCCGGCCGAGGGTGGCCGCCGTGCTCGCGTACGGGGGACCGCCGGTGGTCGTCCCGTTGGCGCTGTGGCGGGACCAGGTCGACCCGTTGCTGGCGGCGGTGGCCCCACGGGCACCGGCGCTGCTCACCGTCGAGGTGAGGACGCTGGCACTGGCCACCGTGCTGTGCGCGGTCGCGGTCACCGCGATCCGGGACGTGCGTGCCGGCCGCGCCCGGGACGCCGTCCCACCGGCCCTGCTCGCCGCGCTGTTCAGCACCGTGCCGCCGGCCCTGGCCATCGGGGCGTACTTCGCGGCCTGGCACTCCTGCCGTCACGTCGCCCGGTTGCTGCGACACGATCCGGGGAACGCGGCCGACCTGGCGGCCGGGCGGGTCGGACCGCCGCTGCGTCGCTTCGCCCGGCAGGCGGCGGCCCCCACGGTGATCGCCGTCGCCGCTCTGCTCGCCCTGGTCACCTGGCCCGGCCACCGGGCGGACCCGCTGCCCGCGACGGTCGCCGTGCTGGCCGCGCTGACCCTCCCGCACACGGCACTGGTCGCCTGGACGGACCGGCGCGTACCCGTGCTCCGACGCCCGACCGGTTGACCCGGGCGCCGGCCCCGGTCACGTCCGGAGGGCGCCGGGGGCGTCGGCCGGGACCGCGGGCTGGCGTGGGGGGACCGGGTCCAGGCGGCGGTACGGCTCACCGAGCGGGGGTCTCGGGTCCTCCTCGCCCTTGTTGGGCCAGAACGACATGGCGCGTTCGGCCTGGGCGGTGATGGTCAGCGACGGGTTCACCCCGAGGTTCGCCGAGACCGCCGCGCCGTCCACCACGTGCAGCCCGGGGTGCCCGTAGACCCGGTGCCAGGGGTCGATCACCCCGTCGGCGGCCGTGGCGCCGATCACCGCCCCGCCCAGGATGTGCGCGGTCATCGGGATGTCGAACGGCTCGGTGAGCGAGCCGCCGGGCACCCCGCCGATCTCCTCGGCGAGCAGCCGGGCGGCGGTGTTGCCGGCCGGGATCCAGGTCGGGTTGGGCGTGCCGTGGCCGGGGCCGGAGACCAGCCGCCGGCCGAACCGGCCACGCCGGAACCGGGTGGTCAGCGAGTTGTCGGCGGACTGCATGACCAGGGCGATCACCGTACGCTCCGACCAGCCGCGCACGCTGAGCATCCGGGCCGCCGTGCCGGGCTGGCGCAGCAGGATGCCCAGCCAGCGGCGCACCCGGTGCGGCCCGCCGTCGACCAGTAGCGACTGGAGCAGCCCCATCGCGTTGGAGCCCCGGCCGTAGCGGACCGGCTCGATGTGGGTCTGCGGGTCGGGGTGGAACGAGCTGGTGATCGCCACCCCTTCGGTGAAGTCGATCCCCTGCGCCCGGGCCTGCCGGCGGGGCACCGAGGCGCCGAGGATGGCCTCCGAGTTGGTCCGGGTCAGCTCACCGAGCCGGGGCGAGAGCGCGGGCAGCGCGCCGGTGGCCTTCATCTCGTGCAGCAGCCGCTGGGTGCCGAGCGCGCCGGCGGCGAAGACCACCTGGTCGGCGTGGATCACCTGGCGGCGCCGGCGCAGCCAGGCCCCGGTGCGGACGGTCTCCACCGCGTAGCCGCCGTCGGCGGCCGGCCGCACCGCGGTCACCGTGGTCAGCGGATGCACCCGCACGCCGAGCCGCTCGGCCAGCCAGAGGTAGTTCTTCACCAGGGTGTTCTTCGCCCCGTGCCGGCAGCCGGTCATGCAGGCGCCGCAGTGCGTGCAGCCGGTGCGCTCCGGGCCGGCGCCGCCGAAGTACGGGTCGGCGACCCGCTCGCCGGGGCGGCCGATGTGCACCCCGACCGGGGTGGCGTGCACGGTGTGCCCCACCCCCATCCGCTCGGCCACCGCCCGCATCGCCCGGTCCGCGCCGGTGACCATCGGGTACGTGGTCACGCCGAGCATCCGCTTCGCCTGGTCGTAGTGCCGGGCCAGTTCGTCACGCCAGTCGGTGATGTCCCGCCACTGCGGGTCGGCGTAGAAGGCCGGCAGCGGCTCGTAGAGGGTGTTCGCGTAGACCAGCGAACCGCCGCCGACCCCGGCCCCGGAGAGCACCATCAGGCCGCCGCCGGCCCGGCGGTCGGCGGGGCGGAGCAGGGTGATCCGTTGCAGGCCGTAGCAGCCCAGCTTCGGGGCCCAGAGGAAGCGGCGCAGCCGCCAGGAGGTCTGCGGGAACTCGTCGTCGGCGAACCGTCGCCCGGCCTCCAGCACGCCGACGGTGTAGCCCTTCTCGGCCAGCCGCAGCGCGGTGACGCTGCCGCCGAAGCCGGACCCGATGACGAGCACGTCGTACCGCATGGACGCATCATTACCGGTCAGTAGCTGTCGCGCCAGGGGCAGTTTTCGCGCGATCATGCACCCCGTCCACCGCCCGCCGCCCCGGACGCAACCCGAGGCCGCCGTCGGAGCGTCGAGTCAGGTACGGGGAGAGGGGTCGACATGGTCCTCCGATCGCGGGTGCCACGCCGCCGCTGGCTGCTGGGGCTGGCGGCGCTCACCGCCGTGCTGATGGCGGCCACGGCCGCCGTGGTGGTGACCCGGCTGGTCGGCTCCGACGGCGGGTCCGGGACACCGACCGCCGGCACCCCGAGCGCCACCCCGACCGGCACGCCGAGCGCCAGCCCGAGCCCGACCGGCCCGCCGCCGGGCGCGGACATCACCGGCCCGCTCAACCTGCTGCTGGTCGGCGTGGACACCCGGGTCAGCGTGCCCGGCTGGGAGCCGCACGCCGACGCCGTACTGGTGCTGCACGTGCCGAAGGGGCTCGGCCGGGCATACCTCTTCTCGCTCCCCCGCGACCTGGTGGTGGACATCCCGGCCTTCCCCGCGGCCGGCTACCGGGGCGGGCGAACCAAGCTGACCCACGCGATGAGCTACGGCAGCCGGGTGCCGGGCAAGCCGAAGCAGCCGAGCACCGCGCAGGGGTACGAGTTGCTGCGCAGCACCGTCAGCGGCTACACCGGGCTGCGCATCGACGCCGGCGCGGTGGTCACCTTCGGCGGCTTCGACAAGCTGGTGGACACCCTCGGCGGGGTGGACATCTACGTCGACCAGCGGGTGGCCTCCCGGCACCGCCGCCCGGACGGCCGACACCGCGACCCGGCGCCGGGCGGCTACACCGGGCCGCAGATGATCTACGAGAAGGGCCAGCGGCACCTGACCGGCTGGCAGGCGCTCGACTACGCCCGGCAGCGCTACCTCACCGGCGGCGACTACGCCCGGCAGCGGCACCAGCAGCAACTCGTCCGGGCTCTGGTCCGCAAGATCCTCGACCAGGACCTGGCCCGCCAGCCGGAACGGGTCGAGCAGGTGGTCGCCGCGCTCGGCGACACGCTGGTCTACTCCGCCCTCGGCGGGCGGCGGATCATCGACTTCGCGTACGCCCTCGGCGAACTGCCGGCGGAACGGTTCGTCCTGGTCGGGCTGCCGGGCGGGGCGGTCGGCCGGGGGCAGCGGCTACCGGGGCGAGCAGCTCACCAAGGTGGGCCGGGACTTCCTCACCGCGCTGCGCGCCGGCCGGGCGGACGCGTACCTCGCCGAGCACCCGCAGCTGCGGGTCAAGACCTGACCCAGGCCGGGCGGCGCTGCCCGGGTGCCGCCCGGGCCAAGCTGGGCCCGGCGCCGCCCCGGGCGGTGCCGTCCGGGTGGGTCGGGGTCAGCGCCGCTCGGGGCGGGCGGGGCGCTCGGTGCCGTAGAGCCAGTCGTCGAAGAGGTCGTCCAGCCGCTCGCCGGAGATCCGTTCGGCCAGCGCCACGAACTGGGCAGTGGTGCCGTTGCCGTGCCGCTTCTCCGCCGCCCAGGTCTTGAGGATCTCGAAGAACGCCTTGTCGCCGACCGCCACCCGGAGCGCGTGCACGGTCATCGCGCCGCGCTGGTAGACCGACTCGCCGAACAGGTTCTCGACCCCCGGCTCGCCCGGCGGGGTGCGCCAGACCCGGCTCGCCGCGCCGGCGTACCGCGCGTCGAAGGCCTGCGCGGCGGTGCGCCCGCCGTCGTGCTCGGTCCAGAGCCACTCGGCGTACGTGGCCAGCCCCTCGTTGAGCCAGATGTCCTGCCACTTCGTCAGCGCCACGCTGTTGCCGAACCACTGGTGGGCCAGCTCGTGCGCGACCACCCCGGTGTTCTCGCCCTGGCGGAAGAAGGACGCGGCGTAGACCGGGCGGCTCTGCGTCTCCAGCGCGTACCGGATCCGGTCGTCGGAGACCACCACCCCGCCGTACGACTCGAACGGGTACGGCCCGAAGAGCCGCTCCAGGTAGTCGGCGACCCGCACCGTCCGGGCGATCGACCGGTCCGCCGCCCCCTCGGAGAGCTTCGTGGTGACCGCGTGGAACACCGGCCGTCCCTTGTGCTCACTCCGGGTGAGCCGGAACTTGCCGATCACCACCATGCTCAGGTAGCTGGCCATCGGGTTGCGCTCGGCCCACCTCCAGGTGGTCCAGCCGTCCGCGCTGCTCCGGCCCACCGGTACGCCGTTGCTGACCGCGGTCAGCCCTTCGGGCACGGTGATCTCGAAGTCGTAGCTGGCCTTGTCGGAGGGGTGGTCGTTGACCGGGAACCAGGTGCTCGCCGACTCCGGCTGGCCGAGCGCGATGGCGCCGTCGGAGGTGTGCAGGAAGCCGCCCTCGCCGAGGGTCTCGTTACGCAGCGCCGCCGGCTCGCCGTCGTAGCTGATCTCGGCGACGAAGCCGTTGCCGGCGATCAGGCCGCGCGCCGGGGTGACCACCAGCTCGTCGCCCTTGCGGGAGTGCCGGGCCGGGGCACCGTCCACGGTCACCTCGCGCACCTTCAGCCCGGCCAGGTCCAGGTTGAACGCGGACAGGTTCGCGGTCGCGGCGGCCTGCACGGTGGTGGTGCCGGTGAGCCGGTCCGTCGCCGGGTCGTAGCGCACCTTGACCGTGTACCGGCCGACGTCGTAGCCGCCGTTGCCGTACGTCGGGAAGTAGTCGTCGCCCACCCCGGCGCCGCCGGGCCGGAACTGCCGACTGCTGCTCGGCGACGGGGCTGCCGAGCCGGCCTCCAGCTCCGCCGACGATCCGCACCCGCTGACGCCGAGCGCCCCGGTGACCAGCAGACCGGTAACCAGCCGAACCCGCCGCGGCAGCGCCATCGCCTCGCCCCTCCCTGTGCCGAGCGGCCGTCCCGCCGGCCGGTCCGGCCGGGCGGCGGCCACCGGGGGACCCGCGTCGCGGCCGGCCCGCCCGGCGGCAGCCTACCGACCGTCGATCAGGGACCCGTCACGGCAGGGCGGGGGCGCTGCCGCCGACCAGCCAGGCGTCGAAGAGCGGGCCCAGCGGCCGGCCCGCGACCCGTTCGGCGTGCGCGATCAGGTCGGCGGTGGTGGCGTTGCCGTTCCGCCGCTCGGCGGTCCAGCCCCGCAGGATGCGGAAGAAGGTCTCGTCGCCGACGGTACGGCGCAGCGCGTGCACGGCCAGCGCGCCGCGCTTGTAGACGGCGGAGCCGAACATCTGCGTCGGTCCCGGGTCGACGGACGGCCGGGACCAGTCGGTGGCGGCGTACTGGAGCTCGAAGTTGTGCTGCGCGGTGCGGCCGCCGTCGTGTTCCTCCCACAGCCACTCCGCGTAGCTGGCGAACCCCTCGTTGAGCCAGATGTCGCTCCACCGGGTCAGTGCCACGCTGTTGCCGAACCACTGGTGGGCCAGCTCGTGCGCGACCACCCCGGTGTTGGGCCGCCCGCCCCGGAAGAAGCCCGGCCCGTACACCGGCCGGGACTGGGTCTCCAGCGCGTAGCCGATCCGGTCGTCGGTCACCACGATGCCGCCGTACGAGTCGAACGGGTACGGCCCGAAGCGGCTGGCCAGGAAGTCGGCGACCTCCCCGGTCCGGGCGAGCGAGGCGGCCTCCGGGCCGGTGGCCGGCAGGCCCGCCGGTACGGCGGTGACCATCGGCTTGCCGGCGTGGGTGCCGGTCCGCACCTGGTAGTCGCCGATCACCAGGGTGGTCAGGTAGCTGGCCATCGGGGCCCGCTCGGCCCACCGCCAGGTGGTCCAGCCGCCGGCGGTCGTCCGCTCCCCCGGCACCCCGTTGCTCAGCGCCGCCAGCCCTTCCGGGACGGTCACCTCGATGTCATAGGTGGCCTTGTCGGACGGGTGGTCGTTGACCGGGAACCAGGTGGCCGCCGAGCGCGGCTGGCCGAGCGCGATCGCGCCGTCGGCGGTGTGCTGGAAGCCGCCGTTGCCCAGCACGCCGTCCGGGACCGGGGCCGGCACCCCGGCGTACTCCACCTCGACCGCGAACTGCTGGCCCCGCGGTACCCCGTCGGCCGGGGTGACCACCAGCTCGTCGCCGTCGCGCCGGTGCTCGGCGCGCTTGCCGCCGACGGTGACCGCGCTGACGTCGAGACCGGCCAGGTCGAGGGTGAACCGGGACAGCCCGTGGCTCGCCGTCGCGGTGACCGTCGCGCGTCCGCTCAGCCGGTCGGTCGCCGGGTCGTACCGGACCGCCAGCCGGTAGTGCGAGACGTCGTACCCGCCGTTGCCGGCGCCCGGCACGTACGGGTCGGCGAGGTCGGCGCTGCCCGGGCGGAGACCGTCGGGGTCGCCCTCCCGGTCGTCGGAGCCGGGGCAGGCGGTCAGCAGCCCGACCGTCGCCACGGTGGCGAGCGCCAGCGGGATCAGGTCACGAGTACGACGCACCGGCCGAGCCTATCGGCGCGGCCGGTGCGGGTGGTGTCTCTTCGTGCCGGGTGCGGGTCCGGGGCCGCCCTCGGCGGGACCCGTCCAGCGTCAGCGGTCGAGGACCAGGCCGACCTTCTGGAACTCCTTGAGGTCGCGGTAGCCGCACTTGGCCATCGCCCGGCGCAGCCCGCCGAAGAGGTTGAGCTGCCCGTCCGGCTCGTCGGCGGGGCCGAAGAGCAGCTGCTCCATCGAGCCGAGCGGCTCGCCGGCCACCTCGAACGCGCCGCGCGGCAGCGACGGGTGGCTGGCGGCGGAGTGCCACCAGGCGCCGCCGGCCGGCGCCTCGGTGCAGAGCGACAGCGGCTCGCCGAGCATCACCGCGTCCGCGCCGCAGCCGAGCGCCTTGGCGATGTCGCCGGAGGTCTGCAGGTCGCCGTCGGCGATCAGGTGCACGTACCGGCCGCCGGTCTCGTCCAGGTAGTCCCGCCGGGCCGCCGCGGCGTCGGCGATCGCGGTGGCCATCGGCACCCGGATGCCGAGCACCGACTCGGTGGTGGACCACTCGTCGCCGCCGATGCCGACGATCACCCCGGCCGCGCCGGTACGCATCAGGTGCAGCGCGGTCTTGTAGTCGGTGCAGCCACCGACGATGACCGGCAGGTCGAGGTCGGCGATGAACTCCTTGAGGTTGAGCGGCTCGTCGGTGGTCGAGACGTGCTCGGCGGAGACGATGGTGCCCTGGATGACCAGGATGTCCACGCCGGCGTCCAGGATCACCGGGGCCAACGCCAGGGTGTGCTGCGGGGAGACCCGGACGGCCACCGTCCCGCCGCCGGCGCGCAGCTCGCGGACCCGCTCGGCGATCAGGTCCGGGCGGATCGGCTCGGCGTAGACCTCCTGGAGCCGCTTGGTGGCGCGGGCGTCCTCGTCGAGCGCGGCCAGCTCCTCGAGCACCTTGGTCGGGTTCTCGTAGCGGGTCCACAGCCCTTCGACGTTGAGCACGCCGAGGCCGCCGAGCTGGCCGAGCCGGACCGCGGAGGCCGGGCTCATGGTGGCGTCGGAGGGGTGCCCGACGCAGGGGATGCCGAACTGGTAGGCGTCGAGCTGCCAGTTGGTCGAGACGTCGTCGACGTCCCGGGTCCGGCGGCTCGGCACGATGGCGATGTCGTCCAGGTGGTAGCCGCGTTGCGCGGTCTTACCCAGCCCGATCTCGACCACGTCACGCATGGGGGACTCCAGGTGGTTGGGGGTGGTGGTTCAGCGGGTGTGGTAGTTGGGCGCCTCGACGGTCATCTGGATGTCGTGCGGGTGGCTCTCCTTGAGCCCGGCCGCGGTGATCCGGATGAGCTGGCCCCGGCTGTGCAGCTCGGGGATGCTCTCCGCGCCGGCGTACCCCATGGCGAGCCGCAGGCCACCGACCAGCTGGTGGGCCACCCGGGCCAGCGGCCCCCGGTACGGCACCTGACCCTCGACGCCCTCGGGGACCAGCTTCTCGTCGCTGGTCACGTCCTGCTGGAAGTAGCGGTCCTTCGAGTAGGACTTGGCCTGGCCCCGGGACTGCATCGCGCCGAGCGAGCCCATCCCCCGGTACGCCTTGAACTGCTTGCCGTTGACGAAGATCAGCTCGCCGGGGCTCTCCTCGCAGCCGGCCAGCAGGCTGCCGAGCATCACCGTGTCGGCGCCGGCGACGAGCGCCTTGGCGATGTCGCCCGAGTACTGGATGCCGCCGTCGCCGATCACCGGCACGCCGGCCGGACGGGCGGCCCGGGCCGCCTCCATGATCGCGGTGATCTGCGGTACGCCGACGCCGGCGACGATCCGGGTGGTGCAGATGGCGCCCGGGCCCACCCCGACCTTGACCCCGTCGGCACCCGCCTCGACCAGCGCCCTGGCCCCGGCGTACGTGGCGATGTTGCCGCCGACGATGTCGACGCCCACGTCCTTCTTGAGCCGGCGGACCATGTCCAGCACGGCCCGCTGGTGGCCGTGCGCGGTGTCCACGATCAGCACGTCCACGCCCGCGTCGACCAACGCCCGGGCCCGCTTGTACGAGTCCTCGCCGACGCCGATCGCGGCGGCGACGCGGAGCCGGCCGGCCTCGTCCTTGGTCGCGTTCGGGTACTGCTCGCTCTTGGTGAAGTCCTTGACGGTGATCAGCCCGCGCAGCTTGCCGGCCCCGTCGACGATCGGCAGCTTCTCGACCTTGTGCTGGCGCAGCAGGGCCAGCGCCTCGTCCTTGCTCACGCCGACCGGCGCGGTGACCAGCGGCGTCCGGGTCATGATGTCGCGGACCGGGGTGGCCGGGTCGGTGACGAAGCGCATGTCCCGGTTGGTCACGATGCCGACCAGCTGGCCCTCGCCGTCCACCACCGGCACACCCGAGATGCGGTAGCGCCCGCAGAGCGAGTCGACCTCGCGCAGGGTGTCGTCGGGGCTGGCGGTGACCGGGTTGGTGATCATGCCGGACTCGGAGCGCTTGACCAGGTCGACCTGGAGGGCCTGGTCCTCCACCGACAGGTTGCGGTGCAGCACGCCGATGCCGCCCTGGCGGGCCATCGCGATCGCCATCCGCGCCTCGGTCACCGTGTCCATCGCGCTGGACAGCAGCGGGATCGAGAGGCTGATGTTGCGGGTCAGCTTCGTCACGGTGTTGACCCGGCTCGGCACCACGTCCGACTCGCCCGGCTGGAGCAGCACGTCGTCGAAGGTCAGCCCGAGCGGCACCACCCGGGCGGAGCCGGCGGGCAGCTCCGGCAGGTGACCGCCCAGCTCGCCGTGGTCGGCGCCGCTCGACAGGTCGGTGCTGGGCGAAATTTCCACGATTGCTCCCCTGAGCTGCTCGGACGGGCTTCAGCGAGGTGGCGCGGACGGGCACCGGCGTACGCCGGGTGACGGCGCGTCGCCCCATCGTACCCAGTGACCTGGGCCGGACCCGCCGGCGGCGGGTGCGGACGCCGCCGGCCGGGGGGCGGGCGTCGCCGCTGCGGTAGGTCTACGGTGATGGTGTGCACGACGAGCCCATCGACCCGTTCAACGGCGACCCGGCGGATCCGGCAGCGGGCCTGCACGATCCCGGGGACGACGCCACGCTCGACCCGCTGACCGAGGGCGAGCGGCAGGACGTGCTGGAGGATCTCGCCGACCTGGAGATCTACCAGGCGCTGCTGGCCCCGATCGGGATCCGCGGGCTGGTGATCGAGTGTGAGGACTGCCGGGAGCCGCACTACTTCGACTGGGACCTGCTCCGCGGCAACCTGCGCCACCTGCTCAACTCCGGCCGCCCGCGGGTGCACGAGCCGGCCTACGACCCGGATCCGGACCACTACGTCACCTGGGACTACGCCCGCGGCTACGCCGACGGGGTGCACGACACCCTGACCGAGGGCACCGAGGACGAGCCCGGCTCCGCCGACTGACCCCGACGGGCGACGCCCGGAAGGCGGCGGCGTGCGCGGGTCAGGCCACCAGGCCGGCTCGGAAGCCGGCGGCCACCGCGTGTGCCCGGTCCCGGGCGCCGAGCTTGCGGAAGAGCCGGCGGGCGTGCGTCTTGACGGTGTCCTCCGAGACGAACAGCTCGCGGCCGATCTCCGCGTTGCTCTTGCCCTCCGCCATGCCGAGCAGCACCTGGAGTTCCCGCTCGGTGAGCCCGACCGGCGGCCGGCTCGGCCGGCTGCCCGGGGCGCTCCGCCGCGTCTCCGGCGCCTCCGGCTCTCCGTCGGCCGGGTCGGCCGGGTCGGCCGGGTCGTCACCGCGCTGCGCCGGCACCACCGCCGGGGCGCCACCGGTGCCCTCGCCGGACCCGGCCGGCCAGGGCGGGTTGGCTTCGCCCGAGGGCCGGCCGCCCTGCGCCGGGCGACCCGGGCCGCCGACCGCGGCGGTGTCCCGGGCCGGGTCGGTGATCCGGTGCCGGGCCGCGCGGCCGGGCGCGGAGAGTAGCAGCAGCGCCTTGGCCACCGCGCTGGTCAGGTCGTGGTCGGCGCCCTGGATCAGGCCCCGGGCGCCGGCGCTGATGGTGGCGGCGGCCGCCTCCGACTCCTCCGTCCCGAGCAGCACCACGGCGGCCTGCGGCGCGCGGGCCAGCACCCGGCGGACGAAGCCGGCGCTGTCCGGCCGGGTGAGCGCCGTGTCGGCGAGCACCACGTCGGCCGGCCGCTCGGCCAGGCGCAGCATCACCTCGGGATCGGAGACAGCGGTCCGGACGACCGCGGACAGCCCGAGCCGGGCCGCCGCCGAGGTCAGGTGCTGGGCGGCGAGTGGTGTCCGAACGCACACGAGAACCGTACGCACAGTGGGTCTCCTCTCCGCCAATGAGCAGACCATGACCGGGCGCGCCGCCGAGGGGGTTCCCGGCAATCCTCCGAACTTTTCCGACAGTTGGGGCATATGCCGCAAGTTGCCGGAAGTTTTCGATCACAGAAGTGTGAGTCGGCAACAGCTCGGGTACCGGGAGGTCCAGGCCGGGAAGGTGCGCCTGCGCGGCGCCGCCGCCCGGTGAGCCGGCCATGAGTATCTCGCGGTGCCGCGCGGGAGGAGGGGTGCTGATGTCGAACGTACGTAGACTGCCCGGACCCATCGTCGATCTCTGGGACTGGCAGCGGCTCGGTGCCTGCCGGGGCCGCGACAGCGCCCAGTTCTTCCACCCCGACGGCGAGCGCGGCTCTTCTCGCCTGCGCCGCGAGTCCGGCGCCAAGGCGGTCTGCCGCACCTGCCCGGTGCGCGCCGAGTGCGCGGCGCACGCGCTCTCGGTCCGGGAGCCGTACGGCGTGTGGGGCGGCTTCAGCGAGTCCGAGCGGCTGCGGCTGCTCGCCATGGGCTGGGAGGACCTGGCCGACCGCCGGCAGACCCGGGTCGACGTGGCCCGGCTGGAGGCCCGCCTGGGCCGGCCGCACAAGTCGGCCGTCCCCGCCCAACGCAAGATCGCCTGACCCACCCACCCCACCCCGTTGATCATGAAGTTGGTGACGCGACACGCCGGCACCGGTCAACAACTTCATGATCAGCGGGGCTGTGGCGGGGCGGGTGGGGGTTAGCGGATGGTTAGGGGGACGGTGTGCCAGCCGGTGGCGCCGTCGGGGGCGACGTCCTGGCGGCGGGCGGTCTGGGTCTCGCCGGTGGCGTCGGTCGCCCGGACCTGGAGGGTGTGCTCGCCCGGCGTGGCGTCCCACCGCCACGACCACTGCACCCAGGTGTCCACCGAGACCGCGGCGGCCAGCTCCGCCTCCTGCCAGGGGCCCTCGTCGACCCGTACCTCCACCCGGCGGATACCCCGGTGCTGGGCCCAGGCCACCCCGGCGACGGTGATCGGGCCGGCGGTGAGCCGGTTGCGCGCCCGGGGCGTGTCGATCCGCGACTGGGTCTTCACCGGCCCCTGCGCCGACCAGCCGCGCGGCACCCAGTACGCGTCGAAGTCGGCGAAGCTGGTCAGCTCCAGCTCGGTGACCCACTTGCAGGCCGAGACGTAGCCGTACAGGCCGGGCACCACCATCCGCACCGGGAAGCCGTGCTCGACCGGCAGCGGCTCGCCGTTCATCCCCACCGCCAGCAGGGCGTCCCGCCCGTCGCGCAGCACCGCCGTGGGGGTGCCGCAGGTCCAGCCGTCCACCGACCGCCCGACCACCTGGTCGGCACCCTCCTCGGGCTCCACCTCGTCGAGCAGTTCCTTGAGCGGCACGCCCAGCCAGCGGGCGTTGCCGATCAGGTCGCCGCCGACCTCGTTGGACACGCAGGCCAGCGTCACGTACCGCTCGACCAGCGGTCGGGCCAGCAGGTCGGCGAAGCTGAGCGTGAGTGGCCGGCGGACCCGGCCGTGGATGCGCAGCCGCCAGGTCTCCGGGTCCACCTGCGGCACCACCAGCGCGGTGTCGATCCGGTAGAAGCCGAAGTTCGGCGTGACGTAGGGGGCGAGCTGGGTCAGCGACAGGTCGGCCCCGGCGGGCACCGGCGGCGCGGCGGAGACCGGCGCGGGCAGCCGCACCGCCGCCCGGGCCGCTGAGACGCCCCGCCGCCCGGCCAGCCACCGCCCACCCAGACCGGCCACGGTGGCCGCACCGAGCAGCACCCCGGCCCCGGTGAGGAACCGCCGCCGCGACTCCGGATCGGTGCGTTCCAGCGGCTCCCACCCGCCTGCCGACCTCGGCTCCGCCGCCCGTTCCCCGGCCGTGGGCCGACGCTCCCTGCCGTCCGCCGGCTCGGCCCGCGCAGGCCGGCTCTCCGCTTCGCCCGCCGCCGGTTCGGCCGTCGCGGCCCGGTTCCCGGGCAGATCGGTGGCCGCCTCGGCGTCCGGCTCCCCGGCCGGTCCCGGGCTGGTCGGGCGCACGGCGGAGGGCAGCGGCTCGGGTGGCGACCAGGGCCAGGGGTCGAGTTCCAGCGGGCCGGCCACGAAGAGCCAGAGCACCAGCGCCCCCGCCCCGGCACCGAGCAGCGCTGGCAGGGCGTCGGCGAGGTCCGCGCCGGCGCGGGTCAGCGCCGCGACCACCCCGAGCGCCGCGAAGGCGGCGACGCCGGCCAGCGCCACCGCCAGCCGGCGGACGGCCAGCACCCCGAGCAGCGCGGCCGCCGCGCCGAGCAGCAGCGCCGTCCCGACCAGCAGCGCGACCTTGTCGTACGTGCCGAACAGCCCGATGCCGAGCTGCTTGAGCGGCTCCGGCACGGTGTCGACGACCAGTCCGCCGACCGCGACCAGCGGAGCCGAGCGGGGGCCGGTCAGCACCGCCACCAGTTCGGCGGAGCCGATCGCCACCGCGGCGGCGGTGAACCCGGCCAGCGCGGCGTACCGGCGCGTCGTGGTGCTCATCGGGCCAGTCTTTCCGATCGGTCGGCCCGGCCGGTAGCCGCGTCAGCGTTCCGTAATGCCGCCCGGCCGGCGACGGCCCGCGGCCCGTACACCCCGGAACCGCGGCCGGGGCACACCGTCGGCGTGACGGTGTGCCCCGGACCGGGCGTGCTACCGGGTCAGAAGCCCGGGCCGTGCTGGTGGCTGTGGCCGTGGCCGTGCGAGTGCCCGTGCCCGGCGGCGGCCGGCTCCGGCTCGGCCGGCTTCTCCACCACGAGGCTCTCGGTGGTGAGCAGCAGGCCGGCGATCGAGGCGGCGTTGCTGACCGCGTTGCGGGTCACCTTCACCGGGTCGACGATGCCGGACGCGGCCAGGTCGACGTACTCGCCGGTGGCCGCGTCGAGGCCGTGGCCCCACTCCTTGCCGACCACCTTCTGCACCACGACGTAGCCGTCGTGGCCGGCGTTCTGGGCGATCCAGCGCAGCGGCTCGACCAGCGCCTTGCGCACGATCGAGACGCCGACCTTCTCGTCACCGGTGAAGCCCAGGTCGTCGTCGAGCGCCGGGAGGATCTGCGCCAGCGCGGCGCCACCGCCGGGGACGGTGCCCTCCTCGACCGCGGCCTTGGTCGCCGCGATGGCGTCCTCGATGCGGTGCTTGCGCTCCTTCATCTCGACCTCGGTCGCCGCGCCCACCTTGATGACGGCGATGCCGCCGGAGAGCTTGGCCAGCCGCTCGGCGAGCTTCTCCCGGTCCCACTCGGAGTCCGAGGCCTCGATCTCCTTGCGGATCTGGGCCACCCGGTCGGCGACCTCGCTGGCCTGGCCGCCACCGTCGACGATGGTGGTGTTCTCCTTGTCCACCACCACGCGGCGGGCGGTGCCGAGCACCTCCAGGCCGACCTGGTCGAGCTTGTAGCCCAGCTCCGGGGCGACCAGCTCGGCGCCGGTCAGGATGGCCATGTCCTGCAGCATCGCCTTGCGGCGGTCGCCGAAGCCCGGGGCCTTGACCGCGCAGACCTTGACGGTCTTGCGGATCGCGTTGACCACCAGGGTGGACAGCGCCTGACCCTCGACGTCCTCGGCGATGATCAACAGCGGCTTGCTGTTCTGGAGGACCTTCTCCAGCAGCGGCAGCAGCTCCTCGATCGCCGAGATCTTCTGCGTGGTGATCAGGATGTACGGGTCCTCCAGGACCGCCTCCTGCGCCTCCACGTCGGTGACGAAGTTCGGCGAGATGAAGCCCTTGTCGAACTGGAGACCCTCGGTCACGTCCAGCTCGGTGTGCAGGGTGGAGCCTTCCTCGACGGTGATGACGCCGTCGCGGCCGACCTTCTCCATCGCCTCGGCGATCAGGTCGCCGATCGTGGCGTCCTGCGCGGAGACCGTCGCGACGTGCGCGACCGCCTTCTTGTCGGACACCTCGACCGCCCGGGCCAGCAGCGCCTCGGAGACCTTGTTGGCCGCCGCGTCGATGCCCCGCTTCAGGCCGGTCGGGTTGGCGCCGGCCGCGACGTTGCGCAGGCCCTCCCGGACCATCGCCTGGGCCAGCACGGTCGCGGTGGTGGTCCCGTCGCCGGCGACGTCGTTGGTCTTGGTCGCCACCTCCTTGACCAGCTGCGCGCCGAGGTTCTCGTACGGGTTGGTGAGCTCGATCTCCTTGGCGATGGTCACACCATCGTTGGTGATCGTGGGCGCACCGAACTTCTTGTCCAGGACGACGTTGCGCCCGCGCGGGCCGAGGGTGACCTTGACCGCGTCCGCGAGGGCGTTGACACCGTGCTCAAGCAGGTGCCGGGCGTCGTCCGAAAAGCTCAGGATCTTCGCCATGGATGTCCCTTCGAAGCGACGCTGCCCCGGCCCGGCGAGCCGGACCGGGGCAACGACACTGATCGGTTGCTTACTTCTCGATGACCGCGAGGACGTCGCGGGCGGAGAGCACCAGGTACTCCTCGCCGGCGTACTTGACCTCGGTGCCGCCGTACTTCGAGTAGAGGACGGTGTCGCCGACCTTGACGTCGATCGGCACGCGGTTGCCCTTGTCGTCGATCCGGCCCGGGCCGACAGCGAGGACGGTGCCCTCCTGCGGCTTCTCCTTGGCGGTGTCGGGGATCACGATGCCCGACGCCGTGGTGGTCTCAGCCTCGTTCGCCTGGACCACGATCCGGTCCTCGAGCGGCTTGATCGCAACCTTGGTCGCGGTAGTCACGGGCATACCCTCCTGGGGTACTGGTTTCGTTACCGGTCGGCGGGCCGACCAGCGTCAATCTGCCACATGCCACCGGGCGGGGCCGTCGTCGCGGGTGCCGGTCCGCCTGGCGTTCAGCGCCCGGACCGAGCGGCCCGGAAGCTGGCACCCTCAGGGTGAGAGTGCTAATCGCAGGTTATTCCTCGGCTAGCACTCCGTCAAGGAGAGTGCCAACGCCCCGGACCTCGTGTCGCCACTGTTCCGCCAGTGTTCCGCCACGGGACACCGCGACACGCCGGCAACGCCTCGCCACACCGTGATCAGCCCCCTACTCTCCGGTGCCGGCGCGATGTCGAAGGGAGGGAGCGACCGGATGTCCCGGGTACCGACACTGACGTTTCCTGCGCGACCAGCTCCGTCGGGCCCGCCAGGCGCGCGGGCTCAGCCAGGAGGAGCTGGGCAAGCTGATCAACTACTCGTCGTCCCAGGTGAGCGCCGTCGAGATCGGCGAGCGGCCGGTCCAGCCGGACTACCTGGCCGGGTCGACGCGGTGCTCGACACCGGCGGCCTCTTCGTCGCCATGCTGGAGCTGATCCGCTTCCACGCGGCCCCCGCAGATGATCGACACCAGGCCGCCGACGTGGGGCTATCCGACGCCGCCCAACACCCCCACATCGCCGACATGGCGCCGCCAGCACCCGCAGCCGCGCGACGGGACGGCCCGGGCGGGCTGCGAGGCCGGGTCGGCGTGACGGCGTCCGGGCCGCGGGACACCGCGGTATCGCCGGCATGACGGCGTGCGCGGAACGCGGAGCGGGGCCGGGACAATGGGCGGGTGGATCTGGATCAGCTCGCCGCCCTGCGTACCGCCGAGGGGTCGGCCGCGCTCGCCGCGGCGGCCGAGGTGGCCGGCGGCGACCCGCTGGCCGCGGCGTCGGCGCTCCGCTCGGCCGGCGTCCCGGCCGGGCTGGCCGCCGCCGCGCTGACCCAGGTCGAGCTGCGCCGCCGGGCGGCCGGCAAGTTCGGGCCGGAAGCCGCCGGCATGTTCCTCACCCGGCCCGGGCTGGAGCAGGCCACCCGCCGGGTGGCCGCCGACCGGCGGGCCGAACGGTTGCGCGCCGCCGGGGTGCGCACCCTGGCCGACCTGGGCTGCGGGCTCGGCGCCGACGCGCTCGCCGCCGCCCGCGCCGGGATCCGGGTGTACGGCGTCGAGGCCGACCCGGTGACCGCCGCGATGGCCGCGGCGAACGCCGAGGCGGCCGGTGTGGCCGAGCTGTTCACCGTCGAGTGCGGCGACGCCACCGCCTTCGACGTCGACCGGGTCGACGCGGTCTTCTGCGATCCGGCGCGGCGGAAGGCCGGCACCGGCCGGCGGGTGTTCGACCCGAGCGCCTACTCGCCGCCGTGGGACTTCGTGCTCGGGCTGGCCGAGCGGGTGCCGTACACCGTGGTGAAGGTGGCGCCCGGGCTGGACCACGCGCTGATCCCGCCGGGCGCCGAGGCGGAGTGGGTCGGCGTGGACGGTGACCTGGTCGAGGCGACGCTGTGGTGCGGCCGGCTGGCCGAGGTCCCCCGCCGGGCCACCGTGCTGCGTGGCGCGGCGGCACACGTGCTGACCGGCGCCGGCGACCGGCAGGCGCCGGTCGGGCCGGTGCGCCGCTACCTGTACGACCCGGACCCGGCGGTGGTCCGCGCCCACCTGGTCGCCGAGCTGGCCGACGCCCTCGACGCCACGCTCGCCGACCCCGACATCGCCTACCTGTACGCCGACGCGCCGGCCGCCACGCCGTACGCCCGCTGCCTGGCGGTCACCGACGTGCTGCCGTTCTCGCTCAAGCGGCTGCGGGCGCTGCTCCGCGAACGGCGGGTGGGCCGGGTGGAGATCCTCAAACGCGGCTCGGCGCTGGAGCCGGAGCGACTGCGCCGCGACCTGAAGCTGGCCGGCGACAACGCCGCCAGCCTCGTCCTCACCCGGGTGGCCAACGCCCCCACCACGCTCCTCTGCCACCCCGTCCCACCCACCTGACAGCCCCCGCCACCCACCTCCCCGCCCATCACCCGCCGCCCACCTCCCCGCGATCTTGCACTTTCGGCCCCTGATTCGCGCGCTTCACCCGGAATGCCGGGGCCCGTAGTGCAAGATCGCGGGGGCGGGGGTGGGTATTGGGTGGCTTGGCGGGTGGTGCGCCGATAGCTTGTCCGGCATGGCGGGACAGGGAACGCCGGCGACGGCGCTGCTGGCGAAGCGGAAGATCGCCCACAGCACCCATCCGTACGACGTCTCCCCGGACGCGCCGAACTATGGCGGGCTGGTCGCCGAGGCGCTCGGCGTGCCGCCGGAACGGGTGTTCAAGTCGCTGGTCACCGAGGTCGACGGGGTGCTCACGGTGGCGGTCGTGCCGGTGACCGGTGAGCTGGACCTCAAGGCGTTCGCCGCTGCGGTCGGCGGCAAGCGGGCTGCGCTGGCCGACCGTACGGTGGCCGAACGGGTTACCGGCTACGTCCGGGGCGGGATCAGCCCGCTGGGCCAGCGCAAGCGGCTGCCCACCGTGCTCGATTCGTCGGCGCTGAACTTCCAGACCATCTACGTCTCCGCCGGCCGGCGCGGCCTCCAACTCCAACTCGCCCCGGCCGACCTGATCACCCTCACCGCCGCCCAACTCGCCCCCCTCTCCACCACCCCCTGACCCGCCCCCACCCCCAGCGGGTTGATCAAGGGGTTTGGGGCGGGAAATCGCGCTGGGTACGACGCAAACCTCTTGATCAACACGTCGGTGTGACGGCGGCGGGGGTGGGAGCGCTTTCTTGGGGGTGTCGGGGGCGTTGCTGAATTGTTACCGCTGCCAACAAACTCATGACCTCGGCACCCTTGTGGTCGGGTCGGGGGGCGGAATACGTTGCCGGGCACAACAAAACAACACCTACCCCCACCCTCGAAAGGACCCTGCACATGCGCAAGGGCTTCCTCACCTTCGCCGCCGTGGGCCTCCTGACCGTCGGCAGCGTGGCCGCCTGTGGCGACGAATCCGGCAGCGGTGACCAGGCCGGCAGCGCCAAGACCCCGAAGATCGGCGTCATCCTCCCGGACAGCAAGTCCTCCGCCCGGTGGGAGGGCGCCGACCGCAAGTTCCTGGAAGAGGCGTTCAAGGCCGCCGGCGTCCAGTACGACATCCAGAACGCCCAGGGCGACAAGACCCAGTTCCAGACCATCGCCGACCAGATGATCACCAACGGCGTCACCGCCCTGATGATCGTCAACCTGGACTCCGGCACCGGCAAGGCCGTCCTGGACAAGGCCAAGTCGCAGGGTGTCGCGACCATCGACTACGACCGGCTCACCCTCGGCGGCTCCGCCGAGTACTACGTCAGCTTCGACAACGAGGCGGTCGGCAAGCTCCAGGGCGAGGGTCTGGCCAAGTGCCTGACCGACAAGGGCGCCAAGAACCCGGTCGTGGCCTACCTCAACGGCTCGCCGACCGACAACAACGCCACCCTGTTCAAGAACGGGTACGACTCGATCCTCAAGCCGAAGTTCGACTCGAAGGAGTACACCAAGGGCCCGGACCAGTCCGTGCCGGACTGGGACAACGCCCAGGCCGCCACCATCTTCGAGCAGATGCTGACCCAGACCGGCGGCAAGATCGACGGTGTGCTCGCCGCCAACGACGGGCTGGGCAACGCGGCCATCTCGGTGCTGAAGAAGAACAAGCTCAACGGGAAGGTCCCGGTCACCGGCCAGGACGCCACCCCGCAGGGCCTGCAGAACATCCTCGCCGGCGACCAGTGCATGACCGTCTACAAGGCGATCAAGGAGGAGGCGAAGGCCGCCTCCGACCTGGCCATCGCGCTCGCCAAGGGTGAGAAGAAGGAGACCGGGCAGACCGTCAAGGACCCGGAGGGCGGCCGTGACGTCGCGGCCGTGCTGCTCACCCCGAAGCTGATCTACAAGGAGAACGTCAAGGACGTGATCGCCGACGGCTTCGTCACCAAGGACGAGGTCTGCACGGCCGACTACGCCAAGCTCTGCGCCGACGCCGGCATCAGCTGACCGACGCTCCACGTCGTACCCGCCGAGGCGAGCCGCCCGGCACGGGACTCCCCCGTGCCGGGCGGCACTCGCCGGACGGGCTCCGAGATCTCCCCTCCATCCGAAGGAGACACCCCGTGTCCGCAACACCACTGCTGGAGCTACGCGGGATCGACAAGAGCTTCGGTCCCGTCCAGGTCCTGCGTGACGTCGCCTTCGCCGCCCACCCCGGCGAGGTGACCGCGCTGGTCGGCGACAACGGCGCCGGCAAATCGACCCTGGTCAAGTGCATCAGCGGCATATACCAGACCGACGCCGGCGAGTTCCTCTTCGACGGCCGGCCGGTGACCATCAACAGCCCCCGGGACGCCGCCGCGCTCGGCATCGAGGTCGTCTACCAGGACCTGGCGCTCTGCGACAACCTCGACATCGTGCAGAACATGTTCCTCGGCCGGGAGAAGCGCAGCGGCATCGTCCTGGACGAGCCGACGATGGAGCAACTCGCCGCGGAAACGCTGGCCGGGCTCTCCGTCCGCACCGTGAAGTCGTTGCGGCAGCACGTCTCCAGCCTCTCCGGCGGCCAGCGCCAGACGGTGGCCATCGCCAAGGCGGTGCTCTGGAACAGCAAGCTGGTCATCCTCGACGAGCCGACCGCCGCGCTCGGCGTCGCGCAGACCGCGCAGGTGCTCGAACTGGTCCGCCGGCTGGCCGACAACGGCCTGGCCGTCGTGCTCATCTCGCACAACATGAACGACGTCTTCGCCGTCTCCGACCGGATCGCCGCGCTCTACCTCGGCCAGATGGTCGCCCAGGTGAAGACCACCGACATCACCCACGCCCAGGTGGTGGAGCTGATCACCGCCGGCCGCTCCGGCGGGCTCGGCCTCCCCGCCGAGGCGGCCAGCAACGGCCACGGCGCCGAGCCGACCCAGACCACCACAGGAGGCGTCCAGTGACCACCACGGTCGTGCAGAAGGAAGGCCCGGCGGCGGTCACACCGGTGCCCACCCTCGGCAGCCACGTACGCAACTACGTCGGCCGGGTACGCGGTGGCGACATCGGCGCGCTGCCGGCCGTGCTCGGCCTGATCGTGCTCTGCACGGTCTTCTCGATCATGCGGCCGTCGTTCCTCACCGCCGGCAACTTCGCCAACCTGTTCACCCAGGGCGCGGCAGTCACCCTGATCGCCATGGGTCTGGTCTTCGTCCTGTTGCTCGGCGAGATCGACCTCTCCGCCGGCTTCGCCAGCGGCGTCTGCGCCGCGGTGCTGGCCAATGTGGTGACCGTGCTCGGCTACCCCTGGTACGTCGCGGTGGTCGCGGCCCTGGCCACCGGCGTGGTGATCGGCACGACGCTGGGCTTCCTGGTCGCCAAGATCGGGATCCCGTCCTTCGTGGTGACCCTCGCCGGCTTCCTCGCCTTCCAGGGTGTCGTGCTGATGCTCATGGAGGAGGGCACGAACATCTCGGTGCGGGACGACGTCCTGGTGGCGATCGCCAACCGCAACCTGCCGCCCGTCCTCGGCTGGCTGCTGGCCGCCGTCGCGGTCGCCGGCTTCGCGGCGGTGCAACTGCTGCGGCACCGCAACCGCGCCAACCGGGGGCTGGTCACCGACCCGCTCGCCGTGGTGTTCGTCCGGATCGGCGGCCTCGCGGTGATCCTCGGCGTCGCGGTCTTCATCCTCAACCTGGAGCGCAGCCGCAACGTCCTGATCAGCTCGCTCAAGGGTGTGCCGATCGTCGTGCCGATCATCGCGCTGCTGCTGGTCCTCTGGACCTTCGTGCTCCAGCGCACCAGCTACGGCCGGCACGTCTACGCGGTCGGCGGCAACAAGGAGGCGGCGCGCCGGGCCGGCATCAACGTGGACCGGATCCGCATCTCGGTCTTCATGATCTGCTCCTCGATGGCCGCCGTCGGCGGCATCGTGGCGGCCAGCCGGGCCAACTCGGTGGACCCCAACACCGGTGGCAGTAACGTACTGCTCTACGCCGTGGGCGCGGCGGTCATCGGCGGCACCAGCCTCTTCGGCGGCAAGGGCCGGGTGCTGGACGCCGTGCTCGGTGGCGCGGTGGTCGCGGTGATCGACAACGGGATGGGTCTGATGGGGTACAGCTCGGGCGTGAAGTACGTGGTCACCGGCGTGGTGCTGCTGCTCGCCGCGAGCGTGGACGCCTTCTCCCGGCGCCGTTCCTCGGCGACCGGCACGCGCTGACTCCCGCGGTACCGACGTGGCGACAGTAATGCGCGCAGGGCCGAGCCAGGACGAGATCCGCCGGCAGAACCTCGGTGCGCTGCTGCGCTACGTGCACGTCCACGGGGCGACCACCCGCGCGGAGCTGACCACCGCGCTGGGGTTGAACCGCAGCACCATCGGCGCGCTGACCGCCGACCTGGCCGGCGCCGGGCTGGTCAGCGAGGGAACGCCGAAGGAGACCGGCCGGGCCGGACGACCGTCGCTGGTCGTCCGGCCCGAGTCGGCGCGGGTGTACGCGTACGCGTACAGCATCGAGGTGGACCGGCTGCGGGCCGCGCGGGTCGGGCTCGGCGGCACGGTGCTCGACCGCCGGGAGCTGGACCGGCCCCGCGGCCTGACCGCCGCGGAGGCCGCGCCGCTGCTCGCCGGGGCGGTCAAGGAGATGCAGCACGGGGTGCCGGGCGAGTCGATCTGCGTCGGCGCGGGGGTCGCGGTCTGCGGCATGGTGCGCCGCGCCGACGGCCTGGTGCGGCTGGGCCCGACCACCGGCTGGGTGGACGAGCCGATCGGCGCGGCGCTCGGCGCGGAACTCGGCTGCGAGGTGCCGGTCACCGTCGGGAACGTGGCCGACGTGGCGGCCTTCGCCGAGCACGCCCGGGGCGCGGCGGCCGGTTGCGACAACGTCATCTACCTCTACGGCGACGTCGGCGTGGGCGCCGGCATCATCGCCGGCGGCCGGCGGGTGACCGGGCACGGCGGGTACGGCGGCGAGGTGGGCCACATGAAGGTGGTCCGCGACGGCGAGCGCTGCGAATGCGGCTCCCGGGGCTGCTGGGAGACCGAGATCGGTGAGCACGCGCTGCTGCGCCACGCCGGCCGCTCGGACGCCCGCGGGCGGGACGCGCTGCTGGCCGTCTTCGACGCCGCCGACCGGGGCGACGCCCGGGCCCAGTCGGCGGTCCGCCAGGCCGGCGACTGGCTCGGTTTCGGGGTGGCCAACCTGGTCAACATCTTCAACCCGGAGATGGTCATCTTCGGCGGCACCATGCGCGACCTCTACCTCGCCGCGGCGGCCCAGGTCCGCAGCCGGCTCAACTCCAACGCGCTGGCCGCCTGCCTGGAACACGTCCGGCTGCGCACCCCCAAGCTGGGCGAGGACGCCGCCCTGGTCGGTGCGGCCGAGCTGGCCTTCGAGCGGCTGCTCGCCGACCCGCTCGACGCCGGCTGACCGGCGGCACCAGGGCTGAGCGGCGACGCGGGCCGGCTGCGAGCACCCGGCGGTGATCGGCGACGCCGGGGCTGAGCGGCGACGCCGGCCGGGGGACACTCGGCTGACCGGCGGACCCGCCGGAGCGCGGTTCCTGCGTAGCCTGTCCCCCGTGGACGTCCAGTTGCGCGCCTCCGACGACGACCGGCACCGGGTGGTCGCCGAGCTGCAACGGCACACCGCCGCCGGCCGGCTCACCCTGGACGAGTTCGCCGACCGGGCCGGTTCCGTCTGGACCGCCCGTACGCTCGGCGACCTCGCCGCGCTCACCCGGGACCTGCCCCCTCCGGCCGCCCCGGCCGCCGCCGACCCGGCCGCCACGCACGGCCGGCGGGAACTGCTGGCGATCTTCGCCGCCGCCGCGCTCACCCTGCTGCTGCTCGGTCTGGTGCTGGCCGCCGTCCGCTGACCGCCACCGCAACGGGAATGAACTGATCGGACGATCAGCCCGTACCAGTGGGCGGACGGGCGGCCGGCGGGATGCGGCCCGCCCGGCGGAGGCGTTCGGCCCGGACCGAGGAGGCAGCACAGACATGGCATCGCTCAGTTCCGCCCGCCGTCGGCAGGTGCACCGGACCCGTCGGCTGGCGGTGCTGCTCGTCACGATCGCCGCCGGGCTGGGCGTGCTGCCCGGCATGGCCGTCGCCGCGCCGGTCGGACAGCAGCTCAACGCCGCCGACGCCGCCCTGCTCAACGGCGTCCGGCTGGCCGGGCTCTGGGAGATGCCGGCCGGGCAGATGGCCGCCGAGAAGGGCCAGTCGGCCAAGGTCCGGGAGATCGGCGCCGGCATCGCCACCGAGCACGAGGAGCTGGACCGGCTGACCGTGGAGGCGGCCAACAAGCTGGGCGCGACCATCCCGACCGACCCGACGGACGAGCAGAAGGGCTGGTTGAAGGAGATGCAGAACGCCACCGGCGCGCGCTTCGACCAGATCTTCGTCACCCGGCTGCGGGTCGCGCACGGCAAGATCTTCCCGGTGATCGGGGCGGTGCGGGCCAGCACCCGCGACCCGATCGTGCGCAAGCTCGCCGAGGACGCCAACCGGTTCGTCATGCACCACATGCAGATGCTGGAGAGCACCGGCCTGGTGCGGTGGCCGGAACTCCCGCCCGCCGCGCTGCCCGCCCCCGGCAACGACGGGCTGCTCGCCGCCGCCTCGGCCAACACCGGTCCGCAGATGGGCGTCAGCAGCACCGTGGTCTGGCTGGTCTTCCTCGCCGCGCTGGGCACCGGCGGGATCGCCACCTACCGGATGCTCCGCCGCACCTGACCCGCCCGGGCCGCGGCCGGTCGGCGGTGGTGCGGCCGCCGGCCGGCTACTCGTTCTGGGTCGGTCCGAGCAGGCGGATCTCCTCGATGTCCAGCACGGCCTGCACCTCGCGCAGCACGATGTCGTCGATCTGGTTCGTGTCGCGCAGCCGGGTGACCTCCCGGCGCTTGTGTTCGAGGACGGCGAGACGCAGTTGGCGGTCCAGCTCCCGGGTCTGCTCCGGCTCCTCCCCCCGCTCCTCGGCGGCGACCGAGGCCAGGTGCTTCTGGTACTCGCCGCGCATCCGTTCGACGACCTCCTGCTCGATGCCGAGTCGGGCGGCCACCTCGGGCAACGCCGCCAGGCCGGCCTCGGTGGCCCGCCGCCGGGCCAGCCGGACCTCGTTCTCCCGCTGTTCGTCGCCGACCAGGCCCGCCCAGCGGACCACGGCCGGCAGCGTGGTGCCCTGGATCAGCATGATCAGCAGGATCACCACCACCGTGGTGAAGATGATCAGGTCGCGTTCGTGCACCGGGGCGCCGGCCGTGGTGGTCACCGGAACCGCGAGCGCGGCCGCCAGGGAGACGGCACCGCGGAAGCCGGCCCACCCGGTCGCGGTCCGCACCCGCCACGACACCCGCGTGGCCCGTTGGGAGCTGCGCCGGTCGACCGCCTGGATCAGGGCCGTGGTGACGTGGACGTAGAGCAACCGGATCGCGATGACGACGCCGGTCACCCCCACCGCGATGGTCAGCGCCTGCGCGGCGGAGGTGCTGGTGAGACTGCGCAGGGCGCGCGGGATCTGCATCCCGAGCAGGATGAAGAGGCTGCCGTTGATCAGGAACGTGGACAGGTCCCAGAAATCGAACGCCATGATCCGGGAGCGGGCCCGGATCACCCGCGGGCTGGCGTAGGCGACCATCAGCCCCGCGACCACCACCGCCAGGACGCCGCTGGCGTGGATCTCCTCGGCGAGGAAGAAGGCGGCGAACGGGGTGAGCACGCTCAGCCCGCCCTCGCGCAGCGGGTCGTCGAGCCGCTTCCGGATGAGGATGACCAGCAGGCCGACCACGAGGCCGGCGGCGACGCCGCCGGCCGACGCGACGAGGAACCGCTCCGTCAGCGCGAACAGGCCCGGCTCGACGCCGCCGACGACCAGGCCCACGGCGACCGAGAACAGCACGAGCGCGGTGCCGTCGTTGATCAGGCTCTCCGCGTGCAGGGTGGTCAGGATCCGGCGCGGCATCCGCTTGGCCAGCCCGGCGACCGCCGCGGCGTCGGTCGGCGCGAGCACCGCGCCGAGCACCCAGGCCGCGGCGGGTTCGATGCCGAACCGCTCCACGAAGATCGTCACCGCGACCATGGTCACGATCACCAGGCCCACCGCGAGCAACGTGATCGGCACCAGGTTGGCCCGGATCTCCCGCAGGCTGGTGGTGATGCTCTCCCGGTAGAGGATCGCCGGCAGGAAGAGCAGCAGCACCACCTCGGGGTCGAGCACCACGTGGGACAGCGGGGGCAGTAGCGCGAGCAGCGCGCCCATGGTGATCAGCAGGACCGGCGGCGCCACGCTGTACCGGCCGCCCAGCGTGGTGCCGACCAGCACGGTGGCGCCCAGCACCACGATCAGTACCAGCGCCTCCACACCCCACCCCCGCACACATGGTGGTACGGCGGACCGGCGGCGCACCGCCGTTCGTCCGAATTGGCGCAGGCCGGTCAGCGGACCGGCCAGAGCCGGTCAGGCCGGTCAGGGCCGGTCGCCGTGCCAGGAGCGCCAGAGGGCGGCGTACGGGCCACCGGCCGCGACCAGCTCGTCGTGCGGGCCGAGCTCGGTGATCCGGCCGTCCTCGACCACCGCCACCCGGTCCGCGTCGTGCGCCGAGAAGAGCCGGTGCGCGATGGCGATCACCGTCCGGCCGGCCAGCACGGCGGCCAGCGAACGCTCCAGGTGCCGGGCGGCCCGGGGGTCGATCAGCGAGGTGGCCTCGTCGAGCACCAGGGTGTGCGGGTCGGCCAGCACCAGCCGGGCCAGCGCCAGCTGCTGTGCCTGGGCCGGCGAGAGTGGGTGCCCGCCGGCGCCGACCACGGTGTCCAGCCCGTCCGGCAGCGCCCGCGCCCAGTCCAGCGCGTCGACGGCGGCCAGCGCCGACTCCACGGCCGCCTCGTCGGCGCCCGGCCGGACCATCGCCACGTTCTCCCGGAGCGTGCCGATGAAGACGTGGTGCTCCTGGGTGACCAGCGCGACGTGCGAGCGCAGCTCGTCCAGGGGCAGTTCGTCCAGCCGCCGGCCGGCCACGGTGACCGAGCCGGAGCGGGGCGCGTGCACCCCGGCGAGCAGCCGCCCCAGGGTGGACTTGCCGGCGCCCGACGGGCCTACCATGGCCAGCTTCTCGCCCGGCTCCGGCACCAGGGTCACTCCGTGCAGCACGTCCCGGCCGGGCCGGTAGGCGTACCGGACGTCGCGGGCGGCGAGCCGCCGGTCCCCGTCCGGCCCCGCGCCGCCCGCCGGTTCGCCGGTGGCCGCGCGGGCCTGAGGCACGGCGGGGCCGGCCTGGGTGGCGGCGGGGTTGGCCGGGGCGGCGGGCGGGTCGCCGGCCACGCCGAGCAGCCGGGCCATCGAGGCGCCGCCGACCTGGAACTCGTCCAGCCAGGAGAGCAGCCGGTCGATCGGGTCCACGAGCTGCTGCACGTAGAGGGTGGCGGCGGTGACCTGACCGAGGCTGACCCAGCCCTCCAGGTAGAACCAGCCACCGACCAGCAGGGTGGCGGCCACCGGCACCACGTACCCGATCTCGGCGACCGGGAAGAAGATGGTGCGCAGCCAGAGGGTGTACCGCTCGGCCGCGTACGACCGGCGGATGTCGGCGTCGATGCGGGCCCGCCGGCGTGCCTGCTGCCGCAGCGCCTCGGTGGTCCGCGACCCCTCGACGGTCTCGCTGATCCCGTCGGTGATGTCGGAGTAGGCGGCGTTCTCCCGCAGGTAGCCCTGCGGCGCGCGGCGCAGGTACCAGCGGGTGCCGGCCCAGAGCACCGGCACCGCGATCAGGCAGGGCAGCGCCAGCAGCGGGCCGACCAGCACCAGCGCGCCGATGATGAAGCCGGCGGTGACGATCGCGATGAGCGTCTCCGGCACCGCGAAGCGGACCGTGCGGGACAGCGCCGAGACGTCCCGGGAGGTACGGGTGAGCAGGTCGCCGGTGCCGGCCCGCTCGACGGTGGCCAGCGGCAGGGCCAGCATCCGGTCGACGAACTCCTCGCGCAGCTCGGCCAGCACCCGCTCGCCGAGCCGGGCCGAGGCCAGGTGGGCGAAGCGCACCAGCACCGACTGCACCACCACGAACCCGGCGATGAGCAGGGCGATCCGGTCCACCGTGGTGCCGGTGGTGCCGCGAGAGATCCCCTCCACCAGGTCGCCGAGCAGCCGCGGCGCGACCAGGCCGGCCGCGGCGGCCAGCGCGTGCAGGGCCAGCGCCGCGGCGAGTGCGCGCGGGTGCCGGCGGACCAGGCCGCGCGCGTATCGGCGCACCTGCGCCGCGTCGGCGACCGGCAGTGCGGTGCCCATCAGTCCTCCTCCCGGCTCACCGTGGCCCGGTAGCGCGGTTCGGTGTCGCGCAGCTCGGCGTGCGTCCCCTCGGCCACCGCCTTGCCGTCCTCCACGAAGATCACGTGCTCGGCCCGGCCGAGCACCAGCGGGCTGGTGGTGCAGACCAGGGTGGTGCGCCCGGCGCGGGCGACGGCGAGCCGGTCCGCGATCCGCGCCTCGGTGTGCGCGTCGACCGCGCTGGTCGGCTCGACCAGCAGCAGCGTTTCCGGGTCGGCGACCAGCGCCCGGGCCAGCCGCAGCCGCTGCTGCTGCCCGCCGGAGAACTCCCGGCCCCGCTCGGCGACCGCGCTGTCCAGCCCGTCGGGCAGCGCGTCGACGATGTCCGTCGCGCTCGCCGCGGCCAGCGCCGCCGCGATCGCCGCGTCGTCGGCCGTGTCGTGCGGGTCCAGCTCCGCCCGGAGCGACCCGGTGAACAGGTGCGCGTCGTTGTCGGCCACCATGATCCGCTCACGCACCGTGGCCAGCGGCAGGTCCCGCAGCGGTACGCCGTGCAGGGTCGCCTCCCCGTCGACGTACCGGCCGAGCCGGTCCACGATCGCCGCCGCCTCCTCGGGCGCGGTCGCGGCGAGCGCGGTGAACCGGCCGGGGCGCAGCGTCACCCCGGACTCGACGTCCACCAGCTCGCCCGGACCGTCCGGCAGGCGCGCCGGACGCGCCGGGTCGGCCAGCTCCGGGGTGAGCCGGAGCAGCCGGACCACCCGTCGGGCGGCGACGTGGCCGCGGGTCAGCTTGTCCACCGTCTCGGTGAGCTGCCGCAGCGGGCTGACCAGGAACGCGGTGTAGCCGTAGAAGGCGACCAGCTGACCGGCGCTGATCTCGCCGCGCAGCGCGAACCGGGCGCCGAGCCAGGTGACCAGCACCAGGAAGGCGCCGGGGAGCAGCACCTGCGCCGCCTCCAGCAGCGACTCGACCCGGGCCACCCGTACGCCGTCGGCGCGCAGCGCCTGCGACTGCGCCCGGTAGCGGGCGGACAGCATTGGCTCGCCGCCGACGCCGCGCAGCACCCGCAGCCCGGAGACGATGTCACCGGCCCGGGTGGTCAGCGCCCCCTCGGAGTCCCGGTACGCCTGCTGCTGCCGGTGCAGCGGCCGGATGAGCAGGCCGACCACCGCCATCAGCAGCGGCACGCCGAGCACCACGACCAGGCCGAGCGGCACCGAGGCGCCGAGCAGGATCACCGCGACGGTGACGATGGCGACCACCGCGCCGGTGCCTCGGGCGGTGATGTCGATCGCGTGGCCGATGTGGCTGATGTCGGCGGTGCCGATGCTCACCACCTCGCCGGCGGCCACCCGGCGGGGCAGGGCGGCGCCGAGCCGGTTGGCGGTCTGCACGGTCAGCTGCACCGTCCGGTACGCTGCGGCGAGCCAGTTGAACACCGCGCACCGGTGCCGCAGGATCCCGGCGACCGCCTGGAGCACGCCCAGGCCGAGCAGCACCAACCCCCAGGTGACCAGGGCACCCTCGTCGCGGCGGGTGAGCCCGTCCACGGCCCGGCCGACGGCGGCGGGCATCAGCGCCTGGGCGACCATCCAGAGCACGCCGAGGGCGATGCCGGCGCTGAACACGGCCTTGTGCCGCAGCGCCAGCCACACCAGGTAGCGGGTCGCCGACCGCGAGTCGGGTACGCCGGGATCGCCGGCCGGTAAGGAGCGCATAGCCCCTCGACGCTAGACGTCGGGCCGCTCGCCCCGCGAACCAATTACCGGCCGATGATCAGCGGTCGACCTGGGTGAAGTCCCACGAGTGCGGGGGCCGGGCGAGCAGCGTCGGGGGCGGATCGGGCAATGGGCGCGGGTTGCCCCGCCACTTGGAGATGACCACCACCCGGTGGTCGGTGGAGGAGAACACCTCGCTGGACAGGTGCAGCGGGTCGTGGTCGAACTCCGGCAGTGCGGTGTCGCAGACCCAGGTGATCAGGTCGGCCACCCCGTACGGCTCGGCGCGCGCCTCCCACATCCGGACGATCACATCGGCCCCCGTCACACGCTGACAGTGGTGAGCGGCATGGCGGAGTCGGCGGGCAGATCCAGCCGGCTCGGGGCGACGCCCGCCGCGACCAGGTGCGCGCCGAGCGCGGCCACCATCGCGCCGTTGTCGGTGCAGAGCTTCGGCCGGGGTGCCCGGACCCGGATGCCGTGCTTGGCGGCGCGGTGCTCGGCCATCGCCCGCAGCCGCGAGTTGGCCGCCACGCCGCCGCCGATCACCAGCGTGTCGATGCCGTCCGCCCGGCAGGCGTCGATCGCCTTCGCGGTCAGCACGTCGCAGACCGCCTCCTGGAAGGAGGCGGCGACGTCGGCGACCGGCACCGGCTCGCCGGCCCGCTGCCGTGCCTCCACCCAGCGCGCAACGGCGGTCTTCAGCCCGGAGAAGGAGAAGTCGTAGCGGTGGGCGGCGAGGTCCTTGGCGGCGGTCAGGCCGCGCGGGAAGGCGATCGCCGCCGGGTCGCCGGCCCGCGCCTCCCGGTCGATCGGCGGGCCGCCCGGGAACGGCAGCCCGAGCAGCCGGGCGACCTTGTCGAACGCCTCACCGGCCGCGTCGTCGATGGTGGCGCCGAGCGGGGTGACGCCGCGGGCTAGGTCGTCGACCCGGAGCAGGGACGAGTGGCCGCCGGAGACCAGCAGGGCGATCGCCGGCTCGGGCAGTGGGCCGTGTTCGAGGGTGTCCACCGCCACGTGCGCGGCGAGGTGGTTGACCCCGTAGACGGGCTTCTCGGCGGCGAGCGCGTACCCCTTGGCCGCGGCCACCCCGACCAGCAGGGCGCCGGCCAGGCCCGGGCCGGAGGTCACCGCGATGGCGTCGATGTCGGCGAGGGTCACCCCGGCCTCGGCCAACGCCCGGTCCATGGTCGGCACGATGGCCTCCAGGTGGGCCCGGCTGGCCACCTCGGGCACCACGCCGCCGAACCGGGCGTGCTGCTCGACGCTGGAGGCGAGCGCGTCGGCGAGCAGCGTGTGCCCGCGCACGATGCCGACCCCGGTCTCGTCGCAGGAGGTCTCGATGCCGAGGATCAGTGGTTCGTCAGCCACGGTCGGTCCCATCTCCGGTCGCCGCCTCGGCGCGCTGCATGACCAGCGCGTCGGTGTTGCTCGATTGGTAGTAGCCGCGTCGTACGCCGATCGGTTCGAAGCCGTACGCGGCGTAGAGCCGCTGGGCCGGGGCGTTGTCCGCCGCGACCTCCAGCAGGGTGCTGCGGACGCCGAGCCGGGCGGCCTCGGCGAGCAGCGCCTCCAGCAGCAGCCGGCCGATGCCGCGACGCTGGGCGTCCCGGCGGACGGCGATGTTCTGCACCCAGGCCTCGTCCGGCAGCGCGGCGGTGAGCCCGGCGTAGCCGAGCACCGTGCCGTCGTCGTCGCGGGCCACCAGGTAGAAGTGCCCGTTGGCCAGTTCGTTCCAGAACATCGCCGCCGACCACTGCTCGGGGCCGAACAGGTCCGCCTCGATGGGCAGCACCTCGTCGATGTGCCACCAGCGGAACCGTTCCAGGTGGACCACGCTCACGGCAGGACCGGCTTGCGCGCGGTCGCCGCCACGGCGTCCGGGCGGCGCAGGTACAGCGGGGTGAGCCGCTCGCCCGGGGCGCCGGCCCGGATCCGCTCGGCGGCCAGCGCGGCCAGCGACGCGGGATCCGGGTAACGCGGCTCCGCCCGCAGCGGCAGTCCGAGCGCGTCGGCGTACCGGTGGGCGCCGTCGCCGACCGCCAGGGTGACCGCCAGGCCCCGGGCCCGCTCGGCGGCGACCGCCGGCGCGGAGACCTCCGGCCCGACCAGCCGCTGGCCGGCGCCGTCGTAGACCGCCCAGTAGATCTCCTTGCGCCGCGCGTCGCTGGCGGCCAGCACCGGCTCGCCGGCGGCCGCCGGGTGGCCGATCGCGTCCAGCGAGCAGACACCGTACGTGGGGATGCCGAGCACCTGGCCCATCGTGGCGGCGGTGACCAGCCCCACCCGCAGCCCGGTGAACGGGCCGGGACCGAGGCCGACGACGATCGCCGCCAGGTCGCCCGGACGGGCATCGGCGTCGGCGAGGACCGCGTCGACCTGCGGGGCGAGCAGTTCGCCGTGCGCGCGGGCGTCGACGGTGCTCCGCTGCGCGCGGAGCGCGACACCGCCGGCCGAGACCTCCATCAGGGCCGCGGTCACCGCGGGGGTGGAGCTGTCCACCACGAGTACGAGCACGGTATGCCAGCCTAGCCGCCCCGCCCCCACCCCCGACGCACGCCCGCCCCGCCCGTCCAACCCTCGGCACGGCCCGCCCGCGCCCACCTGTCCGCGCACGTCACCCGCCGGCTTCATCTGGCTCTGCCCGCACCTCGGCTCAGGGCTGGGCGGTGGGCGTGTCGTCGGGATCGGACATGTTGCTCTTCGAGCCTGATACCTCAGAGTCATATTGATGACTCTGAGGTATCAGCTCTTCCCCGAATGGCCCACCATGCCGGGATGTCATCCCGTCTGGTCACCCTCCTCGGCACCACGGTCCGGCGGCAGCGCGAGTTGCGTGAACTCAGCCAGCGTGAGCTGGCCGAGCTGGTCGGGGTCAGCCAGGCGGCAGTCGCACGCATCGAGCGCGGCGACCGCTCGCCCAGCGTGCCGCTGCTGGAGCGGCTGCTCGCGGCCATGGATCTCCAGTTGGCGGTCGCGGTGGAGCCGCTCGACGCGCAGCTTGACGCCCGAATGGCCGAGCTGGCCGCCCGGCCACTGGCCGAGCGGATCGACGACCTGGGACTCGACCGGATCCTGGACCGCCTCGGCGACCTGCCGCACGTGCTGACGGGTGCCACCGCCGCGGCGCTACAGGGTGCGCCGGTGCCGGTCGCCGCTGTGGAGATCGCGGTCCGCTGGCGCGACTCGGCCCGGTTCACCGCCTGGCTGAGGGCCGCCTACGGGCAGCGGTGGCACGACCGGTGGGGCGAGTTCGGCGGGGTGCCGGTTGAGCCCGAGGAACCGGGCGCGCACCGGTGGCTGACCCGGTACGGCGAGCTGCGGGCCGTGATGTGCGACGAGCTGCCCGAGACCGTCGAGGTGCGGCACGGCGACCGCGGCTACCGGGTGGTGCCGCTGGTCGCCCTGGAGCTGACCGACCCGGGCGCCGCCGGGCTGCTGCGCCGCTACCGGAGCCGCGCACAAACCGCCGCGAGCGGCCAGGCGGCCCCCTGACGGACCGGCAACACGGCCCGCGAACCGAGCCCGCCAGCCGTCAGCCGGCCGAGCGCTCCCAGTCGATGGTGGGCAGGCCGGCGTCGGCCAGCGCCTTGTTGGCCGCGCTGAACGGACGGCTGCCGAGGAAGCCCCGGGGGTTCATCGGGCTGGGGTGGCCGGCCTCCAGCACGACGTGCCTGGGGTTGGTGACCAGGGCGGCCTTCTTGCGCGCGTAGCCGCCCCAGAGCAGGAAGACCACCCGGGTGTCCAGCGCGTCCAGGGCCCGGATGGTGGCGTCGGTGAACTCCTCCCAACCGGAGTTCGCGTGCGAGCCCGGCGTGCCCTGCCGGACGGTCAGCACCGAGTTGAGCAGCAGCACCCCCTGGGCGGCCCAGCCGTCGAGGTTGCCGCTACGCGGCTTGGGCACGCCGAGGTCCTCCCCCAGCTCCTTGAAGACGTTGCGCAGCGACGGCGGCACCGTCACCCCCTCGCGGACGCTGAAGCTCAGCCCGTGCGCCTGCCCGGCCCGGTGGTACGGGTCCTGCCCGAGGATCAGCACCCGGCAGGCGTCCGGCGGGCAGAGCCGGTAGGCGGAGAAGAGGTCCTCGACCGGCGGGTAGACCGTCGCGGTCGCGTACTCGCGGGCGACGAAACCGGCCAGCGCGGCGGTACGGGCCGGGTCGAGGTGCGGGGTGAGCACCGCCCGCCAGTCCGCGGGCAGCAGCGCCAACAGGTCGAGGGTGGGGGCGTCGTCGGGCATCGGCAACCTTTCGCCGGTCGAATCGGTCGGCCGAACTCTAGGCAGCGGGTACGACAGCGCTCAGCCCAGGCCGGCCAGGCGCTGCGCCCAGTCGCCGCCGACCGGCTCCAGCTCCACCACCCTGGTGTCGTCGTCCCGCCGGTCGATCCGCACCCGCAGGTGGGCGTCGACCAGCTGCTCGACCATCCCCTCGCCCCACTCGACCACGGTCACCGACTCCTCCACCGAGGTGTCCAGGTCCAGGTCGTCGATCTCGGCCCGCGGGTCGGCCGCGTCGCCCAGCCGGTACGCGTCGGCGTGCACCAGCGCCACCCGGCCGCCCCGGCCCCGATCGGGCTGGTGCACCCGGGCGATCACGAAGGTCGGCGAGGTGATGTCCCCGCGTACCCCCAGCCCGGCGCCGATGCCCTGGGTCAGCGCGGTCTTGCCGGCGCCGAGCGGACCGGTGAGCAGCACCAGGTCGCCGGCGCGCAGCACGCCGGCGAGCCGGCGACCGAACTCGTGGGTGTCGGCGGCGGTGGGCAGCTTGACCACGTGGGTCACGGTTCCTCCATGCTCACAACGATTCGAGGAAGCGCGCCAACGCGGCGTTGACCTCGTCGGCGTGCTCCAGCATCACCACGTGCCCACTGTCGTTGATCTTGACGAACTCGGCGTGCGGCAGCCGCCGCACGATCTCCTCCGAGTGGGTCACCGGGGTGATCATGTCCTTGTCGCCAACCACCACCAGCACCGGCGTGTCGGTCAGCGCGGCCAGCGCCGGGAACCGCGAATGGGTGGCCAGCGTGCGCAGGTACCGCGTCACCGTGTCCGCCGAGGTGCGCGAGTTCATCGTCTCCACGTACGAGACCAGGGCCGGACTCGGGTTCCGGGTGCCGAAGCCGTACCGGCGGGTGAGCAGCCAGGCGACGTTGGTGGTGGACTTGCGGGCCCGGTCGATCACGCCGCCGCCGTAGCGGGTGACGTTGCCGACCATGTAGAGCACCGGCGCGCCGACCCTGCCGAGCAGCGCCGGCGCCACCAGCTTGGTCTCGGCGAGCAGGCCGCCCGAGGTGGCCATCAACACGGTGCCGACCACCCGGTGGCCGAACATCTCCGGAAAGAGTTCGGCGAAGGCCATGATGGTCATCCCGCCCATCGAGTGGCCGACCAGCACCAGCGGCCCCTCCGGGGCGGTCCGGTCGATCACCGCGCGCAGCGTGCGGCCGAGCGCGGTGAGGTCGTACTCGCCGGTCTCCAGCCGGCCCGAGCGACCGTGGCCGGGCTGGTCGTACGCGACCACCCGGTGCTCGCCCCGCTCGGCGAGCATCTTGCGCTGGAAGTGGAAGGTGCCCATGTCCAGGCAGAAGCCGTGCACCAGCACCACCGTCGGGTTGCCGGCCACCGGCCGGGTCGGCTCGACCACCTCGACGTGGATGTCGGTGCCGTCCGGCATCTCCAGCCGGAACGACTCGTCGTACCGCTGCTCGCCGAAGACCTCCTGGGCGTACCGGTCGGTGGGGTCGGCCTTGAGCCGGCGGACCAGCGCGCGCTCGGTGGCGACGCCGGCGGCGAGCCCGGCGGCGGCTACCCCGACCGCGGCCCCGACCAGGCCGGCGACCTTGCCCGTCGCGGTACGCGGGCGCGGGATGCGGTGTTTCTGACCGCTCACGGCGCCACCCTGGTTCGCGACTGCGGGGCTCGCAGACCCGGCTCACTCCTCGCGCTCACGGACGCTCGCCGGCGTAGACCCGGGGCACCCGGCTACCGCCGAACCGGGTGACGATCTCGTAGTTGATGGTGCCGACCGCCTCGGCCCAGTCGTCGGCGGTGGGCTCGCCGTCGACGCCGCTGCCGAACAGCGTGACCACGTCGCCGGCGGCCACCGGGTCGTCGCCGCAGTCGAGCACGAACTGGTCCATGCAGACCCGGCCCGAGATCGTCCGGCGCTTGCCGCCGAGCTGCACCGGGCCGCTGTTGGAGGCGTGCCGGGGCACCCCGTCGGCGTAGCCGAGCGGCACCACTGCCAGGTTCGCCTCCCGCTCGGTGGTGTAGGTGTGGCCGTACGAGACGCCGGAGCCGGCCGGCACCCGCTTGGTGAGCATCACCCGGGCCCGGACGGTCATCGCCGGTCGCAGCCCGTAGGCCTCGCCGGCCACCGGGGAGAGGCCGTACACGGCCAGCCCGGGCCGGACCAGGTCGAAGTGGGTGTCCGGCCGGGTCAGGGTCGCCGCGGAGTTGGCCAGGTGCCGGTAGCGGGGGCGCAGCCCGGCCTGCTCGACCATGGCCAGCCCCTCGTGGAAGACGGCGAGCTGCCGGTCGGTGGTCGGGTGCCCGGGCATGTCGGCGTAGACGAAGTGGCTCCACACCCCGACCACCTCGACCAGGCCGTCCGCCTGGGCCTTGGCCGCGGCGTCGAGCAGCGCCGGCCAGTCGGCGACCGTCGCGCCGCCCCGGGACAACCCGGTGTCGATCTTGAGGTGCAGCCGGGCCGGGCGGCCGGCCAGCCGGCTCGCCTCGATCATCTCGTCGAGCTGGGGCAGACTCGCCGCACCCAGGTCGATCCCGGCGGTGACCCCCTCGTGCAGCGGAAGCCCGGGGACGAGCAACCAGGCCAGCACCGGGGCGGTGATGCCGGCCGCCCGCAGGCGCAGCGCCTCGTCCAGGGTGCAGACGCCCAGCCAGTCGGCGCCCGCGTCGAGCGCCGCCCGCGCGGCCGGGACCATGCCGTGGCCGTACCCGTCGGCCTTGACCACCGCCATCAGCTCGGCACCGGTGCCGGCGCGCAGCCGGCTGACGTTCTCGCGGATCGCGTCGAGGTCGACCCGCATCTCGGCCTGCCACATGGGCCCAGCCTACTTTCCGGGCCGATCACGTCGGCCGAGGCCGGCCGAGCCCGCCGATCAGCCGAGCCCGGCCAGCACCGGGCGCAGCGCGTCCGCCACGTCGGGCGCGGTCACCGGGCCACCCCGGGCCGCCTCCCGGCCGGCCAGCCCGTGCAGGTACGCGGCCATCGCGGCCGCCCGGTCCGCCGGCACCCCGGCCGCGAGCAGCGAGCCGAGCAGCCCGGCCAGCACGTCCCCGGTGCCGCCGGTGGCCAGCGCCGGGGTGCCGGTCGGGTTCACGTACGCCCGCCCGTCCGGCGTGCCGATCACCGTGCGGTCCCCCTTGAGCAGCACCACCGCGTTCATCCAGGCGGCCAGCCGCAGCGTGGCGGCGACCCGGTCGGTGCCCGGGCTCTCCCCGCAGAGCCGGGTGAACTCGCGGTCGTGCGGGGTGACCACGATCGGGGCGTCCCGCTTGCGCAGCCGGTCGGCGAGCGAGCCGTCGACCAGCAGGGTGAGCGCGTCCGCGTCGAGCACCACCGGCACCGGGGCGGCCAGCACGGCCCGCAGCTCACCGGCCGCCTCCTCGCCGGTGCCCAGCCCGGAGCCGCAGACCCAGGCCTGGACCCGGCCGGCGTCGGCGACCCGGCCGGTGGCGATCACCGAGGGGTGCTGGTGCAGCACCTCCGCCCGGGCGCCACCGGCGTAGCGGACCATGCCGGTCGGGCCGGCCAGCGCGCCGCCGACCGAGAGCACCGCGGCGCCCGGGTACGTCGCCGAGCCGGTGGCCACCCCCACCACGCCCCGGCTGTACTTCTCCGACGCCGCGCCCAGCCGGGGCCACCAGTCGACCACGTCCGACCACTCGATGACCCGCAGCGCCGGGGTGCCGCGCAGCCACGGCGCCAGCCCGATGTCGACCAGCTCCACCTGACCGGCGAGCGGGGCGGCCGGGCCGACCACCAGTGCGGGCTTCAGCGCGCCGAAGGTCACCGTGACGTCGGCGCGGACCGCGTTCGGCCGGCCGGAGGCGGCCGGCGGGACGTGGCCGGTGTCCACCGCCACCCCGCTCGGCACGTCCACCGCGACCACGGTGGCCCGGTCGCCGTCGCGCCCGCAGTGCCGCACCAGGCTGGCCGCCAACTGGTCGGCGGTCTCGCGGAGCCCACCGCTGCCGCCGATCCCGACGATCCCGTCCAGCACCAGGTCGACCACGGCGGGCGGCCGGTCGACCAGCCGGCCACCGGCGGCCCGGAACGCGGCCAGCCCGCCGGCGTGCGCCCGGCCCGGGTTCAGCAGCAGCGCGGACACCGCCGCGCCGCGCCCGGCCAGCCGCGCGCCCGCGTAAAGGGTGTCGCCGCCGTTGTCCCCGCTGCCGACCAGCAGCAGCACCCGGGCCGCGTACACCCCGCCCCGGTCGGCGAGCAGCAACGCGCAGCGGCGGGCCAGCCCAGCGGCGGCGCGCTGCATCAGCGTCCCCGGCGGCAGGGTGGCCATCAGTCCGGCCTCCGCCGCCCGTACGTCCGCGACCCGCCACACCGGTCTCATGCCACTCCGTCCCGGCGCGCCGGCGCGGCACGCCTCCGATCACCGTTCCGCGACCACCACGGCCGAGGCGATCCCGCCGTCATGCGACAGCGAGAGGTGCCAGCGGCTGACCCCGCGCTCGGTGGCCGCCGCGGCGACGGTGCCGGAGACGGTCAGCCAGGGGCGGCCGTCCGGATCCGGCACGATCTCGCAGTCGTGCCAGCTCAACCCGGCCGGCGCGCCGAGCGCCTTGGCCACCGCCTCCTTCGCGGCGAACCGGGCGGCCAGCGACTCGGGCGAGCGCGGGTTGCCGGAGCGGGTGTACCGCTCGGCCTCGGTGAAGAGCCGATCGGCGAGCAACGGCGTGCGGGCGAGGGCCCGGGCGAACCGGTCGACCAGCACGACGTCGATGCCGACAGCCACGATCACGAACCCACCCTACCGGCGTGGCGGGCGGCAGATTAGCCGCCGACGTCGTTCCCGGCAACGCCTGTGGACAACCGGGGCGGGCGGTCGGGGCCGGTTGTCCACAGGGCAGCCGGCACGCTGCCGCCGGCGCCTAGCGTCGGGCCGGTAGGTGTTCCAGCGGCGAGGCGGGGGCCGGATGAGCGACGAGGCGATCAGCGTCCGACCGGAGGCGTTGCGGCGGGCCGCGGGGCGGCTCGCCGACGAGAGCTACCGGCTGGCGCACGGGCTGGCCGGGGTGCCCGGTCTGGTGGTGCCGGCGCCGGGCTGGGCGGCCGGTGCCGCGCTGGCCGGGCTGGAGGCGGCGGTGCACGGCTGGTGCGGCCGGCTCGGCGCGCGGGTGGCGGCGACCGGCGAGGCGGTCTCGGCGGCGGTCGAGGCGTACCAGGCGGCGGACGACCGGGCGGCCGCCCGGCTCGCCGCCCTGCCCCGGTGACCGGGCCGAGGACGGCTCGTCCGGCGGGTGCCGCCAGGCCCGCCGGGCGGCCGGTACGATCCGGCGCGACCGGCCCGGCGGGGCGACCGGCCACCGCCGGCGTCAGCTACGCCCAGCTGTGGGCGGCCGATCCGGCTGCCTGGCGGGCCGCCGGCACCGCCTGGGCCGGGCTCACCGGGCTGGCCGACCGGCGGTCCGGTGCGCTGGGCGGTGCCGCCGCCGCGCTCCGAGACGGCTGGTCGGGCGGGGCCGCCGGGGCGGCCGACACCCGGCTGGCCGGGCTGCGGGCCGAGCTGGCCACGCTGCGGCCCGCCCTGATCGAGGCCGACCAGGTGCTCGCCGAGTTCGCCGCCCGGCTGGCCGCGGCGAGGGCCCGGCTGGCCGCCGCCGTGGCGCTGGCCGACGGCTCCGGGGTGCTGGTCGACCGGCACGGTCGGGTCCGCGCCGATCCGGCCAGCCCGGCGACCGAACGGGCCGGGCCGGCGGCCGCCCGGGTCAGCACGGCGATCCGCGCCGCCCTCGACCTCGCCGGGGCGGCCGACCGCGAGGCCACGACGCGGCTGGACGAGCTGTCCACCGCGGCCGGGACCGGCTGGGCGGACGTCCCGCCCCCGGGCCGGCCCGCGCCGGGCGGCGATCCGGCGCTGGTCCGGGCCTGGTGGGCGGGGCTCACTCCGGCCCAGCGCCGGTGGCTGGTGGCGCACGAACCGGGGTTGGTCGGCCGCCTCGACGGGGTTCCGGTCGCGGCCCGCGACCAGGCCAACCGGCTGCTGCTCGGGGCCCGGCGCGACGAGCTGCTCGCCGAGCGGTCGCGGCTGCTCGGCCGGGTCCCGCGCGGGCCGGTCGAGGTGGCCGGGCTGCTCCGGGTCGGGGCGGCGCTGTCCGGGCTGGACGCGCTCGACGCCCGGCTGGCGGCGCCCGGGGCGCCCCGGGCGTACCTGCTCGGGCTGGAGCCGGGTGGTGAGGGCCGGGCGGTGGTCGCGCTGGGCAACCCGGACCGGTCGAGCCGGGTGCTGACGTACGTGCCGGGGATGACCGCCGGCCTCGACGACGCCCCGGGCGAGCTGGGCCGGGCGGGCCGGGTGCTGGCCCGCTGCGACGCCCTCGACCCGGGCGCGGAGACCGCGGCGGTGCTGTGGCTGGACTACGACGCCCCCGACTTCCTGCACGAGGCGGTCTGGCCGGGGCAGGCCCGGGACGCCGGGCCGGCGCTGCACCGGTTCCAGGAGGGGCTGCGGGCCACCCACGAGGGGCCACCGGCCCGGCAGACCGTGCTGGGGCACAGCTACGGCTCGCTGGTGGTGGGCAACGCCGCGCGGGAACACGGGCTGGCCGCGGACGCGCTGGTCTTCGTCGGCTCGCCCGGGGTCGGCGTGGCGCACGCCGCCGAGCTGGGCCTGCCGGCCAACCAGGTCTGGGCGAGCACCGCGGCCGACGACGTGATCCGGCTGGCCCGCCCGCCGGACGAGCTGGCCCGGCGGGCGGTGCTCGGCGCGTCACCGCTCGGCGCGACGGCGGGGGTGGCCGGCGGCCACGAGCTGTGGTTCGGGCGCGACCCCACCGACCCGGGCTTCGGCGGGCGGACGTTCCCGAGCGGCCGGCACGGCCACACCGGCTACTGGGAGGCCGACAACCCGGCCCTGGACGGCATGGCCCGGATCGTGCTCGGCCGGTGAGCCCCAGCGGCCGGGGCCGGCCGATCGCCAGGGTCGCGAGGGACGGCAGTCCGGCCCGGCCGACCGGCTCAGGGCAGACGCCGACACGGGCCGGCCCCGGTCGCCGCCGACGTGACGGACCGGGGCCGGAGGTGCGGGTGAGGCGCTACTCGACGGTGACGGACTTCGCCAGGTTGCGCGGCTGGTCCACGTCGTGCCCCCGGGCGGCGGCGATCTCGGCCGCCAGCACCTGCAACGGCACGGTGGTGAGCAGCGGCGCGAGCAGCGTCGGCGTACGCGGGACGTAGATCAGGTGGTCGGCGTAGCGGACCACCGCCTCGTCGCCCTCCTCGGCGATCACGATGGTGCGGGCGCCACGTGCCCGGACCTCCTGGATGTTCGAGACGACCTTGTCGTGCAGGAGGCCCCGGCCGGCCGGCGACGGCACCACGCAGACCACCGGGGTGCCCTTGTCGATCAGGGCGATCGGGCCGTGCTTCAGCTCGCCCGCCGCGAAGCCCTCGGCGTGCATGTACGCCAGCTCCTTGAGCTTGAGCGCGCCCTCCAGGGCCACCGGGTAGCCGACGTGCCGGCCGATGAAGAGCACCGTCGGCTCGCTCTTCAGCTCCCGGGCCAGTTCGCGGACCGGCTCGATCCGGTCCAGCAGCTCGCGCAGCTTGCCCGGCACCTCCTGGAGCTGGGCCACCACGGCGGCCACCTCGTCGGCGTACTTGATCCCGCGTACCTGGGCCAGGTGCAGGCCGATCAGGTAGCAGGCGACCAGCTGGGTGAGGAACGCCTTGGTGGAGGCGACCGCGATCTCCGGCCCGCCGTGGGTGTAGAGGACCGCGTCGGACTCGCGCGGGATGGTGGAGCCGTTGGTGTTGCAGATCGCCAGCACCCGGGCCTTCTGCTCCTTGGCGTGCCGCAGCGCCATCAGGGTGTCCATGGTCTCGCCGGACTGCGAGATCACCACGATCAGCGTGGACCGGTCGAGGACCGGGTCCCGGTAGCGGAACTCGCTGGCCAGCTCCACCTCGCAGGGGATCCGGGTCCAGTGCTCGATGGCGTACTTGGCGACCAGGCCCGAGTGGTACGCGGTGCCGCAGGCGACGATGAAGATCTTGTCGACGTCGCGCAGGTCCTGGTCGCTGAGGCGGACCTCGTCGAGCGCGATCTCGCCGGTCTCGGTGAGCCGGCCCAGCAGCGTGTCGGCGATGGCCTGCGGCTGCTCCTCGATCTCCTTGAGCATGAACCAGTCGTAGCCACCCTTCTCAGCGGCCGAGGAGTCCCAGTCGATGTGGAAGTCCTTGCCGCTGGCGGGCTGGCCGGCGAAGTCGGTGATCTCGATGGTGTCGCCGGTGATCAGGACGATCTGGTCCTGGCCCAGCTCCACCGCGTCCCGGGTGTGCTCGATGAACGCGGCGACGTCGCTGGCGAGGTAGTTCTCGCCGTTGCCACGACCCACCACCAGCGGCGAGTTGCGCCGGGCGCCGACCACCGCCCCGGGCACCCCGGCGTCGACGGCGAGCAGGGTGAACGCCCCCTCCAGCCGCTGGCAGACCACCCGCATGCCGGCGGCGAGCAGCTGCGGCCCGTCCGGGTGGCCGGCGGCGCGCAGGTCGGCCAGGGCGGCGGAGAGCAGGTGCGCCGCGCACTCGGTGTCGGTGTCGCTGGCGAACTGGACGCCATCGGCCTCCAGCTCGGCGCGGAGCTTGGCGAAGTTCTCGATGATGCCGTTGTGGATGACCGCGACCCGGCCGTCGGGGGCCAGGTGGGGGTGGGCGTTGCGGTCGGTGGGACCGCCGTGGGTGGCCCAGCGGGTGTGGCCGATGCCGATGGTGCCGTCGCCGATGCCGATCGGGCTGGCCGCGCAGGACGTCGGGTCGTCGGCGGCCCGCTCGGAGAGGACCTTCTCCAGGTTGGCCAGCTTGCCAGCCTTCTTCTCGGTCAGCAGCTCGCCGTCGCAGACGACGGCCACCCCGGCCGAGTCGTAGCCGCGGTACTCCAGCCGCCGCAGTCCGTCCAGCACGATGCCCAGCGCCGGGCGCGAGCCGGCGTACCCCACGATTCCACACATGGGTGGCAGCCTAACCCAGTATCGCTCACCAGGTGTGCTCGAAAGCCGGGTAAACGATCACTGAACTTGAGCGATCACGTCTAAAATATGCATCAATCGGGCAGACGGCCCACGCCAGGTCGGCCGGCGCGGAGGCCGGGTTGCGGACCCCGGCGGCGGTACGACAGGCTCGCCCGGGCCGGCGTACCCCGTAAGCGCGCCGGTGCACCTGACCCGGCACCTGGAGCGACAGTGTCCGAGACGACCCCGCCCACCGATCCACCGACCCGGTCCCCGGCGGCGGAGCCCCACCCCTGGGCTCCGCTCGACCCGCGGCCCGAGCCGGGACCACCGGCCCAGCCGGAACCGTGGCTCCCCGCCACCCCGCTGTACGCCGACCCGCCGGCTCCGCGGCCCACCCCCGCCGCGGCCGGTGCCGGCGGTTCCGCGGGCCGCCGCCGGCGGCGCGGGCCGGTGGCCGCCGTGCTCGCCGGCGTACTGGCCCTCGCCGCCGGGCTGGGGTTCGGCGGCTACGAGCTGCTCCGCCCCGACGACCGGCCGCGGGCCGAGCCGGCGATCGGCGAGTCGGGCACCGAGGCCGGTGATCTGCCGCCTCCGGAGATCTCCGCCTCACCGAGCCCCTCGGCCAGCCCGGCGGCCACCCCGTCCCAGGGACCGGGCCGGATCCGGGTGGTCTACGAAGTGACCGGGCGCGGCGCGGCCGACATCCTCTACCACGACGCCAACGGGGCGCCGATCTGGCTGGACGCGGTGCGGCTGCCCTGGCGCACCAGCGTCCGTACCGACCGGCTCGACCTGGTGATGGTGCAGGCCAGCAAGCCCGACGACGCGACCTGGTCGGTCTCCTGCTCGGTCACCGTGGACGGCAGCCCGGCGGCGACCGAGACGGCCGGTCGCGGTGCGTGGCGGGCCAGCTGCTTCGGCGCGGCTTAGGAGTTCACCCCACAGGTCAGCCGCTGGCGCCGGTACGCTGCCACCGGCGTCGCGGACGCCCCACCCGCCCCACCGGAGCTGACCCATGTCCGAAGCCCCGCCGCCCCCAGACCCCGCCCCGTCCACCGGACCGGCCGCACCCGACCCCGCCGCGTCGGGCCCGCCGGCGGCACCCGGGCCGGACGCACCGCCGCCGTGGACCCCGCCGGACCCGACGCCGCCACCCCAGCCCTGGGTGGCGCCCGGCCCGTGGACGCCACCCGGCACGCCGGGCCCGGCCGGCGCCCCGCCGGGCCTCCCGCCGCCGGCCGGTGCCCCGGGGCCGGCCTGGTACCCGTCGGGCCACCTGCCGCCCGGCTACCCACCGCCCGGCTACCCACCGCTGGGCTACCCGCCGCCGTACGTGCCGCCGGCCCCGGCCCGGTCGGGCAACCGGTCGACGGTGGTCGGCGTCGTCGTCGCCGTGACGACCGTCCTCGCGTTCGGGCTCTGCGCCTGCCTCGGCGTCGCCGGCCTCATCTACAGCGCCGACACCCCCTACCCGGACGACCCGTACGCGCAGGAGACCTACGACCCGTACTACGACTACGAGGAGCCGCAGGTCTGGCCGACCCAGGCGCGCCCGACGGTGCGGCCGGCGCTGACCCCGTCCGACGGACCGGGCGAGATCACCGTGGTGTACGAGGTGACCGGCCGCGGCCCCGCGGACCTGGAGTACTACGACGCCAACGGCGACTTCATCCAGGTCGAGCAGGTCACGCTGCCGTGGCGGCGGAGCCTGCGGATGCACGACGCCGGGCGGGTGATGGTCCTGGCGAACCACGGGCATCAGGATCGGATCAGCTGCCGGATCACCGTTGACGGGCGCACCGTCGCGAAGGACGAGCGCGCGTACTGGGTGAACTGCACCGGCTGAGGCGAGGGGTTGAAGCGGCGCCGGCGGGCCGTAGGCTGGCGGGCGTGACGACCACCCCCGCCCAGGTCGACCGGCTGGTGGCGCGGATGCGCCCGTTCGGGACGACCATCTTCGCCGAGATGTCCGCCCTGGCCGTCCGCACCGGCGCGGTCAACCTCGGCCAGGGCTTCCCGGACACCGACGGCCCGCCGGAGATGCTGGCCGCCGCCGCCGAGGCGCTGCGTGCCGGGCAGAACCAGTACCCGCCCGGTCCGGGCGTCCCGGCCCTGCGCGCCGCGGTGGCCGCGCACCAGCGCCGGTTCTGGGGGCTGGAGTACGACCCGGATGGCGAGATCGTGGTGACCGCGGGCGCCACCGAGGCGATCGCGGCGAGCATCCTGGCGCTCTGCGAGCCGGGCGACGAGGTGGTCTGCTTCGAGCCCTACTACGACTCGTACGCCGCTTCGATCGCGCTGGCCGGCGCGGTCCGGCGCCCGGTCACGCTGCGCCCCGGCGCCGATGGCCGGTACGCCTTCGACCCGGCCGCGTTGCGCGCCGCGTTCGGCCCGCGCACCCGGCTGGTGCTGCTGAACTCGCCGCACAACCCGACCGGCAAGGTCTTCACCCCCGCCGAGCTGGCCCTGGTCGCCGAGCTGTGCCAGGAACACGGCGCGTACGCGGTGACCGACGAGGTCTACGAGCACCTGGTCTTCACCGACGCGGCCGCCCCGCACGTGCCGCTGGCCACCCTGCCCGGGATGCGCGAGGGGACGCTGCGCATCTCCTCGGCCGGCAAGACGTTCTCCTGCACCGGCTGGAAGGTGGGCTGGGTCAGCGGCCCGGCCGCGCTGGTCTCCGCGGTGCTGCGGGTGAAGCAGTTCCTCACCTTCGTCAACGCGGCGCCGCTGCAACCGGCGGTCGCGGTGGCGCTGGCCCTGCCCGACGACTACTTCGCCGCCTTCCGGGCCGGCCTGCAGGAGCGGCGGGACCAACTGGTCGGCGGGCTGACCGACGCCGGGTTCGAGGTGCTCGCGCCGGAGGGGACGTACTTCGTCACCGCCGACGTCACCGCCCTCGGTGGGCGGGACGGGGTGGAGTTCTGCCGGTCGCTGCCGGAGCGGTGCGGCGTGGTGGGCGTACCGACCCAGGTCTTCTACGACGACCCGGAGGCGGGCCGACGGCTGGTCCGGTTCGCCTTCTGCAAGCGCCCGGAGGTGCTCGCCGAGGCGGTCACCCGGTTGCGCCGGCTGGCGGCGACCCGATGACCGACGAGTACGCCCAGCGGATCCGCCGGCTGACCGCGCTGCGCGGCTGCGACACCGTGTTCTCCGGCGTACGGCCGGACTCGGTCGCGGAGCAGCTTGCCACGCTGACCGCGATGGCCATTGACGACGCGCTGCCCGACTACTACGCCGAGGGCGGCGCGGTGGCGGAGCTGGAGCACCGGGTCGCCGAGCTGCTCGGCACGGAGGCCGCCGCGTTCTTCCCGACCGGCACCATGGCCCAGCAGGTAGCGATGCGGTACGGCGCGGAACTGACCGGCCGGACGGCGGTCGGGCTGCACCCGCTGAGTCACCCGATACGGCACGAGCGGGACGCGTACGCGGTGCTCGGCGGCCTGCGCGCGGTGTCCACCACCGACGCCCCGCGCAACCCGACCGCCGACGAGGTGGCGGCGCTGGACGAGCCGATCGGCACGCTGCTGCTGGAGCTGCCGCTGCGCGACGTCGGCTTCGTCCTGCCGAGCTGGGCGGAGCTGGTCGCGGTGGTCGACGCGGCCCGCGCCCGGGGCGCCCGGGTGCACCTGGACGGCGCCCGGCTCTGGGAGTCCACCACCCACCTCGGGCACTCGCTGGCCGAGGTGGCCGGCCTCGCCGACAGCACCTACGTCTCGTTCTACAAGTCGCTCGGCGGGCACTCCGGCGCCGCCCTGGCCGGCACCGCCGAGCTGGTCGCGTACGCCCGGGCCTGGCGGCACCGGCACGGCGGCACGCTGTTCCAGCAGTGGCCGGCCGCCCTGGCCGCGCTCGCCGGCCTCACCCACGAGCTGCCCCGACTCGCCGGTTACGTGGCGCACGCCCGCATGGTGGCCACCGCCCTGGCCGGACTGCCCGGCGCGCGGGTGTTCCCGGCGCCGCCGCACACCCACCAGTTCCGGATCTGGCTGCCGCATCCGGCGGACGCCCTGAACGACGCCAACCTCGCCCTCGCCGAGGAGGAGAAGGTCTGGTTCGTGGGCGGCTGGCGGGACACCGAGGTGCCCGGCGTGGCGACGGCCGAGGTGACCGTCGCCGGCCCGGCCACGGAGCTGGACGCCGGGCAGGTGACCGCGCTGGGCGAGCGCTTCCTGCGCCGGCTGCCGGTGGACTGACCGCCGCGGGCCGCCGCGAGCCCCTTCCCTTGCATTGTCGCAATGCATCGCGCAGAGTGTGGTGCAGCACACGGGGAGGCGCGACATGTTCCGGATGGTGTGGGGACAGCTTCGTGGCCGTGCTGGCCGGTCGGTGGCGCTGCTGGTCGGTGTGCTGGTGGCGACCACCGGGTTCGTCGTCCTCACCGGGGCCACCACCACCTCCCGGCTGGCGGTGACCGGCGCCGTCGAGCGCGAGACCCGGTCCGCGTACGACATCCTCGTCCGCCCGACAGGGGCGCGTACCGCGCTGGAGGCCGAGCACCGGCTGGTCCGCCCGAACTACCTCTCCGGCATCTACGGCGGCATCACCCTGGAGCAGTACGAGCGGGTGCGGGCGGTCGCCGGGGTGGAGGTGGCCGCCCCGATCGCGATGCTCGGTCACTCGACGTCGCGCGTGCCGATGTCAGTCGACCTCACCGACGCCGTCGACCGCACCCTGGACCGCCAGGTGATTCGGATCGACCGGACGTACGTCGCCGAGCGCGGCCTCTCCACCGCCCCGGGCCGGCCCGAGTACGTGTACGTCACCCGGTACCCGCTGATCTATCCGGTCATCGAGCCGGACACGATGGACTCGGCCCGGTACACCGACGGTCGCGTCTATTCCTGGTCCGACGAGTGCGGGGCGGTCCCCCGCGAGGTCCAGCCGGACGGGACCAGCCGGCCGATCTGCGACCCGCGGAGCGCCGTCGTCGTCGGCAACCCCGGCTGGTCGGAGCGCGAGATCTGGCGGGTGCTCGCCGCTCGCCTGCTGCCCGACGGCCGCTTCGAGGTAACCCACCGCGCGCTCGGCGCGCCCGTCGGCGCCGTGGATACCGGCCCCGCCACCGTCGAGCGGCTGGCGCTGGAGGAAACGCTGACCGTGCCGTTCCTGATCGCCGCCGTGGACCCGGACGCCGAGCAGCGCCTGGTCGGCCTGGCCGACGCGGTGGTCGGCGGCCGCCCGCTGAACGCGGCGGACACCCTCGCCGACACGTCGGTTCCGGGCTTCGTGCCCGACCGGAGCGTGCCGGCGCTGGTCCCGAGCCGGCCCTTCCTGGACGGCGCGGTGCGCACCCGCCTCACCCGGCTGCCGACAGCCCGCCCGGCGGGGCTGGCGCCAGACGTGTTGGACGGGGCGTTGGGGCGGGCCGAGGGGACCCCGGCCGGCAGTGCCGAGATCGAGCTCGCCGAGAGCTACCGGGGCATGCTCGCCGCCGGCCTCGGTGACGACGCCTTCGACAGCTGCTGCCGGGGCCAACTCCAGGTGCTCGCCCAGCCGGCCCCGGTGGCTCACGAGCGCGCGGCGGACGGCACCCTGCGCATCGCCCGGGTGTCACCGCCCGATCCGGCCATCTTCGGCGACCGGACGGAGATCAGCCTGCTGCCCCGGCCCTGGCTCAGCGACGACACCGGCGCCCGCCAGGTGGGTCGGCTGGTCATCCCCAGCGACGAAGCCCTGCACGACTGGCGGGCGGTGGGCGTGTTCGATCCGGAGCGGCTGACCGGCTTCGGCGAGCTCAGCAAGGTGCCGCTGGAGACGTACGAGCCGCCGACGGCCGAGGGAGCGGACGACCGCAGCCGCGCCGCGCTCGGTGGCGAACCGCTGCTGCCCAGTGGCAACCCGGCGGGCTACCTGTCGGCCCCGCCGCTGGTCCTGACCACTCTGAACAGCGTCCCGAAACTGCTGGAACGGGCGGGCCCGCAGCGTGCTGCCCCAATCAGCGCGGTCCGGGTCCGGGTCGCCGGGGTGGACGGCTACAGCGAGCGGTCCGCCGAGCGGGTCCGGCTGATCGCCGAGCAGATCAACCGGGCGACCGGCCTGGACGTCGACATCACCCTGGGTTCCTCCCCGGCCCCGCAGACCGTCACGCTGCCCGCAGGCGAGTTCGGGCGGCCCGAGCTGCGGCTGACCGAGAACTGGTCGGCGCTCGGGGTGGCTTCCACCATCACCGAGGCGGTGGACCGCAAGAGCGCGGCGCTGTTCGCCCTGGTGCTGGTGGTCTGCGTGCTCTTTCTCGGCAACGCCGTCTCCGCCGCCGTCCGGGACCGCCGCGCCGAGCTGGCCGTGCTCGCCTGCCTCGGCTGGCCGGGCCGGCGCATCGCCGCGCTGATCCTGGGCGAGGTCGCGCTGCTGACCCTGGTGGCCGCCGTCAGCTACGCCTTCCAGGGCGCAGTCGTCGGCAGCCTGCTCGGCGACACCATCGCCCTGACCGTCCGCGGCGCCGACGCCCTCGCCGCCACCGCGACAGTGCTGCTCGGCGCCGCCGCCGTCGCCGACGTGCTCTACCTCAACATCCGGGACCGGGCGAACGAACTGGCCGCCCTGCGCGCCACCGGCTGGACCGACCGCGAACTCGGCCGGCTGGTCGGCTACGAAGGCGTACTCCTCGGCGCACTCGGCGCACTCACCGGCGCCGCACTCGGCATGGCCGGCGCGGCCTGGCTCGTGGAAGCCATCCCGGGCGCGCTGGTCCTGGCCGCCGGGCTCACAGCGGCGGGCGGCGTGCTGCTCACCGCCACCGCGGCGCTGGCACCCGCCACGCTGCTGCACCGCCTACCCACGGCACGACTGCTGGCGGAGGAGTAACACCGCCGGCTCGCGGTCCCGCCGGCCTGTCGGGCGGGACCGGTCCGTCAGCCGGCCGCCCGGCTCGGCCCCGTGCCCTCGGCCGGGGCCGCCGCCACCGGGCGGTCGCGCGCCAGCGCGGCAAGCGTCGCGCCACCGTCGGCGAGCAGCGCCGACTCGGCGTCGTCGACGAAGGCGAGGTCGGCCTCGACGTGCCGGCTGGCGGCCGAGAGCAGCAGCCCGACCACCGGATCCGCCGCGCCCCGGCGCAGCCCGTCCAGGTTGCGCAGCTCCCGCATCAGGTGCCCGCGCTGGTTCGCCAGGACGGACCGCACCGTCTCGGGCGTGCCGGTCCGGGCGGCGGCGGTGACCTTGAGGAAGAAGTCGTCCCGGAAGCCGCCGCTGCGCGGGCTCGGCTCGGAGAGCCAGCGGTCCAGCTCGGCCCGGCCGTCGGGGGTGATCTCGTAGACCACCCGGTCGGGTTTGACCGGCTGCGGCTCCCGTGCCGAGACGACCAGGCCGTCGCGGGAGAGCCGGTCCAGGATCTGGTAGAGGTGGCCGATGTTCAGCGGCCCCCACTGCGGGCCGACGGCGGCCTCGAACGCGCCCTTGAGCTGGTAGCCGTGGCTGGGGCCGCGGGCGAGCAGGGCCAGGACGGCGTGCTGGATCGCCATGTCACCTCCGGATCGGGTCTTGCATTGTCACAATGTATCGCGCAGAGTGTGGGCAGCACACGGGGAGGCGCGACATGCTCAGCTTCGTCTGGAGGCAGCTTCGCGGCCGTGCGGGGCGGTCGGTGGCCCTGCTGGTCGGGGTCCTGGTGGCGACCACCGGGTTCGTCGTCCTGACCGGGGCCACCACCACCTCCCGACTGGACGTCACCGGCACCGTCGAGCGGAACACCCGGGCGGCGTACGACATCCTGGTCCGTCCGAAGGGAACCCGCACTCCGCTGGAGGTCGAGCGGCGGCTGGTCCGCCCCAACTACCTCTCCGGCCTCTTCGGCGGCATCACCACCGCGCAGTACGAGCAGGTCAAGGCGGTGGCCGGTGTCGACGTGGCGGCACCCATCGCGATGCTGGGTCACTCCACCGCGCCGGTGCCGATGTCGTTCGACGTCACCGACGCCGTCGACCGCAGCCTGGACCGGCAGGTGATCCGCATCGACCCGACCTTCGTGGCCGAACGCGGCCTCTCCAGCGCGCCGGCCAAGCCGCGCTACGTGTACGTCACCCGCCACCCGCTGATCTATCCCCGTTTCGAGGGCGATTTGTCCGAGCAGGCGACACCGTACACCGACGGCCAGTCGTACCCGTGGGACGGCGTGTGCGGGCCCGTCCCCCGGGAGGTGCTCCCCGACGGAGGCAGCCGACCGATCTGCGATCCGATGTTCGGCGGCCTGCAGGGCAACCCGGCCACCCTCTCGGAGCGGGAGGTGTGGAGCTTGAACTCGGTGCGGCTGCTGCCGGACGGCCGGTTCGAGGCGGCCAACGGCCTGCTCACACCGGGCACCACGCCCACCACCACCGACCGGCTGGTGCTCACCTACCAACTGACCGTGCCGTTGCTGATCGCGGCCATCGATCCCGTCGCCGAGAACCAGCTCGTGGGACTGGACGCCGCGGTGGTCGGCGGACGGCCGGTCCGGGCCGACGAGCCGGTGACCGAGCAGCGCGGCGGCACCACGGTCACCCGTACCGCGCCGGCGCTCGTCACCAGCCGCCCCTTCATCGACAGCACCGTGCGCGCCCGGTTCACCCGACTGCCCACGGCCCGGCCGGCCACCGTGCCGGCGATCGAACTGGAACGCACCCTGGCCGGCGCCAACGGGATCCCGGCCGGCTCCGCCGAGGTCGACGCGGGCGCCGCCTACCGCGCACAACTGGCGAAGGGGATCACTGGCGAGGCCTGCTGCCACGGCCAGTTCCAGCGGGTGATCCAGGCGGGGCCGGTGACATACCGCGAGTTGCCCGACGGCACCCTGCGCGCCGACGCGGTGCCGCCCGCGGACCCCGAGGTGTACGGCACCCAGTTCACCCACAACTTCCTGCCCCGGCCCTGGCTGGCCGAGGACGCCGGCCTCCGGCCGGTCCGGGCCCTGGCCGGAAAGGAAGGGGGCGCGGCCACGCGGTACCACCAGTGGCAGGCCGTCGGGGTCTTCGATCCGGAGAAGCTCGCCGACTTCAGCGACGTGGGCGCGGTCCCGCTGGAGACGTACGAGCCGCCGGGCGCCGAGGGCGCGGACGAACGCAGCCGCACCGCGCTCGGCGGCCGGCCCCTGGAGCCGAGCGGCAACCCGGCCGGCTACCTCTCCGCGCCGCCGCTGGTGCTCACCAACCTCGCCAGCGTGCCGAAGCTGCTCGAGGGCGGCAACAGCCCGCAGCGCGATGCCCCGATCAGCGCGGTCCGGGTCCGGGTCGCCGGGGTGGACGGCTACAGCGAGCGCTCCGCCGAACGGGTCCGGCTGATCGCCGAGCAGATCAACCGGGCGACCGGCCTGGACGTCGACATCACCCTGGGCTCCTCCGCCGCGCCGCAGACCGTGGAACTGCCGGCCGGCGCGTTCGGCCGCCCGGAGCTGCGGCTGACCGAGAACTGGTCGGCGCTCGGCGTCGCCTCCACCATCGTCCAGGCGGTGGATCGCAAGAGCACCGTGCTCTTCCTGCTCGTGCTGGTGGTCTGCGGGCTCTTCCTCGGCAACGCGGTCGCCGCCGCCGTCCGGGACCGCCGCGCCGAGCTGGCAGTGCTCGCCTGCCTCGGCTGGCCGGCCCGCCGGATCGGGGCGCTGATCCTCGGCGAGGTCGCGGTGCTCGGCCTTGCCGCCGGGGTGCTGTCGGTCGGGCTCGCCGTGCCGCTCGGCGCCGCGCTCGGCATCGACGTCGATTGGCGGCGAGCGCTGCTCGCCGTACCGGTGGCGCTGCTGCTCGCGCTGGTCGCCGGCCTGCTGCCGGCGCTGCGGGCCGCCCGCGCCCACCCGGCCGCCGCGCTCCGCCCGCCGGTCGCCACCGCCCGCTGGGTTCGCCGGCCGCGTACCCTGCCCGGGCTGGCCCTGGTCAACCTGGTGCGCACCCCCGGGCGGACCCTGCTCGGCGCCGGCGCCCTGGCCATCGGCGTGGCGGCGCTGACCCTGGTGGCCGCCGTCGGGTACGCCTTCCGGGGCGCGATCGTCGGCACCCTGCTCGGCGACACGGTCTCGCTCAGCGTGCGCGGCGCTGACGCGCTGGCCGCCGGGGCGACCGTGCTGCTCGGCGCCGCCGCCGTCGCGGACGTGCTCTACCTCAACATCCGCGACCGGGCGACCGAGCTGGCCGCCCTGCGCGCCGCCGGTTGGACCGACCCCGAACTCGGCCGGCTCGTCGGCTACGAGGGGCTGCTGCTCGGCGGGTTGGGCGCGCTCGCCGGCGCCGGGCTGGGTGTGGGCGGCGCGGCCTGGCTGGTCGGGGATGTCCCGGGCACGCTGGTCCTGGTCGCCGGGCTCACAGCGGCGGGCGGCGTGCTGCTCACCGCCACCGCGGCGCTGGCACCCGCCACGCTGCTGCACCGCCTACCCACGGCACGACTACTGGCAGAGGAGTGACACCGATGGACGACAACACCGCCGGTAGCCGCGTCGAGGTCGCGGGTCTGGTGAAGCGGTTCGGCGGCGGCGCGGAGCCGATCAGCGCGGTCGACGGGGTCACGCTGGACATCGCCGCCGGCTCGGTGGTGGCCCTGACCGGGCCGAGCGGTTCCGGCAAGTCGACGCTGCTGCACCTGATCGGCGCGATCGAGCATTCCGACGAGGGCACCGTGACGGTCGACGGGGTGAGCGTGACCGGCCTGCGCCGGGCCGCGCTGGCCCGCTACCGCCAGCGGGTCGGCTTCGTCTTCCAGCGGTACCACCTGCTGCCCGCGCTCACCGTGCTGGACAACGTGATCGCTCCCGTGCTCCCCCGCCGGGGGCACGCCGACCACGCGGCCCGGGCGCGCGAACTGCTCGACGCCGTCGGCCTGGCCGGCCGGGAGCGGGCCCTGCCGGCGCAGCTCTCCGGCGGCCAGCAGCAACGGGTGGCGATCGCCCGGGCGCTGATGGGCGCGCCCGGGCTGCTGCTCGCCGACGAGCCCACCGGCAACCTGGACTCGGCCACCGGCGCACAGATCCTCGACCTGCTGCTCGGCCTGCGTGACCGGCACGGGATGACGATCCTGCTGGCCACCCACGAGCGGGCGGTCGCGGCTCGGTGCGACCGGCTGGTGCGGCTCGGCGACGGCCGGGTGGTGGAGGACGTGGACCTCACCGGCGGCGAGGACCCGGCCACCACGTACGCCCGGGCCAGCGGCCTGCGCCTCTGAAGGTCCGGCCGGCGGCGGCCCCACCGGCTGGGCGGGGCCGCGCGGGCGGCGGGATCAGGCCGGGCTGGCGGTGCGGACCTGCTCGGCGATCCGCTCGGCGATGTCGCGGGCCGTCGCCTCGGTGCCGGCCTCGACCATCACCCGGACCAGCGGCTCGGTGCCGGACGGGCGGAGCAGCACCCGGCCCGTCTCCCCCAGCTCGGCCTCGGCCCGCTCGACCTCGGCCCGGACGGCGGGCGCGGCCGCGCCGACGGTACGGTCGCCGACCGGCACGTTGATCAGCACCTGGGGCAGCCGGGTCACCACCGCGGCCAGGTCGGCCAGCGACTTCCCGGTCGCCGCCATCCGGGACATCAGGTGCAGCCCGGTCAGTACGCCATCGCCGGTGGTCGCGTACGCGGGCATGACGATGTGCCCGCTCTGCTCGCCGCCCAGCGCCAGCCCGGACGCCCGCAGCTCCTCCAGCACGTACCGGTCGCCGACCTTGGTCTCGACCAGCCGGATGCCCTCCCGGGACATCGCCAGCCGCAGGCCGAGGTTGCTCATCACCGTGGCCACCAGAGTGTCGCCGGTCAGCGTGCCGGCCGCCCGCATGGCCAGCGCCAGGATGGCCATCACCTGGTCGCCGTCGACCTCGTCGCCGTCGGCGGTCACCGCGACGCACCGGTCGGCGTCGCCGTCGTGCGCGATACCCAGGTGCGCGCCGTGCTCGACCACCGCGGCGCGCAGCGCCTCGATGTGGTTGGAGCCGCACTCGTCGTTGATGTTGAGCCCGTCCGGCTCGGCGTGGATCGCGATCACCTCGGCGCCGGCCTCCCGGTACGCCACCGGGGCCACCTGGGCGGCCGCGCCGTTGGCGCAGTCGACCACGACCTTGATCCCGTCCAGCCGGTGCGGCACCGTGCCGACCAGGTGCTGCACGTAGTGGTCGGCGCCGTCGAGCAGGTCGTGTACCCGGCCCACCCCGGCGCCGACCGGCCGCTCCCAGGCGGTGGTGGCGTTGGCCTCGACGGCCGCCTCGATCCGCATCTCGATCTCGTCCGGCAGCTTGTGCCCGCCGGCGGCGAAGAGCTTGATGCCGTTGTCCGGCATCGGGTTGTGCGAGGCGGAGAGCATCACCCCGAGGTCGGCCTTGGCCTCCGCGGTGAGGAACGCCACGGCCGGGGTGGGCAGCACGCCGACCCGGACCACGTTCGCCCCGGCGCTGGCCAGGCCCGCCACCACCGCGGCCTCCAGCATCTCGCCGCTGGCCCTGGTGTCCCGGCCGACCACGGCGAGCGGCGGATGGCTCCGGTCCGACTCGGCGAGCGTGTGGGCGGCGGCGACGGCCACCGCCAGCGCCAATTCGGGGGTGAGATCGGCGTTCGCCCGCCCGCGTACGCCGTCCGTGCCGAACAACCGGCCCATACCCGCCAACCTCCGTGGAAACTGCCGATGAAGGAGAAAGCGGAACGGCCGGCCCACCTCCCGTCGCGGGGAGGCGGACCGACCGTCCGTCAGAAGTACAACGTGAAGCTGTTGGTCAGCGCTTCGAGTACTGGGGAGCCTTGCGGGCCTTCTTGAGGCCGTACTTCTTGCTCTCCTTGACCCGGGCGTCCCGGGTGAGGAAGCCGGCCTTCTTCAGCGCCGGGCGGTCGTCCGGCTCGCTGACGATCAGCGCCCGGGCGATGGCCAGCCGGAGCGCGCCCGCCTGACCGGTGGTGCCGCCGCCCCGCAGGTTGGCGATGACGTCGAACGCCTCGGCCTTCTCGGCGGTGACCAGCGGGTCCTTGATCAGCTGCTGGTGCACCTTGCTCGGGAAGTACGCCTCCAGGTCCCGGCCGTTGCAGGTGATCTTGCCGGAGCCCGGCACGATGCGGACCCGGACGATGGCCTCCTTGCGGCGACCCACGGTCTGGATCGGCCGGTCACCACGAGGCGCGCGGGCGACGGGCGCCGGCGCCTCGGTGGCCTCGGGGGCAACCTCGGTGGCGGTGATGTCGGTCATGCTGTTTCCTTCGCCCGCGCTCACTGCGCGATCTGCTTGATCTCGAACGGCACCGGCTGCTGCGCGCCGTGCGGGTGCTCGGCACCGGCGTAGACCTTCAGCTTCTTGATCAGCTTACGGCCGAGCTTGTTGTGCGGGAGCATCCCCTTGACGGCGAGCTCGATGGCCCGCTCGGGACGCTTGGTCAGCAGCTCGTCGTAGCCGACCTGCTTCAGGCCACCCGGGTAGCCGGAGTGGCGGTAGGCGATCTTCTGCTGCCGCTTGTTGCCGGTCAGCGCGACCTTGCCCGCGTTCACGATGACGACGAAGTCGCCCGTGTCGACGTGCGGCGCGAAAGTCGGCTTGTGCTTACCACGCAGCAACGTGGCGGCGTGGGTGGCCAGGCGGCCCAGCACGACATCAGAGGCGTCGATGACGTGCCACTGACGCTCGATCTCACCCGGCTTCGGGCTGTACGTACGCACAGGTCTACCTTGTCTCGTCGTCGGTCTGGGGTCGCGCGCCGAGGTGACCAGCGCGCACGAACGACCAAGCGTACCTCAGGGGCACGCCGCTGGATGTCGTACAACAGCAGGCAACGATACCCGGCGCCCGGTCGGCAGGTCAAAACGGGGTGCCGCCCCGTGCGGCCCGTCCGCGCACCCATGGTAGAGGTCACACCCCGGCCAGCCGCCGCGGCCCCGGCCGCAGGTAGACCAGCCAGGTCAGGGCGAAGCAGACCGCGTACGCGGCGATGAAGGCGAGGTACGCGGCGTCCGCGCTGCCCTGGCTGAGGAAGGACTGCCGGAAGGCGACGTTGACCAGCAGCCCGCCGGAGGCGCCCACCGCCCCGGCGATGCCGATCAGCGCCCCGGTCATCCGGGCCGACCAGCGCTGCGCCCCGGCCGGGTCGCGGCGCCCCGCGTCCACCGCGGCGACCGCCCGGGCCCGGAAGATCGCCGGGATCATCTTGTAAGTCGATCCGTTGCCGATCCCGGAGAAGACGAACAGGGCCAGGAAACCGGTCAGGTAGAGCCCGAACGAGCGCTCCCGCGAGGCGTACAGCACCAGGCCGGCGCCGGTGGCCATCGCCACGAAGTTCCAGAAGGTCACCCGAGCCCCGCCGAGCCGGTCGGCGAGGTGGCCGCCGAGCGGCCGGATCAGCGAGCCGACCAGCGGGCCGAGGAAGGTCAGCCAGGCCGCGTCCACCGCGGTCGGGAAGCGGTCGGCGAACTGGAGCTGGAGCACCTGGCCGAAGGCGAAGCCGAAGCCGATGAACGAGCCGAAGGTGCCGATGTACAGCAGCGACATGACCCAGGTGTGCGGGTCCCGGGCCGCCTCGCGCAGCGCGCCGGGCTCGTTCCGGGCCCCGGAGACGTTGTCCAGCCAGCGCGCCGCCGCGAGCGCGGCCAGCACGATCAGCGGCAGGTAGACCGCCGGCACCAGCCGGGGGTACGCGGCGCCCGCGATGGCCAGCACCGCCAGCCCGACCAACTGCACCGCCGGCACGCCGAGGTTCCCGCCACCGGCGTTCAGCCCGAGCGCCCGGCCCTTGAGGTGCTGGGGGAAGAACAGGTTGATGTTCGCCATCGAGGAGGCGAAGTTGCCGCCGCCGACGCCGGTGAGGCAGGCCAGCACCATCAGGGTGGTGTAGGAGACACCGGGTTCGAGCAGCACCGTCATCGGCACCGCCGGCAGGAGTAGCAGCAGCGCGCTGACGATCGTCCAGTTCCGCCCGCCGAACCGGGCCACCGCCAGCGTGTACGGCAGCCGCAGCACCGCGCCGAGCGCCGCCGGCACGGCGGTGAGCAGGAACTTCCCGGCCGGGTCGATGCCGTACTCCGGGCCGAGGAAGAGAACGGTCACCGACCAGAGGCTCCACACCGAGAAGCCGACGTGCTCGGCGAAGACCGAGACCCAGAGGTTCCGCCGGGCGATCCGGGCTCCGGTCGTCCGCCAGAAGTCGGGGTCCTCCGGGCGCCAGTCGTCGATCCGGTGCCGGCGCCGGGCGGCGGCCGGGGCGGCCTCGGCCAGGGGGGTGGTGGGTGCCAGGGTGCTCACGGCGATTCCTCCTCGTCGGTTGACCTGGAGGAACGCTAGGAACCCGGGATTACCCGGCGGTGCCCGTCGCGGGTCGGGCCGGAAACGGAGATCGCACGTCCGGCCGGGGCCGCCGGTGAGCGGTCAGAGTTGTTGCAGGATCCGCAGCGCCCGGCCGACCCGCTGCATGGTTTCGGTGTCGGCGACGTCGACGCACTCGGTGAACCACTTCTTCATCGGCGAGGAGAGCCGGTCGGGCATCACCACGAAGCCGCCCATCGGCACGGCCAGCGGCGAGTCGCGCAGCAGCGACTCCTCGACCACCTCGGCGACGATCACGATGGGTACGTCGGTGGAGTTGTAGACGTCGGAGCTGATCACCAGGCCGAACCGTTCGCGGGCGCCGGAGATGCGCCAGACCTCGCCCCTACGCAGCACGCGGGCGCCCGCCGAAGAGCACGTCGTCGACCATGCCCACCTCGCGCGCGTCGGCCAGGGCGGCGGACTCCAGGTCCAACCCGGCCCGGCCGACGGCGGCGGCGTGCGCGGTGAAGACCTCGCGCAGCGCCTTCTCCCGGGCCGCCTGGTCCATCCAGGCGGAGAGCGAGAGGCCCTCGCGCTTGGCGAACCGGCGGGCCTCCTCGATCGTCTCGTCGGAGAACGACAGGGTCACCTTGGCTGTCATGCCGGACAGACTACCCATCGGTATGACCGGTAGTCATCCCAGCTGGCGCACCGATTCGCGCCGGCCGCCGAACACGGCAAACCGCCACTGCTTGAAGAAGCAGTCCACGTCCACCAGGCCCGCCTCGGCCAGCCAGCCGCACTGCTCGGCGACCGGCGCCGGCCGGTCGTACGCCATCCGGCCCAGCGCCGCGTCGATCTCGGCCCGGTCGGAGCCGAGTTCGGCGACCCGCGCCAGCCAGACCTCGTGGTAGCGCCGGTCCAGCGCCGGGGTCGGGCCGGCGACCTGTTCGGCGTTGACGAGCACGCCGCCGGGGGCGAGCGCCCGGGCCGCCCGCGCGTAGAGGTCGCGCTTGCCGGCGTCGTCCAGGTGGTGGATGGCCAGTGCGCTGACCACCGCGTCGTACCGCCCGTCGGGCAGCGGGTCGGTCAGGTCGGCGCGCACCGTCCGGTGCGGCACGCCCCGGGCGCGCAACTGGTCGGCGGCGACGGCGAGCATCGCCGGGGCGGCGTCCACCAGGGTCACCCGGACGCCCGGCAGGGCGGCGGTGAGCAGCAGCGAGAGCAGCCCGGTGCCCGCGCCCAGGTCGAGCACCTCGGGCGTACGCCCCGCCGCCAGCGCCGCCCGCAGCGGCGGCGCGGCCACCTCGACCGCCGTGCCGTAGAAGTCGTCGAAGCAGGGCACCAGCCGCCGGCGCGCCTCGTCGTAGCTGCCCGCCACCGCGTCGAAGGCGTCCGCGACGGTCATCCGGTTCTCCCAGGATATAAGACTGTTGTCTCACATCATAGATGCTGCGGTCCGGTCCGTCGCTCCCGTGCGGTGTGAGCCGCTCTTGACAGGACCGAAACAAACGGGACCCGGGCCGGAAACCGCCCCCCGGCACGCTTTGCCGACATGACAGACGGTGCACGGTCGGCGACTCGGCCGGGGTCCGCGCCCCGGGAGGTGGCGACGCACTGCCCGTACTGCGCCCTCCAGTGCGGGATGACACTGCGCGCGGAGGCCGGCCGGGTGGCCGTACTGGCCCGGCAGTTCCCCACCAACCGCGGCGGGCTCTGCCAGAAGGGCTGGACCGCCGCCGAACTGCTCGACCACCCGGAGCGGCTGACCACCCCGCTGCTGCGCGACCCGGCCACCGGCGAGCTGCGCCCGGCCACCTGGGCGGCCGCGCTGGACCGGATCGTCACCGGCATCCGCGCCGTCCAGCGTGGACACGGCCCGGACGCGGTCGCGGTGTTCGGCGGCGGCGGGCTCACCAACGAGAAGGCGTACGCGCTGGGCAAGTTCGCCCGGGTGGCGCTGCGCACCCGGCACATCGACTACAACGGCCGGTTCTGCATGTCCGCCGCGGCGGCCGCCGGGCTGCGCGCCTTCGGCGTCGACCGGGGCCTACCGTTCCCGCTGGCCGACCTCGGGCGGGCCGACACCCTGCTGCTGGTCGGGGCCAACCCGGCGGAGACCATGCCCCCGCTGGTGCGCTGGCTGACCGAGCAGCGCGAGCGCGGCGGCCGGCTGATCGTGGTCGACCCCCGGGTCACCGCCACCGCCCGGCTGGCCGACCTGCACCTGCAACCGCTGCCCGGCACCGACCTGGCGGTGGCCAACGCGCTGCTGCACATCGCGCTCACCGAGGGCTGGGTCGACCGGGCGTACGTGGCCGGCCGCACCACCGGCTTCGAAGCGGTCCGGCGCAGCGTGGCGGGCTGGTGGCCGGCCCGCGCCGAGGCGCTCTCCGGGGTGCCGGTGGCCGACCTGGAGGCGACCGCCCGGGCGCTTGGCACCGCCGAGCGGGCGATCATCCTCACCGCGCGCGGCGCCGAACAGCACGCCAAGGGCGCGGACACGGTCACCGGCTTCGTGAACCTGGCGCTCGCCCTCGGCCTGCCCGGCCGGGCCGGCTCCGGCTACGGCTGCCTCACCGGGCAGGGCAACGGGCAGGGTGGCCGGGAGCACGGGCAGAAGGCTGACCAACTGCCCGGCTACCGGCGGATCGACGACCCGGCCGCCCGGGAGCACGTCGCCGGGGTCTGGGGGGTGCCGGCCGGCGAGCTGCCCGGGCCGGGCGTGCCGGCGTACCAACTGCTGGACGCGCTGGGCACCCCGGCCGGGCCGAAGGCGCTGCTGGTCTTCGGCTCCAACCCGGTGGTCTCCGCGCCCCGCGCGGCCCGGGTCGAGGGCCGGCTGCGCGACCTCGACCTGCTGGTGGTCGCCGACTTCCTGCTCTCCGAGACGGCCGCCCTGGCCGACGTGGTGCTGCCCACCGCGCAGTGGGCGGAGGAGGACGGCACCATGACCAACCTGGAGGGTCGGGTGCTGCGCCGCCGGGCGCTGCGCGAACCGCCCCCGGGCGTCCGCACCGACCTGGCCGTGCTGGCCGAGCTCGCGGCCCGGCTCGCCGCCTCCGGCGACGACGGCGATGTCGAGGCGGCCGCCCACGCGGCGGACCGCTTTCCGACCGACCCGCGGACCGTCTTCGCCGAGCTGCGCCGGGCCTCGGCCGGCGGCCCCGCCGACTACGCCGGGGTCAGCTGGGAGCGGATCGACGCCGCCGACGGGGTCTGGTGGCCCTGCCCGGACGAGGACGGCCCGGACAGCCCCCGCCTCTTCGCCGACCGCTTCGCCACCCCGGACGGGCGGGCGCGGTTCCACCCGGTCGAACACCGGCCGGCGGCCGAGGAGGTCTGCTCCGAGTACCCGCTGCACTTCACCACCGGCCGGGTGCTCGCCCAGTACCAGTCCGGCACCCAGACCCGGCGGGTGGCGGCGCTGCGCCGGGCCGCCCCGCGGGCCTTCGTCGAGCTGCACCCCGACCTGGCCGACCGGCTCGGGGTGGCCGACGGCGAGCCGGTCCGGGTGGTCTCCCGCCGGGGCGAGCTGCGGGCGCCGGCCCGGCTCAGCCCGGGCATCCGCCCGGACACCGTCTTCGCCCCGTTCCACTGGGGCGGCGCCGGGCGGGCCAACTCGGTCACCAACGACGCGGTGGACCCGGTCTCCGGGATGCCGGAATTCAAGATCTGCGCCGTCCGGGTGGAAAGGGTGGTGGAGCCATGAGCGAGCGCAGCGAGCGAATCATCAGGCCCAGCGCGAAGGTGCCTCATGACGGCACGCAGCGCAGCGGAGTGCCGGCATGAGTGAGCGGGTGGTGATCGTCGGCAACGGGATGGCCGGCGCGCGGCTCGCCAGCGAGCTGCACGTCCGGGGCGGGGATCGCAAGGTCACCGTGCTCGGCGCGGAGCCGCACCGGGCGTACAACCGGATCATGCTGTCCACCCTGCTCGCCGGGAAGGTCGGCGAGCCGGACGTGGAGCTGGCCGAGGTCGCCGGCCAGGGCGTCGACCTGCGGACCGGGGTGACGGTGACCGCCATCGACCGGGCCGCGCGCGCCGTACGCACCGCCGACGGCGACCGGATCGGCTACGACCACCTGGTGCTGGCCACCGGCAGCCAAGCCATCGTTCCGCCGCTGCCCGGGCTGGACGGCGACCGGCTGCCCCCGCGGGTGGCCGCGTTCCGCACCCTGGACGACTGCCGGCGGATCCTCGCCGTGGCCCGCGGCGCGCGGAGCGCCCTGGTGCTCGGCGGCGGGCTGCTCGGCCTGGAGGCGGCCCGCGGGCTCGCCGCGCGAGGGCTCGACGTCGGCGTGGTGCACCCGGTGCCGTACCTGATGGAACGGCAGCTCGACCCGGCCGGCGCGGCGGTGCTCGCCGGCACGCTCGCCGGCCTCGGCGTGACCACCCACCTCGCGGTGGCCGCCACCGGGCTGGCGGCGGACGCCGACGGGGTCACCCTGGCCCTGGCCGACGGCCGTACGCTCGCCGCCGACCTGCTGGTGCTCTCCTGCGGGGTACGCCCCGACACCGCGCTCGCCGCGGCGGCCGGCCTGGCCGTGGACCGCGGCGTGCTGGTGGACGACCGGCTGCGCACCAGCGACCGGCGGATCTCCGCGATCGGCGACTGCGCCCAGCACGACGGCACCCTGACCGGGCTGGTCGCGCCGGCCTGGGCGCAGGCCCGGGTGGTGGCGCAGGTGCTCACCGGAGAGGACCCGCTGGCCCGCTACCGGCCCCGGCCGGTGGTGACCCGGCTCAAGGCCGCCGGCATCGACCTGGCGGCCATGGGCGAGCCGGAGGGCGGCGAGGCGGGCGAGGAACTGACCTTCGCCGACCCGGTCCGCGGCACGTACGCCCGGCTGCGGATCCGCGACGAGCGGCTGACCGGCGCCATCCTGCTCGGCGACAACCCGGCGGTCGGCACCGTGATCCAGCTCTTCGACCGGGGTCAGCCGGTACCGGCCGACCGGCGGTCCCTGCTGCTCGGCCGGGCCCTCGGCGCACCCGCCGCGCCGGCCGCGTCCCCGGCGCTGATGCCGGACGCGGCGACCGTGTGCCAGTGCAACAACGTCAGCAAGGGAGCGCTGGTGGGCTGCTGGCGCTCCGGGGCTCGGACGGTCGACGCGGTGGCGGCCGCCACCCGGGCCGGCACCGGCTGCGGCAGCTGCCGGGACGCGGTCGCCGGCATCGTCGACTGGCTCTCCGACGTGGACTCAGTGGAGGTGGCGCGATGAGTGGGCCGAGCGGGCGGACCAGCGAGCCGGACGGGTGTGCCGGCATGAACGGCGGCAGGCTGGTCGTCGTCGGCAACGGCATGGTCGGGCAGCGCTTCGTCGACGCGCTGCAGGCCCGGGACCCGCAGGGCCGGTGGCGGCTGACCGTGCTCGCCGAGGAACGCCGCCCGGCGTACGACCGGGTGCGGCTCTCGGCGTTCTTCGACGGGGTGAGCGCCGACGACCTCGACCTGCACACCCCGCACCCCGGAGTCGAGCTGCGCCTCGGCGAGCCGGCCACCACGATCGACCGGGACCGGCGGGTGGTGACCACGGCGGCCGGCGAGTACCCGTACGACGCGCTGGTGCTGGCCACCGGCTCGTCCGCCTTCATACCGCCGGTCGACGGCGCGACACTGCCCGGGGTCTTCGTCTACCGCACCCTGGACGACCTGGCGGCGATCCGGGAGCACGCCCGCGGCCGGCGCACCGGCGCGGTGATCGGCGGCGGCCTGCTCGGGCTGGAGGCGGCGAACGCGCTGCGGCTGCTCGGCCTGGCCACCAGCGTGGTCGAGTTCGCGCCCCGGCTGATGCCGGTTCAGGTCGACACGGCTGGCGGGGCGATGCTCCGCCGCTACGTCGACGAGTTGGGCGTGGCCACCCACCTCGGTACCGCCACCACCGCGATCCGGTCCGGCCCGGACGGCACGGTCGCCGGTCTGGAGCTGGCCGACGGCGGCACGGTCGACGCCGACCTGGTGGTGGTGGCGGCCGGCATCCGCCCCCGCGACGAGCTGGCCCGGGCGGCCGGCCTGCCGCTCGGCCCGCGCGGCGGGGTGCTGGTCGACGGCACCTGCCGGACGGCCGACGAGCGGATCTGGGCGGTCGGCGAGTGCGCCGCCGTCGACGGCACCTGCCACGGCCTGGTCGCCCCCGGCTACGCGATGGCCGAGGTGGTGGCCGATCGGCTGGTCGGCGGCGCGGCCACCTTCCCCGGCGCGGACACCGCCACCAAGCTGAAGCTGCTCGGCGTGGACGTGGCCTCGTTCGGCGACGCGCACGGCACCACCCCCGGCTGCCTGGACGTCACGTTCACCGACCCGGCCACCCGGGTCTACGCCAAGCTGGTCCTCTCCGACGACGCGCAGACGCTGCTCGGCGGGGTGCTGGTCGGCGACGCGAGCGCCTACCCGACGCTGCGGGCCAGCGTCGGCGGGCCGCTGCCCGCTCCCCCGCTGGCGCTGCTCGCCCCCGAGGGTTCGGCGGGCGCGGGAACCGGCGGGCTGCCCGCCACCGCCCAGGTCTGCTCGTGCAACGCGGTGACCCGCGCCGACATCGACGGCGCGATCGCCGGCGGCTGCGCGGACGTACCGGCGCTCAAGGCGTGCACCCGGGCCGGCACCAGCTGCGGCTCCTGCGTGCCGATGCTCAAGCAACTGCTGGACGCGGCCGGGGTGAGGCAGTCGACGGCGCTCTGCGAGCACTTCGACGCAAGCCGGCAGGAGCTGTTCGACATCGTCCGGGTGCGCGGCATCCGCACCTTCTCCCGGCTGGTCGCCGAGCACGGCCGGGGTCGCGGCTGCGACATCTGCAAGCCGGTGGTCGCCTCGATCCTCGCCTCGCTGGGCAGCGGGCACGTGCTCGACGGCGAGCAGGCGTCGTTGCAGGACACCAACGACCACTTCCTGGCCAACCTGCAGCGCGACGGCAGCTACTCGGTGGTGCCGCGGATCCCCGGCGGCGAGATCACCCCGGAGAGGCTCATCGCGATCGGCGAGGTGGCCCGGGACTTCCAGCTCTACACGAAGATCACCGGCGGGCAACGGATCGACCTGTTCGGCGCCCGGGTCGAGCAGCTGCCGCGGATCTGGCGGCGGCTGGTGGACGCCGGCTTCGAGTCCGGCCACGCGTACGGCAAGGCGCTGCGGACGGTGAAGTCCTGCGTCGGCTCCACCTGGTGTCGGTACGGGGTGCAGGACTCGGTCGGGCTGGCCATCGCGCTGGAGCTGCGCTACCGGGGACTGCGCGCGCCGCACAAGATCAAGTCGGCGGTCTCCGGCTGCGCCCGGGAGTGCGCCGAGGCGCGCAGCAAGGACTTCGGCATCATCGCCACGGAGACCGGCTGGAACCTCTACGTCGGCGGCAACGGCGGCTTCCGGCCCCGGCACGCCGACCTGTTCGCCACCGACCTGTCCACGGCGGCGCTGACCACGCTGATCGACCGGTTCCTCATGTACTACATCCGCACCGCGGACCGGCTGCAACGCACCGCCGCCTGGATCGAGGCGATGGACGGCGGCCTGGACCACCTGCGGTCGGTGATCGTGGACGACTCGCTCGGCCTCTGCGCCGAACTCGACGCGGCGATGGCCCGGCACGTCGAGTCCTACTCGGACGAGTGGCGCGACGTGCTCGACGACCCGGACCGGCTGCGCCGGTTCACCTCCTTCGTCAACGCCCCCGACGTGCCCGACCCGTCCATCAGCTTCACCCTCGAACGCGGCCAGCCGGTGCCGGCCGGCGGCCCACCACCCGCGACCCGACAGCCGGTCGCGCTGGGACTGCCGGAGGTGCGCCGATGACCACCACGATGCTGCTGACCTGGATCCCGGTCTGCCCGCTGGACCGGCTGGAGCCGGACCGGGGCGTCGCCGCGCTGGTCGACGGCGTGCAGGTGGCGCTCTTCCGCACCGCCGGCGAACTGTTCGCGGTGGACAACCTCGATCCGGTCGGCGGGGCGTACGTGCTGTCGCGGGGGATCGTGGGCAGCCGGGGCGGGGTGCCGACCGTCGCCTCGCCGCTGCACAAGCAGGTGTACGACCTGCGTACCGGGGCCTGCCTCGACCTGCCGGGGGTGTCGGTGGCCCGGCACGACGTGCGCTGCCGCGACGGAGTGGTCGAGGTGCGGCTGCGACAGGAGGGGTGATGCGCGACGAACTGGCCGGCTTCACCATCGGGGTGACCGCCGACCGGCGGCGGGACGAACTCGCCGCGCTGCTGCAACGGCGGGGCGCCCGGGTGGTGCTCGCCCCGGCCCTGCGGATCGTGCCGCTGGCCGACGACACCGAACTGCGCGAGGCCACCCGGGCCTGCCTGGACCGGCCGCCGGACATCGTGATGGCTAACACCGGCATCGGGATGCGCGGCTGGCTGGAGGCGGCCGAGGGCTGGGGGCTGGCCGAGCCGCTGCGGTCGGTGCTCGCCGAGGCGTACGTGGTGGCCCGGGGGCCGAAGGCGCGCGGGGCGATCCGCGCCGCCGGCCTGCACGACCAGTGGTCACCGGCCTCGGAGAGCTGCGACGAGGTGGTCGACCACCTGCGCCGGCGCGGCGTCGCCGGACAGGTCATCGCCATGCAGTTGCACGGGGAGCGGCAGCCGGAGTGCACCCTGGCTCTGGAGGCGGCCGGGGCGACGGTGATCGAGGTGCCGGTCTACCGGTGGGCGCCGCCGACCGACCCCGCCCCGCTGCACCGGCTGATCGATCTGGTCGACGCGCGGCTGGTCGACGCGGTCACCTTCACCTCGGCCCCGGCGGTGGAGGCGCTGCTGCGCGCCGCCGGCGACCGCACCGACGCGGTGCTGGCGGCGTTCCGCGGCGACGTGCTGGCCAGCTGCGTCGGGTCGGTGACCGCGGAGCCGCTGCTGCGCCGCGGGGTGCCGGTGAGCGCGCCCAACCGGGCCCGGCTGGGTGCGCTGGTGCGGACCATCGTCGACGAGTTGCCGCGCCGGACGGTCAGCCTGAAGGCGGCCGGCCACCTGCTCACGCTGCGCGGGCACGCCGCCGTGGTCGACGGCGAGCTGCGTCCGCTGGCGCCCGCCCCGATGGCGGTGCTCCGGGCGCTGGCCCACTCCCCCGGGCGCGTGCTGTCCCGTACCGCGCTGCTGCGGACGCTGCCCCGGGGCGCGGACGAGCACGCCGTGGAGATGGCGGTGGCCCGGCTCCGCGCCGGCCTGCGCGCTCCCCGCGTCGTGCAGACCGTTGTCAAGCGCGGTTACCGGCTCCGCGTCGACTAGCCTCCGGGCCGGGTCAGCCGACCGGGGTCGGGAAACCCCGGCCGTGCTCGGCCTGCAGCCGCAGCATGGCGTGCTCGACGACGGTGACCAGCACCTGCTTCACCGACTCGCGCCGCCGGGCGTCGCACATCACCAGCGGCACGTCCGCCGGGATCGCCAGCGCCTCGCGGACCTCGCCCAGCTCGTACTCGGGGGCGCCGTCGAACCGGTTGAGCGCCACCACGTACGGCAGCTTGCGGTTCTCGAAGTAGTCCAGTGGCGCGAAGGCGTCGGTGATCCGGCGGGTGTCCACCAGCACCGCGGCGCCCACCGCACCCCGGATGATCTCGTCCCACATGAACCAGAAGCGGGTCTGGCCCGGCGTGCCGAACAGGTAGAGGATCAGGTCCTGGGCCATGGTGATCCGGCCGAAGTCCATGGCGACCGTGGTGGTCTCCTTGCCGGGCACCTTCGACGGGTCGTCGATGCCGACGCCGGCCGCGGTCATCACCGCCTCGGTGGTCAGCGGAGTGATCTCGGAGATCGCGCCGACCAGGGTCGTCTTGCCCACGCCGAAGCCGCCCGCGACCACGATCTTCGCGGAGATGATCTCCCGGCTGCGGCTCGCCCCGGCGGGGTCATAGTTCGCGAAGTCCACTTAGCACCCTTCCAAGCAGGTTCATCCGCTCCTCGTAGCCCTCGGCCGGAGCGGCGGTGTGTAGCGTCAGCAGGCCCTCGGCCACCATGTCGGCGACCAGCACCCGGGCGACCCCCAGCGGCATCCGGGTGTACGCGGCGATCTCCGCCAGCGACTGCGCCCGGCCCTCGCAGATCGTGGCGATGCGGTGCTTGTCGTGGCCGGCGAACCGGGACTCGGCCACCGCCGTGGGACTGGCGGAGAGCACCGCCTCCAGGGCGATGAGCTGCCGGGGTTCGGTGCGACCGCGGGTGACCGCGTACGGGCGCACGAGTTCGCCACGTGGGTCCGCACGGCGATGCTCCATCCGCTGTCACCTCCTCTCCCCGACCGGAGCCCGACGGCACCGGATCACCTGTCCCTGGTCGGCGCGCCGGCCGGCGCGCCGCCGCCGACTACGACCGCACCGCGTCCCGGGGCAGCGGCACCAGCGCGGCGCCGACCCGCTCGACCAGCAGTGCCATCTCGTAGCCCACCTGGCCGACGTCGCAGCTGCGCGCGGCGAGCACGGCCATCGACGACCCGTCGCTGATGGACATCAGGAACAGGTAGCCGCTGTCCATCTCGATGACCGTCTGCAGCACGCCGCCGGCGCTGAACATCCGCGCCGCACCCTCGGTCAGGCTGACCACGCCGGAGGTGATCGCGGCCAGCTGGTCCGCCCGGTCCGCCGGCAGGTCCCGGGAGGAGGCGAGCAGCAGCCCGTCGGCGGACACCGCCACCACGTGGGCGATACCCGCCACGCTGTCGGCGAAGTTGGTGAGCAGCCAACCCATGTCCTGCATCGCAGCTGGCCTGTTCATCGGCTCGTCTCCTTGGTCGAGGTGCTGTTCTGGTCCGTTCCGGCCGACCGGCCGCGCTGTACACCGCGGTGGTAGGCCGACAACAGGCCGCGTACGTCGTCCGGGGTGCGCCGGGTCCGTGCCCGGCCACCACGCGGTTCGATGCCTCCCGGCACCAGCTGCGCCTGCGGGACCCGCTTGGGCAGCCCGGACCGGGTCGTTCCGCCGGCGGTGGGCTCGGCGGCCCGGCTCGCCCGGGACCAGCCCTCGTCGGCCGCCGTCCGCCAGGCGTCCGGGTCCGACGCGGGGGCCGACGCCGCCGGGTCCGGCCCCGCCGTGGCCGGTGCCGCCGGGCTCGACGCGTCCGCGGCCGGTGGAGTGTACGACGGCGGCGGAGGCTGGGCGGGCGGCGGCGTGGCCGACGCCCCGGGCGACCGGGTGGGCAGCGGTGGCCGCGCGGGCGACGGCGCCGCCGGTTGCTGCGTCCCGGTCGCCGCGGCGGCGGACGGGTCCTGGTCGAAGTTGGGCCGGGCGAAGATGGTAGTGACGTCGTTGCCGTGCGAACGGAACCAGACCGCTTCCATCTCCCGGAAGATCGGCGCCTCGGCCGGCTGCTCGGGGCGCGGGGTGATCGGCGCGGCCGGCTGCGCCAGCGGCGCGGTGGCGGCCAGGTCGGCGCCCAACCCGCGGCCGAAGCCGGCGCTCGGGGCGCCAGCGCTCGGGAAGCCACCGCTCGGGGCGGCGGCGCTCGGGGCGGCGGCGCTCGGGACGCCGCCGGTCGCCCCGAACGGATTCGTCGCGGGCGTGGTGGCGGCGGTGGCAGCGGTGCCGGCCACCGGGCCCGCGGGCAGGAGCGGCCCGCCGTCGGCGGCCGCGCCGGGGGTACGCCGGGGCAGCCGGTCCAGGGTGGAGCGCCCACCGGCCGGCGTACCGGCCTGGTCGGCGCTGAAGCCCGGGTGGGCCGCCGGCGGCGGGGGAAGCGTCGGGTGGGTCGCCGGCAGGCCGGCGGCCTGCACCGGGGAGGCGGTCTCCCGGGCCTGCTCGCGGGCCGGCCACGGCGATGGCGCCGCCGGCTCGGTCCGCCACTGGTCGGGCAGGGTGGCCGCGGCGGTACGCCCGGCCAGCGGCTCACCGAGCCCGGCCGTGGCATGCGGGCTCTGCTCGACCGCGAGCGGCTGGCGCGGCCGGGTGATGGCCTGTCCACGGTCGCGCAGGCTCGGCAGCACCACCGTGGCGGCGGGCAGCGTCACCTGGGCGACGGTGCCGCCCTCGACGTTGCGGCGCAGGTCGACCCGGATGCCGTACCGGGCCGCGAGCCGGCTCACCACGGCCAGACCCATCAGCCGGAAGGCCGCGACGTCGACGCTCGGCGGGGCGGCCAGCCGCCGGTTGAGCGAGTCGAGCTGCTCGTCGGAGAGGCCGAGGCCGCGGTCCTCCACCTGGATCAGCACGTAGTCGCGGATCCGCCGGCCGTCCGCCACCACCACGGTGTTCGGCGGCGAGAACCGGGTGGCGTTGTCGAGCAGCTCGGCGACCAGCCGGACCACGTCGTTGACCGCGTGCGCGGCGACCGAGACGTCGGTGTCGACCGTGCCGAACTCGATCCGGTTGTAGAGCTCCACCTCGGACTGGGCGGCTCGCAGCACGTCCACCAGCAGGGCGTCGTCGCGGCGCGGCACGGCGGAATCGGCACCGGCCAGCACCAGCAGGTTCTCGTCGTTGCGGCGCATCCGGGTGGCCAAGTGGTCCAGCTCGAAGAGCTGGGCCAGCCGCTTCGGGTCCTCCTCGCCGCGCTCGATCGCGTCCAGCTCGCCGATCATCCGGTCGACCAGGGTCTGACTACGGCGGGCCAGGTTCAGGAACATCGCCGAGACGCTGGTCCGCAGCGCGGCCTGTTCGGCCGCGATCCGGACCGCCTCCCGGTGGACCACGTTGAAGGCGAGGGCGACCTGGCCCACCTCGTCCCGGCTGTCCAGCTTGATCGGGTCCCGTACCTCGCGGACGATCTCGTCGACGCCGCCCTCGGAGACGCTGCCCATGTTCTGCAGCCGCTGCACCGCGTCCGGCAGGTCGTGGTTGGCCACCGAGAGGGCGCCCTCGCGCAGCCGGCGCAGCGAGTGGTTGAGCGAGCGGGCCAGCACCACCGCGAGCGTGATCGCGATGAGCAGGGTGAGCAGCACCAGCACCGACTCGATGACGGCCTGCCGGATCACCGCCGAGCGGGCGTCCTCGGCCTGGGCGAGCAGCCGGTCCTGCAACTGGATCTCGGCCCACCGCATCAGGTCGTTGACCGCGCCGATCGCGGTGGTGGCGTCCCGGGCGCTGACCAGGGAGCGCTGCCCGACCGAGCGGGTGATGTCGGCGGCCAGCCGGTCGGCCAGCACGACCGCGTCGCCGGAGACGGTGCTGTCGACCAGGGCGCGCTGGGCCGGGTCGGCGGCCAGGAAGAAGGCGATCAGCGCCTCCTGCTGACTGGTCTGGGTGGCCACGAACGAGGAGAACTGCTCCTCGTCGAGTTCTCCGCCGCTGAGCGCGGTGAACGCGACCGACTCCTGCTCGGCGACCGCCGCCTTGGCGCGGGCGAAGGCCGCCACCGCCCGTCGACTGTCCGCCAACTGCTCGTCACCGGGCAGCTGGGCCAGTCCGTCGCCGTAGGCGACCAGGTCGGCGAGGACCACCCCGTAGCGCAGCGCCGCCTCGGCGACCGCCATCTGCTGCCGGTCCAGCACCTCCTGCCGGGTGCTGTCCAGCGTCTCCAGGTGGCTGTCGATGGCCGCGAGCCGGTCCCGGACCGCCGCCGGCGGCGTACCGATCCGGTTCCGCTCCGCGCGGTACTCGTCGACCCGCTGCTGCGTCTGGCGCACCCGCAGGTTGAACGCGTCGGCCTGCTGCTGCGGGCTGGCCAGAAAGGCGGACGCCGCCATCCGCTCGGCGTGCACGGCCTGGGTGAGCGCGGAGACGTCGATGGAGAGCGCGGTGAGGGCCCGCGCCCGGGTGGCGTCGAACGCCCCCTGACCGACGGAGACCAGCCGGACGGTGGCGAGCGCGAGCACGGCCGCGACCGGCACGACGAGGATCAGCGCGAGCTTGGACCGGATCCGGACGTCGCGCAGGCGGGGCATTCGCCGGCGGGTACGCGAACGCTTGTCGCCACTTTCGGGCAGGGTCGTCGGTCCGGTGCTCACGACATCGCCTCCGTCGTTTCTCCCACGCCTGACCCACCGACCCGTGCCTGGTGCAGCGGCCAGCGCCACGCGCGGCACGGCCGCGATTTCATCAGACGAGAAGTTTTTTGGGAAGCCGCAGGCGGGCAGGAAACGGTCGCACGGCACGCAACCCGTGATCCGGTCAACAGATACCTACATTTCCCCAAGCCCTTGAACAGGGCATGTGACTCCAGAGTGGTCATACCTGCCGGTAGCGTGAGCGTTTGCAAACATCTCGTGACCCCAACATGTGGGATCCGCATCCCGAAATGCCTCCAGCCGCTGCCGCTTGACCGCAGCGCGCGGCGTTGGCATGGTTTTGCAGGCTTCGCGCACACCGTACGGCAGAGACCATACCGTTCCTCTATTGAGGACGGATTACCCGGCGGTGACCGGGCAGTAGTGCCCGCGCCGCACCTGGAGGACTGAGTTGAGCCCCATCCGCTCCGCGACCGCCGCCGCGCTCGCATCGGCCGTGCTGGCCACCACACTCACCGGCTGCCAGTTCGGCGCGGAGGAGCAGGACACGAGTCCGATCGTCATCGCCGCCGACCTGGAGCTCTCCGGCGCGGCCGCACCGGTCGGCAAGGCGTACCAGCGGGCCCTCGAACTCAAGGTCGACCAGCTGAACTCCTCCGGCGCGCTGGACGGCCGGAAGATCGAACTGAAGGTGAAGGACAACCGGTCCGACGCCAGCGAGTCGCTGCGCAACATCAGCGAGTTCAGTGACGACGCCCAGGTCAGCGCGATCATCATGGGCGGCTGCAACGAGTGCGCCGTCGGCGCCGCGCGGACCATCGACGAGAAGCGGATCCCCACCATCGCCCTCGCCGCGTCCGGCGCGGTGGCCGAACCGGTGGCCCAGCGCCGGTACATGTTCAAGCTGGCGCCGAACGCGGCCGACAGCGCCGCCGCCCTCACCGCCGAACTGCGCCGCGCCGGCGTCCGCAAGGTCGGTGTGCTGCACAGCGACGACGACTACGGCCGCGAGGGGCTCGCCGCGCTGCGCCGCGAGTTCGCCAAGGCGAACGTCAGGTCGCAGCGCGAGGTGGCGGTGCCGAACACCGCCACCGAGGTCGGCCAGCAGGTCGGCGTCCTCACCGCGCGCGAGCCGGACGCGCTGGTCGTGTGGACCCCGCCGGAGCAGGCGACGCTCGCCGCGGCCTCGGCCCAGCAGGCCGGCTTCGAGGGGTCGCTCTTCTTCGACGCCTCGGCCGCCGGTGACCTCTTCCTCGGCACCGCGGCGCGGGCCACCGAACGGGCCACGCTGATCTTCACGCAGACCATGGTGATCGATGACGTGATCGCCACCACCCCGGCGAAGGCGGCCCGCCGGCAGTGGTTCCAGGACTACACCGCCCGCTTCGGCGGCTACCATGGCTCCTCGTCGTTCGCCGCAGACGCGGTGCAGCTCATCGCGGACGCCGAACTGCGCGCCGGCGGGCCGGCCGGGCAGGTGAACCGGGACGGCATCCGGGACGTGCTGGAGACGTCCCAGATGGACGGTCTGTCCGGGCCGATCCGGATGACCCCGGACAACCACTCCGGGCTGATGCCGCAGGCGCTCACCACGCTGGTGGCGCGGAATGGGCGTTGGCGGTTGGCGGGCTGATCTTCGGTCTCGTTTCGGCCTGGCGCGGTTCGTCGTAGGCGGGGTGGGCACCGTTGACGGCTGCGGGCCGGCCTCGCATTGGGGCCGGCCCGCCACGCCTTGGGTTGGGGATCTGCAGGGTCCCCTGTCGACGTATCCGTTGATTGAGTCCGTCAGCGGCTGCTGGTGGTCTCGCGGAGCCAGGGGAGGGCCAGGCGCTCGACCATGGAGAGGGCGCTGTAGAGCAGGATGCTCATGGCCGCGATCAGCACGATGGCCGCCCAGGCGGTCGCGGTGTCGCCGATGCCGTTGTACTGCAGGATCTGGTAGCCCAGCCCCGGCAGGTCCGAGTAGAACTCGCCGATCACCGCACCGATCGCGGCCAGCGGCATCGCCACCTTGAGGCCGACGAAGATCTGCGGCAGCGCGGCCGGGAAGCGCACCTTGCGGAACGCCTGCCACCACGAGGCGTTCAGCGACCGGGCCAACTCGGCCAGGTCCGCCGGCGTGGTGGTGAGGCCGGTCGCCGTGGAGAGCACGATCGGGAAGAAGCAGAGCAGGAAGACCATGGTCAGAATGGGCTTCTCACCCCAGCCGACCGAGACCACCAGCAGCGGACCGAGGGCGATCTTCGGCACCGCGTTGACCGCCACCAGCAGCGGCGCGAACATCCGCTCGACCCGGCGGGAGGCGGCCAGCGCCATCCCGATCAGCACCCCGGCGACCGCCGAGAGCAGGAAGCCGACCAGCGTCATCAGGGTGGTCCAGCCCAGTGCCGGCAGCAGCACGTCGACGGTCGAGGTCAGCGACCTCCACACCGCCTGCGGTGGCGGCAGGGACGCCGGATGCACCAGTTCCAGCACCGACGTGACCAGCCACCAGGCGGTCAGCGCGATCACCAGGCCGAGCAGCGGCAGGCCCACCGCCGCCGGGCGTACGTCCGACCGCCGGGCGGCCGGGATCGCCGGCGCGGTGGTGGGCGTCGCTGCCGGGGGTGCGCCGGCCTCGGCCGCCCGGCCCGCCCCGGTGGGGCCGGATCGGGTACCGGTCGTCTCCGTCACGGGTCCTCCTCTCCTGCCGGCCGCGGCCGGCACGCGACGGGGGTGCGCCCTCCGGGGCATCCCGGCGGGTCGCACCCCCGTGGCACGATCGACGTCGATCAGGCCTTCGGCGCGAGGTTGAAGTCGATGATCTGGTCGGGGGTGATGTTCTGCTTGAGCGAGCCGGCGCCCTGCAGGATCGCGATGCTCTTGGCGACCCGGCCGCTGTCCAGGGTGCCGATCGCGGTGCCCGAGTTGCTGGACCGGACGTAACCGGCCATCAGCTGCAGCTCGGCGGCGGCCGCGTCGACGCTGGTGGCGTCCACGTTCTTCTTCAGCAGCTCGGCCGCCTCCTTCGGGTTGGCCAGGCTGTACTCCAGGCCCTTGAGCAGGGCTGCGGTGAACCGCTTGACCATCTCCGGCTTCTCCTTGGCGATCTTCGCCGAGGTGATCAGCACGTTGCCGTAGAGGTCCTGCATCACGTTGCTGTACGGCAGCAGGACGGCCTTCTTCTTGGTCACCGTCTCGATCGTCGGCTGCCCGACGACGAACTGGCCGATGCCGTCCACCTGGCCGCTGGCCAGCGTGCCCATCAGGGTCTGCGCCTCACCGTTGACCCAGGTCACCTTGCTGGCGTCCACGCCGGCCATCCGGGCGTACGTCGGGAAGAGGTTGCGGACCACGGAGCCGGGGGTGTCGGCGAGCTTCTTGCCCTCCAGGTCCTTCGGCGACGCGATGTTCTTGCCCTCGACGGTGGCGATCGCCGCCATGGTGCGCTGCTGGATCGCGGCCACCGCGACGAAGTCCTTCGCCTGGCCGTTGCCGAGCTGGAGCAGGCCACCGGTCAGGTCGATCGGGCCGAACTGGGCCTGGCCGCCGACGATCGTCTGGATGACGGCACCGGTGCCCTGGCCGGGCTTGATCTCCACGTCGAACCCGGCGTCCTTGAAGAAGCCCTTCTCCTTCGCCACCCAGGCGTAGGAGTCGCGGCCGAAGTTGCCGAACGAGGTGAGGTAGGTCACCTTCTCCAGCGCCGCGCCCTCGGGGGCCTTGGCGTCGTCGCCGGAGTCGGAACCACCGCTGCACGCCGATACCAGGGCCAGCGCGGTGGCCAGGGCGGCCGTGGCGACCGTACGGGTCAGCCTTCTCATCAGTGCACCATGTCCTTTCCGACCGGGGCCCGCTGGCCACCGGAGGGGTTGTCTGGCGGCGTCGGCGGAGGGGGTGAAGCCGACACCACCGTCGTGAGGGGACTCTTCGCGGGCACAGCGTACGAGAACCGCACCTTTGTGGTGCCAGGCGTACCGGGTTGCGGAACGGAAACAAAGTGACGTCCACCCCGGACGGTGTGTCATGGGCACGAGCCGGATACCCTGTGCCGCGTTACTGATTGCCCACTCAGGGAAGGCCGCCGGGGATGATCCGACTGTCCGGGGTGTCCCGCACCTTCGACGGCCGTAGCGGGCGGGTCGAGGCGCTGCGCGGCATCGACCTGCACGTCGCGGAGGGCGAGTTCGTCGCCGTGCTCGGCCGCTCCGGCTGCGGCAAGTCCACCCTGCTCCGGCTGATCGCCGGCCTGCTCCCGGTGACCAGCGGCGAGATCACCGTGGCCGGTACGCCGATCACCCGCCCGCGCCGGGACATCGCGATGCTCTTCCAGCGGCCCGCCCTGCTGCCCTGGCGCACGGTGCTGGACAACGTCCTGCTGCCGGTGGAGATCTTCGGTTGGAAGCGGGCCAAGCACCGGGAGCGGGCCCGGCAACTGCTCGACCTGGCCGGCCTGGCCGGTTTCGAGAAGCGCCTGCCGCACGAACTCTCCGGCGGCATGCAGCAGCGGGTCTCGCTGTGCCGGTCGCTGATCGGCGAGCCGCGGGTGATGCTGATGGACGAGCCGTTCTCCGCGCTCGACGCGCTCACCCGCGAGGAACTCGCCGGCGAGCTCCAGCGGATCCACATGGAGAGCTCACCCACCGTCGTCTTCGTCACCCACTCGATCGACGAGGCGGTCCTGCTGGCCGACCGGGTGGTGGTGCTCAGCCCCCGCCCCGGCCGGATCCGCCGGATCCTGGAGGTGGACATCCCGCGGCCGCGCACCCTGGGCCGCAACGCGCACCTGGCCGACGTAGCCCAGGTCAGCGCCGACCTGCACGAGCTGCTGATGGAGCGGGACGTGCCGGCGCCGGCCGGCGCGGAGGGGCGATGAGCGGACGCGGCGGGCGGATCAGCCAGCCTCCCGCCGAGCCGCCCCGCGGCAGGTCGCGTGGCGGAGTGCCGGCATGAGCATGCGGGTCTGCGTCTTCACCGAGCCGCACCGCGGCGCCAGCTACGACGACCAGCTCCGGTACGCCCGGCTGGCCGAGGCGGGCGGCTTCGAGGGCTTCCTCCGGGCCGACCACTACCAGTCGATGGGCGAGGACCCCGGCCTTCCCGGCCCCACGGACGCCTGGCTGACCCTGGCCGCGCTGGCCCGGGAGACCACCCGGATCCGGCTCGGCACGCTGGTCACCTCGGCCACCTTCCGGCTGCCCGGCCCGCTGGCGGTGATGGTGGCCCAGGTCGACCAGATGAGCGGCGGCCGGGTCGAGCTGGGCATCGGCGCCGGCTGGTACGAGCGGGAGCACACCTCGTACGGCATCCCGTTCCCGGGCGTGACCGAGCGGTTCGACCGGCTCGCCGAACAGCTCGAGGTGATCACCGGGCTGTGGCGGACCCCGCCCGGCGAGACGTACAGCTTCACCGGCGCCCACTACCGGTTGGTGGACGCGCCCGCGCTGCCGAAGCCGGTGCAGACCCCCGGACCGCCGGTGATCATCGGTGGGCGCGGTCCGAAGCGCACCCCGGAGCTGGCCGCCCGGTACGCGGACGAGTTCAACATGCCGTTCAAGTCGGTGGCCGAGACCGCTGAGGCGTACGAGCGGGTGCGGGAGGCCTGCGACCGGACCGGACGGGCGGCCTCCGGGCGGGCACCGCTGGTGCTCTCCGCCGGGATCGTGGTGGCGATCGGCCGGACCGACGCCGAGGCCCAGCGGCGGGCGGCCCCGCTGCACGTCAAGAGCGCCCTGCCACCGGAGGACCCGGTGGTGGGCTCGCCGGCGCAGCTGGTCGACCGGATCGGCGAGTTCGCCGCCGCCGGCGCGACCCGGGTGCACCTGCGACTGATCGACTTCGCCGACCTGGACCACCTCGAGCTCATCGCCGCCGAGGTGCTCCCCCACCTGGACGGAGACCGATGACCGAGGTGATCGAGGAACACGAGCTCGGGCCCGTGGGCCAGGAGATCGTGTACGAGAACGACCGGGTACGGGTGTGGCACATCCGCCTCGAACCCGGCGAGCGGCAGCCGCTGCACCGGCACGACCACCCGTACCTGGTGGTGGCGATCCAGGGTGCGAAGAACGTGGTGCAGACGGTCGACGGCACCCGGATCGACGCCGACGAGCCGACCGGCGGCGTGGTCTACCGGGACCCGGGGGCCATCCACATGCTCACCAACGTCGGGGACACCACCTACCTGGCCCGCCTCGTCGAACTCAAGTAGACCCGCCGCGAGCAGGGCTGCCACGCCGCACGGCGCGCCGGTGGCGATCGGGCGCACCGGACCGTAACGTGCCGGACATGGCCTTTCGGACCTGGAGCAGGCTGCTGCTCACGGCGCTCGGGGTGAGCCTGCTGGCCGGCGCCGGCCAGCTCGGGCTCGCGTACGGCTTCGGCATCCTGCGGCTCACCGGCAGCTTCACCGGCGTCACCGTCAACCAGTGGCCGGCCCAGCTCGTCTGGGTGGGCTGGTGCGCGGCCAACGCCGCCGTGGTCGGTGCCGTCCTCACCGAACGCGTCGCCCGGCGCGACGGTGCGCTCACCGGCACCGGACGGCAGTTGGCCGTCGCGGCCTCCGCCGCCCTCGGCGCCACCGTGGTCGCGCCGCTGTGCATGCAGCCCGCCCGGGCCGCCGAGCTCATCTCCGTCGACCCGGTCTGGGCGGCCGGCATCTGCGCCGTCCTCGGCGCGGTGGTGGGCGCGGGCGCCGCGCTGGCCGTCCTGCTCAAGCCACCGGTCGGCTGGAACATGGCGGCGGTCGCCGGAGCGCTGTGGCTGCTCGCGCTGCTGTCGGCCGTACCGTCGTTCTCGGCCACCGGGGCACTGCCGCTGGTCCGGCTCGGGGTCTTCGAGCCGGCGTGGCTCGACGCCGACGCGGCGCAGCGCCTGGCGATGCTGGTGCTACCGACCACGGCGCTGCTCGCCGGGGCGGTGAGTGGGGCGCTGGCCCGCTGGCGCGGGCACCCGCCGCTGGTGGCCGGGGCGACCGGGGTGGCCGGACCGGTGCTGGTGGCGTTCGCCTACCTGGCCGCCGGTCCCGGTGACGCCGTCGACCGCTACCAGCTCGCGCCCTACTACGGCGCCCTGCTCGCGGTCGCCGCCGGGGCACTCGGCTCGGCCGCCGCCGCGCTGGCGCGCCGGCCGTCCGGCGGGTCCGCTGCCGCACCCCAGGCCATCGAGCCGACCGACATCCTACGGCCGCTGCCGGCCGGCCCGCCGCTGCCCGGCGCGCGGCCGACCGGGACCGGAGCGGACCGGGCCGCCGAACCGGGCGACGCCGAGGTGGCCGGCGCCGACCTGGCCGCCGGTCCCGGCCCGGGCGCGGTGGGCACCGTACCCACCGCCGCAGCCGCGGGCCGCTCCACTCCGGCGCACTGGGACTGGCCGGCGGCCGGCGCGACCGGCTTCCCGCCCCGCGCCGCCGACCACGGCCCGGACGCCACCGAAGGCAGGACGGCGGACCGGGCGGGCAGTGCCGGCGTTCCGGCCCCCGCCCCCCGGCCCGCGCACCCGGTCGAGCCGGCGAGGGCCGGTACGCACGAGCAGCCATCCGCCGAACCGACCGCCGCCGCGGCGCCGAACGCGTTCCCCGCACCGCCCGCCGAGCCGGCGACCGCCGGCGCGACGCCAGGGGCATCGGCCGGCCAGGCGCGAGGCGCCGTGCCGTCGCACCCGACGCACGTCGCGGACCCGGCGCACCCCGCCGACCCGGGGCACGCTGCGGACCCGGCGCACGCCGTGGACCCGGGCGCGACGAGCCCGGGCGGCGCTTCGCGCGGCACCGCCGCCAGCGCCCCACCCGGCCGCGACGCGGCACCGAGCGACCTGTCGAGCACCTCGGCAGGGGCCGCCGCCGCGCAGGCCCGCGCGGCGGCGGGCGCCCTGAGCATCTCGACAGGGGCCGACGCCGGGTCCGCGCGCGACGCGGCGACAACGGCACCGGGAGACGCTGTGAGCAGCACCGCGGCGTCGCGAAGGGCCGCGGTGGGCACCCCGCCGGAGCCCGTCCCGAGGGACGACGCGCCCGAGCAGCCGAGTGGTACCGGGCGATCGAGAAAGGGGCGGTCGTCCCGCTCCACGGCGGCGTCGACCGCCGGCCGGTCGTCCCGCCGCGCGACCGCCGCCGAGGAGCCGGCGGCCGCCGAGTCGACCGGCGATGACGCCGGCGCGGCGACGCCCGCCGAGCCCGCCCCCCGGCCCCGCCGGACCCGCAAGCCGAAGGCCACCGCCAAGCGCGCCGACCCGACCAACCCAACCGCCGGCCCGGCGACGACCGGCGGCCCGTCCGCCGCGACGTCGGCACGCGACAGCGCCTCCACCGACCCGGCGTCCAGCGGTGCCTCGACCGGACCGACGCCCGGCAGCCCTTCGACCGGCGCCGCCTCGATCGACCCGGCCGCCAGCGGCGCTTCGACCGGCCCGACGGCGTCCGGCAAAGCCTCGGTCAGCCCGGCGGCGTCCGGTCGCGCCTCGACCGGCCAGGTGGCTGGCCGCGCCTCGACCGGCCAGGTGGCTGGCCGCGCCTCGACCGGCCAGGTGGCTGGCGGCGCCTCGACCGGCCAGGTGCCGGCGGCCGCGGGCACGGCCGACCCCGCCGGGTCCGGCGGCGACGTCGCCGGGACGCGGGCCACCGGCATCGAGCCGGCGCCGACGGCCGCGTGGGCGGCGACCGTCGCCGAACCCGCAACCGGCACCACGGACCCCGCCGCCGCGCCCCCGCGCCCGGCCGCCGGTGACGCACCGGCCGCCGGCACGCGGCGCGAGGGGACGCGGGAGCCGGCCCGACCGGTCCTCAACCCGGTGCCGGCTCCCGTCACGCCCACGGCCGACCGACCGGCCGCACCGCGCTCCACCTGGCCGGTCGCACCGGCGTGGTCGGCGCCGGCCCGGCCCCCCGCCGCGCGGGACGAGCCGACCGGACCGGCCGTACCCGAGGAAGGACACCGGCCCCGGCACCGCGCTCCCCTGCCCGACCTGGAGCGGGCCGCGAGCTGGGAGGCCCTCGCCACCGCCCGGCGCGCCGGGCCGACGGCGCCGGCCGGCACCACATCGGAGGGACCGGACGACGGGGCCGGGACGCCCGGCGGCGCGGTGTCCGGCGAGGCGGAGCAGAACGGCGGGCGACTCCGCGGCCGGCTCGGGCTGTTCCGACGCAACCGTGCCCGCACCGACGAGAGCGGCTCCGGCGCGGTTGAGGCGGAGCCGCTGGCGGAGCAGGACGAGGAGTACGTCGACTGGGTGGCCGGACTGGGCCGCCCGCTGGCGGACAACGAGCCCGAGCAGGAGAGCGGCCGCCGCTCGCTGCGCTCCACCGGCCGTCACCACCGCGACTGACGTCTCTGGGTGCGGTTGTTGCCGCCGGAGCGCCAACAACCGCACCCAGTACACCGGTCACACCCGCCCGGTCCCGTCAGCAGCGGGGCTCCTGGCGCGCCATCGACACCGACCACCCCGGAACATCCGCCGGCGCGGGATCAGGCCAGCGGCAGGTAGACCCGGCCGCCGGAGGAGACGAACTCCGCCGACTTGTCCTTCATGCCGCGCGCCGCGTACTCCTTGAGCTCCTGGGTGATCTTCATCGAGCAGAACTTCGGGCCGCACATCGAGCAGAAGTGCGCCGTCTTCGCCGGCTGCGCCGGCAGCGTGGCGTCGTGGTACGACCGTGCGGTCTCCGGGTCCAGCGAGAGGTTGAACTGGTCCTCCCAGCGGAACTCGAACCGCGCCTTGGACAGCGCGTCGTCCCAGGCCTGCGCCCCGGGGTGCCCCTTGGCCAGATCGGCCGCGTGCGCCGCGATCTTGTACGCGATAACGCCGGCCTTCACGTCGTCCCGGTCCGGCAGCCCCAGGTGCTCCTTCGGCGTCACGTAACAGAGCATGGCGGTGCCGAACATGCCGATCATCGCCGCGCCGATCGCCGAGGTGATGTGGTCGTACGCGGGCGCGATGTCGGTGGTCAGCGGACCGAGCGTGTAGAACGGTGCCTCGTGGCACCACTCCTGCTGGAGGTCCACGTTCTCCTTGATCTTGTGCATCGGCACGTGCCCGGGGCCCTCGATCATCACCTGCACGTCGTACTCCCAGGCGATCCGGGTCAGCTCGCCGAGCGTCCTCAGCTCGGCGAACTGCGCCTCGTCGTTGGCGTCCGCGATGGACCCGGGGCGGAGCCCGTCACCCAGCGAGAACGTCACGTCGTAGCGGGCCAGGATCTCGCAGAGCTCGCGGAAGTTGGTGTAGAGGAAGTTCTCCTCGTGGTGCGCCAGGCACCAGGCCGCCATGATCGAGCCGCCCCGGGAGACGATCCCGGTCACCCGGTCCACCGCCATCGGCACGTACGGCAGCAGCACCCCGGCGTGCACGGTCATGTAGTCGACGCCCTGCTCGGCCTGCTCGACGACGGTGTCCCGGAACACCTCCCAGCTCAACTTCACCGGGTCACCGCCGACCTTCTCCAGCGCCTGGTAGATCGGCACGGTGCCGATCGGCACCGGCGAGTTCCGCACGATCGCCTCGCGAGTCTCGTGGATCCGCTTGCCGGTCGACAGGTCCATCACCGTGTCCGCGCCCCACCGGGTCGCCCAGGTCAGCTTCTCCACCTCCTCGGCCACCGACGAGGTGACCGCCGAGGTGCCGATGTTCGCGTTCACCTTCACCAGGAACGCCTTGCCGATGATGGCCGGCTCGCACTCCGGGTGGTTGACGTTGAGCGGCAGCACCGCCCGCCCGGCCGCGATCTCGTCCCGGACGAACTCCGGCGCCATGCCCTCCCGGATCGCGACGAACTCCATCTCCGGCGTGACGATCCCGGCCCGGGCGTACGCGAGCTGCGTCGGCCGCTTCCCGGCCACCCCGGCCAGCGGGGTGCCGGCACCCCGCACCGGGGCGACGTCCCCGCGCCCGGCGATCCACGGGCCGCGCAGCGGCGGCAGCCCCACCTCCGGGTCCGCGCCCGGCCCCGAGGTGTCGTAGAGCCGCACCGGCGGGTTGTCCCCGGTCAGGTCCACCTCCGCGAACGGCACCCGCACATCCGGCCGGGACCCCTCGACGTACACCTTGCGACGTGCCTGCATGACAGCCTCCCTGGTGATCAAGCGGACCAGCCGAAGTGGTCCAGCGGGCCGCGTCCCGCGCCCAACGTCCAGTCCCGCGCGCCGGCCAGCCCGCGGGTCACGTACTCCTTGGCGGCCCGCACCGCCGCCGGCACCGGATCGCCGAGCGCCAGCCGGACCGCGATGGCCGCCGAGAACGAGCACCCGGTGCCGTGGTTGTGCCGGGTGGCCACCCGCGGCGCCCGCAGCAGCGTGCTCACCCCGCCGCCGTGCAGCACGTCGACCGCCTCGCCGTCGGCGTCCACGTCGCCGCCGGTCACCACCACGTGTGCCGGCCCGCCCGCGGCGAGCGCCTCGGCGGCGGCCACCATCTCCTCGACCGTGGTCACCGGGCGTCCGGTGATGGCCGCGGCCTCCGCGCAGTTCGGCGTCGCCACCTCGGCGTACGGCAGCAGCCGCTCGACGGCGGCGACCACGCCGAGCGTGTGTCCACTGGTGGCGACCAGCACCGGGTCGACGACCAGGTGCGGCAGCCGGCCGTCCCGGGCCGCTGCCGCGACCGCGTCGGCGACCGCCGGGCTGCCGAGCATCCCGGTCTTGACCGCCCGCACGTCGAAGTCGACCAGCACGCTCTCCAACTGGTCGGTGACCGTGCGCGGGGGCAGCGGCAGGACGGCGTCGACGCCCCGGGTGTTCTGCGCGGTGACCGCGGTGAGCACGCTGGTCCCGTACGCGCCGAGGGCGGCGAAGACCTTGAGGTCGGCCTGGATGCCGGCACCGGCGCCGGAGTCGCTGCCGGCGACGGTGAGCACGGTCGTCGGGGTCACGTCGCTCCTCGAGCGTGGAAGGCCGCCGTCAGGGTGGCGGCGGTTTCGGTGGGGTCGTCGGCGCGCATGACGGCACCGAGGACGGCGACGCCCGCGGCACCGGCCTCGACGCAGGCGTGGACGTGGTCCGGGGTGGCGATGCCGCCGAGGGCCAGGACGGGTACCGGGCTGGCGGTGATCAGCTCGGCGAGTCCTCGGGGGTGCAGGGGTGGGCCGTAGCCGGGTTTGCTGCGGGTGGGGAAGACGGGCGAGAGGGTCGCGTAGTCCTCTGTGCTGAGTCTGGCCAGTTCGGCCCGGTCGTGGCAGGAGCGGCCGACCAGGCCTAGCCGGGGTGGCGGGTACGGGCCGGCGGACGGCAGGTGCACGGCGTCGCCGTCGAGCGGGTCGGGTCCGGCGACGACCAGCGTGCCGCCGGCCTCGTCGAGCACGGCCCGCAGGTCGGCGGCGAGGGCGGCGCGCTCGGCGCGGGGCAGGTCCTTCTCCCGCAGCACCACCCAGCGCACTCCCCCGGCCACCGCCGCCGCGACCACGTCGACCAACGCCCCCCGCGCCTGCCACCGATCGGTCAGCACCACGACCCCCGACGGCCGCCGGGAGATCCTGGTGCGGAACGGCCCCGCCACGGGCCTCTTCGCACCAAGATCCGGCGCGGCCGGGCGGACGGACGCGGTCACAGGTCGGGCCTTCCCTCGTCCGGAGTGGAGGCGAGCGCGTGGAAGCGGCGGACGATCCGGCCCGCCCCGTACGCCAACCGGCCGGCCTCGACGGCGAACCGCATCGCGGTGGCCATCGCCACCGGGTCGGCGGCCCGGGTCACCGCGCTGGCCAGCAGCACCGCGTCGCAGCCGAGTTCCATGGCCAGCGCGGCGTCCGAGGCGGTGCCGATGCCGGCGTCCAGGATCACCGGCACGTCCACGCTCTGCCGGATCAGCCGGATGTGATGCGGGTTGGACACCCCCAGCCCGGAGCCGATCGGCGCGCCGGCCGGCATCACCGCCGCGCAGCCCACGTCGGCCAGCCGGCGCGCCAGCACCGGGTCGTCGCTGGTGTACGGCAGCACGGTGAAACCGTCGGCGACCAACTGCTCGGCGGCGCGGAGCAGTTCGACGCCGTCCGGCAGCAGGGTGCGCTCGTCGCCGATCACCTCCAGCTTCACCCAGTCGGTCTCGAACGCGTCCCGGGCCAGGTGCGCCACCTTGACCGCCTCGCCGGCGGTGTAGCACCCGGCGGTGTTCGGCAGCAGCCGCACCCCGCACCGGTCGAGCAGTTCCAGCAGCCCGCCCGACCCGGCCGGGGTGGTGTCCACCCGGCGCAGCGCCACGGTGACCAGTTCGGTGCCGGACGCCCGGATGGCCTGCTCCAGCACGTGCAGGTTGGCCGCGCCGCCGGTGCCCAGGATCAGCCGGGAGGTGAACGGGACGCCGCCCAGGTCGAAGGTCACCACGCTCACCCGCCCTGGGCGGCGCTGAGCACCTCGACCCGGTCGCCGTCGCGCAGCACGGTCGCCGGCCAGCCGCTGCGCGGCACCACCTCGCCGTTGACCGCCACCGCCACGCCGCGCCGCTGCGGTGTGACCTCGCGGACCAGGTCGGCCACCGTGGCATCGCCGGGCACGGTCCGCCCGGCGCCGTTCACCGTCAGTTCCACCTGTCCTCCTCCGTCGTCTGCCGGTCGACGCCGGCGGGCCGAACGTGGCGTCCGCCCTCGGCGGGCGCGACCTCGTCGCGGTGGTCCACCGCCGGGCCGGGCCGCTCGGGGCTCGGCTGCCGGGGTGGGTGGGCCGGCCGGAACCGGTCCGGGGCGAAGGGTGCGAGCAGCGGGTCCGGGTCGCCCCCGGCGGCCAGGTCGGCGACCAGGTCGGCGGTGACCGGGGTGAGCACGATGCCGTGCCGGTGGTGACCGGTGGCGGCCAGCACGCCCGGCCGGCCGGGCAGCGGGCCGAGGATCGGGGCGTTGTCCGGCGTGCCGGGACGCAGCCCGGCGACGATCTCCACCAGGTCGTACTCGGCCAGCTCGGGGAGCAGGTCGGCCGCGGCGCGGAGCAGCCGCAGCACCGCGCCGGCGGTGACCGTCCGGTCGGCGCGCTCCTCGACCGTCGCGCCGACCACCACCTCACCGCCCGCCCGGGGCACCAGATAGACGTGCTCGCCGTCGGCGTACCCCCGGATCACGTGCCGGAAGCCCGGCGGCTCGCCGCCGGGCGTGCGCAGCCGGAGCACCTGCCCCTTCACCGGCCGGACCGGCAGCCCGGTCAGCGCGGCCGCGCCGCAGCCGGCCGCCACCACGGTGACCCGGGCGTCCAGCTCGGACAGTTCGCGCACCGCGCGCGGCACCAGCACCGCGCCGGCCGCCGTAGCGGCCGCCCGCAGCGCCGGCACCAGCAGCCGCGGGTCGACCTGGTGGTCGGTGGGGGCCAGCGCACCACCGCGCACCCGGGGCGCCAGCGCCGGCTCGCGGTCGCGCAGCTGGGTCGGGCGCAGCGGCGTCACCGGCAGCCCCAGCTCCTGCTGGTACGCCCAGAGCCGGCCCGCCTCGGCCAGGTCGTCGGCGGTGAGCCCGACCATCAGGGTGCCCTCGGTGCGGTAGCCGATCGGCAGTCCGGTGGCCTCGGTCAGCTCGGCGGCGAACGCCGGCCAGCGCGCCGCGGACTCGCAGAGCAGCCCGGTCAGCTCCCGTTCCCCGAAGTACGCCTCGGCGACCGGGGAGAGCATCCCGGCGGCCACCGCCGACGCCCCCGACCCCGGGTCCGGGTCGTACCCGACCACCCGCAGCCCGCGCGCGGCGCAGCGCCAGGCGACCGCCAACCCGATCGGCCCCGCGCCGACCACCGCCACGTCCGGCCGGCCCCCGGTCAGCACGTCAACGCCCGGAGCAGCTCGGCGGTGGCCCGGCCCGGGTCGGCGGCGGCGGAGAGCGCACCGACCACCGCCACCCCGTACGCCCCGGCGGCCCGCAGCGCCGGCACGGTCGCGGCGGTGACCCCGCCGATGGCGATCACCGGCACGGCCACCGCGGCGGCTACCGCGCCCACCCCGGCGGGGCCGATCGGATCCGGCAGGCCGGTCTTGGTGCCGGTCGGGTGGCAGGGGCCGACGCCCAGGTAGCTGGCACCGGCGGCGACCGCCTCCGCGGCGGTGCCCGGGTCACGCGCGGTGGCGCCGAGCACGGCGGCGGAGCCGAGCACCCGGCGGGCCGCGCAGACCGGCAGGTCGTCCGCGCCGACGTGGCCGCCGGCGGCACCCACCGCCAGCGCCACGTGCAGCCGGTCGTTGACCAGGCAGGTCGCGTCGTACCCGGCGCAGAGCGCGACCACCCGGCGGGCCAGGTCGTACGCCTCCCGGTCGGTCGCGGAGTCCGCCACCCGGACCTGCACCACCAGCTCGGCGCGGGCCACCGCGAGGGCGGCCCGGACCACGGTGAGCGGATCCCGCCCGGGTCGGGTGTCGGTGACCAGATGCAATCGCCCAAGGGACGGCACGGCAACACTCCTCCCTGCGCCGGCATTACCCGGATCAGGTTCGACGGTCGGGGGCTGTCAGCCCCCCTCTCAGCCCGGTCCACCGGGCTCCCGTGGGTTACGTCCGTGTCACCGTACGACAGATCCGCCGGCCTGCCAAGGCGGGGTCCGCCAACCCCGCTGCGTCGACGGCCCGTCCGGACCACCGAGGCGCACGGCCCTCGATGCCTCGGGCGACCGGGCACTTCGTACGGTCCTGTTCGGAATGTCGCCCGCCGTTGCCAAACCGTTACCGGCCGGCATCTTGCCTGCAACGGATCCAGCGGGATTAATTTGTTCAGCGATTCGACAAAATGCTGGTCCGGACATCCTGGCACGGTGTCCGCTCCGGCCCATCTGGGACGGTCTTCGGCGAGCCGGCCCCCGCGATCCCCTGTCCACCGCGACATAGGAGGCGGCGTGTCCCGATCTCGTCGTGCCCGCGTACCCGTCCTGGCCACCCTGCTACCCCTCGCGCTCGCCGCGAGCACCCTGTTCGGCATCCCCGCCGCACAGGCCGCACCCCCCGCGCAGACCGCACCCGCCGCGCAGGCCGCGCCCCTGGCGGCGCCCGCCGCGCAGACCCAGCCGCTGACCGCGCCCGCCGCGCCGGCGGCCGACGAGCCGTTCGCGGTGCTGGTGTTCTCGAAGACCGCCGGTTTCCGGCACGACTCCATCCCGACCGGCATCGCCGCCATCCAGCAGCTCGGCGCCGAGCACGGGTTCACCGTCGACACGACCGAGGACGGCGCCGCGTTCAGCGACGACAACCTCGCCCGGTACCGCGCGGTGATCTGGCTCTCCACCACCGGCGACGTCCTCGACGGCGAGCAGCAGGCCGCCTTCGAGCGCTACATCCGCGCCGGCGGCGGGTACGTCGGCATCCACGCCGCCTCGGACACCGAGTACAGCTGGGCGTGGTACGGCGACCTGGTCGGCGCGTACTTCGCCAGCCACCCGGCGAACCAGCAGGCCACGGTCAAGGTGGAGGACCACGCCCATCCGGCCACGGCCGGGCTGCCGGAGCGCTGGTCCCGGTTCGACGAGTGGTACAACTACCAGTCCAACCCGCGTCCCGACGTGCACGTGCTGGCCAGCCTGGACGAGACCAGCTACTCCCCCGGCGCGGGGGCGATGGGCGCCGACCACCCGATCGCCTGGTGCCACGACTTCGAGGGTGGCCGCGCCTGGTACACCGGCGGCGGGCACACCCGCGAGTCGTACGCGGAGCCGCAGTTCCTCGCCCACCTGCTCGGCGGCATCCGCTCCGCGGCCGGCGTGGCGGACGCCGACTGCGGCGCCTCGCTGACCGCCAGCTTCGAGAAGGTGACCCTGGACAGCAACACCAGCAACCCGATGGAACTGGACGTCGCCCCGGACGGGCGGGTCTTCTACGTCGAGCGCGACGGTCGGGTGCAGATCGTCAAGCCGGACACCGGCAGCACGGTCACCGCGCTCGACCTGGACGTCTTCACCGGCAACGAGGACGGCCTGATCGGCATCCGGCTCGACCCGGACTTCGCCACCAACAACTGGATCTACCTCTACTACGCCCCGAACGACGGGATCGCCCGCAACCTGCTCTCCCGCTTCACGGTGACCGGTGACAGCATCGACCCGGCCAGCGAGAAGCAGGTCCTGCGGGTGGACACCCAGCGCAACACCTGCTGCCACGCTGGCGGCAGCATGGCCTTCGACAGCGCCGGCAACCTCTACCTGGCCACCGGCGACAACACCAACCCGTTCGAGTCGAACGCGTTCACCCCGATCGACGAGCGGCCGGGCCGGCAGGACTACGACGCGCAGCGCACCTCCGGCAACACCAACGACCTGCGCGGCAAGGTGCTCCGGATCCACCCGGAGGACGACGGGACGTACACCGTCCCGGCCGGCAACCTGTTCCCGCCGGGCACCGCGAAGACCCGGCCGGAGATCTTCGCGATGGGCTTCCGCAACCCGTTCCGGATCGGCGTCGACCCGGGCACCGACACCCTCTACGTCGGCGACTACGGGCCGGACGCCAGCGCCGCCGACCCGGACCGCGGCCCGGAGGGCACTGTCGAGTGGAACATCGTCGCCACCCCGGGCAACTACGGCTGGCCGTACTGCACCGGCGCGAACTACGCCTACAACGACTACACCTTCCCGTCCGGCCCCAGCGGGCCGAAGTTCGACTGCGCCGCGCCGGTGAACGACTCGCCCAACAACACCGGCCTCACCAACCTGCCACCGGCCATCCCGGCCACCGTCGACTACGACTACAGCGGCAACCCGCGCTTCCCCGAAATCGGCGGCGGCGGCGCGCCGATGGGCGGCCCGGTCTACCGGTACGACGCCGAGCTGAACTCGGACCGCAAGTGGCCGGCGTACTACGACGGCAAGGCGCTCTTCGGCGAGTGGAACCAGTCGAAGATGTACACGATGCAGCTCACCGGCGACGGCAAGGGCCTCGTGGACATCAACCAGCTCCTCACCGGGATGACCATGCTCCGGCCGATGGACTTCGAGTTCGGCCCGGACGGCGCGCTCTACCTCATCGAGTGGGGCAGCGGTTTCGGCGGCAACAACGACAACTCCGGCGTCTACCGGATCGACTACATCGCCGGTGACCGGGCCCCGATCGCGGAGGCCAGCGCCGAGCCGACCTCCGGCCCGGCGCCGCTGACCGTCGCCTTCTCCAGCGCCGGCTCCCGCGACCCGGACGGCGGCACGCTCAGCTACGCCTGGGCGTTCGGCGACGGGCAGACCTCGACCGAGCCGAACCCGACGCACACCTACGCCGCAGCCGGCACGTACAACGCGCAGCTCACCGTCACCAACCCGAAGGGCCGTACGGCGGTGGCAAACGTGCCGGTCACCGTGGGCAACACCGCACCGACGGTGACCATCGGGTTCCCGCCGGACGGCGGCTTCTTCGACTGGGGTGACCAGGTCCGCTACACGGTAACGGTGACCGACCCGGAGGACGCGGAGATCGACTGCGACCGGGTCCGGCTCCAGGTGCTGCTCGGCCACGACGAGCACGCCCACCCGCTGGAGCAGCACACCGGCTGCACCGGCACGGTCCAGACGTCGCTGGCCTCCGGGCACGGCGCCGAGGCGAACGTCTTCGCCGTCTTCGAGGCCACCTACACCGACCTGGGCGGCGCCGAGGGCGCCGGCCCGCTCACCGGCCGGGCCATCGAGCAGCTCCAGCCCAAGCGCAAGCAGGCCGAGTACTTCACCGGCACCGGCCGGGTGTCCGGCGCGACCGGCGGCGGAGACCCGGGCGTGCAGCGCGAGACCACCGGCGACACCGCCGGCGGCGGCCAGAACATCGGGTTCATCGAGGACGGCGACTGGTGGTCGCTCGCCCCGGCCGACCTGACCAACATCACGTCGATCCGGTTCCGGGCCGCCTCGGCCACCAGCGGCGGCCGGATCGAGGTCCGCGCCGGCGCGCCCGACGGGCCGCTGGTCGCCTCGGCCACCGTGCCGGGTACCGGCGCCTGGCAGACGTACACCGACGTGACCGCGCCGGTGACCGGCCCGGCGAGCGGGACGCTGTACTTCGTCGCCCGCGACCCGGGCGGCGGTGCTGGCTCGCTGCTCAACGTCAACTGGATGGACTTCCTCGGCCGGGGCGTCACCGAGAACGCGCCGCCGGTGGTCACCGCCACCGCCACCCCGGCGACCGGCACCGCGCCGGTCACCGTGAGGTTCGACGGCACGGCCACCGACGCCGAGGGCGACACCCCGCTGACGTACGCCTGGGACTTCGGCGACGGCGGCACGGCGTCCACCCTGGACGCCACGCACACCTACACCGTCCCGGGCACCTTCACCGCCACCCTGACCGTGACCGACAGCAAGGGCGCGCTGTCGTACACCACGGTGCCGGTGCGGGTGGACGCGCCGAACACGTCCTGCTTCGGGGCGCGCTCGGACGACTTCACCGGCACCAGCCTGGACCGGGCGCGGTGGACCAGCGTGGTCCGGGAGAACCAGCTGTACTCGGTCTCCGACGGCGCGCTCCGGCTGCCCACCGCGGTGGGCGACCTCTACGGCGGCCGTAACGACGCCACCAACCTGGTGCTCCAGCCGGCGCCGTCCGGCGCGTGGCAGGCGACCACCCGGGTCACCCTGCCGGTGACGGCCAACTACCAGCAGGCCGGCCTGCTGGTGTACGGCGACGACGAGAACTACGCCAAGCTGGACCTGCTCTACTCGGGCGGTCGGCGGGTGGAGTTCATCCGGGAGACCGCCGGCGTGCCGCGCAACGAGGCCGCCGACAGCATCGCCGCGCCCGCCGGTGACACTCTGCACCTGCGGCTCAGCAGCGACGGGACGAACCTGACGGCGGCCGTCTCGGCCGACGGGCAGACGTTCACCCCGGTCGGCCGGTCCGCCGAGCTGGCCGGCATCACCAACCCGCGGATCGGGCTGTTCGCGCTCAACGGCGGCACCGACGCGCCGGTGGTGGAGGCGGCCTTCGACTGGTTCCAGGTCTCGCCGGACGCCCCGGCCGGGCCGGTCGACCCGTCGGACGAGTTCACCGGCGACACGCTGGACAAGTGCCGGTGGGACGCGATCCTGCGGGAGAACCCGACGGGCTACCGGGTGACCGGCGGCGCGCTCCGGGTCGACGTGCCCAACGGCGACATCTACGGCTCCGGCAACTCCGGGCCGGCGAACTTCATCCTCCAGAACGCCCCGTCCGGTGACTGGACGCTGGAGACGAAGGTCGACGGCAGCCTGCTGAACGAGCAGTACCAGCAGGCGGGCCTGATCGTGCACGCCGACGACGACAACTACCTCAAGTTCGACTACATCGTCGACAACCAGCCCGGGCAGCCGGTGACGCGGCGGATCGAGTTCCGCAGCGAGATCGGCGGCGCGGTGCAGAACCCGCAGCCGGAGGCGGGCAACCTGACCGCCTCGGTGTGGTACCTGCGGCTGGCCCGCACGGGCGACACCTTCACCGCGTCGTACTCGGCCGACGGGACGGCCTGGACGCCGTTGACGGCGCTCACCAACAGCGCCGTCGGGGCGACCCCGAAGGTGGGTCTGTTCACCCTCGGGGCCAACCAGACCGCGTCGAAGACAGCCGCGTTCGACTACTTCCGGCTCACCACCGGGGCCGCCGACGGGACCGCCCCGGTGACCACGGCCACCGTCTCCGGCACCCCGACCGAGGGCTGGTACACCGGCCCGGTCACCGTCACGCTGACCGCCGCCGACGAGGACGGTGGCAGCGGGGTGGCCGGCACGGAGTACCAGCTCGACGGGGCGACCACCTGGGCCGCGTACACCGGTCCGGTGCCGGTCAGCGGCGACGGCGAGCACGAGCTGCGGTTCCGCTCGACCGACCAGGCGGGCAACGTGGAGTCGACGAAGACCGTCGCGGTCCGGATCGACGCCACCGCGCCGGTCACCTCGGCGACGTTCGCCCCGGCCAACGACGAGGGCTGGCACGACGGGACGGTCCCGGTCGTGCTGACCTCGACCGATGCCGGGTCCGAGGTGAAGACGGTGGAGTGGTCGCTGGACGGCGGCGCGTGGACACCGTACTCGGCGCCGGTCGAGGTGGCCGGCGACGGGCAGCACGAGCTGCTGTTCCGGGCCACCGACAACGCCGGCAACGCCGAGACGCTCAAGTCGGCGGTGTTGCGGATCGACGGCACGAAGCCGACGCTGCTGGTGTCCGGCATCGCCGACGGCCAGCTCTACGGTGACAGCCAGGACGTCCGGGTGTCCTGGCAGGCGGTCGACCCGACCTCGGGCATCGCCTCCGTGGTCGGCGAGCTGGACGGCCGGCCGTACGCCAGCGGCACCCTGCAGGCCATGTACGAGCTGCCGCTCGGCCTGCACGAGCTGACCGTCACCGCGACCGACAAGGCGGGCAACGTCACCACCTCGGAGGTCCGGTTCTTCGTCACCACCTCGTTCCGGGACATGCAGAACCTGCTGGACCGGTTCAAGGCGACGAGCCGGCTCTCGACCAAGGCGCACAAGCAGTTGTCGGCGAAGCTCGACGAGGCGCGCAAGGCCGAGGCGGCCGGCAAGGACGAGCGGGCGATCAAGGCACTGACCGCCTTCCGGGCGCTCGCGGCCGACGCCACCCTGGTGCCCGAGGCCGAGATCCGGGACACCCTGGTCCGGGACGCCGACGCCATGATCGTCCGGCTCGGCGGCACGGCCAGCCGGGCCGGGGTCCGGGCGAACGACGGCGAGCCGGTCGACGGCGCCGGCCGGCTCGGCGGCGATCCCACCCGGATCGCTCCCGGTCGCCGGCTCTGATCCGCGGGCCCCTTCCCACCGCCGGGGCGGTGGGAAGGGGCCCACCCGCACTTCCAGTGAGGAGACGCCCGTGACGCGTACCTGGCAGGCGATCACCGCCGCGCTCGTCGCACTGGCCCTGGCGGCGTTCCTGCCCACCGCCCCGGCCGCCGCACACACCGGGAAACTCAAGCTGACCGTGGCCGGCGACGGGGCCGACGGGGTGACCGTGCAGGCCGTGTACGCCGACGGGCACCGCCTGGACAAGATGGTCCGGCTGACCCTCACCGCCACCGGCCCGGACGGCCGGCGGATCGGGCCGGTGCAACTGGAACCGGCCACCGAGGGGCAGGGCTTCTACGCCAGCGGCCCGATCCTCTCCGCCGGCCGGTGGCGGGTCACGGTGAGCGCCCCCGCGCCGCACCGGGGCGAGGCCAGCGCCCTGGTGGAGGCGCGCGACGCCCAGTCGCCCCCGCCGGTCCCCGCCCCGGTCGCGGCGACCGCTCCGGCGGCCGGCACCGGCGACGCCGCCCGCGACGGAGGTTCCCGGTGGTGGCCGTTCGCGCTGGCCGGTCTCGCGCTCGCCGTCCTGGCGGTGGCGGTGCCGGTGCTGGTCGGCCGCCGCCGACCTCACCCGCGCTGAACCTCGTGGGGCGAAAAACCCCCGCGCGGTTGCGGCGATCCGCAACGACGAAACCGCCGCCCGGGCCGACACCCGGGCGGCGGTTCGTCGACGGGTCAGAGGGTGGCGCGCAGGGCCTCGAGGTCCTCGTCGGTGGGCTGCCAGGAGCCCGCGGCGGCGTTGGCGAGCACCTGTTCCGGAGTGGTGGCGCCGGCGATCACCGACGTCACCGCGGGCTGGGCGGCCAGCCCGCCGATGGCCACCTGGAGCATCGACAGCCCCCGCTCGTCGGCGTACGCCTCGATCGCCTCGATGGTCTCCCAGTCGGCGGCGGCGAGGCGCTGCGCGTACCGGCCGCCGGCGGAGAGCCGGCTGCCGGGCGGCGGGGCCTGGTCCCGCTTGTACTTGCCGGTGAGCAGTCCGTTGGCCAGCGGGAAGAACGGCAGCATGCCGAGCCCGAACCGCTCGCAGGCCGGGATGACCTCGGCCTCGACGGAGCGCTCCAGCAGGCTGTAGTGGTTCTGCGCGCTGATGAACCGGGTCCGGCCGGCAGACGAGGCCACCCAGTCGGCATCCGCGATCTGCCAGCCGGCGAAGTTGGAGTTGCCCAGGTAGCGCACCTTGCCGGCACGCACCAGGTCGTCCAGGGCGGCGAGGGTCTCGTCGATCGGGGTGCCCGGGTCCGGCTCGTGCATCTGGTACAGGTCGATGTGGTCGGTGCCGAGCCGGCGCAGCGACGCCTCCACCGCCCGCGCGATGTAGCGGCGGGCGCCCCGGGCGCCGAAGTCCGGCCCGTTCAGGCCGTGCATGTCCATGCCGAACTTGGTGGCCACCACCACGTCGTCCCGGCGCCCCTTGAGCGCCTGGCCCAGCAGTTCCTCCGAGCCGCCCTGCGGCTCGCCGTAGATGTCGGCGGTGTCGAAGAAGTTGATCCCGGCGTCCAGCGCGGCGTCGACCACCGCCCGGGTGCCGTCGAGGTCGAGCTTCCGGCCGAAGTTGTTGCAGCCGATGCCGACCACGGACACCACGAGCCCGGAGTCGCCCAGCCGGCGGTAGGTCATCTCAGTCACGAGATCAACCCTATGCCGGCCGGACGTTCCGCCGCCCGGCGGACGGCTCAGCCGACGTCCCAGACCGGCTCGGGGGTCTCCACCACCTCGCCGTCGCCGCGGAAGAGCACGAACCGGTCGAACGAGCGGGTGAACCACCGGTCGTGGGTCACCGCGACCACCGTGCCCTCGAACGCGGCCAGCCCGGCTTCGAGGGCTTCCGCGCTGGCCAGGTCCAGGTTGTCGGTGGGCTCGTCGAGCAGCAGCAGGGTCGCCCCGGAGAGCTCCAGCAGCAGCACCAGGAAGCGCGCCTGCTGGCCGCCGGAGAGGGTGCCGAACCGCTGGTCGCCCTGCCCGGCCAGCTCGTAGCGGGACAGCGCCGCCATCGCCGCGTGCCGGTCCATGCCGGCCCGGTGCTCGTCGCCCCGCCAGAGGATCTCCACGAGGGTCTTCGCCATCAGCTCCGGCCGGTCGTGGGTCTGCGAGAAGTGGCCGGGCCGCACCCGGGCGCCGAGGCGGGCCACCCCGTCGTGCGCCACCGGGGCGAGCGCCGCGGCGCCGTCGACCGGGCCGTTGGCCGGGTCCGGGTCGGTGCCGCCGCGGGCGAGCAGCCGCAGGAAGTGCGACTTGCCGGTGCCGTTGGCGCCGAGCACCGCCACCCGGTCGCCGTACCAGATCTCCAGGTCGAACGGGTAGGTCAGGCCGTCCAGCTCCAGCTTGTCGCAGATCACCGAGCGCTTGCCGGTCCGCCCGCCGGTCAGCCGCATCCGGATGTCCTGGTCCTTCGGCGGTACGGGCGGCGGCCCGGCCTCCTCGAACTTGCGCAGCCGGGTCTGCGCGGCCTGGTAGCGCGAGGCCATCCCGTCGTTGTACGCGGCCTTCTGCTTGTACATCAGCACCAGGTCCTTGAGCTTCTGGTGCTCCTCGTCCCAGCGCCGGCGCAGCTCGTCGAGGCGGGCGTGCCGGGCCACCCGCGCCTCGTGCCAGCTGGCGAAGCCGCCCGGGTGCACCCAGGCGCTGCCACCCTCCACCGCGACCACCCGGTCGGCGGTGTGCGCCAGCAGTTCCCGGTCGTGCGAGACGTACAGCACCGACTTGCCGGACTCGCGCAGCCGCCCCTCCAGCCAGCGTTTGCCGGGCACGTCGAGGAAGTTGTCCGGCTCGTCCAGCAGCAGCACCTCGTCCGGGCCGCGGAGCAGCAGTTCCAGCGCGAAGCGCTTCTGCTGGCCGCCGGAGAGCGTGCGCACCGGACGCTCCCGGGCGGCGTCCCAGGGCAGGTCGAGCACGATGGTGGCGACGGTGTCGAAGAGCACCTCGGCGTCGTACCCGCCGGCCTCACCCCAGGCGGCCAGGGCGTCCGCGTACGCCAGCTGGGCCTTGCCGGCGGCGGTGCTGTACTTGCCGCGCACCTCGGCCGCCCGCATGGCCGCCTCGGTCGCGGCCAGCCGGTGCCCGGCGTCGCGCAGCGCGGGCGGGGCGAGCGAGAGCGCCAGGTCGGCCAGCGTCGACTCGTCGCCGATCATCCCGATGAACTGGCGCATCACGCCCAGCCCGCCGGTACGCGCGATCGCGCCGGTCTGCACCGGCAGGTCGCCGGCGACCATCCGCAGCAGCGTGGTCTTGCCGGCGCCGTTCGGCCCGACCAGCGCGACCTTGGCGCCCTCGCCGACCCGGAACGACACGTCGGCGAGGAGTTCCCGGCCGTCGGGGAGGGTGTGCCCGACCGCTGCCACGTCCACGTATCCCACGCCGGCATCCTGCCCGAGCACCCGCCGGACGGCCCAACCAATTACCGGGTGACGCGCAGCACCCGGTAGCCCTTCTGACTGGCCCGCCGCTCGACCTGCCAGCCCTGCTCGACCAGCCAGCGGTGCAGCGAGTCGCCGCCCAGGTGCCGGGCGACCACCAGCCAGGCGACCCCGTCCGGGGCGAGCCGGGGCAGCCAGCGCAGCAGCAGCCGGTGCAGCTCGTCCTTGCCGATCCGGATCGGCGGGTTGGACCAGAGCTGGGCGAAGGTCACCGAGTCGGGTACGGCGTCCGGGGCGGCGACACGTACCCGGTCGGCGGCGCCGGTCCGCGCCGCGTTGGCGGCGGTGAGCGCCCGGGCCCGCTCGTTGACGTCGACCGCCCAGACCGTCGCCGCCGGTGCCGTGTCGGCCAGCACGCAGGTGATCGGGCCGAAGCCGCAGCCGAGGTCGAGCAGGTCACCGGTGGTGCCGGGGGTCGGCAGGTCGGCCTTGCGGAGCAGTACGGCGGTGCCGGGGTCGAGCCGGTCGGCGGAGAAGACCCCGCCGGCGGAGGTGAGCGTGTAGTCGCGGCCGGCGACGGAGAACTCGACCTCGCGCGGCGCGGCGGCGGTCGCGGGTTCAGCGGTGAAGTAGTGGTCGCCGGTCACGCCGGCAATTCTCGCACCGCCGGTGCGCATGCCGGCCGGGGCCGTCCTGACTGCGGGTGCAGCACGACACGAGACGCGCCGCACGACAATTTCCCATTATTACCCCCTAAAGGGACAATGACTCCTACTCTGGGCGACATGGTGTATCGGTACGAGTCCGATGAGGACGCATACGTGGAGTACCCGGGGTCCGGGTCCGACCGGTCGGTGCTCGGCGCCGGTCCGCCACCGCCGGCCGGGCCGTCCCCGTCCCGCTTCCCGACCCCGTCGCTGCCCCGGGCCACCCGGGTGGCGCTGCCGCCCACCGACCCGGCGCCACCACGCGACCCGGCCCCGCCGCGCGACCCGGTGCCGCCGGCCGAGCCGCCCCGCGCCGAGAGCTACGCCGCGTCGCCGCCGGTCGAGCGCCCCCGCGCGGAGACCTACCCACCGCCGGCGCCGGTCGAGCAACCTCGCCCGGAGACCCACGCCCCGCCGCCGGTCGAGCCGCCCCGCGCCGAGCGGTACGCCCCACCGCCGAACGACTCCCCGGGCGCCTACGCCACCGCCGGGCCGGCCGAGCCCTTGCCGCCCCGCCGCGGCGGCGGTCGCATGTGGCAGGTGCTCATCGGCGGCGCCGCCGTCCTCGTGCTGCTCGCCCTCTGCGGTCTCGGTGCCGCCGCCCTGCTGATGGACCGCACCGGCAACCCGACGACGCCGGAGCCCACCACCCAGCCGGGCGTCGCCCAGTCCGCCGCACCCGAGGCCGACCACCTCGACTCGCGGGACACCGATCAGGCGCCGCTCACCGCCAAGGAGGTCTTCCCCGGCAAGCAGCTGACGGTCGCCGACGGCCAGCCCGCGTACCAGGTGCTGAAGATCCAGTCCAGCGCCAGCTGCGCGGTGGCGGCCACCGACGAGGTCGCCGACCTGCTGGTCCGGCTCGGCTGCAGCCAGGTGGTCCGGGCCACGCTGCGCACCCCGGACCGCGACCACCTGGTCACCGCCGGGCTGTTCAACCTGACCGATCGGGCCAGCGCCGAGCGGGCCCGGGACCGCATCCGCCAACTGCTCGACGAGCGGCAGGGCCGGTTCCGGGGCATGGCCGCCGATGCCGGCACCGAGGCGATGGCCACCGCTCCCGCCCGGGTTGGCTGGCAGGTACGCGGCCATTACCTCGCCTACGCGGTGGTCGCCCGCGCCGACGGCGAGACCATCCGGTCCGGCGACACCGCCGTCCGCGAGATCCTCTTCGACATGATCGAGCTGCACCTGAACCAGGGGGTGCTGGAACGGCGGGCCGACGGCGGCGTGGCCGGCCAGCCGACGGCCGGCCGGACCGACGACGGTGCCGGCGCCGACAACGGCCGCCCCGAGGAGGACGAGCGCACGGGCGACTGACCGCTCCGACGAACCCGGGTGCGCGGCCACACCGGCCGCGCACCCGTCGCGTGTGCGGGGCGGTGCGGCGGCCAGCGGTCAGGATTCGGCCGGTACCCGGAGCCTGCGGGTGAGTTCGGCGCGGCGGGCGTACTCGGCCGGGTCGTCGGGGTAGCCGACCGCCACCAGGGTGAGCCCGTGTGCCGGCGCGACGGTCACCTCGCTGGACCGCTCCCGCCGGGTCAGCAGGCCCGCCGGCCAGTCCACCGGCCGGCGGCCGTCCCCGGCCACCAGCATCGCGCCGACCAGGCTGCGCACCATCGCCTGGCAGAACGCGTCCGCCTGCACGGTGGCGACCAGCACCCCGTCCGGGTCGCGCCGCCAGTCCAGCCGGGTCACCTCGCGCAGCGTGGTGGCGTTCTCCTTCCGCCGACAGTACGCGGCGAAGTCGTGCTCCCCCACCAGCCCGGCCGCGGCGGCGTTCAGCGCGTCCAGGTCGAGCGGCTTCGGCCAGGCCAGGATCTCGTGCCGGCGCAGCGGCTCCGCGCCGTACGGGGCGTCGGTGACCCGGTACTCGTAGCGGCGGAAGGTGGCCGAGAACCGGGCGTCGAAGTCGGCCGGCACCTCGGTCATCGCGCGTACCCGCACGTCGGTGGGGAGCAGCCGGGCCAGCCGGCGCAGCAGCGTCCCCTCCCGCTCCCGCCAGACCGCGGTGGGCAGGTCGAGGTGGCAGACCTGACCGGTGGCGTGCACCCCGGCGTCGGTCCGGCCGGCCACGGTCAGCCCGGTCGCGACACCCGCGCCGAGCACCAGGTCGAGGGTCTGCACGAGCACCCCGGCGACCGTGCGCCGGGTCGGCTGGGCGGCCCAGCCGGAGAAGTCGGTCCCGTCGTACGCGACGTCCAACCGCAGCCGGGTGCGCTCGTCCACTCGTACCTCCGCTCCACGGGTCGGGCCCGGCACCCCGAAGGGATGCCGGGCCCGACGAAGCCCAGGATCAGGCCTTGTTCTGCTCGTTGTTCTCCTCGACGGCGAGGTCGCTGTCCTCGCGCGCCGCGGCGGTGTCGCCGGACGCCGACACCGGCGGCTCGGCGTCCTGGTCGCCGGAGTTCGACCGCGGAGTCTCCTCCGCCGGGGCGAGCGCCTCGACCTTGTCCTGCTGGGCCGCCTTGCGGGCGGCGGTCTTCTTGTTCGCCTTCGGCTCGGCGACCTGCAGCTCCTCGACCAGCTCGATGATCGCCATCGGCGCGGCGTCACCCTTGCGCGGACCGGTCTTCACGATCCGGGTGTAGCCGCCGTTGCGGTTGGCGTACCGCGGCGCGATCTGGTCGAACAGGGCGTAGACCACGTCCTTGTCCTTGACGACGCCCAGCACCCGCCGGCGGGACGCCAGGTCGCCGCGCTTGGCCTTGGTGATGAGCTGCTCGGCCAGCGGACGCAGCCGCCGGGCCTTCGTCTCGGTGGTCTGGATCTTGCCGTGCTGGAACAGCGCGGTGGCCAGGTTGGCCAGCATCAGCCGCTCGTGCGCGGGGCTGCCGCCGAGGCGGGGGCCCTTGGTGGGCGTGGGCATGCTTGGTGCTCCTCAGGTGTGGCGGCAGCGCGGACTAGAGCTGCTCGGTCTCGCGGTAGTCGTCGGTGTCGTAGTCGGCCTCGCCGAAGGCGTCCACGACGTGCGCCGGATCGAAGTTCGGAGCCGAGTCCTTCAGCCCCAGCCCCATCCCGGCGAGCTTCATCTTGACCTCGTCGATCGACTTCTGGCCGAAGTTGCGGATGTCGAGGAGGTCGGCCTCGGTACGCCCGATGAGCTCACCAACGGTGTTGATGCCCTCGCGCTTGAGGCAGTTGTAGGAGCGGACCGTCAGGTCCAGCTCCTCGATCGGCAGGGCCAGGTCCGCCGCCAGCTGGGCGTCCTGCGGGGACGGCCCGATGTCGATGCCCTCGGCGGTCTCGTCCAGCTCCCGGGCCAGCCCGAAGAGCTCCACCAGCGTCGACCCGGCGGAGGCCAGCGCGGTACGCGGGCCCATCGACGGCTTGGTCTCGACGTCGATGATCAGCCGGTCGAAGTCGGTCCGCTGCTCGACCCGGGTCGCCTCGACCCGGTAGGTGACCTTGAGCACCGGCGAGTAGATCGAGTCGACCGGGATCCGGCCGATCTCGGCGCCGGCCTGCTTGTTCTGCGCCGCCGTGACGTAGCCCCGACCCCGCTCGACGGTCAGCTCCATGTCGAGCCGGCCCTTGCCGTTCAGGGTGGCGAGCTTCAGGTCCGGGTTGTGCACCGAGACGCCGGCCGGCGGCTGGATGTCACCCGCGGTCACGTCGCCCGGGCCCTGCTTGCGCAGGTACATGCTGACCGGCTCGTCGTGCTCGGAGCTGACGTTGAGCTCCTTGATGTTCATGACGAGCTCGACCACGTCCTCCTTGACCCCGGGGATCGTGGTGAACTCGTGCAGCACACCGTCGATCTTGATCGAGGTCACCGCCGCACCCGGGATCGACGACAGCAGCGTGCGCCGCAGCGAGTTGCCCAGGGTGTAGCCGAAGCCCGGCTCCAGCGGCTCGATGGTGAACCGGGACCGGGTCTCGTTGATCGACTCCTCGGAGAGGGTCGGTCGCTGGCTGATGAGCATGTCTTCTCTTCTCTTCCGGGGCGCCCGCCATATGACGCCCACGACACAAACCGTTCCGGTGGCCCGCCCCGGGTGGGACGGGCCACCGCAACGAGCTCCTACTTGGAGTAGAGCTCGACGATCAGCTGCTCCTGGACCTGGGTGTCGATGACCTGCCGGGCCGGGAGCGAGTGCACGAGGATCTTCATCTGGCTGGGGATCGCCTCCAGCCACGCCGGGACCGTCCGCGAGCCGGCCTCAGCCTGCGCCACCAGGAACGGGGTGAGCTCCTTGCTCTTGCCCCGCACCTCGATGATGTCGTGCTCCTTGACGCGGTACGACGGGATGTCGACCTTCTTGCCGTTCACCGTGAAGTGACCGTGCTTGACCAGCTGACGGGCCATGTCCCGGGACTTGGCGTAGCCGGCCCGGTAGACCACGTTGTCCAGCCGCGACTCGAGGATCTGCAGGAGGACCTCACCGGTCTTGGCCTGCTTGGCCACGGCCTCCTCGTAGTAACCGCGGAACTGCTTCTCCAGCACGCCGTAGACGCGGCGGGCCTTCTGCTTCTCACGGAGCTGGAGCAGGTACTCCGTCTCCTTGGTGCGGCCGCGGCCGTGCTGCCCGGGCGGGAACGGCCGGGACTCGAACGGGCACTTCGGGCCATCGCACTTGCTGCCCTTGAGGAACAGCTTCATCTTCTCCCGCCGGCAACGGCGGCAGTCAGCACCGGTGTAACGAGCCATCTCTCTCTAACCTCTCAGACCCGGCGACGCTTCGGCGGACGGCACCCGTTGTGCGGCTGCGGGGTCACGTCGGAGATCTGACCGACCTCCAGGCCCACGGCCTGCAGCGAACGGATGGCGGTCTCCCGGCCGGAGCCGGGGCCCTTGACGAACACGTCGACCTTGCGCATGCCGTGCTCCATCGCCCGACGCGCGGCGGCCTCGGCGGCCAGCTGCGCGGCGAACGGGGTCGACTTGCGGGAGCCCTTGAAGCCAACCTGGCCCGCGGAGGCCCAGGAGATGACCGCACCGGTCGGGTCCGTGATGGACACGATGGTGTTGTTGAAGGTGCTCTTGATGTGCGCCTGCCCGTGGGCGACGTTCTTGCGTTCCTTGCGCCGGACCTTCTTGACGGCGGCTCCGGCACGAGCCTTCGGTGGCATAAGTCTGTGCGCTCCTAGTTACTTCTTGCCGGGCTTCTTCTTGCCGGCGACGGTCCGCTTCGGGCCCTTGCGGGTGCGGGCGTTGGTACGCGTCCGCTGGCCACGCACGGGCAGGCCCCGGCGGTGCCGGATGCCGGCGTAGCAGCCGATCTCGACCTTGCGGCGGATGTCAGCGGCGACCTCGCGGCGCAGGTCGCCTTCAACCTTGTAGTTACCCTCGATGTGGTCGCGGAGCTGGACCAGCTCCTCGTCCGTGAGGTCCCGGGCGCGCTTGTCCGGCGAGATGCCGGTGGCGGCGAGCGTCTCCAGGGCGCGGGTGCGACCCACGCCGAAGATGTAGGTGAGCGCGATCTCCATCCGCTTGTCGCGGGGGAGGTCGACGCCGACTAGACGTGCCATGTGCGGGCGTACTCCTCGTGGTGTTCTGGCGGAGGTGTGGACCCGTCCCACCCCGCTACCGACCGTCCCGTCCTTCCGGCGCCTTCCGCGCCGGCGACCGGGATCGGTCGCTGCCCGAGCGGGCCCCGGCCTCCGACCGGGGGTCAACCACGCAGATGTACGCGATGCGCACCTCTCGCGGCTGGGACGAGCTAGGTGATCTGTTGTCTGGATCCGCGGCCCGGACCGATCCGACCGGCCGTGTCACGACCGGTGGGACTGGTTCAGCCCTGGCGCTGCTTGTGGCGCGGGTCGGTGCAGATGACCATGACCCGGCCGTGCCGGCGGATGACCCGGCACTTGTTGCAGATCCTCTTGACGCTCGGCTTGACCTTCACGGTTGCCTTACTTCCCATCTGGCCCGGAGTCGCGAGGTGCGACCCGGACGTCGAAGACGGACACGGGACGGCCCGGCCGTCGTCAGGCTTACTTGTAGCGGTAGACGATGCGCCCGCGGGTCAGGTCGTACGGCGAGAGTTCGACGACGACCCGGTCCTCCGGCAGGATGCGGATGTAGTGCTGCCGCATCTTGCCGCTGATGTGAGCCAGCACCTTGTGGCCGTTCGCGAGCTCCACCCGGAACATGGCGTTCGGCAGGGGCTCGATCACCCGACCCTCGATCTCGATGGCTCCGTCTTTTTTCGGCATGTCCTCCGCTGTCCTGACGTCGGTTGCTCCGGACGGCCCACAACGTCTTACACGGGTGACTGACCATGATCAGAAAGCCCGCGCCAGCCGCGGCTCCGAGTCCCACCGAAGCGCTTGGTGGGCATGCCGGAGTGGACGCTGTGCGCCGATCAGTCAGTGTACGCGCGCCTGCGCGCCGCCGCCAAACCGGCCACCAGCGGATTCACCGTACCGGGCAAATCCGGCATCAGGCCGGCACCCCCGACCCGCGCGGGCCGCTACTCGTCCGGGCCGCCGGCCTTCAGTGCCCGTCGGCGGGCCCGCTTCGCCAGCTTCCGCCGGCGCCGGCGCTCCCGCTCGGCCGCCCACCGTCGCGGCTCGCCCCCGGCCAGACCGGTGACGGTACGCACCAACAACACCGCGCCCCACGGACCGGCCACCCAGCCCGGCCAGAAATACAGCAGATCGCGCGCGAACAGGGAGGAAATCGCCCAGATGGCCACGACGATCGGCACCACCTGGAGGTACGGCATCCAGACCTCGGCCAGCCAACGGGCGGTTGCCGGGCGGGCGGCAGCCGGCCGGGCCGGGATGGCGTCCACCTGCTCCGCGAGCGCGGCCGTGGCCGGCGGGGCGACCGCCGGCAGATCCCGCACCAGCGCGTCCAGCTCGGCGTACGTGCGGGCCGCGTAGGCCTGCTGCAACCGCTCGTCGTACTCGTACAGGTTCAGCCGGCCCTCGTCGAGCGCCACCCGCAGCCGGTCGGCCACCGCCGCACGGTCGGCGTCGGCGGCCCGCATCCCGTCGCGCCCCTCCATGCCCGCAAGCATGCCACCGCCCCACCACCCCCACGAAACCCTCCAACCGCCGGCCCCCACCGCGGTGATCAAGGGATTCACGTCAGCGACAGCGACCCTGATGACGCAAACCCCTTGATCAACCACCCCGGTATGGCCCTGGAGGCGCCGACGGGGTCGGGCGGTGATGAAGGGGCTCGTGTCAGGTGCGGCCGCAGGGTGCCGCGAAGGTCTTGGTCAACAAGGCTGAGACGGGTTGGCCGAGACGGGTGGGGGGCCTCGGTCAGGGGGTTGGAGCGGGTTGGCGGGCGGTGACCAGGTCGCCGAGGCGGGCGCGGCCGCCGTCCTCGGCGGTCAGCACCCACACCCCGTCCGGGAGCAGCGCCATCGTGTGCTCGACGTGCGCCGCGATCGACCCGTCCCGGGTCACCACCGTCCAGCCGTCGGCCAGTTCGACGGTACGCGGCGAACCCATCGTGATCATCGGCTCGATGGCCAGCGCCATGCCGGGCACCAGGCGCGGGCCCTTGCCCGGCCGGCCGTGGTTGAGCACGTGCGGGTCCTGGTGCATCTCGGTGCCGATGCCGTGCCCGCCGTAGCCGTCGACGATGCCGTACCGGCCGCCCCGGCGGACCGCGTCCTCCACCGCGTGCGAGATGTCGGTGAGTCGGCCCTTGCCGCTGGCCGCCCCCCGCGCCGCCGCGGCGATACCGGCCCACATCGCGTCCTCGGCCACCTTGGCCATCTTCAGCAGGGTCGGGTCGACCTCGCCCACGCCGACCGTGATGGCCGCGTCGCCGTGCCAGCCGTTCAGCACCGCGCCGCAGTCGATCGAGATCAGGTCGCCCTCGCGGAGCACCTGCTCAGGCGCCGGGATCGCGTGCACCACCTGCTCGTTGACCGACGAGCAGATCGAGGCGGGGAAGCCGTGGTAGCCCTTGAACGACGGGACGGCGCCGGCCCCGCGGATGGTCGACTCGGCGATGGCGTCCAGGTCGGCGGTGCTGACCCCGGGGGCGACCGCCTCGCGCATCCGGCGCAGGGCCTCGGCGACCACCAGACCGGCGGCGCGCATCTTCTCGATCTGGTCGGGGGTCTTCAGCTGGATGTCCAGCTGGGGACGACGCATGGAGCCGTTACCTTTCGTTGCCGAACAGCGAGGCACGCCGGGCGTACCCCGCTGTTCGCACTCTATCCGCCGTGGCCGGGTCGTCAGCCGCCGTACGAGCGCAGGGCGTCGATGGCGCGGACGGTGACGTCCTCCACCGGGCCGGTGGCGTCGATGCCGACCAGCTTGCCCTGGGCGCCGTAGTAGTCGACCAGCGGCGCGGTCTTCTCCGCGTACTCCCGCAGCCGGGCGGCGATGGTCTCCGGCTTGTCGTCGTCCCGCTGGAACAGCTCGGCGCCGCAGCGGTCGCAGATGCCGTTCCGGGTGGTCGGGTCGAACTCGACGTGCCAGATCTTGCCGCAGCCTCGGCAGGTCCGCCGGCCGGAGAGCCGGCGGATCACCTCGTCGTCGTCGACGACCAGTTCGAGCACCAGGTCGAGCGCGGTGCCCAGATCGGCGAGGAGCTTGTCGAGCGCGGCGGCCTGCGGCGTCGTGCGGGGGAAGCCGTCGAGCAGGAAGCCCTCGCTGGCGTCCGGCTCGGCGAGCCGGTCCCGGACCATGTTGATGGTCACCTCGTCCGGCACCAGCTTGCCGGCGTCCATGTAGCGCTTCGCCTCGACGCCGAGCGGGGTCCCCTGGGACACGTTGGCCCGGAAGATGTCCCCGGTCGAGATCTTCGGCACCGAGAGGTGCGCGGCGATGAACTCGGCCTGCGTGCCCTTACCCGCGCCCGGCGGGCCAACCAGAACGAGTCTCATCTACCGCAGGAACCCTTCGTAGTTCCGCTGCATCAGTTGGCTCTCGATCTGCTTCACGGTTTCCAGACCGACGCCGACCATGATGAGCACCGCCACGCCCCCGAACGGGAAGTTCATGTACTGCTGGCTGTCCAGCCAGATGAAGAAGAAGTTCGGCAGGACCGAGATGAGGGCCAGGTAGAGGGCACCCGGCAGGGTGATCCGGCTGAGGATGAAGTCGAGGTAGTCGGCGGTCGGCTTGCCGGGGCGGATGCCCGGCACGAAGCCGCCGTACTTCTTCATGTTGTCCGCGACCTCGGTCGGGTTGAACGTGATCGAGACGTAGAAGTACGTGAAGAAGATGATCAGCAGGAAGTAGACCGTGATGTAGATCGGGCTGGTCGGGTCGACCAGGTTGTTCTGGATCCACGCCTGGGTCTTGCCCGGGTTGGTCTGGTCGAAGAACTGGAGCGCCAGCTGCGGCAGGTAGAGCAGCGACGAGCCGAAGATGACCGGGATGACACCCGCCTGGTTGACCTTCAGCGGGATGTAGGTCGAGGTGCCGCCGTACATCCGCCGGCCGATCATCCGCTTGGCGTACTGCACCGGGATCCGGCGCTGCGCCTGCTCGATGAAGGCGACCGCCGTGATGACCACCAGAACCAGGAGCAGCACCAGGCTGAACATCCCCCAGCCCTTGGTGATCTTGATGTTCCAACCCTCGCTGGGCAGCCGCGCCGCGATCGAGGTGAAGATCAGCACGGACATGCCGTTGCCGACGCCACGGTCGGTGATCAGCTCACCGAGCCACATGACCACGCCGGTGCCGGCGGTCATCGTCATCACCAGGATGGACAGGGTCAGCCAGTCCGGGATGCCGGTGCCCTCCGGGATGATCGGGAACTGGTCGCACTGGTTGTTGAACAGCTGCCCGGAGCGGGCCAGCGCGACGAACGCCGACGCCTGCAGGACACCGAGGCCCAGGGTCAGGTAACGGGTGTACTGGGTGATCTTCGCCTGGCCGGCCTGGCCCTCCTTGCGGAGCTGCTCCAGCCGCGGGATCACGACGGTCAGCAGCTGCAGGATGATCGACGCGGTGATGTAGGGCATGATGCCCAGCGCGAAGACCGAGAGCTGCAGCAGCGCGCCGCCGGAGAAGAGGTTGAGCAGGCTCAGCACGCCAGTGCTGTCGCCCTGGATGGCGTCGAGACACTTCTGCACGTTGCCGTAGGACACGCCCGGGCTGGGCAGCGTGGCGCCGAGCCGGTAGATCGCGATGATGCCTACTGTGAACAGCAGCTTCTTGCGCAGGTCAGGCGTACGGAACGCACTGAGAAAGGCGGACAGCAACTTCTTCCTCCTGCGCGAGGCGGGCCGCCGGTGATCCCTGGCGGGTCGGGGTGGGTGCCGGGCGAGTGCCCGATATCCATAGCTGGGAAGGGACTCTAACAGCCCGATCCCGGTCCGGGCAGATGTGCCCGGCTACATAAACCGAGTTTGATGTTACCCGGCGCACAGGGCCCAGGTAGACCGTGGCGCCCGCCAGTTACGGGCAACTGGACGGGCGCCACGGGTCATGCAGTCCTTACAGCTCGGTGACCGAGCCGCCGGCAGCGGTGATCTTCTCCTTGGCCGACGCGCTGAACGCGTGCGCCGACACCTGGAGAGCCACGCCACCGAGGTCGCCGGTGCCGAGCACCTTGACCGGCTGGCCCTTGCGGACCGCGCCGGCCTCGACCAGCTCCAGCGGGCCGACCTGGCCACCGTTCGGGAACAGCTCGGCGAGCCGGTCCAGGTTGACCACCTGGAAGACCACCTTGAACTTGTTCTTGAAGCCCTTCATCTTCGGCAGGCGCATGTGGATGGGCATCTGCCCACCCTCGAACGCCGCCGAGATGTTCTTGCGGGCCTTCGAACCCTTGGTACCGCGACCGGCGGTCTTGCCCTTGGAGCCCTCACCGCGACCCACGCGGGTCTTCGCGGTCTTGGCCCCCGGCGCCGGACGCAGGTGGTGGACCTTGATCGTCATTACTCGACCTCCTCGACCTTCACGAGGTGGTTCACAGTGAAGATCATGCCGCGGATCTCGGGCCGGTCCTCCTTGACCACCACGTCGTTGATCCGCTTGAGACCGAGCGAACGCAGCGAGTCACGCTGGTTCTGCTTGGTCCCGATCTCGGACCGGACCTGGGTGACCTTGAGACGTGCCATCAGGAAGCCACCCCCGCCCGCGACGCCAGCATGGCGGCCGGCGCGACGTCCTCCACCGGCAGGCCACGGCGCTGCGCGACCGCCTCGGGGGACTCCAGCCCCTTCAGCGCCGCCACGGTGGCGTGCACGATGTTGATCGGGTTGGACGACCCGAGGCTCTTGGAGAGCACGTCGTGGATGCCCGCGCACTCCAGCACGGCACGCACCGGACCACCGGCGATGACACCGGTACCGGCCGAGGCCGGCTTGAGCAGCACGACGCCGGCGGCGTCCTCGCCCTGGACCGGGTGCGGGATCGACTGACCGATCCGTGGCACCTTGAAGAAGTGCTTCTTGGCCTCCTCGACACCCTTGGCGATCGCCGCGGGCACCTCCTTGGCCTTTCCGTAGCCCACGCCGACCGTGCCGTCGCCGTCGCCCACGATCACCAGGGCGGTGAAGCTGAAGCGACGACCACCCTTCACGACCTTGGCGACGCGGTTGATCGCGACGACCCGCTCGAGGTGCGGGGTCTTCTCGACGGGCGCGTTTCCGCGGCCGCCCTCACGGCGGTTGTCGCGGCGACCACCCTCGTTGCCACCGGACCCGCCGCCACGGCGCTGTTGACCTGGCATCAGCAGCCTTCCTTCTCTCTCGTGACGGGGTTGTTAGAACTCGAGCCCGGCTTCGCGGGCGGCATCGGCCAGCGCGGCGACCCGCCCCGCGTACCGGTTGCCACCGCGGTCGAAGACGACCTTGGAGATGCCGGCGGCCTTGGCCCGCTCGGCGAGCAGGGCGCCGACCTTGCCGGCCAGGGCGCTCTTGTCGCCCTCCGCACCGCGCAGCGACGCGTCCAGGGTCGAGGCCGACGCCAGGGTGTGCCCCTTGGTGTCGTCCACGATCTGGGCGACGATGTGCCGCAGCGAGCGGGTGACCACGAGGCGGGGACGCTCGGCGGTGCCGCTGATGTTCTTGCGGACCCGGAAGTGCCGACGCGCACGCCCGACGGCGCGCTTGGCGGCAACGCCGCGGCGGCGCTTGAGCAGCGTGGCGCTCACTTCTTACCTGCCTTTCCAGCCTTGGCCTTGCAGGGGCGGATGACCTCGCCCATTACTTCTTACCTGCCTTACCGGCCTTGCGGCGGATGACCTCGCCCTGGTACTTGACACCCTTGCCCTTGTAGGGCTCCGGCGGACGGATCTTCCGGATGTTGGCGGCGACCTCGCCGACCAGCTGCTTGTCGATGCCGGCCACGTGGAACAGGGTCGGCTTCTCCACCGTGAAGGTGATGCCGTCCGGCGCCTGCACGGTGACCGGGTGCGAGAACCCGAGCGCGAACTCGAGGTCCTTGCCCTTGGCAGTGACCCGGTAACCGGTGCCGGCGATCTCCAGGCTCTTACGGTAGCCCTCGGTGACGCCGACGATCATGTTGGCGACCAGGGTCCGGCTGAGGCCGTGCAGTTCCTTGGCCTTGCGCTCGTCGTTCGGGCGGTTGACGTTCAGCTGCCCGTCCTCGGCCCGCTCGATGGTGATCGGCTCGGCCAGGGTGTGCGACAGCTCGCCCTTCGGGCCCTTGACCTTGACGGTCTGGCCGTCGATGGTGATGTCGACGCCGGCTGGTACCGGGATCGACTTACGTCCAATACGCGACATTTCTACCTGTCTCCCGTTACCAGACGAAGGCGAGGACTTCCCCGCCAACGCTCCGCTTGCGGGCCTGCCGGTCGGTGAGCAGCCCCTGGGACGTCGAAATGATCGCCACGCCCAGCCCGCCGAGCACCCGCGGGAGCCCGTCCGACTTGGCGTACACCCGGAGACCGGGCTTGGACACACGCTTGATGCCGGCCAGGCTCCGCTCCCGGTTCTGGCCGTACTTCAGCTCGACGACCAGTCGCTTGCCGACGGCGCCCTCCTCGGGCTCCTCGACCGACCAGGTGGAGATGTAGCCCTCGGACTTCAGGACCTCGGCGATGTTCGCCTTGATCTTGGAGTAAGGCATCGTCACCCGGTCGTGGTACGCCTGGTTGGCGTTACGCAGACGCGTGAGCATGTCTGCGATCGGGTCGGTCATCGTCATGAAATTCGTCAACCTTTCTCGCCGGGGTTCCCCGGGCACGGCCCGGGGCCTACGGCGAAGAGACAGTTCAGCTGACGCGCGAAGCGCGCCGGGCTATTACCAGGAAGCCTTGGACACGCCGGGCAGCTCACCGCGGTGGGCCATCTCCCGGATGCACACCCGGCAGAGACCGAACTTGCGGTAGACCGCCTTCGGACGCCCGCACCGCTGGCAGCGGGTGTACGCGCGAACCGAGAACTTCGGCTTCGCGGCCGCCTTGAGGATCAGCGCCTTCTTGGCCATCTCAGTTCTCCTTGAACGGGAAGCCCAGGAGCTTGAGCAGCGCCCGGCCCTCGTCGTCGGTCGTGGCGGTGGTGACCACCGTGATGTCCATGCCCCGCTGCCGATCGATCTTGTCCTGGTCGATCTCGTGGAACACCGACTGCTCGGTCAGACCGAACGTGTAGTTGCCGTGCCCGTCGAGCTTGCGCCCGTCCAGACCGCGGAAGTCACGGATACGCGGCAGCGCGATCGACAGCAGCCGGTCCAGGAACTCCCACATCCGGTCGCCGCGCAGGGTCACCTTCGCGCCGATCGGCATGCCCTCGCGCAGCTTGAACTGCGCGATGGACTTGGTCGCCCGCCGCACCTGCGGCTTCTGACCGGTGATCGTGGCCAGGTCGCGGACGGCGCCGTCGATCAGCTTGGCGTCCCGGGCGGCCTCGCCGACACCCATGTTGACGACGATCTTGACCAGCCGCGGCACCTGCATCGGGTTGCCGTAGGTGTACTGCTCGCGCAGCTGGGCCACGATCTCGTTGCGGTACCGCTCCTTGAGACGCGGCATGGTCTTGGTTTCGGTAGCCGTGCTCATCACAGGTCCTTACCGGTGCTACGCGCGATGCGGACCTTCTGGCCGTTCTCGTCGATCCGGTAGCCGACGCGGGTCGGCTTCCCGTCGGAGTCCAGGACCTGCACGTTCGAGACGTGGATCGGGGCCTCCTGGGTGACGATGCCACCGGTCTTGGCGCCACGCTGGGTGGTGCTGATGCGGGTGTGCTTCTTGACCCGGTTCACGCCCTCGACCAGGACCTTGTCCTGCCGCGGGTAGGCCGCGATGACCTTGCCCTTGGCACCCTTGTCCTTGCCGGCGATGACGACGACCGTGTCGCCCTTCTTGACCTTCACGGTCACAACACCTCCGGCGCGAGAGAAATGATCTTCATGAACCGCTTGTCCCGCAGCTCCCGGCCCACCGGGCCGAAGATACGGGTGCCGCGCGGGTCCCCGCCGTCCTTGATGATGACGGCGGCGTTCTCGTCGAAGCGGATGTACGAGCCGTCCGGGCGCCGCTTCTCCTTGGCGGTGCGAACGACGACCGCCTTGACGACGTCGCCCTTCTTCACACCGGCACCCGGGATCGCGTCCTTGACGGTGGCCACGATGACGTCGCCGATGCTCGCGTAGCGCCGACCGGAGCCACCGAGAACCCGGATGCACAGGATCTCCCGGGCACCCGTGTTGTCGGCGACGCGCAGTCGCGACTCCTGCTGAATCACGTCTATCTCCTATGTCTGCCGGTTCTCCGGCCGCACCGCGGCGGCCGGAGCCTGGCGGAACCTGCGCCCGACCGAGACCGGCCGAGCTCGAGCCTTCGCTACTTGGCCTTCTCGAGGATCTCCACGAGCCGCCACCGCTTGGTCGCGGAGAGCGGCCGGGTCTCCATGATCAGGACCCGGTCGCCGATGCCGGCCGAGTTCTGCTCGTCGTGCACCTTCAGCTTGCTGGTCCGGCGCATGATCTTGCCGTACAGCGCGTGCTTGACCCGGTCCTCGACCTCGACCACGACGGTCTTTTCCATCTTGTCGCTGACCACGAGGCCCTCACGCACCTTGCGGCGGGCCCGCGCGGTGGCGGTGGTGTTCTCGCTCATGATGCAGTCACCTCAGTCGGCGCGGCCGAGAGCCCCAGCTCGCGCTCACGCATGATCGTGTAGATCCGGGCGATCTCCCGACGGATGACCTGCAGCCGCCGGTTGTTGTCCAGCTGCCCGGTTGCGGCCTGCACGCGGAGGTTGAACAGCTCCGCCTTGGCCTCGCGCAGCCGCGTGACCAGCTCCTCCTCGGAGAGCTCACGCAGCTCGGCGGCCTTAACGCCCGCTGCCATCAGGATTCACCCACTTCGCGCGTCACAATGCGGCACTTCATCGGGAGCTTGTGGATCGCGCGACGCATCGCCTCTCGCGCGATCTGCTCGTTGGGGAAGGACATCTCGAAGAGCACCCGCCCCGGCTTCACGTTGGCGACCCACCACTCGGGCGAACCCTTACCGGAACCCATCCGGGTCTCCGCCGGCTTCTTGGTGAGGGCCTGGTCCGGGAAGATGGTGATCCAGACCTTGCCACCACGCTTGATGTGGCGGGTCATCGCGATACGCGCCGACTCGATCTGGCGGTTCGTCACGTACGCCGGCTCGAGAGCCTGGATCCCGAACTCGCCGAACACCACCCGGTTGCCGCCCTTGGACGCGCCGCTGCGGTCCGGGTGGTGCGGCTTGCGGAAGCCCTTCGGGGGCTTGCGCGGCATCAGCATCTGTCAGCCCTCCTGCTGCGTTTCTGCCGCGGCGGCGACGGCGGCGGGGTCCACCGCGTCACCACTCGGCGTCTCGGCCTGCTGCGCGAGCGTGGTCGCGGCGGCCCGGCCGGCCTCGGTGCCGCCGGCGGTCGTGCCGGACGAGCCGGACCGACCACGGCGCGGCCGCTCGGGGCGGTCGCCGCGCTCACGGCGCGGGCGCGACGGAGCCTCGGCCGGGGTCTCCCGACCCGGCACCGCGTCGCCCTTGTAGATCCAGACCTTCACGCCGATCCGGCCGAAGGTGGTACGGGCCTCGAAGAAGCCGTACTCGATGTTGGCCCGCAGCGTGTGCAGCGGGACCCGGCCCTCGCGGTAGAACTCGGTCCGGCTCATCTCGGCGCCGCCGAGGCGGCCCGAGACCTGCACCCGGATGCCCTTGCAGACCGGGTTCTTCATCGCCGACTGCATGGCCTTGCGCATCGCCCGACGGAAGCTGACCCGGCTGGACAGCTGCTCGGCCACGCCCTGCGCGACCAGCTGAGCGTCCGACTCGGGGCTCTTCACCTCGATGATGTTGAGCTGCACCTGCTTGCCGGTCAGCTTCTCCAGCTCGCCGCGGATCCGGTCGGCCTCCGCACCCTTGCGGCCGATGACGATGCCCGGCCGGGCGGTGTGGATGTCGACCCGGACCCGGTCCCGGGTGCGCTCGATGTCGACCTTGGAAATGCCGGCGCGCTCCAGGCCCTTGGACATCATCCGGCGGATCTTGACGTCCTCGCCGATGTAGTCCTTGTAGAGCTTGTCCGCGAACCAGCGGGACTTCCAGTCGGTCGAGATACCGAGCCGGAACCCGTGCGGGTGAACCTTCTGACCCATTACTCCGCGCCCTCCGTGTTGCTCTGCGTCTCGGCCGGCGCGGCCTGCTTCGCCGGGGCCGTCTTCTTCGCGGCCTTACGCGGGGCGGCCGGCGCGACGGCCTCGACCGCCACCGTGATGTGGCAGGTGCGCTTCCGGATCCGGTACGCCCGGCCCTGCGCCCGCGGCTGGAACCGCTTCATGGTCGGGCCCTCGTCCACGTACGCCTCGCTGACGAGCAGCGCGTCGGGGTCCAGCCGCTCGTTGTTCTCCGCGTTGGCGATCGCGCTAGCGAGCACCTTGTACACCTGCTCGCTCGCGGCCTGCGGCGCGAACTGCAGCACCGTGAGCGCCTCCTTCGCGGGCAAACCGCGGACGAGGTTGACCACCCGGCGCGCCTTCATCGGCGAGATGCGCACGTGCCGCGCAACCGCCCGCGCGCCCGGAAGCACCGGAGCGTCGCCCTTTCCTGGCATCGCTGTAACCCCTTGTTCCTCTATCCGTATGCCCGCGGCGTCAGCGCCGACGGCTCTTCCGGTCGTCCTTCTCGTGACCCTTGAACGTGCGGGTCAGCGCGAACTCGCCGAGCTTGTGCCCGACCATCGCCTCGGTCACGAACACCGGGACGTGCTTGCGTCCGTCGTGCACCGCGATCGTGTGGCCCAGCATCTCCGGGATGATCGTCGAGCGCCGCGACCAGGTCTTGATGACGTTCTTCGAGCCCTTGTCGTTCTGCGTCTCCACCTTCTTGAGCAGGTGGTCGTCGACGAACGGGCCCTTCTTCAGGCTGCGAGGCATGTCTTATCTCCCTCAGCCGCGCTTACGCGTGGCGTAGCGGCGGCGGACGATCAGCCGGTCACTCGGCTGGCCCTTACGACGGGTGCGGCCCTCGGGCTTACCCTGCGGGTTGACCGGGTGGCGACCACCGGAGGTCTTACCCTCACCACCACCGTGCGGGTGGTCGACCGGGTTCATCGCGACACCACGGACGGTCGGGCGCTTGCCCTTCCACCGCATCCGGCCGGCCTTACCCCAGTTGATGTTCGACTGGTCGGCGTTGCCGATCTCGCCGACGCTCGCGCGGCAGCGGACGTCGACCCGCCGGATCTCACCGGACGGCATGCGCAGGGTCGCGTACGCGCCCTCGCGGCCGAGCAGCTGGATGCCGACGCCGGCCGAGCGGGCCAGCTTGGCGCCACCACCGGGACGGAGCTCCACGTTGTGGATCGTGGTACCGACCGGGATGTTGCGCAGCGGCAGGTTGTTGCCCGGCTTGATGTCCGCGCCCGGACCCGACTCGACGGTGTCGCCCTGCTTCAGGTCCTTCGGCGCGATGATGTACCGCTTCTCGCCGTCGGCGTAGTGCAGCAGCGCGATCCGCGCGGTGCGGTTCGGGTCGTACTCGATGTGGGCGACCTTCGCCGGCACGCCGTCCTTGTCGACCCGCTTGAAGTCGATCAGACGGTACTGGCGCTTGTGGCCGCCGCCGTGGTGCCGGGTGGTGATCCGGCCGTGGGCGTTGCGACCGCCCTTCTTGGGCAGCGGAGCCAGCAGCGACTTCTCGGGCGTCGACCGGGTGATCTCGGCGAAGTCGGCGACGCTCGAGCCACGCCGGCCCGGCGTCGTCGGCTTGTACTTACGGATAGCCATTGTCTACACCCCTCAGCTGACCGGGCCGCCGAAGGCCTCGATACGGTCACCGTCAGCCAGCTTCACCATCGCCCGCTTGGTGGCCTTGCGCTGGCCGAACCCGGTGCGGGTCCGCTTGCGCTTGCCCTCGCGGTTGAGCGTGTTGACCGTCAGGACGCGGACGTTGAAGATCTGCTGGATAGCGATCTTGATCTCCGTCTTGTTCGCGTCCGGGTGCACCAGGAAGGTGTACCAGTTGCGGTTCAGCTCGCTGTAGCTCTTCTCCGAGACGACCGGCGCCACGATGATGTCGCGCGGGTCGGCGATCGTGCTCACTTGCCACCCTCCTCGGTGGTCTCGGCGGTCTCGGCCGCCTGGCCGACCTCCGTCGGCAGCCCGAGGAACTCGTCCAGGGCGTCCTTGGTGAAGACCACGTCGTCGGCCACCAGCACGTCGTACGTGTTGAGCTGGCCGGCCTCGATCAGGTGCACCCGCGGCTCGTTGCGCAGCGACACCCAGTTCAGCTCGTCGGTGCTGCTCAGCACGACCAGCACCCGGCGGGCGTCGGTCAGCTTGGCCAGCGTGGCCAGGGCCGCCTTGGTCGACGGCTTCTCGCCGGAGACGAACGCCTCGACGACGTGCACCTGCCCGGCGCGGGCCCGGTCCGAGAGGGCACCCCGCAGCGCGGCGGCCTTCATCTTCTTCGGGGTCCGCTGGCTGTAGTCGCGCGGCACCGGACCGTGCACCACGCCACCGCCGGCGAACTGCGGAGCGCGGATCGAGCCCTGCCGGGCACGACCGGTGCCCTTCTGCTTGTACGGCTTCTTGCCGCCGCCGGCGACCTCGCCGCGGGTCTTGGTCTTGTGCGTGCCCTGCCGGGCCGCCGCGAGCTGGGCCACCACGACCTGGTGCATCAGCGCGACGTTGGCCTGGGCGTCGAAGATGTCGGCCGGCAGCTCGACGGAGCCCGCCTTGTTGCCTTCGACGTTGAGGACGTCAACGGTGGTCACTTGGCCGCACCGCCCTTCTTCGCCTTGGTCTTGGCCGCGCTGCGGACCAGGACCAGCGCGCCCTTGGGGCCGGGAATGGCGCCACGGACGAGCAGGAGGTTGTTCTCGGTGTCGACCGCCTGGACGGTCAGGTTCTGGACGGTGAAGCGCACGCCACCCATCCGGCCCGCCATCCGGGTGCCCTTGAAGACGCGACCCGGGGTGGCGCAGGCGCCGATCGAGCCGGGCGAGCGGTGCTTGCGCTCGACACCGTGGCTGGCGCGCAGACCGTGGAAGCCGTGCCGCTTCATCGGGCCGGCGTAGCCCTTGCCCTTGGTCTTGCCGGTCACGTCGACCGACATGCCGACCGGGAACTGCTCGACCGTGACCTCCTGGCCCAGCGAGTAGTCCGCGGCGTCGGTGGTGCGCAGCTCGACGATGTGCCGGCGCGGCGCCACGTCCGCCTTCGCGTAGTGCCCGCTGATCGGCTTCTTGACCTTGCGCGGGTCGATCGTGCCGTACGCCAGCTGGACCGCGGAGTAACCGTCCTTGTCGGCGTCACGAACCTGGCTGACGACGCACGGGCCGGCCTGAACCACGGTCACCGGGACAACGCGGTTGTTGTCCCAGACCTGGGTCATGCCGAGCTTCGCGCCCAGGATCCCCTTAACTTGCCTGTCCATTTGTCCGGTCCCTACAGCTTGATCTCGATGTCGACGCCAGCCGGCAGGTCGAGGCGCATGAGCGAGTCGACCGTCTTCGGGGTCGGGTCGATGATGTCGATCAGCCGCTTGTGCGTGCGCATCTCGAAGTGCTCGCGCGAGTCCTTGTACTTGTGCGGCGAGCGGATAACGCAGAAACGGTTGATCTCCGTGGGCAGCGGCACCGGGCCTGCGACCTGCGCCCCGGTGCGCGTCACCGTCTCGACGATCTTCCGAGCCGAGGAGTCGACGACCTCGTGGTCATAGGCCTTGAGCCGGATGCGGATCTTCTGTCCCGCCATGGTGGCTTCTGTTCCTTCTCTCGATGCCGCTGTGTTGCGGGCGCCTGTACCGGCTGGCACAGGCCCACTTCGCCGACCCCCGCGGTCGGGCGTGTCGCGCCCTCGGGCCAGGCTCCGCCCCGGGACTCCGGAGCGATTCTGACCGCGCGGTGGGTCAAGGCGCCGATCGCACTACCGCGACCTGAACGCCGTGCGAGGGTGGTTGGCGGACTGGCCGCCAACCACCCTACGCCCGACTGTCCTACCGCCCGGAGGTTCGGCGAAGGCCGAACACGAGCGACGAACTGTCGTTACGCAACCTGACTAGTATGCCGCACGACCGGCGGCGGGTCTAATCGGGGTTACCCAGCTCACTTGATGATCTTGGTGACGAACCCGGCGCCGACGGTGCGGCCACCCTCGCGGATCGCGAACTTGAGGTTCTCCTCCATGGCGATGGGCTGGATCAGCTTCACCGTCATGGTGGTGTTGTCACCCGGCATGACCATCTCGGTGCCCTCGGGGAGGGTGACGACACCGGTGACGTCCGTGGTCCGGAAGTAGAACTGCGGACGGTAGTTCTGGAAGAACGGGGTGTGCCGGCCGCCCTCCTCCTTGGAGAGGATGTAGACCGTCGCCTCGAACTCCGTGTGCGGGGTCGTGGTGCCCGGCTTGACGACCACCATGCCGCGCTCGACGTCCTCGCGCTTGATGCCGCGCAGCAGCAGACCGACGTTCTCACCCGCGCGGGCCTCGTCGAGCAGCTTGCGGAACATCTCGATGCCGGTGCAGACCGTCCGCTGCGACTTCTCGCGGATGCCGACGATCTCCACCTCCTCGTTCGGCTTGAGGATGCCGCGCTCCGCGCGACCGGTGACGACGGTGCCCCGACCGGTGATCGTGAAGACGTCCTCGATCGGCATCAGGAACGGCTTCTCGGTCTCGCGCTCCGGCTGCGGGATCGCGGTGTCGACGGCGGTCATCAGGTCCATCAGCTTGCCGGTCCACTCGGGGTCACCCTCGAGTGCCTTCAGCGCCGACACCCGGACGACCGGCAGGTCGTCACCCGGGTACTCCTGCGACGAGAGCAGCTCGCGGACCTCGAGCTCGACGAGCTCCAGGAGCTCCTCGTCGTCGACCATGTCGCTCTTGTTGAGCGCCACGACGATGTACGGCACGCCGACCTGGCGGGCCAGCAGCACGTGCTCGCGGGTCTGCGGCATCGGGCCGTCGGTCGCCGCGACCACCAGGATCGCGCCGTCCATCTGCGCGGCACCGGTGATCATGTTCTTGATGTAGTCGGCGTGACCGGGGCAGTCGACGTGCGCGTAGTGCCGCGCCTCGGTCTGGTACTCGACGTGCGCGATCGAGATCGTGATGCCGCGGGCCTTCTCCTCCGGCGCCTTGTCGATCTCGTCGAACGGCGTGTACGGGTTCAGGTCCGGGTACTGGTCGTGCAGGACCTTGGTGATGGCCGCCGTCAGCGTCGTCTTACCGTGGTCGATGTGACCAATGGTGCCGATGTTGACGTGCGGCTTAGTCCGCTCGAACTTCGCCTTCGCCACTGGTGTCCTCCTGTGGACTTTCTTGGTTCGTTCGCCCCGGTGCGCCGGTCGGCGCTTAGGACTCTGTCGACAGCCTTTCCGACCTGACGGCCGGAGAGCCTTTGTGGGTTCTGCGGCGATGAAGCCTACAGGCCCGGATTCACACATTCCGACCGAGGTGGTCGCGGGCGGGAGAACCCTCCCGCGACCAGACCCGGCTCATCGGATCAGCTCAGGCGAGCGTCACTCACCAGTCGCCTTGGCGATGATCTCCTTGGCCACCGAGGCCGGAACCTCGGCGTAGGAGTCGAACTGCATGCTGTAGCTAGCCCGGCCCTGGGTCTTCGACCGCAGGTCGCCGACGTAGCCGAACATCTCCGACAACGGCACCAGGGCGCGGACGACGCGGGCACCGCCGCGCTCCTCCATCGCCTGGATGATGCCACGGCGGGAGTTGAGGTCGCCGATGACGTCACCCATGTTCTCCTCCGGAGTGGTGACTTCAACGGCCATCATCGGCTCGAGCAGCGCCGGGTCGGCCTTGCGGGCCGCCTCCTTCAGCGCCATCGAACCGGCGATCTTGAACGCCATCTCGGACGAGTCGACCTCGTGGTACTGGCCGTCCACCAGAGTCAGCTTGACACCCACCAGCGGGAAGCCGGCGAGGATGCCGTACTGCATGGCGTCCTGAGCGCCCGCGTCCACCGATGGGATGAACTCCCGGGGGATGCGGCCACCGGTGACGGCGTTGGCGAACTCGTAGGTCGGCGACTCGTTGTCCAGCGGCAGCGGCTCCAGGCTGATGATCACCCGGGCGTACTGGCCGGAACCACCGGTCTGCTTCTTGTGGGTGTACTCGACCTTCTCCACCGGGCGGCGGATGGTCTCGCGGTACGCCACCTGCGGCTTACCGATGTTGGCCTCGACGTTGAACTCGCGGCGCATCCGGTCGACCAGGATGTCCAGGTGCAGCTCGCCCATGCCGGAGATGACCGTCTGGCCGGTCTCCTCGTCCAGCTTGACGCGGAAGGTCGGGTCCTCCTCGGCCAGCCGCTGGATGGCGGTGCTGAGCTTCTCCTGGTCAGCCTTGGTCTTCGGCTCGATGGCGACCTCGATGACCGGCTCCGGGAAGGTCATCGACTCCAGGATGACCGGGTTCGCCGGGTCGCACAGGGTGTCACCGGTGGTGGTCTGCTTGAGACCCTGCACCGCGATGATGTCGCCAGCCTTGGCGGAGCTGCGCTCCTCCCGCTTGTTGGCGTGCATCTGGTAGATCTTGCCGATCCGCTCCTTGCGGTCCTTGGTGGAGTTGACCACCTGGGACCCGGACTCGACCACGCCGGAGTAGACCCGGACGTAGGTGAGCTTGCCGAGGTGCTTGTCGGTCTGGATCTTGAAGGCCAGGCCCGAGAACGGCTCCGAGATGGACGGCTTCCGCTGCATCGGGGTCTCGCCGTCGGTGGCGGTGCCCTCGATCGCCGGGATGTCCAGCGGCGACGGCAGGTAGGCGACGACCGCGTCGAGCATCGGCTGGATGCCCTTGTTCTTGAACGCGGTGCCGCAGAGCACCGGGTTGGCCTTGCCGGCGATGGTGGCGCGGCGGATACCGGCCTGGATGTCCTCGACGGAGATCTCCTCGCCCTCGAGGTACTTCTCCATCACCGAGTCGTCGACGTCGGCCAGCGTCTCCAGGAGCTTCTCGCGCCACTCGGCGGCGGTGTCCGCCAGCTCGGCCGGGATCTCCTCGACCGCGTAGTCCTCACCCTTCTGGGTCTCGCCGCGCCAGGTGAGGGCACGCATGCCGACCAGGTCCACGACACCGATGAAGTCGGACTCGGCACCGATCGGCACCTGCAGCACCAGCGGAGTCGCGTTGAGCCGGTCGATCATCATCTGCACGCAGCGGAAGAAGTCCGCGCCGGTCCGGTCGAGCTTGTTGACGAAGCACATCCGGGGCACGTTGTACTTGTCCGCCTGCCGCCAGACGTTCTCCGTCTGCGGCTCCACGCCGGCGACGCCGTCGTAGACGGCGACCGCACCGTCCAGCACCCGCAGCGACCGCTCGACCTCGACCGTGAAGTCGACGTGGCCGGGCGTGTCGATGATCTGGATCGTGTGGCCCTTCCACTCGCACTTCGTGGCGGCGGAAGTGATGGTGATACCGCGCTCCTGCTCCTGCTCCATCCAGTCCATGACGGCAGCGCCCTCGTGGACCTCACCGATCTTGTACGTGATACCGGTGTAGAACAGGATCCGCTCGGTGGTAGTGGTCTTACCGGCATCGATGTGCGCCATGATGCCGATGTTGCGTACGTTGGCGAGCGCGTCTGCGGCGGCCACTTCAATCCCTACTTATCGTCGTCTCGACACAACTGGTGGCGGTTCCGGCGCCTCGTGAGCGCCGGAACCAGGGTGTTACCAGCGGTAGTGCGCGAAGGCCTTGTTGGACTCGGCCATCTTGTGCGTGTCCTCGCGCCGCTTGACGGCGGCACCGAGGCCGTTGCTCGCGTCCAGCAGCTCGTTCATCAGCCGCTCGACCATGGTCTTCTCGCGCCGGGCCCGGGAGTAGGTGACCAGCCAGCGCAGGCCCAGGGTGGTCGCCCGGGCCGGACGGACCTCGACCGGCACCTGGTAGGTGGCGCCACCGACCCGGCGGCTGCGCACCTCGAGGGTCGGCTTGACGTTGTCCATCGCCCGCTTCAGGGTGACGACCGGGTCGGTGCCGGACTTCTCACGGCAGCCCTCGAGGGCCGCGTACACGATGCGCTCGGCGAGCTGGCGCTTGCCGCGCAGCAGGATCTTGTTGACCAACTGGGTGACCAGCGGCGAGTTGTACACCGGGTCAGCGACCAGCGGCCGCCGCGGAGCGGGTCCCTTACGCGGCATGTCAGCTCTTCTCCTTCTTCGCGCCGTAACGGCTGCGCGCCTGCTTGCGGTTGCGGACACCCTGGGTGTCCAGCGAACCGCGGACGATCTTGTACCGCACGCCGGGGAGGTCCTTCACCCGGCCGCCGCGGACGAGCACGATCGAGTGCTCCTGCAGGTTGTGGCCGACACCCGGGATGTAGGCGGTCACCTCGATCTGGCTGCTGAGCTTGACACGAGCGACCTTGCGCAGCGCCGAGTTCGGCTTCTTCGGGGTGGTGGTGTACACGCGGGTGCACACGCCGCGCCGCTGAGGGGAACCCTTCAGCGCCGGGGTCTTGGTCTTGCTCGTCTTCGCCTGGCGGCCCTTTCGGACCAGCTGCTGGATCGTGGGCACCGGGTTTCTCCGCTCCCTTCGGCCGCAGGTGGTGCGGCCGCGCCGTCTGCCGTAGCCGATCTGGTGATCGACCCTCTTACATTCCGACCGGGGCCCCTCGCGGAGGTCCCGGCACCCGCGGTCGGGCGTGTCGCCCAGATCACGGTCCCGGTGCGGACGCTCGCGCACGTACCGGGGTCTGTCGCCGGCACACGACTCTCCGCGTGCCGGGTCTTCTGGCTCTGTCGTGCCTGTCGGCCGCTGTCCGGCTCACCGGAACCAGCGCACGCACGAGTTGCCCGGGCTGGCCCGGGCACAAGGGGAAAGAGTACCTACCACAGCCGTGCAGGTCAAAACGGAATGGCTCGCCCGGACGTCTCACCGCCCGTTGATCGCTCCGTCGCGCCCGACCGCCCGTGATGGGCACCTACAGACACAAGTGTACCGGCTTCTCCGCGGCGCGGCCCGTCGGCCCCGGCCGACCGGTCCCACCTGCTGGACGCCGGCCCGGGTGCCCGACGGCCCGGCCGCTCAGCTCAGCGACAGCAGAACCGCCAGCGCCAGCCCGAGCAGGCAGAGCCCCAGCCCCGCCGCACCGCAGCTGATCCCCGCCACGGCCAGCCCGCGACCGGTGAACCGGACCCCGGGCGGCGCCGCCGGGCGGTGGATCTGCCGCCTGGCGAGCAGGCCGGCCACCACGGCGCCGGCCCCGGCCAGCACGCCCAGCACGGTGAACGCGCCGGAGGCCCAGACGCCGCCGGCGGACGCCCCGGTCGCGCCGAAGCAGAAGACCAGCACCGAAACCAGGATCGCGGCCAACCCGGCCACCAGCGAGCCAACCGCCAGGCCCGAGGTTACCGGTGGTACGTCGAGGTGCACCACGGCGAACGGCGTACCCGGCACCGGGTCGACCCGGCTCGGGCGGGCCGTCTCCCGGGGCGGCGGGGGCAGCCCCGGCCCGCCGGGCGGTGGCCCACCCCAGCCCGGCGCGGGCGGTCCCCACCCGCCGGGAGCCGGCTGCCCCCCGGACGGCTGACCGGACGGGCCACCCCACGGACCCACCGCAGGCTGCCCCGACGGTGCACCCCATGCATTCGCCGGCTGCTGACCCGACGGCGCACCCCACGGGCTCCCGGACGCCTGGCCGGGCGGCGCACCCCATGGGCTCGCCGGCGGCGGGGCCGACGGGCGACCCGACGCGTGCCCCCCCGGCCGAGCAGGCGTCGAGTCCGGCGAGGACGGCGCCGGCGGGTGCCCGGCGGGCGAGCCCGCTGGCGGGGCGGCGTCGGACCCGGCCTCGGGACGGGCCCACCCGCTGCCACTGGCCGGGGCGGCGTCCGCGCTGCCGGCGGCGGGCTGCCCGGGGTCACCGCCGGTGGGGCGCGCCGGTTCCGTCACGAACTCCTCCTGTCGGCCGTCGGCGTCCACCGCCGCGCGACGGACACCGGCCAGGCTACCGTCGCGACGCACGGCGCCCGTGCCCGGCGGGACGGGTTCCCCCGCCGGCGTCAATCCACGTTCGGCGCGAAATCCTGCCCGAAGGGCGCGTCAGCCAGCCGGACCACGCCGACCACCACGGCGGCCACCAGGCTGACCGCGACCAGCAACAGGCCCGTCCAGGCCAGCCACTCACCCCGCCGCAGCCAGGCCGCGCCGGTCAGGAAACCACCCGAGGCGTACGCCTCCCGGCGCGCCTGCCGGGCCAGTTGGAGCGCCACCGTGGCCGGCACCACCCCGCCCAGGAACAGGCCGGTGAGCGCGCCGATCAACCCCAGCGCGAAGACCGCCCTGGCCTTGGTGGCGCGGGCCGGGTCCGGGTCGAGCGGGTGGCGCAGCGGCTGCGGGGCGACGGGCGCCTGCCCGGGTGCGGTCGTCATGCCCACCATCATGCCCCGGCCCTACGTCACCGGCAGGCACTCACCGGTCCGGACACGACGAGGCCCCCGGCGGCTGCCGGGGGCCTCGTGTGTTCGTGCGATCAGCGGTACGACCCGAAGTCGAAGTCGTCCAGCGGCACCGCCTGGCCGCTGGCCGGCCCGAAGCCGTAGTCGGTCTCCGGGTAGCCGGTCATCGAGTAGACCTTGGCCTTCGCCTCCTCGGTCGGCTCGACCCGGACGTTGCGGTACTTGCTGATACCGGTACCGGCCGGGATGAGCTTACCGATGATCACGTTCTCCTTGAGGCCGATCAGCGAGTCGCTGCGGGCGTGGATCGCCGCGTCCGTCAGCACCCGGGTGGTCTCCTGGAAGGAGGCCGCCGACAGCCAGGAATCCGTGGCCAGCGAGGCCTTGGTGATACCCATCAGCACCGGGCGACCGGCGGCGGGCTCGCCGCCCTCCGAGACGAGCCGGCGGTTCTCCGACTCGAACAGCGCCCGGTCGACCAGCACGCCCGGCAGGAACTCGGTCGAGCCGGAGTCGATGACCGTCACCCGCTTGAGCATCTGACGGATGATGATCTCGATGTGCTTGTCGTGGATGAGCACACCCTGCGAGCGGTAGACCTCCTGGACCTCCTGGGTCAGGTGGACCTGGACCGCGCGCGGGCCGAGGATGCGCAGCAGCTCGTGCGGGTCGATGGTGCCCTCGGTGAGCTTCTCGCCGACCTCGACGTGATCGCCGTCGTGGGCCCGCAGCCGGACCCGCTTGGAGATCTTGTCGTAGACGATCTCGTCGCTGCCGTCGTCCGGCACCACGATGATCTTCCGCGACCGCTCGCCGTCCTCGATCCGGATCCGGCCGGGGGTGTCGGCGATGGGCGCCTTACCCTTCGGGACCCGGGCCTCGAAGATCTCCTGGACACGCGGCAGACCCTGGGTGATGTCCTCACCCGCGACACCACCGGTGTGGAAGGTACGCATCGTCAGCTGCGTACCCGGCTCACCGATCGACTGGGCGGCGATGATGCCGACCGCCTCGCCGACGTCCACGGTCTTGCCGGTCGGCAGCGAGCGGCCGTAGCACGCACCGCAGACGCCCAGCTTCGACTCGCAGGTGAGCACGCTGCGCACCCGCACCGACTCCACCCCGGCGGCGACGATCTTGTCGACCAGGACCGAGTTGATGTCCGCGCCCCGCTCGGCGACGACGGTGCCGTCCGGACCCTTGATGTCGTCGGCCAGGGTACGGGCGTGCACGCTGGTCTCGGCGTGCTCGTGCACGATGAGCCGGCCGTCCTCGGTGCGCTGCCCGATCTGCATCGGGATCGCCCGGTCGGTGCCGCAGTCCTCCTCGCGGATGATGACGTCCTGCGAGACGTCCACCAGACGACGGGTCAGGTAACCCGAGTCGGCGGTACGCAGCGCGGTGTCGGCGAGACCCTTCCGGGCACCGTGCGTGGAGATGAAGTACTCCAGCACGGACAGACCCTCCCGGTAGCTGGCCTTGATCGGCCGCGGGATGATCTCACCCTTCGGGTTGGCGACCAGACCACGGATCGCCGCGATCTGCCGGAGCTGGAGCAGGTTACCGCGGGCACCCGAGTTGATCATCTTCCACAGCGGGTTCTCCTGCGGCAGCGCGGTGTCCATCTCCTTGGCGACCTCGTTGGTCGCCTTGGTCCAGATCTCGATGAGCTCGCCGCGGCGCTCCTCGGCGGTCATCAGACCACGCTGGTACTGCTTGTCGATCCGGTCGGCTTCCTTCTCGTACCGCTCCAGGATCTCCGCCTTGCGCGGCGGAGCGATGACGTCCTCCATGCCGATCGTCACGCCGGACCAGGTGGCCCAGTGGAAGCCGGCCTCCTTGAGCCCGTCCAGGGTGGCCGCCAGGGCCACCTTCGGGAAGCGCTCGGCGAGGTCGTTGACGATCGCGGACAGCTGACCCTTGCGGATCTCGTAGTTCACGAAGCGGTAGCCCTGCGGCAGCGTCTCGTTGAACAGCACCCGGCCGAGGGTGGTCTCCACGGTCAGCGGGTCGCCCTCGACCCAGCCCTCCGGCGCGGTCCACGGCTCGGCGCCGGCGCCGTTGTCGACCCCGACCACGCCGCGCAGCCGGATCTTCACCGGAGCCTGCAGGTGCAGCTCGCCGTTGTCGTACGCCATCCGCGCCTCGGCGTCCGAGCTGAACGCCCGGCCTGCACCCTTCTCCTCGGGCGTGAGGTGGGTGAGGTGGTAAAGGCCGATGACCATGTCCTGGGTGGGCATGGTGACCGGCTTTCCGTCGGCCGGCTTGAGGATGTTGTTCGACGACAGCATCAGGATCCGCGCCTCGGCCTGGGCCTCGGCGGACAGCGGCACGTGCACCGCCATCTGGTCACCGTCGAAGTCGGCGTTGAACGCGGTGCAGACCAGCGGGTGGATCTGGATGGCCTTGCCCTCGACCAACTGCGGCTCGAAGGCCTGGATGCCGAGGCGGTGCAGGGTCGGCGCCCGGTTGAGCAGCACCGGGTGCTCGCCGATGACCTCTTCCAGCACGTCCCACACGACCGGCCGCTGCCGCTCGACCATCCGCTTGGCGGACTTGATGTTCTGCGCGTGGTTGAGGTCGACCAGCCGCTTCATCACGAACGGCTTGAACAGCTCCAGCGCCATCTGCTTGGGCAGGCCGCACTGGTGCAGCTTGAGCTTCGGGCCGACCACGATGACCGAACGGCCGGAGTAGTCGACGCGCTTGCCCAGCAGGTTCTGGCGGAACCGACCCTGCTTGCCCTTGAGCATGTCGGACAGCGACTTGAGCGGGCGGTTACCCGGGCCGGTGACCGGCCGGCCGCGGCGGCCGTTGTCGAACAGCGCGTCGACGGCCTCCTGCAGCATCCGCTTCTCGTTGTTCACGATGATCTCGGGCGCGCCGAGGTCGATCAGCCGCTTGAGCCGGTTGTTCCGATTGATCACGCGGCGGTACAGGTCGTTCAGGTCGGAGGTCGCGAAACGGCCACCGTCGAGCTGCACCATCGGGCGCAGGTCCGGCGGGATGACCGGGACGCAGTCCAGCACCATGCCGAGCGGCGAGTTGCGGGTGTTGAGGAACGCCGCGACGACCTTGAGCCGCTTGAGCGCGCGGATCTTCCGCTGCCCCTTGCCCGAGCGGATGGTCTCCCGCAGGTTCTCCGCCTCGGCGTCGAGGTCCATGTTCTGGACCAGCGCCTTGATCGCCTCGGCGCCCATGCCGCCGGTGAAGTACTCACCGAACCGGTCCCGCAGCTCGCGGTAGAGCAGCTCGTCGGTGACCAGCTGCTTCGGCTCCAGCTTGCGGAAGGTGTCCAGCACCTCGTCCAGGCGGTCGATCTCGCGCTGGGCCCGGTCGCGGATCTGGCGCATCTCGCGCTCTCCGCCCTCCTTGACCTTGCGCCGGACGTCCGCCTTGGCACCCTCGGCCTCCAGCTCGGCCAGGTCGGCCTCGAGCTTGGCGGCCCGCTTCTCGATCTCCGAGTCGCGGCTGTTCTCGGCCTGCCGCTTCTCGGCCAGGATCTCGTTCTCGATGGTCGAGAGGTCGCGGTGGCGCGCCTCGGCGTCCACGCTGGTCACGACGTACGAGGCGAAGTAAATGATCTTCTCGAGGTCCTTGGGGGCGAGGTCCAGCAGGTAGCCCAGCCGGCTCGGCACGCCCTTGAAGTACCAGATGTGGGTCACCGGAGCGGCCAGCTCGATGTGCCCCATCCGCTCACGACGGACCTTGGACCGGGTCACCTCGACGCCGCAGCGCTCGCAGATGATGCCCTTGAACCGGACCCGCTTGTACTTACCGCAGTAGCACTCCCAGTCCCGCTGCGGACCGAAGATCTTCTCGCAGAAGAGCCCGTCCTTTTCCGGCTTCAGGGTGCGGTAGTTGATCGTCTCAGGCTTCTTGACCTCGCCGTGGGACCACTGACGGATGTCGTCAGCGGTGGCGAGGCCGATACGCAGCTCGTCGAAGAAGTTGACGTCGAGCACTATGTCCCCTATGTCGTCGTCTGTACTGCTTAGCTAGTGGGTGGGGTCGGGAGCCGGCGAGCCGGCTCCCGACCGCTCACCTCAGACCTCTTCGACCGAGCTCGGCTCGCGCCGGGACAGGTCGATGCCCAGCTCCTCCGCGGCCCGGAACACCTCGTCGTCGGTCTCGCGCATCTCCAGGGCCACACCGTCGCTGGAGAGCACCTCGACGTTGAGGCACAGCGACTGCAGCTCCTTGAGCAGCACCTTGAACGACTCCGGGATGCCCGGCTCGGGGATGTTCTCGCCCTTGACGATGGCCTCGTAGACCTTGACCCGGCCGAGGACGTCGTCGGACTTGATGGTCAGCAGCTCCTGCAGCGCGTACGCGGCGCCGTACGCCTGCATCGCCCAGCACTCCATCTCACCGAAGCGCTGGCCACCGAACTGCGCCTTACCACCCAGCGGCTGCTGCGTGATCATCGAGTACGGGCCGGTCGACCGGGCGTGGATCTTGTCGTCGACCAGGTGGTTGAGCTTCAGGATGTAGATGTAGCCGACCGCGATCGGGTCCGGCAGCGGCTCACCGGAGCGACCGTCGAACAGCTGCGCCTTGCCGCTGGAGCCGATCAGCTGCTTGCCGTCCCGGTTGGGCAGGGTCGACGCGAGCAGACCGGAGATCTCCGCCTCGCGGGCACCGTCGAAGACCGGCGTGGCCACGTTGGTGTCCGGCTCGGACTCGTGCGCCTCGATCGAGCGGAGCTGGCGCTTCCACTCGGCGTCGTCACCGTCGACGCTCCAGCCGGTCTTGGCCACCCAGCCGAGGTGCGTCTCCAGCACCTGGCCGATGTTCATCCGGCTCGGCACACCGAGCGGGTTGAGCACGATGTCGACCGGGGTGCCGTCCTCCAGGAACGGCATGTCCTCGATCGGCAGGATCTTGGAGATGACGCCCTTGTTGCCGTGCCGGCCGGCGAGCTTGTCACCGTCCTGGATCTTCCGCTTCTGGGCGACGTAGACCCGGACCAGCTCGTTGACACCCGGCGGCAGCTCGTCGCCGTCCTCGCGGGAGAAGGTACGCACGCCGATGACCGTGCCGGTCTCACCGTGCGGCACCTTCAGCGAGGTGTCCCGGACCTCGCGCGCCTTCTCACCGAAGATCGCGCGGAGCAGCCGCTCCTCCGGGGTCAGCTCGGTCTCACCCTTGGGCGTGACCTTGCCGACCAGGATGTCGCCGGGGACGACCTCGGCGCCGATCCGGATGATGCCGCGCTCGTCGAGGTCGGCGAGCATTTCCTCGCTGACGTTCGGGATGTCGCGGGTGATCTCCTCCGGGCCGAGCTTGGTGTCCCGGGCGTCGACCTCGTGCTCCTCGATGTGGATCGAGGTGAGCACGTCCTGCTGCACGAGGCGCTGCGACAGGATGATCGCGTCCTCGTAGTTGTGCCCCTCCCAGGTCATGAACGCCACGAGCAGGTTGCGCCCGAGCGCCATCTCGCCCTCGTCGGTGCACGGACCGTCGGCGATGACCTGGCCGGCCTCGACGCGGTCGCCCTCGAAGACCACCGGCTTCTGGTTGACGCAGGAGCCGGCGTTGGAGCGGCGGAACTTGTGCAGCAGGTAGGTACGACGGTGGCCGTCGTCCTGGTGCACGGTGATGTAGTCGGCACAGAGGTCCTCTACCACACCGCCGACCTCGGCGACCACCACGTCGCCGGCGTCGACCGCGGCCCGGTACTCCATGCCGGTGCCGACCAGCGGCGCCTCGGCCTTGACCAGCGGCACGGCCTGGCGCTGCATGTTCGCGCCCATCAGCGCCCGGTTGGCGTCGTCGTGCTCGAGGAACGGGATCATCGCCGTCGCGACCGAGGTCATCTGCCGCGGCGACACGTCCATGTAGTCCACGGCCGCCGGCGGGACGTCCTCGGTCTCGCCGCCCTTACGGCGGACCAGGACGCGGTCCTCGGCGAACGAGCCGTCCGCCTTCAGCGGCGCGTTGGCCTGCGCCTTGACGAAGCGGTCCTCCTCGTCCGCGGTCAGGTAGTCGATCTGGTCGGTGACCCGACCGTCAACGACCTTCCGGTACGGCGTCTCGATGAAGCCGAACGGGTTGACCCGGGCGAACGTGGACAGCGCACCGATCAGGCCGATGTTCGGGCCTTCCGGCGTCTCGATCGGGCACATCCGGCCGTAGTGGGACGGGTGCACGTCACGGACCTCGAAGCCGGCCCGCTCCCGGGACAGACCACCCGGGCCGAGCGCGCTCAGCCGGCGCCGGTGGGTCAGACCCGCCAGCGGGTTGGTCTGGTCCATGAACTGGGACAGCTGCGAGGTGCCGAAGAACTCCTTGATCGCCGCCACCACCGGGCGGATGTTGATCAGGGTCTGCGGCGTGATCGCCTCGACGTCCTGGGTGGTCATCCGCTCACGGACGACCCGCTCCATCCGGGAAAGGCCCACCCGGACCTGGTTCTGGATGAGCTCGCCCACGGTACGCAGGCGCCGGTTGCCGAAGTGGTCGATGTCGTCGGCCTCGTAGCCCTCCTCACCGGCGTGCAGCCGGCAGAGGTACTCCACGGTGGCGACGATGTCGTCCTCGGTCAGCGTGCCGGTGGTGATCGGCACGTCCAGCTGGAGCTTCTTGTTGAACTTGTACCGACCGACCTTGGCGACGTCGTACCGCTTCGGGTTGAAGAAGAGGTTGTCGAGCAGGGTCTGGGCGTTCTCGCGCGTCGGCGGCTCGCCGGGGCGCAGCTTGCGGTAGATGTCGAGGAGCGCCTCGTCCTGGCCGGCGATGTGGTCCTTCTCGAGCGTGGTCATCATCAGCTCGGACCAGCCGAACCGCTCACGGATCTGCTCGGCCGACCATCCGATGGCCTTGAGCAGGACCGTGACGGCCTGCCGGCGCTTGCGGTCGATGCGCACGCCGACCGTGTCGCGCTTGTCGATGTCGAACTCCAGCCAGGCACCCCGGCTCGGGATGACCTTGACGCTGGAGAGGTCGCGGTCGGAGGTCTTGTCCGGCTGCTTGTCGAAGTAGACGCCCGGGGACCGGACGAGCTGGCTGACGACGACGCGCTCGGTGCCGTTGATGATGAAGGTGCCCTTCGGCGTCATCATCGGGAAGTCACCCATGAACACCGTCTGGCTCTTGATCTCGCCGGTGGTGTTGTTGGTGAACTCCGCGGTCACGAAGAGCGGCGCGCAGTAGGTGAGGTCCTTCTCCTTGCACTCCTCGATCGAGGCCTTGACCTCGTCGAAGCGCGGAGCCGAGAAGGAGAGCGACATGGTGCCGGAGAAGTCCTCAATGGGACTGATCTCGTCGAGGATCTCCGCGAGACCCGAGCGTGCGTGCGGGTCGTCCGCCGACCGGCCCTGCCAAGCCTCGTTGCCGACCAGCCAGTCGAAGGACTCGTTCTGGATGGCGAGGAGGTTGGGGACCTCGAGGTGTTCGGTGATCCTGCCGAATGAAACTCGGCGGGGAGCGAAAGCGCTCGACGTACGACTGGTCTTCGCAGGGCGGGAAGCTGCCAAGATGCGTCCTTCCGAGGACCGGTGCTGCAGAACGGCTGGTACGCGTGCACTCCAATGACCCCACCAGAAATATCCGGAAACGGACATTTCCGAGCAGGGGTCAAGTCGGAAGGCAGCGCAAACTAGCAGTGTAGCCGAGAGGCTAACCGCTGTCCAGCCCACCCCGCAGGTCGTCGCGGAACGTGCCTCGGGACCCCTGGGAACCGGGTCGACCGGGCCGCTCGGAACGCAACGTTCCCGCTGGGCCGCTCGGGTGCCGCGGCCGGTGGTGCTGCCGCTGCCATTACCCAAGTGGTGGCCGTTGCAAGCGCGGAAGGTCTTGCTGGTGTCAGCGTGCCTGGCAGGCCGGTGCCGCGTCAAGGGCCGGTACCCGGGTCGCGTGTCTTTCCCACCGACGGACTACCGACACCGGGACGCCGCACGCTCCGCACCGGACGACGGACGCCCTGCTCACGCCGCTGCCGGCCGGTCCCACCAACACAGCGGGCGGCGATCCGTCCCCGGATCACCGCCCGCCGCGACGCGGTGTGCCCCGGCTCACGTGAGCCGGACGCGCGCCTGGTCGTACCTCAGATCACTTGAGGGTGACCTTGGCGCCCTCGCCCTCGAGCTTGGCCTTGGCCTTCTCGGCGGTCTCCTTGTTGGCCTTCTCCAGGACGGCCTTGGGCGCGCCCTCGACCAGGTCCTTGGCCTCCTTGAGGCCCAGGCCGGTCAGCTCGCGCACGACCTTGATGACCTGGATCTTCTTGCCACCGTCAGCCTCGAGGATGACGTCGAACTCGTCCTTCTCCTCCTCGGCCGGGGCGGCAGCACCGCCGGCGGCCGGGGCACCCGCGGCCACGGCGACCGGGGCGGCGGCGGTGACCTCGAAGGTCTCCTCGAACTGCTTCACGAACTCGGAGAGCTCGATCAGCGTCATCTCCTTGAACGCGTCGAGCAGCTCTTCGGTGCTGAGCTTCGCCATGTCTGGCGTCCTTTCCAACTGGAATTACAAAGAATTGACCGGATGCGCGAGAGGGCCTCAGGCCGCCTCGGCACCCTCCTTCTCGCGCTTGTCCGCCAGGGCGGCCGCCGCACGGGCGGCCTTGGAGAGCGGAGCCTGGAACAGGGCCGCGGCCTTGCTCAGGTTGCCCTTCATGGCGCCGGCCAGCTTGGCCAGCAGCACCTCACGGGACTCCAGGTCGGCGAGCTTCGTGACCTCGGCCGCGGAAATGGCCTTGCCCTCGAAGACACCGCCCTTGATGACGAGCTTCGGGTTGGCCTTCGCGAAGTCGCGAAGCCCCTTCGCCGCCTCGACGACGTCGCCCGAAACGAAAGTCAGCGCGGTAGGACCGGTGAACAGCTCGTCGAGGCCGGAGATGCCCGCGTCCGTCGCGGCACGCTTGGCCAGCGTGTTCTTCGCGACGGTGTAGGTGGTCTCCTTGCCGAGCGAGCGCCGCAGCTGGGTGAGCTGGGAAACCGTCAGACCGCGGTACTCGGTCAGCACCGTGGCGCCCGCGGTGCGGAAGCTCTCGGTCAGCTCAGCGACGGCCGTGGCCTTGTCGGCCCGGATCGGCTTGTCCGCCATGTCCCTCCTCTCTCGTTGCTCGAGGCTGGTCACCGTCGGGCAGCGGAGCTGTCGACGGTGGCGGAGGCGACACGACAACGAGGAAAGCCCCGGCGCAGGGCGCACGGGGCGAGGGCCGGCAGCCGCGGGCACGGTCGGCGGACCATGCTGCACTGCCGATTTTCGCTTGCCGCCCTGCGCGGGTCGCCCGTCATCGCGGGACCTTCGACCGTGCCGAAGCACGGTGACCAGCGGTCTCTGGGTGGAACTTCGTGGCCAAGGTTACGCGACGCCTCCGCCGGCCGCCAAATCGCCCCCCGGGTGGCTCGGCTCACTCCCCCGGCCAGCCTGCCCCGCACTCGGATCCGGCCGTCCGGCGCCACCGACGCCGGCCGCCGGCTGGGCCAGCCGGCCCGTCCCGGCGGCCAGCGGTCAGGGGCGGGACCGGCGACGCCAGGAGTAGCCGGCGAGGGCGAGCGCGCTCCAGGCGGCCGCCCACGCGGTGAGCAGCGCGCCGGTCGGCAGCGTCAGGTCGCCGGCGACGGCCCGGGCGGTCGCCATCACCGGCGGCGCCAGCCAGGGTGCGACCGAGCCGCTCAGGCCGAGGACTACCGCGCCGACCCCGCCGACCGCGAGCACCGCGACGCCGTACCCCGCACTGCCCGTACTGGCCCGGCTGGCCAGCGCGCCGAGCGCCACCGCGGCCGGTACGACCAGCAGGTGCGCCCACGCGCCGAGGGTGACGCCGATCACCACCGGCTGGTCGCCCGCCTCGACCGGGCCGGTGACGCCGCCGACCAGCCAGGGGAAGACCAACGCGACGGCCACCGTGCCGAGCGCCGCCACGCCCGCCGCCAACAGCCCGGACACCTCCTCGCCCCGGACGCCGGCCACCACCCGGGCCAGCCGGCGCTGGCCGTCCGGCTCGACGTTCAGCAGCACCTTGGTCTGCCAGGCGAGCACCGGGAAGAGCACCGCCGCCGAGACGCCGTACGCCTCCCCCGGCTGGGCGCGGCCACCGCCGTACAGGACGCCGAGCGCCACCAGGCCGGCGAGCACCGGGGCGAGCGCCCGACCGGTACGCAGGAAGCCGGCCAGCCGCAGCCGGACCAGCGCGATCATCGGGGCGTCCCGGCGGCCGGCCCGGCCTCGGCAGCCGCCCCTGCCGTGGGGGCGGGTTCCGGCGCCCGATTCGGGGCCGGGCCGGACGCAGGCCCGACGTCGGGCAAGCTGCCCGGATCGGGCGACGCAGGCCCGTAACCGGGCGGGCTGCCCGGATCGGGCGACGCGGGGTCGGTGCCGGACGCGACGGGGCCGGGCGAGGCGGACTCGGCGGGCGGGTCGCCGGGGCGTACCCGCAGGACGTGGTGGCCCTCGGCGCGCAACCGGGCGACGGTGCCGGCGACCCGCGCGGCGGGCACCGCGACCTCGACCACGGCCGTCGCCGCGCCGGCCGACGGCCCCTCTTCGGTGACCGCGCCGTCGGCCACCGTCCAGTGCCGCGCGCCGGGCAGCCGGACCGTCTCGCCGCGGTGGTCGCTGACCAGCACCGAACCGCCCGTCGCCAGCACCTCGTCGATCACCGCAGGGACCAGTTCGCGGGCGCCGGCGTCCAGCCCCTCCCAGGGCTCGTCGAGCACCAGCAGGCCGGGCGGGCGGAGCATCGCCTGGGCCAGACCGACCTTCTGGGCGGTGCCCTTGGACAGCTCCGGCAGGCGTACCCCGCGGAACGCGGACAGGCCGAGCCGCGAGGTCCAGTCGGCCACCGCCCGGCCGACGGCCGCGGCGTCCAGGCCGGCGACCCGCGCCATGGCGGTCAGGTAGCGCTCCACGGTGAACGGCTGGTCGGCGGGGAACCGCTCGGGGACCCAGCCGACCCGTCCGGGGCGGTCGGTGACCCGGCCCCGGACCGGCCGCAGCACGCCCGCCGCGACCTGCAGCAGGGTGGACTTCCCGGCGCCGTTGCGGCCGAGCACGACCACCACCTCGCCCGGGCCGATCCGGGCGTCCGTGCCGCGCAGCACCCACGGCCCCCGCCGGCGGTACCGCAACCAGACGTTCTCCAGCCGCATGCGGTGAAGCCTGCCACAGCAGAACGCGGACGGGGCGCCGCCACGGTGTGGCGACGCCCCGTTCCGGGAGCGGTGCTCAGCCCTCGGCCGGGGCCTCGTGGAGGTTCTTCACCAGCTTCGGGTCGACCGGGACGCCCGGACCCATGGTGGTGGTGAGGGTGACCTTCTTGAGGTACGTGCCCTTCGCCGCGGACGGCTTGGCCCGCAGCACCTCGTCGAGGACCGCCGCGTAGTTGTCGACCAGCTGCGCCTCCGAGAAGGACGCCTTGCCGATGATCAGGTGCAGGTTCGAGTGCTTGTCCACCCGGAAGGTGATCTTGCCGCCCTTGATGTCCTGCACCGCCTTGGTGACGTCCATGGTCACCGTGCCGGTCTTCGGGTTCGGCATGAGACCGCGCGGGCCCAGGATCCGCGCGATCCGGCCGATCTTGGCCATCTGGTCCGGCGTGGCGATCGCCGCGTCGAAGTCGAGCCAACCGCCCTGGATCCGGGCGACCAGCTCGTCGGTGCCCACCTCGTCGGCACCCGCCGCGGTGGCCTCCTCGGCCTTCGCGCCGGCGGCGAAGACGATCACGCGGGCGGTCTTACCGGTGCCGTGCGGCAGGTTGACCGTGCCGCGGACCATCTGGTCCGCCTTGCGGGGGTCGACGCCGAGGCGCATGGCGACCTCGACCGTGGCGTCGAACTTGACGTTGGTGGTCTCCTTGGCCAGCTTCACGGCCTCGGCGGGGGTGTAGAGCTTGGACCGGTCGATGACCTCGGCGGCCTTGCGGTAGCTCTTGCTGCGCTGCATGTTCTGGTAACTCCTGTGGTCTATGGCGGGCCGCGGGGTCCGCGCGCCCTCCCACGAACTGGATCTGGCGGTGACCGGGGTCAGTCGGTGACGTTGAGGCCCATCGACCGGGCGGTGCCGGCGATGATCTTCTCAGCCTGGTCGATGTCGTTGGCGTTCAGGTCGGCCATCTTCTTCTCGGCGATCTCGCGCAGCTGGGCGCGGGTGACCGAGCCGACCTTCTCCTTGTGCGGGACGCCGGAGCCCTTCTGCACGCCGGCGGCCTTGATCAGCAGCCGGGCGGCGGGCGGGGTCTTCAGCACGAAGGTGAAGGACCGGTCCTCGTACACGCTGATCTCGGCGGGGACGATGTCGCCCCGCTGGGACTCGGTCTGCGCGTTGTAGGACTTGCAGAACTCCATGATGTTCACGCCGTGCTGGCCGAGCGCGGGGCCGACCGGCGGCGCCGGGGTGGCCTGGCCCGCCGGCAGCTGAAGCGTGAACGTCTTGACGAGCTTCTTCTTCGGAGGCATGTCTCTTCCTGGGGCTTGGAACTGGGATTGTCGCCGGCCAGCGGGCGCGCACGGTCAGCGCGGCGCGGACAGCCGACGTTCTAGGGTAGCGCAGCCGTCCGCCGCCCCTCCGGCCGAGGTCCGGCGGGCGGCGAAACGGCGCACCGGCGGCCGGCCGCGTGGCCCACCGCCGGTGCGGACGTACGTCAGATCTTGGCGACCTGGTTGAAGTTCAGCTCGACCGGCGTCTCGCGGCCGAAGATCGACACCAGCACCTTCAGCTTCTGCTGGTCGGCGTTGATCTCGCTGATCGTGGCCGGCAGCGAGGCGAAGGCGCCGTCGGTGACGGTGACCGAGTCGCCGACCTCGAAGTCGAGGACCTTGACCTCGGGCTTGGCCTTCTTCTGCTCGGTCTCGACGGCCGGCGCCAGCCACTTGAGCACCTCGTCGAGGGAGAGCGGCGCCGGGCGGTCGGCCCGGTCGGTCGCGCCGACGAAGCCGGTGACCCCCGGCGTGTTGCGCACGCAGGAGTACGACTCGGCGGTCAGCTCCATCCGGACCAGGATGTAGCCCGGGAAGACCTTGGCCTGCACCTGGGACCGCTTGCCGTTCTTGACCTCGACCTCTTCCCGGGTCGGCACCTCGACCTGGTAGATGTAGTCCTCCATGTCGAGGGACGTGATCCGGGTCTCGAGGTTGGTCTTGACCTTGTTCTCGTAGCCGGCGTACGAGTGCACCACGTACCAGTCGCCCGGCGCGTAGCGCAGCTTCTGGCGCAGCTCGGCGACCGGGTCGTAGTCCTCGTCGGGCGCGGGCTCGCTGGTGGGGAACTCCGGCTCGCTGGCGGCCTCGACCGACTCGTCACCAGCCGCCGTCGCGACCGTGGACTGCTCGTCCTCGGGTCCGGCGGTCTCGTCGTACTCAGGCACGCTCGCTCACTTCCGTCACTATCGGCACAGTCAGCCGGTCAGCTGGGGTTGCCGAAGACCCACAGCACGCCCTTGGCGAAGGCGTAGTCCAGGCCGGCCACGATCGTCAGCATCACCGCGACGAAGGCAACCACCACGGCGGTGTAGGTCAGCAGCTCCTTGCGCGTCGGCCAGATGACCTTACGCAGTTCGGCGACGACCTCGCGGATGAATCGGGCGATGCGGCCGAAGAGGCCCACCTTGTCGGTCTCGGACCGGGTCTTCGGCCGGTCGGCCGACTCCGCCTTGGCCCGGGACCGGGTGGCGGTGCCACCGCCCCGGGAGACCGGCTCCTCCGCGTCGGTGGCGTCGTCGTCGGCCACGTCGTCGACGACCTCGTCGTGCAGACGGTCGTCGCCGGCGTCCTCGCCGCGCCGCTTGTTGTCGGCCACTTCGCCCTCCGTGCGGGATGTCGGGTCGCACGCCGTCGGCGTGCGCGGCGCTTGGTCACGCCGGCCGGACCAACCGTCCCGCGACGGGCCGCGGCCGGCGGATCGACCGGGGGCCCGATGCCTCGGAGCCACCCCGCCGATGCCACCACCACGGGCCGAACGCCGCCGGACGGCGGCGCGACCCACGGGAACGGTCAGGCCTGAGGCGCAGGGGTGACAGGACTTGAACCTGCAGCCTGCGGTTTTGGAGACCGCTGCTCTGCCAATTGAGCTACACCCCTGTGCGGCAACGCTCGCCCCACCCCACCGCGCACGGCCGGGCAGGGGTCGATTGCCCCACGGCGGACCAGTGTACGGGTAGCGGCACGACTTTCCCAACCGGTCTGCCCATCGCGCGTCGCGAGCCCGCTCAGCCGGCCGTCCGGATGGTCGCCCGGGCCTGTGACAGCACCTTCTCGCCGAGGCAGGTGGCGGTCACGTCGAGCCTGGTCAGGCCGTCCTCGGTGACCTCCCGGACCACCGCTGTCACCTCGATCTCGGTGCCCTGGTCGTCGTCCGGGACGACCACCGGCCGGGTGAAGCGGACACCGTAATCGACCACCGCGTCGGGCGCGCCGGCCCACTCGGTGACCGCCCGGCCGACCAGCGCCATGGTGAACATGCCGTGGGCGATCACCCCGGGCAGGCCCACCTTGGTGGCGGTCCGGTCGCTCCAGTGGATCGGGTTGAAGTCGCCGGAGGCGCCGGCGTAGCGGACCAGGTCCGCCCGGGTCACCCGGAAGGTCTTGGCGGGCAGTTCCATCTCAGCCCTCCCCCCGTACGACGATCTTGGACCAGACGGTGACCACCGGCTCGCCGGCGGCGGTGCTGACCTCGGTGCGGGTGGTCAGGAAGCCGTGCCCGCCACGGGAGGTGATGTCCTCCACGGTGTTGACGCAGACCAGCTCGTCACCGGCGACCACCGGGCGGGTGTACGCGAACCGCTGGTCGCCGTGCACGACGCGGCTGTAGTCGACGCCCAGCGCCGGGTCCTCGATGATCTGCCGGCTGGCGGCCATGGTGACCACCACGGGAAAGGTCGGCGGGGCGACCACGTCCGGGTGGCCGAGCGCGCGGGCGGCCTCCGGATCGTGGTGGGCCGGGTCGGTGGCGCCGATCGCCGTCGCGAACTCGCGGATCTTCTCTCGGCCCACCTGGTACGGGGCGGTCGGCGGGTAGCTCCGGCCGACGAAGGACGGGTCCAGGGACATGCCGCGAACCTACACGCAGAACGCGAGCGCCGATCTGTGCGGTCGGCGGCGGCTGGAAGGCCGCGCCGTGCCGTGCAGATCGGCGCTCGGGTGTGCTGTGGACCGGGCCGGCTGAGCCGGCCGCAGGTCAGCGGGTCTCGCGGTGGACCGTGTGCCGGCCGTCGCGCGGGCAGAACTTCTTCAGCTCGATGCGGTCCGGGTCGTTACGACGGTTCTTGCGCGTGATGTAGTTGCGCTCCTTGCACTCCACACACGCCAAAGTGATCTTCGGCCGGACATCGGTCGCCTTCGCCACGGCGGAGTGCCTTCCTCGCTACGGGTAACAACTACGGCGCATCAGCCTACGCGCTGACTACGCGGACATGCAAAGTGGGCGCCAGTGGCGCCCGTCCTACCGACCACCGGGAACACGCCCGGAGGACGAGAGTAGCGGTGGCCGGACTTGAACCGGCGACACAGCGATTATGAGCCGCTTGCTCTGCCATCTGAGCTACACCGCCGCGGTGGGTCCAGCTGAACCCTCGAGCCCCCTTACGGAATCGAACCGTAGACCTTCTCCTTACCATGGAGACGCTCTGCCGACTGAGCTAAGGGGGCCTGCGCGATCTCCCTGGGGGGCGACGCGCAGGGGTAAGACTACACGGCCCCGCGCCGGAGGTGAAATCGGATCCCCCGCCCACCCCGCACCGGGGTGTTCGCCCAGCTCAGGGCACCACACGCAGGCGCGGCAGCTCACCCGCGGTGATCGTTTCCGGGTCGACCTGGGCGCCGAACCAGGCCTCCAGCCGCTCGTACGGCAGCGGACGGCTGAACAGGAAGCCCTGCCCGATCTCGCAGCCGATGTCCTGCAGCAGCTCCAGGGTCAGCTCGCTCTCCACGCCCTCGGCCACCACCGTCAGCCCGAACTGCTGGGAGAGGGTGACCACCGCGTTCACGATCGCCAGGTCACCCGGGTCGGTGGCCATGCCCTGCACGAACGAGCGGTCGACCTTCACCTCGTGCACCGGCAGCCGGCGCAGGTGGGCCAGGGACGAGTCGCCGGTGCCGAAGTCGTCCACCGAGAGCCGTACGCCGAGGTCGCGCAGCCGGCGCAGGGTGGGGATGGGGCGGTCGGTGCCGTCCAGCACCCCGGACTCCTTGATCTCCAGGGTGAGCCGCTGCGGCGGTACACCGTACTCGTCGAGCAGTTCGGCGACCCGGGCCGGGAAGTGCTGGTCGGTGAGCGTACGGGCGGAGAGGTTGACCGCGACGGCGAGCGGCTGGCCGCCGGGCGCCCAGTCCCGGCTGCGCCGCAGCCCCTCCCGGAGCACGAACTCGGTGAACCGGTCGAGCTGGCCGGTGTGCTCGGCCACCGCCACGAAGTCCTCCGGGGCGACCGTGCCGTGCGCCGGGTGCTCCCAGCGGGCCAGGCACTCCACCCCGACCAGCCGGCGGTCCCGCAGGGTGACCTTGGGCTGGAAGTAGACCTCCAGCTCGCCGGCGTCGAGCGCCCGCCGCAGGTCGCCGGCGAGGCCGAGCCGGCGCAACGACCGGGACTCCAGTGCCGGATTGAACAGCTGGACGCTGCCCGGCACGGACTTCGCCGCCGTCGCGGCCAGGTCGACCCGTTGCAGCAGGGAGGCCGCGTCGCTGCCGTGATCCGGGTGTACGGCGACACCGACCGCCGTGTCCACGTCCAGGGTGAGCGCGTCGAAGACCATCTCGTCGCGGATCTGCTCGCGCAGCTGGGTGGCGAGTTCGAGGGCCGCGTCCGCGCTCTCCAGCCGCAGGGTCACCAGGAACTCGTCGCCACCGGCCCGGCCGACCAGGGCCGCCGACGGCGCGCAGGCGCGCAGCCGGGCGGCGACCTCGGTGAGCACCTTGTCGCCGGCGGCGTGGCCGAGCGATTCGTTGACCTGGCGCAGCCCGTCGACGTCGAAGAGTAGCAACGCCACCACCTCGCCGGGCGCCCGGATCTTGACCGACTCGTCCAGCGCGCCGACGATCCGGCGCCGGTTGGGCAGCTTGGTCAGCGCGTCGTGGTGGGCGTCGTGCCGCAGCCGGTCGACCAGGCGCGAATTCTCCAGCGCGACCGCGGCGTGCGCCGCCACGGTCTCGAAGATGGGAATGTCGCCCGGGGTGAAGTAGTTGCCGTCGCCCAGTCGGTTCGCGACCTCCAACGTGCCGATCACCACCTGGCCGGAGCGGAGCGGGACGACCACGATGTCCTTGATCCGGCTTTCGGCCAGTTCGGCCCGCAGATCGGGGTCGGTGTTGACCATCCGGCCCACCGCGATCGTGCGGCCACTCTCCCGTACCTTCTCCCGCACGCTCGACGGGGTCCGGGCCAGGTCCAGCAGACCCGGGTCGTCGACCCGGGCGGTCAGCAGCGTCTCCGGGTACGGCCCCTGAGCCGGCAGCCAGAGCGTCGCGTACTCGACCTGCATCAGCGCCCGCACCCGGCCCAGCAGCGCGTCGGCGAGCGCGCCACTCGGACCGCTCTCCATCACCGCTCTGGTGAGCTCGTAGAGATCGATGAGGGTGCGGTGCTGCCGGAAGAACTGCGCATACGACCGGTAGACCAGGGCGAGCCCGGCACCCAGCGCCGCCAGCAGCAGCAGCGACCACCAGGTCGTCCGCACCAGGATCAGCACGATGAGCGCGACCGAGACGTTGATCGCCGCGGTGAGCACGCCGGGTGTCGCCGTACGCAGGACGCCGCGCCCGGTCTGCCAGCCGTGCAGCAGGGTGTGCACCCCGACGACGGAGGAGACGCTGACCAGCAACAGCATGCTGACCGCGGCGAACATGCTCAGCCAGGTCATCGGCCCGACCCCGTCGGGCGGCGGGAACGCCTGCAACACCAGGGTGGCCAGCGAGGTGCCGGCCGCGGCCCGGGCGACGTTGAACCAGACCTTCGGCGCGGACATCCGGTGCCGGATGTGCGTCACCAGCGAGGCCAGGGTGTAGATGACCACCACGGTCAGCGGCGGCAGGTAGTAGAGCGCCAGGACGAGCGGCAGCTCGGTGACCGTGACGCCGAGGGTCTGCCGCCGGACGATCAGGCTGAGCAGCGGCAGCCCGGCAGCGATCATGAGGACGAGCATGAGCGCGGCCGCGCCCCAGTCGCCCAGAGGCTGATCGGCGACGAGGGCGGTCACGGTGCTGCAGACGACCGCCAGCATCGCCAGGGGAGCCGTGATGATCCAGGCGTCCTCGGACGACCTGGGTCGAGGTCGAGTGCGCCCGATCATCCGGCTCCTCGAGGTTCACGTCGTGACGCGGTGTCACAGACGTGCGGTGGCCTCACTCCGATATGGAGGGTGGCGGCCACCGATCGGTCACTGCCAGACGATGTCCAGCTTCTGCAGCTCTCCCACGCCCCCGGCGTCGACGCCGGCGATGGCTGCGGCGAAGGCGGCGAGAACGAAAAGCGAGCCAAGTAGCCGGCCCAACCTTCGACCAGACATGTTCGCTCCTGTCGGGGAAGTGTCACAGGGATGGTGGAGGTTCCACGATCGTGCCACATGAGCCGGCGCGCCGGAAAGCGGTGTCGGCCAGCCCCACCCGAGCGTTGGTCAGCTTGCGCCGTTCGGGCCACGGCGTCCCTCGGGCCGGCCCAGATCACGGGGGGGGTCGCGGTTCACCGACCACTTCGTACCTCGCGGAATAAGACCTTCGACACAAACCGTCGGAACCGCTTGACCGACTCGTACCCGACGGATCGGAGCAGATTCCGTCATACCGTCGGACTCTCCGCCGCGACAGCGGTACGGCATGGGCCACGCCCATCGACCACCATACATCCTTGGCTCCGTGGCGCCAGCACCCCGGTACGCGGCGTCGCCGAGACGCCAACCGCCGTCTCCCGTGATCGGCGATCCCGCGTCCGGTCACATCCGCCCGCCGCGGCGGGTCAACCCGGTGAGCACGTCAGCCAGCCGGGAAGCACCGGCAGCCGCACGATGGGAGCACCGCCATGTCCACCAGTTACATCGTCGTCACCGTCCTGGCCGCCGCGATGGTCGGCTTCTCCGCCGCCTCCATGTTCCTGCACGCCAAGTGGGTGGTGGAGCCGCTCGCCGACTACGGCGTGCCCCGGTCGTGGTGGCCCTGGCTCGGCGCCGCCAAGGCTGCGGGCGCCGTGGGCCTGCTGGTCGGCCTGGTCCTGCCGGTCGTCGGCGTGCTGGCCGGGGTCGGCCTGGCGCTGTACTTCGCCGGTGCCGTGGTCACCGTGCTCCGGGCCCGGTCGTACGCGCACATCCCGTTCCCGCTGCTCTACGCGGCGCCGGTGGTCGGCTCGCTGGCGCTGCTCGCCGGCTGAGTCCGCACTCAGCGATCCGCCCGGGATGCGGCGGCGGTCGTCCCGTCGCCCTCGGTCCAACTGAGGGCGGGGGACGCCGCCGCCGCAGCGGCGGGTCCGCGGCGAACGGCGTGCCGTCGCGCGTCGACGGCGAGCACCGCGAGCGCGGCCAGCGTCAGCAGCCCGCCGACGAGGGCGAGCAGCCGGGGGCCGGGGCCGGGCAGCAGGGCGCCGCCGAGCATCGAACCGCCGGCGATCCCGACGTTGAACGCGGTGCTGACGCCGGCCGAGGCGATGTCGGTGCTGCCGGGGGCGAGTTGCAGCATCCGGCTCTGCACGGCGCTGCCGAACGCCGCGTAGGCGAAGCCGACGCCGGCGAGCAGGACCACCGTTGCGGGTTGGAGCGTGCCGAGGGCGTACAGGCCGAGCAGGGCGGCGGTGCCGACGCTCAGCGGCACCATCAGCGACGCGATCGGGTGGGCGTCGAGGGTGCGGCCCACCAGGATGGTGCCGATCACCCCGGTCACGCCGGAGACGAACAGCAGGGGCGCCAGCGCGGCGTCGGTGAAGCCGCTGACGTCGAGCAGCAGCGGGGTGACGTAGGTCTGCAACGTCAGGAAGCCACCGATGCCGACGGCGGTCGCGACCAGCAGCATCGCGAAGCGACGCCCGTGCGGCGCGGTGCCCCGGGCGGCGCCGCCGGCCGCCGGGGCGTACGACGGGATCAGCGCGACGACCGCGGCGGCGATGGCCGCGCCGACGGCGGCCAGCACCGCGAACGCCGCGCGCCAGCCGGCCTGCTGCCCCAGCCAGGTGCCGGCGGGGACCCCGAGCACCGGGGCGAGCGCCGCGCCGGTCGCGAACAGGGCCACCACCCGGCCGCGCACGACGACCGAGAAGAGCCCGGTCACCGCGGGCGAGACGATGGACCAGAACAGGGCCTGGGCGAGCGCGGTGACGACCCGGGCGCCGGCCAGCACGGCGTACGTCGAGGCGAGCGCGGCCACGAGGTTCGCGGCCGCGAACAACGCGAGCGTGCCGCCGAGCAGCCCGCGGCGGGGAATCCGGCGGGTCAGCCGGGCCAGCGGTACGGACGCCAGCACGACCACCACGGCGTACCCGCTGACCAGCAGGCCCACCTGTGAACGGGACCGGTCGAGATCGGGTGCCATGTGGGTGAGCAGACCGATCGGCAGCAGCTCGGTCGTGATGAACGCGAACGCGGCGGAAGACAGCACGACGAGCGCGGCCCAGGCCCTGCGCGGCGAAACCTCCGGCGCCAACTCCCACCCCTTCCGTCGCCGCCGCATCGTCCCACGAAAGCGCCGGGCCCGATCGCCAGGCGGCCGGGGCGAGGAAGGTCGCGAACCGAACCGGTGCCGTGTCTCCTGGCGTCCGCGGGGACCTGGTCGGATGTCCGCCCCCGGCTCGGGTTACCGGGCAGAGATTGGTGACCGCGGTAAGAAACGGCGTGCGCGAGACATTTCCTGGTGACGCAGGAACCTGACAGGGAGGGCCGGACCCAGTGCCAGAACCCGAACCGGGTGATCATTTCACCGCTCTGTACCAGGCACATCACCGACAGGTGTACGCGTATGCCGTCACGCGCGCCGGTCGCCAACTGGCCGATGAGGTCGTCGCCGAGACCTTCCTGGTGGCCTGGCGGCGGTTGCCGGCGCTGCCCAGGGCGACGCCGCTGCCATGGCTGCTCGCCGTCGCCCGCAAGATCGTGTACGAGCGGTACCGCGCCGAGGAACGGCAGCGGGCAGTCACCGCCGAGATGTGCGCGTGGATCACCGACGCGGAGGCGTCCGTCGCCGACGTGGCGGACGGTGTCGCCGAACGGGCCGCGGTGCTCACCGCGTTGGCCCGGTTGTCCGACGACGACCGCGAACTGCTGACGCTGGTCGCCTGGCACGGACTGGCGCCGGGGCAGGCGGCCCGGGTCCTCGGCTGTTCCACCGCGACGTACTACGTGCGCCTGCATCGCGCCCGGCGTCACCTGAAGAACGCCATGGCCGCCGCCACCGAACCGGAACTCTCCCGACCCGCCGCCCCGCTCGTCTCGAAGGAGTCGATCCGATGAGCCGCTCACCAGACGTGATGGACCTGCTCGCCAAGGCCCGGCCGGCACGACTGGACCCGCCGCCGCACCGGCACGAGCACATCTCCCAGGCCGTCGCCGGCCTCGTGGCCGACTCCTCGGCCGCCGAACAGCACGCCGCGCTCGACCAGCTCCGCAGGCCCCGGTATCGGCGGGTGGCGTTCCTGGGGACGGTGGGGGCGGCCGCGGCGACGGTGACGGCCGTCGTCGTGGCCGTGGCCGGACCTGGCACCGCGCCGCGCACCGCACCCGACGCCGTACCCGGCGCCGCGGCACCCGCGACCCAGGCGCCGATGGACTCCAGCCGGTTGCTGCTCGTGGCGGCCGAACGCAGCGACGACGCCCCGCAGGCCGGCGGGCGCTACCTGACCATGCAGACGGAGAGCGGCCGGGCGGTTCCGGTCAAGGCCGCCGACGGCACGTACACCATGGTCGACCGGACCAGTGGCCAGTACTGGCTGGCCCGCGACAGCGCTGACACCAGCTGGGTGTTCGGGCAGTCGCTCGGCGCGGTGCCCGCCACGCCGGGCGACGAGGCCGCCTGGCGCCGCAACGGCTCGCCGACCGTCGTCAGGATCACCACCCCGAAGCCGTACGACCTGCGGGTCGCCCCGGGCAGGGTCTTCGGCGACCGGGTGGACCCGGCGCACCTCTTCGCCCTCGGCGACCGGAACGTGTCGCAGGCGGAACTCGACGCGCTGCCGACCGATCCGGCCGCCCTCCGCGGCGTACTGCTCAGCCGCTTCGACGGGGGCGGTGGTGACATGCCCACCGACCGCGACGAGTGGCTGTTCACCGTGGCCACCCATGTGGTGATCGACCTGCCGGTCAGCAACGAGGTGCGAGCCGCCGCGTACCGCATGCTCGCCACGTTGCCAGGGGTGCGCGGGTTGGGAGCTGTGCAGGACATGCGCGGTCGGCCCGGGCAGGCGATCGCGTACACGCCGGCCGCTCCCGGTAACGGCCTCGAGGTCCGTCTGATCATCGACCCCGACACCGGGCGGGCCCTGGGCAAGGAGCTGCGCGTGGTGCAGCCGCGCGACGCCTGGTCGTGGCTGGCACCGGGTTCGCTGTTCACGTACGACCTGGTCCTGGTGTCGGAGCACACCGACGACGATCCGCCGGCGGCGGACTGACCTCCGGACGATCCGGCCGGCGGCGGCACAGCCCGCCGCCGGCCGTCGCGGGCCGCTCAGCGCAGTTGCTGGGCCAGTCCGACGACGATGCCCTCCGGGCCGCGGACGTAGCAGAGCCGGTAGAGGTCCTCGTACTGCGCCACCTCGCCGACGAGTTCGGCGCCGTGGGTACGCAGCCGGGCAACGACCTCGTCGATGTCGTCCACGGCGAACATGACGCGACGAATGCCCAGCGTGTTCGCCGGTGCCTGTTTCGGCTCGGCGCTGACCGCCTTCGGCGTGTGGAACATCGCCAGCTCTGGTACGGCCACGCTGGCCGCATCCGCCGTTGAGACGGAGCCGCCGGGGTCGTTATCGACATCCCTCGCGACAGCTTCTTCGGGAATCGCTTGAAACGGCCGCGACCTGGCCGCGCATCTGCTCCGCCTCCTCCAGCAGCCTGCCGTACCCTTCCCGGCACGGACCTCGATGATCTTCCGCGGGCGGAGTTCGCCTTTCCCGGGCCGCTACGGGACAAACTGGTGGCCGCGATCCTGTCCGGCGCGAAGACCTCGACCACTGCCCTGGTGCTCGGGTACGAGCGCGCGAACGAGCCGCTGCCCGAGGTCGGCCAACGATCAGCGGTGGTGGACTCCGATGACCGGCCGGTCGCGGTGATCGAGCTGACCGAGGTGCGGGTGGTCCGGCTCGCCGATGTCGACCTGCAACACGCCCTCGACGAGGGTGAGGGAGATGAGTCGGTGGCACAGTGGCGGGCGGCGCACGAGACGTTCTGGCACAGCCCGGAAGTGCGCGCGGAACTCGGCGACCCGGACTTCACCGTCGACGACGACACGCCGGTGCTGGCCCAGCGCTTCCGGCTGGTGCACCGCCATGTCGATGTCAGGACGCTGCCAATCGTGGGACGCCAACGACTTGTGGAAGGCGTTCATCTCGGCGAGCGTCCGCTGAGCGCTCCACCGGTGCGACCCGAGGAGTGGTGGGTCGGGGCGACGCCGGACTCGGGGCTGATCGACGGGTGCCGAGACGTGGCGCTGTGACGCCCGCTCAGCTTTCGCGCCGCGACCAACCGGCCCAGGACGCCGATCCCCTCCCGGATCTGGCGAGTGGTCACGTTGCCGAACCCGATGACCAGCGCGGCGGGAAGGGGGTCACGGGAAGCGTCGTCGTCGGGTGTGACCCGGTAGTCGCTCAGTCCTCGCACGGCGATTCCTGCGGCGCGTGCGTGAGCAACGACTCGCTCCTCGTCCACCCCGGCCGGCAGCCGGAGCAGGACGTGGTGACCCGCGTCGAGGCCGGTGATGGTCGCTCCCGCCATGCTTTCGGCCACGGCCGACACGAGGGCGTCGCGGCGCTGGCGATAGCTGTCCCGGACCTTGCGGAGGTGCCGGTCGAAGCGACCGGTCTCGATGAGCCGCGCCAGCGCCGCCTGGTCGAGCTGGGGGACGCCACGGCAGGAGAGGTACTTCTCGGTCAGGATGCCGTCGCGGAATCGCGGCGGCGTGAAGACCCAGCCGATACGGAGGGCGGGCGCCAGGGTCTTGCTGACCGACCCCAGTGCCACGACGCGGTCGGGCGCGAGGCCCTGGAGCGAGCCGACCGGTTGCCGGTCGTAGCGGAACTCGGCGTCGTAGTCGTCCTCGAGGATCACCCCGTCGACCTCGTGCGCCCACTGCACCAGCTCGTGGCGGCGGGTCGGGCTCAGCACCGCCCCGGTCGGGCACTGGTGGGCGGGCGTCAGCAGCACGGCGCGAGCGCCGCTGGCGCGCAGGTGGTCCACCCGGACCCCCTCCGCGTCGACGGGGACGGCCGAGACCCGCAGGCCGGCACGTCGGGCGATGTGGTCGTGGTCCCGCGGACCCGGGTCCTCCAGCCCGATCCGCTCGATGCCGTGCGTGACGAGGGCACTGAGGACAAACGTCAGCCCTTGTCGGAATCCCGCCACGACGATCGTGTGCGCGGGGTCGACGCAGCCGGCCCGCACCCGCCGGTGGTAGCCGGCCAGCACGGCGCGAAGCTGCGCGTCTCCCTCGACGGCGCCGTCGCCGAGGTCGACGGTTCGCATCGTCTTGACGGCATCGCCCAGCGCCCACAACCAGTCGCGCGTGGAGAACCCACGCAGGTCGGGTACGCCGTAGCCGAAGTCGATATTCGGCGCCGGGACCAGGCGCGCGGGGTCCACCTCGGCAGCGTCGGACGGGGTGGAGTCGCCCGACTCGGTGACCGCGTCGGCGACCCGGGTGCCCGACCCGACGGTGGAGACGACATACCCCTCGGCCAGCAGCTGCTCGTACGCCGAGACCACCAGGCCCCGGGACACACCCAGCTGCTCCGCCAACTGACGGGTCGAGGGCAGTCGCTCGCCGGAGCGCAGCCTCCCCGACCGGATGGCGCTCCGGAGTGCGCCCTGGACCTGATGCCCCAGCGGCACGTCGGCGGACCGGTCCACTCCGAGCGCGAGCTCTGGCACCACCCCGGAGAAGTCGACGGTCATGCGGCGAGCCTAACGCGCTGATCGACCGAATGGTCCACTCCACTGCTGGTTGAATGGACCTTCGCATCGGACCGATCTGGGCAGAGGCTTGACGCCATGCACCACGACCGATCGAGCAGGCCACGGACATGAGCATGGGGATCACGCTGGCGCTGCTCGCGGCGATCGGCTACGGCACGGCCGACTTCGTCGGCGGCGCAGGCGCTCGCCGCGTCCCCTCCATGTCCATCGTCTTCGCCGGCCAGTTGGCCGGCGCCGGAGCGATGCTGATCGTCGCGCTCGCCTCGCCCGGCACGCCGACCCTGGCCCACCTCGCGTGGGGGCTGCTCGCGGGACTCGGCAGCGCGGCGGGAAGCATCTTCCTGCTTCGAGGGCTGTCCCGGGGACAGATGGCGGTGGTCGCTCCCACCTCGGCGGTCGGTGCCGCCGTCCTGCCGGTCCTGGCCGGGCTCGCCGACGGCGAACGACCGGTCACCCTGGCCTGGATCGGCCTCGCCCTCGCGATGCCGGGGATCTGGCTCATCTCGCGACAGGTCCCGGACGACACCGAGACCGGCCCCGAAGCCTTGGCCACACGCCGCAGCGCCTTCGTCGACGGCCTGCTGGGCGGTCTCGGATTCGGCATGCTCTTCGTGGCTCTCGGCCAGATCCCCGAGTCGGCCGGCACCCTGCCCCTGGCCCTCAATCAGCTCACCGGAGCCCTCGTCACGGTCGCCTTCGCGACGGCAATTCGCCAGACCTGGCAACCCGGCAGGAGCGCCGCGGTTTGGGGAATCGCGACAGGACTGCTCGGCGTGGCCGGCAGCCTCGCGTTCATCGAGGCCAGCCACCTCACCGACCTCGGCGTGGTCGCCGTGCTCGCCTCGCTCTACCCAGCCGTCACCGTGCTACTGGCCCGGACGCTGCTCCGCGAGCGCCTCGGCGCCGGGCAGCGCCTCGGCTTGGTGTTCTGCTCGGCGGCCGTCGGGCTGATCGCCGCCGGCTGACCAACCCTCGATAACCCCACCACCCGCCAGAAGGAAGTCTCATGTACGACAAGGCGGCTAGCTTCACGGGCTACGGTCTCGACAGGCGGCGGCGAACCACACGCGGAAGGAACTACCCGTGCTGACACAGGTCGCGGAGGGTGTACTGATCCACCAGAGCGAGTTGCTCCAGAACAACGCCGTTGTTGTGCAAGGCCCGGCCGGCGTGTTGCTCATCGATCCCGGGATCACGGGCGACGAAATGCGCTGCCTCGCGAATGACCTGTCCGATTCGGGCCAGCACGTTGTTGCAGGTTTCGCGACCCATCCTGATTGGGATCACGTGCTCTGGCACGCCGAACTCGGTGACGTGCCCCGGTACGGCACAGCCCGCTGCGCGGATTTCATGAGGGATGTGCGGTCCCGCGCGGACTGGGAGGCCCGCGCCGCCGAGGGGCTACCGCCGGAGATCGCCGAGGAGGTACCGCTGGACCTGTTCGGCCTCATCACCGGTCTGCCCGCCGGAACTGCGCAGATTCCTTGGAACGGCCCTCGAGCCCGGATCATCGAGCATCCGGCTCACTCCCCCGGCCATGCGGCACTCTTGATCGAGGAACGGGGGGTTCTCGTGGCTGGCGACATGCTGTCTGATGTCTTCATTCCGATGCTCGACGACTTCAACAGCACCAATGACCCGGTCGAGGACTACCTCATGGGGCTAAGCCTGCTGGAGGGCGTGGCGGACGAAGTCGATGTCCTCATTCCGGGTCACGGGTCCCTCGGCGTGGCTGACCAGGTACACGCACGGATCGAACAGGACCGCGCCTACGTGCATGCTTTGCGGGACGGCCGGGCGCCCGACGACCCGCGGATCGGCCCTTCGGCCAGGCCCGGCTGGGAGTGGGTGAGCGACATACACACAGGACAAGCCCAGCGCCTCGCTGAAAGAAGCGAACGCGACGCGATGCCCGGCTAGCGATCGTCCCTCGGGAGGAACGCCAGCGCCCTTACCGCACATGCCGCCTCCGGGTGGACTGGTGTTCATCGCCGGTGGTGGCGCACGGTGATGTATGACCGCCTCTCCTGTTTCCGGGTCCCATGTGTACTGGCCGACCAACTCGTGGTGCGCGCCGCGGTGTCCGCCTTCTTGGGCCGCTACCGTGGCCAGACTCGCGTTCACACCGGGTCCGACCCCGTAGACGGCCCCGGGCGCCGGTGTTGTGGGCGAAGACGCGCAGACCGATTCTGGTCAGCGCGTTTTCGCGGCACCAGCGCTCGGCGGCCAGCATGATCGCGCGGCCGTAGCCCTGACGGCGTACGTCGGGTTCGACGGCGACGTTGTAGACGAACGCGGTGTCACGGGTGACGTTGACCCAGAGGAAACCGCTGCCGCGCTCGTGAAGATCCTCCGTGCCCGTTGCGTGCCCGATGGAGCGGACAAGCAGGGAAAACTAAGGTCAACTACGGCAGGAGACGACGAAGGCCTCCAACTTGCGTTTCCGCAGGTCAGAGGCCTTGCCGTTGCCTGGTGGCGGGTAGAGGATTCGAACCTCTGTAGCTTTCGCGACGGATTTACAGTCCGCTCCCATTGGCCGCTCGGGCAACCCGCCAGGGCACCCCGCCGCGCCGTGACGCGGCAGCGAGAGCAAGGATAGCGGCTCCCCCCGGCACAGGTGCAAGCGGGTACCGTCAGGGGGTCGTACCGCTGGTCAGCGGGCGACGCAGGAGCACAGACCGCCGGACAGCAGGAGCATGAGCATGGCAGCGAACCCGTCGTTCGACATCGTGAGCAAGGTCGACCGGCAGGAGGTCGACAACGCCCTCCGCCAGGCCGAGAAGGAACTCGCGACGCGGTTCGACTTCCGGGGCACCGGCGCCGAGATTTCCTGGTCGGGCGAGGAGGCGATCAGCCTCCAGGCCGAGACCGAGGAGCGGGTGCGGGCCGCGCTGGAGGTCTTCAAGGAGAAGCTGGTCAAGCGGAACATCTCGCTGAAGTCGCTGGACGCCGGCGACCCGCGGTCCTCCGGCAAGGTGTTCAAGATCGACTGCAAGGTCATCCAGGGCATCGACTCGGACAAGGCCAAGGCGATCAGCAAGAAGATCCGCGACGAGGGCCCGAAGGGCGTCCAGGCCCAGATCCAGGGCGACCAACTGCGGGTGACCGGCAAGAAGAAGGACGACCTCCAGGCCGTCATCGCCCTGCTCAAGGGCGAGGACTTCGGCGTCGCCCTGCAGTTCACCAACTACCGGTAAAGGGACAGCGGCCGGCCTGATCATTGGGCCGACCGCGCCTTGTCACCTGGGCAAACGTCGTCACCCAGTGCTCGCCGTTGGTCGCTCACGATCGGCCTCCGCCGACCTGGTGACGGCCTGGACCTGGTCCTCGTCGACCGCCCGGAAGCCGACACGCCCCGTACTTCGACCCCCGATTGTGGTGTTCATCCACATCCGCGACCTCGGGCTGCTCGCCGTGCCTAGCCGTCGACGGCTGCTCTGGTCCTGGCCGTTTGTAATGAGCGTTGCGGTCGACAGCCACTCTCACCGCGACCCGGGCACGCCGTCCTGTTCGCCACCCGACGAACCGTGGGCCAGGAGATGAAACGCGACCGGGAGGAAGCCGCTGCCTGACCCAGCGGTTCTCGTCCGTTGGTCCGGACGAACCACCGGCGGCCCCGAAGCGTATAGCTCTGGCTTCGCCGGGTAACCCCGCCTGCGTTCAAGCGGTGTCGTGCCGCGCGGACGAACCAGAGAAAGGACTGGTCACCAATGTTGGAACAGCTGCACAACGCGGGGTTGAAGGCTGAACACTGCTACGTGGCCGGCATGGTGAGTGTCGGCCTGGCGTTCACAAGCTGGCTGCTTTCCAAGCGGTTCGAACATGCTGGCATCGAGCGTGCCGACCGGTGGGGCATCTTCATCGGCGAGTGGGCCCCGACCTTCTTCGCGATGGGTAACGGACTACGCACGTACGAAAAATAGCCCTGATCGCGGCAGTCGGTCGGCCAAGACGGCGCGCGGAGGCGGCTACCTGTTTCGTTGAGCTGCGACCGTGGCCCGGCCAAGCTTCGGTCGAGGCGCCCGGGCCGTCGCTCACTTTTCGGCTGTCCACGCTGGCGTGGGCTCTCATCTGGCCTGCGTGGCCCGGGCGTCGCCCCCGGGCGGGGAGAGGCTCAGGAGGGGTTTGCCCGGCTGGGCAATCGAGGGCTGCCAGGGCGTTTTGGCCACCGGGCAGAGGCCGCAGGACCGACGCCACCGAAAGCCACCGACGCCCGCTCCAGCGCGCTGGTCGGCACCCGCATGGCCGGGCTACGCCCGCTGGTCAACGACGAACGACGCGCCCTGCTGCGGATCCTGGCCGGCTGGCACCGCTCCGTCGGCGAAGACCATACCCGGATGGTGGTCTCCCAGCTGCATCAACTGCTGCTGGAACTGATTCCCGGCGGGGCGAGAGCCTGTCCGCCGGCCAGGCCAAGGCGCTACCTGCGACGGTCAGACCCAGGACGCGGTCGTGGCATCCGGTACCCAGGCACGCACCGGCCGACGGCTACCAGGGTCAGCCGGCGAAGACCAGCAGCAGGATCACGGTCAGGATCGCGCTGATCAGCAGCGAGCCGAGGCAGCCGACCCGGTTGGAGAAGAAGACGAACATGGTCGTCACCTACCCGCTCCGGGTCGACCCCAGACCTCCCGGTCAGGCCGGGACGGGCTCGTCGACGCGTACGGTCGCGGCCTCCGCGCGGGCGATGGGGCCGGCGGGCAGCGCGGCGACCGCGGCCCCGACGGCGACCGCGGCCCCGGCGAAGAGGAACGCCCAGGGCACCCCGCCGGCGTGGTCGACGATCAGCCCGGCGACCGCGCCGCCGGCCGCGCTCGCTCCGACCGACATGGTGACCACCCAGGTGTACGCCTCGTTCAACATGCTGACCGGGGAGATCCGGCCGACCAGGGTGTTCTCCAGGGTGAGCGCGGGCGCGATGGTGGCACCGCCGATCACCAGCGCGGTGCCCAGCGCGGCCGGGGTGGGCATCAGCGCGAAGACGGCGAAGCTGGCCGCCACCGCGCCGAGCAGCCAGGCGAACTGCCTGGTCATGTTGGGCGAGGGCCGGCGGACGCCGAACCAGAACCCGCCGACGGCGCTGCCGATCCCCCAGACGGCGAGCAGCACGCCGGCGAGGCTGTCCGGATCGTCGGCGGTGTAGCCGGTGGCGAACGCCGGCACGATCACGCCGGCCGCACCGAAGGCGATACCCAGGCTGGCCACGCAGAGCAGCAGCGCCGGGAAGCCGGCGACCCGCAGCGGGCCCAGCCCACGGGCCCGGTGCTCGTGCGGGTGCGGGCGCCAGCCGCGCATCACTCGGCCGAGCGCCACCGCGGTGGTGCCGACGAGAGTCACCACGGCCGAGCCGACCAGCGCCGCCCGGGCGTCGGCGACCAGCACGAACCCGGCCACCAGTAGCGGACCGAGCACGAAGACGATCTCGAACAGGGTGGTCTCCGCGGCCAGCGCGGTGTTGCGCAGGCGGTGCCGGCCGGTGGCGGGAGCGGTGAGGTCGTTCCAGGCGCCCCGGATCGCGGCGGTCAGCGGCGGGTAGGTGGCCCCGGCCACCCCGGCGGCCAGGAAGATCAGTGCCAGGTTGCCGCCGGGGCGGGCCGCGCCGAGCAGGCCGAGCAGGGCCAGCGGGTGGGCGACCGCGGTGCCGAGCAGCACCGGGGTGGGGCCGACCCGGTCGGCGATCCGTCCGGCGACCGGGCTGAGCGCGGCGCCGGACAGGGCGTAGATGCCGCCGGCGACCGCGGCGAGCGAGTATCCACCGGTCACCTGCTCGACCACGAGCAGCAGCGCCAGCGGCGTCATGCCGATCCCGAGCCGGCCGACGATGCCGGTGACCAGCAGCATCGGCGCTCCGGGGACCCGCCAGACGCCCAGGTACTGGCGCAGTGCGGCCACGGTCGACCTCCAGGACGGGATGTAATGAGTGGAAGACGTTTTGACCCTAACGCTCGGTCGCCCGGCGGAGAAACGGTTTGTGCCCGTACACACGGCTCCGCCCGCACCCGGGGGTCCGGGTACGGGCGGAGCCGGTGGTGCTCAGGTCAGCGCTCGAACTGGACCGGGCCGGCGCTGGCGGCCATCCGCTCCAGCCGGGCGACCCGCTCCTCCATCCGCGGGTGGGTGGAGAAGAGAGCCGCCACGCCGCCACCCCGGAACGGGTTGTCGATCATCAGGTGGGCGGTGCTGGTGAGCTGCCCCTGAGCCGGCAGCGGCCGGCGCTGGGTGCCCATGTGGATCTTTCGCAGCGCGCTCGCCAGGGCCAGCGGGTCCCGGGTCAGCTGGGCGCCGGAGGCGTCCGCCTGGAACTCCCGGCTCCGGCTGATGGCGAGCTGGATGACCGTCGCGGCGATCGGGCCCAGGATGATGGTGAGCAGCAGCACGGCCGGGTTCGGCGAGTCCTCGTCATCCCCGCCGCCGAGCGGGATGAACCAGGCGAGGTTCGCCAGCGTGGTGATGATGCCGGCCAGGCCGGCCGCCACGCTGGAGATGAGGATGTCCCGGTTGTAGACGTGCGACAGCTCGTGGCCGATCACGCCGCGCAGCTCGCGGTAGTCGAGGATCTCGGTGATCCCCTGGGTCACGCAGACCGCCGCGTTCTGCGGGTTACGCCCGGTGGCGAACGCGTTCGGCTGCGACGTCGGGCTCACGTAGAGCCGTGGCATCGGCTGCCGGGCCGCGGTGGCCAGCTCGCGGACCATCCGGTACAGCTCGGGGAACTGTGCCTCGCTGACCGGTTGCGCCCGCATCGAGCGCAGTGCCAGCTTGTCGGAGTAGAAGTAGGTGAAGCCGTTCATCAGCAGGGACACGACGACGGCGATGACGAGTCCACCACTGCCGCCGAACCAGTAGCCCACCGCCAGGATCAGCGAGGTGAGCAGGCCGAGCAGCGCGGCGGTCTTCAGACGGTTGTGATGCACGTTCGCTCCTTCGGTGCACGGATCGCGAGGATCCGCTGACCGGTTCAACAACCCGGTACCCGTCAACCATCCGTCGTATGGCTGTGAGTTGCCTGGGAGCGCGACCACCCGCCCGGCTCAGCGAGCGGCGAGGTCGAGCACGAGCTGCGGAGCGAAGCCGACGACCAGGGCGACCACGGTGGCCGCCGCCAGCACCACGACGACCGCGCCGGGCGGCACGGCGGCGGCCGACGGGCCAGCCGGGGCCGGGACGGTCGGGGCCGGGCCGGCCGGCGGTGCGGTGCCGGCGGGCGGGGCGTACAGGGCGGCGGTGAGCCGCAGGTAGTAGGCGAGGCCGACGACCGCGTTGACCGCCACCACCACGGCCAGCCAGCCGGCGGCACCGTCCAGCAGCGCCCGGACCACTGTCACCTTGGCGAACAGCCCGGCCAGGCCGGGTGGCAGGCCGGCCAGCCCGATCAGCGCCAGGCCGAACGCCGCCGCCCGCCAGGGGTGTCGGCGGGCCGCGCCGCGCAGCTCGTCGACGCTGCCACCGTCCGCGCCGGCCGGGCGCAACGCCACCACCCCGGCGAAGGCGGCCAGCTCCAGCACCACGAAGAAGACGGCGTACGCGACGGCGGCCGCGTACGCGGCGGTGCGGGCGTCACCGGTGCGGCCGGCCGCCAGCGCCAGCGCGCCGAGCGGGGCGAGGATGTAGCCGGCCTGGGCCACCGAGGACCAGGCGAGCAACCGGACGGTACGCCGCTGGCGCAGCGCCACCAGGTTGCCGACGGTCATCGTCAGCACCGCGAGCAGGGCGAGCACCGGACCGGTCACCTCGGCCGGCAGCGCGTACTGCACCACGGCGAGCAGGGCCACCACCCCGCCCAGCTTCGAGGCGGTGGAGAGGTAGGCCGCCACCGGCAGCGGCGCGCCGTCGTAGGTGGCCGGCGCCCAGGCGTGGAACGGCACCGCGGCCACCTTGAACGCCAGGCCGAGCACCACCAGGGCGACGGCGGCGCCGGTCAGCGGCACGTCGAGCAGCTCCGGCCGGTCGGCGAAGAGCGCGCCGAGCCGGCCCAGGTGCAGCGCGCCGGCGGCCGCGTAGAGCAGCGCGGCGCCGAGCAGCGTGAGGGTGGTGGCGACCACGCTCACCACGAAGAAGGTGACCGCCGCCTCGGCACTGGCCAGGCTGCCCCGGCGCAGCCCGACCAGGACGTAGAGCGGCAGGGTGAGCGTCTCCAGCGCCACGATCAGCGTGATCAGGTCGCCGGCCGCGCCGAGCACCACGCCGCCGGTCATCGAGCAGGCGAGCAGGAAGGCGTACTCCCCCACCGGCGACTGCCCGGCCCGCAGCGCCGGGCCGGACAGCGCCAGCACGCCGAGGGTGAGCAGCGCGACGGCGGCGCCGACCAGCGCGGCCCGGCCGCCGAAGACGTACGAGCAGTCCGCGCCGACGCAGAACGTCCGCCGCTCGCCGCCGGCGCCGACCAGCGCCGAGCCGAGCGCGGTGGCGACCGCGCCGAGCGCGGCCGCCGCGACGGTGGCCCGCGGCCGGGCGACCACCAGGTCGGTGACCAGCGCCAGGACGGCCGTGCCGGCGGCCAGGTACGCCGGCAGCAGCGCCACGTTGTCGACGCTCTGCACCACGCTCATGCCGGCACTCCGCTCCGCTGCGGGCCGCCCTGAGACACCACCGCGCTCACCGCAGCACCTCCACCAGGGCGTCGACCGGTGCCTCGGCGACGCCGAGCACCAGGGTGGGGGCCAGCCCGACCGCCAGGGCCAGCAGCACCAGCGGCGCCCACGCGGTCACCTCGGCCCCGGCGAGCCGCACGGTGGACCGGGCCACCGCCGGGCTGGGCCGGCCGTGCGTCACTCGACGCAGCAGCCGGAGGAAGTAGGCCGCGGTGAGCGCCCCGCCGAGCGCCGCCAGCACGCCGAGCGTGGTCCAGAACGCCCCGCCGACCTCGATCGCGGCGATCACCGCAAACGCCTCGCCCCAGAAGCCGGCCAGGCCGGGCAGCCCCAGCGAGGCGACCGCGGCGAAGCCGAGCAGCCCGGCGAGCCGGGGCGCGGTCTCCCGCAGCCCGGACAGCTCGGCCAGTGACCCGGTGTGCGCGCGGTCCTTGACCGCACCGGCCAGGAAGAAGAGCAGCCCGGTGATCACCCCGTGCGCGACGTTGCCGATCAACGCGGCCTGGATGCCGGTGCTGGTGAGGGTGGCCACGCCGAGCAGCACGAAGCCCATGTGCCCCACGCTGGAGTACGCGATCAGCCGTTTCAGCTCGTCCTGAGCGAGGCAGACCAGCGCGCCGACCAGGATCGCGGCGACCGCCAGCGCGCCGAGCACCGGCGCGGCCCAGCGGGCGCCCTCCGGCGCCACCCCGACCGCCACCCGGATCAGGCCGTAGGTGCCCATCTTCAGCAGCACCCCGGCCAGGATCACGCTGCCCACGGTGGGTGCCTGGGTGTGCGCGTCGGGCAGCCAGGAGTGCAGCGGCCAGAGCGGGCTCTTCACCGCGAAGGCCAGCGCCAGCAGGGTGAACGCGGCCAGCTGGGTGCCCCGGGACAGCCCGCCCCCGCCGGTGAGCGCCACGATGTCGGCGGTGCCCGCGGCAGCCACCACGACGTAGACGCCGACCAGCAGCAGCACCGAGCCGAGCAGCGTGTAGAGGGCGAACTTGCGGGCCGCCCGCCGCCGGTCCGCGCCGCCCCAGCCGGCGATGACCGCGTACATCGGCAGCAGGACGATCTCGAAGAAGACGAAGAAGAGCACCAGGTCGAGGGCGAGGAAGGTGCCGAGGATGCCGACCTCGACCACCAGCAGCAGCGCCACCAGCGCCCGGCCGCTGCCCCCGTCGGGCACCTTCCACAGGGTGTATCCACAGCAGAGCAGGGTGAGCAGGGCGGTCAGCACCACCAGCGGCCAGGAGATCCCGTCCACGCCCAGGTGGAAGCGCAACTCCAGGCCCGGCACCCAGGGCAGGTCGACCCGGTGCCAGGGGCGCACCGCCGGGGCGGTCGGGGTGTAGCCGGACCAGGTGCGGCCGCCGAGCGCCAGCAGCGCGGCGGCCAGCAGGGTGACCGCGGCGACCACCGTGCCGACCACCCGGGCGGCCCGGTCCCGGGGCGTCGCGGCCACCGCCACCGCGCCGAGCGCCGGCACCGCCAGCACCGCTACCAGCAGGAACTCCCCCGGGCTCATGCCGGCACTCCGCTTCGCTCCGGGCCGTCATCAGGCACCACCGCGCTGAGCCTGATGATTCGCTCGCTGCGCTCGCTCATGCCGCGACTCCGATCAGGGCGGCGGCCAGGCCGATCAGCAGCGCGCCGGCCAGCACCCCGGCCGCCGCGCGGGGCAGCGCCGCCCGGTGCAGCGCCGCCAGCCCGCCACCGAGACCGACCGCGGCCCGGCCGCTGCCGGTGACCGCGCCGTCCACCACCACCTCGTCGGCGGTACGCACGCCGCGCGCCAGCGCGCCGGTGGGGCGTACGACCAGGGTTTGCTGGACGTCGTCGAGCCGGAACGCGCGGGCGAACACCGGCCGCAGCCGGCCCAGCGTGGCCGCCGGGTCACCGGCCGGGTCGCGCCGCCAGCGGGCCCAGGCGAGCCCCGCCCCGATCGCCAGCAGGGCGAGCGGCAGCAGCACCCCCGGGCCGAGGTGGACCAGCGGCACCGACGGCAGCAGGTCCGACGGCCGCTCCGGGGTGGCGGCGACGGCCGGCCGGAGCAGGTCGGTGAACGAGCCGGCGAACCCGGCCAGCCCGAGCAGCGCGGCCGGGACGGCGAGCAGCAGCACCGGCCAGCGCATCACAGCAGGCGGGTCGTGCGGCTGGACGAGCGGGGTGCGCGCCTGGCCGAAGAACGTGCGCAGCAGCAGCCGGGTGGCGTACCAGGCGGTGATCGCGACGCCGGCCAGGCCGGCGAGCCAGACCAGCCAGGCCACCCAGACCGGCGCGGGGCCGCCGCCGTGCAGCGCGTCCTCGGCGGCGTAGAGGATGCCGTCCTTGCTGAAGAAGCCGGCGAGCGGCGGCAGCCCGGCCAGCGCGCCGAGACCGACCACCGTGCACCAGAAGGTCACCGGCATGCCGCGCCGCAGGCCGCCCATCCGGGACATCAGCGTGGTGCCGACCGCGTGGATCACCGCACCGGCGGCGAGGAACAGCAGCGCCTTGAACGCGGCGTGGGTGAGCAGGTGGAACAGCGCCGCCGCGGGCGCGCCGACCGCCAGCGCCCCGGTCATGTAGCCGATCTGGGAGACCGTCGACCAGGCGAGCACCCGCTTGAGGTCGTCCTGGGCGGTGGCGGCGAGCGCGCCGAGCAACAGGGTCACCACGGCCATCACCCCGAGCACCGCCAGCGCGGCCGGCACGCGTTCGAAGAGCGGGTAGAGCCGGGTGACCGCGTACACCCCGGCGGCGACCATGGTGGCGGCGTGGATCAGGGCGGAGATCGGGGTCGGACCGGCCATCGCGTCCGGCAGCCAGGTGTGCAGCGGGAACTGCGCGCTCTTGCCGGCCACCCCGGCCAGCAGCAGCAGGCAGGCGGCGGTGAGCGTGCCGGTGGCGTGATCGTGTGCCAGCACGTCGGCGATCCGGAAGCTGCCCGCCGAGACGCCCAGCAGCGCGATGCCGAGCAGGAAGCCGACGTCGCCGACCCGGGTGACCAGGAACGCCTTCATCGCCGCGGCGGGCGCCTCGGGCAGCCGGCGGTCGTGGGCGATGAGCAGGTACGAGCAGATGCCCATCACCTCCCAGCCGACCAGCAGCAGGATCAGGTCGCCGGCGACCACCACCAGCAGCATCGCGGCGGTGAAGAGGCTGATCTGCGCGGCGTAGGGCGGGTAGCGGTGGTCGACGTCGACGTCGTCGTGCGGGCCGCGCTTGAGGTAGCCGATCGAGTAGACCTGCACGGCCAGCGCCACCGCGGCGACCGCGACGGCGACCAGCGCGGCGGCGCCGTCCAGCCGGACGCCGATGCTGACGGCCAGCCCGCCCAGGTCGACCCAGGTGCCGGATGCCTCCGCCGGCCCGTCGAGGGTGACCAGCAGGGCCACCGCGAGCAGGAACGCGCCGGCCGCGCCGGCCACCCCGAGGGCGATCGCCGCGCGCCGCGCCCGGCCCTCGCCACCGTCCGGCGGCGCCGGCGGCAGCAGCAGGCCGACCAGGCCCGCCACCAGCGGTACGGCCGGCAGCAGCGCGCCGAGCAGCGTGGTCGTGGTCACCGCTCCCCCTCGGGGCGATCGGCGGGGCCGGCCGCGGCCTCGACGGGGACACCGTCGGCGGTGGCCGCCTCGGCCGGGCGCTCGGTGAGCGGGACCTCGTCCACCGCGACGCTGGCCCGCAGCCGGTAGAACTGGAGCACGATCGCCAGCCCGACTCCGATCTCGGCGGCGGCCAGCACGATCACGAAGAGCGCGAAGACCTGCCCGCCGTGCGGCAGCGCCGCCCGCACGGTGGTGTCCGCGGTGACCAGGACCAGGTTGACAGCGTTGAGCATCAGCTCGACGGCCATCAGCACCAGCACCGCGTTGCGCCGGCGCAGCACGCCGTAGCCGCCGAGGCCGAACAGCAGCGCGGCGGTGACGTACGGGATGACCGGCCTCACCGCGACGGCCCCCGCTCGGCCCGGCCGGCGCGGTCCCGCTCGCCGCCGGGGCGCCCGATGTCGGGGCGGGAGATCACGATCGCGCCGACCAACGCGGCCAGCAGCAGCACCGACAGCACCTCGAACGGCAGCACCCAGCCGCGGAAGATCTGCTCGCCCAGGCGTTCCGCCGTGCCCGCCTGAGGCAGCGCCACGGCCGTCCAGCGGTACGCGTCGACCAGCAGGGCGGCCAGGCCGGCCCCGGCCCCGCCGCCGATCAGCGCGGCCGGCCAGCCGGGACGGTCCAGGTCGTCGGAGGCGCCGATCGGCGCCCGGGTCAGCATCACCGCGAACAGCAGCAGCACCACCACCGCGCCGACGTAGATCAGCACCTGCACCCAGGCGACCAGCTCGGCGCCGAGCACCAGGTAGATCCCGGCCAGCGCGCCCAGGCAGACCACCAGGTAGAGGCCGGCCCGGACGAGATGCCTCGTGCCCACCACCAGCGCACCCGAGCCGACCGCGACCGCACCGAGGGCGAGCAGCAGCACGTCCGCACCGGTCACCGCGCCACCCCTGGGGTCCCGGCCCGACCGGCGGGCGCGCTCACGGTGCGGGCCTCGGTTCGCGACCGCGGGGCTCGCAGACCCGGCTCACTCCCCGCGCTCACGGGGTGGCCTCGCCGGGCTGCGGGCGTACGACCGGGCCGGCCGGCCGGTCGGCGGGCGCGGCCGGGACCGCGGCCTTGCGCGCGGCGGTCGTCTCCTCCTTGGCCGGCTCGCCGTTCGGGTCGTGCGCGGGTGGCGGCGGCACGGTGCCCATCCACTGCCCGAGGTGGTCCTTGTCGTGCAGCAGGTCCTTGATGTCGTACTCGGCGTACTCGAACTCGGGCGACCAGTAGAGCGCGTCGAAGGGGCAGACCTCGACGCAGATGCCGCAGTACATGCAGAGCGAGAAGTCGATGTCGAACCGGTCGAGCACGTTGCGCTGGCGGGGGCGGGCGGCGCCGGGCACCGCCACCTCCTCCTTGTGCGAGTCGATGTAGATGCACCAGTCCGGACACTCGCGGGCGCAGAGCATGCAGACCGTGCAGTTCTCCTCGAGCAGCGCGATCACCCCGCGGGAGCGGGGCGGCAGCTCGGGGGCGACGTCCGGGTACTGCTGGGTGGTGGAGCGCCGGGTCATCGTCTTCAGCGTGACCGCCAGCCCCTTGACCAGCCCCGCGCCGGGCACGCCGCGCTCACCGGTGCCGCCGCCGGCCTCGCTGCGCTCGCTGCGGTCGCTCATGCGGACCATCCTGCCCTGTGCCCGCGCCGCGCGCGACCACCACCCTGCGCATCCCGGCGTACGGTGGGCGTGGGGAGAACGACGCACCCGAAAGGACCAGCCGATGACCGCCGCGCTGCAGAGCGACTACCCGCCCGAGGGCGGGTGGACGACAGACGATCTGGACGCGCTGCCCGAGGACGGCCACCGCCGCGAACTGCTGCCGATCAGCGGGATCACTCCCCGCTTCCTCTGAGGTCGCCCGGGGCGGGCGGGAGCATCTCGACGCCGAGTTGCTGAAGGACCTGGAACAGCTCGTTGACGCTCCACACGTCGACGATCCGCCCGCTGTCGTCGAAGCGCAGGAACGTGGCGCCGGAGTAGCTGACCACCCGGCCGGTCGGCGGCACCGGGCCGAACTGGCCGGCCTGGGTGCCGGCCGCCCGCCAGTGCACCGCCACCCGGTTGCCGGCGGCCACCAGGTCCACGATCTTGTAGCGCAGGTCCGGGAACGCCGCCCGGCGGTCCCGGTGCCAGGCCAGGGTGCCCGCCGGCCCGGAACCGCCGAGCCCGGGGCACTCCGGCGCGATCAGCTCGTACGCGGACTCCTCCCGGCCGGCGTTCCAGACGTCGGCGATGAAGCGTCGGGCCGCCGCCTCCACATCGGTCATCCCGGCAGCGTAGTCAGCGGCCGGCGGGTCGGCCGGCCCCAGATCCGCGATGATGGGGGCAACCGAGGACACCGGAGGAGACGGCGTGGGCGGCGAATCAGGCGGGACGACCGGCGGCAAGTACGTCGAGCCGGGCGGCGAGTTCACCCGGGACCAGCGCTACATCGCCACCCGGATCACCGCCGACGGGCGGGACGGCTATCCGGTGGAGCCCGGCCGCTACCGGCTGGCGGTCAGCTACGCCTGCCCCTGGGCCAACCGGATGATCATCGTCCGGCGGCTGCTCGGGCTGGCGGAGGCGCTCCCGATGGCGGTGGCCGGGCCGACCCACGACGCCCGCAGCTGGACGTTCGACCTGGACCCGGGCGGGCGCGACCCGGTGCTCGGCATCGAGCGGCTCCAGGAGGCGTACTTCGCCCGGTTCCCGGGCTACGAGCGGGGCATCACGGTGCCGGCGATCGTGGACGTGCCGACCGGGCAGGTGGTCACCAACGACTACGCGCAGATGACCCTGGACCTCTCCACCGAGTGGACGGCGTACCACCGTGAGGGCGCGCCGGAGCTCTACCCGGAGCGGCTGCGCGACGAGATCGACGAGATCAACGCGGTGGTGTTCCGGGAGGTCAACAACGGCGTCTACCGCTGCGGCTTCGCCGGCAGCCAGGAGGCGTACGAGTCGGCGTACTGGCGGCTCTTCGACCAGCTGGACCGGCTCAGCGAGCGGCTGGCCGGGCAGCGCTACCTGGTCGGCGACACCATCACCGAGGCCGACGTGCGATTGTTCACCACGCTGGCCCGCTTCGACGCGGTCTACCACGGCCACTTCAAGTGCAACCGGAGCAAGCTCACCGAGATGCCGGTGCTCTGGGCGTACGCCCGGGACCTGTTCCAGACTCCCGGCTTCGGCGACACCATCGACTTCGACCACATCAAGCGGCACTACTACGAGGTGCACCGGGACATCAACCCGACCGGGGTGGTGCCGCTCGGGCCGGACCTGACGAACTGGCTCACCCCGCACGGCCGGGAGGCGCTCGGCGGCCGCCCGTTCGGCGACGGCACTCCCCCGCCACCCCCACCGCCCGCCGAGCGGATCGACCCCGCACACACCCCGCTGCGCTGACGCCGGCGGGAGCGCCGGTCAGAGGGCGACCCGGACGGCGGCGGTGAGGACCAGCTGGGCCAGGGCGGCCGGGACCAGGACCAGCCAGCACAGCCGCTGCAACTGGTCCTCGCGCAGCCGTGGGAACGCCACCCGCAGCCAGATGACCAGGAAGGACACCGCGAAGACCTTCAGCAGCGTCCAGAGCCAGCCGAGCTGCGCGTCGGCGAACGGGCCGTGCCAGCCGCCGAGGAAGAGCACGGTGGTCAGCGCGGCGATCACCACGATCCCGACGTACTCGGCGAGCAGGAAGAAGGCGAACCGCAGGCCGGTGTACTCGGTCAGGTAGCCGAACACCAGCTCCGAGTCGGCGATCGGCATGTCGAACGGCGGCCGCCGGATCTCGGCCAGCCCGGCCACGAAGAAGATGATCATCGCGGGCGCCTGCCAGAGCAGCCACCACGGCTGCCACGCCTCGACGATGCCGGGCAGGCTGAGGGTGCCCGCCGCCATCGCCACCGACGCCGCCGCGAGCACCAGCGGCAGCTCGTAGCCGAGCAGCTGGGCGGCGCCGCGCAGCCCGCCGAGCAGGCTGTACTTGTTGGCCGACGCCCACGCCGACATCAGCACCGCCACCACGCCGACCCCGACCACGGCCAGCACGAAGAACAGGCCGATGTCCAGCGGCTGCCCGACCAGGTCGCCGGGGCCGAGCGGGATGACCAGCAGGACGAGCAGGTAGGGCACCAGGGCGACGGCGGGGGCCAGCCGGAAGACCGCCCGGTCCGCCTCGGCCGGGGTGACGTCCTCCTTCTGCACGAACTTCACCCCGTCGGCGATCAGCTGCGCCCAGCCGTGGAACGCGCCCGCGTACATCGGGCCGAGCCGGCCCTGCATGTGCGCCATCACCTTGTGCTCGGCCTGCCCGACGAGCAGCGGCAGGGTGAGGAAGGCGACCAGCACGCCACCCACCCGGATCACCAGTTCCAGCCAGAGCGGCATCAGCCCGTACCTCCGTCGCCGTCGGCCCGCTCGGTCGCCGCCGGCCCGTCCCGCGACGGCCGGTCCGCCGGCGGGCCGGAGCGGGCCGCCCCCGCGCCACGGCCGCCGGGCGCGCCCGGCGGCGGACCGGCCTGGGCCGCGTCGCCCGGCCGACCGGCCTCGGCCGCCTCGCCGGTCGCCGGGCCGTCGGCGGGGCGGCCGGTACGGGCCGGCCGGGTGCCGGGGGCCGGCCGGGCCGGCCGCTCCCGGGCCGGGCGGGCCGGGACGCCGCCGCGCGGGCCCTCACCCGCCCCGCCGGCGCCCGCCGGTGTCGGCGTCGTGCCCCACTCGCCCGGCGCGGGCACCCCCGGCGGGCGGATCGGCCGGCGTCCGCCGCCCGCCTCGGACTCGCCCGGCTCCTTGGCGCCGGGCCACGGCTTGGCCACCCGGGAGGCCAGCACGAACTCCTTGCGCAGCGGGTGCCCCTCGAACTCCGGGGGCAGCAGCAGCGGCCGCAGGCCGGGGTGGCCGGCGAAGTCGATGCCGAACATCTCGTGCGTCTCCCGCTCGTGCCAGCCGGCACCGGGGTAGACGTCGACCACCGAGGTGACCGTCGGCGCCTCGCGGGGCACCCGGGTGCGCAGCAGCAACCCGTGCCGGTGGGTGGTGGACCAGAGGTGGGCCACCACCGCGAAGCCCTCGGCCAGCTCGTCGACCGCGGAGAGCCAGTCGAAGAAGTCGCAGGCCAGCTCGGCGTCGTCGCGGGCGGCGCGGAGCGCCTCCGCCCAACTCGCCGGCGGTACGTCGACGGTGGCGCGGGCGTGTGCCTGACCGCCGGAGACCGACGGGGTGGCCTCGGCGGGCGCGAGCAGCGCCACCACCCGCTGGCCGACCTCTTCCGGAGTCATGCGGCTGATCCTATGGCCTGCTCCGCCGGGCGCGCCGGGCCGAGCCGGGCCGCCGGACGGGCACGGGGCGGTACGCCGCCCGCCTCGACGGGGCGATCTGCCGGCTTTGCCCGGCGGCGGGCCGGCCGGCGGGGAAAGATGAGGCTCGTGCGCGCTGTGACTGTGACCCCCGATACCGCCGGCTCGCTGTCGCTCGTCGAGGACTACCCGGAACCGGCGACCGACGAGGGCTCGGTCCTGGTGGAGGCGCTGGCGGTCGGCATCTGCGGCACCGACCTCGAGATCATCGCCGGCCATTACGGTGAGGCGCCGCCCGGCTTCGACCGCCTGGTGCTCGGGCACGAGTCGCTCGGCCGGGTGCTGGAGGACCCGACCGGCACCCTCCAGCCGGGCGACCTGGTGGCCGGCATCGTCCGCCATCCGGACCCGGTTCCGTGCCCGAACTGCGCCGTCGGCGAGTGGGACATGTGCCGCAACGGGCAGTTCACCGAGCACGGCATCAAGGCCCTGCCAGGCTTCGCCCGGGACCGCTGGCGGGTCCCGCCCCGGTTCGCCGTCGGGCTGGACCCGGCGCTGGCCCGGGTCGGCACGCTGCTCGAACCGACCAGCGTGGTGGCCAAGGCCTGGGACCACATCGAACGGATCGGGCACCGCGCCGAGTGGCAGCCGCAGACCGTGCTGGTCACCGGCGCCGGGCCGATCGGCCTGCTCGCGGCGCTGCTGGCCACCCAGCGCGGGCTCGGCGTACACGTGCTCGACCTGGCCACCGAGGGGCCGAAGCCGGCGCTGGTCGGCGCGCTCGGCGCGACGTACCACTCGACGAAGGTCGGCCAGCTCGGCTTCGAGCCGGACGTGGTGATCGAGTGCACCGGCGCGCCGAGCGTGGTGATCGACGTGATGTGCCAGGCCGCCCCGAACGGCGTGGTCTGCCTGGCCGGCGTCTCCAGCGGCGGCCGGACCATCGACCTCGACGCCGGGGCGCTGAACCGCACCCTGGTGCTGGAGAACAACGTGGTGTTCGGCTCGGTGAACGCGAACCGCCGGCACTGGGACATGGCCGCCGAGGCGCTGGCCCGGGCCGACCAGTCCTGGCTGGAGTCGCTCATCACCCGGCGGGTGCCGGTGGAGAGCTACGCCGAGGCGTACACGCCGGGGCCGGACGACATCAAGGTGGTGCTGGACTTCGCCGCCTGACCGGAGCACCCGGCCGGGTCCGGCGGCGCCGGTCAGATGCCGGGCAGCCGGCCGTTGCGGAACAGGTCCACGAAGAGTTGGTGGTCCTGCCGGGTCCGGACGCCGTACGTGTGCGCGAAGTCCACCAGGTGGGTGACGAAGCCGTCCTCGTCGGTGCCCACCGCCGCGACGATCGCCTCCTCCGTGGAGTAGTCGACCAGGTCGTGGCTGGACTCGTCGTCGGCCACCGAGTGCATCCGGGCCACCGCCCGACCCAGGTCGGTCAGCACGCCGGCCAGCTCCTCCGGCTCGTTGACGTCGGACCAGTCCAGGTCGGCCGCGTACGGGGAGACCTCGGCGACCAGTTGCCCGACCCCGTCCAGCTCGGTGAAGCCCAGCCAGGGGTCCGCGTGCGCCTGGAGCGCGCGCTGCGACTCGGCGGTGCGGTGTCCCTGGTGCTGGAAGTAGCCGGCGACCGACTCGTCCCGGATGTGCCGGGCGACCGCCGGCACCTGCGCCTGCTTCATGTAGATGACGACGTCGTTCTCCAGCGCCTGGGTGTGCCCCTCCAGCAGCAGGTTGTACGACGGCAGCCCGGCCGAGCCGATGCCCACGCCCTTGCGCAGCACCACGTCCTTGATCCGGGTCGCGACCGGGCGCAGCCGCGCCGAGGACGGCGGCAGGGTGCCCAGGTACTGCTCGAAGGCGGCGGTGACCCGGTCCCGGGTCTGCCGGTCCACCGTGAAGACCCCGTCGCCGAGGGAGAACCGGCGCTCGTAGTTGTCGATGGTGGTCTGGGTGGCGAGCAGGTCGACCCGGGTGTTCAGCCGGGCCTGCTGGAGCACCCGGCGCAGCACTCCGTCGGCGGTGTCCAGGGTGATCGAGCCGATCGCGTCGTCCCCGCCGGCCGCGATGGCCCGCAGCTCGGTCAGGTACGACCGGGCAAAGCCGGCGACCAGGTCGCCGATGGACCGGTCGGAGAGCGCCTTGCCGTAGCCGAGCAGGGCCACGCTGGCCGCGAGCCGCCGCAGGTCCCAGGTGAACGGCCCGACGTACGCCTCGTCGAAGTCGTTGACGTTGAACACCAGTTGGCCGGAGGCGTTCATGTAGGTGCCGAAGTTCTCCGCGTGCAGGTCGCCGTGGATCCACACCCGGCTGGTGCGCCCGTCGAGGAACCGGTCGTCGGCGAAGTCGCCGAGCTGGTCGGCGTAGAAGAGCGAGGCGCTGCCCCGGTAGAAGGCGAACGGGGAGGCCGCCATCTTGCGGAACTTGCGCCGGAACGCGACCGGGTCGAGCGCCATCGAGGCGCCGAACTCCTCGGTGAGCACGTCGACGATGTGGGCGGAACGCCGTTCCGCGGAGTCGCTCATGGTGCGCAGGCTAGCCCCCGGCCGCCAGTACCACGCTCGGCCGAGCGGACCGCGACGGCGGGCTGGTCCGGCAGCTCAGGACGCCGGTGGGCGGAGCGGCCCGGGACTCCGGCGGCAGCTCAGGACGCCGGTCGGCGGACCGGCGGCGCGGTGAGCGACTCGACCGGGCGCGGCGCCGCCCCCTCCCGGGGCGGGGCGTCCACCGGCGGGGCGAGCACGTCCGGCCGGGGCACCCCGCCGAGGCCGGACTGCTCGGCGGCGATCTTCTCCTGCAGGCGCAGGATGCCGTGCAGCAGCGCCTCCGGCCGGGGCGGACAGCCGGGCACGTAGACGTCCACCGGGATGAGCTGGTCGACGCCCTTGGTCACCGAGTAGGAGTCCCAGTACGGGCCGCCGCAGTTGGAGCAGGCGCCGAACGAGATGACGTACTTCGGCTCGGGCATCTGGTCGTAGAGCCGCTTGATCGCCGGGGCCATCTTGTCGGTCACCGTGCCGGAGACCACCATCAGGTCGGCCTGCCGCGGGCCGTGGGCGAACGGGATGACGCCGAGCCGCATGAAGTCGTGCCGGCCCATGCTGCTGGCGATGAACTCGATGGCGCAGCAGGCCAGGCCGAAGTTGAAGACCCAGAGCGAGTAGCGGCGGCCCCAGTTCAGCACGAACCGGATCGGCTCGCCGAGCACCCCCGGCAGCTGCACGACCGTCCCCTTCCTGTCCTCCACCCGACAGTCAACCACAGCGCCGGGCCGGCAACTCGGGCGCGGGAGGTCGCGTCTGGGGAGGTGACGGCGCGCCCGACCGGGGCCGCCAGCACCACTGGGGCACGGCGTCCGCCGGCGTCACGGGGGATCTCACGGGAGGAAAGACGATGAACGTTCGTATCGGAAAGCAGCTCGGCACGGTCCTGCTCGGCTCGGCGCTGGCGATGCTGGCCGCGACACCGGCCGTCGCCGCACCGGCGGCCACGAAGCCGCCGGCCGGGTGGCGAACCGCCGGGTGATGGCCTGCAACGTGACCGGGCCGGACCTGGCGCCGGGCGAACGGCGTCGGACGTCGGCCGACAACGCCGTCTCGGTCGCGGTCGCCGACAACGCCTGATCCGCCACGCACCACCGCCGGCCGGGACGCGTCGGTTGCCGGGACCATGAACCACGGCACCGCGGGTCGTCCGGACCGGACAGACGGCGAGCCGACAGTACGGCCACCGGACCCGCTGCAACCTTCGCACCCATTGACCGGTGTGACCGGTGTCGGGGCTCACCGCTCCGGACTGCCACGGGGGAGGACGAGTGACTGTGACAGAAGACGCGCGAGCCGGTGGGGCACCACCCGACCCCTCGTCCCGGCTGATGCCCGACGGACCGCCGCTGCTCTTCGACGACTTCTACCACGCGCACTTCCGCGGCCTGGTGGTGCAGCTGCGGGCGTACACCGGCGATCTGGGCCAGGCCCAGGACCTGGTGCAGGAGGCGTTCTGCCGGGCCTTCGCCCGCTGGGACCGGCTGGCCGGCTACGCCGACCCGGTGGCCTGGATCCGGCGGGTCGCCTGGAACCTCGCGCACAGCCGCTGGCGGCGGCTGCGTACCGCGCAGGCGTTCCTGCACCGGCAGCGCGAGGTGCACGTGCCCGGGCCGTCTCCGGACCGGGTCGCGCTGGACGTCGCGTTGGCGTTGCTGCCGCCCCGGCAGCGCCGGGCCGTGGTGCTGCACTACCTCGCCGACCTGAGCGTCGCCGAGATCGCCGCGCAGGAACGGGTCGCGGAGGGAACCGTCAAGTCCTGGCTGCACCGGGGGCGGGCCGCGCTCGCCGCGTCCCTGCGGGACACCGAGGAGGCACCGGATGTCTGAGCACGACGCAGTCACCCTCGCCGAGCGCTTCGCCCGGTACCGGATCGAGGTGCTGGCCGAGGTCGAGCCCCCGGGGCCGGCGGCGGTCCGCCGGGCCGTGCGGCAGCGCCGGCGCCGGACGCTCGGCACGGCCGTCGCGGCGGTCCTCGCCCTGGGCACCGGCCCGATCCTCGGGTACGCGGCGCTGACCGACCCGGGTCCGCGGCCCGGGCCGGTGGACCCGACCGTCAGCCCGTCCCCCTCCTCCTCGCCGACCGGCTCGGCCAGCCCGTCGGCGTCGCCGGCACCGACCAGCGCCGGCCCGACCCGGGCGCCGGACGGCCGGATCAGCCGGGAGCAACTGCTCGCCACACCGGTCTCGCTGCCGGCCTGGCGGCCCGGCCCGAGCTGCCCGGTCACCGACGTCCGGCTGGCCGGCGACGCGGTGCGGGACGAGACCAACGTGTTGGAGGGACTCGCGCACGGGGACGTCGACGGCGACGGCGCCACCGAGACGGTCGCGCTGGTGCACTGCCTGCTCGGCACCGGCGGGCCGGCGCAGGTCGTCGCGTTCGACCGGGACCCGGCCGGCAAGGTGGTGACCCTGGGCCGGGTGGTGGCCACCGCGCGCGAGATGCCGCAGTGGCTCACCGACCTGGAGGTCCGGCCCGACGGCCTGGTCCGGGTGCAGGTGGCGGACATCGCGCCGGGCGGCGGCTGGCCCGGCGAGTGGTCGCAGCGGCAGTGGCGCGGCTACCGGTGGAACGGTGAGTCGTTCGCCCAGGTCGCCGGTCCCACCACGTTCGGGCCGAACCCGCACGCGGTGAACCTGGTCGTCACCGCCACCGACCTGGCGCTCGCCGCCGCGCCGGACGGTTCCCGCACCGGCACGTTGACCGTGCGGATCCGCAACGCGGGCAGCGGTCCGGCCGCCTACGTGGCGCTCCGGCTCGGCCTGCCGCCGGCGCTGCGCCCCGACGGCGACGGGTGGGCGGTCTGCCGCAACGACCCGGAGACCACCCGGCAGCCGGTGAGCTGCGACCTGAACGGTCTCAAGGCGGGTGCGGAGGTCCAGCTCACGCTGGGCTTCCGGGCGGCCGCGGGAGCCACCGTCGGGCAGGGAACGGCCGACGTCGACGCCCGGCCGATGGACAGCCGGTTCGACTTCGTGGAGGAGGTCTACGACATCGACAACCTGGTCCGGATCGACTACCGGTGAGCCCGGGGGCCCGGGTGCGGCGGTATCCCCGCCGCACCCGGGCCCTCACCAGCTCGGACGTTGCAACAGGCCGACGAACTCGACCAGCAGCCGCTCCCGCAGCGCTGGCGGCGCGGCGTCGAGCAGCGCGTTGACCAGGGCCATCCGCTCCGGTAGCGGGCCGCTGCCGGCCGGGACCGGTTCGGACCCGCCGCCCAGGCCGAGGCCGGCGGCCAGACCGGCGACCAGGTCCGGGGTGAGCGCGTCCGGGGTCAATGCGGTGGCCAGGGCGCGCAGTTCGTCGGGGAGCCGCACCGGCCCGGCGGCCCGGGCGGCGGCCACCGCGGCGACCAGGTCCGGGCCGAACTCGGCCACCCGGGGCGCGACCGACGCGGTGACGGTGAGGTGCACGCTGGCCGGCAGGTCGGCGTACGACAGCTGCGGCTGGGTGTGCCAGCCGCGCGCGCCCAGTTCGTCGACCAGCACGAACAGGTCCAGCTCGGGGTCGGTGCTGGTGAAGCAGACGACGGTGGACTCCGGCTCGGCCATCAGCCGCAGCCCGGCCGCGCCGCGCACCGCCTCCGCCAGGCCGGCCACCGCGTCCCGGGTCAACCCGGCCAGCCGCAGGTAGCCGTCGTCACCGAGGTGCCGCAGGGTGGCGTACGCGGCGGCGATCGGGCCGCCGGAGCGGGTGGAGGCGATCACCGGGTTGATCATCGTGTAGCCGGGCCAGTCGGCGAACGCGAAGTACTGCGGGGCGCGCAGCGACGGGTCCCGGTGCAGCAGCACCGACGCCCCCTTCGGGGCGTAGGCGTACTTGTGCAGGTCCACGGAGATCGAGGTGACCCCGGGCACGGCGAAGTCGAACGGCGGCACCGGCGCGCCGAGCCGGCGCAGCCAGGGCAGCGTCCAGCCGCCGAAGCAGGCGTCCACGTGGCAGCGCACCCCGGCCGCCGCGGCGACCGCCGCGATCTCCGCCACCGGGTCGACCACGCCGTGCGCGTACGAGGGGGCGGAGCAGACCACGAGCACCGTCTCCGGCCGGATCGCGGCGGCGATGTCGGCGACCGCCGGGCGGAGCGTCTCCGCCGACACCGGCACCGGATCGAGCGCCACCCGCAGGTAGTGCGCCGCCTTGGCGAACGCGGCGTGCGCGCTGGCCGGCACCACGATCCGCGGCGCGGCGATCTCCGGGTGGGCGTCCCGGGCCGCCTTGACGGCCAGGATCAGCGACTCGGTGCCGCCGCTGGTGACGCTGCCGACGACGTCCGGTGCGGTGCTGCCGGGGCCGCCGCCGAGCAGCCGGGCCGCCGCGCCGACCAGCGCGTTCTCCATCGCCAGCAGGGACGGGAAGGCGGTCGGGTCGAGCCCGTTGACGTGCGCGCTCTCCGCGTACGCGGCGACCGCCAGCTCGTCGAGCCCGGGCACCGCCGGGTCGTAGACGTACGCGAACAGCCGCCCGCCGTGCGTCGGCCGGTCCAGTTCGCGCAGCCCGCGTACCTCGGCCAGCACCGTCTCCGCCGGCACTCCCGGCCCCAGCGGCGCGCGCTCGTCCCGCTCCTCGTCGATCATCAAAGTTGTGCTGCCTTTCCGTGCGGCTCAGCGGCTTTCGTTCCCCACCACGACCGCCTGATCGCCGGGGCGACCGGGTCGGGCCTCGGCCAGCCGGGCGGGGGTCAGGTCGTAGGGGCGGAGGGTGAGCAGGGCCACGGCCACCAGCAGGGCGGGCAGGACGGTGAAGCCGAGCAGCACGCCGAGGCGGGCGGTGTCGGACTGGGCGGCCGCCGTCCCGGTGTCGGACGACACGTAGCCGGAGACCTGGAGGACCAGCCCGTAGATGCCCGGACCGAGGGCCAGCCCAAAGGTCTCCCCGGCCGTCCAGAGCCCGGTGAACACGCCGGCCTGCCGGCGACCGGTGCGCGCCTCGTCCCAGGCGATGCAGTCCGGGAGCATGGCCAGCGCGAAGACCTGCTGCCCGGCGTACCCGCAGCCGATCAGCGCGACCACCAGGTAGACCGCCACCGCCGGCAGCGCCGGGGCGGCCACCAGCGCGAGCGCGCCCACCGCGAGGATCAGCGACGCGGCGACCAGGGCCGCCAGCTTGCCCACCCGGGCGCCGACCCGGGTCCAGAGCGGCATCACCAGCAGCGCCGGCCCGACGAAGCAGACGAAGAGGAGGGTCGGCCCGCCGTCGGGATCGCGCAGGATCTGCCCGGCGAAGTAGTTGACCCCGGCCAGGATGGTGGCCACCCCGGCGGACTGCACCACGAAACAGAGCAGCAGCGCCCGGAACGGCCGGTTGCGGGCGGCCACGGCGAGCTGCGCGCGCAGCGTCGGCTCGCTCTCGGCCACCGTGCCGGTCGGCGCGCCCCGGGTGCCGAGGAACGCGCCCACCGCGCCGAGCACGATCAGCGCCGCGACGAAGAGGCCCATCCAGCGGTGCCCGGCGACGCCGCCGCCGGTGGCCGACACGATCAGCGGGGCGACCGCCCCGGACACCAGGATGGCGACCGCCAGCAGCGCGATCCGCCAGCTCATCAGCCGGGTACGTTCCGCGTAGTCGCCGGTCAGCTCGGCCGGCATCGCCACGTACGGCACCTGGAAGAAGGCGAACGCGGTGGCGGTGGCCAGGAAGGCGACCGCCACGTACGCGGCGGCGGCCGGGCCGGCGTCCACCGGTCCGGCGAAGATGGCCGCGAAGAGCAGCGCCATGGCCACCCCGGCGACCAGCAGGTACGGGCGGCGGGCGCCCCAGCGCGACCGGGTGCGGTCGGAGATCCGCCCGGCCACCGGGTTGACCAGCACGTCCCACGCCTTGGGCCCGAGCACCAGCAGGGCGGCCACCCCGGCGGCGACGCCCAGGGTGTCGGTGAGGTACGGCAGCAGCAACAGCCCCGGCACGGTGCCGAACGCCCCGGTGGCCAGGGAGCCCAGCGCGTAGCCGGCGTGCACCCGACGCGGTAGCCCGCCCGGGACCGGACCGGTTCGAGCCGGCGGCGCGTCCATGGGGCCGAATGTTACTCACGTTATGGCCCGGGTCACATCCCCTCTTCCGGCGACCAACTGGCCGCCGCCATGTCCACCCCGGCACCGCGCAACGGCGTGCCCTCCGCCCGCAGCCGGGCCCGCGCCTCCCGCTCGTGACCGGGCGGCAGCCGGCCGGCCGAGTTCACCACCCGGTGCCAGGGCACCCCGCCGCCGTGCCGCGCCATGATCGAGCCGACCAGCCGGGCCGACACCCGCCCGGAGCGCTCGGCCAGCGCGTCGGCGACCGCCCCGTACGACATCACCCGGCCCGGCGGGATCCGCTCGACCAGGTCGAGCACCGCCTCGACGTATTCATCAGGGCTCACGACCGGCCAGGATATGGGAACGCCAACGGGCCCGGCCGGCCCGACCACGCAGAATGGTCGGGTGCGCGACGTAGTCACGGCCGCCCGGCGGGTGGTCGTCAAGATCGGATCCTCCTCGTTGACCACCGCCGCCGGCGGGCTGGACGACGGGCGGGTCGACGCGCTGGTCGACGCCCTCGGCGCCCGGGCCGCCGGCGGCCGCGAGGTGGTGCTGGTCTCCTCCGGCGCGATCGCCGCCGGCCTGGCCCCGCTCGGGCTGGCCCGACGCCCACGCGACCTGGCCACCCAGCAGGCCGCCGCCAGCGTCGGGCAGGGCCTGCTGATCGGGCGGTACGCGGCCAGCTTCGCCCGGCACCGGCTCACCGTCGGGCAGGTGCTGCTCACCGTCGACGACGTCACCCGGCGGGCGCACTACCGCAACGCGTACCGGACCCTGCGCAAGCTGCTCGACCTGCGGGCGGTGCCGATCGTCAACGAGAACGACACGGTGGCCACCGAGGAGATCCGGTTCGGCGACAACGACCGGCTGGCCGCCCTGGTCGCCGCGCTGGTGCAGGCCGACCTGCTGGTGCTGCTGTCGGACGTGGACGCGCTCTGGACCGGCGACCCGACCCGGCCCGGCGCCGCCCGGATCGACGAGGTGCGCGACGAGCGGGACCTGGCCGGCGTGGACATCGGCGGGGCGGGCCGGGCCGGGGTCGGCACCGGCGGCATGGTGACCAAGGTCGAGGCGGCCCGGATCGCCACCGGCTTCGGCATCCCGGTGGTGCTCACCGCCGCCGACCTGGCCGCCGAGGCGCTCGCCGGCGAGCCGGTCGGCACGCTGTTCCACCCCAGCCGGCGGCGGCCGGCCGCCCGGCTCTTCTGGCTCGCCCACGCCACCTCGCCGCGCGGCCGGCTGCATCTGGACCCGGGCGCGGTGGCGGCGGTGGTCGACCGGCGGAAGTCGCTGCTGCCCGCCGGGATCACCGCTGTCGACGGGGCGTTCACCGCCGGCGACCCGGTGGACCTGGTGGACGCCGAGGGCGCGCCGGTGGCCCGAGGGCTGGTCAACTACGACGCGGTCGAACTGCCCGGCCTGCTCGGCCGGTCGACCGGGGAGCTCGCCGCGGCGCTCGGCCCGGCGTACGAACGGGAGGTCGTCCACCGCGACGACCTGGTGCTGCTGTGAGGAGTATCGGATGAGCGTGACCGAGCAGGCCCGACGGGCCCGGACGGCGGCGGAGGAACTCGCCGTCGCCACCCGTACGGTCAAGGACGCGGCACTGCACGCGATGGCCGACGCGCTGGTGGCGCGTACGCCCGAGATCCTGGCCGCGAACGAGGCAGACCTGGCCGCCGGGCGCTCGGCCGGGCTGACCGCGGCCGTGCTGGACCGGTTGGCCCTGGACCCGGGTCGGGTGGCCGGCATCGCCGACGCGCTGCGGCAGATGGCCGCCCTGCCCGACCCGGTCGGCGAGGTGGTCCGCGGCTCGACCCTGCCCAACGGCCTGGAGCTGCGCCAGATCCGGGTGCCGTTCGGGGTGGTCGGGATCATCTACGAGGCCCGGCCGAACGTGACCGTGGACGCGGCCGGCATCTGCCTGAAGTCCGGCAACGCGGCGCTGCTGCGCGGCTCCTCGTCGGCGGCGCACTCCAACGCGGCGCTGGTAGCGGTGCTGCGTGACGCGGTCGCCGGGGCCGGGCTGCCGGCCGACGCGGTGCAACTGCTCGACGCCGGCTCGCGCGACTCGGTCAAGGAACTGATGCGCGCCCGCGGCCTGGTCGACGTGCTGATCCCGCGCGGCGGCGCGTCGCTGATCCGCACCGTGGTCGAGGAGTCCACCGTGCCGGTGATCGAGACCGGGGTCGGCAACTGCCACGTCTACGTGGACGCCGCCGCCGACCTGGCCAAGGCCGTGGCGATCGCCCTGAACGCGAAGACCCAGCGACTGTCCACCTGCAACACCGCCGAGTCGCTGCTGGTGCACGCGGCCGTCGCCGACGCCTTCCTGCCGCCGATGCTGACCGCGTTCGCCGAGGCCGGGGTGGCGGTGCACGGCGACGAGCGGGTGGCCGCGCACTCGGCCGCGGTGCTGCCGGCCACCGACGAGGACTTCGCCACCGAGTACCTCTCGGCGGACATCTCGGTGGCCGTGGTCGACTCGCTGGACGCCGCGGTCGCGCACATCCGGCGGTACGGCACCGGCCACACCGAGGCGATCGTCACCGACTCGACCACGGCGGCCCGGGAGTTCGTGGCCCGGGTGGACGCGGCGGCGGTGATGGTGAACGCCTCCACCCGGTTCACCGACGGCGGCGAGTTCGGCTTCGGCGCCGAGATCGGCATCTCCACCCAGAAGCTGCACGCCCGGGGCCCGATGGGCCTGCCCGAGCTGACCTCCACCAAGTACGTGGTGACCGGGAACGGCCACCTGCGCGGCTGAGGTCCCGGCGCGCACCGCCACCCGGGGCGTCCCGGGTCCGCCGGCGGGCGGGGCACCCAGAGGCGTGCCGGCGGGCGGGGCGTCCCGGGTGGACCGCGGTGGGGCGTCGCCGGGGATTGCGGTCGGCCGATAGTCTGGGGCCGGTTCGGCACGGCTTGTCTGGGGAGGCGACATGCTGGGCGAGAGCGCCCTGGAAGAGCAACTGGCACAGGCCCGGGCCGCGCTGCGCGAGGTGGGCCGCGGCGTCACGCCGCCGGAGCGCACCGAGTCGGTGGCCGAGGCGGCGGACGGCCGGATCCGGGTCACCCTGGGCACCGACGGGCGGGTCAGTGCCATCGAGATCGACCCGCGGGTGCTCCGCGAGGGCTCGGACTACCTCGCCGACGAGCTGCGCCTGGCGGTGAACGCCGCGCTCGACGGGCAGGACGACGGCACGGCCGTCACCGAGCCGATGCCCGACCTCGCCGCGATCACCGCCACCGTCGAGCGCCTGCAGGACCAGAGCCTGCGGCAGATGCGCGAGATGAGCCAGGCGATCAGCGAGACCATGCGGAAGCTGCAGCAGCGGAGCTGACGATGGAGAACCTGGACGTCGACATCGACGCGCTGCGCCGGGGCGCGGCGGAACTGGAGCAGGCCCGGGAGTCGGTCCGGCAGACCTTCGAGAGCTTCCAGGCCGCGGTCGCCGGGTACGCCGCCGCCTTCGGCGGCGACGACATCGGCTCGCTGCTCGGCATCGCCCACCAGGCCTGTGTGGACGCGTTGACCGAGTGCCTCAGCACCAACATCGAGGAGCTGGGCAGCTACGCCGACGGGCTGCACCAGATGGCCGACGGCTACCGGGCCGTCGAGGAGGACGTCACCGCGTCCTTCCGCTCGATGCTCGGCACGCTGGGCGGATGAACGCCCGGCACGCCGGGCGGACGAGCGACGGACGAAAGGAGTCACGGTGGGTCTGACCCTGCCGGGCGAACTGGCCTCCCTGCTGTCCATGCTCGGCTACGAGTGGCCGCAGTCCGACGAGACGGCACTGTTCCAGCTGGCCGGTGAGTGGACCGGGATGGCCGGGCAGATCTCCGGCTCGGTCGCCCAGCTGGAGTCGGCGGCGCGGACGGTGCTCGACAACAACCGGGGTGAGAGCTTCACCGCCTTCGCCAGCGAGTGGAACGACGCCGAGTCGGCGGCCCGCAACATCGCCGACGTGGCCAACCCGGCGAACGTCATCGGCATCGGGCTGATGGTCGCGGCGGGCGTGGTGCTGGCCCTGAAGATCCAGGTGATCGTCCAGTTGGCGCTGCTGGCCATCCAGATCGCGCAGGCCATCGCCACGGCGGCGGTCACCTTCGGCGCGTCCCTGCTGGAGATCCCGATCTTCAAGATGATCACCGGCATGATCATCGACCAGCTGATCGGCATGGCGGTGGACACGGTGCTCAATGGCTAGGAAGCGGACCGCGCCGCCCCGGCAGACGCAGGCCAAGGGCGCCAAGATCGTCTCGGCGTACCTGGAGAACGCCGACGTGTTCCGGACCGCCAAGTCGGCCGGCACGAAGCCGAAGGGCCCGGCGGTGCTGGTGCTGCGCAACCGGCCGGACTTCGACAAGCGGGACTTCGACCGCAAGGCCAAGGACCTGGTCCGGCTCGGCCAGGAGGGCCGGCTGAGCAAGGCGAAATCGGACCGGACGGCCAACAACGTCTACCACCGGGGCGGCCGAGGGACCAAGCCGGGCACCAGGACCCGCACCAACGTCTTCCGGGACCGGGTGACCCGCCGGCTGACCAGGAACAAGCGGCTGACCCAGCAGCACGGCACCCCGGAGACCAACCAGTACCTGGCCAACAAGGACCTCGTCGACCGCCTCTACGAGGGCCGGGGGCCGATCACCGCCCGGGGCCAGGGACTCGACCCGGACCACGTCCACGAGCTGCAACTCGACGGAAAGGACGAATACGCTAATCTCAGGCTGATGGACGCCTGGACCAACCGCCAGATCGGCAGCGACATCTCCGTGGCGTTGCGCGACGTCCCCGAGGGCACCCCGGTCATCGTGAAGGTCCTGCCATGACCCGACCGGACCCGGCCGTTCTCGCCCGGATCGCCGAAAAGGTGGAGCTGCTCACCCGGGTGGAGGCCGAGCACGGCTTCGGCGTACGCATCGAGGGGCCGGCACCGCTGGAGCCGATCGCCGACCTGCCCGGCGTGGCCGAGGTCTACAGCCTGTTCCAGCGGTTGGAGGGCGACAACTTCCGGTTCCACGCGCCGAAGCAGATCCTCACCCCCCAGGCCTGGGCGGAGTACGAGATCGACCCGGACGACCCGATGGGCAGCCCGCTGATCGTCGGCTACGAGATGGACAGCGTCCCGCCCGGCCTACGCGCCGAGATCCGCGGCGGTGACCCGATCTACCTCGACCGGGAAGACCTGGACGTGTACTACATGGAGTCCAGTGCCTACGTCTACCAGTACGAGCACCCCGACTCCGACGTCGAGTTCACCGTCATCGCCCCCGACGTCGCCACCTTCTTCGACGAGCACGTGCTCGGCCCCCGCTACCCGGAGCTGATCTCCGTCGTCTTCGGTCCCGCCGCCCCCGAGCAGCGGCTGCGCAAGGGCCGGCACGCCGGCGAGTACGCCGACAACTGGCGGCGGCTGCTGATCGCCGCCGGCCTGTCCTCCTGACCGACCGTCGACCCCCGAAGGACCGTCATGGCAGCTGATCCCCGGTTCACCGCACTGTGGGGCGAGGACGGGCTGGTCCCGTACCCGCGCGAGGCGTGGCTGGAGGGCGGCTTCAGCCCGGACATGCTCCCCGCCGGCGACGAGATCCCGCTCGACGTGGAGGTGGTCTACACCGCCTACCTGGAGGGCGACATCGAGCTGTTCGACACGATCCAGCTCACCACCGAGGACGGCTCGCTGGACATCCGCCTGATCGTGGTCGGCGCGGTCGCCGACAACACCGACCTGCTCTACGTGCTCGACCCGAAGACCGGTGAGATCCTCCAGTTCGACCTGGCCGTTCAGGACGTGCAGGCGGTCAACAGCAACTTCCGCACCTTCGTCGAGTTCCTCTACCAGTTCGCGCTCTTCGTCGAGGCGGACGAGGGCAAGGCCGGCCGGGCCGAGCGGGCCGAGGTGCTGCGTACCACCCTGGAGAGCATCGACCCGGCCGCGTTCGGCCCGGACGCCTGGTGGCCGCTGGTGATCAGCCAGCTGAAGTGACCGCCGGCCGGCAGGCCCGGATCGCCCGCAGCGTGGTGTGCACGTCGAACTGGTGACCGTCGTCGCTGTCCCAGCCACCGTCGCTGCGCTGGGTCTCGGCCAGCCGGCGGCGGGCCGACACCAGCAGCCACTGTTCCTCGCCCACCTCGACCCGACGCAGCGTCGCGGCCAGCCAGGCCGCGTCCGCCGGGGAGAGCTGCGGGATCCGCTCGGCCAGCACCGCCTGGATCCGCGCGGACTCGTCGTACATCCCCTGCCGGTGCAGCACGGCCGCGCTCAGCCAACCGGCCGGCAGGAAGGACGGCCAGCTGCCGTCCGGGCCGAGCTGGCCGGCCACGGCGTGCGCCGCCGCCTGCACCACGCCGGCGTACGCGCCGCCGACCCGGTGGTCGAGCGGGCCGGCCGCCCGGGCGTCCAGACCGGCCACGGTCAGCCAGAACCCGGCGTTCGCGGTCAGGTAGAAGCGGGCCTCCGGGTCGCCCGGCCGGGCCCACTCCGGCGCGACGCCGGCCAGCGACGGGTCCTCGTCCCAGCCCCCGTCGGGCAGCTGCCGGGCGGCGAGCCAGTCCAGCGCGCGGCGCGCCGCCGGGCGGCCGAGCGCGCCGAGGTCGTCCAGCTCGGACAACCGGTAACAGGTGGCGTCGACGGAGCCGACCGCGCTGTCGAGGGTGGCGGACCAGCCACCGTCGGGCGCCTGCCCGGCCTCGGCCGCGTCGAGCAGGTCGGCCGGCACCGCCGCGCCGGTGCGCAGCCGGGAGAGCCGGGCACGGTCCACCGCGTCCCCGTGCGCCACGACGAAGCCGACAGCGGCGTCGAGATCCACCACGGCGGACACGCTACCTGCGCAAAGGCGATTCCGCCTCGGGGAATCGGCCGAGGTCGCGGCGGCGCGTCGCCGCCGCGGACCCCGGCCGTCCGGTCAGTACGCGGGCAGCGAGGGATCGATCTGCTTGATCCAGGAGAGCACCCCGCCCTGGACGTGCACCGCGTCGCGGAAGCCGGCCGCCTTCAGCGCGGCGAGCGCCTCGGCGGAGCGGACGCCGGACTTGCAGTGCAGCACGATCTGGCGGTCCTGCGGCAGCTTGGCCAGCGCCTCGCCGGAGATGATCTCGCCCTTGGGGATCAGCGTGGCGCCGGGGATCCGAACGATCTCGTACTCGGCCGGTTCCCGGACGTCGACCAGGAAGATGTCCTTGCCGGCCTCCTGCCACTCCTTGAGCTCCAGCGCGGTGATGGTCGCGTCGACCGTCGCCTCCTGTGCCTCCACCGACACCGCGCCGCAGAAGTCCTCGTAGTCCTCCAGCAGGTCGGTGACCGTGGGGTTCTCGCCGCAGAGCACGCAGTTCGGGTCCTTGCGCACCTTGATCTTGCGGTACGACATCTCCAGGGCGTCGTAGACCATCAGCCGCCCGACCAGCGGCTCGCCGATCCCGGCGAGCAGCTTGATCGCCTCGTTGACCTGGATCGAGCCGATCGACGCGCAGAGCACGCCGAGCACGCCGCCCTCGGCGCAGGACGGCACCATGCCGGGCGGCGGGGGCTCCGGGTAGAGGCAGCGGTAGCAGGGGCCGTGCTCGGCCCAGAAGACCGACGCCTGGCCGTCGAAGCGGTAGATCGACCCCCAGACGTACGGCTTGCCGAGCAGCACCGCGGCGTCGTTGACCATGTAGCGGGTGGCGAAGTTGTCGGTGCCGTCGACGATCAGGTCGTACCGGGCGAAGATCTCGCGGACGTTGTCCCGGTCCAGCGCGGTGTTGTGGATCTCGACGTTGACCAGCGGGTTGATCTCGCGGATGCTCGCCGCGGCGGACTCGGCCTTCGACCGGCCGACGTCCGAGACGCCGTGGATGATCTGCCGCTGGAGGTTGGACTCGTCGACGGTGTCGAAGTCGATGATGCCGAGCGTGCCGACGCCGGCCGCGGCGAGGTACATCAGGGCGGGCGAGCCGAGGCCACCGGCGCCGACACAGAGCACCCGGGCGTTCTTCAGCCGCTTCTGCCCCTCCACCCCGACGTCCGGGATGATCAGGTGGCGCGAGTAGCGGCGGATCTCGTCAACGGTCAGCTCGGCGGCGGGCTCGACGAGCGGGGGCAACGACACGGTGGACTCCCCGGGATCGGCGGTGGCGAACCGCGCCATTGTCGCTCGCCGCCGGGCCGGTCGGCCATGAGGAGGGACACGTCGCCCGACATTCGGGAGCGGGAATAAGGCGGCCGGGCCGGGAATCGTCAGGGAACGATCTCGCCGGCGTAGCGCCGCCCCTCCAGCCAGGGCCAGGCGTACGCGACGCAGCCCTGGAGGCCGTACGTCTGCTGTTGCATCACCGGCGCCGGGCGTCCGGGCCCCGGGCACGCCTCATGGCCCTCGCCGAACTCGTGCCCGACCTCGTGGTTGACCACGTAGGCGCGGTACACCGCCAGCGGCGCCCGGTAGTCCGGCACCGCCTCCAGCCAGCGGGCCAGGTTGATGATCACCTTGCCGGGCAGCCGGCAGGAGGTGTACCCCTCGGTGCTCAACCCGCCCTCGGCGCACATGAGTTCCGAGGTCCGCGGGGTGGCCAGGTAGATGGTGAAGTCGGCGACCTCCGCGTCGGCGACCCGCTGCACCCGCCGTTCGCCACCCGCGGTCCAGCCGCGCGGGTCGGCCAGCACCTCGTCGACGGTGGCGGCGAAGGCGGGAACGTCCTGCCCGGTGCCCCGCTCCACCGCCACCCGGTAGCGGTGCAGCGGCCCGTCCGCCCCGACGACCGGCGACTCGCCCTCGGCGGTGGTGAAGCTACCCGCGCCGGCCCGCGGGTAGCCGGTCGGCTCGGCGCGCTGGTTCGCCCCGTACGCCATCGGGCCCGGACCGGCGGACGGCGGCCGGCGTGCGGGGTCGCCGCCCCCGCGGGCCAGTGCCACCCCGCCGCCCGCCGCGACGAGCAGCACCAGGCCGAGCAGGACGGTACGGCGGCGGCGTCGGCGCATCCGCACCAGACCGGGCCTCGGGCGCGGCCGGGCGGAGCCGGGATCAGGCGGGTCGCAAGGGGACGACGACGTCATGCGGTCAGCGTCGCACGCTAACCGGGTTTTTCCGTACGTTAAACACGAATGCGGCAAAGGGTATCGGCGTGTTCATGCCCCTTGGATTCCTCTCCCGGTTGGCGCCCTGCCGCCCGCAATGGCTACCGGCGCGGGCCCGCGTAGCGGCGGCCGTCGCGGTACGGCCAGGGGTTCGCCACGCAGCCGTTCAGGAAGAGCGTCTGCTGCATCATCACCGGCGCCGGTCGCCCCCGACCCGGGCAGCGCTCGTGCCGGTGCCCGAGCTGGTGGCCCACCTCGTGGTTCACCACGTAGGTGCGGTAGACCGACAGCGGCACGCCGGCGGCCACGAAGTGCGGCACCGACAACCGCCAGCGGTCCAGGTTGATGATCACTTTGCCCGGCGCGCGGCAGGACGTGTAGGGCCGTCCGCCGATCCGGATGTCCACCCCGCCCGCCGCGCACATCCGGCGTGCCGTCGCCGCGGTGACCAGGTAAACCGTGAAGTCGTACGGCGAGCGTGGGCGGACCTGCTGCAACCGCAACCGGCCGCTGTCCACCCAGCTCCCCGGCCCGGCCAGCGCCGTCTCGACGGCCGCCCCGAACTCCCCCGCGTCCTCGTCGGAGCCGACCTCCACGGCCACCCGGTAGCGCCGCAGCACCCCCGCCTCGCCGAGCACCGGGCCGACCCGGTCGTCGTAGCCGAAGGTGCCCCGCCCGGCCGAGGGCACCGGCCCGGGCAGCCGGAGCACCGGCGGCGGCGGGCTGGCGGTGGGGCTCGGCGGCACCGGCACGCTGGGCGTCAGCGACGCCGCCGGCGTGGGCGCGGCCACCACCTCCGGCACGGCGCCCACCTCGGCGTCCGCGTCGGAGCCCCGCCGGTCGGTCACCAACGCCACCACCGCCACCACCGCGACGCCGAAGACCAGCGCCTCCAGCACCCGCCGGAGCCGGCGGGACGCCCGCCCCGGGGAGCGGCGGGAGCGGGTACGGCGGCCGTCGGCCCGCGCGGCGCGGTGCTGGTGACCGGCGCCGGGCCGGCGGGAGGGGCACATCCTGGTCAGCCTGCCATGTCGGGCCGCCGGGCGGTCTCCTCCGTTTCGGCGAGCAGTCCCACCACGGCGCGGGCCACCAGGCGCGGCACCTCGAGCTGCGCCACGTGCCCGACCCCGTCCAGCAGCAGCAGCCGGCTGTCCGGGATCACCCGGGCCGTCTGCGGCGCCACCCGTACGTCGACCATCCGGTCCTGCCGGCCGCCGACCACCAGGGTCGGCGCGCGGACCGAGCGGGCGAGCCGCCACAGCGACCCCGAGCCCGGCAGGTACGCCCGCAGGAAGCTGTAGACCAACCCGCGGAAGGTGCGCACGTACGCGGCCGCGTAGTGCTCGGCCTGGTAGCGGACCCGGATCTCCTCCAGCGCCTCCCGGCGACGCTGCTCGCAGATCCGGCTCAGGTCGGCCACGCACGCCTCCATCACCTGCTGGGCCATCACCTCGGGCGCCAGCTGGGCCAGCCGCCAGGCGGCCAGCCGTTCGCCCCGGGGGACCGCCAGCAGGGGCAGCATCCGACCCTGCAGCGAGCGGCGGAAGTCGAGGAACGGCAGGGCCGGCGAGACCAGGGTCAGGGTGCGGACGAGGTCCGGCCGGGTGCCCGCCACGTGCACCGAGACCGCCCCGCCGAGCGAGTTGCCGAACAGGTGCACCGGCCCCCGGCCCGAGTGCTCGATCCAGCGGATCACCCGCTCGGCGAAGGCCGGCACGGTGTACCGCCGGCCCGGCTCGCTGCGGCCGAACCCGGGCAGGTCGATCGCCTGCCCGTCGAGCCGGTCGGCGAGCAGCCCGGCCAGGTCGGTCCAGTTCTGCGACGAGCCGCCGAGGCCGTGCACGTAGAGCGCCGGCTCGGCGTCGGGCGCGGTCGCCGGGGTCTCCCGGACGTAGGTGACCGCCCCGTCGAGGCGTACCTCCCGGCCCGGCCAGGGCGGCGGGACCGAATGCTCCGGAAGGAGATGATCCGGCCAGAGGGTGGCGCGCTTCATCGCTCCAGTCTGCCCCGGAACGCTCAGGCCAGCAGCGCCTCGAGTCGACGGTTGACCGCGGCCAGGGTGGCCCGGACCACCGCCTGCCGGGGGTCGCCGGCGACCAGCGCCGACCCGGCGAGCTGCTCGACCCAGCCGTCGCAGACCAGCAGCACCACCACCGTGGCCACCTCGCAGTTGCCGAACGGAACCACCGCCGCGTGCTCGACGAAGCACCGCCCCCGCTCGGGCGCGGAGACCGCGCCGCGGAGCAGTTCGTCCACCGCCGCCGCGGCGGCCACCGCGCAGAGCCGCAGCACGAAGCCGTCCACGGCCGGGCCGGTGGAGTAGCCGGTGGCGTTCTGCCCGCCGGCGACCAGGCGCACCTCCACGGTCGCGTCCAGCCCGAACGTGCTCACCTGCACGTGGTCGATCACCACCCGGGGACCGGACGTGCCGCCGGTGGCCAGTGGCCGGGAGGGCGCGCTCTCGGTGGTGGTCACCTGCCCGCCGGAGTAGGAGCCGACGGTGGCCGGGCTGCCGGTGGCCGTTCCCGCCGGGGCGGCGGAGACCGAGCCCGGCTCCTCCACGGTGGCCCGGCCCCGGTGCGGCGCGGCGGACTGCCGCCGCCGGCGCGGGGTGACCTCCGGCTCCGGTTCGGCCCGGGTCGAACCTGTCTCCGGCCGGCCGCCGGACACCCGGGGCTCCACGCCCGGCGCGGCGGTCCGGGCCGCGCGCGGCTCGGCGGACGGTTCGCCGGCCCGGGGCTCGACGGACCGGCGGCGCACCGGGGGCGGTGGCGCGGCGGGCAGGCCGGGCACGTTCTGCGGCGCGGCGGCCAGCCCCATCCGCTCCTGGAGCAGGCGGGCGACCTGCCGGCTCACCTCGGCCGGGTCGGCGCCGTCGGCCAGGTCCAGCCGCAGGCTGTGCGCCCCGGCCGGGGTACGGCGCAGCGCCGCGTCCCGCACGCCGGCCACCTCGCGGACGGCGTCCAGGATCGCGTTGACGTCGAAGCCCTCCGGCCGCTCCCGCATCGGTGCGGGCTCGTCGTCGCGGCGCAGGTGGGTGGCGATGCGGGCGAGTTCCGGGGTTTCGGCGGACGGCTCCACGGCTGGCGGCTCCGGCACTACGGGCACGTCCGGCTCGGCCGGGACGCGCTGCGGCAGCACCGCCGACGTGTGGTCCGGCAGCCGGTCTTCGGCCGTCCGGGCCGCCGGCACCGGTTCGGAGGCGGATCGGCGGGCCGCGTAGGGAGGGGCGCTCGTCGGTGCGGGCGCGGGCGGAGTGCGGTCGCGGCGGGCGTCCCCGCTCGTGGCGGGCGCGGAGGCGGGACCAAGCGGGGTCGACGGGTCGCCGGGCGGTTCCGGCGTCGCGGCGGCCGGTTCGGCCGACCGGAAGCGGAACGGCCGGGTGTTCCGGGGCTCGTCCTCGGCCGGGGACGACGCGGCGCCGGACGCCTCGGGCGGGTACGGGGACGGGGGCCCGCTCGCCGGCACGGTGGCCGACGGGCCGCCCGCCCAGGACGGGCGCTGGGTCGGCGCGGGCCGCTCGACCGGGGCCGTCGGTGGCTCGTACGCCGGCCGGGGCTCGGCTGGTGGCTGGTACGCCGGGCGCGACTCGGCCGACGGCTCGTAGGCCGGCCGGGGCTCGGACTCGGCGCGGGTCGGCTGGTAGGGGCGGGACGGCTCGGGCCGGGGCGTCTCGTAGGGGCGGGACGGCTCGGCGCGCACCGGCTCGTACGGCCCGTTCGGCTCGCTGGCCCAGCCCGGGGTGGACTCGTCGCGGGCGCGCCGGCCGCCCTGCTCGGCCTCGTCCCGGACCCAGGACGGCGCCCAGCCACTGCCCCAGCTCGGTCGGTTCCAGTTCGGACCGGACCAGTCGGGCTCAGTGGGCGGCGTCCGGTCCGCGGGCGGCCCGGCGGCCGGAGCGGCCTGCTCACCGGCGCTCAGCGCGCGGTCGAGGCCGGCGGTGCTGTCGCCGCCCGGCGGGCCGGGGCGGGGCTCCGCGGTGGACCGCTCCGGCGGGAACTGGTCGCCCCAGCCGCGCTGGTCGACGGCGGTCGGCGGTTCCCCGGCCACCGACCGGTCGACCGTCGGCGCGTGGAAACCGGGCGGCACCTCGAACCCCGAGGCGGTCGTCCCGACCGGCGGCACCTGCACCGCGGGCGGCGCGGAGGTGGGCGGGCCCGGCTCCGCCCAGCGGTTCGGCGGGTCGTCGGACGCGTGCCGGGCCGGGCCGGGCTCCGGCTCGGCGAGCCCGTGCTGCGGGGCGGGCTGCTCGGCCGCCGGAGCGGGGCGCTGCGCCGGCACCACGAGGCGGTCGCCGTCGGAGTCCCGGCGCGGATCGCCGAGCGGACCGGGCGGGGCGCTCACCGGCGCCGCGCGGCCGGGCGGCGCGCTGACCGGGGCCGACCGGTCGGCCGGGTGCTGGCCGACGCCGTTGGTGTGCCGGCCGTTGGCCCGGGTCGCCGGGGCGTCGGCGGGCACGCCGGGCAGCGGTGGCGGCAGGTCACCGTGCCGGGGCGACGAGGCGCCCCAGCCGAGGGTCGGTTCGGGCTGGCGCCAGGACGGCGTCGGCTCCCGGGAACCAGCGGTCTCCCCGCTCCGGGCCCAGCCGGCCGGCGCGGGTGCCCACCCGTTGCCGGTACGGGCCAGGTCGTCCTGCTGACCCGTCCCGTCGCCGTGCTCTCCCGGGGTGGCGGCACCGGGTTGCCCTGATTCACTCACCGCGCGCTCCTTGGTCGCCCCCGCTGAGGCTACCGTGTGGTGACAGTGGCGATAAGTTACAGCGGCGGGCCAATTCCGCGACGGGTCACGAGCCCGGACCGGTTCGGGGGAAAAGTGCCGGCTCGTACACAGGAAACTCGGAGGTTCCCATGACCGCTGTGGGGAACGGCGCCCAGACCGCCGGCCGGCCCACGCGCCTACCCCGGTCCGCGCGTCGCAAGCAGTTGCTCGCCGCTGCCCAGGAGGTGTTCGTCGCACAGGGCTACCACGCTGCCGCGATGGACGACATCGCCGAGCGGGCGGGGGTCTCCAAGCCGGTGCTCTACCAGCACTTCCCGGGCAAGATGGAGCTGTACCTCGCGCTGCTCGACACCCACTGCGACGCGATCGTGGCCAAGGTGCACGACGCCATGCGCGGCACCAACGACAACAAGGAACGGGTCAGCGCCTCGGTCCGCGCGTACTTCGACTTCGTCGACCACGAGAGCGAGGCGTTCCGGCTGGTCTTCGAGTCCGACCTGCGCAACGACCCGGCCGTACGGCAGCGGGTGGAGCGGGTCGAGCAGGGCTGCATCGCGGCGATCACCGACACCATCATCTCGGACACCGGGGTGAGCCGGGCGCACGCCGAGCTGCTGGCCTCGGGCCTGGTCGGCGCCGCCGAGACCGCCGCGCAGTTCTGGCTGGCCGGCGGCCGGCAGGTGCCCAAGGCCGAGGCCGAGGCGTTGGTGGCGGCGCTGTCCTGGCGCGGCATCGCCAGCTTCCCGCTGCAAGGTGAGTCAGCCTGACCGCCACCCCCGAGATCGGATAGCCTTCGCACGGCGGCTTTTTCGCCCCAGTTGAGGAGGCACCGTGGAGGTCAAGATCGGCGTGCAGTACGCGCCGCGCGAGCTGGTTCTGGAGAGCGCGCAGTCGCCGGCCGAGATCGAGCAGATCGTGACCGACGCCATCGCGAAGAACACCGGCACGCTGTCCCTGACCGACGAGAAGGGCCGGCGGGTCGTCGTCCCGGTCGACAAGGTCGCCTACGTGGAGATCGCCGAGGCGTCGCCGCGCGCGGTCGGGTTCACCGTCCGCTGAGCGGGCCCTCCGTCCGCGGCAGGTGACCCCGCGCACCTGCCGCGGACCACGCGGCACCACCCCGAGGCGGCATCCGGCGAGTACGCCACCAGCTTCCGCCCGGCGCGCCACTCAGCGAGGCCACCTCCCCGAGCAGGCACGCGACGCCGTCCCGAGCGGGTGGGTCGGTGTGCTAGTTGTTCAGGCCCGCCGCGGCCATCCGCTCGGTGTGCGCGGCGGTCAGCCGGCGGAACAGCGCCTGCACGTCCACCTGGTCGCCCTGGGCGATCAGCGCGGTGAGCGCGCCCCGGTCGGCCGCGGCCACCCGGCCGGCCTGCGACAGCGCCTCGCCCACCAGCCGCCGCGCCCACATCGAGAGCCGGCCGGCCACCCGCGGGTCCAGCTCGATCGCGGCCCGGATCTCGGCGGCGGCGAACTCGGCGTAGCGCGACTCGTGCAGCACGTCGAGGACGAGCTGACGGTCCGGCTCGGCCAGCGCCACCGCGATCTCGCGCAGGAAGTCGTCAGTGATCGCGTCGCCGACGTACGCCTTGGTGACCGCCTCGGCCCAGTCCCGCGGCTCGGTCGAGTCGTGGTACGCCTGCAACGGCGCGACGTACGGGGCCATGGCGTCGTCGGGCAGCACGCCGAGCGTGGTGAGCCGGTCGGCCAGCCGCCGGTAGTTGCCGATCTCGGCGGCCGCCATCTCGCCCAGCGCCGCCCGACGGCGCAGGTCGGGGGCGAGCCGCGCGTCGGCGGCCATCCGTTCGAAGGCGAGCAGCTCGCCGAGGGCCACCAGGCCGAGCAGGTCGACGACGGCGGGGCCGGGCGGGGCGGGGGCGGACACGAGCGCAGGCTACCGCCCGCCGACGCCCCGTGGGGGACGCCTCGGACGACCACCTCGACAGTGACCTGGGTCACATCGCTTGCCCCCGGGCGCGAGGGCGCCAACCGGAATCAGGACGGGGTCCAGGCGGTTCAGGTAAGATGTAGCAGTTGCCGCGGGCGCCCATCCGGCCGGCCTTCGATCCGGTCGCAGTCCGACCCGCGGCGCGCGTGCGGCCCGGTCCGGCTCGGCAGTCTGCCGCCCCCGACCGTGTGGCCCGCGCCATACCGATCGCGCCCTGAGGACATGACGGGGCGCACCCACGAGAGGGCACCCCCAAATCCATATGAGCGAGCTGACCCAAGACCTCATGGACGGCCAGGAACTGGCCCCCACCGCTCCGGTACGCCCGGAGGCTCCCACCTTCGCCCAGCTCGGCGCGCGTCAGGAGACCGTCGACGCGCTGGCCGCCTCGGGCATCACCCGCGCCTTCGCGATCCAGGAGTACGCGCTGCCGATCGCGCTGCGCGGCAGCGACCTGATCGGCCAGGCGCCCACCGGCACCGGCAAGACCCTCGGCTTCGGCGTTCCGCTGCTGGAGCGGGTCTTCGCCCCGGGCGAGGGCGGCGAGGACGGCCTGCCCCAGGCGCTGGTCGTCGTACCCACCCGCGAGCTGGGCCTCCAGGTCGCCAAGGACCTGGCCGCCGCGGGCCGCACCCGGGGCGTCCGGGTGCTGCCGATCTACGGCGGCGTCGCGTACGAGCCGCAGATCGACGCCCTGCGCAAGGGCGTGGAGATCCTGGTCGGTACGCCCGGCCGGCTGCTCGACCTGGCCAAGCAGAAGCACCTGCGACTCGACCGGGTGCACGCGCTGGTGCTCGACGAGGCCGACCGGATGCTCGACCTGGGCTTCCTGGACGACGTCGAGAAGATCCTCGCGATGCTGCCGGAGGACCGGCAGACCATGCTCTTCTCGGCCACCATGCCGGACCCGATCGTCGCCCTCTCCCGGCGCTTCCTGCGCCACCCGGTGACGATCCACGCCGGCCACACCGCCGAGACCGGGCCGTCGCCGCAGACCCAGCAGCTGGCCTACCGCACCCACTCGCTCAACAAGATCGAGATCGTGGCGCGGATCCTGCAGGCCGAGGGTCGCGGACTGACCATGATCTTCACCCGTACCAAGCGGGCCGCCGACCGGGTCGCCGAGGACCTCGACTTCCGCGGCTTCGCGGTGGCCGCCGTGCACGGCGACCTCGGGCAGGGCGCGCGGGAGCGGGCGCTCCGGGCGTTCCGGGCCGGCAAGATCGACACGCTGGTCGCCACCGACGTGGCCGCCCGCGGCATCGACGTCAGCGGCGTCACCCACGTCATCAACTACGACTGCCCCGAGGACCAGGACACCTACACGCACCGCATCGGGCGCACCGGCCGGGCCGGCGCGACCGGTGTCGCGGTGACCTTCGTCGACTGGGACGACATGCCCCGCTGGCGGATCATCGACAAGACGCTGGGCCTGGACATGCCGGAGCCGCCGGAGACCTACCACACGTCCCCGCACCTCTACACCGACCTGGACATCTCACGCGACATCACCGGCACGCTGCCCACCGCGGAGCGCACCCGGGCCGGGCTGTCGGCCGAGGTCGAGGAGGACCTCGGCGGCGGCCGGTCGCGCCGGGGCGAGGGCCGGGGTGGCCGGCGCGGCGAGGGCCGCGGCCGGGAGCGCCACCGCGGCCGCGGCGAGTCGACCACCGGGCCGGACACCGACGAGCCCGCGGCCGAAGGCGCCACCGAGGAGGCCACCCGCACCCCGCGCCGCCGCCGGCGCCGCCGGGCCGGCGAGGTGGTCGCCGGTGAGCCGACCGCGGTGATCAGCGCCGAGGCCGCCGACGCCCCGGCCGCCGCCGAGGGCGACGCCCCGAAGCCGCGCCGCCGCCGGCGCCGCCGTGTTGGCGGTGGCTCCGCCGCCGGTACGCCGGCCGAGGCGACCGCCGACTGACGCACGCACCATCCGACGTCCCCGTACCGGGCTCCGGTGCGGGGACGTCCGGCTGAGGACCACCGAGACCCCTTCCGCGACCGCACCAGGCGCGGCCATGATCCCTGCCGCCGCACCCGATTCGGGCCGGGCCCGACCTGGAAGATGGAGCAATGCCGGAACCGCTGGACGCCGCCCTGACCGAGGTGCGGTCACTGTTGCTCGACCCCGCGCTGACCCGGGCGGTCGCCGCCGGACGCCGCCGCGGCCAGCGACCCTCGGTGGTCCGGGCCGAGCTGCGCCCGGTGGCGCTGAAGGCCGGCCCGCGGTTGCAGATCTCGACCTCGGACGGGGCCCGGCCGTACACCCGCAACGTCGCCCCCGGCCCGGAGGCGGCCGCGGCGGTGGACGCGCTGCTGGCCGAGCCGTTCGGCAACTGGCACGTGGAGACGGCCGAGGCGACCCTGCAACTGCGGGTGACCAAGTCCGGCGAGGCGCAGGTGCACCGGTCGGCGGCGACCCGGCCGACGGTTGAGCCGACCGGGCACGACCGGGCCAAGGAGTACCTGCTCGACCCGGGCGATCCGATCTTCGCCGAGATCGGCGGCTCGGCGGCGAAGCGGCGTCAGGTGGACGCGTTCCTGCGGGCCCTGGCGGCCACCCTGCCGGACGAGCTGACCGGCCCGCTGCGGGTGGTCGACCTGGGCTGCGGAAACGCGTACCTGACCTTCGCGGCGTACCACTACCTGGCCCAGCGCGGGCTGGACGTCGAGCTGGTCGGGGTGGACGTCCGGGAGGACCAGCGCCGGCGCAACACCGAGCTGGCCGAGCGGCTCGGCTGGGCCGACCGGGTCAGCTTCGTGGCCGGCACCATCGCCGACGCGGTGGTCGAGCCCACCCCCGACCTGGTGCTGGCGCTGCACGCCTGCGACACCGCCACCGACGAGGCGCTGGCCCGGGCGGTGCGCTGGCGGGCCCGCTGGGTGCTCGCCGCCCCCTGCTGCCACCACGACATCGCGGCCCAGCTGCGCGCCCGGCCGGCCCCGGCGCCGTACGAGCTGCTGACCCGGCAGGGCATCCTGCGCGAGCGCTTCGCGGACGTCCTCACCGACGCGCTGCGCGCCGGGCTGCTGCGGCTGCACGGCTACCGGGCCGAGGTGGTGGAGTTCGTCGACTCCCGACACACCCCGCGCAACCTGCTGATCCGCGCCCGGCGCTCCGGCGCCGAGCCGACCGGGCCGCAGCGCGCCGACTACCGGGCACTGGTCGACCAGTGGGCGGTCACCCCACGGCTGGAGGCCCTGCTCGCGGCGGCCCCGGCCAGGACGACCGCCGGCACGCCCGCCGGAACCCCGGCTGACACCATCCCGGTGGACACGCCGGCCGGGACGACCGCGAACACGCCGGCCGGGACGACCGCGGACACGGCCGGGACGTCGGCGGACACGGCGTAGGACGGCCCGAGGCCGCGCTCGCACCGGCCCTCGATCCGAGAGAAGTCCCGCCGGCGGGACGGTCTGGTCGATCAGTCAATTGTTTCCGCGCCGGGCCGTACTACCCTCGGAGGCGCACCGTCGGCGCCGGTCGGGAGGAGAGAGCCCGCAGGAATGGGTGCGGCAGACGTATCGCCACAGATGGCGTTCGCACGTTTCGTGCGGCGTGCCATCGACGACGCCCGCGAGGAACGCGGGTGGACCGTCACGGACCTGGCCGCCCACACCGGCGTGGGCCGCTCGACCGTCTTCCGTTGGCTGGCCGGCGACTGGCAGGACTACCCCGAACTGGCCAAGGTCCGCGGCTTCTGCGCCGCGCTCGACCTACCGGTCGCCGCCGCGTTCCGCGCCCTCGGGCTGCCCGACGCCGGTCCCGCCCCGCGCCGCCGCACCGACGACGGCCCGGTGGAGGCCGACGTCCGGGTGATCCTGCAACGGCTGGCCGACCCGACCGTGCCGGTCGAGGAGAAGCACCACATCCGCGACCTGCTGCGCTACCTCGCCCGCCGCCCGATCCGCCGCGCCGGCTGAGCCCGCGCCGCCGTCAGGGGACGGTGACGGTGAACTCGGCGGTGCGTACCTCGCCGGCCACCTGGAAGTCGAGGTAGAGCCGGTACCGGCCGGGGCCGGGCGTGGTCAGCCAGAAGCGCACCGCGCCGTCGACCAGTTCCGGCTCCGGGTGGACGTGCAGGTAACCGAGGTCCCCCTCGCGCAGCGCCACCAGGTGCCCGTACGCGCCGAGGTAGCGCTCCAGATCGGGAGTGCCGCCGCCGGGGGCGGTGATCCGGAAGGTCAGCGGCACGGTGAGCCCGGCCTGCGGGGTGCCCTCGACGCCGACGGTGAACCCGTCGACGGTGGCGGAGGCAGCCGGCGCGGGCAGCGGCCGCGGGGCGTACTCGCCGGACGCGACCAGGTCCGCCCCGAGGGTCAGCGGGACCTGCTGACCGTCGTCGGCGACGGCGGTGAAGTCGGCGTACGCCCGCCAGACGCCGGCCCGCGGCAGGGTCAGCGGCACCGACCAGGTGCCGTCGGCCGCCATGGCCGGGTGCAGGTGCTGATATCCGGTGAGGTCGCGGCGGACCACGATCAGGTGCATCGGCTTCTCGTGCACCACCGCGAACCGGGTGACCGCCCGCCGCTGCGCGTCGCGTACCTGGAAGCGCAGTTCGCCCTCCCTGCCGGCGGTGAACTCCCCGCTCAGCGGGGTCAGCGTGTAACCGGACGCGGTGACCGCCAGCCCGGCCGCCTCGGCCGCTGCGCTCTGGTCCGCGCCGTGCTCGTGCGCCCCGGTGCCCGGGGAGTGGATGTGGTCGGCGAGCGCGCTGTCCAGCCCGGTGCCGGCCGGCGACCCGTCGCCGTTGATCCGGCCCAGACCGAAGCCGAGCAGGACGGCCAGCACCAGCCCGCCGACCACCAGCGCCAGCCGCACGGTGCTTTCGTCGGGACGGGCGGCGTCCCGCTCGGGCACCGCCGGCGACCCGGGCTGCGGCTCGGTCATGGCGCCCACGCTACCGGCGCGACCAGCGACGATCGGCCAGGTGGCGGCGCGGGGTGGCGCCCGTCGCAATCCGCCCCGCCCGGGAACTTTCCCGCCAGCGCCGCCAGCGACTGACCACCCGGACCGGGGAGCCGTGCCAGCGACGGCACGGGCGGGCGGCCGTCAGCCGGCGAGGGCACGGGTGGCTTCAGCCGGACGGCGAGCAACCGTCAACCGGCCACCACGGGCGAGCCGGCGTCAGCCGGCGACGGCCAGGGCGAGCGGGAGCACGTCGGGGGCGCCGGCCCGGCGCAGTTCGCGGGCGGCCATGGTCATCGTCCAGCCGGAGTCGACCAGGTCGTCGACGAGCAGCACCGGCCCGTCCAGCCCGGCCAGGGCCGCCGCCAGGTCGTCCGGCACGGTGATCGCGCCGTGCAGGGCGCGTACCCGCTGCGCGCTGTTGCCGCGCGGCCCGCCCACCGGACCGGCCGCCGTCACCTGCCCGAGCAGCGGCAGCCGCCCGACCGTGGCGATCCGCTCGGCCAGCGAGCCGACCAGCCGGGGCCGACGACGCGAGCCGACCGCGACCACGCCGGCCGGGCGGCGCGGCCAGGGGTCGTCGCCGTGCGCCCAGGCCTTGAGCACCTCGACCACGGCGGCGACCACGTCGTCCGGCACCGGGTCGTCGGCCGCCTCGGGCCCGACCAGGCCGCGCAGCCGCCCGCCCCAGCCCAGGTCGGAGAGGCGGCCGACGGCGCGGCCGGGCAGCGCCTGCTCGCCGGGGGCGATCCGCCCCTTCAGCGGTACGCCAACCGCGTCCAGCCCGGTCGGCCAGAGCTTCTTCGGCGGGAGCTCCACGCCGGGCCGGCCGAGGAAGGTCTGCGCGGCGGCCAGCGCTGCGTCGGACACCGCGGGCGGGAACAGCGGCCCGGCGCATCGGTCGCACCGGCCGCAGTCGGCCGCCCCGGTGTCGTCCAGGCACTCCCGCAGGTAGCGCATCCGGCAGTCGGGCGTGGTCGCGTACTCCCGCATGGCCTGCTGCTCGGCGGTGCGCGCGGCGGCGACGCGGCGCAACCGGGCCTCGTCGTAGACCCACGGCTCGCCGGTGGCCAGCCAGCCGCCGCGGACCCGGCGCACCGCGCCGTCCACGTCGAGCACCTTGAGCATCAGTTCCAGCCGGGCCCGGCGCAGGTCGACGATCGGTTCCAGGGCCTGGGTGGAGAGCGGCCGGTCGGTGTGCAGCGCGGCCAGCACCGCCCGGACCTGCTCCTCCGGCGGGAAGGCGAGCGAGGCGAAGTACCGCCAGATGGCGGCGTCCTCGGGCCCGGGCAGCAGCAGCACCTCGGCGTGCTCGACGGCCCGGCCCGCCCGGCCGACCTGCTGGTAGTACGCGATCGGTGAGGGCGGTGCGCCGAGGTGCACCACGAAGCCGAGATCCGGCTTGTCGAAGCCCATGCCCAACGCGCTGGTGGCGACCAGCGCCTTGATCTTGTTGTCCAGCAGGTCCTGCTCGGCCGCCCGCCGGTCCGCGTCGTCGGCCTGCCCGGTGTACGCGGCGACCGGGTAGCCGCGCGCGCGGAGGAACTCGGCGGTCTCCCCCGCCGCGGCCACGGTGAGCGTGTAGACGATGCCGGAGCCGGGCAGCCGGTCCAGGTGGTCGGCGAGCCAGGCCAGCCGGTGCGCCGGGCCGGGCAGCTCGACCACGCCGAGCCGCAGCGACTCCCGGTCCAGGGTGCCGCGCAGCACCAGCGCGTCGCCCAGCTGCTCGGCGACGTCGGCGGTGACCCGGGCGTTGGCGGTGGCGGTGGTGGCCAGCACCGGCGTGCCGTCGGGCAGGTTGCCGAGGAAGGTACGCAGCCGCCGGTAGTCGGGCCGGAAGTCGTGCCCCCAGTCCGAGACGCAGTGTGCCTCGTCCACCACCAGCAGCCCGGTGGTCGCGGCCAGCTTGGGCAGCACGGTGTCCCGGAAGTCGGGGTTGTTCAGCCGCTCCGGGCTGATCAGCAGCACGTCGACCGCGCCGGCGTGGATCTCGGCGGTGATCTCGTCCCACTCGTCCAGGTTGGCGGAGTTGATGGTCCGGGCCCGGATGCCGGCCCGGGCGGCCGACTCGACCTGGTTGCGCATCAGCGCCAGCAGCGGCGAGACGATCACCGTCGGCCCGGTCAGCGGCCCGGCGGCCGGGCCGGCGGCAGAGCCGTCGGTCTGCCGCAGCAGGGCGGTGGCCACGAAGTAGACGGCCGACTTGCCCCATCCGGTGCGCTGCACGCAGAGCACCCGCCGCCGGTCGACCACCAGCGCCTCGATGGCCCGCCACTGGTCCTCGCGGAGCCGGGCGTGCTCGCCGGCCAGTCGCCGCAGCACCGCCTCGGCCCGTTCCCGTACCGCCGCCCGATCCTGGCTCATCCGGCATTTCTACCAGCGGCGGGTGACGACGCCCCGGTTCGCGCGGGAGTCTCCGGTCACGGTCCGGCCGGTGGCGTCCGTTCAGGCGCGGGGGACGCTCGGCACCGAAGCTCGCCGCGCCCAGCGGCGACGCGGCGCAGCCGGCGCCGAAGCTGGCGTACCAGATGCTCAACAGCTGAGCGTCGACGCGTCCACCGGGTGCCGCGGCCGCACGGAGAGCCGCGGCACCCGGTCGCGTTCGGCGGTCAGCGGCCGAGCACGGAGCCGCCGTTGACGCCGAGCACCTGCCCGGTGACGTAGCCGGCGGCCGGGCCGGCCAGGTAGCGGACGGCCTCGGCGATGTCGTCCGGTACGCCGGCCCGCCCGACCAGCGTCGCCGCCACCCGCTTCGCGTGTCCCTCCGGGGTCATCCGGTCTCCGAAGAACTCCGTCTCGGCCACGTAGCCGGGGCTGACCACGTTGACCGTGATCTGTTCCGGGCCGAGTTCCCCGGCCAGGTCGTACGCCCAGCCGTGCAGCGCCGCCTTCGCCGCCGAGTACGCCCCGCCGCCGCCCCGCTGGGCGGCGATCGAGCTGACCAGGATCACCCGGCCGCCGGGGCGACGCAGGGCCGGCCGCAGCGCCTCGGTGAGCAGCACGGCGGTGAGCACGTTGGCGTCCAGGTTGGCCCGCCAGTGCGCGGCGGTGCCGGCGAGCGTGCTGGTGTTCCCGCCCAGATAGCCGCCGGCGTTGTTGACCACCACGTCGACCGGCCGCCCGGCGACCGCCTCGACCACCCGGTCGAGCTGCTCCGGATCGGTCAGGTCGGCGCTGACCGCGCGCACCGCCCCCGCCCGCCCGCACTCGGCGTCGAGGCGCTCGGCCGTGGCCAGCAGCACATCACCGCGCCGCCCCACGATCAGAACCTCACACCCGTCCTTGGCGAGCCCGAGCGCGACAGCCGCCCCGATCCCGGTCCCCCCACCACTAACCACGGCCAACCGCTCACCCATACCGCACCGCCCCTCCCGCGAGAAGACCCCGTCGATCATGAAGTTAGCGTCACCGCCATCGGCGTGTCGCGACAATAACTTCATGATCAACGGGGTCAGCCCGAGGGCGCCCGGGTGGGGGTCAGGGGTGGGGGCGGAGGGTGTTGCGGAGGTGGGTGAGGCGGGGGGCGAGACTGGCCAGGCCGCCGGGGAAGAAGTAGACGGCCAGGATGAAGACGGTGCCGAGGACGAAGAGCGGCTGGGACAGGGGGCGGCTGAGGATCCCGGGCAGGGCGTCCACCGCGTCGCTGGTGCCGAACGCGACCAGCCGGTGGTCCAGGTACATGTAGAGGATGCCGCCGAGCACCGGGCCCCACCGGGTGCCGGGCCCACCGAGCACCACCATGACCAGCAGCGACAGGGTCAGCTCGGAAGAGGTGATGTGCGGCGAGGCGCCGCCGACGATCAGGCAGTAGACCACGCCCCCGGCCGAGGCCAGCCCGCCGGCCAGGGTGAACGCCACCAGCTTGAACCGGTACGGGTCGAGCCCGAGCACCCCGATCCGCCGCTCGTCGTCGCGCAGGCCGGCGAGCACCCGCCCGGTCGGCGAGCCACTCACCCGGTGCACCACGAAGATCACCACGACCAGGTAGGCCAGCGCCAACCAGTAGAGGTTGACAGTGTTGGCCACCCCGACCAGCGCCGGGGGCACGCCGGCGACGTCCAGCGGCAGCCCTTCCTCGCCGCCGGTGAGCCCGCCGAAGTCCCGAGCCACCAGGATCGCGCCGACCTGGGCGAACGCCAGCGTCACCATGGCGAACGCGATCCCGACGGTACGCAGCGCGACGGCGCCGAGCAGCGCGGCGAGAATCGTGCCGCCGGTGATGGTCAGCAGCGCGGCCTGCCACAGCGACAGTCCGGCCTTGGTGACCAGGATGTCGGTGCCGTAGACGCCGGCGGCGAAGTAGAGCGCGTGCCCGAAGGAGAGCATGCCGGTGCGGCCGAAGAGCAGGTCGTAGCCGGCCGCCAGGCCGCCGAAGACCAGGCACACGGCGAGCAGTTGCAGGGTACCGGGCGAGTTCAGCGGGCCCTCGAAGATGCCCGGCAGGTGCACGGTCGAGTACGGCAGGATCAGCGCGACCACCAGCGCGACCAGCGGCAGGAACGGGCGGACCCGGTGCCACCGGCCGGTGTCCGGCGTCAGTTCGGCGGGCACCGCCGGCGGCGCCGGAACCTCGGGACTCTTGACCTCGGTCATGCCGTTGCCACCTTTCCGGCAATGCCCTGCGGGCGCAGCAGCAGCACCACGGCCAGCAGCGCGACCACGCAGATGTCGCCCAGCCCGGAGGTGCCGTAGTAGTTCACGAACTGTTGCAGCAGGCCGACCGCGACCGCCGCGTACGCGGACCCGACCACCGAGCCCATCCCGCCGATCACCACCACGATGAACGCGAAGATCAGCAGCGAGCCGCCCTGGCCCGGCGAGACGGTGCCGAAGTAGACGCCACCGAGCGCGCCGGCCAGTGCCGCGGCCGCCCCGCCGGTCGCGAAGACCAGGGTGAACGCCTTACGCACGTCGATGCCGAGCGCGGTCACCATCTCCCGGTTCTCCACGCCGGCCCGGATCACCAGGCCGTACCGGGTCCAGCGGAGGAAGGCCAGGATCGCGCCGAGCACCACCACCGCGGCGATGATCAGCAGCAGGCCGCCGTTGGGCACCTGCGCGCCGAGGATGCCGGTCACCTCCCGGGTCCAGTCGGGGCGCGGGAACGGCCGGGCGTCGGCGCCCCAGGTGGCCTGGAGCAGCGCCACCCCGGCCAGCGACAGGCCGACGGTGACCAGCACCTGCTCGATGGTGCGGGAGTAGAGCGGGCGGATCAGCACCAACTCGACCAGCACCGCCACCAGCGTGCCGGCAGCCACCCCGAAGGCGACCGCGACCAGGAAGCCGAAACCGTCCCCGCCGGCTCCGGGCAGGTTGCCCGCCGCCCACCAGGTGGCGTACGCGCCGACGCCGAGGAACAGCCCGTGCGCGAAGTTGAGCACGTCGGCCAGGCCGAAGACCAGCGAGAGCCCGGAGGCGACCAGGAAGTAGAGCGCCGCCAGGCCGAGCCCGGTCAGCGTCAGCAGGACGATGGTGTCCATCAGTGCGCGTCCTTCCCCCCGGCCGGCCCACCGGACGCGGCCGACGCGTGCCCCTCCGCGGAGCCCACGCCGAGCAGCGACTTGGTCAGCGCGGTTTCCAGCAGCAACTGCTGCGCGTCCCCGGCCCAGGCCACCTGGCCGGCGGCGAGCACCACCGCGTCCCGGGCCAGCCGCCGGACCACCGCCAGGTTCTGCTCGACGAGCAGCACCGGCACGGACTCGGCGACCCGTTCCAGCACCTCGGCCACCTCGGTCACCACCTTCGGCGCCAACCCCTTGGTCGGCTCGTCGACCAGCAGCAGTCGGTTGTCGTTGAGCAGCACCCGGCCGATGGCGAGCATCTGCTGCTGCCCGCCGGAGAGCGAACCGGCGCGCTGCCGGCCCCGCCGGTCCAGCTCGGGGAAGAGCGCGTACACCTTGTCGTACGCCGGGGTGGTGCCGCGCCGTTCGGCCAGCCGCAGGTTCTCCGCCACGGTGAGCCCGGCGAAGACGCACCGGTCCTCGGGCACGTAGCCGAGCCCGCCGCGGACCAGCCGGTGGGTCGGCCGGGCCAGCAGGCTCTGCGCGCCCATCCGGATGGTGCCGCGTACCTCCCCACCGCGCGGGGTGAGGCCGACGATGGCGCGCAGGGTGGTGGTCTTGCCGACCCCGTTGCGGCCGAGCAGCACGGTGACGCCGGTCGGGGCGACGGTGAACGACACCCCTTGCAGGATGTGCAGCCCGGCGATCCGGACCGACAGGTTCTCCACGTCGAGGATGGGTTCCATCAGAGCGACTCCCCCAGGTAGGCCTCTTGCACGGTGGGGTTGGCCATCACCGTCTCCGGGGTGTCGCAGGCCAGCAGGGCGCCGTGGTGCATCACGGCGATCCGGTCGGCCAGCTCCAGGATCACGTCCATGTGGTGCTCCACCATCAGCACCGACCGGCCGCTGTCGCCGGTCAGCGAGCGGATCACCGCGACCAGCTCCGGCACGTCCTCGGCGCTGACCCCGGCCATCGGCTCGTCGAGCAGCATCACCCGCGGCTCGCCAGCCAGCAGCAGCGCGATCTCCAGCTTGCGCTTCTCGCCGTGGGCCAGCGTGCCGGCCAGCGCCGCGCCCCGGTGGGCGAGGCCGACGCGCTCCAGCGCCGCGTCGGCGGCGGCGGCCACCTCCCGGTCGGCCGCCGCCCGCCGCCACAGCTTCATCGAGCCCCCGCGGTGCGCCTGTACGGCGAGCCGCACGTTCTCCCGCACGCTGAGCGAGCCGAAGACCGAGGACGCCTGGAAGGTACGGCCCAGTCCGAGACGGGCCCGCCGGTGCGGCGGCAGGGACGAGATGTCCTGCCCGTCGAGGGTGACTCGTCCTTCCGTGGCCCGGCGCAGGCCGGTGATCAGGTTGAACAGTGAGGTCTTGCCGGCACCGTTCGGCCCGATGACGCCCAGGAACTCCCCGGGCGCCAGGTCGAGGTAGACGCTGTCGACGATGGCGACCTCACCGATCCGCCAGGTCAGACCGCGGGTGGCGAGCATGGTTCAGCCCTTCATCGCCACGGCCGGCGGCGCGCTCTCGTCGCCGGTGAGGCTCTTCTGCGCGGTGGCCGTGAAGGTGCTGCCGCTGCCGGTCAGCTTGGCCTGGAACATCGGCTGGAGCAGGGCGTGGTCCTCGGCGCGGATGGTCATCTTGCCCTTCACGCCGTCGAAGCTCCAGCCCTCCAGCGCGGTGATCATCTTCTCGACGTCGTCGCCACCCTCCTGCACGGCGCGGACGACCATCTGCGCGGCGGCGAAGCCGTCCGGGTGGAACAGGTCGAGCGTGCCACCCGGAATCTTGGCCTTGGCGGCCTTGGTGGCCTCGTTGTCGGTGGCCCCGTCGAAGTAGTGCGACAGGAACGAGATCTTGCTGCCGGCGGCGCCGAAGGTCGGCCAGCTGGCGCGGATGTCCAGGCCGGTGACGACCGTGGTCGAGGAGAGCACGCCCTGCTGGTCGAGGGTCTGCCACATGGCCGGGGCGGTGGTGCCGGCCCAGGCGACGAAGAGCAGGTCCGGCTTGGCGGCCTTGATCTGGCTGGCGAACGGGGTGAACTCGGTGGCGCTGGCCGGGGCCCGGACGCTGCTGACGGTCGCGCCGGCGCCGCCGATGACGGTCTTCACGGCCGCCTCGTTGGCGTCGCCGAAGGCGCCGTCCTGGGCGAAGACCACGACCTTCCTGCCGGCCGGGTCGCCGATGAACGACTTCGCGGTCAGCACGTCCTGGTACGACTGCCGGCCGGACCGGAAGGTGTACTTGTTCGCGCCGGTCACCGCGTCGGTCGCGGCCGGCCCGGAGATGAACAGCACCTTGTTCTGCGCGGCGATCGGCGCGACCTGCAGGGCCACCCCGGACGCCGTCGAACCGGCGATGATCTTGTGTCCCTTGCCGATCAGGTCCTTGGCCGCGGAGACCGCCTTCGCCGGGTCGCCGGCGTCGTCGACCTCGGTGATCTCGATGGCCCGGTCGCCGACCTTGTTGGTGCCCTTGGTGGCGAAGTCGAGGCCGGCCTTGAACCCCTCGATGTACTGCTTGCCGTAGCTGGCCAGCGCTCCCGACTGGGAGTAGACCAGGCCAACCTTGACCGGGGCGGCGCTGTCGCCGCCACCGGAGGCGGTGTCCTGCGGGCTGCCACAGGCCGTGGCGGCGAGCGCCGCGGCCATCATCGTGGCGGTGGACAGGAGCAGCCGCCGCGTCGTCCGGACCGTCATTGCGACTCCACGTGAGGACTCGGAGGGAGGGAACTCATTTGTCGGCTCACGCTAGAAGTGACGTCACGCACGGGCTATGTGGCCGAAACACACAAGTAACAGGGGTCGGGTGGCCGACCGTGACAGCTGTCGACCTGCGGCACTGACGGCGTACCGCCGCGATGGGCGCGGTAGCCATGACCGAAACCGGGCATGTGTCGCACCCCGCCACCGACCCCCACCGAACGCGGTACGTCGCTGCCCCGTCCCGCCGCCGGGGCCGGCCGTCCGGGTGTGCCGAGTCGCCACCCGACCGGCGGCGCTGTCACTGCCGCACGACCGCGAGCTGAGCCTTCCGCACACTTTCGGGTGCCCGCGCGCCGACCCTGCGGGCGCCCCGGCCGGCACCCGATAACGTCCTGTCGAGCTGCCCTCACAGACGGGGCACGACCCGCTGACCGTCGCTGGCTTCCGGCCGGCGACGAAGCAGCAAGACCGCGCTCGATCACGGTTGTGGTGGCCTCCCACCGCCTCCGAGGCCACCACAACAACGAAACAGCGCGATCTTGAGGTGTCCGGCCCGCGCCGCCCGGCCCGGTGGGATGGCTCGGCAGCTCGATGGTCCGGTGCGTGGGGCGGCTCGACAGCGTCCTTCGCGCGCACGCCACTTGCCACCGGGTGCGCCGGCTCACTACCGGCGGACCGTTGTCACGAATCGCCGCCCTGGCCGGTCGTAGGTGCTTGACTGCGGCGTGAGATGCCGCAGCAGGAAGGGAAGAGATCGATCATGAAGATCGTCGTCATCGGCGGCACCGGACTCATCGGCAGCAAGGTCGTGGCCATCCTGGAGGGGCAGGGCCACGAGGCGGTCGCCGCGTCGCCCAAGACCGGCGTCAACACCCTCACCGGTGAGGGCGTCAAGGAGGCACTGGCCGGCGCGGACGTCGTCGTCGACGTGTCCAACTCCCCGTCGTTCGAGGACTCGGCGGTGCTGGACTTCTTCCAGACCTCCACCCGTACCCTGCTCGCCGCCGGGGCCGAGGCCGGCGTGGCCCACTACGTGGCCCTGTCGATCGTCGGCTGCGACCGCATTCCGGACAGCGGTTACATGCGGGCGAAGGTCGCCCAGGAGAAGCTGGTGACCTCCGCCGACATCCCGTACTCGATCGTGCGGGCCACGCAGTTCATCGAGTTCGTCCCGGCCATCGTCGCGTCCGGGACCGACGGGGACACCGTCCACCTCTCCCCGGCGCTCATCCAGCCGATCGCGGCCGACGAGGTCTCCGGCACGGTCGCCGAGGTCAGCCTCGGCGCGCCGGTGAACGGCGTGGTCGAGGTCGGCGGACCGGAGCAGATCCCGCTCGACGAGCTGGGCCGGGCCACCCTCGCCGCGCAGGGAGACACGAAGGAGGTGGTCACCGACCCCGAGGCGCGGTACTTCGGCGCCCGGCTGGACGACCGCTCCCTGGTGACCGCCGACGGCGCGCGGAGAGGTACGACGACCGTGGCGCAGTGGCGCCAGCGGGCCGGCCAGCGGGCGTAGCGCCGGTCTGCGCCGTACGCGATGGGCCGGACTCCTCCGCCGGCCCACCGCGGCGCCCGCTACGTTTGGGCACATGGTGAGCGGTCGAGCGGACGCCGACGGCACCTCGGCCGCACCCGGATGCTCGGCCGTGACGGCCGACGACCTCACCGAGTTCCTCGCCATCCGTCCGCGCCTGTTCGGCATCGCCTACCGGATGCTGGCCAGCGTCACCGAGGCCGAGGACGTCGTCCAGGACGCCTGGCTGCGCTGGCAGGGGACGGACCGCCGGAAGGTCCGCAACGCGGCCGCCTTCCTGACCACCACTACCACCCGGCTGGCCGTCAACGCCGCCGGCTCGGCACGCGCGCTCCGCGAGCGGTACGTGGGGCCGTGGCTGCCGGAGCCGGTGGACACCAGCGCGGACCCGACGCTCGGCGCTGAACGGGCCGAGGCGCTGGACGCCGCCGTCCTGCTGCTGCTGGAGCGGCTCACCCCGAGCGAGCGGGCCGCGTACGTGCTGCGGGAGGCATTCGACTACTCGCACCGGCAGGTCGCCGAGGTCCTCGACATCACCGAGGCGAACGCTCGGCAACTGCTCAGCCGGGCCCGCCGGCACCTCGTCTCGCATCGGTCCGCCCCCGCGCCCCGCAGCGAGCGGCGGCGGCTGGTCGAGACGTTCGTCGCGGCGGCCCGGGACGGGAACCTGGCCCGGTTGGAGCAGCTCCTCGCCGAGGACGTGGTCGCCCGCTCCGACGGCGGCGGTCGGGTGGCCGCCGCGCGCAAGGACGTCAACGGGCCCGCCCGGGTCACGAACCTGCTGGACAACGTCTGGCGCAAGTACTGGCGCACCTCGAACTTCCGGGTCGTCGAGGCGAACGGCGACCCGGCGCTGCTGGTGGCGAACGCCGACGGCACGCCGGAGGCCGTGGTCTGCCTGGACGCCACGGACCAGGGGATCTCGCTGCTGCTCATCGTGGTCAACCCGGACAAGCTGCGGCAGTTCGCGGCCGGCTGAGACGGTGCCGGCCCGCCACCCGGAACGGTGGCGGGCCGGCGCGGGCGGGTCAGCGCTGGGCGAGCCCGGCGCGGGCGGCGACCGCGGTGTCCGGGTGGTCGGCGAAGACCCCGTCCAGGCCCAGGCCGAAGAAGAGCTCGTACTCGGCCTGGATGTCGCCACGGGCGTTCGGGTCGGCGCCGATCCGGAGGTCGGCCGGCAGGAACTGGTTCTCGGCACGGAACGTCCAGGCGTGCACCACCAGCCGCTGCCGGTGCGCGTCCCGGACCAGGGTGGTCGGGGCGAGCAGCCTCCCGGCGGCGTCGCGCGGGACGATCAGGTTCTTGTTCGCCCCGACGCCGTCGGCGTACCGGGCGATCCACGCCAGGCCGGCCGGCTTCGCCAGGTCCTGGTAGGTGCGGGGGTCACCGGCGACGGTGAAGTCGTACGGGCGGCCGCTGGCGTCGAGCAGCTGGGCGAGCCGGACGTCGATCATCCGGTCCAGCCTGCGCAGGTTCGCGGTCTCGAAGGACTGCACGATGACCGGCGAGTTCTTCCTGGTCAGCTGGTTGGCCCGGAGCACCTTCACCAGCGGCTCCTCCAGCGGCAGCCCGATCGAGGCGAAGTAGCTGGGGTGCTTGGTCTCCGGGTAGACGCCGATGGTGCGGCCCCGTGCCCGCCCCTCGGCCCGGGCGAGGTCGATGACCTCCTGGAGCGTGGGCACCGCGAACCGGCCGTCGAAGGCGGTGTTGGCCACCCGTACCTGCGGCAGCCGCTCCTCGGCCCGCAGCGTCTTCAGCTCGGCGAGCGTGAAGTCCTCGGTGAACCAGCCGGTCACCCGGGTGCCGTCGATGGTCTTCGTGGTCCGGCGGGCGGCGAACTCCGGGCGGGTGGCCACGTCGGTGGTGCCGGAGATCTCGTTCTCGTGCCGGGCAACCAACACGCCGTCGGAGGTGGAGACCAGGTCCGGCTCGATGAAGTCCGCGCCCTGCCGGATGGCCAGCCGGTACGCCTCCAGGGTGTGCTCGGGCCGGTATCCGCTGGCGCCCCGGTGGGCGATCACCAGCGGGCGGTTGCCGGCCTTCTCGGCACCGGCCGCCGGACCGGCCGCCGGGTCGGCCGACGCGCCCATGGTCGGCACGGCCACCACGGCTGCCAGCAGGGCTCCGGCCAGGCCGAGGGCGGAAAGGGTACGTCGCAACGCCGTCTCCTGTCGTCGTCGAGGAACGCCCACAGCAGACCGGCCCGGGTTGTCCGGCAGTTGGTCGACGGCTGGCGGCCAGGTGAACCCTCCGGGATACCGGTTTCTCCACCCCGATCCGGGCGGAACAGGAAGATTGTCTGGTGCTCCGGTTTTTTCGTCACCCCGTACGGCTGGTGCCGTTCGGTTTTCTGGCGACGATCCTGCTCGGCACCGGCCTGCTGATGCTGCCCTGGGCGACCAGTGATCACCAGTACACCCCGTTCGTCACCGCGCTGTTCACCGCGACCTCGGCGGTGTCGGTGACCGGGATGGCGGTGGTCGACACCCCGAACTACTGGAACGAGTTCGGCCTCGCGATGATCACCGTGCTCACCCAGGTCGGCGGGATCGGCATCGTCACCGGGGCGACCCTGGTGGTCCTGGTGGTCGCCCGGCGCCTCGGGCTGCGCAACCGGCTGCTGGTGCAGGCCGAGACCCAGGAGTTCGGGTTCGGCGACGTACGCCGGCTGCTCATGCGCATCGCCGCCACCTCGCTGATCTGCGAGGCGGTGATCGCGACGATCCTCACCGTCCGGCTGGCCGTCAGCCACGACTACCCGCTGGACCGGGCGCTCTGGCACGGCGTCTTCCACGCCGTGCAGGGCTTCAACAACGGCGGCTTCGCGCTCTACACCGACAACCTGATCGGCTTCTCCACCGACGCCTGGGTCACCCTGCCGCTGGCCATCGGCGCGATCATCGGCGGGCTCGGCTTCCCGGCGCTGTTCGAGGCGGTCCGCGAGTGGCGACAGCCGGCCCGCTGGGCGGTCGGCACCAAGCTGACCGTCTGGGGCAGCCTGGTGCTGCTCCTGGTCGGCTTCCTCGCCCTGCTCGTGGTGGAGTGGGGCAACCCGCGCACCCTCGGCCAGTTCGGCTGGCCGGACAAGCTGCTCGCGGCGTTCACCCAGGACGCCTTCATCCGCACCGGCGGGTTCAACGTGCTCGACACCAGCGGCCTCGGCGAGGAGACGTACCCCACCTTGGTCGCGCTGATGTTCATCGGCGGTGGCAGCGCCAGCACCGCCGGCGGGATCAAGGTGGCCACGTTCTTCCTGCTCGCGTTCGTCATCTGGGCCGAGCTGCGCGGCGAGCCGGACGTGACGATCGGGCACCGCCGGGTGGCCACCGCCAGCCAACGACAGGCGATCACCGTGGCGCTGATCAGCGTCGCGCTGGTGGTGGCCGGCACGGTGGGACTGATCGTGATGACCGAGGGTGTGCCCTTCTACGCCGCGCTGTTCGAGGTGACCTCGGCGTTCAGCACCACCGGGCTCTCCGTCGGCGTCGCCCCCACCCTGCCGGAGAGCGGCCAGCTCGCCCTCATCGCCCTGATGTACATCGGCCGCGTCGGGCCGCTCACTCTCGGGTCGGCGATCGCCCTGAACACCCGGCGACGGCTCTACCGCTACCCCGAGGAGCAACCCATTGTCGGCTGACAGCACCAACGACGGCGGCATCCTGGTGATCGGGCTCGGCCGGTTCGGCGGCTACCTGGCCGAGTCGCTGACCCACCTCGGCCACGAGGTGCTGGCCGTCGACCGCAACCCCGAACTCGTGCAGCGCTGGTCCGACCAGCTCGACCGGGTGGTGCAGGCCGACGCCACCGAACAGGACGCGCTGCGCCAGCTCGGCGCGTCCGACTTCCAGAGCGCGGTGGTCGCCATCGGCGCCTCGGTCGAGGCCAGCGTGCTCGCCGTGCTGGCCCTGGTGGAGCTCGGCGGGCCGCAGGTCTGGGCCCGGGCCACCTCGACCAAGCACGCCAAGATCCTGGCCTCGGTGGGGGCGCACCACGTGATCTTTCCGGAGGCGGAGACCGGGGAACGGGTGGCCCACCTGATCGTCAGCAAGATGCTCGACTTCATCGAGTTCGGCGAGGACTTCGCCATCGCCAAGGTACGCGCCCCGGAGAGCCTCGCCGGCCGGTCACTGGCCGAGGTGCGGCCGGCCGAGCGGCACGGCGTACGGGTGGTCGGCGTGCAACTGCCGGGCGAGCGGTTCCGCTACGCCACGGACGACACCATCGTCCTGCCGGGCAGCACGCTGATCGTCGAGGGAAGCATCGACGAGGTGCAGCGCTTCGCCGCGCTGACCTGACCAATCGCCCGGCCCGCCGTCAGGCCGCCCGCCCGGCCCGCCGTCAACTCGACGGCCGCCGGCCCGCCGTCAGGCCGGCGCGACCCGATCAGTCGTCGTCGCGGTCGTCGTCATCGTCCCCGTCTCTTTCCCCGGCTTTTTTCCACCACCGCTCCCCTTGCCCTTGCCGGAGTCGTCGGCCTTCGCCGTGCCGCCACCGGCCTTGCTGGTGGCCTTCTTCTTCGGCGGGGCCTTGGTCGCCGGGGGCTTGGGCGCCGTGCTGGGTGCCGCGCCGGCCACGCCGGACACCTGCACGCCGCAGGTGTCGCCGCCCAGGCGGAACTCGACCGGCAGCGGGTTCACGCCGGTGTGCCGGCCGGTCAGGGTGAGCTTCTCGGCCGCGCCGGGCGCCAGCGCGGGCCGCCCCGGCGCCGGCCGTACGGTCACCGTGCTGCCCTGCTGGTTTACCGGCGCGGGCGCCGCCTTCGTCACCGTCTGCCTGCCCGGGAAGGTGAAGCTCATCGTCCAGTCCCGCAACTCGCGGTCACCGGTGTTGGTGAGGGTCAGCTCGGCGGTGAAGTCCCTGCCGGTGTCGGTGCGCAGCGCGTACGCCACCCGGCAGGGGGCGGGCTTCTCCACCCCCATCCGGGCCGGCGTGGGCTCGTCAACGCCGCCGCTGGCCGGGCTGCGCGAGGTCAGCCCCCACAGCGACGCGGTCACCGCGACCAGCCCCGCGGCGGCCACCCCGGCCTCCAGCTTCCGGCGCCGGGCCACCGCCCGGCGGTTGCGGGTAAGCGAGAACGGCAGCGCGTCGGTCGCCGCCGACCAGGGCAGGATGGTGGTGCCGGCGCTGGCCAGCGTGGCCGCGTCGGCCGGCGCGGCGGCCGGGGAGACCGGCACCGCCGGCAGCATGCCGGCCGCCTCGGCGAGGGTGGCGGCCACCTCGACGGTGGCCGGCCGGGCCTCCGGGCGCTTGGCCAGGCAGCGGCGCACCAGGTCGGCCACCTCGTCGGCCAGCCCCGGCACCGGCGGCATCGGCTCCGGGTCGTTGTACATGTGCGCGCGCAGCATCTCGGTGGTGGTGCTGGCCTGCCAGGGCAGCCGGCCGGTGAGCATCCGGTAGAGCAGCAGGCCGACCGCGTACACGTCGGTGGCCGGCGAGACCTGTCCGTTGTCCAGCCGTTCCGGCGCCAGGTACGCGGGCGTGCCGAGCAGCGCGCCGTCCGGTCCCTTCTCGCTCTCCCCGACCAGCGCCGAGATGCCGAAGTCGACCACCTTCACCCCGGTGGGGGTCAGCATCACGTTGCCCGGGGTCACGTCGCGGTGCACCACCCCGCGGGCGTGCGCGGTGGCCAGCGCCGAGGCCACCTCCGCGCCGATCGTCACCACCTCCCGCCAGGGCAGCTGCCCGCCACGGCGCAACCGGCCGCTCAGCGACTCCCCGTCGATCAGCTCCATCACCACGTACGGCACGGTCAGCCCGACCTGCTCGGACTCGCCGTAGTCGTACACGTTGGTGATGTTGGGGTGGCAGAGCCGCGCGGCGGCCTGCGCCTCGATCCGGATCCGGTGCCGGAAGGCACGGTCGCTGGCGAGCCGGGAGGCGAGCACCTTGACCGCCACCTGCCGGCCGAGCACCTCGTCGTAGCCGCGCCAGACCACGGACATGCCACCCGCGCCGAGCTGCTCGATCAGCCGGTAGCGCTCGCCGAGCGGTTGCGCGCCGTTCTGAACCCCTCCACCCATGGTCAGCGTTGTTGCCCCGGCCGGCCCGGACTACACCTCCAGGGTCGGAATCGGTCAGGAAGTCACCCGTTCAGGCGGTCGCCAGCAGTTGGTCCACCGGGGCGTAGTCGTCGGTGAGCACCAGCGCGTCGCCGACGAATCCGCTCAGCTCCGCGCCGGACAGCAGGCTGGTCGCCTCGTCGAGGGTGTCCAGCCGGGCCCGCACCGCGGCCAGCGGAAGCGGGGCGTCGGAGGCGACGATGAGGAAGTTGGACCCCTGCTCGCCGGCGAGGGCGGCCGGCGGGGCGATCAGCGCGACGTTCCGGAACTCGGCGGCGACGGTGGCCAGTTCGCTGCGGATGAAGCGCAGCGGCGGGTAGTCGATGACGTTCTGCACGTAGACGCCGCCCGGCCGGGTCACCCGGCGGATCTCCGCGGCCATCTCTCGGGTGGCCAGGTGCCAGGGCACCACCAGGTGCCCGAAGGCGTCGCCGACCACCAGGTCGCGGCTGTCGCCGGGCTCGCCGGCCACCAGCATCCGGGCGTCACCCACCACCGCCCGCAGCGCCGGCCCCTGGCGTACGCCCAGCTCGCGCTCGCCCAGCTCGACCAGCCCGCCGTCGATCTCGAAGACCACGTTGTCGGTGCCCGGCCGGGTGGCGGTCAGGTAGCCCGGCACGGTGAACCCGCCGCCGCCCAGGTGCAGCGCGTCCAGCCGCCGCCCCGGCGGCGCCACCACGTCGGCCACCGCCCCGATCCACTGGGTGTACGCGTACTCCAGGTGGGTCGGGTCGGCGAGATCCACGTAGGAGTGTTGGGCCGAGTTGAGCAGCAGGGTCCGGCCGCTGCCGCGGTCCGGATCGGTCTCGACCCGGGCGCAGTGGTACGCCGTCTCGATGTCGCACGGGTTCGGGGCGACCGTGGTCAGCCCCGCCCCGACCAGGCCGAGCACGGCCAGCGCGGCCCTGGCCCGGGCCGGGCCGGGGGTGGCGGTGCGGTCCCGGCGGCGCAGCCACACCCCGAGGGCGAGCCCGGTGATCCCGAGCGCGGCGGCCAGGGCGAACAGGATGATCGTGCTGGGCAGGGCGGCGACCAGCACGAAGCCGGTGCCCAGGGTGGCCGTGATGCCGCCCAGCGTGCCGATGCCGGAGAGCCGGCCGACCACCTGGCCGGTACGGCGCAGGTCGGCCAGTTGCAGCTTCACCACCAGCGGGGTGACCGCGGCGAGCAGCGCCGCCGGCACGAAGACGGCGAGCGCGACCAGCAGCAGGATGGCGGTCGCCGCGCCGCCGCGCAGCACCTCACCCGCGTACCGGACCACCGGCAGGGTCACCGCGGTGGCGATGCCGGCCAGCACCAGCGCCGGGGCCAGCAGGGTGCGCGGGTCGCGCCGGTCGGCCAGCCAGCCGCCGGACCATGCCCCGTACGCGATGGCGGCCAGCGCGATGCCGATCACCGAGCTGGTCACCTGGAGGGTCACCCCGACGTACGGTCCCACCAGGCGCAGCGCGACCGTCTCCAGCACCAGGACGGCGCCGCTGGAGAAGAAGACCAGGAATGCGGCGAGGCCTCCTGGCAGGGCCCGGCCGGTGGCCGGCTCGGGCTGCGCGGGCGGGACCGCGACATCGGGCGATGGGGAGTTCACCGTCGCGATGGTACGCAGCGAACCTGGCGCTCCGGGTCAGTACATCGAGAGATGAACATGGTTCGTATGGTCGGCGGCCGGGCTGCCGCCGCCGCTGTACGAGCGCCAGCCGGTGCCCGGATGCCAGATCTGCCGGTACCAGATCACGTAGAGTACGCCGAGCCGGCTGGCGTTGCGCACGTGCCAGGCGGCCAGGCTGTCCCCGTACGCCTTGTCCCCGCCGGTCGCGGTCTTGTCCTCGAACCCGCCGGCGGCAGCCGAGAAGTCGCAGGCCCGGCCCTTCGGATGCTCACCGGAGCCGCCGCTGCGGTAGCAGGAGACGTAGCGTTTGTAGCCGGCCGCCTTGGTCTGCTGGAGGGCGTTGAGGGTGCGCGGGGTGATGCATCCGGAGGTGGTCGGGTCGTTCACCGAGCAGGACTCCGACGGCCAGGAACCGTCCGGGTTGCGCGGCGCCGGCTTGGCCGAGGTCGAGCTGGCCCCGCTGAAGCCGCCGCTGCCGCCGCCGCTGACCGCGGCGAGCGCGGCCTCGGCCTCCTTCTTCTTCTTCGCCATCACGGCGAGCTGCTTCTGCTGTTCGCGGACCTCGGTGTCGAGGGCGATCTTCGCGTGCTGCGCCTGCTGGCGCGCCTCGGCCAGCTCGCGCAGCCGCTTGCCGTCGCGCTGCGCCATCAGGTCCAGATTCGCCGCCCGCTCCAGGAACGCCACCGGGGAGGCGCTGTTGAGCAGCATCGAGGCCGGGGTGAGCCGCCCCACCCGGTAGGACTGCGCGGCCACCTCGGCTACCTGCTCGGTCAGCTCACCCAGCCGCGCCTCCAGCCCGGTCAGCTCCCCCACCAGCTCCTTCTGCCGGCGCTTGGAGTTGTCGAGCTTCGACTTGGCCTCGAGGTGCGCCTTCGCGGTTGCCTCCAGGGCGTCCCGGAGCTTCTTGGTGCCACCCTCGTTCGGCTCCGCGTACGCGGGCACCGCCCCCATCCCGAACAGCAGCGCGACGGCGGCGAGCAGGGCGATCAGCGGGCGGCGGCCACGACGCCCGGCGGGCATGGTCCTGGGCACGAAAGCATCCTTCCGTCAGCCGCCGGCCCCCGTGGTAGCGCTGCCTGGCGGCGGTCACCGCCGGCGCCGGTCGGCGGCCTGCTGGCGGAGACCGGCGGTCAGGATACCGGACCGTCGAGCCCGGACCAGCCCCCCGCGCGTCCGACGCCCACATCATCGACCCCCCGTACCCACCCCCTCACCCACCGCGCTCGCCACCCCGCTCACCGCCCCCCGTTCCGACCTCGCTCGGACACGGAAAGGGTGGCCTCTCCGCGTTGGGAGGCCACTCTTTCGGTGCACGTGCGCGGACCCTGAGCGGCGGGTGGCGGGTCAGGGAGTGAGGAGGGCGTCGCGGACCTGGATCCAGATCTCGTCGTTGGCGGCGACGAGCAGGCCGTGGCCCTCGTCCGCCGGGTGGTAGTCGGTGCCGTCGAAGCGCCGGGCCACCCCGCCCGCCGCCCGGACCAGCAGGGTGCCCGGCCCGTGGTCCCAGGGCAGGGTCCGCCAGAAGAGCACGAACTGCTGGTCGCCGAGGAGGATGTCGAGATACTCCCGCCCGGCGCAGTGCTGCCCGGGCAGCAGTTCGCCGAAGCGTGCGGCGCCCGTGTCGACGGTGGCCCGGGACGCCGGCGGCAGGAACCGGGTCATCGCCGCGCCGCGCAGCTCGCCGACCGGCGGCGCCGCCCGGGTGGTCCGCACCGGCCGCCCGTCCAGCCAGGTGCCCTCCCCCATCCGGGCGCTGGCCAGCGTGTCGGCGAGCGGGTCGAGCACCCACGCGGCGGCCGGCTCGCCGTCGGTCAGCAGGGACACCATCAGCGCGAACGGCCGCCGGCCGGCGGCGAAGTTCGAGGTGCCGTCGACCGGGTCGACCAGCCAGACGTCGCCCGACCCGCGCAGGTGACGCAGCAGGCCCGGATCATCGGCCACCGCCTCCTCGCCGACCACCACCGAGCCGGGACGCAGCCGGCGCAGGGTCACCGAGATCATCTCCTCGGCCCGCCGGTCAGCGACGGTGACGATCTCGCCGGGCGCCTTCTCGGCGACGTCGGCGTCGTCCAGCTTGCGGAACAGCGGCAGCACGACCTGGTCGGCGGTCTCGCGCAACAGCCCGCCGACGTCGTCGAGCAGGGTGTCAGCCACGCGGCGGCAGCTTCACCACGCTGACGAAGAACTCGTCGATCTGCCGGACCACCGAGATGAACCGCTCGAAGTCCACCGGCTTGGTCACGTACGCGTTCGCGTGCAGCTGGTAGCTGCGCAGGATGTCCTCGTCGGCCTGCGAGGTGGTCAGCACGACCACCGGGATCCGGCAGAGCTGCTCGTCCTTCTTGATCTCCTCGAGCACCTCCCGGCCGTCCCGCTTGGGGAGGTTCAGGTCGAGCAGGATCAGGTCGGGGGTGACCGCGTCCGCGTACCGGCCCTCGCGGCGCAGGTAGGCCAGCGCCTCGGCGCCGTCGGAGACGACGGTCAGCCGGTTGCGGAGCTTGTGCTCCTCGAACGCCTCCTGGGTCATCAACACGTCACCCGGGTCGTCCTCGACGAGCAGGACCTCGATCGGGCTCTTGCCGTCTGCCGGCGCGGTCATCCCACGGTCTCCTTCATGCCACCCGTTCTACCCTCGTCCGGCGCGCCCCGGAGGCCGTCCGCCGGCTGCGCCTCCTCGGCCCGTCCGGACTGCTCGGGCGCCGCCTCGTCGGCCGGCGCCGCCGGCTCGCCCGCCGGCCCCTCCGCGCCCGCCGTCGCGTCGTCCGCCGCCCCGGCGTCCTCGGTGGCCGCGGTCACCGCCGCGACGTCCGCCGGCAGCGCGGGCAGGGTGAACCGGATCGCCGTCCCCTCGGGCACGTCGGTGTCCACCCAGACCCGGCCGCCGTGGTACTCGACGATCTTCTTCACGATCGCCAGGCCGATCCCGGTGCCCGGGTACGCGTCCTTCGAGTGCAGCCGCTGGAAGATGACGAAGATCTTGTCGGCGAACTCCGGCTCGATGCCGATGCCGTTGTCCTGGCAGGTGATCTCCCACTCGTCGCCGACCAGGCGGGCCGACACGTGCACCCGCGGCCGCACGTCGGGACGGCGGAACTTGATCGAGTTGCTGACCAGGTTGGCCAGCAGGTTGGTCAGCAGCGGCTCCTCGCCGCGGATCACCGGCAGCTCGGACCAGGTCAGTTCGGCGTCGGCGTACTGCCGGGCCGCCTCGGTCTGCCCGGCCACGTCACCCATCACCTTGTTCAGGTCGACCTCGGTGAAGCCGGCGGTGAGCCGGCCGATCCGGGAGAAGGCCAGCAGGTCGTTGATCAGGCGCTGCATCCGCTGCGCGCCGTCGACGGCGAAGGCGATGTACTGGTCGGCCCGCTCGTCGAGCTGCCCGGCGTAGCGGCGCTGGAGCAGCTGGCAGAAGCTGGCCACCTTGCGCAGCGGCTCCTGCAGGTCGTGCGAGGCCACGTAGGCGAACTGCTCCAGGTCGCGGTTGGATCGCGTCAGCTCCTCGGCCTGCTTCTGCAGCTGGCTGTTGACCCACTCGATGCGTTCCCGGGCCTCGCGTACCTCGGCCAGGTCCTTGGCGATCTTCCGCCGCATCGCGTCCACGTCGTCGGCGAGGCGGCGGAACTCGGGCGGGCCGGCGCCGGTGATGCCCTGCTGGTAGTCGCCCTCGGCGACCTCGCGAACCTGGTCGGCGAGCGCGGTCAGCGGGCGGACCACCATCCGGTCCAGCGACAGCAGCAGCATCGCGCCGGTGACCACCACCACCAGCGCGGCGACGATCAGCAGGACGACCAGCAGGTTGCCGGTCCGCTGCACGTCCCGGGCGCTCTTCTCCCGGGCCGAGACGATCTCGTCCTGGAGTGCGTTGACCGCGTCCCGGACCTCGTCGAACTGCTGGCGGGCCTGGTCGGTGACCAGTGCCTGGCCGGCGGCCGTGCCCTCCTGCTCGGTCGTGGCGATCACCGGCAGGGCGACCGCCTGCCGCCACTGCTCGGCCTGGCTCTCAACCTGCCGCAGCTCCTCCCGGATCTCCGGGTGGTCGTCCAGCAGCTGCCGCATCGAGGCGACCCGGTCCCGTTCCAGCCGCAGCCCGTCGTCGTACGGGGCCAGGTCGGCCCGGTCGCCGCTGACCGCGAAGCCGCGGACCGCGGTCTCCTGATCGAGTAGCGCGTTGAGCAGCTCCTGCGCCTGCACCCGCAGCGGGGCGGTCTTGTTCAGCACGGCGTCGGTCTTGGCCCGGTTCTGCGCGGCCACGTACGCCTCGGCCACGGCCAGGCCGACCAGCAGCAGGCCGACCACGGCGAGCAGCGTGACGACCCGCTGGCGCAGGGTCCAGCCGGAGGTCTGTGCGGTCACCGGCCACCACCCCGGCTGAGCAGCAGCATGGCGACGTCGTCGGCGAGCGGGCCGCCGTTGAGCTGCTCGGCCCGCCCGACCAGCCAGGCCGGCAGCTCGGGCAGCGGCACCTGCCGGCTGGCCGGTTCCGCGAGCAGGTCGTTCAGGCCGGGCACGTCGAGGCGTTCGTCGCCCTCGCCGATCCGACCCTCGATCAGGCCGTCGGTGTACATCAACAGCGACCAGTCGTCGGCGTCGAACTCCAGGTCGTAGGCGACCGGCCGGCGCGGTCGTACGCCCAGCAGCAGGCCGCCGGGGGCGGGAACCGGTGCGACCCGGCCGCGGGAGAGCAGCAGCGGTGGCGGGTGACCGGCCAACCGCACGGTGGCCCGGTTGGCGTCCAGGTCCAGCCGGGCGGTGGCCACCGTCGCGAAGATCTCCTGCAGCCGGCGCTCGCTCATCAGCACCTGCTCCAGCGCGGGCAGCACCTCGTCGTCGGGCACCCCGGCGAGGATCAGGGCCCGCCAGGCCACCCGCAGTTCGACGCCGAGCGCCGCCTCGTCGGCACCGTGCCCGCAGACGTCACCGACGATCAGGTCGAGCCGGTCGGGGCGGGTCTGCACCACGTCGTAGAAGTCACCGCCGATCAGTGCGGCGTGCCGGCCCGGCCGGTAGAAGGCGTGCACCGCGACCTGGTCGGTGGTCATCAGCGGCTGCGGCAGCAGGCCGCGCTCCAGCCGGGCCGACTCGGCCTGGCGCAGCTCCACCTCACGCAGCCGGCGGGCGTTCTCGTCGGCCCGCTTGCGCTCCACCGCGTAGCGCAGCGCCCGGGTCAGCAGCACCCCGTCGACCTGGCCCTTGACCAGGTAGTCCTGCGCCCCCTCGGCGACCGCGACGATGCCCAGGTGCTCGTCCGAGCGGCCGGTCAGCACGCAGACCGCGGCGCCGCTGGCCATCTCCAGCACCGCCCGCAGCCCGTCCAGCCCCTGCGCGTCGGGAAGGCCGAGGTCGAGCAGGACGCAGTCCACGCCCATCACCCGCTGCCGGGCCTCGCTCAGGCTGGTCGCGACGAGCAGGTCGATCATCGAGTTGGTCTCGGCGAGCAGCTCGCCGACCAGGAAGGCGTCCCCCTCGTCGTCCTCGACCAGCAGCACCCGCAGCCGCTCGCCCGGCGGCAGGTTGGGGTGCCGTCCCAGCCCGCCGTGCGGGTACGGCACGACGGGGGAACCGGCCAGACCGGTCCCCCGGTACGGCCGGGTCACCGCCGCGAGACGCGGGAGTTCACTGGTGATTTCGGGCTCCTTCCGAGTGCCCTGCTGATCCTGTATCAGACAACGGTCGCACACAACACGACGGACCCGGCGCGGGGCGGGATGGCACGGATCACCACCCGTTGCCGGACAAACCGGATCCACGCCGGATCGGCCAGTGCCACCGGCGGCCAGGGCCGGGCAGGATGGTGCCCACCCTGGTCCCACCCCGAGGAGTCCCCGTGGGCGCACCCCCCACCCCCGCGGCGGAGCACGCGCCGGCCCGCCCCGGCTCGCCCGTGCTCGCCGCCGACCGCGCGTTCGCCCGGCCCCGCCGCCGGTTGCTCGCCGCCGCGGCGGCACTGGTCGCGCTGCTCGCCGTCGGCGCCGGCACCCTGCTCGACCTGCGCACCCCGGCGCCGCGCCCGGCCGACGCGCCGCCGGGCGAGTTCAGCGCGGCGCGGGCGTACGAGAACGTCAAGGTGATCGCGGCCCGGCCGCACGTGGCCGGCAGCCCGGCCAACGACCAGGTCCGCGCCCACGTCGAGGGGGTGCTGCGCGGGCTCGGCCTGGAGACCGAGGTGCAGGACACCGTGGCCCCGGAGGCCGGCCAGCTGAGCGGCTCGGCCGGCGGCGCCACCCTGGCCCGCGTGCGCAACGTGGTGGCCCGGCTGCCCGGCACCGACCCGACCGGCAAGGTGTTCCTGGTCGCCCATTACGACTCGGTGCAGACCGGCCCGGGCGGCAACGACGACGCGGCCGGCACCTCGGCCATCCTGGAGGTGGCCCGGGCGCTGGCGACCGGTCCGCGACCGCGCAACGACATCGTCTTCGTGCTCACCGACGCCGAGGAGGCGTGCCTCTGCGGCGCCTCGGCCTTCGCCGCCAGCCACCCGCTGGCGGCCGACGGCGGGGTGGTGCTCAACCTGGAGGCCCGCGGCTCGACCGGCCCGGTGATCATGTTCGAGACGTCCCGGAACAACGCCAAGCTGGTGGACGTCTTCGGGCGTGCGGCGCCGCACCCGGTGGGCACCTCGTTCGCGGTGGAGATCTACCGGGCGCTGCCCAACGACACCGACTTCACCGCGTTCCTCGACCAGGACTTCCTCGGGTTGAACTCGGCGTACATCGACGGCGGGGCGATCTACCACACGCCGCTGGACACCCCGGCCGCGCTGGACCGGGCGAGCCTCCAGCAGCACGGGGACAACGCGCTCGGCCTGGCCCGGGAGTTCGGCCGGGTGGACCTGGCCACGCTGCGCGCCGGCCAGGACGCCACCTACTTCCCGGTGCCCGGCGGGCTGGTCCACTACCCCGGCTGGCTGACCCTGCCCCTGGCCCTGGTCGCGCTGGCCGCGGTGGTCGCGCTCGGCTGGTTGACCCGCCGGCGCGGCCGGGCCACCACCGGCCGGCTGGCCGCCGGGTTCGGGCTGGCGCTACTGCCGATCGTGGCCGCCCCGGTGGCCGCGCAACTGCTCTGGGCTGCGGTCACCGCGCTCCGGCCCGGCTACGCCGGACTGCTCGACCCGTACCGGCCGACCTGGTACCGGCTGGCCGTGGTGGCGCTGGCCGTCGCCATCCTGTTCGCCTGGTACGCGCTGGCCCGCCGCCGGATCGGCCCGGCCGCGCTGGCGGTCGGCGCGCTGAGCTGGCTGGCCCTGCTCGGGGTGCTGCTCGCCGTGCTGGTGCCCGGCGGGGCGTACCTGCTCACCCTGCCGGCCCTGGCCGGCGCGCTCGGCGGGCTGGTGGCGCTGGCCACCCGGCTCGACGGCCCGTGGCCGGTGGTCGCGGTGACGGCGGCCGGCGCGGTGGCCGTGGTGATCCTGCTCCCGACGGCGGTGCTGCTCTTCCCGGCGCTCGGCATGGCGATGGGCGGGGTGGCCGCGCTGGTCGCGGTGCTGCTCGGCCTGGCCGCGCTGCCGGTGGTGGACCTGCTGCATCCGCAGGCCGGCGGCCAGCGCGGCCTGGTCGCGGTGCGCGCCCGCCGGTTCGGCGCGCTGCCGGCCGCGGCCGCCGCGCTCGCCGCGGTGGTGTTCACCGGGGTCGGGCTCGCCGTCGACCGGTTCGACGCCGCGCACCCGGCGCCCACCCACCTGATGTACGCCCTGGACGCCGGCACCGGCCAGGCCCGCTGGCTCAGCCACGAGGCCGACCCGCAGCCCTGGACCGGCCGGTACGTGGACGGCCCGGTCTCGGTGGCCGACGACTTCCCCGGCCTGGGCGACGGCGAGTTGCTCGGCGGCCCGGCGCAGGCAGCGAACCTGCCCGCTCCGAAACTGGACGTGCTCGCCGACAGCACCGCCGACGGCGAGCGCACGCTGCGACTGCGGCTCACCCCGCAACGCCCGGTCCGGCTGGCCACCCTGCACGTCGGCTCGGCGACGGCGACCGTGCTGCGCGCCGAGGTGGCCGGGCGCTCGGTGCCGGTCGAGACGCGGGACGGGAGGTGGGGCTTCGGCGTGGTCTTCCACGCCCCGCCGGCCGAGGGCATCGAGGTGACACTGACCGTCACGCCGAAGGCGGAGCGGGTGGAGCTGCGCGCGATGGACGCCAGCGACGGCCTGGACGCGCTGCCCGGCTTCCAGCCCCGCCCGGCGGACGTCGGGGTGGTCGGCTCGCACAGCTCGGAGATGCTCGCGGTCGCCCGCACCTATCCGCTCTGACAGCGTCGGGAGTGGCCGCCGCGACGGCGGCCACTCCCGGCCGTGGCGTTCGTCTGTCACGCTGGCCTCGTGAGCGACCGCTTCCGCCGGCTGCCGCCGCGGATCGAGCCGCGGTACGAGACGCAGGACGTCTCCCCGCCCCGACCGTTGCCCGAGGTGTCCGAGACGGTCGGGCTGACCGCGGGCGGCCAGGTCGCGGACCTCCAGCGGTTCGCCGAGGCCGTGGCCCGCGACCGAGCGGCACCGCACCAGTCCGAGGGGCAACCCCGCCGGTCGCGTCACCGGGTGCTGGTGTTCCTCCTCGCCGCCCTGGCGCTGGGGATGCTCGCCGTGTCGGTGCTCAGCTGGTGGGGCTGAGGCCAGCAGCGCCGGCCGCTACTTCCAGCGGAAATGCACGAAGAGGCGGCCGAAGTTCTTCGAGTCCTTCTCGACCCGGTGGTAGAGCTGCTTGACGTCCTTCTGGTCGAGGAACCGCAGCACCCGCTTCTTCAGCTGGCCGGAGCCCTTGCCGGGGATGATCTCGACGAGGGTGGCCTTCTTCGCCACCGCCTCGTCCATGATCCCGCGCAGCGCGCGGTCGATGTCGTGGCCCTTGTTGAAGATGTCGTGCAGGTCCAGCTTCAGCTTCACGCCGCACCCGCCGGCAGGTCAGGTCCCATGGGGTCGATGGTAGGCCGCGCCGCGGCGGCGGACCCGGGCGCGGCTGCGGCGGGCGGCGGAGACAGGTCGGGGCAGCCCTGTCGAACTGCCCCGTCCATGCGACCACACCCCGGGCTCGTCGCCCGGTCTCCACGTCACCGACCGCCGGCCACCCGGGTCTCGACCCGGCGCAGGGCGGTGCGGTAGTCGTCGTTGCCCGAGTGCATCGCCGCCGCGATGCGCAGGTGCCGCAGCGCGTCGGCGGGCCGGTTCAGCCGCTCCAGCGTCCGGCCCAGCACGTGGTGGGCGTAATGGTCGCTGGGGTCCCGGTCGACCAGTTCCCGCAGCTGCTCCTCGGCCCGGTTGAGCTGGGCCGACTGGAAGTAGGCCCGGGCCAGCAGCTGGCGGACCGCGGCGTTGCCCGGCTCGGCCTCGACGATCGGTTCGAGCAGCCGGGCAGCTCCGGTCGGGTCACCGGCTTCGAAGAACAGGTTCGCCCGCCGGTACTCGGCCAGAAGATCCATCGCACCCACCCCCTCGGGTCACGCCGCCACTGAGTCGACGCTGGCACAACACCTGCCGGACCGCGACTGTTCCCCGGCCGGTCGCCGGCTCAGGCGGTGGCGTCGTGCCGCCCGGCGGCCAGTTCCCAGGCGCGTACGCCGCCGACGATGCCGGCGCTGTTCGGCACCACCACCACGTCGTCGCCCATCCGGGCCAGCTGCTCGGGCCGGATCAGCCGGGAGTTGCCGCCGCCCAGGTAGAGCCGGTCCCAGCGGAACACCGGGCGCAGCCCGTCCACCACCTGCCGGATCCGGCGGGACCAGAACGCGTCGCCGAGCCGGCGCCGCTCCGGCTCCCCCACGTACGTGTCGTAGGTGGTGTTCCAGCGCACCGGGGCGTGCGACAGCTCCAGGTGCGGGGCGAGCACCCCGCCGTCGAAGAGCGCGCTGCCCAGCCCGGTGCCCAGGGTCAGCACCAGCTCGCAGCCGGTCCCGGCGACCACCCCGGCGCCGTGCACCTCCGCGTCGTTGAGCACCAGCGCGGGCACCCCGAACGCCTCGGCGAGGGCGGTCCGCGCGTCGTACCCGGACCACTCGGCGAGCAGCTCGGGCAGGATCTTGCTACGCGGGCCGGACCGGGTGACGTAGTGCGGGGTGGCCACCACCACCCCGTGCCGGATCATGCCGGGCATCCCGACGGTCAGCCGGTCCGCCGCGGGCAGCCGGGCGCCGAGGCCGAGCAGCGTCTTCACGAAGAGCGCGGGCGGCAGCGGGTACGGCGTGGGCACCCGCAGCGGCCGTGCCCGCATCGTCCCCGCCTCGTCGAGGACGGACGCCTTGATCCCGCCGCCCCCGCAGTCGATCGCCAGAGTGGTCACCACGCCGAGCAGTGTGCCCGCTCCACCGCGAATCTCCTCACCGATCTTGCACTTTGTGCCCGCGACATGCGGCTTTCCAGCCGACTTGCCCGGGCGCAAACTGCAAGATCGCCGAGTCCAGGCGGGGTAGGGTGGCGGGCTGATGAGCGCGACGATGATCGTCAAGGGGCTGGCCGCGGGGCATGGGGACCGGGCGTTGTTCTCGGGGTTGGACCTGGTGGTCGCGCCGGGGGACGTGGTGGGGCTGGTCGGGGTGAACGGGGCCGGCAAGTCGACGCTGCTGCGTACCCTCGCCGGGTTGCTGCCGGTGGAGGCCGGCAGCGTCACGCTCAGCCCGCCCACCGCGACCGTCGGGCACCTGCCGCAGGAGCCGGAGCGCCGCGCCGGCGAGACGGTCCGCGACTTCCTGGCCCGGCGCACCGGGGTGACCGGTGCGCAGGCCGCACTCGACACGGCGACCGAGGCGCTCAGCGCGGGCACCCCCGGCGCCGACGACGCGTACGCCGAGGCGCTGGAGCGCTGGCTCGCCCTCGGCGGCGCGGACCTGGACGAGCGGGCCGAGCAGGTGGCCGCCGAACTGGGCCTCGCGGTCGACCTGGAGCACCCGATGACCGGGCTCTCCGGCGGCCAGGCGGCCCGGGCCGGGCTCGCCTCGCTGCTGCTCAGCCGCTACGACGTTTTCCTGCTCGACGAGCCGACCAACGACCTGGACCTGGCCGGGCTGGAACGGCTGGAGCAGTTCGTCACCGGGCTGCGCGCCGGCACCGTGCTGGTCAGCCACGACCGGGAGTTCCTCACCCGAACGGTGACCCGGGTGCTGGAGCTGGACCTGCCGCAGCAGCAGGTCAACCACTTCGGCGGCGGCTACGCGGCCTACCTGGAGGAGCGCGAGGTGGCCCGCCGGCACGCCCGGGCGGACTACGAGGAGTACGCCGAGACCCGCGCGGCGCTGGAGGCGCGGGCCCGCACCCAGCGGGCCTGGATGGAGAAGGGCGTCAAGAACGCCCGGCGCAAGGCCACCGACAACGACAAGATCGGCCGGAAGTTCCGGACGGAGGCGACCGAGAAGCAGGCCGCGAAGGCCAAGCAGACCGAGCGGCTGATCGAGCGGCTGGACGTGGTCGAGGAGCCGCGCAAGGAGTGGGAGCTGCGGATGGAGATCGCCGCCGCGCCCCGCGCCGGCGCCGTCGTGGCCACGCTCCGCGATGCGGTGGTACGCCGGGGAGACTTCACCCTCGGGCCGGTGAACCTCCAGATCGACTGGGCCGACCGGGTCGCGGTGACCGGGGCGAACGGCTCCGGCAAGTCCACCCTGCTGGCCGCCCTGCTCGGCCGGCTGCCGCTGGACTCCGGGCAGGCCAGCCTCGGTCCCGGCGTGGTGGTCGGCGAGGTGGATCAGGCCCGTGGACTGTTCCTCGGCGACGCGCCCCTGATCGACGCGTTCCGGGCCGCCGTACCGGAGCTGTCGCCGGCGGACGCGCGGACCCTGCTGGCCAAGTTCGGCCTGCGCGCCGGGCACGTGCTCCGCCCGGCGGCCACCCTCTCGCCGGGTGAGCGGACCCGGGCGGCGCTGGCGCTGTTGCAGGGGCGCGGGGTCAACCTGCTGGTGCTGGACGAGCCGACCAACCACCTCGACCTGCCCGCCATCGAGCAGCTGGAGTCCGCGCTGGCCAGCTACCCCGGCACGCTGCTGCTGGTGACCCACGACCGGCGGATGCTCGCCGCGGTGGCGACCAACCGACGGCTGCGGGTGGACGCGGGACAGATCGCCGAGGATTGATCCGTGCCGGCCGGCGGCCACGGGGTGAGAATGACCCCATGCTCAAGTGGGAGTACGCGCTGCTGGTCCGTCGACGCCAGGCCGCCACCAACGACATCGGCTGGGAGGTCGTCTTCGTCTGGTACGGCCCGGACGGCTCCATGGTCGACGTGACGCCCTACGGCGACACCGCGCTGGCCCACCTGAACCGGGCCGGTGACCAGGGCTGGGAGCTGGTCGCGATGAGCGAGGACCCGTCCCTGCCCGGCAACAACGAGCTGCACCGCTACCACCTGAAGCGGCCGAAGCCGACCGTCCCGCCACCCCGGCAGCGAATGCGCGTCGGCGGCCGATCCCGCCGCACCGTCACCGGCTGACCCCGCCCCCGGACACCGACGAGGCCGATCCCTGGTCCGGCGGCCCGCGGCCCCTCGCCCCGCGGCCCGGCGCACCCGCAGGGGATGCCTCCGCCCGGCGCTCGGAACGTCCGGCGCCGTCGGAGCGCACCAGTCTTCCGGGCCCCGGCCTGCTCGGCCCTGCCGCCGGTGGGTACTTGGTCCGCTTCCGGGAGCGGCGGCCAGGCATATCGGACGGAGATGCGGGTAACGGGCGGCCGGAGGTGGGCCGATGGTCGCGATGGCACCGACTCCGCCCTCGGCCGAGCGGCTGCGGGCGGTCGACGGATTTCTCACCGAGGCGTGGGCGGAGCAGGTCCGGTACGACGACCGGCTGCGTGACCTGGCGGTCGAGGTGCGCTTCGACCGCGGGGTGGCCCATCTCAGCGGCGAGGTCGCCGAGCCCGCCCAACTGCGCCTGGTCCGGGACCTGGTCGGCCGGCTGGCGGGGGTGTTCGGGGTCTGGTGCCGGGTCCGGATCGGCGGTCGGGACCCGGTGGTGGTCGACCTGGGCTGCGGCGCCACCAAGCAGTGGCCGGGAAACCTGGGGCTGGACATCTACCCGGCGCCCGGGGTGGACGCGGTGGCCGACCTCTCCGGGTCGCTGCCGCTGGCCGACGACTCGGTCGACGTGTTCTTCGCGGTGCACATCCTGGAGCACCTGATCGACTTCCTGCCGCTGGTGGACGAGTGCCACCGGGTGCTGCGGCCGGGCGGCGTGCTGCACGTGATGAGCCCGTGGTGGGGGCACGTGAACGCGGTCGCCGACCCGACCCACGTCCGGCTGCTCGACGTACAGACGATCAAGGGGATCTGCCTTCAGCGCCCGCCCGGCACCCCGCGCTGGTACCCGCTGCACGCCGGCTGCGACGGCGCCTCCATCTTCGCCGACCTCACCCCGCTACCCTCCGACGCCGACCCCCCACCCCCCACCCACCTCTCCCGCTTCTTCGCCTGACCTACCCCCGATCCCGGAGGCCCAGCGTCGATCATGAAGTTGTTGACGTGACATTCGAACGGAGTGGCAACAACTTCATGATCAACCGGGTGGGCCCCGGAGGGGGTTAGGGGCCGAGGGTGGATTCTCGGGGGGTCAGGTGGTAGGGGGCGGGGAGTTCTCGGGGTGGGGCGGTGGGGTCGGAGTCGAGGCGGTTGGCGAGAAGTTCGACCGCGAGGCGGGCGATCCGCTCCTTGTCCGGCGCGATGGTGCTGAGGGTGGGGATGGAGAACCGGCCGTCCTCGATGTCGTCGAAGCCGGCCACCGCGACGTCCTCGGGCACCCGCAGGCCGGCCTCGTGCAGGGCGCGCAGGGCGCCGAGCGCCAGCGTGTCGTTGAAGCAGAAGACCGCGTCGGGGCGTATGCCGGAGGCCAGCAGGCCGCGCATCGCGGCCGCGCCGTCGGCGCGGTGCCAGGCCGGCGCGGGCGCCACCAGGCGCTCGTCGTAGTCGATGCCGGCGTCGGCGAGCGCGGCGGTGTAGCCGGCGAGCCGGAGCCGGGCGCTCGCGCCCTCCGGGGTGCGCTGCGAGCCGATGGCCGCGATCCGGCGCCGGCCGAGCCCGATCAGGTGGGCGGTCATCTCCTGGGCCGCGGCCACGTTGTCGATCACCACGTGGTCGGCCGGGCCGTGGTCGACCCGCTCGCCGAGCAGCACCATCGGGGTGCCGTCGAGGCCGGCGAGATCCTCGGCGGCGAGCGCCAGCGGGCTGAAGATCAGGCCGTCGATCAGGTGGTCGGTGATGCCTGAGGCGACCACCCGCTCCTGCTCGCGCCCGCCGCCGGTCTGGTCGATCAGCACCGTCCAGCCCAGCTCGGCGGCGGCGGTGACCACGTGCCGGGCCAGTTCGGCGAAGTACGGGATGTCCAGCTCCGGCACCGCCAGCGCGATCACGCCGGTACGCCCCTTGCGCAGGTTGCGGGCGGAGAGGTTGGGCCGGTAGTTCAGCTCGGCGATGGCCTGCTCGACCCGGGCTCGGGTGTCCGGCCGCACGTGGACGTAGCCGTTGACGACGTTCGAGACGGTCTTCACCGACACGCCGGCCCGCTCCGCGACGTCCTTGAGCCTGTGCCGCACTGACTTCCCTCCCCGAGTTGCTGACCGCACCTTACCGCGTCGCGGCCGAGAAACAGCCTCTTTACAACGTTGCTTACAACGTTGTAGAAACCAGGGACACCCGGTGACCGCGGTCACTGGGGCACCGGCAACAGGAAAGGTGGCACCCCTTGCGGACCGCGCAGCTCACCATCGACCCGGCCTTCGCGATCGGACCGGCCGACCGGCGCCTCTTCGGCTCGTTCGTCGAGCACATGGGCCGGTGCGTCTACGGCGGGGTCTACGAACCCGGGCACCCGACCGCGGACCCGCGGGGGCTGCGCGGCGACGTGCTGGCGCTGACCCGCGAGCTGGGCGTCTCCGTCGTCCGCTACCCCGGCGGCAACTTCGTCTCCGGCTACCGGTGGGAGGACGGGATCGGCCCGGTCGGCGACCGGCCGCGCCGGCTCGACCTGGCCTGGAAGACCATCGAGACCAACACCTTCGGCCTGGACGAGTTCATGACCTGGGCCGCCGAGGCCGGCGTGGAGCCGATGATGGCGGTCAACCTGGGCACCCGGGGCGTGCAGGAAGCCTGCGACCTGCTCGAGTACGCCAACCACCCGGGCGGCACCCAGCTGTCCGACCTACGCCGCAAGCACGGCGCCGAGCAGCCGTACGGGGTGCGGCTCTGGTGCCTCGGCAACGAACTGGACGGCCCGTGGCAGGTCGGCCACAAGACCGCCGACGAGTACGGCCGGCTGGCCGCCGAGACCGCCCGGGCGATGAAGATGATCGACCCGTCGATCAGCCTGGTCGCCTGCGGCAGCTCCAACCGGACCATGCCCACCTTCGCCTCCTGGGAGGCGACCGTGCTGGAGCACACCTACGAGCACGTCGACTACATCTCCGCGCACACCTACTACGACCCGTCCGACGGCGACCGGGCCAGCATCCTGGCCTCCGCCGTCGACATGGACAACTTCATCCGTGAGGTGGTCGCCACCGCCGACCACGTGGCCGCCAAGCAGCGGCACGGGCGGAAGCTCAAGATCTCCTTCGACGAGTGGAACGTCTGGTACCAGTCCCGCCTCCAGGCCGACCTGGACCGGCGCGGCTGGGTGGAGGCCCCCGCGCTGATCGAGGACGACTTCACCGCCGTCGACGCGGTGGTGGTCGGCGACCTGCTGATCACCCTGCTCCGGCACGCCGACCGGGTCGGGGTGGCCTGTCAGGCGCAGCTGGCCAACGTGATCGCCCCGATCCGCACCCGCACCGGCGGGCCGGCCTGGCGGCAGAGCATCTTCCACCCGTTCGCGCTGACCGCCCGCCATGCCCGGGGCACCGTGCTGCGCACCGAGCCGGTCTCGCCCCACTACGAGACCAGGCGGTACGGCGACGTGCCGGTGCTGGACACCGTCGCGGTGCACGACGAGGAGACCGGCGAGCTGACGGTCTTCGCCGTCAACCGGGACAACACGGACCTGGAGCTGAAGCTCGACCTGCGCGGCCTCGCAGGACTATCCGCTTCGTCCCACCTGAGCCTCGCCGCCGGGGACGACCCGTCGGCGACGAACACCGAGGCCGAACCCGACCGGGTGACGCCCCGGCAGTTGAACACCCCCACCATCGACAGCGGCCGGTGCTCCGTGCGCCTACCCGCCGTCTCCTGGAACGTGCTGCGTTTCGCCCCTGCCGGCGCCTGACGCCGGACCAGCCCTGACCAGGCACAATTTCAACCCGTCCCCCAAGGAGAGATACCAGCCATGATGCAGAACGACATGAGCCGGCGGCGGCTGCTCGGCCTCGGGCTCGGGCTCGGCGCCGCGGCCACGCTGACGCTGGCCGGCTGCGGCGGCGACGACGACGCGTCCGGCCCGGCGGCGGGCAACGGCGGCAAGGACTACACCGGTCCGAAGGTGGACCTGAAGCTCTGGAACGGCTTCACCGGCGGCGACGGCGACATCTTCAAGGCCCTGGTGAACCAGTTCAACACCGAGCACCAGAACATCGCCGTGTCGATCGCCACCTACCAGTGGGACGACTACTACAACAAGCTGCCCGGCGCCGCCTCGAGCGGAAACGGCCCGGACATCGCCGTCATGCACATGGACCAGCTCGCCACCTTCGCCGCCCGCGGCGTGATCACCGAGCTGGACGACGTGGCCAAGACCCTGGAGCTCTCCGAGGGCGACTTCGCCCCCACCGTCTGGCAGGGCGGCCTCTACAACAACAAGCGGTACGGCATCCCGCTGGACATGCACCCGCTCGGCTTCTACTACAACAAGGGGGTCATGGAGAAGGCCGGCCTGGACCCGAACAAGCCGCCGACGACGAAGGACGACTACACCGCCGCGCTGACCGAGCTGAAGAAGTCTGGCGTGCAGGGCTTCTGGGTCAGCCCGTTCCAGTTCACCGGCGGGATGACCTTCTACTCGCTGGTGCACCAGTGGGGCGGCAGCGTGTTCGACGCCGAGGCCACCAAGGCGGTCTTCAACTCCGACCAGGCCGTCGAGGCGTGCACCTGGCTGGTTGACCTGATCAAGCAGGGCCACTCCCCGGCCAACGTCGGCCAGGACGCCGACTACCTGGCCTTCAAGAGCGGCAAGAACGCCTTCAACTGGAACGGCATCTGGCAGATCAACGACCTGAAGAAGAGCCCGGAGATCCAGTGGGGCGTGGCGCCCCTGCCGCAGATCGGCAGCCAGCCGGCGGCCTGGGCCAACTCGCACAACTTCACCATCGTCAAGCAGCGGGCCAACGACGCCAACAAGGTCTCCGCGGCGAAGGTCTTCATCAACTGGCTCAGCCAGCACTCCCTCGACTGGGCCAAGGGCGGCCAGGTGCCGGCCCGCAAGACGGTCCGGGACAGCGCCGAGTTCAAGGCGCTCACCGAGGTCAACGCGCTCGCCCCGGAGCTGGAGTACGCGGCCTTTCCGCCGGCGGCCCCGGGCCTCGGCGAGGTCATGACCACCTTCTACAACTCCTTCAACGAGGCCGCGCTGGGCAAGAAGTCGCCCAAGCAGGCGCTGGACGACGGGGCGGCCAAGGCGAACAAGCAGCTCGAGGACAACCGCAAGAAGTACGGGAGCTGATGTCCCGTGGCGGACGTGATCGAGGTCGGGGCGGCGCGTGGTGACGCGCCGCCCCCGGCGGCCGGCACCGCCCGCCGGGGCGCCTCGCCGCGCCGGACCGGTCGGCTGACGCCGTACCTCTTCCTCGCCCCGTACCTGGTGCTGTTCGGGGTCTTCGGCCTGCTGCCGATCCTGCTCGGCGGCTGGCTCAGCGTGCACCAGTGGGACTTCCAGCTGCCCAACCGGCCCTTCGTCGGGCTGGACAACTACCGGGAGCTGTTCTCCGGCGACTCGGCCGTCTACGGCGACTGGTGGCAGAGCGTACGGGCCACGGCGATCTTCACCGTGTTCTCGGTGCCGCTGCTGGTGGTGGTCCCGCTGGGGCTGGCGCTGCTGCTGAACCGCTCGTTCCCCGGCCGGACCTTCTTCCGGGCGGTCTACTTCGCGCCGTACGTGCTCGGCGTGGCGGTGATCGGCCTGCTCTGGCGGTTCCTGCTCGATGCCAACCTGGGTCTGGTCAACCGGCTGCTCGGCGCGGTCGGCCTGCCGTCGGACACCCCGTGGGTGACAGACGTGCCGTGGGCCTGGGTGTCGCTGGTCGGGGTCACCGTCTGGTGGACCTCCGGCTTCAACGCGGTGATCTACCTGGCCGGCCTGCAGGACATCCCGGCCGAGCTGTACGAGGCGGCGAAGGTGGACGGCGCCAGCGCCTGGGACCGGTTCCGGCACGTCACCCTCCCCGGGTTGCGTCCGGTGCTGCTCTTCGTGATCACCACGACCGTGCTCGCCTCGGCGAATGTGTTCGGCCAGTCGTTCCTGATCACCCAGGGCGCGCCGGGCACCGAGACCCGCACGGTGGTGTGGTTCATCGTCGAGGAGGGGCTGCGGGACAACGACGCGGGTCGGGCCGCTGCGATGAGCATCGTGTTCGCCCTGATGCTGGCGGTGGTGAGCATCGCCAACTTCCGCCTCTTCCGCTACCGGGAAGACTGAGGGGACCGCCATGACGACGCCCACCCCCACCACCGTCGACCGGCGCGCCGGTGCCACGCGCGCCCCGGGCACGGCGCTGCGCCGCACCGCGCTCTACGCCACCCTGGTGGCGCTGGCCCTGGTCTTCCTGACCCCGCTGGTGTGGATGGTCATCACCTCGCTGAAGACCTACACCGGCGCCCAGCAGATCCCGCCCACCTGGCTGCCCGATCCGGTCTCCGGATACGGCTACGAGCAGATCGTGAACAACTCGGCGAACCCGGTGCTGCGCTGGTTCCTCAACAGCATGCTGGCCGCCACGCTGCACGCGCTGCTGGTGCTGGTCACCGCCTCGATGGCCGCGTACGCCCTGGCCCGGATGCGGTTCCGGGGTCGGGGGGCGACCTTCGCCCTGATCGTCGGGACGCTGTTCATCCCGCCCACCTCGCTGATCGTGCCGAACTTCCTGATCGTCGACACGCTGGACTGGATCGACACCCTCACCGTGGTGATCGTGCCGGGCGCGGCGAGCGCGTTCGGGGTGTTCTTCCTGCGGCAGTTCTTCCTCTCCCTGCCCCGGGAGTTGGAGGAGGCCGCGGTGCTGGACGGCGCCAACCAGTGGCAGATCTTCGTCCGGGTGGTGCTGCCGCTGTCCAAGCCGGCGCTGGCCACCCTGGCGGTGCTGTCGTTCCTGACCAACTGGAACGACTTCCTCTGGCCGATCTTCGTGCTGTTCAGTCCCGAGATGCTCACCCTGCCGCCGGGCCTGGGCCTGCTCCAGGGCGCCTACGTGACCGACTATCCGGTGATCATGGCCGGTGCGGTGCTGGCCAGCGTGCCGGTGCTGATCCTCTTCGTGCTCGCCCAGCGGCACATCATCCAGGGTGTGTCCCGCAGCGGCCTGAAGGGATGACCGTCCGCTGGCGCGGCGCGGCGGCGGCCCTCGCCGCCGCGCTGCTCGCCGCCGGCTGCGGCGGCGCCGACGATCCGAGACCCACGAGCACCGGGAGCGACCCGAACATGTTCACCAACCCGGTCGTACGCACCGACGCGCCCGACCCGCAGGCGATCCGGGTGGACGACACCTGGTACCTGTTCCACACCAACGCCGGCGGCCGGGACGTTCCGGTGCTCAGCTCGCCCGACCTGGTGGACTGGACTCCGATCGGCGACGCGCTGCCCGAGTTGCCCGGCTGGGCGGACGCCGGGAAGACCTGGGCACCGGAGGCGATCCAACTCGCGCCGGACCGGTTCCTGCTCTACTACACGGTGGCCGGGCGCGAGTCCGGCCGGCAGTGCGTCGGACGGGCGGTCGCCAGCGCGCCGCAGGGTCCGTACCGGGACGACTCGGCCGGGCCGCTGATCTGCCAGGCGGAGCTGGGCGGCTCGATCGACGCGAGTCCGTTCCGGGACACCGACGGCAGCCTGTGGCTGCTGTGGAAGAACGACGGCAACGCCATCGGGGTCGACACCTGGCTCTGGTCGCAGCGCCTCTCCGACGACGGGCTGCGTCTGGTCGGCGAGCCGACCAGGCTGCTCAAGCAGACCGAGCCGTGGGAGGGCACCCTGATCGAGGGCCCGTTCTTCCACCGGCAGGACGGGCGGCTGTACCTCTTCTTCGCCGCCAACGCCTACGACCGGGCCGAGTACGCCGAGGGCTACGCGGTCTGCGAGTCGCCCACCGGCCCGTGCGTGAAGGCCGCGGAGAACCCGATTTTGAAGACCAACGAGGTGGCCTCCGGCCCGGGGCACGCCTCGATGGTGGTCAAGGACGGCCGCACCTGGCTGCTCTACCACGCCTGGCCGCCCGGCCAGGAGGGCAGCGTCGACCCCGGCCGCCAGGTCTGGCTCGACGAAATCACCTGGCACGACGGCAAACCCCAGGTCAACGGCCCCACGGCAGAGCCACAGCAGAAGCCCTGACCAGGAACTCCTCCCACCGCGCCGACCACCACGGTGGCGGCCGGCGACCGCCGTCGGTACCCAGACCGGATCCCTGCCGACCGCCATCCTTCGGGCCGACCCGGCCAGCACGCCAGGTGTGCGCCTGATCACGAGGAGGAACGTGACGGCCGGACGCAGACGGCCACCTGTCCGACGGACGGACCGTTCCGGCCCGGACCCCTTGCGCGCGGCCGCCTGGTGTGAAAATTTCCTACCAGCGGCAGATAGCCGACGGCGAATGTTGCCGAGGGCCGCCGCGACCAAACCTGCCACGGGATTCCCGACGAAGGGACACACCGCATGAAGGCAACTCGGCTCGGAGCCGCCGGGCTGGCCGCGGCACTGCTCGGCGCGCTCGTCGCCGGCACCCCCGCGCATGCCACCGAAGCGGCGGCGACCGATGTCTCCGCCACCACCACCTGCGTCACCGACCCGGCCACGCCCAAGCGGCAGTTCCGGGCGATGTGGATCGCGTCCGTCACGAACATCGACTGGCCCACCAAGGCGTCCTGGACCGCGCCGGACCAGATCGCCGCCCAGAAGGCCGAATACCTGGGCTGGCTGGACCTGGCCGAGCGGCTGAACCACAACGCCGTCGTGGTCCAGGTCCGCCCGACCGCCGACGCGTTCTGGCCGTCGCCGCACGAGCCCTGGTCGGAGTACCTGACCGGGGTGCGCGGCAAGGACCCGGGCTGGGACCCGCTGGCCTTCGTCGTCGAGGAGGCGCACAAGCGGAACCTGGAGTTCCACGCCTGGTTCAACCCGTACCGCGTCTCCATGCCGGCCCCGAGCGGCGCCGGCGCGGACATCAACCAGCTCGCCCCGAACCACCCGGCGCGGCAGCACCCGGAGTGGACCTTCGCGTACCCGCCGGCCGGCGTCGCCGGCAGCCGGCTCTACTACAACCCCGGCATCCCCGAGGTCCGCGAGTTCGTGCAGACCGCGATGATGGACGCGGTCAAGCGGTACGACATCGACGGCGTGCACTTCGACGACTACTTCTACCCGTACCCGAGCGGCACCCACCAGGTGCCCGACGACGCCACGTTCGCGGCGTACAACCGCGGCTTCACCGACAAGGCCGACTGGCGGCGGGACAACATCAACCTGCTGATCCAGGAGATGAACGCCAAGATCAAGGCCGAGAAGCCGTGGGTGAAGTTCGGGGTCAGTCCGTTCGGCATCTGGCGTAACAAGTCCGCCGACCCGCTGGGCTCGGACACCACCGGCAGCCAGTCGTACGACATCATCTCCGCCGACACCCGCAAGTGGGTCAAGGAGGAGTGGATCGACTACGTGGTGCCGCAGCTGTACTGGTACATCGGCCAGTACCCGGCCGCCGACTACGCCCGGCTGGTGCCGTGGTGGGCGGACGTGGTGAAGGGCACCCGGGTGCAGCTCTACATCGGGCAGGCCGACTACAAGAGCGGTGCGCCGGCGTACGGGTCGTTCTGGATGAACCCGCAGGAGTTGTCCAACCACCTGACGCTGAACCGGGAGCACCCGGAGGTGCTGGGCAACGTGCACTTCTCCGCGGTCCAGGTCCGGGCGAACCGGCTCGGCGCGACCGACATCTACGCCGCCGAGCACTACTCCCGCCCGGCGCTGATCCCGACCATGTCGCACCTGCCGGCCAAGCCGCTGCTCATGCCGGTGGTCACCGGGTCGGCCCGGGAGGACGCCGGGATCCGGCTGCACTGGCGGCAGCCGGCCGACGGGATGGGCCCGCTCGGCACCGCCGCCTCGTACGCGATCTACCGCTTCGACGGCCTCGACCTGGCCGGCAAGTGCGACGTCGCGGACGCCGCGCACCTGGTGGACACCGTCCGGGCCACCCCCGGCGCGGTGCAGTCCTGGGTGGACACGACCGCCGAGCCGGGCAAGCGCTACACGTACTACGTGACGGCGCTCGACCGGCTGGCGAACGAGAGCCCGCTCAGCCCGCCGTACTTCGTGCACTGACCCACCGACCGAATGCCCCGGGCGTCCCCCGACGCCCGGGGCATTCGTCTGTTTCAACTCATGTCACCAATAGTTCACAGAGATACAAGATCCGGGGCGGGCCACTCATCGACACTAATCGACACCCGGTAACCCACCGGTAACAAAAGTTCCGCACACCCTCGCGGAGGTCCGCCATGCCCCGTCGTCTCGCCACCCTCCTCGCCTCGGGCGCGCTCGGTCTGCTGGTCGCGCTCGGCATCGCCAGCCCGGCCGCCGCCGTCACGCCCCAGCAGAAGCTCTCCGTCCTGTCCAGCTGGACCCAGACCAGCGCCACCAGCTACAACTCCTGGAACGCCGCCCGGCTGAACAAGAGCGCCTGGGCCGACTACGCGTTCGACTGGTCCACCGACTACTGCTCGTCCAGCCCGGACAACCCGCTCGGGTTCACCTTCAACCTCTCCTGCTACCGGCACGACTTCGGGTACCGCAACTACAAGGCGATGGGCCAGTTCCCGGCCAACAAGTCCCGCCTGGACAGCGCCTTCTACGCAGACCTGAAGCGGGTCTGCGCCACGTACAACTCGGTCGTCCGGCCCGCCTGCTACAGCCTGGCCTGGACCTACTACCAGGCGGTCAGCATCTTCGGCTCGGTCGCCGCCGTCCAGCAGGCCGACATCGACCGCGCCGCCAGGATGAAGGCCGACGCCGAACGCCGCGCCGCCGCCCGCTCCTGACCCCGGTGACCCTGCGGTGCTGCTCTGGTGATCAAGGGGTTCACGTCAGATCCGGGCCGGATCCTGACGCGAACCCCTTGATCAACCGTGTCGGGTCGGGCCGGGGCGGGGCGGGTCAGGCGTGCCCGGTGTGGGGGGTGGGGTGGCGGTGCGGGTCGGCCGCCGAGCGACGGGGGGACGGGGTCGGGACGCCGGTGGTGAACCGGGTGGAGTCGGCCGCCAGGTCGGGGTGCTCCACGCCGAGCGCGAGCGCCGCCGCCTCCTCCAGGCCCAGCTCGGCCCCCTCGCCGTACGCGTCGTCGAAGGCCGCGTCGCCCAGTTCCGCGCGCAGCTCCGACTGCCGCTCAGCCCAGTAGGCCCCGTAGATGCCCGGGGTGGAGCGCAGGTTGGCCCGGGTGGCCTGGGCCGCACCGAAGAGCCGGGCCGCGGTCAGCGGCTCGCCACCGGCGGCGCAGCGCACCGCTACCGCGTTCAGCGTGTCGCAGGCTCGGCCGTGGAAGCCGTGACTCATCCGGGACCGGAGCGCCACCAGCAGGTGCTCGTGCGCCGCGACCAGGTCACCCCGGGCCAGGGCGACCATGCCGAGCAGCATGTCCACCGAGCGCCGGCCCCGCTCCACCGGGCGGGCCGCCTCGACCGGGCGGGCGGCGCCCAGCAGCTCCGCCGCCTCGTCCAGCGCGCCCCGCCGCCAGAGCAGCTCGGCCAGCCCGAACACGGCGAACAGCGCGTCGCCCAGCACGTCCTGACCGTGTGCCCACTCGATGACCTCCCGGCAGACCCGCTCGGCCTCGGCGAACTGTCCCATGTCGACCAGCGGGGCGGCCCGGCCGGCGAGCACCCGCGCCAGCAGGCCGGCGTCCCCGGCCTGCCGGGCCGCCGCCTCGGCCCGCTGCGAGAAGCGCAGCTCCTCGGCGAACTCGCCGTCCGCGCCGGCGTGCAGCGAGTGCATGTGGTACGCCGCCGCCAGCTCGTCCTCCGGGATCACCTCGCCGGTTTCCGCGATCCGGCCGTAGAGCCGGAACAGCCAGAGCCGCCCCTCCCGGGCCAGACCCCGCTCCCGCCACCACTGGTCCAGCCCACCGGCCAGCCGCAGGCCGGCCCGGGCGCTGCCACCGGTGGTGCACCAGCGCAGCGCGGCGCGCAGCTCGCCGGCGAGCGGGTCGAGGGCGTACAGGGAGAGGGTGACCGGCCGGCCGTCCGGGCCCAGGTGGGCCCGCTCCAGCGCGTGCGCCGACCAGGCCACGTGCCGGTCCCGGGCGGCCCGCTCCTCGCCGGCCTCGGCCAGCCGCCGCGCCGCGTACGCCCGGATCGGGTCGAGCATCCGGTAGGTGCTGCCCGCCGCGTGCGGCTCGGCCAGCACCATCGACTTGTCCACCAGCACCGAGAGCGGGTCGAGCGGGTCGTCGCCGAGCAGCCACTCCACGGTGGCCAGGTCCACCGGGCCGGCGAAGACCGCCAGCCAGCGCAGCAGCCGGGCCGCCCGCGGCCCCAGCGTCCGGTACGACCAGGTGACCGTCGCCTGCATGGTGAGGTGCCGCTCGGTGGCCGACCGCTGCACCGCCCGGGTGGCCGGGGTGGGCGGCGTGGCGCCGGCCGCCGCCGCGACCAGGTCCACCGTGTCCTGCTGGTTGCCCGTCCAGCCGCGCTCCATCGGAAGCGGCTCCGGGTCGTCCCGGCCGGCGTCCAGGGTGCCGAGCACGTCGTCGAGGCGCTCGGCGAGCTGCCCGACCGAGAGCACCCGCAGCCGGGCAGCGGCCAGCTCGATGGCGAGCGGCAACCCGTCCAGCCGCCGCACCACCCGGCGCAGGTCGGCCGACTCGGCCGGGTCCGGCTGCCGGCCGCCCCGGGCCGCCGCGGTCCGGTCCAGCAGCAGCGCCACCGCGTCGCTCTCCGCGCCGTCGGCGGGCGGGTCGACCGAGAGCGGCGGGATCCGCCACACCACCTCGCCGGGCAGGCCGAACGACTCCCGGCTGGTCGCCAGCACCCGCACGCCCACCCCGCCGGCGAGCAGCCGGGAGATCACGTCGGCCGAGGCGGCCGGCTGGGCGTCGCAGGTGTCCAGCACGACCAGCATCCGACGGGCGGCGGCGTACTCGACCAGGGTGTCCACCATGGGCCGGCCGGGTTCCGGGCGCAGCCCGAGCACGGCGGCGATCGCGAACGCCACCAGCCCCGGGTCGGTGACGGTGGCGATGTCGACGAACCAGACCCCGTCCGGGTACGTCTCCACCAGGTCGGCGGCGAGCTCCACCGCGAGGCGGGTCTTGCCCGCCCCGCCCGCGCCCAGCACGGTGACCAGCCGGTGGTCCTCGACGAGCCGGCGCAGCTCGGCGCGCTCGGCCTGCCGGCCGACGAACGAGGTGACCTGGGTGGGCAGGTTGTGCGCCACCGCGTCGGCGGTACGCGGCCGCGGGAACTGCCGCTCCAGCCCCGGGGCGACCAGCTGGAACAACCGCTCCCGGTCGTCGAAGCCACGCAGCCGGTGCAGCCCGAGGTCGAGCAGGGAGGCGCCGGCCGGCAGCGGGTCGGCGTGCCGCGCGGTGGCGGCCGAGCAGAGCACCTGGCCGCCGTGCGCGGCGGCGGCGATCCGCGCCGCCCGGTGCACCTCGGGGCTGGCGTACTCGCCGTCGCGCGGCTCGGCCCAACCGGTGTGCAGGCCCATCCGCACCCGGGGCGCGGCCTCCGGGGTCGGCCACTCGTGGTCGACCAGGGCGCGTTGCGCGGTCAGGCACGCGGTGAGCGCCGCGGTCGCGTCGCCGAACGCCAGGAAGAACGAGTCGCCCTCGGTCAGCAGCTCCGCGCCCTCGGTCGCGGCGATCGTCCGGCGCAGCAGCCGGCGATGCTCGCGCAGCACCGGACGGTAGTCCGGGCCGAGCAGCTGGGCCAGCCGGGTCGAGCCTTCGATATCGGTGAAGACGAAGGTCACCCACCCGGTCGGGAGGTGGATCCGTGGCGACATGCGTGGAACCTCCGCCCGTGACGTCGGGTTCATGCTGCCTGATACCGAGCCGTCACGCATCGTGAGAACGGCCGGGCAGGTTCCGACCCAAGGTGCCACTGGACCTCGACGCGGGCAAGCGCCACGGCCCGAGCGCACGGAATCAGCAGCCGCAGGCACCCCCGCAGCAGCCACCGCCGCCACCCGCGGCGGGCGTGTCGCCGGACGCCGTGGCACCGCCCCGGCCGGTCACCGCGACCGTGGAGAGCAGTTTGACCGTGTCGTCGTGCCCCTGCGGGCAGGAGGCCGGCTCGCCGGCCCGGATCATCGGACGGTTGACCTCGAAGGTGTCGCCGCAGGCGCGGCAGCGGAACTCATACCGGGGCATGGCACCAGGGTACGACCGGACCTGACTCTGGACGGGACATGGGTGATACTCGACGGGTGGTGGACGGCGAGGACAGATCGACCCATCGACCCCTGCGCCCGGCCGCGCCCCTCGACGGGCCGCTCGCCGGCTCGGGCGCCGCGCCGGACGAGCCGGCGACCCGGCTGCCCCGCCCGCGTCGCCCGTGGCTGAGATCGGCCGCCCCGCGGGAGAAGACCGACGCGGCGAAGGGCGAGACGAAGGCCGGCGCCCCGGCGCGCGACACCGCCGCATCCGTCGGGGCCGAGGCCCGGCCGGGCGCCGCCGCGGACGCGCCGGACGCGGACGCCGCGAAGGCCGCCGCCACCACGCCGACCGCCGACGCGGACGCGGCCACCAAGGTGGACGGCAGCGCGGACACCGCCACCACCAGGTCGGGCGACGGCAAGGACAGCACGGCGGCCACCGCCGTCACGACCACGCCGAGCAGCAGCGCGGACGCCACCACCGCCAAGCCGGAGGGCAGCGCGGACGCCGGCACCACCAAGCCGGGCGGCGACGCGAAGGCCGCCAGCACCAAGCCGGGCGACGGCGAGGACGACAGCACGGGATCCACCGCCAAGTCGGATGACAGCGCGGGCAAGCCGGGCGCCGCGGGGGGCGGCGCGACGACGCCGGGGCGGCCGACGGGAGCCCGGCGGCGCCGGGTGCCGTTCGCGCACGCCGTACGGCAGCCGCCGCACCGGGTGGCGCTGGCCGCCGCCCGGGACTGGTCGCGGCGCTCCAGCGGCCGGCTCACCCTGCCCGGGGTGTTCCTGCTCGCCCTGGTCCTGACCACCGCCGCGGCCGGCGCCCTGGTGGTGCCCGCGACGGTCCGCGCGCCCCGGCCGGTCGCCGCCGACGACAGCGCCACCGCCACCCCGCCACCGGCACAGCCGGTACTGCCGGGCGGCACCCCGCTACCCACCGGGACGCTGCCACCGGGCGGCACGCTGCCCACCGGGCCGGCGGTGGGTGCGGTGGCCACCGGCCGGCCGGCCGACGCGCTCGCCGCCTGGGCACAGCAGGTCGGCCCGAAGGTCGGCATCTCGCCGGTCGCCATGCAGGCGTACGGCTACGCCGAACTGGTGCTCGCCGAAACCAACCGAAGCTGCGGCCTGAGCTGGACCACCCTCGCCGCGATCGGGTTCGTCGAGTCCGGGCACGGCCAGGCCAACAACGCCAAGCTCGGCCCGGACGGCCGGGCGCTGCCGGAGATCATCGGGCTGCCGCTGGACGGCCAGGGCGGCCGGATGCGGATCACCGACACCGACCGGGGCCAGTTGGACCGGGACACCACCTACGACCGCGCCATCGGGCCGATGCAGTTCATCCCGACCACCTGGCAGGAGATCGGCGCCGACGCGGACAACGACGGCCGCAAGGACCCGCACGACCTGGACGACGCCGCCCTGGCCGCCGGCAACTACCTCTGCAAGGGCGGCCGGAACCTCACCATCCCGGGCGACTGGTGGAACGCCATCCTGTCGTACAACGACGTCCGCCGCTACGCCCAGGACGTCTTCGACACCGCGAACCGTTACGGGCAGGCCAGCCGTACGTGAAGTGATCGTCCGCATACATTTGGAGAACTGGACCCTTCCTTCGGGCAGCCGTTAGCGGCAAGCTAGACGGGTGATGGTGCGCGAGTGGGACCCCAGGACCGCGTCGTCCGCCGAGATCGCGTCGCTGCTGGACACGCTGAACGCGGTCCTCGCGGCCGATCTGCCGCAGGATCCACCGTGGCGGGAGAGTTCCCTGCGTGAATACCTCTCCGAGGTGATGCCGGGCGAACGGCGGCTCTCCTGGGTCGCCCAGACCGAGCCGGACGGCAACGGGGCGCCGGGGCCCATCCTGGGCCAGGTGCAGGTGCTGCTGCTCGGTGACATCGGCGTGCTGGAGGTGCTGGTGCACCCGTCGGCCCGGCGTTCCGGGCTGGGCCGCGACCTGGTGCGGGTGGCCGCCCGCCGGGTCTACCACGAGGGGTTCCAGTCGATCGGGGTCGAGGTGGTCGGCGACACCCCGGCGGTGGCGTTCTACGAGGCGCTCGGCTTCACCCGGGAGTACGTCGAGACCCGCAGCGTGCTCGACCTGTCCACGGTGGACTGGGCCGAACTGGCCGAGATGGCCACCGGCATCGGCGCGGGCTACCACCTCGAGTTCTGCCCGGGCGGGCCGCCGGACGACCTGATCGAGGCGTACGCGCGGGCCAAGGCCGAGGTGCGCGACGTCGACGACGGCGAACTGCGCCCCAGCTCGTACGACCCGGAACGGCTCCGGGACAGCCTGGACTGCCTGCACCGGCGCGGCATGAAGCCGTACATCGTGCTCGCCCTGCACGAGCAGAGCGGCGAGGTGGCCGGGCTGACCGAGGTGGTGGTGCCGGCGCAGCACCCCACCCGCGCCGACCAGTACGACACCATCGTGGTGCAGGATCACCGGGGCTACGGGATCGACCGGGCGATCAAGGCGCGGATGCTGCTGGAGCTGCGCTCCGCCGAGCCGGAACTGGCCGAGGTGCAGACCTGGAACGCGCAGGCCAACGAGGCGATGCTCAAGGTCAACGCGGAGCTGGGCTACCGCCCCGACCGCGACTGGTGCGAATACAGTGTCGACGTCGCCGACCTGGTGCACCGTCTCGACGCCGCGCGCTGACCGGAATTCACGAAACAGTCCACCGGAGGATGGACGCTGGACAGCGACGCCCCTTAACGTGCGTTAGTTCCCGTCCACCCATCGTGGAGGCCCCATGCGCCCGCGCCGCACCATAGCCGCGCTCGCGACCGCCGCCGCCGTCACCGCCACGGCCGTCGGCGTCGCACCCCCCGCGGCCAGCGCCGCGCCCACCGACCTGTTCATCTCCGAGTACGTCGAGGGCTCGTCCAACAACAAGGCGATCGAGCTCTACAACGGCACCGGCGCCGCCGTCGACCTGGCCGCCGACGGATACCAGCTGCAGCTCTACTTCAACGGCTCCACCACCCCGACGAACGTGCCGCTGACCGGCACCGTGCCGGCCGGCGACGTGTTCGTGTTCGCCCACGCCTCCGCCGGGCCGGCGATCCTCGCCCAGGCCGACCAGACCATCACCGCCGGCTTGTTCAACGGCGACGACGCGGTCGTGCTGAGCCGCGGCGGCACCGTGCTCGACTCGCTCGGCCAGGTCGGCGTCGACCCGGGCGCCGAGTGGGGCAGCGGGCTGACCAGCACCGCCGACAACACGCTGCGCCGGTTGGCCGGCGTCACCGCCGGCGACACCGAACCGGCCGACGCCTTCGACCCGGCCGCCCAGTGGGCCGGCTTCGCCACCGACACGTTCGACGGGCTCGGCGCGCACTCCGCGGGCGGCGGCCCGATCGACGCGCCGGCCACCCTGGACTGCGGCGGCGCGCTGGTCACCCCGGTCGGCACCGCGGCGACCCGCGAGGTCACCGCGACCGACACCGACGACCGGATCGTCGACCTGGCGGTCACCTCGGTCACCCCGACCCCGACCGCGGGCGCGATCGGCCGCACCGCGGTCACCCCCGCCGACGCGGTCGGCGGCACCGCCCGGGCCACCGTCACGGCGAGCGCCGACCTGGCCGCCGGGGCGTACACCGTCGTGCTGACCGCCACCGACGCGGACGGCGGCACCGCCACCTGCACCCTCTCCGTGCAGGTCACCCGGGAGCTGACGATCGGCGAGGTGCAGGGCCCGACCACCGACGGCGAGTCCGGCCCGGCCGACCGCTCCCCTTACGCGCCGGCCAGCGGCAACGGCACCAGCAGCGCCCTCTACGACGTGCGCGGCGTGATCACCCAGCTGACCCTGGCCCGGAGCTCCTCCGGGCGGGACCAGCGCGGCTTCTTCCTGCAGAGCCGGGCGGACGCCACGGACGGCGACCCGACCAGCTCCGACGGCATCTTCGTGTTCATGGGCTCGTTCACCTCGCTGATCGGCGGCTACGTGCCGACCGTCGGCGACGAGGTGGTGCTCCGCGCCCGGGTGTCGGAGTACTTCAACATGACCCAGCTCTCCAGCGCCTCGCTGGTGCGGCGGATCGCCACCGGGGTCGACGTGGCCACCGCCGTCGCGGTCGCCGACGCGGTGCCCCCGGCCGACCTGGCCGCGGCGGGCCGGTTCTGGGAGCGGCACGAGGGCGCCCGGCTGCGGGTGCGCGCCGGCAGCGGCGTGGTGAGCGGGCGGAACGTCTTCGACTCCACCGCCGACGCCGAGCTGTGGGTGGTCGACCGGGACGACCCGCTGCTCGACCGCGCCGACCCGTACGCCCGCCGGGTGTTCCGCGACGCGCACCCGCTGGACAACGACCCCGGCCGCCGCTTCGACGACGGCAACGGCCAGCGGATCATGCTCGGCAGCATGGGCGTGAAGGGCAGCACCGGGGACAGTGGCGCGCTGCTGCCGCCGGCGCACACCTTCGACACGCTGAGCGCCGACGCGGTCGGCGGCCTCTACTACTCGTTCGAGAAGTACGGCGTGCAGGTCGAGCGGGCCGAGTTCGCCGCGGGCACCGACCCGTCGACGAACCACCCGCCGCAGCCGGCCAACCGGCCGGAGGAGGTGGCCGTCGCGACCTACAACGTGGAGAACCTGTACGACTTCCGGGACGACCCGTTCGACGGCTGCGACTTCGCCGGCAACGGGGGCTGTGCCGGCGTGGACCCGCCGTTCGACTACGTGCCGGGCAGCGAGCAGGAGTACCGCGACCAGCTCGCCGCGCTCGCCGACCAGATCACCACCGACCTGCACAGCCCGGACCTGATCCTCGTGCAGGAAGCCGAGGACCAGGACATCTGCGCCGTCGCCGACGGTCAGCTGAGCTGCGGCAGCACCAACAACGCCGACGGCGCGCCGGACAGCCTCCAGGACCTGGCGCTGACCATCGCGGCGGCCGGCGGTCCCGCCTACGCCGCCGCGTACGACCGGACGGGCGCGGACGCCCGGGGCATCACCGCCGCGTTCCTCTACCGCACGGACCGGGTGTCGCTGGCCGAGGCCACCGCGGCCGACCCGCTGCTGGGCTCGGCGCCGACCGTGCAGTACCGCGCGCCGGGGCTGGCCAGCAACGCGGACGTGCAGAACCCGAAGGCGCTCAACGCGGTGCTGCCGGCCGACGTGGACACCTCCACCGGCCGGGACGGCAACAACGTCTTCACCCGCGCCCCGCAGCTCGGCAAGTTCACCGTGGCCGCGGCGCCCGGTTCGACCGAGCGGTTCACGCTCTGGGCGGCCAGCAACCACTACTCGTCCGGCCCGGACAGCCGGGTCGGGCAGCGCCGGGAGCAGGCCGCGTACGGGGCCGCGATCGTCACCGCGATCGAGGCGGCGGACCCGCACGCCCGGGTGGTGTACGGCGGGGACCTGAACGTCTTCCCCCGCCCCGACGACCCGATCGCCACCGCTGACCGGCCGACCCCGTCGGACCAGCTCGCCCCGCTGTACGAGGCGGGGATGCGGAACCTCTGGGAGGACCTGCTCGCGGACGCACCGTCGTCGGCCTACTCGTACAGCTTCGAGGGGCAGGCGCAGACGCTGGACCACCTCTTCGTCAACGAGGCGCTGCACCGGGACCTGGTGCAGATGCGGGCCGCGCACATCAACGCGGACTGGCCGGCGGCGCACGCCGTTGACGGCACCCGCGGTTCCAGCGACCACGACCCGCAGGTGGCCCGGTTCCGCTCCCGGGCCACACTGAGCGTCGGCGACCTGGCGGTGGCCGAGGGCGACAAGGGCACCACTCCGCTCACCTTCACCGTCACCGTCTCCCGGCCGCTCTCCCAGCCGGTGCTGCTCTGCGCCGCGACCATCGGCATCACCGCCCGGTCCGGCCAGGACTACGACCCGTACGTCGGCTGCCGCACGCTGGCCGCCGGGCAGACCTCGCTGGCCTTCCCGGTGACCGTACGCGGCGACCGGAAGGCGGAGCCGGACGAGAAGCTCACCCTGGTGGTGGCCGGCGTGCCGGGGCTGCGCCTGGCCGATCCGATCGCCGCCGGCACCATCTCGAACGACGACTGACCCCCGTTCGACCGCCGACAGACGACGGCCCGCCCGCCCTGCTCCTCCGGGCGGGCGGGCCAACCGCGCCAACCTGAACGGCGAACCACCGCCCGGGTTGCAGCGGGACGGCCACCGGCTCGGGTCAGTAGCGCTGGCGGAGCAGCTGAGCGGCCTCGACCGCCCAGTAGGTGAGGATGATCTGGGCACCGGCCCGGCGGATCGAGGTGAGCGTCTCCAGCATCACCCGCTCCCGGTCGATCCAGCCGTTCGCGGCGGCCGCCTCGACCATCGCGTACTCGCCGGAGACCTGGTAGGCGGCGACCGGGACGTCGACCGCCGCGCGGACCGCGGACACCACGTCGAGGTACGGCAGCGCCGGCTTGACCATCACCATGTCGGCGCCCTCGGCGACGTCCAGCGCCACCTCGCGCAGCGACTCCCGCAGGTTCGCCGGGTCCTGCTGGTAGGTGCGCCGGTCACCCTCCAGCGCCGACTCCACCGCGTCGCGGAACGGGCCGAAGAACGCCGAAGCGTACTTCACCGCGTACGCCAGCACGGCGACGTCGGTGTGGCCGGCGGCGTCGAGCGCCTTGCGGACCACCCCGACCTGGCCGTCCATCATCCCGGACGGCCCGACCACGCCGACCCCGGCGGCGGCCTGGGCCACCGCCATCTCGGCGTACGCCGCCAGGGTGGCGTCGTTGTCCACCTCGCCGTCCGGGGTGAGCAGACCGCAGTGCCCGTGCGAGGTGAACTCGTCCAGGCAGAGATCGCTCATCACCACGGTGGCGTCACCCACCTCGGAGACCACGTCCCGGATGGCCACGTTCAGGATGCCGTTCGGGTCGATCCCGCCGGAGCCCTCCGGGTCCCGCCGCGTCGGCACCCCGAACAGCATGATCCCGCCGACCCCGGCCTGGACCGCCTCGACCGCGGCCTTGCGCAGCGAGTCCCGGGAGTGCTGGAGCACCCCGGGCAGCGAGGCGATCGCCCGCGGCTCGGTCAGCCCCTCCTTGACGAACATCGGCACGACCAGCTCGGCCGGGTCGACGCGGGTCTCGGAGACCAGCCGCCGCAGCGCCGCGGTGCGGCGCAGCCGGCGGGGCCGGATCTCGGGGTACGACATACGGGCCTCCTGCTGCGACTAGCGGAAACGGAGGGCGGTCGGCCCCTGCACCTTCGAGCCCCGGCGCTGCTTCGCCGGCATGGCGGCGAGCTTCTCGCGCAACTCGACGGCGTAGGCGGCGAGCGCCTCCACCAGGTCGGGGACCGAGGCGTGCGGCGGCTGGACGTCGACCCGCAGGCCGAACTCCGTCGCGGTCTCCGCCGTCTTGGGCCCGATGACGGCAACAACGGTACGCGCGTGCGGCTTCCCGGCGATGCCGACCAGGTTCCGGACCGTCGAGGACGAGGTGAAGAGCACCGCGTCGAAGCCACCCGACTTGATCGCGTCACGGATCTCGGCCGGCGGCGGGGCGGCCCGCACGGTCCGGTACGCGGTCACGTCATCGACCTCCCAGCCGCGCTCGGTGAGCCCGGCGGCAAGTGTCTCGGTGGCGATGTCGGCGCGCGGCAGCAGCACCCGGCCGACCGGGTCGAGCACCTCGTCGTGCGGCGAGAACTCGGCCAGCAACCCATCGGAGGACTGCTCCCCGGACGGGATCAGCTCCGGCTGGATGCCGAACGCGCGGACCGCGTCGGCGGTCGCGTCCCCGATGCAGGCGATCTTGACGCCACCGAAGTGCCGGGCGTCCAGACCGTGCTCGGCGAACTTCTCCCAGACCGCGCGGACCGCGTTCACCGAGGTGAAGATCACCCAGGCGTACCGGCCGTCGACCAGGCCCTTGACCGCCCGCTCCATCTGGGCCGGGGTGCGCGGCGGCTCCACCGCGATGGTCGGCACCTCGCACGGGATGGCACCGTACGCGCGCAGCCGGGCGCTCATCACCCCGGCCTGCTCCTTGGTCCGCGGGACCAGCACCTTCCAGCCGTACAGCGGCCGGTTCTCCCACCAGCCGAGCTTGTCCCGCTGGGTGACGCCGGCACCGACGGTGAGCACCACCCGGCCGGTGAAGCCGAGCGCCGCGGCGACGAAGCTGTCCACTGTCGATGTGGTGGTGTACTGCGTCTCCCCGGTGCCGTCGCCGGTCACCCCGACCGGGGTGGCGCCGTCGACTCCGGCGGCGAGCAGGCCGTCCCGGATCGCGGCGAGGTCACCGGCGTCCACGGCCAGCGCCAGCGAGCCCCGGCCGACGGCCGCCGCCAGCGCCTCGAAGTCCAGCTCGCTGACGTCCTCGACGTCGGCCGCGGTCCGTACGCCCGGCAGCGGCACACCCGCGTAGGTGGCCACCCCCTCGGCCTGGCCGACCCCCGGCACCACCTCGAAGTGCGCGGCGGTGCGCGCCACCGCCTGCACCTCCTTGACCACCGAGTCGTGCCCGAACGGGTCACCGGCGACCAGGTGCACGGCGTTCAGCCCGGAGCGGGCCGCCGAGATCAGCACCTTCGCCACGTCACCCGGCGCGCCCTCGGCCGGCGTGAACTGGGCGTCGGTCTTGGCCTGGGCGCGGACGGCGTCGAGCAGCGACTCGGGGACTCCCCGGTCGTACACCACCTGGTCGGCGTCGACCAGGGCGTCGTGCGCCCGACGGGTCAGCAGGCCCGGGTCGCCGGGACCGGCCCCGACGAACGCGATGCGGCCTACGGGCTTACGGGTGCGGGTCATTCTGTGCTCCCAAATTGCTGGGTCCCCGGGCCGGTGGGTCCTGCTTGGCCGAGGATCGAGTCGGCGCCGAGGTCGAGGAGTTCGGCGGCGAGTGCCTTGCCGATCTCCGCCGCGTCGGCGGGCGTACCGGTGCGGGACAGCCGGAGGTCACGGGTACCGTCCGGGCTGATCACCGCCCCGCGCAGGTAGATCTCTTCGCCGGCGTCGCCCTCGGCGAGCTCGGCGTAGGCGGCGACGGGTGCGCTGCACCCGGCCTCCAGGGTGGCCAGCAACGCCCGCTCCGCGACGACCGCGGCGCGGGACGGTGCGTGGTCGAGCACGGCCAGCAGCTCGACCAGGTCTTGGTCGTCGACCCGGCACTCCACCGCCAGCGCGCCCTGGGCGGGCGCGGGCAGCATCAGCATCGGGTCGAGCGTCTCGGTGACCACGTCGGTACGGCCCAGCCGGGCCAGGCCGGCCCGGGCCAGCACGACGGCGTCCAGGTCGGCCTCCGGGCCGAACACCCGTGCCAGGCGGGTGTCCACGTTGCCCCGGATCGGGGTGACCTCCAGCTGCATGCCGAGGGCGTGCAGCTGAGCGATGCGGCGCAGCGCACCGGTGCCGACGAGCGCGCCCGGCGGCAGCTCGGTGAGCGTCCGGCCGTCGCGGGCGACCAGCGCGTCCCGCGGATCCTGCCGCGGCGGCACGGCGGCGATGTGCAGCCCGGGCGCCGCCGCGGTGGGCAGGTCCTTGTAGGAGTGCACGGCGAAGTCGATGGTCCGCGCGGCGAGCGCGTCGCGCAGCGCGGAGACGAAGACGCCCACCCCGAGCCGGTGCACCGGCGCGGCGGAGCGGTCGCCGGCGGTGACCACCTCGACCAGTTCGACCGGGCGCCCGGTGGCGGCGGTCAGGGCCTCGGCGACGTGGCCGGACTGGGCCATCGCCAACTGGCTGCCCCGGGTACCGAGGCGCAGGGGCGTGCTCATCGCTCACCTCCGGCGGGCGGAACGGCGTCGGTGGCGCCGAACGCCGGGCTGACGTCGGTCTCCACGACGTCGGGGACGGTGTCGACCGGCGAGGTCTGCGGCACCTGGAGGTCGAACAGCTCGCGCAGCAGCGCCGCGTACTGGTCGCCGCCGGGCTCCGCGGCCAGCTGGCGGACCCGCACGGTGGGCTGGTGCAGCAGCCGCTGGACCACCCGGTGCACCGTCCGGGCCACCTCGGCCCGCTGGTCGTCGGTCAGGTCGGGGCGGCGCTGGGCGAGCCGGCGCAGCTCGGCGGTGACCACGTCGTCGGCGCGTCCGCGCAGGGCGGCCACGGTCGGCGCCACGTCCGTTCCGCGCAGCCAGGTGAGGAAACCCTCCACCTCGGTGGCGACGATCCGCTCCACGGCGGCGGCGTCGGCAGCGGCCGGCCCGTCGGCGAGCAGCGCGGCCATCCGGTCGATGTCGATCACCTCGACGCCGGGCAGCTCGGCGACGCCGGGCGCGACGTCGCGCGGCACGGCCAGGTCGAGCAGGATCAGCGGACCCCGGTCGGAGTCGCGGTCGGCCAGCGCCCGGCTGACCACGTCGCGGGTGAGGACCGGTTCGGTGGCCGCGGTGGCGGCCACTACGATATCCACTGTGGATAGAGTCGCGGTCAGCTCGGCCATCGGGGCCGCCGCGGCGCCGTACGACTCGGCCAGGCGGACGGCGCGGTCGGCCCCCCGGTTGGTCACGGTGAGCGGCCCGGCGCCCAGCCGGGAGAGGGTCGCCACGCCCAGCGAGCCCATCGCGCCGGCCCCGACCACCAGCGCCGGACGGCCGGCGAGGTCACCGTCGAGGTGGCCGGCCGCCAGCTCCAGCGCGGCGGTGACAACGCTCTGGCCGGCCCGGTCGATGCCGGTCTCCGCGTGGGCGCGCTTGCCCACCCGCAGCGCCTGCTGCATCAGCTCGTGCAGCAGCCGCCCGGCGGTGTCCGCCCCGCTCGCCCAGTGGTAGGCGTCACGGAGCTGGCCGAGGATCTGCGCCTCGCCGACCACCATCGAGTCCAGCCCGGCGGCGACCCGGAAGACGTGGTCGACGGCGGCGGCGTCGTAGTGCACGTAGAGATGGTTGGCGAGCGTGGCGGGCGGGCTGCCGGCCTGCTCGGCCAGCACGGCGCAGATGTCACCGAGGCCGCCGTGGAAACCGGACACCGCGGCGTAGACCTCCACCCGGTTGCAGGTGGAGACCAGCACGGCCTCGGTCACGTACGGCTGCGCGACCAGGCGGTCCAGGGTGCGGGTGAGCTCGGCGGGAGCCACCGCGAGCCGCTCCAGGGTGGCGACCGGAGCGGTGCGGTACGACGCGCCGACGACGAGCAGTTTCACTTGCCGATCGCCTCCTGGGTGTCGGTGACCGCGAGCCCGCCCGGCAGGGCGGTGAGGGCGGACCCACCGGTGGCGGGGAGCGCGGTCAGCGACGCCTTGCGGTGCTCGTGGAAGGACAGGATCTGCAGCTCGATGGCGAGGTCGACCTTGCGCACGTCGACCCCCTCCGGCACCGAGAGTACGCACGGCGCGAAGTTCAGGATGCTGGTCACACCGACCGCGACGAGTTGGTCGGCGACCCGCTGGGCGGCCGCGGCGGGGGTGGCGATCACGCCGATCGCGATCGACTCCGCGGCGGCGACCCGGGGCAGCTCGTCGACGTGCTGCACGACCAGGCCGTTGATCTCCTCGCCGACCCGCGCCGGGTCGGCGTCGAAGAGCGCGGCGATCCGGAAACCGCGGCTGGCGAACCCGTCGTAGCCGGCCAGGGCGTGACCGAGGTTACCCACACCGACCAGGGCGACCGCCCGGCGCTGGGTGAGCCCGAGCACGAACTCGATCTGGTCGATCAGCAGCGCCACGTCGTAGCCGACCCCGCGGGTGCCGTACGAGCCGAGGTGGGACAGGTCCTTGCGCAGCTTGGCGGAGTTGACCCCGGCGGCGCTGGCCAGCCCCTCGCTGGACACCGTCTCGTGCCCTGTCTCGGCGAGATTGTGCAGGGCACGAAGGTATTCGGGGAGCCGCGCGACCGTCGCCTCGGGCAGGTCAGGTAGCGCCGGTACGGCACCGGCGCGACCGGGCGCGCCAGGGTGACGGTGCTGACTCATGAGACTCCGTGCGGTGCGATCCTCGTCCAGCTCCAGTGGCCGGCCGTTTCGGGACTCCCGCTGGCGACCGAGATTGCCGGCTGTGCTAGCAGGGCGCGTCGGAATTACAGAGTAGGCGCTTGTGAACGCACGCACAAATCGCGATCTTGAAAGCTCGCGACGCGGCTCCACCAGGCCCTCCATTCCGCAAGATCGATCCGGCAACCGTGCCGGCGCCGCTCGGCGATTATTGCTCAATTACGACTTCTCTGACCAATCGCGCGACCGCGCGTCGCGGCCCCGACCGGCTCGGCGGCCACCCGCCCGGCCCAGGTAGGGCCAGCCCTACGCCGGAAACGGCGGCCGGCGGGATGGGTGGGCGCCCACCCCGCTGCCTAGCCTCGTGACATGACCGCCGTTCCCGCCACCGCCGACCAGCCGGCGCTGGCCCCGACCATCTCCCGCCAGCTCTTCATCGACTCCGGGTACGTCCTGGTCGGCCTGCCGCTGGCGCTGACCAGCTTCGTCGTGCTCATCGTGGGCCTCGCCGCCGGTCTCGGGCTGGTGGTGACCGTGATCGGCCTGCCGATCCTGAGCGGCACCCTCTACGCCGCCCGCGGGCTGGCCGACATCGAACGGTTGCGACTGCCCGCCGTGCTGCGACAGGCCCGAATCCGCCCGCAGTACCGGCTCGCCGAGCCCGGCGCGAGCGCCTGGCGGCGGATCTTCGTGCCGATGGGCGACGCCCAGTCCTGGCTGGATCTGGCGCACGGCATCCTCAAGCTGGTGGTGGCCGTCGCCAGCTTCGTGGTCACGCTGGTCTGGTGGGCCGGCGCCGTCGCCGGCTCGCTCTACTGGGCGTACGACTGGGCGCTGCCGCACGGCGACCCGGAGGACGTCGAACTGCCCCAGCTCCTCGGCCTGGGCGACTCAACCACCGCCCGGATCGGCCTGCACACCGCGATCGGGCTGTTCTTCCTGATCACGCTGCCGATCGTGGTCCGCGGCTGCGCCCTGATGGAGGCCAGCTTCGGCCGGGCGATGCTCACCGGGGTGGCCGAGATGCGCAACCGGATCACCGTGCTGGAGGAGCAGAAGCGGGCCGCCGTGTCGGCCGAGGCGAGCGCGCTGCGCCGGCTGGAACGGGACATCCACGACGGCCCGCAACAGCGCCTGGTCCGGCTGGCGATGGACCTGAGCCGGGCCCGCCAGCAGCTCGCCTCCGATCCGGAGGCGGCCGGTCGGACCCTGGACGAGGCGGTCACCCAGACCCGGGAGACGCTCGCCGAGTTGCGCGCGCTGTCCCGGGGCATCGCGCCGCCGATCCTGGTCGACCGGGGGCTGCCCAGCGCCCTCGCCGCGCTCGCCGGCCGCGGACTGATCCCGATCGAGCTGCGGGTGGACCCGGACCTCGGCACCCCGGCCGGGCGGCTCGACCCGGCGGTGGAGAGCACCGCGTACTTCGTGGTGGCCGAGGCGCTGACCAACGTCGCCAAGCACAGCCGGGCCACCGAGTGCCAGGTCGCGGTGACCCGGCAGGACCAGCGGCTGGTGGTCGCGGTCGGCGACGACGGTCAGGGCGGGGCACACCTGGCCAAGGGGCACGGGCTGGTCGGCATCGCCGACCGGGTCCGCGCCGCCGGCGGCCGGCTCGACGTGACCAGCCCGGCCGGCGGCCCCACCGAGGTCCGCGCGGAACTCCCGCTGTGACCCCGGTCGCCCCGCTTCGGGGTACGCGGTCCGTCGCGGCGCGGCGGGCGCGGTCCGACGTGGGCGTGGGGGCCCGGCCGGCCGCGCCGCGCTCCCCCGGCCCGGTGGTGCGCACGTGGTAGACAACGACACCATGCGGATCGTGATCGCGGACGACGGCATACTCCTGCGGGAGGGGCTGATCCGGCTGCTCAGCGAGCAGGGGCACGAGGTGGTGGCGGCGGTCGGCGACGGCGAGGCGCTGGTCGAGGCGGTGGTGGCCCACCGGCCCGACGTGTCGATCGTCGACGTCCGGATGCCGCCCTCGCACACCGACGAGGGGCTGCGCGCCGCGGTGGAGGCCCGGCGGCTGGTGCCGCGTACGCCGATCCTGGTGCTCTCCCAGTACGTCGAGGTCTCGTACGCCGACGACCTGCTCGCCACCACCGGGGCCGGCGGCGGCGGGATCGGCTACCTGCTGAAGGACCGGGTGGCCGCGATCGACGAGTTCCTCGACGCGCTGGACCGGGTTGCCGTCGGCGGCACGGTGCTCGACCCGGAGGTGGTCGGCCAGCTCTTCGCCCGGCGCCGCCGGGACGACCCGCTGCGCGAGCTGACCCCGCGCGAGCGGGAGGTGCTCGGGTTGATGGCCGAGGGCCGGTCCAACACCGCCATCGCCCGGACCCTGGTGGTCAGCGACGGCGCGGTGGAGAAGCACGTCCGCAACATCTTCACCAAGCTCAACCTCCCACCCGACACCGAACAACACCGCCGCGTCCTGGCCGTCCTCACCTACCTCCGCAACTGACCCTCCCCGGGGTGGACGCGGGGTTAGGGGAGGGTTTGGGCTAGTTTTACGGCTTCGGCGAGGGTGTCGGCCACGGGGTGGCCGGAGGCGTGCAGGCGGGCGGGGTCGGTGAAGCCGCCGGTGTAGAGGACGGCGCGGGCGCCGACCGAGGCGGCCGCGTCGGCGTCGTCGATGGAGTCGCCGATCAGCACCACGCCCCCGCCGTCCAGGCCCAGCTCGGCCAGGTGCCGCTCAAGCGACTCGGCCTTGCGGTCGCCGCCGATCTCGGCCCGCAGGCCGTCCACCCGGACGAAGTGCCCGCTCAGCCCGTAGGTGTGCACGGTCGGCACCAGTTCGTCGTGGAACCACATGGACAGCAGCGACTGGCTGCCCGACCAGGCCGCCATTGCCGACGCGGCGTCGTGCGCCAGCTCGCAGGTGGTCAGCCCCGCCCGGTACGCGTCGTGGAAGAGCCGGTCCAACCGCCCGAACGCCTCCTCGTCGACGGCCCGGCCGAGCACCTCGGCGTAGTAGTCGGCGACCGGCCGGCGGAACCGGACCCGGTGCTCCTCGGCGGTCACGCTCGGCCCGCCGACGCTGGCGAAGGCGGCGTTGGTGGCGGCGACCACCAGGCTGAGGTCGTTGAGCAGGGTGCCGTTCCAGTCCCACACCAGGTGGGTGCGTGCAGGGGTCATCGCCGCACCCTACCCAGCGCACACCACCGCCGTCCCGCCGTGCCCCGGCACGACCGGACAGGCCGACCCGCCCGTGCACCGGACAGGCCGGGCGGGACCGGACAGACCGGGCGGGACCGGCCGGTCCGCCGCGCCCGGTGGACCGGCCGGCGACGCGCTACAGCTGGGGCGTCGTGAGGTCCCGCAGCAGCCGCTCCTCCTCCACCCGCCAGTAGCCGTGCTCCTTGCCGTCGAGCAGCACCACGGGCAGCCGGTCGCCGTACTCGCGCTCCAGCTCGATGTCGCCGGTGACGTCCTGCTCGACCCACCGGTCGCCGGTGACGGCCACCACCCGGTCCAGGGCCGCCTTGGCGTCGTCGCAGAGATGGCAGCCGGGCCGGGTGATCAGGGTGAGTCGGGGTTCACGCATCGGTGTCCTCCGTGTTGCTGGCGCCGGCGCGAGCCGACGGGCGGTCGCCGGCCGGGTCCGCCGGGGACGGGTCCGACCGGAGCAGGGTCTTGCGCACCTTCCCGATCGCCGAGTGGGGCAGCGCGTCGACGAACTCGACCGCGGTCGGGCACTTGAACCGGGCCAGGTTGCGGGCGCAGTGGGCGAGCAGGTCCTCGCTGGTCACCGAACGCCCCGGCGCCGGCACCACGTACGCCCGGACAGTCTCGCCGGTCCGCGGGTGCGGCACACCCAGTACCGCCGACTCGGCCACGCCCGGGTGCGCGGACAGCACCAGCTCGACCTCGTGCGGATAGACGTTGAAGCCGTTGACCAGGATCAGCTCGCCGATCCGGTCGACCAGGAAGAGATCGCCGTCGGCGTCCGCGTAGGCGACGTCGCCGGTGGCCCACCAGCCGTCGGCGTCCGGCCCGCCCCGGCCGTCCGGCCAGTAGCCGGAGAAGAGGTTGGCGCCGCGTACCACGATCTGCCCCGGGTCGGTGCCCGGCGCGGGGTCGGCGAGGTCCAGCTCGTCGTCGTCCTCGTCCGGCTCGGCCACGCCGTCGCGCCACAGGTCCGTCCCGTCCGGGCCGACCAGGCGCAGCTGCACGCCGGGCAGCGGCCGGCCGATCGAGCCGGCCTTCGGCACCCCGCCGACCAGGGTGGTGGTGAGCACCGGGGCGGTCTCGGTGAGGCCGTAGCCGACGTGCACCGGGCGGCCGGCCACCTCGGCGAAGCGGGCCGCGACGGCCGGTTCCAGCGGCGCCGCGCCGCAGACCGCGACCCGTACCGAGGCCATCGCCGCGGCGGCCGCGCCGGCCTCCGCCGTGGACCAGGTCAGGAACATCGACGGTACGCCGACCAGCACGCTGACCCGGTGCCGGGCGATCTCGGCGAGCCCGCCGTCGCCGCCGAGGTCGTCGACCAGCACCCCGGTCGCGCCATGGTGGACCACCGCACCCAGCCCTGAGTTCAACCCGTACGCGTGGAACAGCGGCAGCGCCAACAGCACCCTGTCGTCCGGCCCGACCACCGGCGGTTCGATCCGCTCCACCTGCTCGTGGTTGGCCAGCAGCGCCCGGTGCGAGAGCATGGCGCCCTTCGGCCGGCCCTCGGTGCCCGAGGTGTAGAGCAGCACCGCGAGGTCGTCGCCGCCCCGGGCCGGGAACGGGCCGCCGACCGACGGCGCGCGGGGCGGGGTGGGGTGCACGGCGGTGAGCGCGGGCAGTTCCCCGGCGACGCCGGCGACCAGGTCACGGACCCGCTCGGTGCCGATCAGCACGGACGCGCCGGAGTCGGCGAGCACGTGCCGCAGCTCGGGGCCGGTGAACCCGGGGTTGACCGGCACCGCGACCAGCCCGGCGCGGAGCGCGCCGAGCAGGCCGAGCACGAAGTCGGGCGAGTTGGGCAGGGCGACCGCGACCCGGGCGGGCCGCCCGGCCGGGTCGGCCGCCGGCACCGCCGCCAGTGCGGCGGCCACCTCGGTCACCGCCGCGTCCAGTTCGGACCAGCTCAGGGTCTGTTCCCGCCAGTGCAGCGCGGGTCGGTCGCCGTGGGCGACGGCCGCCCGGCGGAGCCGGTCGGCGAGGTTCGGCGCGGAGCTGTCGGCTGCGTCCTGCACGGTGGCTGAGTCTGGCACAGCGCGGGCCGCCCGGCCATGCCGGACGCCGGCCCCGAACCCGCTCCCGGGCAACGCACGGAGTCGCCCCCGCCGCCGTGCCCGCCACCGAGCGGGTGCCGCCGGTCGGAGTGGACGTCGCTTCCGGACCCGACCTGCCGTGGACGCGCCGGCCGCCGCACGCCGTCCCGAGCGGGTGCCGCCGGTCGGGGTGGCTGCCGGCGGCCGGCACCGGCTCGGTCGGTCTCTCGGCGGGGCGACCCGACCGGGTCGGTGAGGCGGGCTCGGCCGGACGGCGGACGGGTCCCGTCCACAGGACACGCCGGGGTCGACCTCCGAGACACCTCCGGTCCCGTGGACAGGACGCACCGGCGCCCGCGGGACGGCTGGTCCGACGCACCGCGCGACCGTCCGCCCGGGACGGTCGACAAGCCCCAGGACGCCCTGCTGACCAGCATTTCCACTGCGGACCACGGGCCGTTGGGAAAGTCAACCGCACACGACGGACAACCGGTCCGCCATCGGTGCGACGCGGCGGGAAATACTTCCGCCCTGTGTAACGGACTTGCCACGCGCGGGTGACGTTGGCCCCTATCATCACTCGGGTCGGCTCACCCCATTTGCCGTGAGTCGACACCCCTCAGCCCGAGGAGGCCCCCGTGCCTGTGAGCGCATTGGACCAGCACCTCAAGGGGATCTGCCGCCCGTCGGCACACCCCGGACCCGCCCTGCCCGACCACAGACCCGACCCGGTGGCGGCGACGCACCGGCCGGCGCGGTCGACCGCCGGCGGGACGGAGGCGGCGCGGTGACGACCTTCGGCTACGCGGAGCGCCCCCTTGGTCTGACCGGCCCGGCGGCCCGCGCCACGGTGAACGAACGGCTCGCCGCCCGGGGCCCGGTGGAGGACACCGGCAGCCTCTCCGTACGGGGGGAGGGCACGTCGAAGCGGCTGCGCAACCGGCCGCACCACAACGACCCGCCACCGCGGCCGGCCACCCCGGGAGGAAACGCGAAGCCGGTCGGCGGCCGGGTCGCGGTCCCCGCCCGACCGTCCATGCCGGCGCAGAGCCGCCGTACCGGGGAGCCGCCAGCGGTGACCGACCCGTCCACGACCGAGACGGCGGTGCTCCCCGCGGTGCCGGCGGCCGCCCCGGTCAACACCTCCACGGGCTACCCGAGCCGGCCCGACCCGTCGGACCCGGCCACCGAGGTCTGGGCCCTGGTCGAGCGCGCCCAGGCGGGCGAGTCCGAGGCGTTCGGGCTGATCTACGACCGGTACGTGGACACCGTCTTCCGGTTCGTCTACTTCCGGGTCGGCAACCGCCAGCTCGCCGAGGACCTCACCTCGGACACGTTCCTGCGCGCCCTGAAGCGGATCGGCAGCTTCACCTGGCAGGGCCGGGATCTCGGCGCCTGGCTGGTCACCATCGCCCGCAACCTGGTCGCCGACCACTTCAAGTCCGGCCGGTACCGGCTGGAGGTGACCACCGGCGACGTGCTGGACGCCGACCGCGAGGACCGTGGCCCGGAGGGCAGCCCGGAGGCGGCGGTGGTCGAGCACATCACCAACGTCGCCCTGCTCAGCGCCGTCAAGCAGCTCAACCCGGAACAGCAGGAGTGCATAGTGCTCCGCTTCCTGCAGGGCTTCTCGGTGGCCGAGACGGCCCGGGCGATGGGCAAGAACGAGGGCGCGATCAAGGCGCTCCAGTACCGGGCGGTCCGGGCCCTGGCGCGACTGCTCCCCGACGGCTTCCAACCGTAGTCCCATCAGCGGGACTCGCACCCGTCGATCAGGGTTCCCCCAGCTCAGCGCCCTTCTCGTCGGGTGACTTCGGTCACTTTCTGTGATTTCGCACCCGCCGGGGCCGTAACCCGTGCCCGTCGCGGACCGTTTCTCCGGGTGCGACCGGTTGGTGGCTCCGGCATCCCCCCGGACCCCAGCGAGACAGGTTCCGGCGGCATGGCCGACCACGAACGTGGATTCGTGGTGCCCGCCGCCCGGTCGTCGGCGACGACAAGGCCCACCGGCCGTGACCAGCGAGAGGAGGGCCTGCGGTGGACAGCAACCTCTTCTCCCGTCGGCGCGCCGAGCGCTTCGCGCAACTTCTCGACGAGGCCAACGGCGGTCGGCGCCGCCACGCCCGGTCCCGGGCCGACGACCAGCTCGCCGCGCTCGTCGCGGTCGGGCAGCGGCTGCGTACGGAGGTGCCGGCCGTCGAGGTCGACCCGGACTTCCGTACCGGACTGCGGGCGATGCTGCTGGCCACCGCCGAGCGGGAGGGCATCGGCGCCCCGGCCGCGGCGGAACCGGCCGCCCAACGCGTCACCACCACCGCCACCACGAGCCGCGGTTCGCTGCTGCCCGCGGTCACCGCCCGCCGGGCCCGGGCCCGGGGCGCGATCCTGGTCGGGATCGCGGCCGGGGCGATCGCCGTCTCCGGCATCTCGGCGGCCAGCGAGAACGCCGTGCCGGGCGACGCGCTCTACGGGATGAAGCGGTCGACCGAGCGGGCCCAGCTCGCCCTGACCAGCTCGGACATCAGCCGGGGCCAGCTCTTCCTGGACTTCGCCCGGACCCGGCTGGGCGAGGCGGCCGCGCTGCGCGGGAACCAGACCGGCTTCAGCGCCGTGCTCGACGACATGGACGCCGACACCCGGCAGGGCGTACGCCTGCTGAACAGCGCGGCGGTGCAGCGCTCCGACCCGGCGGCGCTGGACGCGGTGAACTCCTTCCTGACCGGGCAGCGGCGGTCGGTGAACGCGCTGCTCGACGACGCGACCCGGGCCGAACGGGACCGCGCCCGGCGGTCGCTGGCCCTGCTGGACGCGATCCGCGAGCGCTCCGACGCGCTGCGCGCCGCGATCGCCTGCGGCCTGCCGGCCCCGGCCGGCAGCGACGCCCTCGGTCCGGCCCCGGCCGCCTGCCCGCCCGGCCGCTGACGCCCGCACCGGCACCTGGGTCCCGGAGAGCCGGACACGCCACAGCTCACCCGCCGGCCGGCCGCCGGACGCCCGCTCCCGGCTACCCTCGCCAGGAGGCACACGTCGCGCCGGTCGAGCGGAGGGAGGTCGCGTGGCCCGCAGCCGCAAGGTGACCGTCAGCACCGACGCCCACGGTCATACCGCCGGCTGGGCGGAAACGGACCCGGCGGCGCCGACTCCCCCGGAGCCGGACCCGACCACGGCGGCCTTCTTCGACGTGGACAACACGATGATGCAGGGCGCCTCAATCTACTGGTTCGCCCGCGGGCTCGCCGCGCGCAAGTACTTCACCACCTCCGACCTGGTCCGGTTCGCCTGGCAGCAGCTCCGGTTCCGGCTGCTCGCCACCGAGCACGCCGGCGACATGTCGCAGGCCAAGGAGGCGGCCCTCGCCTTCATCGAGGGCTGGCGGGTGGAGGACGTGGAGCGGCTCACCGAGGAGATCTTCGACGAGCTGATGGCGCCGCGGATCTGGAGCGGCACCCAGCGGCTGGCCCAGCGCCACCTCGACGCCGGCGAGCGGGTCTGGCTGGTCAGCGCCGCGCCGGTGGAGATCGGCCGGGTCATCGCGGCCCGCCTCGGGCTGACCGGCGCGATCGGCACGGTGGCCGAGATCGTGGACGGCGCGTACACCGGGCGGCTGGTCGGCGACCTGATGCACGGCCCGGCCAAGGCCGAGGCGATCACCCGGCTGGCCGCGGTCGAGGGACTGGACCTGAGCCGGTGCGCCGCCTACAGCGACTCGGCGAACGACCTGCCGATGCTGTCGGCGGTCGGCCGGGCGGTGGCGGTCAACCCGGACGGCACCCTGCTGCGGCAGGCCCGGCAGCACGGCTGGGAGGTGCGGGACTTCCGCACCGGGCGCCGGGCCGTCAAGATCGCCGTACCGTCCACCGCCGCCGCAGGCCTGGTCGCCGGGGCGGTAACCGCCGGCCTGGCGCTGCACCGCCGCCGCCGCGCCGACTGACCGGCCCGGGTCAGGGGCCGAACGGATCCGGCCGGCGCTCCAGCAGCTTGTGCAGGGTCTGCTGGATGGTCTCCCGCACCTGGTCGGCGAGGTTGAACACCACCAGCGGGTCGTCCGCCGAGTCGGTCAGGTGGGCGGTCGGGATCGGCGGGCAGAACTCGATCAGCCACTTGCTCGGCAGCGGCACCATGCCCAGCGGGCCGAGCCACGGAAAGGTCGGTGTGACCGGGAAGTACGGCAGCTTGAGCAGCCGGGCGAGCGGCTTGATGTCGGCGAGCATCGGATAGATCTCCTCGCCGCCGACGATGGCCACCGGCACGATCGGGGTGCCGGTACGCAGCGCGGCCGAGACGAACCCGCCGCGGCCGAAGCGTTGCAGCTTGTAACGCTCGGAGTAGAGCTTGCCGACGCCCTTGAAGCCCTCCGGGAAGACGCCGACCAGCTCGCCGTTGCCGAGCAGCCGCTCCGCGTCCGGGTTGCAGGCCACCGTGCCACCGGACTTGCGGGCCAGTTCGGAGACGACCGGCATCCGGAAGACCAGGTCCGCGCCGAGCAGCCGCAGGTAGCGGCGCGCCGGGTGCTGGTCGTGCAGGGCCGCCGAGAGGATCAGCGCGTCCAGTGCCACCGTGCCGGAGTGGTTGCCCACCACCAGGCCGGCTCCGTCGGTCGGCACGTGCTCGATGCCGGTGACCTCGGTGCGGAACCAGTCCCGGTAGAGCACCCGCAGCAGCGGGTGGAAGACCGCGCTGGTCAGCTCCGGGTCGAAGCCGAACTCGTCCACCTCGTAGTCGCCGGCCAGTCGGCGGCGCAGGAAGGCCAGGCCGTTGGCCACCTTGCGGTCCCAGTGGTCACCCGGCCGGTCCGGCACCGCCGGCCCCCGCCCGACTCCACCGCCGCCCTGCCCGTCACCGTCCTGGCCGTCACCGCGTTGGCCGTCGCCGTCCTGACCGTCGCCGTTCTGGCCGTCGCCGTTCCGGCCGGGGCCCGCCGCCGGCACGACCGGCGCGTCGCCGGCTGGCGCGTCGCCGGCGGTGGCGTCCGGGGCGTCGGTGGCCGGCTCCTCGCGGCCGGCCGGGGCGTCGGTGGCGGCGTCAGCCTGCGCGGACGTCACCGGCTCGTCGGTGGCCGCGGTGTCGGGCTCGTCGGCGGCGGGCCGGTGCCCGTTGGCCCGCGCCGCGCCCGGGTCGGCCACGGTCAGCGGTACGTCGTACCGGCGGTCACGCCGCTCCTCCGGCCCGCTCATGCCGGCACTCCGCTCCGCTCCGTGCCGTCATGAGGCACCTTCGCGCTGAGCCTGATGATTCGCTCGCTCCGCTCGCTCATGTGCGCTCCCGTACGGCGGCACGGATCTGCCGGATCCCGTCCAGCACGAGCCGCTCGGCGGCGGCCAACTGGTCCCGGGACACCACGACGCCACCGTGATGCGCCCGGATGAAGTCGTCGAAGGCGGCCGCCGTGGAGCGGGGCGTGAAGCCGTACTCGCGCTCCAGCCGGCTGGTGTCGACCACCCGGCCGTGCACGAAGAGGTCGACCTGGTCGAGACCGTAGCGGCCGAAACCGAGGTTACGGGCGAGCGCGGCGGCCCCGGACAGGCCCGGCTCCAGCACCGGCACAGCCACCCGGCCGGCCCGGCGGATCGCCTGTGAGAGCGAGAGCACCCCGGGCCCGGCGACGTTGTAGGTACCCGGGTGGTCCTCCACGATCGACCGGTGCAGCACCTCCAGCGCGTCGTCGAAGTGCAGGAACTGCAACCGGGGATCGCGGCCGAAGACGGTGGGCACCACCGGCTGGGAGAAGTACCGGGTGAGCGTGGTGTCGGCGGTGGAGCCGATGAACGGCGCGAAACGCAGCACCGTGGCGGTGACGTCGGGCCGGCGCCGGCGGAAGCCGCGCACGTACGCCTCGATGTCGAGGATGTCCCGGGCGAACCCGCCGCGCGGCACCTCGCGGGGCTCGGTCTCCTCGGTGAACACCGCCGGGTCCCGGAAGGAGGCCCCGTAGGCGGCGGTCGAGGAGCGGACCACCAGCTTGCGCAGCCGGGGCGCGCGCTGGCAGGCGGCGAGCAGCTGCATGGTGCCGATGACGTTCTGTTCCTTCATCGCCGACCGGCCGCCGTGCTGCTGGTCCGGGGCGCTGACCAGCGCGAGGTGCACCACCGCGGCCACCTCGAGGTCGGCCAGCAGCCCGCCGAGCGAGCCGGCGTCGACGCGGATCCGCTCGACCCGGTCGAGCAGGTCGGTGAACTCGGCGCCGGGCTCCGGCGGGTCGACGCCGATGACCCGCTCGATCCGCGGGTCCGCGGCGAGCCGGGCGGCGACGTGCGCGCCGAGGTAGCGGCCGACCCCGGTCACGACGACGACCCCCGGAGCACCTGGGGTGCCACCGGGGGTCATGTCTCGCACCTCCCCCGGCAGGCGGGACCGAGCCGGGACAGCCACGGCCTGATCACCTGAGCCTCCGAGGGTCTGCAGTCGGCGAGTGACGACGGACGCCGGGCCGTGGCCCGGCTCCGGTCACTTGCCGAGACGGCGACGCTGGACGCGGGTCTTGCGCAGCAGCTTGCGGTGCTTCTTCTTAGCCATGCGCTTGCGGCGCTTCTTGACCACCGAGCCCATACGAAAGCCTTTCGATGCAACGTGCGGGGCGACCGGATGACACCACCCTCCGGTGGCGTCGGCGACCGCTTGCGGACAACGGACCGGACCAGCGTGGGGGCGGCGGGGCGCACCGGTGTGCGGTCACGGTCGGGTCCAGGGTAGCGGGAGAGCTTCAGCAGGACCAACGCGACCCCGGTCGACGGGCGTCAACGCGCACCGGTCGAGGGGCCTGGGGGCGGCTCAGGCGGTTTCCTGAAAGGCTCCCCGGAGATATTCGTGCACCGCGTGCTCGGGCACCCGGAACGAGCGGCCGACCCGTACCGCGGTCAGCTCACCGCTGTGCACCAGGCGGTAGACCGTCATCTTCGACACCCGCATCACCGTCGCCACCTCGGCGACGGTGAGGAACTTGACCTCCGACAGCCGACCGTCGGACTGCGACCCGGCCATGGCTCACCGACCCATCCCATGCCCGGCGCGTGCCACCGGACGGGATCTCCCGCCCGGCACCGGCGAACGCGCGTGTTACCAGTACGGTAGCGGGGCGGCTGTTACCGGCGCGATCCCTTCGTACAACTGATCATAGTTCGGCCCCCGATTCACCCGTTCTGACCTGCCGATATCCGCCCGGCTACGCCTGGCGTCCGGTTGCCGGGACGGCCCGCCGGTTGGCTCACTCGGCACGGAGCGCCACCACCGGGTCGAGGCGGCCGGCCCGCTGCGCGGGCACCACGCCGAAGACGATGCCGACCGCCGCCGACACGCCGAACGCGAGCGCCAGCGACCACCAGGTGATCGCCGCCGGGATCGGCGACAGGGCGTCCACCAGCAGGGCGGTGCCCACGCCCAGGGCCATCCCGGTGAGCCCGCCGACCGAGGTGAGCAGTACCGCCTCCAGCAGGAACTGCACGCCGATGTCCCGGGGCCGGGCGCCGACCGCCTTGCGCAGGCCGATCTCCCGGGTCCGCTCCCGCACGCCGACCAGCATGATGTTGGAGACGCCGACCCCGCCCACCAGCAGCGAGATGCCCGCGATCGCTGCCAGTACGCCGGTGAGGACGCCCAGGATGTCGCCGAGCACGCCGAGGATCTGCTCCTGGGTCACCGCGCTGAACTCGGTGCCCGGGTGCCGGCGGGTCAGCTCCGCCACGATCCGGTCGCCCAGTTCGTCGATCCGCTCCCGGTCCGGCGCCTTCACCGCGATGCCGTCGACCCGCTGGGTGCCGTAGAGCCGCTGCGCGGCGGTCACCGGGACGTGCACCTCGTCGTCGCGGTCCACGCCGAGGCTCTGCCCGAGCGGGGCGAAGACGCCGATCACCCGGAACCGCACCCCGGCCACGGTGATCTGCCGCCCGACCGGGTCCCGGTCGGGGAAGAGGGCGCGCGCCACCGAGGCGCCGAGCACCGCCACCCGGCGGCTGGTGTCCACGTCGGAGCCGCTCAGGTACCGCCCGCGGGCCAGCTCGCGGGTGAACACCGACGGGGTGGTCTCCAGCACCCCCTGCACGGTGCTGAAGTCGGCCCGGCCGCCGGCCCGTACGGTCGCACCGGAGGCGACCGTCACCGCGACCCGGTCGCGGTCGCCGACCACCCGGGCGACGGTGTCCACGTCGGCCAGGGTGAGCGGGGAGACGGCCGGCGCGGCGCCCACGTCCAGCCGGCCGGGCACGACCAGCAGCAGGTTGGAGCCGAGCCCCTCGACCTGTTGCTCGACCTTCCGCTTGGTGCCGGTGCCGATGGCCACCAGGATCACCACCGAGGCGACCCCGATGATCACGCCGAGCATGGTCAGCGCGCTGCGCAGCCGGTTGGCCCGCAGCGCGCCCAACGCCACCCGCCAGGCCTCCGCCACCCTCACGAGCCGGCTCCGTCCCGGTCGTCCGGCGGGCGCGGAAGGCGCCCGGTGGCTCCGGTGGCGCCACCGGAGCCACCGGGCGGGTGCCCCGGGCCGCTTCCGGACGCGGACCGGGGCTCCGCGCTGGGAGCGGGCACCAGTGTGTCAGGTCCGTCCACGCCGCCGGACGGCGGTCGATCATGAAGCTCCGCGCGCCGGTCGGCGGCCCGGCGACCCGTTCCGCCCTCCGTCACCGGCGCACCGGCCGGCGCGGCGCTGTCCACGGCGACCACGCCGTCGCGCATCGCGATCCGCCGCCGGGCCCGGGCGGCCACCTCGTGGTCGTGGGTGACCAGCACCAGCGCCACGCCCGACTCGGCGTTGAGCCGCTCCAGCAGTTCCAGCACCGCCGCGCCGGTGGCGCTGTCGAGGTTGCCGGTGGGCTCGTCGGCGAGCAGCACGGCCGGGTCGGTGACCAGTGCCCGGGCGATGGCGACCCGCTGCTGCTCGCCCCCGGAGAGCTGGTTGGGGCGGTGGTTGAGCCGGTGACCGAGCCCGACCCGGTCGAGCACGGCGGCCGCCCGCGCCCGCCGCTGCCGGGCCCCGACCCCCCGGTAGACCAGGGGCAGCGCCACGTTGTCCAGCGCGGAGGTGCGGGGCAGCAGATGGAACGCCTGGAAGACGAACCCGATGGTCCGGTTGCGCAGCGCCGCCAGCTCCGCCGCGGAGAGCGTGGCCACCTCCCGACCGCCGATCAGCAGCCGGCCGCCGGTCGGCCGGTCCAGCCCGCCGAGCAGGTGCATGAGGGTCGACTTGCCGGAGCCGGACGGCCCGACCAGGGCCACGTAGTCGCCGGACGCGACGGTCAGCGAGACGCCGCGCAGCGCCGGCACCGACACTCCGTCCAGCTGGTACGTCCGGGAGACGTCGGTCGCCTCGATGGCGGCGGGCACCGCGCTCACCGGGCCACCCCGGGGCGACGCGGTCGCGGCCCCACCGCGCCTCCTGGCCGCCGGCTCCGCGGCCCCGCCGCGCCTCCTGGCCGCCGGCTCCGCGGCCTCACCGCAACTCCTGGCCGTCGCGGACCTGGTCGGTGCCGCGGACCACCACCCGGTCGCCGGGCTGGACGCCGCTGACGATCTGCACCAGGTCCTCGCCCTGCACCCCCAGGGTCACCGTGGCGCGGCCGGCCCGGCCGTCGCGGACCAGCCAGACCGCGTCCCGGCCGTCGGCCGAGAAGACCGCCGACGCCGGTACGGTCACCGCGTCGGCGGCCTCCCGGACCCGTAGCCGCACCACCGCGTTCATCCCGGGTCGGGGCACCGGCGCCGGCTCCCCCTCGCCGTAGCTGCCGGCCTCGAGGCTGAGCCGTACCCGGTAGGAGACGCCACCCCGGGCGGAGGTGGTGGGCAGCACGTCGACCGAGCGCACCCGCGCCGGATAGGTCGCCCCGGTCACCGCGTCGAGTTCGGCGGTGGCGACCAGACCGGGACGCACAGCAGCACGTCGGTCTCGTCGACCTCGGCGAGCAGGCCGAGGGCGCCGACGTCCACGATGGTCAGCACCGGTGTCCCGGCGGTGACCAGCCCGCCGACCGGCACCGCGTCGTCCACCCCGGCCGGCGGCCGGCCACCGGGCGGTACGAACGCGGACGGGTCCAGCCCGGCGGGCGCGCCGCCGGCCGCCCCGAGCAGGTCGTCCAGCCCCGCCGGCGAACCACCGGCGGCGGTGCCGCCCGGCTGCACGACGCCGGCGATGGGAGCACGCAGGGTCAGCGCGTCGACCGTCGCCTTCGCCAGGTCGTACGCCTGCTGTGCCTGCAGCCGTTGCGCGGCGGACAGCGCGCCGACCGCCGAGTCGAGGCCGGCGACCCCCCGCTGCACGGCCCGGATCGCCTGGTCGGCCTCGCGGGCGGCGACCCGGTACTGCTCCTGCGCGGCGGCGACCTGGGCGAGCAGCGCGCCGCGCAGGTGCGGGTCGCCGATCTTCCCGGCGGCGGCCCGGGCCGCCTCGAACGCCTCGGCGGCGGCCCGGTCGGTGCCCCGCCGGGAACCGCCCAGCTCGGTGCCGCCGATGCCCCGCCCGGCCCGCCTGGCGGCGGCGAGCGCCTCCCGGGCCTGGCGGAGCCGGGCCCGGGCGGCGGGCGAGTCGATCACGGCCAGCACCTGGCCCTTGCGGACCCGCTGGCCCGGTTGGACGCGCAGGCTGGCGAGGGTGCCGTCGGCGGCCGCGGTGAGGGTCGCCGCGGCGCGGGCGGTGACGGTGGCCGGGGCGTCCACCACCTCGGCGACCGCGGCGCGTTCGGCGGCCGCCAGGGCGACGTCGGGTTGCTCCTCGCCGCAGGACGCCCCGACGGTTCCGGTGAGGACGGTGACGGCGAGGAGGGCGGTGAGCAGGCGGGGCCGCGTCGCTGCGCGCAGCCGCGGCGAGTGGGTGCGGCGCACCCCGTCGATCCTACGAACGCGTCGCCACCAGCACCATCACGCGAAACCGCCGCCGTCGGCCGCCGACCCGACCCACCAGGTCGGCCCGCGGCGGGCCGGCGGACCAGCCGTGACGGCCGGGAAATCAGCCGGACAGGCCGCGGACGTACGCCACGCAGGCGTCGTGCAGGGCCGGCCAGGGCTCGCCGAAGACCTCCTCGGCGGCCTCGGCGACCGCCCGGCGCTCGTGCACCACGGCCCGGAAGAAGGCGAGCAGCCGCTCCTGCCCGAACCGGTCGACCAGATGCCGGACCGCCAGGTAGGAGATGCCGTAGCTGCCGGCGACCCGGTCGGCCGGGGCGTCGTCGGCCGGGCTGAGGTCGTCGAGCCGGCCGGTCCAGCCGCCGGCGGCCAGCCGACGCACCTCGTCCAGCCCCTCGTACCGGTCGACCGGCTGGCCGTCGACGCCGGCGAACTCGGCCAGCCCCTCCACCAGCCACCAGGTCGCGGTGCCCGGATAGCCGCGCTCGGGCAGCGACGCGGCGTGCGTCAGCTCGTGCCGGAGCAGGTCGTCCAGCCCGGCGGGGCTGAGCCCCTCGGCGTTCAGCACCACCTCGTGGTGACCGCCGCCGACGGTGACCGCGTACCCGCCGGTCCACTTCGGCCGGCCGCCGCCGTACCAGCGCTGCCACTCGGTACGGCCGGCGAGGAAGACCCGGTACCGGTCGGGCGGGCTGCCGTCCACCGCGTACGAGTCGGCGACCCGCGCCGCCGCCTCGGCCTGGCGCAGCAGCCGGGGCAGTTGCCCGCGCAGCGCCGGGGTGGTCGCCACCAGGGTCCGCGCGCCGACCGTAACGACCAGCTCGCTGGTCTCCCAGGGCCGGGTGCCGGTCGCCGCCGACCGGGACTCCTCCATCGCGACCAGGCGCGGCTGTTCCCCGCCCTCCGTCCACCGGGTGCCGACGAGCACCGGGCTGGGCCGGCAGTCCGGCGTCACGAAGCAGTACCGGAACTCCACCAGCAGGCGCCACTCCCCCGGCCGGCCGGGCACCGTCTCGGGCAGGCCGTTCGGGCTGGCCTGCCAGACCGTCACCCGGAGGGCGCGCAGCGCGGCGAAGCGCCGCCGCAGGTCGGGATGCGCGGCCGGCTCGGCCACCGCCAGGAAGCCGGCCCGGTCTCCGGCCAGCAGCGCGGTGGCCTGCCGGTCGAGCTGCCCGGTCATCCGCTCGGCGAGCTGGCGGGCGGCGACCGTGGCCGGGTCGGGGGCGGGGGTGCCGAGGCGGTCCAGCACGGCCCGGGCACCGCTGTCCCGGACCGCTCCGACCAGCAGCGCCACGGGCAGACCGCAGCTCAGCAGCAGCAGGAACACGGTGAGCGCGGCCCACAACTGCCGGCGCCGGCGGGTTGGGGACACGTCCAGCCGGTCGGTTTCCGGCGCCCCGTCAGTCACCCGCCGAAGGGTACGACCCTTCGGTCGCTCGGGCGAGAGCGGCCCGGCAGGTCGCCGTGCCCGACCGGCCGGCTAACAGCGCCGACCGATCCGGCCGCCCTGAGCCGGGTGACTCCGGTCAGGCCGGGCGGCCGGCACGGCGGAGCAGGGTGACCGTGACCGCCCAGGCCACGACCAGCGCGGCACCGGCCACCGGCCGGCCGAGCAGGGCGAGCAGCACGCCGCCGACGACGAACCAGGCCGCCTGGAACGCGTGCTTGGCGGCCGGCCGCAGTGGCACCGTCGCCTTGGGGGAGCCGAGGACGCCCCACAGCGCGGCGAGCAGCAGCGGGACGCCGACCGCGGCGGCCAGCCGGACCGGGACGGCGGCGTCCAGCGTCCAGCCCCACCAGCCGCCCACCACCAGCACGGCCATCTCCAGCACGAAGAGCAGCAGCAGACCCAGGGCGTACATCAGGACTCCTCGCGGGGCCAGGACCGGAACGCGGCGTCCAGGGCGGTCACCAGGTGGTCGAACGAGCGGTCGACCGCGCGGGGCAGGCCGAACCCGCCGGCCGCCTCCAGCGAGACGAACCCGTGCAGGGTGCTGCGCAGGATCCGGGTGGCGTCGGTGGCCGCCTCGCCGTCGAGCCCGTAACCCCGCAGGATGGCGAAGATGGCGCCGACGGCGCGCTCCCCGGCGGCGACGTGCTCCGGGTCGGTGGGATCGGGCACCCGTTGGGTGGCCGGGTAGCGACCGGGGTGCCGGCGGGCGTACGCCCGGTAGGCGTGGGCGGCGGCCCGCAGCGCGTCCCCGCCGGCCCGGCCGACGGCGGCCGTGGTCAGCTCGTTCGCCAGCTCGGCGGTGGCCAGCGCGGAGAGCTTCTGGGCCAGCGCGTCCGCGCCCCGGACGTGCTTGTAGAGGCTGGGCAGCGCGACGCCGAGCCGGCTGGCCAGCGCGGCGAGGGTGAGCTGGTCGGCGCCGACCTCGTCGGCGAGCCGGGCCGCCTCGCGCACCACCGCCTGCTGGTTGAGCCCCACCCTAGGCACCGGTGACCGCCAAAAACTCGGTGAGCTGGGCGGTCATCCGCGCCGGCTGGTCGGCGTGCGGGTAGTGGCCGGAGTCCTCGATCATCCGCGCCTCGGCGGTGGCGAAGAGCCGGCGGGCGGCCCGGGCCTCCGCGCCGGGGTCGGGGAAGTCCGGGTCCTTCGTGCCCATCAACACCAGCACCGGCTGTCGCACCTCCCGGGCGCGTGCCGTCCAGTGCGGCTCGACCGGCGCGGCCACGCCCCGGGTCGCCGCCATCCGGCCGGGTTCGCGCAGCTTGGCGACCATCGCCTTGCGGTACGTCGCGTCGTCGGCCGGCCGGCCGCACGGGAAGAGCGTGCGGTGGAACAGCCCGAACAGCCGGGGGCTGTGCAGCACGGCGGCCAGCGCGACCCGCAGGAACGGGTTGAGCTTCGGCTGCCGGACGAACGGGCTGACCTGGACGATGCCGTTGACCAGCTCGGGGGCGTCGGCGGCGGCGAAGACCACCGCCGCCGCGCTGGACGAGCTGCCGACCAGGGTGGCCGGCCCGCCGCCGAGGTCGCGGACCACCGCCAGCAGGTCGGCGGCGACCTCCGCCGGGGCGTACGACGGCCAGCCGGCGGTGGAGTCGCCGTGCCCCCGTACGTCCACCGACGCCACCCGGTGCCCCGCCGCCACGAGGAGCGGGACCAGGTGGCGGAAGGAGCCCCGGTTCTCGCCCATGCCGTGCGAGAGCACCACCAGCGGCCCCTGACCGCGCACGTCGTAGGCGATCCGGCCGCCGTCCCGCGCCACGTAGCTAATGTTCATAACCTAAAGGCTAATCGTATTAGCCGCGCCCGTCAAGGCTTGACCTCTACCCGACTTCAGGTCGCAGGATTCCCGGCATGCCGATCACCAACCCCGTTCCCCATCTGCGCATCGCCCGCCCGAGCCGCGACCTGGCCGCCGCCGAACGCTTCTGGGTCGGTGGGCTCGGCCTCGACGTGCTCTGGCGGTCCACCGCCACCGGGCCGGGCACGCACGACCTGCTGATGGTCGGCTGGCCGGCCGCGCACTGGCACCTGGAACTCGTCGGCGGTGCCACGCTCGCCGAACCGACCCCGACCGACGAGGACCTGCTCGTGCTCTACCTGGACGGGCCGGTCGACGCCGACCTGGTGAGGGAACTGGAACGGGCCGGCGGGACGAGGGTCTCCGCCGGCCCGTACTGGGACCGCTGGGGGGTGACGGTGGCCGATCCGGACGGCTACCGCCTGGTGCTCAGCACCCGGGGCTGGTCGAACAGCTGACTCACTTCTTCGAGATCAGGGCCCGGCCGAAGAACATCAGGTTGGCCGGGCGCTCGGCGAGCCGGCGCATCAGGTAGCCGTACCAGTCCTCGCCGTAGGGCAGGTACGTCCGCACCGTGTAGCCCTCGCCGACCAGCCGGGCCTGCTCCTCCGGCCGGATGCCGTACAGCATCTGGAACTCGAACCGCTCCGGCCCGCGGTCGAACCAGCGGGCCCGGTCCTCGCCGATCGCGATCAGCCGGGGGTCGTGGGTGGCCAGCATCGGGTAGCCCTCGCCGGACATCAGGATGTTCAGGCACCGGACGTAGGACTTGTCCACCTCGCGGGCGGACTGGTAGGCCACCGACTCCGGCTCCTTGTACGCGCCCTTGCACAGCCGCACCCGGGAACCGGCCGTGGCCAGCTCGCGGCAGTCCGACTCGGTCCGCCGCAGGTAGGCCTGCAGCACCGCGCCGGTCGACGGGAAGTCCTTGCGCAGCTTGGCCAGGATGTCCAGGGTCGAGTCGGTGGTGGTGTGGTCCTCCATGTCCAGGGTGACCGTGGTGCCCACCTCGTCGGCCGCCAGGCAGATCGCCCGCGCGTTGTCGTACGCCAACTGCTCGTCGAACGCCTGCCCGAGCGCGGAGAGCTTGACGCTCACCTCGGCGGCCGGGGTGAGCCCCGCCTCGGCGAGCATCCGCAGCAGCCGCAGGTACTCGTCCCGGGTGGCGTTGGCCTGCTCGGGGGTGACGGTGTCCTCGCCGAGGTTGTCGAGGGTGACCGCGAGACCGTTGTCGACGAGCCCGCGGGTCGCGCGCAACGCGTCGTCGGTCTTGGCGCCGGCGACGAACCGGCGGACGACGTCCCGGGTGAAAGGGGCCGTCGCGACGAGCCGCTCGACCTGGGATGACCGGGAGGCGGCGAGGATGACGGAACGGAGCATGCGCTGAGCGTAACGCCCCTGTGCGGCCGTGCGCCGGGCGGCGGCGGGGTGCGCTACCCGACGGCCGGCCGCCCCGCCCCGGGCCGCCCGGACCGGCCCACCCGGGGGCGGCGCGACTGGCGGAGATCGGCTACAACGATGCCGTGGAACAACGCCCCCGCCGCCGGCTCCGGTCGGCCTCCGTGCAGCTCGGCGCGCTGACCGCGCTGGCCCTCGCCCTCTCCGGCTGCAACCTGACCTCCGACGACGATGACGACGACTGCGCCCTCGGGCCGGTCGGTGGTGGCGACACCGTCGCGCTGGCGCTGCGGGCGCCGGCGGCCACCGCCGGCCGCGGCGCTCCGGAGCCGGTCGCCGCGGCCGTGCCGGAACGCGGCGGGTTCGGCACCCACCTCGCCGCCTGCGGCGGCTGAGGTGCGCCGCGAGTCGGTCATCCCACGGCCCGGCTGGGACGCCACCATCCGGGAGCAGGGGCTGGTGTACGTCGACACCGAACTGCCCGACGGCGGGGTGATGTCGTACTGGGACGAGACCGCGGCGTACGCCTTCGAGCTCGACGAGGTGCTCCGGCTGGAGGAGGCGACCGAGGAGCTGCACCGGATGTCGGTGGCCGCCGCCGAGCACGTGGTCGCCCGGCAGCGGTACGCCGAGTACGGGATCCCGGCCTGGGCGGCCGAGGCGGTGGCCCGGTCGCTGCGGGAGCGGCCGCCGACCCTCTACGGGCGCTTCGACCTCTGGTACGACGGCAGCTCGCCGCCGAAGCTGCTGGAGTACAACGCGGACACGCCCACCGCGCTGGTCGAGGCGGCGATCATCCAGTGGTACTGGCTGGAGCACACCCGGCCCGAGCTGGACCAGTGGAACAGCCTGCACGAGCAACGGGTTGGCGCCTGGGCCAAGATCGGTGCCGGCCTGCACGACCGGCGGGTGCACGTGGTCTGGTCGAACGAGGAGGAGTCCGGCGAGGACCACATGACCGCTGGCTACCTGGCCGAGACCGCCCGCCAGGCCGGGCTGGACGTCGAGCTGCTGCCGATCCAGCAGATCGGCTGGGACGGCCGGCGCTTCGTCGACGCCGCCGACCGGCCGGTCACCACCTGCTTCAAGCTCTACCCGTGGGAGTGGATGCTGGCCGAGCCGTACGGGCCGCTCGCGCTCGATCCGGGCACCCCGACCACCTGGATCGAGCCGGCCTGGAAGCTGCTGCTGTCGAACAAGGCGCTGCTGGCCGCGCTCTGGGAGCTCTATCCGGGGCACGAGCTGCTGCTGCCGGCGTATCTCGACGGGCCGCGCGGGATGTCCGAGTACGTGGCCAAGCCGTTGCTCGGCCGGGAGGGCGGCTCGGTGCGGATCGTCACCGCCGGCACCGAGTTCACCAATCCCGGGATCTACGGCGACGAGGGCTGGTGCTATCAGGAGTTCCGGGCGCTGCCCGAGTTCGCCGGCAACCGGATGGTGCTGGGCAGCTGGATCGTCGACGGTGAGTCGGCCGGGGTCGGGGTCCGGGAGAGCGTGAGCCTGATCACCGACGGTTACGCCCGGTTCCTGCCGCACTACATCGACGCACCGCGTGGCGGGTGAGTCGTCTACCGTTGGGGGCGTGAACTTCGACGCGTACGCCCGGACCGGCGTTGACCTCGTCAACGCCCGCCTGGACGACCTCGACAACCTGCGGGCCCTCTTCCCCGACGACAACGCGTGGATGCGCGACGAGGTGGCGGAGCGGGACCTGGCGATCTTCCGGCGGGCGCAGAAGCGGCTGCGCGACGTCTTCGAGTACGGCACCTCCGGGCGGGACGCCGAGGCGGTGGCCGAGCTCAACTCGCTGCTGGAGGCGTTCCCGGTGCAACCGCGCATCTCGGGGCACGACTCCAGCGACTGGCACATGCACGTGACCAGCCGCGGCTCCTCGGTGAGCGCCGAATACCTCGCCGGCGCGGTGTGGGGGCTGTCGGTCTGGCTCTGCGAGTACGGCAGCGCCCGGTTCGGCGTCTGCGCGGACGAGCGCTGCGGCAACGTCTACCTGGACACCTCGTCCAACTGCTGCCGGCGATTCTGCTCGGAGCGCTGCGCCACCCGCTCGCACGTCGCCGCGCACCGCGCCCGCAAGCGCGCGGCGGTCGGCGAGCAGGCGACGGTGGCCGCCCAGCCGGCCCCGGCCGAGTCGCTGACCCCGGTCAGCTGAGCCCGCCCCGTCCGGCGGGCGCCGGTCAGGCGTCCACCGGGGACGGGGTGCTCAGGTGCTCGCGGGCGAACTCCAGCGCGGCGCGCAGGTCCGCTTCGCGCACCGCGCGACTCTTCGCGCCCCGGGTGGTGACCTCCACCGCGACCGAGCCGGTGAAACCCCGCCCGGCCAGCGAGGAGAGTAGCTCCGCGCAGGGCTGGGTGCCGCGCCCCGGCACCAGGTGCTCGTCGCGTCCCTCGCCGGTGCCGTCGCCGAGGTGCACGTGGACCAGGCCGGCGCCCATCCGGTCGGCCATCGCCATGGCGTCGGTGTGCGAGGCGGCGCAGTGCGACAGGTCGAGCGTGTAGGAGGGGTAGCCGGTGGCGGTCGGGTCCCAGCCCGGGACGTACGGCACGAACTGCCGGCCGGCCATCCGGACCGGAAACATGTTCTCCACCGGGAACCGCAGGTCTGGGTACTCCTGGCCGATCTTGTCGAGCCCGTCGGCGAAGTTGCGGGCGTAGTCCCGCTGCCAGGTGAAGGGCGGGTGGACCACCACCGTCGGCGCCCCGAGCGTCGCGGCCAGCTCGGCGGAGCGGCGCAGCCGCTCCCACGGGTCGGGGCTCCACACCCGTTGGGTGACCAGCAGGCAGGGTGCGTGCACGGAGAGCACCGGCACGCCGTAGTGCTCGGAGAGGCCGCGCAGGGCGCCGGCGTCCTGGCTGACGGCGTCGGTCCAGACCATCACCTCGAGGCCGTCGTAGCCCAGCGCCGCGGCCAGCTGGAACGCCGCTGCGGTCCGCTCAGGGAAGACCGAGGAACTGGACAGGAGCACCGGGACTGGGGAAGTCACACCTGTCAGAGTAGCCCGCTCAGGTGACGGCATCGTGACGAGCAGCCGCAAACCGGTGCCAACCGTGCGGGTGGATCACACCGGATCGAGCTGGTCCAGGCGGCGTAGGATCACGCCCTCGCGCAGCGCCCAGGGGCAGATGTCCAGCGCGTCCACGTCCAGCCGGCGCATCGCCGCCTCGGCGACCACCGCGCCGGCCAGCAGCTGGTGGGCGCGGCCGGCGCTGACCCCGTCCAGTTCGGCCAGCTGCGCCGGCGGGATGTGCCGGATGAAGCCGAGCACCTGCCGCAGCCCGGCCCGGGTCAGTCGGCGGCGGGCCCAGAGCCCGGCGCCGGACGGGGCCGCGCCGGCCAGCCGGGCCAGGGTGCGGAACGTCTTCGAGGTGGCCACCGGCCGCTCCCAGCCCACCTCGGTCATCCGCTTCACCACCGGGTCGAGCAGCCTGTCGACGTACGCCCGCAGCTCGTCCACCCGCTCGGCCGACGGCGGGGCGGCACCGTCCGGGGTGGTACCGAGCCGGTCGCGGGTCAGTCGGCCCGCGCCGAGCGGCAGCGACTCCGCGACGTCCGGCTCCTCGTCGATGCCGGCGGCGAGCTCCAGCGAGCCGCCGCCGATGTCCAGCACCAGCAGCCGGCCGGCCGACCAGCCGAACCAGCGCCGGACCGCGAGGAAAGTCAGTCGGGCCTCGTCCGCACCGGAGAGCACCGCCAGGCGTACGCCCGTCTCGTCGTGGACCCGGGCCAGTACCTCGGGCGCGTTGGTGGCGTCCCGGACGGCGGAGGTGGCGAACGCGAGCAGGTCGTCGGTCGCCAGCCCGGCGGCCGCCGCCCTGGCCATGCTGACCGCCTTGACCAGGCCGTCCGCGCCGGCCTCGGTGAGCGCGCCGTCCGGGCCGATCTGCTCGGCGAGGCGCAGCACCACCTTCTCCGAGTGCGCCGGCCACGGGTGCGCCCCGTGGTGGGCGTCGACCACCAGCAGGTGCACCGTGTTGGAGCCGACGTCGAGGACACCCAGTCGCATGCTGTCGACCCTAGGGCCAACTCGTTTGCGCGGCTCGGCGGCCCGCGGGCGGCACCGCGCGTACGCTGGGCCGGGTGACAGGGCAGATCGAACTTCGCGTGCTGGTGGACGACCCGGCCGACCCGCGCAGTCGCGAGGTGCCGCTGGACTTCCCCCGGGAGTGGGTCGAGTTCGCCGACCCGGCCGACGAACAGCACCTGATCCGGGCCGACCTCACCTGGCTGCTCTCCCGCTGGACGTGCGTCTTCGGCCGGGGCTGCCACGGGATCATCGCCGGCCGCTCCGCCGAGGGCTGCTGCTCGCACGGCGCGTTCTTCACCGACTCCGACGACGAGAAGCGGGTCCGCTCCGCGGTCAAGCGGCTCACCCCGGAGACCTGGCAGCACTTCCGGCGCGGCTTCAAGCAGTGGACCGAGGAGGACACGGTCGACGGCAAGAACCCGGCCCGGCGGACCGCCACCCAGGACGCGGACGGCCCCTGCGTCTTCCTGAACGACGCCGACTTCCCGGCCGGGGGCGGCTGCGCGCTGCACGCCCAGGCGCTGCGTGACGGGGTGCACCCGCTGGAGTACAAGCCGGACGTCTGCTGGCAGCTGCCGATCCGCCGGGACCAGGACTGGGTCAAGCGGCCGGACAACACCAAGGTGCTGGTCTCCACGCTGTCGGAGTTCGACCGGCGCGGCTGGGGCTCCGGCGGGCACGACCTGGACTGGTGGTGCACCTCGTCGACCGACGCGCACGTCGGCGCCGAGCCGATGTACATCTCCTACGGCCCGGAGCTGACCGCGCTGATCGGCGCCCCCGCGTACGCCAAGCTGGCCGAACTCTGCGGCGCCCGGTCCCGCCAGGGCATGGTCGCCCCGCACCCCGCCGACCCCACCTGAGCCAACCGCGGTGATCTTGTTCGGACCCGAGAGGGATCCTGGTGCCGGACAGCCCCTCCGTGGGCGGTTCCGTACCAGGACCTCGCGGGGGCGGGATCAGGGCTCGAACTTGTAGCCGAGGCCCCGGACGGTGACGATGAAGCGCGGCGCGGACGGCTCCGGCTCGATCTTCGAACGCAGCCGCTTGACGTGCACGTCCAGCGTCTTGGTGTCGCCGACGTAGTCGGCGCCCCAGACCCGGTCGATGAGCTGCCCCCGGGTGAGCACCCGGCCGGCGTTGCGCAGCAGCAGCTCGAGCAGCTCGAACTCCTTCAGCGGCAGCTGCACCGGTGCGCCGTCGACGGTCACCACGTGCCGCTCGATGTCCATCCGGACCGGGCCCGCGGCCAGCGTCGGGACGCCCGACTCGGTCACCTCGGCGCTCTGCCGGCGCAGCACCGCCCGGATCCGGGCGACCAGCTCGCGCGGCGAGTACGGCTTGGTCACGTAGTCGTCGGCGCCGATCTCCAGACCGACCACCTTGTCGATCTCGCTGTCCCGCGCGGTGACCATGATGATCGGCACGTGCGAGCGCTGCCGCAGCTGCCGGCACACCTCGGTGCCCGACATCTCGGGCAGCATCAGGTCGAGCAGCACGATGTCGGCGCCGGTCCGGTCGAACTCGGTGAGGGCGGTCGGGCCCGTCGCGGCGACGGAGACCTCGAAACCCTCCTTACGGAGCATGTACGACAGGGCGTCGGAGAACGACTCCTCGTCCTCGACCACCAGAACGCGGCTCAACGGGCTCTTCCTTTCCATTGCTGTCAGACCTGCCGGAGCTCGGCCGGACCGGCCTCGATCCCAGCGGATGGCAGTGTCGCCAGGAGGTCGTCCGGGGGACGGGCGGGCAGCCGCAGGGTGAACGTCGATCCACCACCAAGAGTGCTCGCCACCTCGACCCGTCCGCCATGGTTGCTCGCGATGTGTTTGACGATGGCCAGCCCGAGGCCGGTGCCGCCGGTGTCCCGGGAGCGCGCCTGGTCGGCCCGGTAGAACCGCTCGAAGATCCGGTCGACGTCGGTCGGGGCGATGCCGATGCCCTGGTCGGTGACGGCGATCTCGACGTGCTCGTCGTCGGCCCGGGTGGCGATTCGCACCGTGGTGTCCTCGCCCGAGTAGTTGATGGCGTTCTCCACCAGGTTGGACACGGCGGTGGCGAGCTGGGTGTCGCTGCCGTACACGGTCAGGCCGCGCTCGCCGGCGACCTCCACCTCGATCCGCCGGGCGGCGGCGCTGGTGCGGGTGCGGTCGACCACCTCGGCGACCACCCAGTCCACCGCGACCGGCTCCGGCGGCGGCTGCGGCTCGGCGCCCTGCAACCGGGTCAGCTCCAGCAGTTCCTGCACCAGCCGGCCGAGCCGGGTCGACTCGTGCTGGATCCGCTCGGCGAAGCGCCGGGCGGCGACCAGGTCCTCGGACAGGTCCGGCGCCTCCGCGCCGGCCGGCTCGGTGGCGTCCAGCAACGCCTCGGCCAGCAGTTGCAGGGCGCCGATCGGCGTCTTCAGCTCGTGGCTGACGTTCGCCACGAAGTCCCGCCGCACCCGGGCCAGCCGGTGCGACTCGGTCACGTCCACCGCCTCCACGGCGACGTGCCCGCCGCCGATCGCCATCGCCCGCAGGTGCACCCCGAGCGGGTTCTCCCCGGCGGAGTCGCGGCCACGCGGCAGGTCCAGCTCGATCTCGCGCCGCACGCCGGTGCGGCGCACCTGGCCGGCGAGCGTACGGATCAGCGGGTGGGCGGCGACCGAACCGGGCGTCGCGCCGGTGCGGAGCAGCCCCATCGCCCGGGCGGCCGGGTTGACCCGGACGGGCTGGTCGTCCGCGTCCAGCACCACCACGCCGGCGCGGAGCGAGTCGATCGTCCGGCGGCCGAGCCCCGCCTGCTGGTCGTCGGGTATCGCGAGCCTCCCCATGCCGAGACGGCGGCCGGACCGGCCCGCCGCCGAGGTGACCCGGGCGCGTACCGCCGGGACCATCACGACCAGCAGCAACCCGGTGGCCAGCCCGGCCACCAGGCCCACGACCACACCGACGGTCACCGCCCACTCCACCCGGCGATCGTAGGGTCATTGTTAACCTGGGCATCGCCCATAACAGGACGAACCACCTTCACGTCCGGGAAAGTTCACCCCCGCGTCCGGCGTCGTTCACCCGGGTTCATCTGCGGTCCGCCCGTGCGGCCTAGCGTGGGCGGCGCACCTGCCCACCCGCGCCGGCCCGACCGGCCCACCGATTCCAGGACGTGAGAATGCGCGACGAGTTCCGGGCTGACCTGCAGATCGTCAGCCAGCTGCTGGTGGACATGGCGGAGGGGATCCGGGCCGCGATGCGGCAGGCCACCCGCGCCCTGCTCACCGCGGACCGCCGGGCCGCGGAGACGGTGATCGAGCGGGACACCGAGATCGACGACCTCTACCGGCACGTCGAGGAGCGGGTCTGCGACCTGCTCGCCCGGCAGGCACCGGTCGCCTCCGACCTGCGCGCCATGATCACGGCGCTGCACGTCGCGGCCGACCTGGAGCGGATGGGCGATCTGGCCGACCACGTGGCGAAGACCGCGCTGCGGCGGCACCCGTCGCCGGCCGTGCCGGCCGAGCTGCGGCCGATCTTCACCGACATGGCCGCGATCGCCGACCGGATGGCCGAGAAGATCGCGTCGGTGCTGGCCAAGCCTGACGTGGCGGTGGCCGCCGAGCTGGACCGCGTCGACGACGCCATGGACGACCTGCACCGCAGCCTGTTCGCGGTGCTGCTGGGCGAGGACTGGCCGTACGGGGTGGAGACCGCTATCGACGCCACCCTGCTCGGCCGCTTCTACGAGCGGTTCGCCGACCACGCGGTGAACACCGCCGAGCACGTGATCTACCTGATCACCGGGGAGACCGCGCCCTCGGCCAGCTGAGCCGCCGCTCGGGGCCCCGGCCGACCGGCCGGGGCCCCGACGCGTTCAACGGCCCTGGTTCGCCACCGCGGCGGCGGCCTCCTTGGCGGCCGCCGGGTCGAGGTAGGTGCCGCCCAGGGTGTGCGGGCGCAGGTGCGCGTCGAGGTCGTAGCGCAGCGGGATGCCGGTCGGGATGTTCAGCTTGGCGATCGCCTCGTCGGAGATCTGGTCCAGGTGCTTGACCAGCGCCCGCAGCGAGTTGCCGTGCGCGGCCACCAGCACCGTACGGCCGGCCAGGATGTCCGGCACGATCGAGTCGTACCAGTAGGGCAGCATCCGCTCGACGACGTCCTTCAGGCACTCGGTACGCGGCATCAGCTCGCTCGGCAGCAGCGCGTACCGCGGGTCGCCGACCTGGGACCACTCGTCGCCGTCCGCGATCGGCGGCGGCGGGGTGTCGTACGAGCGGCGCCAGAGCATGAACTGCTCCTCGCCGTACTCGTCCAGCGTCTGCTTCTTGTTCTTGCCCTGCAGCGCGCCGTAGTGGCGCTCGTTGAGCCGCCAGGACCGGCGGACCGCGATCCAGTGCCGGTCCGCGGCGTTCAGCGCCAGCTCGGCGGTACGGATCGCGCGGCGCAGCACGCTGGTGTGCACCACGTCCGGCAGCAGGTCGTGCTCGCGCAGCAGCTCGCCGCCGCGGCGCGCCTCGTCCTCGCCCTTCTCGGTGAGGTCGACGTCGACCCAGCCGGTGAAGAGGTTCTTGGCGTTCCAGTCGCTCTCGCCGTGCCGCAGCAGGACCAGCGTCCCGACGGTGGGCCCCTCGCTCGCAGTCATGCGGATCATCCTGCCGTACCCGGCGGTCGGACACGCGGCGAGCGGTCGTGACGACCACCACGTGGAAAAGCCGATGACCGGCAAACCGGCCCGGCACTAGGTTGTAAGGCGCTTGTGATTGATCGGTCATTACCGAGGCGGGGGCGGCAGATGCGGACGGTACGGGGCTGGTTCAGGGACACGGCGGGCGGACTGCCGGCGCGGTTCTGGTACCTCTGGACCGGCACCCTGATCAACCGGCTCGGCTCGTTCGTGCTGGTGTTCCTGGCCATCTATCTCACCCAGGAGCGCGGCTTCTCCGCCTCGCAGGCCGGCCTGGTGATCGGGCTCTGGGGCGTCGGCGGCGCGGTCGGCACCACGGTCGGCGGCACGCTGACCGATCGCTGGGGTCGCCGACCCACCCTGTTCACCGCGCACCTGGGCGCGGCCATCATGATGCTCACCCTGGGCCTCGCCCGGGACCTGTGGGCGGTGGCGCTCGGCGCGCTGCTGCTCGGCATGTTCGCCGAGGCGGCCCGGCCGGCGTTCGGCGCGATGATGATCGACGTGGTGCCGGCCAAGGACCGGCTGCGGGCCTTCTCGCTGAACTACTGGGCGATCAACCTCGGCTTCGCCTGCGCGGCGGTGCTCGCCGGTCTGGCCGCCCAGGCCGACTACCTGCTGCTCTTCGTGGTCGACGCGGTCACCATGCTGGTCACTGCGCTGATCATCTTCATCAAGGTCGGCGAGACCCGGACCGCGGTCACCGTGGCGCCGGGACAGGCCAAGGGCAAGCCGCCGGCCGGGGCGCTGCGCACCATCCTGACCGACCGGGTCTTCCTGGGCTTCGTGGCGTTGAACCTGCTCTCCGCGCTGGTCTTCCTCCAGCACATCTCGATGCTGCCGATCGCGATGGGCGACTCGGGCCTGACCCCCGCCACCTACGGCTCGGTGATCGCGCTCAACGGCGTGCTGATCGTGGTGGGACAACTCTTCGTACCCCGGCTGATCCGGGGCCGGAGCCGGTCGCACGTGCTCGCCCTGGCCTCGGTGGTGATGGGCGTCGGGTTCGGGCTGACCGCGCTCGCCGACGCCGCCTGGTTCTACGGCATCACCGTGCTGATCTGGACGCTCGGCGAGATGCTCAACTCGCCGTCCAACGCCACCCTCATCGCCGAACTCTCCCCCGCCGACCTGCGTGGCCGCTACCAGGGCGTCTTCTCGCTCTCCTGGCAGGTGGCCGGCGCCGTGGCCCCGATCCTCGGCGGCCTGGTCCGGGAGCAGGCCGGCAACGGCGCGCTCTGGCTCGGCTGCGCGGCGATCGGCGCCGTGACGGCGGTCGCCCACCTGGTCTCCGGGCCGGCCCGGGAGCGGCGCGCGGCCGCGCTGCGGGCGGCGGCCGAGCAGGTCGTGCCGGTCACCGCCACCCGGACGCCGGCGCCCGAGGCGGCCGAGGCGGCGGCCACCGCCCCCGCCCTGCCGGTCCGGCCGGGTGCCGCGGATGCCGCACCGTCGGCCGCCGCTACCGACGGGGCCGGGGTGAACGGTTCGGCGGACGGCGGCCCGGGCCGGGCCCGGTCGACCGAGTCCGCCGGGGCCCGGTGACCAGCGACACGTGGCGCCCGACGACCGGGCTCCCTACGGTCTGGACGGAACTGTTAGTTAACTGAACTGTTCGGAGGACGCGTGCGGTCCCTGCGGCGCTGGCTGGACGACACCGTCGGCGGTCTGCCCGCCACCTTCTGGTACCTCTGGGCCGGGCTGCTGATCAACCGGGCCGGCGCGTTCGCGATGCTCTTCCTGTCGCTCTACCTGACCTCGGCGCGCGGCGCGAGCGAGGCGGTGGCCGGCACGGTGGTCGGGGCGTACGGGGCCGGCGGGGCGGCCGGGGTGCTGCTCGGTGGGGTGCTCGCCGACCGGTGGGGCCGCCGGTCCACGCTGCTCGCGGCGCACCTGGTCACCGCCGCCCTGATGGTCGCGCTGGCGTTCAGCCGGCACCTGGTGGTGATCGCGGTGCTCGCCGCGCTGGTCGGCGTCGTCCACTCGATGCCCAGCCCGGCGTTCGTCGCGGCGATCGTCGACGTGGTGCCCGAGCAGCGCCGCTCGCGCGCCTTCAACCTCCAGTTCTGGGCGTTCAACCTGGGCATGGCGGTGGCCTCGCTGCTGGCCGGCGTGCTCGCCGAGGCGAGCTTCGTCGCGCTGTTCCTGGTCGACGCGGCGGCCACCCTGCTGGCCGCGGTGGTGATCGCCTGGAAGGTGCCGGAGACCCGCCCGGGCCCCGCCCGTAGCGCCCGCCGCGCTCCGATCCTGGATCGTTTCCGTTCGTCCGGCCCGGAAACTGTCCAGGATCCGGGCTACCGAGCTGCGGCGACGGCGGCCGACCGAAGCCGGGTCGGCCCGGACGGCAGGCCGGTGGGGCCGGGCGGAAGGTCCCGTCGGCCCGGGCTGCACACCGCGTTGACCGACCGGATCTTCGTGGTCTTCGTGGGCCTGACCTTCGTGCTGGCCGTACTGACCCTGCAGACCTCGACCATCATGCCGCTGGCCATGCGGTCGGACGGACTCGGCCCGTCCGCGTACGGAGCGGTGGTGGCGCTCGGCGGGGTGCTGATCGTGCTCGGCCAACTCTTCGTGCCCCGGTTGATCGAGCGGCACCGCAAGGACCATGTGCTGGCCGTCTCCACCGGGTTGCTCGCGCTCGGCTTCGGCGTCCTCGCGTTCGCCGACGACCTGCCGGTCTACCTGGGTGCCGCGGTGGTCTGGACGGTCGGCTCGATGCTCGCCGCGCCGCCGAACGCGCAGATCAACGCCGACCTCGCCCCGCCCGAGCTGCGGGCCCGCTACCAGTCGGTCTTCTACCTGGCCTTCCCGGCCGCGTCGTTCGTGGCGCCCACCCTCGGCGGGGTGAGCCTGCAGTACCTCGGCGAGCGGCACTGGTTGATCGTCGGCGGGTTGGGACTGCTCGCCGCCGCCGGGCACCTCTGGGCCGGTCCGCCACGGGAGCGGCGGGTGGCCGCGCTGCGCCGGGCCGCCGCCGAGCGCCCCGAACCGGCGCTCACCGGCCGTTGACCGGCGGACAGCCGACCCGTCCGAAACGCAAAGCGCCCGCCACGACCCAGTCGTGACGGGCACTCGCACCGTATGACCGGCGGCGGCGGGCGGCACTCACCCCCGTAAGCGTCGCCCGCTCGCGCCGCCGGTCCAAACGAGTGGACACCGTCCCCCAACGATGTTGCTCCACTCGTCCCCTGCGCCTCGCTCGGTGCACGGATCTGATCGATCCGCCGCTCCCCCGAACGTTTCCAAGCGTGGCGCGGTGCAATAAAGTTAGTTCGCCCGGTTTACGGATTCAACCCGCTCCGGCTGTCTCGCCGGTCACACAGATCCCGTGGACCGTTTCACCGGGCCTCGTCTGTGGCCAACAGCGCATACCCGCCGGCAATTCCCACAAACACCCCGGGCCCCGGAAACCCGACCGTCGTGCCGGGCACCGGGCAACCCGTTCCTCACGCGTCCTCCCGGTCCGGGGACTCGGTCCGGAAGAAGTTGCTCTGCCGGCCGTCGCGCAGTTGCTCCTGGTAGATCAGGTTCAGCTTGCGCAGGTCGAAGGTGTGGAACCACTCGTCCCAGGTGATCTCGCGGATCCGGCTGCTCTCCCGGTAGCCCGGGATGTTGAACGTCAGCACGCCGGCCCGGCCCTCCCGCTCGGTGCCGGTGATGGTGGCCGGCTTCGCGCCCCGTTCCCGGGCCCAGCGCTGGATCACCTCGTGGTTGCTGGTCACCAGGCTCCGCCCCGGGCGCTCCGGCTGATCGGCGAGGGACGAGATCACCTGCGACGAGGTGGCCGAGCGGGAACTGCTCCGCCCGGTACGGACCCCGCCACCCGCGGTCGGCGCCGGCATCTGCTTCGCCGCCGCCGTGGTCTTCCCGGCCGCCGGCGCCTTCTTCGCGGCCGTGGTGATCCGCCGCGCCGCCGTGGTCTTCTTCGCCGCCGTGGTCTTCTTCGCCGCGGGCGCCTTCTTCGCGGGCGCCTTCTTGGCCGCCGCCGTCGTCCGCCGCGCCGCCATGGTCTTCTTCGCGGCCGGCGCCTTCTTGGCCGGCGCCTTCTTCGCCGCCGCCGTCGTCCGCCGCGCCGCCGTGGTCTTCTTCGCCGCCGTGGTCTTCTTCGCGGCCGGTGCCTTCTTCGCGGGCGCCTTCTTCGCGGGCGCCTTCTTCGCCGGTGCCGTGGTCCGCCGCGCGGTCGCGGTCTTCTTCGCGGCGGTCGCGCCAACCGTCTTCTTCGCCGGCGCCTTCTTCGCGGCAGTCTTCTTCGCGGCGGTCTTCTTCGCGGCGGTCTTCTTCAGCGCGGCCTTCTTCGCCGGGGCGGTCTTGTTCGCCGGGGCGGCCTTGGCGCGGGCCGGTGCCGCCTTGCCGGCCGCCTTCTTCGTGGCCGCCGCGCGGCCCGCCGCCGCCCGGGTGCCCGTGGCACGGCCCGCCGGCCCGGTGCTCCGCCGTCCCGCTCCACCGGCCGCCCGCAGCGTCCGGACCAGCGTCTTCACCAGTTCCGGCTTACGCAGCGCGGATATTCCGGAGACCCCGTGCCGGCGCAGCTGGCCGCGGAGGTCGTCGACCCGCATCCGGGAGATCTCCGACTCGGAGATCCCCGGGGTGTTCGGGGTCCGGTTGCCCGCCTGCCGTTTCGTCCTGGTCGCAGTCCCGCCGCGACCTGAGCTGTTCCGCTGAGCCATGGGACGCTCACGCTCCTCGACAGTCCGTCTTCGGCACGCGGCGGGTCCCAACTGCCGCACCGCGCGGTGCGGCATACCCGTCAGGACGGGTCCGAACCTCCGGCGGTCACATTGGTGCGCCCGGCACCGGAATCGGCGTTCCCGGAGCCGCCCGTCCCCCCGGCGGCGGACCCGTCACCCGCGGCACCTCCGCCGGACGGTTCGAAGAGGTGCGCGAACGCCGCCAGGTTCGCGGTGGATTCGCCGCGCTTGACCCGCCACTCCCACTCCCGGCGGATCGAGCTGCCGAAGCCGATCTCCAACATCGTGTCGAAGGACTCGTCGGCGTACGTCAGCACCGCGCCGAGCAGCCGGTCGAGCTCGTCCGCGTCGACGCCCGCCGGATTGACCCGACCGGTCAGGTAGACGTCCCCCACCGCGTCGATGGAGAAGGACACCCCGTACATCCGGGCGTTGCGCTGCAACAGCCAGGCCCACAGCTCCTCGCGGCGCTCGTCCGGCTGGCGCATCACGAACGCCTCGATCCGCAGCGCGTGCTCGCCGATGATCAGGTTGCAGATGGTCTTGAGCTTGTGGGTGCCGGGCAGGATGACCGCGTACGACCCCGGGCCGGTGGACTCCCAGGCCAGCTCCCGCTCGTCGCAGACGGACTCGATCAGCGCTTCAAGATCGCTCTTCCCGCTCACCGGACCCACTCTACGGCCGCCCCGGCCGGCTCACCCGACGGCCGAGCCACCGGGCCCGCGACGGGCCGCCCGCCGCCCGCGACCGCGACCGAGGCACGGACGCGACGCGCGGCCAGGGCGTGGGGTCACCAGGAACAGGAGAGGGCTGGATCGCCGGCCAGTTCGGCGGCGAGCCGGGCGCGGTGCGCGGAGATCGCCTCGCCGTAGACGTCGAGCAGCCCGGCGACCGTACGGTCCCAGGAGAAGTGGCGCGCGTGCCGCTCGGCGTTGCGGGACAGCTCCTCCCGGCGCCGCCGGTCCGGCAGCAGGCGGCCGAGCGAGGCCGCCCAGTCGGCCGGGTCGTGGCCGTCGACCAGTTCCCCGCTGACCTGGTCCCGCACCGCGGTCACCAGGCCGCCGACGGCGGCCGCCAGCACCGGCGTACCGCAGGCCTGCGCCTCCAGGGCGACCAGGCCGAAGGACTCGTTGTACGACGGCACCGCGACCAGGTCCGCGGCCCGGTACAGAGCGGGCAGGTCGTCCCCGGTCTGCGGGGGCAGGAAACGCACCCGGTCGGCGATGCCGAGCGAGCCGGCCAGCTCGATCAACGCGGTCGGCCGGTCGAGGCCGCTGCCGCTCGGGCCGCCACAGACCACCACGGTCAGCTCGGCGGCCAGCTCCGGATCGCACTCGCGCAGCGCGGCGGCCGCCCGGACCAGCACGTCGGGCGCCTTCAGCGGTTGGATGCGGCCGACGAACGCCACCACGTACCCGGTGGTGGGCAGCCCGAGCCGGCGGCGAGCCGCGACCCGGGCCGCGTGCCGGTCACCCCGGGCCGGCCGGAACCGGGCCAGGTCGACGCCGGGTTCGACCACCGCGACCCGGGCCGGTTCGGCGTCGTACCGGCCGATCAGGTCCCGGGCCTCGACCCCGGTGTTGGCGATCAGCCGGTCGGCCTCGGCGACCACCTGTTCCTCGCCGATCACCCGGGCCTTCGGCTCGGGCCGGTCACCGGTCGCCAGCTGGGCGTTCTTGACCTTCGCCAGGGTGTGCGCGGTGTGCACCAGCGGCACCCCCCACCGTTCCTTGGCGAGCCAGCCGACCTGGCCGGAGAGCCAGTAGTGGGAGTGGATGAGCTCGTACCAGCCCGGCGGGCGGGCCGCCTCGGCCCGGAGCACCCCGGTGCTGAAGGCACACAGCTGGCCGGGCAGTTCCTCCTTGGTGAGCCCTTCGAGCGGGCCGGAGATGACGTGCCGGACGTGCACCCCGGGTGCCATCTCGACGACCGGGGGCAGGTCTCCGGAGGTGGCCCGGGTGAAGATGTCCACCTCGACGTTCGCCTCGGCCAACCGCCGCGCCACCTCGAGGATGTAGACGTTCATCCCGCCGGCGTCGCCGGTGCCCGGCTGGTGCAGGGGTGAGGTGTGCACCGAGAGGGTCGCGATCCGCCGGGGCCGCGGCCACGGCCGGGCACCTCGCTGCCGACCGACGCCGGTGTGCAATTCCGCCACGTCCGCTCCCTCTGCCACGGTTGATGCCGTCCCGCACGCCCGGCGCTTTTCGGACAACGTCCTCGCCGGATGTCATCTTCCCCATCGGGCATCGGTAATGCTCCGGGAGGCGGCCGGGCGTGACGGACCTCATCGCGGCACCGCCCGCCCGGCGCGAGCCGGCGCACCGGCCGGGGTGACAATGGCCGGATGAGCAGCCCAGTCGCCATCGTCACCGGAGCGTCCAGCGGGATCGGCGCGGCCACCGCCCGCCGGCTCGCCGCCGAGGGTTTCCACGTGCTCGCCGCCGCCCGCCGTACCGACCGGCTGGCCGGCCTGGTCGACGAGATCACCGCGGCCGGCGGCACCGCCGCCGCGGTGACCTGCGACGTCACCTCCGACGAGTCGGTCGCCGGGCTCGCCGAGGCGGCGGCCGCGGCACCCGGGCCGGTCACCCTGCTGGTGAACAACGCCGGCGGGGCGCGCGGGCTGGACCCGGTGGAGTCCGGCTCGGTCGCCGACTGGCAGTGGATGTACGACACGAACGTCCTCGGCACGCTGCGGGTCACCCAGGCGCTGCTGCCGGCGCTGGAGTCCTCCGGAGCCGGCACCATCGTGATCGTCTCGTCCACCGCCGGATTGGTCGTGTACGAGGGCGGGGGCGGCTACACCGCCGCCAAGCACGCGCAGACCGCGGTCGCCGGCACGCTGCGGCTGGAACTCTGCGGCCGGCCGGTCCGGGTGATCGAGATCGACCCCGGGATGGTGAAGACCGACGAGTTCGGGCTGGTCCGGTTCGACGGCGACGCCGACAAGGCCGCCGCGGTCTACGCCGGGGTGGCCGAGCCGCTGGTCGCCGACGACGTCGCCGACTGCATCGCCTGGTGCGCCACCCGTCCGCACCACGTCAACGTGGACCGGCTGGTCGTCCGCCCGCTGGCGCAGGCCGCCCAGCACAAGGTGCACCGGGTCGGCTGAGGCGGGGCCCGGGCGTGGCGGGGACGGCGCGGCGCCGGCCGCTCGGCGTGGTGACCCGGGGGACCACCAACCCCAACCGGTTACGCCGGGTGGACAACTGGATCGTCGCGACCTGCGGGGACCGGTTGCGCGCGGCGGCCGACCCGCTGGTGGTCGACCTCGGCTACGGGGCGACCCCGGTGACCGCGGTGGAACTGCGCGCCCGGCTGGCCGCCGCGGTCCGCGCCGACGTGCGGGTGGTCGGGCTGGAGATCGATCCGGTACGCGTGACCGCCGCCGAGCCGGCCGCCGACCCGCCGTGGCTCACCTTCGCCCGGGGCGGCTTCGAACTGGCCGGGCTGCGGCCCGCCCTGGTCCGGGCGTTCAACGTGCTGCGCCAGTACGACGAGAGCGAGGTCGCCGGCGCCTGGCGGACGATGACCGGCGGGCTCGCCCCCGGCGGGCTGCTGGTCGAGGGGACCTGCGACGAGCTGGGCCGGCTCGGCGGCTGGGTGCTGCTCGACGCCGACGGGCCGCACACGCTGACCCTGGCCGCGAAGCTCGGCACCCTGGGCAGCCCGGCCGACCTGGCCGAGCGGCTGCCCAAGGCGCTGATCCACCGCAACGTGCCGGGCGAGCCGGTGCACGAGTTCCTCCGCGCGCTCGACGACGCCTGGCACGCCGCCGCCGGCTACGTCCCGTTCGGCCCCCGGCAACGCTGGCTGCGCGCCGTCGAGTCGGTCAAGTCCGCCGGCTGGCCGATCCTCGACCGCCCCCGCCGCTGGCGCCTGGGCGAACTCACCCTCCCCTGGCCCACCATCGCCCCCACCTGACCCCCATCCTCCACCCCGACGATCTTGCACTTTCGGCCCTCGAATCGCACCCGTTCGCCGGTTATGCCCGGCCCACAACTGCAAGATCGCGGGAAGACCCAGGGGTGGGGGTCAGATGGTGCAGTTGATGAGGACGGGTTCGGGGTGGAGGGTCACGCCGAAGCGGTGGTGGACGCCGTCACGGATCTCCCGGGCCAGTTCGACGAGGGCGGCGGTGCTGGCGTTGCCGCCGCGGTTGGTCAGCGCCAGGGTGTGCTTGCTGGAGATGGCCACGCCCTCCGGGCCGGGGTGGCCCTTGCCGAAGCCGGCCTTGTCGATCAGCCAGGCGGCGCTGACCTTGACCACGTCCCCCGCACCCGGCCAGGCCGGCGGGTCGCCGAGGTCGGCCGCGCGCTCGCGCAGCAGCTCGTACGCCGACCGGTCCAGCACGGGGTTGGTGAAGAACGAGCCGACCGAGCGGGTGTCCGGGTCGGTGGGGTCGAGCACCATGCCCTTGCCGGCGCGCAGCCGCAGCACGGTGGCCCGGGCGTCGGCCAGCGGCACCCGGTCACCCACCTCGCCGCCGAGCGCCCGGGCCAGTTCCGCGTAGCGCACCGGGCCGGAGAGCGGCGACCGGGCGAGCCGGAAGTCGACGGCGAGCACCACCCAGCGGTCGCTGTACTTGAAGATGCTGGACCGGTAGGAGAAGCCGCAGTCGGCGGCGGCGATCCGCCCGGTGACGCCCTCGACCCGGTCGTATACCTGGACGGCGGTGATGGTCTCGGCGACCTCCTGCCCGTACGCGCCGACGTTCTGGATCGGGGTGGCGCCGGTCGAGCCGGGGACCCCGGAGAGGCACTCCAGGCCGGACCAGCCGTTGGCCACGGTGGCGGCGACCAGTTCGTCCCACGGCTCGCCCGCCTCGACCCGTACGGTGACCGAGTCCTCATCCTCGGCGAGCACCCGCAGCCCACGCGAACGGACCAGCACCACCGTGCCGGGGAAACCGGCGTCCCCGATGACCACGTTGCTGCCGCCGGCGAGGATCAGGACCTGTTCGTCCCGTCCCTGCGCCTCCCGTACGCTTCGGACGATTTCCTCCCCGCTGGTGGCTGTCGTTATCCGCCCTGCCGGCCCGCCCAGGCGCAACGTGGTGAAACGCGCCAGATCGCACATGGCGTCGGGTCCGGCTCCGGTTGTCGGCTGGGCGTAGACGTCTGACACGCCTTTCACCCTAGGCTGTGGGTAGCCGCGGCACCCACTGGTGGCCGAGTCACCCCCGGGAGGATGGCGATGAGCAGACTGCACGGCACCAAGGACTTCTGGATCGGCGCTCTCCGTACGGAGGGGCCGGCGTTCGCCGCCGCCGTGGCCGAGGCACCCCCCGAGACCCCGGTGCTCTCCTGCCCCGGCTGGACCGTCGCCGACCTCACCCTGCACCTGGCCGCCTTCTACCGCTGGGTGCACTCGTTCGCCGGCTCCGGAGCGACCACCGCCCCGCCCAAGCGCCCCGACCTCGCCGAACTCGACCCGGGCAGCACCCCGTCGCAGGTGTGGCAGCACGAGTTCGACCAGTTGATGACCCTCTTCGACGGGCTCGACCCGGAGGCCCCGGCGTGGAACTGGGCGCCGCAGCCGAAGCGGGCCGGATTCTGGCCGCGCCGGGCCGCGCACGAGACGACGGTGCACCGCTGGGACGCGCAACTCGCCATCGCCGCCGGCGCGCCGGTCGAGGCGAAGCTCGCGGCCGACGGGGTGAGCGAGGTGCTGGACACCTGGCTGCCCGCCGGCCGGCGACGCACCCAGGGCCAGTGGCACGGGGTGGTGCATCTCTCCGCGGTGGACGCCGCTCAGGAGTGGTACCTGCGGCTGCGCGGCGAGGGGGTCGCCCTGCTGGACACCGCGACCATCTTCGATCACGACGACCACCATGCCCGGGTGCAGGTCAGCGGCACGGCGAGCGACCTGCTGCTGGCGCTGTGGGGCCGGGTCAGCTTCGACACCCTCGACGTGCTGGGCGACCGCGCCCTGCTCGACGGCCTCCGCACCGGCTGACCGCCGCACCCGTCCCGAGTCAGTGGCCTCCCGGCACCGGGGGGCCACTTTCTTGTCGCCGACTCGGCGCGGCAGCCGCGCCACGTCGGGAGCCGGCGCCCGCCACCTGCGCCGGTAGCGCCGAGGTAACGATCCGGACGCCTCAGAGAGCGCTCTCTTGACACCGGGTCCGAGCGGCCAGCAGTCTACGTGAGAGCGCTCTCTCAGATTCATCCACCACCACCCGCCCGACCTGAGAGGGGTCCAAGACAGATGGGTGCCTTTTCGCGCCGCCGCCTCGCGGCGGTCGCCCTGGTCGCCGCCAGCGCACTGCTCGTCAGCACCGGCTGCGGTGGCGACGACGCCGCCGACGACGGCACGATCACGCTGACCGTCGACGTCTTCGGCCAGTTCGGCTACGAGCAGCTCTACCAGGAGTACATGGCCAGCCACCCCGGCGTGAAGATCGTCGAACGGGGCACCGGCGGCAACCTCGACGAGTACTCGCCGAAGCTCACCCAGTGGCTCGCCGCCGGCAAGGGCGCCGGCGACGTCGTAGCCATCGAGGAGGGGCTGCTGGTCGAGTACAAGGCCAATCCCGGCAACTTCGTGAACCTGCTCGACCACGGCGCCGCCGAGCTCAAGGGCAACTTCCTCGACTGGAAGTGGAACGGCGGGCTGACCGCCGACGGCAAGCAGCTCATCGGCCTCGGCACCGACGTGGGCGGCATGGCGATGTGCTACCGCAAGGACCTGTTCGCCAAGGCGGGGCTGCCCACCGACCGCGAGGCGGTCTCGAAGCTCTGGCCCACCTGGCAGGACTACATCCGGGTCGGCGAGCAGTTCACCGCGAAGAAGACCGGCGCGGCGTTCCTGGACGCGGCCACCAACACCTTCAACACCATCCTGCTGCAGACCGCCGGCAACGCCCAGGGCTACAGCTACTACGACACCTCGGACAACCTGGTGGTGGACAGCAACCCTGCGGTCCGGCAGGCCTGGGACACCACCATGGACATCATCGACTCGGGCCTGTCCGGCAAGTACGGCGCCTGGTCCGAGGAGTGGGTCTCCGCCTTCAAGCAGGCCAAGTTCGCCACCATCGCCTGCCCGGCCTGGATGACCGGGGTCATCGAGGGCAACGCCGGCGCTGCCGCGTCCGGCAAGTGGGACATCGCCCAGGTGCCCGGCAACGGCGGCAACTGGGGCGGCTCCTACCTCGCGGTGCCCAAGCAGAGCAAGCACCAGGCCGAGGCGATCGAGCTGGCCAAGTTCCTCACCAGCGCCAAGGGGCAGATCGGCGCGTTCAAGGCCAAGGGGCCGCTGCCGTCGTCGCCGCAGGCCCTCGAGGACCCGGCGATCACCGGGGCGACCAACGCGTACTTCTCCGGCGCGCCGGTCGGCCAGATCTTCGCCGCCGGGGCGAAGAACCTCAAGCCGGTCTACATGGGGCCGAAGAACCAGGCGGTCCGGACCGAGGTGGAGAACGCCGTGCGGACCGTCGAGCTGGGCCAGCGCAACCCCGACCAGGGCTGGACCGACGCGGTCGCCAACGCCAAGAAGGCCGCCGCCAAGTAGCCCTCCGCCGCCCCTGCCCGCCCCCGGGCTCGGCCGACCCCGGGGCCGGTCGTCGCGCCCCCGCGACGCCCAGCCCCGGGCGGCCGGCGGGGCGCCGGACCCGGGGCGGTCGGCGTGGAAAGGAGTTTCCGGCCATGAGCGTCCAGCTCGACGCGCGGCCTCCGGTGGTACCGGCGGCCGCCGCCCGGCCCACCCGGGCACACCGGCTCAGCCGGTTCGACACCAGGTACTCGCCCTACCTCTACATCGCCCCGTTCTTCCTGCTCTTCGCGGTGTTCGGGGTGTACCCGCTGGTGTACACCTTCTGGGTCTCGCTGCACGACTGGGACCTGCTCGGCAGCGACCATCCGTTCGTCGGCGCGGAGAACTACACCCGGCTGATGGCCGACGCCGACTTCTGGCACGCGGTGGTGAACACCCTCGGCATCTTCGTCATCTCCACCGTCCCGCAACTGCTCGCCGCGCTCTGGTTGGCCAACCTGCTCAACCGGTCGCTGCGGGCCCGCACCGGGTGGCGGATGGCGGTGCTGATCCCGAACGTCACCTCCACCGCCGCCGTCGCGATCGTCTTCGGAGTGCTCTTCGGCCGCGAGTTCGGCATGGTGAACTGGCTGCTCGACCTGGTCGGGATCGACGCGGTCAACTGGAAGTCGGACCGGTTCGCCTCCTGGGTGGCCATCTCGACGATGGTCGACTGGCGGTGGACCGGCTACAACGCGCTGATCTTCCTGGCCGCCATGCAGGCCATCCCGCGGGACCTCTACGAGTCGGCGGCGATCGACGGGGCGAACCGCGCTCGGCAGTTCTGGTCGATCACCGTGCCGCTGCTCAAGCCGACGATCATCTTCGCGGTCATCATCTCCACCATCGGCGGGCTCCAGCTCTTCACCGAGCCGCGGTTGTTCCACTCCGGCACCAACCCGATCCGCGGCGGATCGCTGCGCGAGTCACAGACGGTCACCATGTACATGTTCGAGAACGCCTTCGCGCCGCACTACAACTTCGGCTACGGCTCGGCGGTGGCGTGGCTGCTCTTCGCCCTGATCGCCGTCGTGGCGGCGGTCAACGTACTGATCATCCGGCGGCTCGGCGGGCAGACGCCCGGTGGCCGGGCCGCGAAGGGAGACCTCCGATGAGCCGGCTGTGGCGGGCCAGCCCGCTGACGTACGGCGCACTGCTCGCCGCCGCGTTCCTGTCGATCTTCCCGATCTACTGGATGTTCGTGGTGGCCAGCCGGTCGAGCGACGCGATGGGGCAGGTGCCGCCGCCGGTCACCCCCGGCGGCAACCTGGGCGCGAACATCGCCCGGCTGTTCGAGAACACCGACGCGTACTTCCTGACCGGGCTGATCAACTCGGCGATCGTGTCGACCACCGTCACCGTCTCGGTGGTGTTCTTCTCCACCCTGGCCGGGTTCGCCTTCGCCAAGCTGCGCTTCCGGGGTCGCAACGCGCTGCTGCTGGTGATCATCGCGACCATGATGGTGCCGACCCAGCTCGGCGTCATCCCGCTGTACATGCTGATGACGAAGCTGAACTGGAACGACCGGCTGCCGGCCGTGATCGTGCCGGCGCTGGTCACCGGCTTCGGAGTGTTCATGATGCGGCAGTACGCCGGCCAGGCGGTCAGCAGCGAGCTGATCGAGGCGGCCCGGGTCGACGGCTGCGGCACGGCCCGGATCTACTGGAACGTGGTGCTGCCCGCGCTGCGCCCCGCCGCGGCGGTGCTCGGCCTGCTCACCTTCATGACGACCTGGAACGACTTCCTCTGGCCGTACGCTGTGCTCAACGACCCGGAGAACCCGACCGTGCAGCTCTCGCTGCGGGCCCTGTCCGACGGGTACTACCAGGACATGTCGCAGGTGTTCACCGGTACGGCCATCGCGACGCTCCCGCTGCTGCTGGTCTTCGTCCTGTTCGGCCGCCAGATCATCGGCGGCATCATGGAAGGTGCGGTCAAGGCTTGAGCAATCTCCGATTTCCCGAGAACTTCCTCTGGGGCGCCGCCACCGCCGCCTACCAGATCGAGGGCGCGGCCCGCGACGACGGTCGCGGTCCGTCCATCTGGGACACCTTCAGCCGTACGCCCGGAAAGGTGCACCAGGGGCACACCGGCGACGTGGCCTGCGACCACTACCACCGGTACGCCGACGACGTGGCGCTGATGGCGGAGCTGGGGCTGCGGGCGTACCGGTTCTCGGTGGCCTGGCCCCGGATCCAGCCGGACGGCACCGGCCCGGTCAACCCGCGCGGCCTGGACTTCTACGACCGGCTGGTCGACGCGCTGCTCGACCGGGGCATCGACCCGATCGTCACGCTCTACCACTGGGACCTGCCGCAGGCCCTGGGCGACCGGGGCGGCTGGACCAACCGGGAGACCGCCGAGCATTTCGCCACGTACGCCACCGCGGTGCACGCCCGGCTCGGTGACCGGGTGGGCACCTGGACCACGCTCAACGAGCCGTGGTGCTCGGCCTACCTCGGGTACGGCAACGGGGTGCACGCGCCCGGCGAGCAGGACCCGGCGGCGGCCTTCACCGCCGTACACCACCTGCTGCTCGGGCACGGCCTGGCGGCCCGGGCGCTGCGCGCGGCCGGTGCGGAGACGATCGGGGTCACCCTCAACCCGGCCGACGTGCGCCCCGCCGACCCGGCCAGCGCCGCCGACGCCGCCGCGGTACGCCTGGTCGACGGCCTGCACAACCGGATCTTCCTGGACCCGCTGCTGGCCGGCGGCTACCCGGAGGACGTGCTGGAGCACGTCGGCGGGTTCGTCGAGCCGTCGTTCGTCCGGGACGGCGACGAGAAGCTGATCGCCGCGCCGATCGACCTGCTCGGGGTCAACTACTACCAGCCGACCTACGTCGCCGGCCGGCCCGGCGGGGCCGGGGGCGGCGGCGCCTATCCCGGCACCGAGGGCGCGGTGGAGTTCCTGCCGCCGGTCGGGCCGCTGACCGACATGGAGTGGATGATCGAGCCGGCCGGGCTGACCCGGCTGCTGGAACGGATCGCCACCGACTACCCGGGCGTGCCGATGCTGATCACCGAGAACGGCGCGGCGTTTCCGGACAAACCCGGGGTGGACGGCGCGGGCGGCGTGATGGACACCGACCGGATCGCGTACCTCGACGGGCACCTGCGCGCCGCGCACGAGGCGATCGCCCGGGGGGTGGACCTGCGCGGCTATCTCGTATGGTCATTGCTGGACAACTTCGAGTGGGCGGAGGGTTACCGCAAGCGGTTCGGGATCGTCCACGTCGACTACCTGACCCAGCGGCGCACACCGAAGGCCAGCGCCCGGTGGTACCAGGAGGTGATCTCCCGGAACGGGCTGTGACGAGCGGGGGGATGGCGGCCATGACGACGGCGCAACGGCCGACGCTGGAAGCGGTGGCCCGCCGGGCCGGGGTCTCCCGGGCGACCGTCTCCCGGGTGGTGAACGGCTCCACCACGGTGGCCGAACCGATCCGGGAGGCGGTCAACCGGGCGGTGGCCGAGCTCGGGTACGTGCCGAACCTGGCCGCCCGCAGCCTGGTCACCCAGCGGACCGACTCGATCGCCCTGGTCATGCCGGAGGCGGCCACCCGGGTCTTCTCCGACGACCAGGTCTTCCCGGGCATCATCCTCGGGGTCAGCCAGGAGTTGGAGGCGGCCGACAAGCAATTGGTGCTGATGCTGGCCGGCTCGCCGGCCGGGCACGCCCGGGTGGAGCGGTACACCACCGGGCGGCACGTCGACGGAGTGCTCTTCGCCTCCCTGCACGGCGCCGACCCGCTGCCCGGCCGGCTCGCCCGGCTCGGCATCCCGGTGGTGTGCAGCGGCCGGCCGCTCGGCGCGGCCGACGTGCCGTACGTGGACGTCGACCAGGTGAGCGGGGTGACCGCCGCGATCCGGCACCTGATCGACACCGGCCGGCGACGGATCGCCACCATCGCCGGCCCGCAGGACATGGTCGCCGGGATCGAGCGGCTCTCCGGCTACCGGGACACGGTGTCCGCGGCCGGGCTGCCCGAGCTGGTGGCGTACGGCGACTTCACCCGGGAGTCCGGGGCGGCGGCGATGCGGCAACTGCTGGCCGAGCATCCCGACCTGGACGCGGTCTTCGCCGCCTCCGACCTGATGGCGCACGCCGCCCTGCGTACGCTGCGCGAGGCCGGGCGGCGGGTGCCGGAGGACGTGGCGGTGATCGGCTTCGACGACATCGAGACGGCCGCATACACCGAGCCGCCGCTGACCACCGTCCGGCAGCCGATCCAGGAGATCGGCCGGCAGATGACCCGCCAGCTGCTCCGGCTGGCCGCCGGCGAGACCGTCGAGACCGCGATGGTCCTGCCGACCGAGCTGATCCGGCGCGAGTCCGCCTGACCGGGCCGCGCACCCGCCCGCGCATCCAGCCGCGTCCCGGCCTGGGCCGGCCCGATCTCGGGCGGGGGAGGATATTTCGGTCGAGGGGTGGGGCGGCCGGCGGTAGCGTCGGGCGGTGCCCGATCCGACCCGCCTGATCCACGTACCCGCCCTCTCCGACGTCGCCGAGTACGCGTACGCCGCCACGGTGGAGCCACCCGCCCGGCTGGTCTTCACCGCCGGCGCCTGCCCGCTCGACGCGGACGGCCGCACGGTGGCGCCCGGCGACCACGCCGCCCAGGCGCGGCAGGTGATGGCCAACCTGGAGACCGCCCTCGCGGCGGCCGGCGCCCGGCTCGCCGACGTGGTCAAGACCACCGTCTACGTCGCCTCGAACCGGCAGGACGACCTGGTCACGGTCTGGGAGGTGGTCCGCGACCACTTCGGCGACCACGACCCGCCGAGCACCCTGCTCGGGGTGGCCGTGCTCGGCTACAACGACCAACTGGTCGAGGTGGAGGCGGTAGCCGCCGTCCGGCCGGCAGCCTGACCGCCCCGGGCCGGCGCCCGGCCACCGCCCGAGCGTCCCGACCGCGCGCCGGGAACCGCCCCGGTACGGCAGCGGGGGCCTCTCCCGGCGACGGAGAGGCCCCCGGCCTCGTAGCCCGGCTCCCACGACCGCACTGCGCGGAGGCCGGAGCTACGTTCGGGCAAAGCTGTTTCAGTCGTCCGCCCGTTGACGGTGGGCGCCGTTGAGCACGCTGCCGAGCACGACCAGGCCGAGCCCGAGTGCTGCCAGCGGGACGACGTCCCCGCCCCACGATCCGGCCGGCTGTGCGTCCCGGCCGACCGGTGCGTCGGCGGCCGGTGGTTCGGCGGTCGGCGTGGCGCTCTGGTCGAGGTCGGTCCAGGCCAGGGCCGACGACGCCGCTCCCCACACGAGCACGCCGGCCGCCACCGCGGCGGCGGCCAGGCGCGCGAAGCCTGCCCTCATCGCTCACCCCCATGTCGTCACCGGCGTCGATTACCAGACGGAGGAAATGTATAGGCGAATAGCCCCATGAAGGCGTTTTTCAGGCGGATTGCCCTGCCGTTATTTGCCGACATAATGACCCAGAGAATGCAATTCTTCACGGGTTGGCAAAAACAGGTATCGAACGTCGATACCGGGCGAGGCGAGCAGAAACGACGATCCACAGACGAAACCGGGCGCGAATCGCCGACAGATCCGGAATCATCTTCGCAAGAACGGTTCGGGTACGCGACCGGCGGGGCGCGCTGCGCTGAGGGCTCAGCCGGCGTGGACGCGCTGGGCGACCCGGTAGGTGTCGGGCCCGAAGAGCACCAGCCGCGCCTCGGTGACGTTCGCCGGGGTGGCGGCACCCAGCACGGCCAACGCCTGGCCGGCCGCGTCCTCGACCGGCCAGCCGTAGACGCCGGCCGAGACGAGCGGGAACGCCACCGTCCGCGCGCCCAGTTCGTCGGCGACCCGGAGGCTGTTGGCGTAGCAGTCGCGCAGCAGCGCCGAGCGGTCCTCGGTGGCCGACCAGACCGGCCCGACGGTGTGCACCACCCAGCGGGCCGGCAGGTCGCCGGCGGTGGTCGCCACCGCCTGACCGGTCGGCAACCCGCGCCCGTAGCGGGAGGCGCGCAGCGCCCGGCACTCGGCCAGGATGGCCGGGCCGCCGCGCCGGTGGATCGCGCCGTCCACGCCCCCGCCGCCGAGCAGCGACGAGTTCGCCGCGTTGACGACCACGTCCACCTGCTGTGCGGTGATGTCCCCCTCGACCAGGACGACCCGCATCTCAGCCCTCCTCGATGGACTGGCCGAGCGACCGGCGGGCCAGCAGCGTGGCGCCGGCGACCGCGGCCGGCATGACGAGCACCGCGCCGAGCGGGATCAGGAAGCAGACGAACACCGCCACCCCGAAGCCCAGCGCGGCGGGCCGGTCCGCCTTGAGGATCGAGCGGCGGTCCGGCAGTCGCATCCCGCGCCGGTAGAAGGGCGCGCCGACCAGTTCCAGCGCGAGCAGCCAGCCGCCAACCGCCGCGCCGATCACCGGAACCACGGTCTGCCCGACCACCGGAATGAAGCCGGCCGCGAAGAGCGGGACCCCGAGCAGCACCGACAGGGCCACCAGCCGGACGGAGTCGGCCAGGCTGCGGCGCAGCGACGACCAGAACGGCACCTCGACCGCCCCCGGCGTGCCGCCGAGCCGCTCCTCCACCCGTTCGGAGATCTTCTCGTAGAACGGGTCGCCGATCACCAGCGTGACCGCAGTGAAGGTGAGCACCCCGAGCAGGCCGCCCAGCCCGAGGAAGGCCAGCGCCGCGACCACCCGGACCAGGTTGCGCGCGGTCGCCGACCAGTCGTCGGCGAACGGGGTGACCAGCGCGGCCAGGTCGTCCACGAAGAACGCCAGGGCGACGAACGCGGCGACGAAGAGCGCACCGGAGATCAGGGCCGGCACGATGCCGAGCAGCATCAGGCCGGGGCTGCGGACGTAGAGGGCGAGCCCACGCAGCAGCAGCCCGACGCCGGTGAAGAACCGACGGGCGGCGCCGGTCACGGGCGCGGCGAGGCGGGGTGCGTTCACGACGGAGAGCCTAGTGGCCGTCCGCGCATCAACCGGTTGGTGGATCGCCGGGGTCGACCGGTGCCGTCCCCAAGATCGCCGCGTGGTCGATCCGCCGCCGCGTCCGCGCGGCCATCCTCGAAACGTACGGACAGCAAGCGGCGGAAGGCGGCGCGATGCCGGTCATCGAGGTGACCAACCTGCACAAGCGGTACGGCGATCTGGTGGCCGTGGACGACGTGTCGTTCACGGTCGAGGCCGGGGAGATCTTCGGCATCCTCGGCCCGAACGGCGCCGGCAAGACCACCACGGTGGAGTGCGTCGCCGGCCTCCGGTCGCCGGACGGGGGCCGGGTGTCGGTCCTCGGGCTCGACCCCGGCCGACACGGGACGCAGCTCCGGGAGCGGGTCGGGGTGCAGCTCCAGGAGAGCCAGTTGCCCGACCAGATGCGGGTAGGCGAGGCGCTGGAGCTGTACGCCTCGTTCTACCGCGACCCGGCCGACCCCGCCGAGCTGATCGACAAGTTGGGTCTGGGCGACAAGCGGAAGACCGCGTACAAGAAGCTCTCCGGCGGCCAGAAGCAGCGGCTGTCCATCGCGCTCGCGCTGGTCGGCAGTCCCGAGATCGCCATCCTGGACGAACTGACCACCGGGCTGGACCCGCAGGCCCGGCGGGACACCTGGGCTCTCATCGAGCAGGTGCGGGACAGCGGAGTGACGATCGTGCTGGTCACCCACTTCATGGAGGAGGCCGAGCGGCTCTGCGACCGGGTGGCGGTGATCGACCGCGGGCGCGTCGTGGCGCTGGACAGCCCGGCCGGCCTGGTGTCGCGGGTGGCGCCCGAGCAGCGGATCCGGTTCCGGCCGTCCGCCCCGGTGGACGACCGGCTCTTCACCGACCTGCCCGAGGTGACCGCCGTGCGCCGTACCGGCAGCCAGGTGGTGGTGACCGGCGCCGGTGACGTGCTGCACGCGGTCACCTCGGTGCTGGCCCGCAACCAGATCATCGCCGCCGACCTGCGGCTGGAGCAGTCCACCCTGGACGACGCCTTCGTCGAGCTGACCGGGCACCGGCCCGCCGAGTGAGAGAGAACGACATGCACGCCTTCGGGCAGATCCTCAAGATCGAGACGAGACTCTACCTGCGGGACCTCGCCGCGCCGCTGATCACCATCGCGTTGCCGCTCCTGCTGCTGGCGGTGTTCGGGCTGATCCCGGCGATGCGGGAGCCGAACCCGGACTTCGGCGACCTGTCCTTCGTCCAGTACTTCGCACCGTCGCTGCTGGTGATCACGCTCGCCATGGCGGCGGTGAACATCCTGCCCACCGTGCTGGCCACCTACCGGGAGCGCGGGGTGCTGCGCCGGCTGGCCACCACCCCGGCCAGCCCGGCCGCACTGCTCGCCGCCCAACTGGTCATCTCGCTCGCCACCATCGTGATCAGTGCCGTGCTGCTCATCGTGGTCGGCCGGCTGGCCTTCGACGTGCCGCTGCCCCGGCATCCGCTCGGCTTCGCGCTGGCGCTCGTCGTCGGCACGGCGGCGCTGCTGGCGCTGGGGCTGCTGGTGGCGGCGGTGGCCCGCACGAACAAGGCGGCGCAGGCCGTGGCGGTCCCGGTGTTCATGCTGGTCATGTTCTTCGGCGGGGTCTACGTGCCCCGGTTCCTGCTGCCGGACTTCCTGGCCCGGATCGGTGACTACACGCCACCGGGCGTGCAGGCGCTGCTCGACGCCTGGACCGCCGACGCACCGCAACCGCTGCACCTGGCGATAATGGCGCTCATCGCCGTACTCGCGGGCGCCGCAGCGGCGAAGCTGTTCCGCTGGGAGTGAGCGAGGGTCCGATGACCAGCACCGCCGAGCAGGTCGACCGGCTGGCCAGCTGGGAGACCCGGGAGGCGCGCCTGCACCGGGTGCTCCCGTACGTCGGGCTGGCCGTCGGGGCGCTGCTCACCACCGCCGCGCCGGCGCCCCTGGGCCTACCCCTGGCCCCGCACCTGCTCGTCGCCGCGACCGCGGCGTGCTGGATCGCCTGGTTCGTCAGCCTGCACCCCGGCTGGGCGACCCGGCGCACGCTGATGGTCGTCTACTACGTCGGGCTGCTCGCGCTCAGCGCCGTGCTGGTGCTGATCAGCCCCTGGTACGGCTTCTTCAGCTGGGCCGGATTCCTGCACTCGTTGCTGCTGCCCGGCAACTGGCGGTTCGCCGGGGTGGCCGCCTCGGCCGTCCTGGCGGCCACCGCGCAGGGCGGCGGCATGCCGGCCTCCCTGTCGCACTGGCTGCTCTGGTGCGTGCTGGTGCTGTTCAACCTGGGCGCGGCCGGGGGGCTGATCTGGTTCAGCACCATCGCCGACCGGCAGCACGCCAACCGCAAGCGGCTGGTCGAGGAGCTGGCCGAGGCGAACCGCCGGCTGGCCGAGACGATGCGGGAGAACGAGGGGCTGCACGCCCAACTGCTCACCCAGGCCCGGGAGGCCGGGGTGACCGACGAGCGGCAACGGATGGCCCGGGAGATCCACGACACCCTGGCCCAGGGCCTCACCGGCATCATCACCCAGCTGGCGGCGGCCGGGCAGGCGCGGGACCGGCAGGCCGACTGGCAGCGGCACGTGGACACCGCGGTCGCGCTGGCCCGGGAGAGCCTCACCGAGGCGCGCCGCTCGGTCCGGGCGGTCCGGCCCGAGGCGCTGGAGACCGCCCGGCTGCCCGAGGCGCTCGCCGAGCTGACCCGGCGCTGGTCGACCATCAACGAGGTGCGCGCCGAGGTGAGCGTCACCGGCGACGCCCGCCGGCTGCACCCGGAGGTCGAGGTGACCCTGCTGCGGACCGGCCAGGAGGCGCTGGCCAACGTGGCCCGGCACGCCAGGGCGTCCCGGGTCGGGTTGACCCTGTCGTACATGGGCGACGTGGTCACCCTGGACGTCCGCGACGACGGAGTCGGCTTCCCGGTCGCCGACCCGCCCGCGCCCCGCCGGCCCGACGGCGGATACGGGCTGACCGCCATGCGGCAGCGGGTGGCCGGGGTCGGCGGCGAGTTGGCCATCGAGAGCGAGCCGGGCGGCGGCACCGCCGTCTCGGCGTCCGTTCCCGCACACCCCGGAGGTGCCGGTTGACCGCCCCGGTCCGGCTGCTCATCGTCGACGACCACCCGGTGGTGCGGGACGGGTTGCGCGGCATGTTCACCGGCGACCCCGGCTTCGAGGTGATCGGCGAGGCCGGTGACGGCGCCGAGGCGCTCGCGCTCGCCGCCCACCTGCACCCCGACGTGGTGCTGATGGACCTGCGGATGCCCGGGATGGACGGGGTGACCGCGATCGGCCGGCTGGCCCGCGCCGGCAACCCGGCCAAGGTGCTGGTCCTCACCACGTACGACACGGACGCCGACGTGCTGCCCGCGATCGAGGCCGGCGCCACCGGCTACCTGCTCAAGGACGCGCCCCGGGACGAGCTGGTCCGGGCGGTGCGGGCCGCCGCGCGGGGCGAGGCGGTGCTCTCCCCCAGCGTGGCCGGCCGGCTGATGGGGCGGCTCCGCGCGCCCGCCGAGGAGCCGCTGAGCCAGCGGGAGCTGGAGGTGCTCACCCTGGTGGCCAAGGGCGCGTCCAACCGGGAGGCGGCCGCCCGGCTGTTCATCAGCGAGGCCACCGTCAAGACCCACCTGCTGCACGTCTACGCCAAGCTCGGGGTCAACGACCGGGCCGCCGCGGTGGCCGCCGCGTACGACCGGGGCCTGCTCACCCCCGGCGGGCGCTGAACCCGCCGCGGGCAGGATGGACGGGTGCGCGCATCCCGGTTGATCTCCCTGGTCCTGCTGCTCCAGGCGCGGGAGACGATGACCGCCGCGGAGCTGGCCCGGGAGCTGGAGGTCTCCGAGCGGACGGTCTACCGGGACGTGCTCGCGCTCTCCGCCGCCGGCGTGCCGGTCTACGCCGACCGGGGCCGGGCCGGCGGCTACCGGCTGCTCGGCGGCTACCGGACCCGGTTGACCGGGCTGACCCGGGACGAGGCGGAGGCGCTCTTCCTGGCCGGGCTGCCCGGCCCGGCCGGCGACATGGGGCTCGCCGACGCGGTCGCGGCCGCCGAGCTGAAGGTGCTGGCCGCGCTCCCGCCCGCGCTGCGGGACGCGCCGGTCCGCACCGGGCAGCGGTTCCACCTGGACGTGCCGGGCTGGTTCCGGGAGACCGGTCCGCCGCCGCGGCTGAGCGAGCTGGCCGGGGCGGTCTGGCGGGACCGGGTGGTCGAGCTGCGCTACCGGCGCGGCGACCGGGAGGTCACCCGCGAGCTGTCCCCGTACGGGCTGGTGCTCAAGAGCGGGATCTGGTACCTGGTCGGCCGGGTCGGCGACAGGTACCGGACGTACCGGGTGGACCGGGTCACCGGCGTCGAGGTGCGGGCGGAGACCTTCGCCCGGGACGAGGGGTTCGACCTGGCCGGGTACTGGCGGGAGCAGGCCGAGGCGTTCCTGCGCAGCATGCTGCGGGCCGAGGTCACCGTCCGGCTCAGCCCCACCGGCCTGCGCCAGCTCCGGCACACCGCCGACGCCCCCTTCGCGTACGAGGAGGCGCTGGCGGCCGCCGGGGAACCCGACGGGCAGGGCTGGGTGGTGACCCGGCTGCCCGTCGAGTCCCTCACGGTGGCGTACAGCCAGCTGCTGGGGCTGGGGCCGGAGGTCGAGGTGCTCGAACCGCCGGAACTGCGGGCCCGGCTGGCCGAGGCGGCGGCCCGCACCGCCGCCCGCTACGCCACGTCGCCGGCACCCCGGCCGGACGGCGCGGACGGGCAGCCACCGGAGACCGCCGGTCAGCGGTAGCCGGTGACGTCCGCCGGCTTGCCGGGGTCCTGCACCTCGACGATGTACCGCCAGGCGTCCGGCCGGCTGCCGTCGAGGTCGGTGAAGCCGTACACCTGGGCCAGCTCGCCGCTGGAGACGGACCTGCCGTTCCAGCGGGCCCGGTCCTCGTCGGCGGCCAGGGCGGCGACCGCCCGCCCGACGAACGCCGGCGACTCCGAGATGGCGAAGTGCGGCTCCCGGGCCAGCGCGTCCCGCCAGTTCTCCTCGGTCACGCCGAAGTGCTCCAGCATGAGCTCGGACCGCAGCCAGCCGGGGGTGAGCGCGACGGAGGTGCAGCCGTACGGCTCCAACTCGTGCGCCCAGCTCCGGGCGAGCCGGTTCACCGACACCTTGGCCAGGTCGTAGAAGACCGACAGCCGGTAGTTCGCGTCGTTGTACTCCCTGGTGCCGTCGCCGATCTCGACGACCAGGCCGCCGGGGCGGCGGATCAGCAGCGGCAGGGCGAAGTGGCTGGTGACGATGTGCGTGTCGATCGCCAGCCGGAGCGTCCGGAAGCCGGCGTCCAGCGGCTGCTCCCAGACCGGCTTGTGCCAGGTGACCAGCGACTCGGCTCCCCAGATGTCGTTCACCAGCACGTCGAGGCGGCCCTGCTCGGCGTCGATCCGGGCGACCAGGTCGCGGACCTGGTCGGGGACCAGGTGGTCGACCACGACCGGGATGCCTTCGCCGCCGGCCGCGGTGACCAGCTCGGCGGTCTCCTCGATGGTCTCCGGCCGGCCCATCTCCGACCGGCCGGCGCGGCTGCTGCGCCCGGTGGCGTAGACGGTGGCTCCGGCGGCGCCCAACTGCACGGCGATCTGCCGTCCGGCGCCCCGGCTCGCCCCGGCCACCAGTGCGATCTTCCCTGTCAGCGGTTTCGTCATGGGTCGAGCGTGCCAGCAATACCTGACAGCCGAAGTCGGGTTTCGCGCGACGGGTGTCGTCCGTCATGCTCGCCGGCATGCACCTGCTGCTCTCCGGCATCGTCGGCTCGGTCGCGTACGGGCTGGCCCGGCCCGGTTCGGACGTGGACCGGATCGGCGTGTTCGCGGCGCCCACGGTGGCGTTCCACGGCCTGCACCCGCCCCGCGAGTCGGTGGTCACCACCGACCCGGACGTCACCCTGCACGAGGCCGCCAAATACGCGAGGCTGGGCCTGAGCGGCAACCCGACCGCCACCGAGCTGATGTGGCTGCCCGACGACTGCTACGAGACCCGGACGGAGTTCGGCGAGCGGCTGATCGCCATCCGGTCGGCCCTCCTCAGCGCGCCCCGGGTCCGCGACGCGTACCTGGGCTACGCCAGCCGGCAGTTCCGCAAGCTGGAGTCGCGCGGCGACGGGAGCTTCTCGGCCGACACCCGCCGCCGGACCGCGAAGCACGCCCGGCACCTGGCCCGGCTGGTGCACCAGGGTCGGTTGCTCTACGCCACCGGCGTGCTGGAGATCCGGCTCGCCGACCCGGAGTGGTTCCGGGCGTTCGGCGAGCGGGTGGCCGGCGGCGAGCTGGACGAGGCGCGGACGCTGCTGGCCGAGGCCGAGCGGGACTTCGACCGGATCCGCACCCCGCTGCCGGACCGCCCCGACGAGGGTGCGGTGGAGCGCTGGCTGCTCGACGTCCGCGCCGCCCACCTGCCGCCGGAGCTACGCGGTGTCGGGTAAACCCGTTGGCCGGCGGCACGGGTGGGCTGCTAGCGTCCCGGGGCGCCCTCGTCGACGGGAAGGGAGGTGAGCACCGTGTCCACGACATCGCTGTGCTCCCGCCCGGTCACGAGGGCGACACGGTTCTGAGCCGGGAGCACGTCAACCCGGAAGGACCCCATGACCGACCTGGTCATCCGCCCGCTCACCGCGGGTGAGGAAGCACTGTTCGACTCCCTGCCGCACACCAAGCTGGTCGGGCGCGCGGCGTTCGGCGAGAACTACACCGACATGGCCGCCGACGGCCAGTACCGTCCCGAGTGGAGCTGGGTCGCCCTGCGCGACGGCGCCGTGGTGGCCCGGGCCGCCTGGTGGGGCGGGCCGGACGACGAATCGCCACTGGCGCTCGACTGGTTCGACTACACCGACCGCGCGGCGGCGGTCGAGCTGCTGCGAACCGCGCCGCTGCGGGCCGAGTACTCGCTCTCGCTGCCGCCCGGCTGGCGGGACGACCCCGCGGTCCGCGCGGAGGCGCAGGCCCGGATCGACGCCGCGGTCGACGCCGGCATGGCACCGCTGGTCGAGCGGTACCGGTACCGCTGGACGCCGGAGTGCGGGCTGCCGACCCGGCCGGGCCGGCTGGAGTTCCGCCCGGAACCCGACGACGACGTGATCCTCGACGTGCTGCGCCGGGTGGGCGAGGGAAGCCTCGACGCGCACACCCGGCACACCACCGCCGAGCACGGGCCCGACGCGGCGGCGCGGGAGGAACTCGACCTGCTGCGCTGGCTGCCGAGCCCGCGGGACTGGTGGCGGCTGGCCTGGACGCCCGACGGTGAACTGGTCGGCATCACCGTGCCGGCACGCAACCACAGCGACCCGATCGTCGGCTTCGTCGGAGTGCTCCCCGAGCAGCGCGGCCACGGGTACGCGTACGACCTGCTGGTCGAGGCCACCCACCTGCTCGTCGAGGCGGGGATGGAGGTGATCGTGGCGGCCACCGACCAGACCAACCACCCGATGGCCGCCGCCTTCGCCCGGGCCGGCTACCCGATCGAACGCGAACGCATCGACCTGGTGTGAGGTCGCGGCTCCCGGCACCGGTGTCCGGTGCCGGGAGTCACCCGCTCAGTCCGCCAGACGTACCCGGACCCGGCGGTTGCCCCGGCCCTTGCTCTCCACCTTGACCACCTGCACCTTGCCGATCTGCGCCGTCGAGGCGACGTGCGTGCCGCCGTCGGCCTGCACGTCCAGGCGTCCTTGTCTGTGCTATTTCGCCGTTGCCGCCGCCGGGAAGGCGCGCAGCCGGCGCACGGGTGATGCGACGAGCACGATCACCACGGCGGCCGAGGCGGTGGCCGCGACGGCCAGTGCTGCTTTGGCGCCGATCGCTCCGGTGAGTAGACCTGCCGTGAGTCCGCCGAGCGCTCCACCGCCGAAGAGCAGGGTGCGGAAGACGGCGGTCATCCGGCCCATCATCGATTGCGGGGTGACCGCCTGGCGGAGGCTGACGATGACGACGCCGGCCACGCCGAGCCCCAGGTACGTGGTGAAGAACGACAGCGCGCACAGCCCGACAGCCAGCGGTCGCGGACCGGCTGCCACGACGATCAGCGTCGGGCCGAGCAGCAGGGCTGACTGGGCGACGAGGTAGACCCGCCCGATGGGGAACCGTTGGATCACCTTGCGCGAGATGACCGCGCCGAGCAGCCCACCGACCGACGCCGTTGCGAAGACGCCACCAAGGATGGTCGAGCTCAGCTGCAGATCACGGGTGCCGTAGAGGAGGAACATCGTCCACACGGTGATCATCGAGAAATTGCAGCAAAAGCCGATTCCCGCAAGCCAGCGCAGGATGCGGCTGCCGATCACCCACCTAAGGCCGTCGCGCAACTCGGTCCTCAGGTGGCGGCGTTCGGCGGCCGGTGGTTGGGGTTCTCGGGTGCGTATCAGCAGAAGCATCACCAGCGAGACCAGATACGAGACGGCGTTCACGACAATGGCCACCGGCGCGGTCACCGCGCTGATCAGGGCCCCGGCAAGGCCCGGCCCGGCGATGTCGGCGGCCGAGGAGCTGATGCCCATCTTGGCGCTGGCCTCGACGTAGTGCCTAGGGCCACGAACGAGCGTGGGCACATACGACATCCAGCTCACGTCGAACAGCACCGAGGCGACACCGACAGCGCACGCGATGATCATCAGCGGAGCCATGCTCAGCGCGCCTGTCCAGTACAGCGCGGGCACCAGGGCCAGCAGCAGCATCCGGGCCAGGTTGGCGGCGAGCATGATCGGTCTACGCCGGGCACGGTCGACCCACACCCCGAACAGCACGGCGAGCCCGAGGTACGGGACGAGCTGCAGGAAGCGCAGCAGGCCGACCTGTTCGTCGGTGGCGCCGAAGGCGTTGATCGCAGTCAGTGGTAGGGCGAGGGTGGTGACCTGCGTACCGAGCAGGGAGATGCTCTCGCCGAACCAGAACTTGAGGAAGTCCCGGTTGTGCCACAAGCTTGCCGGTGGGCCGACCGATGCCTGGTCTGTCGTGTCCAGGGTCTGCACGACCTTGCTACCTTCCGTTGGTGCGCCGGCTGGCGGTGAGGTGGGCGACGGCATCGGCGACGGCATCGACCTCGTCCTCCGTGTTGTAGTAGTGCGGCGAGAGTCGCAGCGCCCAGGCGACGTCCTTGTCGGCGAAGTCGAACTGGGCGAAGTGCTGGTAACTGAGCGCCGAGTTGATGCGCTGTGAATCCAGGGCCTGCTTGAAGGGCACCGGTTCCCAGCCGGCGACGTCGAAGGTGACCAGCGCGGCGGGGTCCGGACCGCGGTCGAGCACGCGTACGCCGGGAATCTGCCTGAGCTGGTCGCGTAGCCGGGCGGCCAGGGCGGTAGTGCGCCGGGAGATCGGCTCGATGCCCACGCGCAGCGCGTAGCGGGTGGCCGCGGCGCTGCCGATGACGGCTGCGTAGGGGAACTCCCAGTCCTCGAACCGCGCCGCGGTGTCGACCGGGCGATAGGTGTCGGGACCGGTCCAGCGCGCGCCGTACATGTCGATGAACAACGGCTCGAAGCCGTCGCGCAGGATCCGGTCGGCGACGTAGAGGAAGCCGGTGCCGCGCGGTCCACGCAGGAACTTGCGGCAGGTGGCGGTCAGGAAGTCGCAGCCGATCTCGTCGACGTCGATCGGGTACTGGCCGACCGACTGGCAGGCATCGACCAGATACACCAGGTCCAGGTCCCGGCAGTGACGGCCGATCTCCGCGATGGGCTGGACCAGCCCGGAGTTGGTGGGGATGTGAGTTACCGCGACCAGCCGCGGACGCCGTGTTCGCATGAGCTGCGCCATCGCCTCGACGTCAACGCCGCTGCCGTCATTGTGGTCGGGTGCGTGCACGATCTCGATGCCGAACCGCTTCCGTAGCGACAGGAAGGCGATCTGGTTGGAGATGAAGTCGTTGCGGGTGGTGAGGATGACGTCACCGGGCTGGAACGGGATGGACGACAGCGCCCGGGTGTAGGCATCGGTGGCGCTGGCCGCGAAGGCGATCTCGCCCGGCTGGCCACCGATCAGCTCCGCGGTGGCGGCGTAGAAATCGCTGACCTCGGCGGCGCGGACGTCGGCGGCCTCGTAGCCGCCGATGCGCGCCTCCAGGTCCAGGTGCTCGACCATCGCCTGGTGTACCGGCCGGGCCAGCAGGCCGCAGCCGGCGTTGTTGAAGTGGATCACCGACTCGCAGCCGGGGGTGTCGGCCCGGAGGGCGCTGAGGTCGAGGAGCGCTTCTCCAGAGGAGACAATAGCGCTATCGTATTCTCTCATGTCCGAGAGTAGCACTATTGCCGTTCTGGTCTCCACGCTGCGGGCGGAGATCGCCCGCCTGGCACCCGGTGACCGACTGCCCAGCAATCGTGACCTCGTGCGTAGCCACAGCGTGAGCCCCGTGACGGTGGCGCGGGCAGTCGCGGCGCTGGCCGCCGAAGGCACAGTGGTGACCAAGCCCGGAAGCGGGACCTTCGTGGCTCCCCGCCGGTCGCGCACGACCCACGGCGCGGTTGACACGTCTTGGCAGACGGTCACGCTCGGCGACCGCAGCGTCGACGCCCGCACCGCCACCGACCTGCTCAGCCCGCCACCGGCGAGCACGATCACCCTGGCCGGCGGCTACCTGCACCGCTCCCTGCAGCCGACCAGAGCCCTGGGCGCGGCGCTGAGCCGGGCAGCCCGGCGACCCGACGCCTGGGACCGCGCACCAACCGCCGGACTGGAAGCACTGCGCTCACAGTTCGCCCGGCTTGCCAGCGCCGACGTCGACGCCGACGACGTGCTGATCACCAGCGGCGGACAAGACGCCCTCTCCATGGCGTTTCGATCCATCGCCGCGCCCGGCAGCCCGATCCTGGTCGAGTCGCCCACCTATCAAGGTGCCATCGCCGCCGCGCGCGCCGCCGGACTACGCCCCATACCCGTCCCGATCGACGCCCACGGCATCCGCCCCGACCTGCTCGCAGACGCGTTCGCGACGAACGGCGCCCGGCTGCTCTACTGCCAACCGACCTTCCACAACCCCACCGGCGCGGTTCTGCCACCCGAGCGCCGCCGCCAGGTCCTCGACATCGCCAGCGCCGCCGGGGCGTTCATTCTCGAAGACGACTTCGCACGACTGCTCGGCCACGGCGGACCGATGCCCCGCCCGCTGCTGGCCGACGACAACGACGGCACAGTGGTCTACCTGACCTCCCTGACCAAGCCCGCGTCACCGAGCCTGCGCATCGGCGCGCTGATAGCCCGCGGCCCCGTGGCCCACCGGCTGCGCGCGACCAGGCTCGTCGACGACTTCTTCCTCGCCCGACCGCTGCAGGAAGCCGCCGTCGAGTTGATCAACACACCGTCATGGGATCGGCACCTGCGCGGACTGGCCACCGCGCTGCGCGAGCGCTGCGCGGCCCTCGCCGCCGCAATCGCCACGGAGATTCCGGAATGGACGCTCTCCAGCGTCCCTGAGGGCGGCCTGCATCTGTGGGTACGCGTACCGGGACCCCTCCGGTCGGCTACCGCGATCGCCGATGCTGCTCTCGCCCGAGACGTCGCGGTCAGCGTCGGCAGCGGCTACTTTGCCGCCGAACCCACAGGGGCGCATCTACGTCTCGGCTTCGCGGCTACGGCCGACCTGGCCCAGCTATCCGAAGGCGTGCACCGACTGAAGAAGGCGACAAGACACTTGCATGGTGCCGATTCGTAAGCACCCGTCGCTGGCCAGCACATCACGCTCCAACCCTGGGCCGATGCCCCCTCCCGCAACCGGCCGGAATGCTCCCATCGATCTGGGACGCTCAGTGGTGGCCCAACGTAACGATCCGCCTGTTCGGCACCGCCTGGCGGGCCAGGCGATCGTTGCTGGGCACCCGGGCGTAGAGCAGTCCCGTTGTTCATGCGAGTCGGGTTCGGTGGTGGTCGTCAGTCCGCCAGGCGTACCCGGACCCGGCGGTTGGCCCGGCCCTTGCTCTCCACCTTGACCACCTGCACCTTGCCGATCTGCGCCGTCGAGGCGACGTGCGTGCCGCCGTCGGCCTGCACGTCCAGGCCGACGATGTCGACGATCCGGACCTCCTGCTCGTCCGGCGGGATCAGGTTCGACTGGGTGCGGATGATGTCCGGCAGGGCGAGCGCCTCGGCCCGGGGCAGCACCCGGACGGCCACCGCCCGGTCGGCCGCCACCTCGGCGTTGACCAGTTCCTCGATCCGGCTCTTGAAGTCCGGTGGCACCTCGGGCAGGTTGAAGTCCATCCGGGCCTCGCCCGGTTCCATGTTGCCGCCGGTGACCAGCGCCCCGAAGTCGCGGAAGACCACCCCGCAGAGCACGTGCAGGCCCGAGTGGGTACGCATCAGCCGGGTGCGGCGTTCGTCCTCCACCGCACCGGTCACCGTGCTGCCGGCCGGCGGCAGCGGGTCACCCTCGGCCGGGATCAGCCAGAGGTCGTCGCCCTTGCGGGTGCCGACGATCCTGGTCTGCACCCCCTGCCAGAGCAGTACGCCGTGGTCCGGCGGCTGGCCGCCGCCGCCCGGGTAGAACGCCGAGCGGTCCAGCACGATGCCCTGCTCCGGGTCGGCGTGCAGCACGGTGCACTGCCACTCGCGCAGGGTCGGGTCGACGAGGTCCAGCCGGTGTGTACGTCCGTGGTGTGTGACGCCCATGACAAAGCAGGTTACTCGTTGAGGAAGGCGGAGATCCGCGATCGCAGGTCGGCGCGTTCGGTCCAGAGCAGGCCGGGCCGGTCGTACACGTGCAGGGTGGCCGCCGGCAGCGCGGCCGCGAGCTGCTCGGCCACCTCCACCGGGTGCAGGTCGTCGCCGGCGCAGCCGATCACCAGGGCCGGTGCGGTCACCGCGGCCAGCGCCCCGGCGTCGCGCAGCGGCACCTGCTCGGGCAGGCTGGCCAGCCCCGGCGCGAGCCCGTCGCGCAGCAGTTGGTCCAGTCGCTGGCGCAGGTATGCCCAGCCGGCCGGGGTGTTGCGCACGCCCGGGGGCAGCTCCACCGAGACCACCTCGGCGACCGCCGAGGCGTCGCCGCTCTCCACCGCGTCGAGCAGCGCGGTCAGCCGGGCCTGGGCGATCTCGCCGCGCGGCCGGTCGAGCACCGCCGGCAGGAAGAACACCAGCCGGTCGAAGCGCTCCGGGCTCTCGGCGAGCAGCCGGCAGAGCGCCCCCGCGCCGAGGCTCGCGCCGAAGGCCCGGGTGGCCCCGCCGAGGTCGGCGACGGCTCGCAGGTCGCGGGCGAGGTCGAGGTAGGTCCACGGACCGGGCGGCGCGTCGGAGCGGCCGTGCCCGCGGAACTGGAAGAAGAGCTTGCGGCCGGTGACACCGCTGCCGAACGGGCGGGTGGTGGCGATGCCGTTGCCCAGCCCGTGGGCGAACACGGTGACCGGGTCGCCGGCCCCGGTGACCAGCCGCTCCAGCCGTACGCCGTGCGGCGTGGCGACCAGCTCGGTCTCCGGTTCGGGCAGCGCCGGCCGCCCGGTACGCGGGCCGCCCGGCCCCGGGCCCCAGGTGCGCGGCCCGCCGTCCGGCGGTGGTGGCCAGCGGAAACCTCTCACCAGAACCCTTTGCCGTCGCTCAGGTCGCGCAGCCCGACCCGGACGTCGAGCAGGTAGATCAGCGCGGCCGCGATGCCGATCAGTCCGAAGAGGCTGATCGGGCCGAACCCGAGCAGGGTCAGCACCAGGCAGACCGCCAGGATGGCGACCCAGCCGCCCTTGGGCAGCGTGCCGATGGCGGGGAAGGCGTCGGATCGCTGGGTGATGGCGTGCACCAGCGCGACGCCCTGGATGATCAGCGCGAAGACGAGCAGGATCAGCTCGATCACGTAGCGGACTTCGAAGGCGAAGAGCGGCGCGGCGTTGGCCATGACGGCAAGCTTATGCCGGCGACCCCGGAAACGTCCGACAAGGACGCCTCCGGGGTCGCCGGCTCAGCGGATCACTCGGCGGCCGGGCGGGTCCGCTTCGTGGTCCGGGGCAGCTTCGCCGACGGGGTGGCGGCCGGCTTCACCGCCTTCGTGGTGGTCTTGCGGGCCCGGGTGGTGGTCTTCTTCGCCGCGGCCGGCTTGGCCTCGACGACCTCGGCCACCTCGGCCGGGGTGGGCACCTCGGCGACGACCGGCCCGGCCGGCTTCGCGGCGGCGGCCGGGTCGGCGGCTCCGGTCGCCTCGATGTCGGCGTTCACCGTGTCGGCGGCCTCCAGCACGCCGGCGCCGACCACCCGCTCGCCCCGGGCGACCAGCGCGCCGTACGCGGCGAGCGCCCGCTCCTGAGCGGCCTGGGCGCCCGCCAGCACGACGGCCGCGTTGCGGGTGGCCACCGCGCGCAGCCGGTCCAGGTCGGCGACCTCGCGCAGCTTGTTCAGGTCGGCCGCCTCCCGCAGCTTGTGCAGGTCGGCCGGGGCCTTCTCGCGCAGGTTGCCGGCGGTCTGGTTCGCGGTGCGCAGCCTCTCGTTGGCCTTCTGGCGCAGCTCGACGCCGGTGACGACGGCCTTGCCACCGAGGTCGGCGACGACCTTGGTGCCGAGGTCGCTGACCACGGCGGGGAGCTTGCGCAGCTGCTGGAGGGCCAGCTCGCCGGCGCCGGCGGCGGCGTAGATCGGGGCCGGGATGCGGTTGGTCTTCGGCTGGGTCATGACTTCTCCTCTTCGGCCGCCTCGGCGGCCTTCTTCGCGGGGGTCGGTGCGGGAGCGGCGCCGGCCTCGGTGACGGCGACCGACTCGAGCACGGCCTCGGTCGGCGTGCCCGCTTCGGTGGTGGGACCGGTGACGGTCGGGTTGACCAGGGCGGGCGCCTCCTCGGCGGACCCGGGTGCGGACGGCCGCGGCGCCTCGGTTTGCTCCGCCGCCGGGGGCTGGTGGGCAGTCTCCGCCGCGGCCGTCGCCTCGGCGAGCCGCGCGTTCTCCCGGCGGAACGTCTCGTAGATCTGGCTGAGCGACTGCTTCTGCGCCATCGTCAGGTCGGGGTCGACGGCGATGGCCGCGAGCACCCCCTGACCCTCCTTGTCGTCGAGCAGCCCGGCCCGCAGGTACATCGCCGGGGTGGAGACCCGCAGCGCGCTGGCCAGCTGCTGGAGCACCTCGGCGCTGGGCTTGCGCAGGCCGCGCTCGATCTGACTGAGGTACGGGTTGCTGACCCCCGCCTGCTCGGCGAGCTGCCGGAGCGAGATCTTCGCGTTGCGGCGCAGGTCGCGAATGAACCCGCCGACGTCGGGAAGGTCCTTGGGTGTGGCCATACCCCGACGCTAGCCCGCCCTGCTAACTCCTGCAAGCAAAGTGCTAACCAGAGTTAGCGAGGTCTCAGTAGACGGTTGCGTCCGGGACGCCCCGTGCGTACGGTCCTCCGGTGAGCAAGATCGAGGTGAACGGCGCCCAGCTCGTGTACGACGAGGTGGGCAGTGGTACGCCGGTGGTGCTGCTGCACGCCGGCATCGCCGACCGGCGGATGTGGCGCGAGCAGGTCGGCGCGCTGGCCGGACGGCACCGGGTGATCGCGCTCGACCTGCGCGGCTACGGCGACTCCGAACTGCCGCCCGCCTCGTTCGCCCACCACGACGACCTGGTCGGGTTGCTGGACGCGCTCGGCGTGCCGCAGGCCGCCCTGGTCGGCTGCTCCTTCGGCGGGGCGGTGGCGGTCGACACCGCGCTGGCCCACCCGGAGCGGGTCACGGCGCTCGCCCTGTTCGGCACCGCGATCTCCGGCCACGAATGGTCCGAGCAGGCCAACGAGCTCTGGGACCAGCTGGTGGGCGAGGTCGACCAGGAGGACTTCGCGGCCAGCGCCGCCGCCGAGGTGCGGTTCTGGGTGGTCGGCCCCGGCCGGAGCCCCGAGCAGGTGGACCCGGAGCTGCTCGCCTTCGCCCGGGAGATGGACCAGCGCGCCCTCGCCGCCGAGCTGGCGCTGAGCGCGGTGGACGTGGCCGAGTTGGACCCGCCGGCCATCGGCCGCCTCGGCGAGCTGCGGATGCCCGTCCTGGTCACCGCCGGCGCGGCCGACGTGCCGGACATCAGCCGGCTCGCCGACCGGATCGCCGCCGAGGCACCCGACGCGGTACGGCTGCCCGACGTGCCGGACGCCGCCCACCTGCTCCCGCTGGAACGGCCGGAGCCGGTCAACGCCGCCCTGCTCGACTTCCTGCGCTGAGCCGGTCGCCGGTCACCAGGCCGGGCGGACCCGTCGCCTCCGCCGTGGGCGCCCTGCCGGTCACCAGACCGGGCGGACCGCGCCGACCGGGACGCCGCCGCCGAAGAGCGGCAGTTCGGCGTACTCGGTCAGCACCGGCGCGGCCACGCCGAGCCGGCGCAGCGCGGAGACCAGCACCGGCATCCGGGCCCGGCCCGCGCCGTCGTCGATCTTCACGGCGACCGCCCCGACGCCCGGCAGCGCCGCCGCGACCACCCCTTCGGCGCCCACCTTGGCCAGCAGGCCGGGGATCCCGCGCATCAGCCGGGTGTCGTCCGCCTCGGTGCCGCCGACCAGCTCCGGGTGGGCGCGCATCGCATCGACCACCGTCCGGGGCACCGAGCCGGGCTCCGCCGAGACCAGCCGCAGGTACGCCCCGGCCAGCCCGGTCAGCGATACCGCGAGCACCGGCGCTCCGCAGCCGTCCACCCCGACCGCCGCCGCCCGCTCGCCGGTGAACTCCTCGATCGCGTCCCGCAGCCGCTGCTGCAACGGGTGTTCCGGGCGCCAGTAGCCGTCCCGCGCCCAGCCGGCGGCACCGCAGGTCAGCAGCATCCCGCTGTGCTTGCCGGAGCAGTTCATCTGGATCCGGCTGGGCCCGCCGCCGGCGCGCAGCACGGCGGCCCGGGCCGCCTCGCCGACCGGCAGGTCCGGCGGGCAGTGCAGCGCCGACTCGTCCAGGCCGGCCCGGGCCAGCAGCGCGCCGACCCGGGCCAGATGGAACTCCTCACCGGCGTGGCTGGCCGAGACCAGCGCCAGGTCGGCCGGATCGGTCAGCGGCAGACCGGCGCGGAGCATCCCGACCGCCTGCATCGGCTTGTTCGCCGAGCGGGGGAAGACCGGTGAGGTCACATCCCCCGTACCGGCCGCGGTCGCCCCGGTCGCGTCGAGCACCACCACCGAGCCGCGGTGCACGCCCTCCACGAAACCGGACCGGACCACCTCGGCGAGCGGCGCGCCGCCCTCGTACGTCTTTCCCACAGGGTGGACGGTACCGACGGTCGGGCGACCGTGGGCGGCGGGGTGACCAGGTCGTCCGCGCTGCCGGGTACAGGAGCGGTGGCGAGCCCGCCGCTTACCGGCCGGCGGTCGGCACGCCGAGCAGTTCGCGGGCCTGCGCGGTGGTCAGCGGCGGGCGCTGGGCGAGCTGGGCGAAGCCGACCGCCCGGGCGACGAGCTGCATGTTGGACTCCACCGGGCTGCCCTTGGCGTACGTGACGGTGTCCTCCATGCCGACCCGCAGGTGCCCACCGGTGGACAGCGAGGCCAGCATCACCGGGATGGTGCTGCGGCCGATGCCGGTGGCCGAGAAGGTGGTGCCCTCGGGCAGGTCGCGCAGCGCCTGGCGGCAGGCGACCAGCGCCTCGGTGGTGCCCGGCATGCCGCCCGGCACGCCCATCACGAAGTCGACGTGCACGTGCCCGCCGGCCGGCAGGCCGTACTTGCCGAGCAGGCGCTGCAGCGCGGTCAGGTGGCCGAGGTCGAAGATCTCGTACTCGGGCACGACGCCCCGCTCCTGCATCCGGGTGTGCAGGTCGACGATGAACTCCCAACGGTTGAGGAAGACGTCGTCGCCGAAGTTGACGGTGCCCATGGTGCAGGAGGCCATGTCGGGGCCGGCGTCGAGGACGGCGAGCCGGTCGGCCTCCGGGTCGGTCACCGCGCCGCCCGAGGAGAGCTGCACCACCAGGTCGGTGCTCTCCCGCAGCGCCGCCACCGTCTCGCGCAGGCGACCCTGGTCCAGGGTGGGCTTCGCCTCGTCGTCGCGGATGTGGACGTGGATCACGGCGGCGCCGAGCGCCTCGCACTCCTTGGCGGTCAGCAGCAACTCGTCCAGGGTGACCGGCAGCGCCGGCACCTCCGCCTTCGCCGACTCCGCGCCGGTGGGGGCAACCGTGATCAACGTCCCTGTCGTCATGTCGGGATCCTAGACCGCGGCTCCGAACCCAGTCGACCGGAACTTTTCCGGCGCTGGCGTCGCCAACGGGAGATCTTTTCGCCGTCAGGTGCCTCAGACCGGATCGATCGCGGCGGCGGTCTCCCCGATCAGCAACCGGGCGTCGTCCGGGACGTTCCGCTTGAGCACCGCGAGGGCGACCTGGCCCAACTCGTGGTGGTGCACCGCGGTGCCGACGAAGCCCACCGTGCGGCCGTCCAGGCTCACCGGCGTACCGGCGGCCGGCGGCTGGTCGGTGGTCACCCCGTCCAGGTGCAGCAGGACGAGCCGGCGCGGCGGGCGGCCCAGGTTGTGCACCCGGGCCACCGTCTCCTGGCCCCGGTAGCAGCCCTTCTCCAGGTGTACGGCCGGGCCGATCAGGTCCACCTCGGCCGGGATGGTCCGGTGGTCGGTGTCCACCCCCACCCGGGCCCGCCGGGCGGCCACCCGGATCGCCTCGTACGCCCAGAGCCCGACCGGCGGCACCCCGGCGCCGCGCAGTTCCGCGACCACCTGTTCCATGGCGGCCCGGGGTACCAGCAGGTCCACCCCGAGCGGGCCGCGCCGGGCCCACCCGCCGACCGGCAGCGGCCGGACGTCGTACAGCGCGGTGGGCCGGGGCGGCACGGTGCCGGAACGGAACTTCGGGCCCGGCACCGCGACCACGTCCGGCTCGGCCAGCCCGGTCACGCCGAGCGTGGCCAGGGCGTCGGGCGCCGCCGGCCCGACCAGCGAGAGCAGCGCGTGGTCGGGGGTCGCGTCGCGCGGCTCGACCCGGCTGAAGAACCGCATCTTCTCCAGGTACGACAGCAGGCCCTCGGTGGCCCCCGGCTCGGTGTCCAGCCAAGTGGTCTCGCCGTCCTCGGTCACCATGGCGTGCTGCTCGACGTGCCCGTGCGGGGAGAGCACCAGCAACTCGGTGCCCTGGTAGGGGGTCAACTGCGCCAGGTGCTGGGTGGTGAGGGTGTTCAGCCAGCCGATCCGTTCCTCGCCCGGCACCGCGACGATCCCCCGGTGCGAGCGGTCGACCAAGCCGACCGCGGTGTCCAGCGTCCGCTGCTCCCGCATCGGGTCGCCATAATGCGCGGCCACCCCCCGGACGCCCGCCGCGGCGTGCGCCGGCTCGGGCTGGTCCCGGCTGGCCTCGTCGATGCTCTCGACGGCCACCGCTCCCGCGATGTCGATCATTCCTGGTCCCCGTTCTGACAGCGGCCGCAGACTCCGAAGAGTGACACATGCCCGATGTCCACGCCGAACCCGCGCTGGCTCGCCAACTGGTCGGCCAGCGGGCGGAGCAGCTCGGGGTCGATCTCGTCGATCGCGCCGCACTCCCGGCAGACCAGGTGGACGTGCTGGTCCTCGCCGGCGGCGTGGTAGGTCGGCGAGCCGTGCGAGAGGTGGGTGTGGGTCACCAGGCCGAGCCGTTCCAACAGCTCCAACGTGCGGTAGATGGTGGTGATGTTGACCCCGGCCGCCACCTCCCGGACCGCGTTGTGCACCTGTTCCGGGGTGGCGTGCCCCAGGTCCAGCACCGCCTGGAGGACCAGCTGCCGCTGCGCCGTCAGCCGCAGCCCACGGGCCCGGAGCAGTTCCGCGAGGGAGGATTCGGACACCGTTCGATCATAGTTCGGCAATCGCGCCGACCCCCGTTCCGGCGGGCACGCGGTTACGCTCGGCGGTCATGGCGTCGAGGATCGCGGTGCTCGGGCGGGGACTCGTTCCGGCCGGGGAGCCGGTGCTGCGCGGTGACGACCTGGGCGTGCTGCGCGGCGACGGGCTCTTCGAGACGATGCACCTGCGCGGCGGCCGGCCCTGGCTGCGCGACGAGCACCTCACCCGGATGGCCCGCGCGGCGGCGGCCGTGGAGCTGGCGCTGCCGCCCGCCGCGGCACTGGTCGAGCTGCTGGACACCATCTGCGCCGGCTGGCCCGCCGAGGTGGAGGGCGCACTGCGGCTGGTCTGCACCCGGGGCCCGGAGGACGGCGGGCCGCCGACCGTCTACGCCACGCTGGCCGAGGTGCCGGCCGCCGCCCGGGCCGCCCGCCGGGACGGGATCAGCGTGGCGACGCTGCCGCTCGGCGTGCCGGCGGTGGCCCGGACCGGCCTGGACTGGCTGCCCGCCGGGATCAAGTCGACGTCGTACGCGGTGAGCACCGCGGCCCGCCGCTGGGCACGACGGGCCGGCGTGGACGACGTGCTCTGGGTCTCCAGCGACGGGTACGCCCTGGAGGGGCCCACCGCCAACGTGGTCTGGCTGGCCGGCGACACGCTCTGCACGGTGCCCGCCGCCGACACCGGCATCCTGCCCGGCACCACCGCCGCCTGGCTGCTCGGGCACGCCCACGAGCTGGGTCTGGCGGCGGCCGAACGGCTGGTCACCCCGGCCGAACTGGCCGCCGCCGACGGCGTCTGGTTCACCTCGTCGGTGCGCGGCCTCACCCACCTGCGCAACCTCGACGACACCGACCTCCCCGACTCCCCCCTGACCCCCCGCCTCCACGCCCTCCTGTCCTTCCCGCTCCCCTGAAAACCCGTCGATCACGACGTTGTTGCCGCGACACGCCGAGGCGGATGGCACAACTTCATGATCATCGGGGAGTGTCCCGGGAGGTCAGCCGGCTACGCGGGTGAGGCGGGCGGAGAGGTGGGGGGAGAGGCCGTGGCCGACGGCGGCCATCTCCTGGGCGTAGAGCAGGGCGCCCTCGACGATGCCGAAGAGCCGGTGGCCGGCGGTGACCTCCTTGGCGGTGGCCGTCCGCACCACCGCGTCGGTGACGAACTCCACCTGGGTGCCGGTACGCCGGCCCAGGTAGAGCTCCATCACGCCGGTCGGCGTGGTCATCAACGCCTCCAGCTCGTCGGTGGCCCGGTCGTCCTTGAGGACCGGGCGCCACCAGCCGACCTCACGACCGGCCGGCCGGACCGGCCTGCTCTGCTCGTCGAGGATCCACGCCCGGGACTCGTAGAACAGGAACGGCCGGCCGTCGTGGCTGATCCGGATCTCCTGCGCGAAGTCGAAGTCCTCGATGGTGGGGAAGCCGCCCCGACCCCGGCCGCGCCACACCCCGATGTACGGCAGCAGGCCGTCCAGCGTGGGATGCAGCTTCGGGCCGACCCGCAGGTCGTGGCTCTCCTCATACGGGTAGGGGTCGACCGGCGGCGCGTTCAGCCACGGCGGCGGCTGCAGCGGGTTCTCGTCGCTCACCGGGCCACCTTCGTTCGCGACTGCGGGGCTCGCAAACCCGGCTCACTCCTCGCGCTCACCGGGCCACCTTCGTTCGCGACTGCGGGGCTCGCAAACCCGGCTCACTCCTCGCGCTCACCGGGCCACCTTCGTTCGCGACTGCGGGGCTCGCAAACCCGGCTCACTCCTCGCGCTCACCAACGTCCTCTCGATATGCGTACGGCGACGTAGACCAGGCCACCGGCGAGCGCGCCCAGGCCGGCGACCAGCAGGCTGACGAACCCGATCTCGGTGACCATCCCGACCATCCTATGCTGGCGACATGGCCCGCACTCTCGTCGTCAAGGCCACCGCCGGCGCGGACGCTCCGGAACGGTGCGCCCAGGCCTTCACGGTCGCCGCCACCGCGGCCGCCGCCGGGGTGGACGTGTCGCTCTGGCTGACCGGCGAGTCGACCTGGTTCGCGCTGCCGGGGCGGGCGCAGGAGTTCGAGCTGCCGCACTCGGCGCCGCTGGCCGAGCTGCTGCACGTGATCCTCACCACCGGCACGGTCACCGCGTGCACCCAGTGCGCCGCCCGCCGGGACATCGGCCCCGGCGACGTGCTGCCGGGCGTACGGATCGCGGGCGCGGCGGTCTTCGTCGAGGAGACGATGGCCGAGGGGGCGCAGGCGCTGGTCTACTGACCCGCGAACGCGGCGCGATACCGGCCCGACAAGTCGGACCAATGCCTACGATTCGGTTGTGGGCGAGGCGACCGAGCGATTCTTCGAAGCACTGCCGGCGCGCGCCCCGGAGATCCTCCGTGGCCTGATCAGCGGCACCCTCCAGATCGAACTGGTCGACGGCGACCGGACCGACCACTGGCTGGTGCGGATGCGGCCGGGCGCGATCGAGGTGAGTCGGGAGCGGGGTCCGGCCGACGCCATCTGGTACAGCAGCGAGAACCTCTTCGACCGGCTGGTCACCGGCCGCGCCCAGGGCGTCGCCGCGGTGCTGCGCAACGAGAGCACGTTCAGCGGCAACGTGGTCCTCTTCCTGGCCTTCCGGCGGTTCTTCCCCACCCCGCCCGGCACCCGGGATCCTCGGGACGTCGCCCGCGAGCAGGCCGGACGGCGCACGTGAGGTCGCTGGTCAGCATCCTGGACGGCAACACCTTCCTGGTCAGCGACCGCCGGGGAGACATCGAGCCCTCCCTCGACTACCCCACCGGCCTCTTCTCCTTCGACACCCGGTTCCTCTCCACCTGGCGGCTCACCCTCGACGGCGAACGGCTGCACGCGCTCTCCGTCGACGACGCCGAGTCCTACCGCACCCGCTTCTTTCTGGTGCCCGGTGACCCGACGCACTACCTCGACGCGAAGGTCTCGGTGATCCGCAGCCGGGCGATCGGCACCAGCATGGAGGAGGAGTTGACCGTGATCAACCACGCCGGACGCGAGATGGAGTTCGCCGTCCGGGTGGACATGGGGGCGGACTTCGCGGATCTGTTCGAGATCAAGAACGTACGGCAGAAGCGCGGCCGCATCACCGCCTCGGCCGGCGAGAAGGAACTGCGGTTGAGCTACCGCCGGGAAGCCTTCCACCGGGAGACGGTGATCACCACCACCGCGCCGGGACAGCTCGACGTCTCGGGCATGACCTTCCGGATCCGGATCGGGCCGCACGACGAGTGGACCACCCGGCTGTACGTGAACACCATCGTGTACGGGGCGCGCGGCGAGGACATCCGGGCCAACCTGCCGCTGTACCGCGGCAGCCGCGGCGTGGCCGCGATCGAGACCGAGCAGAACGAACTGATCAACCAGGCTCCCAAGCTCGGCTGCGACTGCGAGCCGCTGGCCGGCGCGTACCGGCGCAGCCTGAACGACATCTCGGCGCTGCGCTACGAGTCGATCGCGCTCGGCGTCCGGCTGCTGGCCGCCGGGCTGCCCTGGTTCATGACCCTGTTCGGCCGGGACAGCATCATCACCTCGCTCCAGTTGCTGCCGTACCTGCCGGAGCTGGTCCCGCCGACCGCCCTGATCCTGGCCGGTCTGCAGGGCTACCGGCTGGACGACTTCCGCGACGAGGAACCCGGCAAAATCCTGCACGAGCTGCGCTACGGCGAGATGGCCGGCTTCGAGGAGCAGCCGCACTCCCCGTACTACGGCAGCGCCGACTCGACCCCGCTCTTCGTGATCCTGCTCGACGAGTACGAGCGGTGGACCGGCGACGTGCGGCTGGTGAAGCAACTGGAGCCGGCTGCCCGGGCCGCGCTGCAGTGGATCGACACGTACGGGGACCTGCTCGGTACCGGCTACATCTGGTACCAGACCCGCAACCCGGAGACCGGCCTGCAGAACCAGTGCTGGAAGGACTCCTGGGACGCCATCTCCTACGCCGACGGCCGGCTGCCGGGCTTTCCCCGGGCCACCTGCGAGCTACAGGGGTACGCGTACGACGCGAAGATGCGCGGCGCCCGGCTGGCCCGCGCCGTCTGGGGCGACCCGGTGTACGCCGACCGGCTGGAACGCGAGGCGGCCGCGCTGAAGCAGCGGTTCAACCGGGACTTCTGGATCCCGGAGAAGGAGTACTACGCGCTCGCCCTAGACGCCGACGGCCGGCACGTCGACGCGCTCAGCTCCAACATCGGGCACCTGCTGTGGAGCGGCATCGTCGACGAGTCGCGGGCCGGCCGGATCGCCCAACACCTGCTCGGGCCGCGGCTCTTCTCCGGCTGGGGCGTCCGTACCCTCGCCGACGACCAGGGCCTCTACAACCCGATCGGCTACCACGTCGGCACCGTGTGGCCGTTCGACAACTCGATCATCGCCTGGGGGCTGTGGCGGTACGGGTTCCGGGACGAGGCCGGGCGGATCTGCGAGTCCATGCTGGCCGCCTCCCGGTACTTCGGCGGGCGGCTGCCGGAGGCCTTCGCCGGCTACGAGCGCGACCTCACCCAGTACCCGGTGGAGTATCCGACCGCGTGCAGCCCGCAGGCCTGGTCGACCGGCACCCCACTGCTGCTGCTGCGGGTCATGCTGGGCCTGGAGCCGCAGGGCGAGCACCTGATCATCGACCCGGCCCTGCCGAAGGGGATGGGTCGGGTCGAGCTGCTCGACATCCCCGGCCGCTGGGGACGGGTGGACGCGCTGGGCCGCAGCCGCATCCCGCACGACGGCGCGCACGACCGCTGACCGGGCCGACCCCGCGGACGTCGGGTCGCGGCCCGGCGACCGCCAGGCCGGGCAGCCGCCGGTCAGGCCGGGCAGCCGGTGCTGGCGGTGAGCACGGGCGGGTCACCGGTCAGGTCGACGACCACGGTGGCGGCGCCCGCGCGGTAGGCGTACGCCTGCGGGGTGTCCAGCAGCGGGACCCCGGCGGCGAGCGGGCGCAGCGCGGCCGCCGGGGACTGCGGGGCCGGTGCGGCGACCGCACGGAGGCTGTGGGCGGTGGCGGCGCCGCCGGGGCACGGCGCGGTGACCCGCTCGACCGCCGGAGCGGCCGGGCCACCGAGGGCACGCAGCGCACCGGCCAGGGCCTCGCCCTCGGTCCCGGGGGCGCCGGGCGCCAGCTCCCGGTAGCCGGCCCCGTACGGCCGGCAGCCGGTGTCGGCCGTCAGCCGTACCCGGCCGTTCTCCTCGGCGGTGCCCTCGACGGCCACGAACTCGCCCGCGTCGGCGCGCAGCAGCGGGCCGTCAGCACTGGCCCGGACACCGGGCCGCCAGCCGCCGGGAAGCCGGTCCGCGACGCGCTCCAGCAACTCCCGTTCCGCGCCCTCGGCCACGAAGACGTCCACGTGCCGGAGCAGCCGGGCGCCGTCGGTGAAGGGGGTGACCCGGCAGCCCCGATCGACCTGCGGAGGGAACATCACGGCGGTCGGGCCGGCGGCCGCGACCAGTTCGCCGACGGCGCGGTCGACCACCGGGCCGGCCTGGTCCAGGGAGCGCTGCTCGCGGACGGTTGGCGGGTCGTCGCGTACGGACACCCAGGTGAGCGCCGCCAGCAGCACCGCCCAGGCCACCACCACGACGAGCAACCAGCGCCGCCGCCGGGGGGCGGCCGGCTGGTCGGGACCGGTCGGTGGGGCGTACCCCGGCTGGACGACACCGCTCACCCGTTCATGGTGTCACGCGCCGGCGGCGGGCCCGCCGCCGCGTCGGCCCTCCCCGGTGTGCCCGCCCGGAAACGGCTCGTGGCCCGCCTCCTCGGGCGCGGACGGCGGGCCACGGGGCCGATCAGAGCGTGGGTCAGGCCAGGGCCACCGTCACGGCGACCTCGTTGATCCCCCGGCCGGCGGTCACCGCGGTGTCGCCGTTGCCGAACCGGGACAGCGCCCGCAGGGTCCAGTCGCCCGGGGCGGCGAAGAACCGGAACTGCCCGGCGGCGGAGGTCACCACCTCGGCGGTGAACTCGCCGGTCGAGTCGAGCAGCCGGACGTACGCGCCCGGCACGACCTCACCGGACTCGGCCGTGACCAGGCCGGTGATGACGGTCTCCTTCTCCAGATCGAGGCTGGCGGGCAGCGGGGCGGCCTGGTCCGGAGCGGCGCAGCCGGCAGCGGTCGGTGCGGTCATCTCAGGCCTCCCCCGGTTCGTCGCCCAGCGCCACCGGTACGCCGACCAGCGAGCCGTACTCGGTCCAGGACCCGTCGTAGTTCTTCACGTTGCGGTGGCCGAGCAGCTCCTGGAGCACGAACCAGGTGTGCGAGGAACGCTCGCCGATGCGGCAGTAGGCAATGGTCTCCTTGCCGTCGTCCAGCCCGGCGTCGGCGTAGATCCTGCGCAGCTCGTCGTCGGACTTGAAGGTGCCGTCCTCGTTGGCCGCCTTGGACCACGGCACGCTGATCGCGGTCGGCACGTGCCCGGCCCGCTGCGCCTGCTCCTGCGGCAGGTGGGCGGGGGCGAGCAGCCGGCCGGCGTACTCGTCGGGGCTGCGCACGTCGACCAGGTTCTTGGTGCCGATCGCGGCCACCACCTCGTCGCGGAAGGCCCGGATCGAGGTGTCCGGCTCCTGCGCGACGTACTGCGTCGCCGGGCGGGTCACCGGGTCCTTGACCAGCGGCCGGGCGTCCAGCTCCCACTTCTTGCGGCCGCCGTCGAGCAGCTTGACGTCACGGTGGCCGTAGAGCTTGAAGTACCAGTACGCGTACGCGGCGAACCAGTTGTTGTTGCCGCCGTAGAGGATGACGGTGTCGTCGTTGCTGATGCCCCGCTCGGAGAGCAGCGCCTCGAACTGGCTGGAGTTCACGAAGTCCCGGCGCACCGGGTCCTGCAGGTCGGTCTTCCAGTCGAGCTTGACGGCGCCGGCTAGGTGGCCGGTGTCGTAGGCCGAGGTGTCCTCGTCGACCTCGACGAAGACGACGCCCGGGGCGTCGAGGTTCTTCTCGGCCCACTCGGCCGAGACGAGTGCGGTGTCGCGACTCATCAGATCACTCCCTGGTGAGGATGGATGGTGAGCCAGCGCGCGGAGATCGATGATTGTCAGTGTCGCACCACGCGCGGGACCCATGGACAGAACGGATCACGGGTTCGTGCGACGGCGCCGCTGCCGGGCGATGGTGGGATCACCGGAGGGTACGCGGACCCTGCGTGCCGATGGCCGCTAGGCGGCCGAGGACAGCCCCGCCGTCAGATGACGGGGCGACACAGGCAGGTGGCCACGCGGCACAGGTCGACCGCGCGCCGTTTGGTGAGGAGCGTCCCCATGGCCAGGGAGCCTACCAGCCGGACCGGGGCCCGCCACCGGGCCGACCAGCATCCGGGACGCGGCGCGACCGACGGCGCGGCCGGGCCGCCCGTTCGCCCCGATGGCTGACCGGCGGCTCAGCCGGCCGAGTTGATCGGTACGTCGCGCGCGTCCGCCGTCACCGCCAGCCCCTCGGGCAGCGGCCGGACCTCCCGCACGGTGAGCTGGAACGGCAGGTCGGGCAGGGGGACGTCGACCGAGATGCCCTTGGCGTAGTTGCTCAGCAGGGTGCGGGCCAGCGGCACGTTCGGCAGCCCCTCGGCGTCCAGGTCGTTGAAGCGCAGCGACACCCGGCCCTCCTTGCCGACGGTGATGTCGGCGGTGCCGGTGACGGTCAGCCGCTGGCCGAGGATGTCCACCGGCGCGGTGACGGCGAGCCGGCCGTCCTGCTCGGCCAGTCGCAGCCCCGGCCGGTCGAGCAGCTTGGCCAGGCTGTCGTAGCTGATCGTGCCGGTGCCGTTGACCGTCTCGGCCACCACCTCGCCCTGCCCGGAACGGATGGTGTCCAGCGAGGCGCGCACGTCGCGGGCGTCCACGTCGAGCCGCGGCACGCTGACCGCGTCCCCCCGCACCGAGCCCTGCACGTTGCGCAGCACGATGGAGATGCGCTCGTAGCGGCCGTCGAGCACCTGGGTGAGGAAGGGGAAGCCGCCCACCTCGACCTCGGGCGGGGCGGACTGCGCGTCCTGCTTGGCGACCTCCTGCCGCACCTGGTCGGCGATGGCGCGCTCGGCCACCCCGGCCGCCACCCGGTCGGCGACGACCAGCAGGCCGGCCAGCACCAGCAGCAGGACCGCGAGGGTGATCAGCACCTTGCGGCCCCGGCGCCGGGGCCGCTCCTCGTACGGATAGTCCTGCGCCACGCCGCCTCCTGTCTCCGCGCCCCGGCCCGCGCCGCGGCGGTCCGTTCGTACCCGAAAGGGGAAAAGCTCAATCTCCGGTCACAGCACCAGCTTGCACATGGCGTACGCGGCGGGCGCGGCCAGCGCGAAGCCGCCGAGCGGGCCCTGCATGTGCCGGGCGATCCACATCGTCGGCGGCTCGCCGGCCATCAACCGCCCCGCCTCGGCGTAACCCACCGCGAGGTCGGCCAGTACGGCGGCGACCGCCGCCACCAGCCCGATGATCGCGGCCCGGGTCGGCGTGAACGGGGTGACCAGGTAACTGCCGAGGAGCGCGCTGACCAGCGTGCCGACCATCGCGCCGGCGACCACGCCGGCGGCGCCGCGGGGCACCTGGGGCGCCAGCCGCGGCCACGGCGCGACGGCGTCGGTCAGCCGGGCGACGGTGAGCGCCACCCCGCTGGCGGTCAGACAGACGGTGATCGCCTGGGTGCCGGCGGGGATCCGGCTGAGCACGATCAGGGTGCCGAAGGCCACCACGCCGACCACGATCAGCAGCGTGCCGCCGAGCGAGTCGGTCACCCGTACCCGGTCGACCCGCCGGACCAGCTGACCGAGCACGCCGAGCACGAAGCCGCCCACCGCGACGAAGCCCAGCGGCGCCAGCCCGGCGACGTCCGACTGCACCGCCGCGGTGTCCGCGGCGACCGCGGTCGCCACGCTGACGCCCGCGACCAGCAGCACCGCGGGCGGCCGCATGGCCATCGTCCAGGCCAGCACGAACAGCACCTGGACACCGAAAATGATGAACGCGAACGGCAGCCGGTGCCCCGGGCCGGAGGTCTGCGCGCCGAGCACCAGACCCACCCCGAGCAGCGCGGCGAACCCGGCGACGGCGACCGCCAGCGACCGGCGTACCTCTACCGGCGGCACGGCCTCCTCGTCCGGGTCGCCCGCCTCGTCGTCGGGGCGGCGGGCCGGCTCACCGCCGCGGCGGGCCCGGCGCGGCCCGCTGCGCTCGCGGCGGTCGTCCTGGTCGACGGCCGGCCCACCGCGGGGGGCCGGCGGCTGGCCCCGGGACGGGCCGGCCGGCTGCGGGCGGGTGCCGTCGGGCCACGGGTCGCGGCCGGTCTCGGGCGAGCTGGAGGGAAACACGCCCCGATCGTGCCAGACCCGCCGGCAACCGCGGGGATCACGGTTTCCGCGACGTTAAAACCTGAGCCGCGATCAGGGACAAGCCGGGCAAACAGGAAAGCGCACGGAGGCGCAGCCGGGGCGATCGGTTACGCTCAAGCCGATACCCGCCCGTCAGCGACGCCGGGACCCACGCCTAGTTCTCAGCGCCACGTCCATGCGGAGTGCCGCTGGTCACGTGCGGCGACAGCCGCCGGGACGGAGGTGATCGTGGAGATCCTGCTGCTGGTGACCGCGCGAGCGAGCGAACCGTCCGCCGTCCTGCCGGCGCTCGACCTGCTGCCCCACTCGGTCCGCACCGCGCCCCGCGACGTCCGCACCCTGGTCGCCGGCCCCAGCCCGGACGCGGTGCTGGTGGACGCCCGGTCGGAGCTGAGCGAGGCCCGGGCCACCTGCCGGATGCTGCACGCCACCGGGCTCGGGGTGCCGCTGGTCGCCGTGGTCACCGAGGCCGGGCTGATCGCGCTCAACGCCGACTGGGGCGTGGACGACGTCATCCTCGCCTCGGCCGGGCCCGCCGAGGTGGAGGCCCGGCTGCGGCTGGCGGTCGGCCGGCTGAGCAGTGCGATCGCCGGGGCCGGCGGCTCGATCCGGGCCGGCGAGTTGACCATCGATCCGGACACCTACGCCGCGAAGCTCAAGGGTCGCCCGCTCGACCTCACCTACAAGGAGTTCGAGCTGCTGAAGTTCCTGGCCCAGCACCCGGGCCGGGTGTTCACCCGGGACCAACTGCTGCGCGAGGTCTGGGGCTACGACTACTTCGGCGGCACCCGCACGGTCGACGTGCACGTCCGGCGGCTGCGGGCCAAGCTCGGCTCCGAGTACGAGTCGATGATCGGCACGGTCCGCCAGGTCGGCTACAAGTTCGTCGTACCGCCCGCCCGGTCGCTGCCGGACGCGGAGCCCGCGCCGCTGCCGGTCTGAACGGCGCACTACCCCTCTCGGGGACACTGTCCCAGTTACACCCTTTTCAGGTAACCCGCCTCACTTATCCTGAGTGCCGGGTTTGCCGGTGATGAGGGGGCGGCGGTGCGCGCAGTGACCACGGGGACGGGGACGGGTCGACCGGGGCGGGGGCACTGATGCCGGAACCATCCGCCCTGCGTGCCGCCGGCATCGTCACGCTGGTGGTGACCGCCCTGCTCGGCACCGCGTACGCCCTGGGCCGCAGCCTGGTGCCGGACCGGCCCGACCCGCGCGCGTCCGGCGTGGTCACCAGCGCCACCGGCCCGCACTACGGCGAGCAGCCGTCGCCCGGTACCGACCACCCCGACGGACCGGACACCACCGACCAGGACCGGACCAGCCGTTCCCCCGAGCCGACCGAGAGCGACGGCCCGTTCGGCACCCGCACCACCACCGGCACCTCCCAGGTCACCCTGACCTTCGACGACGGCCCGGATCCGCAGTACACCCCCCAGGTGCTCGACGCCCTGCGCGAGTACGGCGTCCGGGCCACGTTCTGTGTCGTCGGCGAGAACGCGCAGGCCCATCCGGAGCTGATCCGCGCGATTCTGGCCGAGGGCCACACGCTCTGCAACCACAGCTGGGACCACGACGTCACCCTCGGCTCCCGCTCTCCCGAATGGATCCGGGCCGACCTGATGCGTACCAGCGACGCGATCCGGGCAGCGGCGCCGGACGCGCCGATCGCCTACTACCGACAGCCTGGCGGCGCGTGGACCTGGCCGGTGGTGTCGACGGCCCGCAAGCTCGGCATGACGCCGCTGCACTGGACCGTGGACCCGTCGGACTGGCAGGCACCGGGCGCCGGGCCGATCGCCGCGACCGTGGTCGGTCAGGTCGGGCCGGGCTCGGTGGTGCTGCTGCACGACGCCGGGGGCGACCGGCAGGGGACGGTGGACGCGCTGTACCGGATCCTGCCGGAGCTGACCGGTCGGTTCCAGCTGGAGGCGCTGCCCGCCGAGCCGACGTGACCCGGCCCTCCGCAGTGGACGGCGCGGCCGGGCGCCGGCGACCGAGGGCTACGGTGGCGGGATGAGCAGCGCCGAATCGACGACCGACCAGGTGACCCGGACCGACCGACTCTCCCCCGGGGAGATCGCCGACGTGCTCGCGCTGGCCCGCCTGGCCGGGGACACCGACGGCGCGGACCCGCTGGACGAGCACGTGCTGCTCCGGCTCCGCGACCCGCAGGCCCCGGCCGTGCACCTGACCGCCCGGAACGACGACGGCCTGCTCACCGGGTACGCCCACCTGGACATCACCGACACGGCGACCGGCATCGGGGTGGAACTGGTGGTGCACCCGGCGCACCGGCGGCGGGGCACCGGGCGGGCACTCGCCCGGGCCGTGCTGGCGGCGGCCACCGGCCCGTTGCGCGCCTGGGCCCACGGCGACCACCCGTCGGCCGCCGCGCTCGCCGTCGACCTCGGCTTCCGCCGGGCCCGGGTGCTCTGGCAGCTGCGGCGGCCGCTGACCGCCCCGCTCGACGAGCCGCGGCTGCCGGACGGGGTGACGCTGCGCGCGTTCCGGCCGGGCGCGGACGACGCGGCCTGGCTCGACCTGAACGCCCGGGCCTTCGCCGAGCACCCTGAGCAGGGCCGCTGGACCCAAGACGACCTGCGGGTACGGCTCGCCGAGCCGTGGTTCGACCCGGCCGGCTTCCTGTTGGCCGAGGAGTCGGCGACCGGCCGGTTGGTCGGCTTCCACTGGACCAAGGTGCACGAGCGCCCTGGCTCGGCCCGGATCGGCGAGGTCTACGTGCTCGGGGTGGACCCGTCCGCGCACCGCGGCGGGCTCGGCCGGGCGCTGACCTCTGCCGGGCTGGCGTACCTGCGCGAGAAGCGCGGGCTGGACCGGGTGATGCTCTACGTGGACGAGTCGAACACCGCCGCGGTCGCGCTCTACCAGCGGCTCGGCTTCGCGCACTGGTCGGCGCACGTCAACTACCACCTGGGCTGAGCAGCGGGCCGGACCGGCCCTGCCGTTCGACGCCCAGGACGTGTCGGACCGGACCGTCTCCTTCTCCATCGAGAAGACCGCCGACCCGGGCCGCCTCATCGAGTACGACAACACCCAGAAGATCCTCAGCAACCCGAGCGTCAAGAACACCGAGGACCACCTCGCCGGCCGCTTCGGCTGACGCCCGCCGGCCACGTCGCGGCCGCCTGCTGCACCTTCTCCGAATTAGTGGCCATTCCCCGCGGAATGGCCACTCTTTCACTGTTCGAGCCGGTCGCGGATGAGGTGGGGTCAGACACCCCAGGAGCTGAGGTGTCAAGCAGCGGTGGGTAGGGCGGTTCGGTGTGACCAAGCGGTGGCTTGGTCGTAATGGGTGTTGGTCTTGAGGCAGCCGTGGAGGATGCCGACGAGGCGGTTGCCGATCTGGCGTAGGGCGGCGGGGTGGCTGACGTCGCGGGCGCGGAGTTCGTCGTAGTAGGCACGGACGGCGGTGTCGTGCAGGATCGCGGCGCCGGCCTGCATGTGCAGGGCGTCGACGAGTCGGTCGTTGTGCACGAACCGGGCGTGGACGGTTTTGGTTTTGCCGGATTGGCGGGTGATGGGTGCGGTGCCGGCGTAGTTCTTGCGGGATCTGGCGTCGGTGTAGCGGCCGGGAGCGTCACCGAATTCTGCGAGCACCCGGGCGCCGAGGATGGCGCCGATGCCGGGCTGGCTGAGGTAGACCTCAGCGTCCGGGTGCTGGCCAAAATGGGCCTCGACCTGGCCTTCCATGGTGCGGATCTCGGTGTTGAGGGTCTGCAGGATTGCCACTGTGGCCCGGACGGTCGCCGCGTATGCGCCGGTGACGATCTCGGACTGGCCCAGGTGCGCGGTGCGCAGTGCCTGCCGGATCGCTGCCGCCTTGGTGGGGATGTCGCGTCGGCGGGCCCGTTTGAGTGCGGCGCTGATCTGCGCCACGGTCAGCTTGGCCGCCGCAGCCGGTGTCGGGGCCTTGGCCAGCAGTTCCAGGGTGTCCGAACCGGTGAGCGTCAGGACCTCGTATGCCTGCAGCGCGGCGGGGAAGTACTCCCGCAGCGCGGCCCGCAGCCGCAGCGTGTGCCGGGTGCGTTCCCAGATCAGCGTCTGGTGGGCCCGGGCGACGACCTTGACCGCCTCGGCGATGTCGGAGTCCGCGGCGACCTGCCGCAGCTGGTGCCGGCGGGTCCGCACCATGTCCGCCAGGGTGCGCGCGTCGGCCTTGTCGCTCTTGGCGCCCGAGATCGACATCAGCTCCCGATGCCGGGCGGCCTGCTTCGGGTTGACCCCGTAGACCTGATAGCCGGCCGCGACCAGCGCCCGCACCCACGGGCCACGGTCGGTCTCGATACACACCAGCACCTGCGCCGGCGAGGCATCCTCCGGCAAGAACCCGGCCACCAGGTCATGGAAACGAGCCACGCCGTCCACACCCTCGGGCAGCCGCACGGCCCGCAACGTCCGGCCGCGCTCGTCCTGCACCTCTACATCGTGATGATCTTCTGCCCAGTCGTCCCCGACGAACAGCACACCCGCCTCCGCTTCACCACACCGACCACTCTCGGCAGCCCACGGAAGAGCCCGGCGGCCTAATGGACCAGTGCTCACGCGCAGCGGCGGGCACGACACCCCATCAGCCGTTCCTCTCCCGACCACGAGCGGGGGCACGCTCTGACCCCAGGACTTCCAAGTCCAGGCGAGGGGAGTGCTCACCCACCCGCGGCTACCGGTGTCGAGTCTGCCAACGGCTCACCCGACAGCTCCCATTAGGCGAGGAGGAAGCGGGGTGGGCCGGTTTCAGGGAGGTGGAGGCGGGGGGTGATCGGGGTGGCGGCGTCCCGGGTGGCGGCCGCGCGGACCACCCCGTCGAGGTCGCTGGCGGCGGCCACCTGGGCGAGGGTGACCAGGGTGGGCGGCAGCATGGTCAGCTCGCCCGCCTCGGCCCGGGCGCGGGCGTCCGCCGGGCGGGCCCAGAGCGTCCGGTCGGCCTCGCCGGAGACGTCCCGGGTCCGCTGCCCCTCGGGCAGCAGCGCCACGAAGAAGTACGTGTCGAAGCGGCGCGGCTCGAACTCCGGCGTGATCCACCGGCTCCACGGCAGCAGCAGGTCCGAGCGGAGCGTCAGCCGGCGCTCCGCCAGCAGGTCGGCGAAACCGACCCGGCGCTGCTCCAGGGCGACCCGGGCGGCCTCCCAGTCGTCGCCGCTGACGTCCCCGACCACGGTCGCCGGGTCGGGGCCGGCGAGCAGCACACCGGCCTCCTCGAAGACCTCCCGGGCCGCGGCGCAGACCACCGCCTGGGCGGCGGCCGGGGCCAGCCCGAGCCGCTCGCCCCACCGGGCCGGGTCCGGACCGGCCCAGCCCGGGTGCGCCTGCGAGTCGGACGGGTCGACGCCGCCGCCGGGGAAGGCGTACATCCCGCCGAAAGCCATCGCGGCGACCCGGCGGATCAGGTAGACCTCGAAGCCGGCCTCGGCCGGGCGGAGCAGCAGCACGGTGGCCGCCACCCGGGGCACCGCGGGGGTGCCGCCCTCGGCGATGAACCGGCGGGCGTGCTCCACCAGCGCCGGCGGGGCGGCGAAGCCGTCGCTGTCGATCGTCATGCGGCGAGCCTAGTTCCCACCTGCCGGATGGCCCGCGCCCCGGCCGGTTGATCGTCGCTACGGTTGCCGGCATGACTCGTTGGGGCATCCTGGCCACCGGCCACATCGCCGGCCGCTTCGCCGAAGACCTCCGACTGGTGCCGGGCGCGGAACTGGTCGCGGTCGGCTCGCGTACCGCCGAGAGCGCGCAGCGGTTCGCCGCCCGGCACGGCGTGCCGCGGGCGTACGGCTCCTGGCAGGAGTTGGCCGCGGACGCCGACCTGGACGTGGTGTACGTGGCCACCCCGCACGCCGCGCACCACCAGGCGGCGCTGACCTGTCTCGCCGCCGGCCGGGCGGTGCTGCTGGAGAAGCCGTTCACCCTCGACCTGGCCACCAGCACCGAGCTGGTCGACACCGCGCGGGCCGCCGGGGTCTTCCTGATGGAGGCCATGTGGATGCGGACCAACCCGTTCCTCCGCCGGGCGTGCGAGCTGGTCGCCGGCGGCGCGATCGGCACGGTGACCAGCGTGCAGGCCGACTTCGGGGCGGCCGGGCCGTTCCCGCCCGAGCACCGGATGCGAGCCCGCACCCTGGGCGGCGGCGCGTTGCTGGATCTCGGCGTCTACCCGGTGAGCCTGGCCCACCTGCTGCTCGGCGTGCCGCAGCACGTACGGGCCTGGGCCAAGATCAGCCCGGAGGGGGTGGACGAGAACACCGGAATCGTGCTCGGCTACGACTCGGGCGCGGTCGCCACGCTGAGCTGCGGCATCGTCGGGGTGACTCCGCTGACCGCGGCGATCACCGGCACCACCGGGCGGATCGACCTGCCCGAGCCGTTCTACCGGCCCGGGCGGGTGACCCTGCACCGGGCCGGCGCCGAGCCGGAGACCATCCACGCGGAGCTGGTCGGCGGCGGCTACCAGCACGAAGCGATCGAGGTGCAGCGCTGCCTAACCGAGGGCCTGCTGGAGAGCCCGCTGGTGCCGCACTCGGCCACGCTGGAGGTGATGGCCCTGCTGGACACCATCCGCGCCCAGATCGGCGTCGACTACAGCTGAGCCGGCGGGCCGGTCCGCGACCGCGGACCGGAGGCCGGCGCGGGGTCGAGGGCCGGGACCGGGCCGCGGGCCCGCGAAGCAGCGGCCGAAGCGCCGGTGGACGACCCGCCGGGACGCGCGCGCCTCGCCGGGAAACGTCGAGGGGCCCCGCCGTGCGACGGGGCCCCTCGACGTCGGCCGGTCAGCTGAACAGCGGACGGACCAGCAGGTACATCAGCGCGCCGATGGTGCCGGCGGCCGGGAAGGTCAGGATCCAGGCGCCGACGATGTTGCCGGCCACGCCCCAGCGCACGGCGGAGAGCCGCTTGGTGGCGCCGACGCCCATGATCGCCGAGGTGATGGTGTGCGTGGTCGAGATCGGGGCACCGAGCACCAGCGCGTTGAAGTACAGCACCGAGCTGGCCACTGTCTCGGCCGCGAAGCCCTCCGGTGGCCGCAGGTCGATGATCTTCCGACCCAGGGTCCGGATGATCCGCCAACCACCGGCGTACGTGCCGGCGGCCAGCACGGCGGCGGAGGTCCAGAACGCCCACTCCGGGATGTGGGTCGGGTCGTTCTGGTAGCCGCCGACGTAGAGGGCGAGCACCACGATGCCGATGGTCTTGGCGGCGTCCTGCATGCCGTGGCCGACCGACATGGCCGCCGCGGACGCGGTCTGCGCCCAACGGAAGCCCCGGTTGAGCTTGCCCGGGTGCCCCTTCCGGAAGATCCACTGCACGGCGATCATCACGACGTAGCCGAGCAGGAAGCCGACCATCGGCGAGAGCACCATCGGGATGATGACGCTCTCTCCGATGCCGGTCCAGAGCACCGTGCCGGAGGCGGCGATGGTCGAGCCGACCAGGCCGCCGATCAGCGCGTGCGAGGACGACGACGGCAGGCCGAAGTACCAGGTGATCAGGTTCCAGACGATGGCGCCGACCACGCCGGCGAAGACGATGCCCAGGCTCGCCGTGCCGGTGGGCAGCTTCACCAGCCCGCTGCCGACGGTCTTGGCCACCTCGGCGCCGAAGTGCGCGCCGATGAAGTTGCCGACGGCCGCCATGGCCAGGGCCACCCGAGGGGTCAGCGCCCGGGTGGAGATGCTGGTCGCGATCGCGTTGGCGGCGTCGTGGAAGCCATTGGTGTAGTCGAACGCCAGGGCCACCGCGATCACCGCCAGCACGGCGATGAGTTCGGGACTCACAGGATCAGGACTCCTTGACCGCGATGGTCTCGACGGTGTTGGCCACGTGCTCGAAGGCGTCGCAGGCCGCCTCCAGCTCGTCGGCGACCTCCTTCATCTTCAGCACGGTCAGCGCGTCGTACTCACCGGAGAAGAGCCGGACCAGCAGCATCCGGTACGCCTGGTCACCGTCGTTCTCCAGCCGGTTGCACTCGATCCAGTAGTCCTCGAGGTCCTTCATCGACTTCAGCCGGGGCATCGCCTCGGCGGTCAGCTTCGCCTGCTGGTCGAGGACGTTGACCAGCTCGTGCATCTCGCGCGGCAGCGACGGGAGCTTGGTCAGCCCGTAGAGGTAGAGCAGGTTGCCGACCGCCTCCAGGTGGTCCATCACGTCGTCGAGCAACGACCCGAGCCGGTAGATGTCCTCCCGGTCGAACGGGGTGATGAAGGTCGAGTTGATCTTCTTGTACAGCTCGTGGGTGATCTGGTCGCTGTCGTGCTCCACCTCGGTGAGCCGCTCGCTGACCGACTGCACCTCGACCCCGGGCAGAGCCAGCTCGTTGAGCAGCTCGGTACCCCGCACCAGGTTCTGCGCGGCCCTGGTGAAGAGCTCGTAGAAGGCGCCCTCGTTCGGGCGGAAGGAAAACTTCACAGCACGGACCTCGTCGTGTCGGTGGAAGGGTGGCGGCCGCCCCCAAGGGGTGCCCGCCTGGGAATGCTAGGAAACGGCGGAACCGCGAATTCGCCGGCCCACCCCTGGCCAGGCTGCATTCATCACTCGTTCACCTACTGTTCACCTACGGCGAACTCTCAGGTCCCAGCAGCCGCTCCCGTTCGTGCCGCACGTCGAAACCGGCTGGCGGATACCCGAGTTGGAGTGTGTCGAACGTCTCCCGGGGCGGGTGCGCCAGCGCCCAGTCCCGGTACCACTTGCGGTCGGCAGGCAGCACGTACCCGGGCGCGGCCGGCAGCGCGCGGCGGATCCGCTCGCCGCCCGGCGTCCTCGGCCAGCCGCTCCCCACCACGCCCGCACTCCCGAGCCCCGCCACCGCCGATCCCCGGCGATTCGGCGCCGAGCCTCGCCGGATCACTGCCCTGCCTCGGCAGGTCACCGTCGAGGCCGGTCGGGTCGGCGCGCGCCGCTGGGGCCTTGGCGGTGGCGAAGAGCCTCTCCTGCTGCCGACCCAACTCCGCGCCGACCAGTTCGATCTGGCCACGGGCCCAACCTTCGCGGTTCTCGCCGGTCACCTCCGGCCCGGGCAGTCCCCGGCGTGGACCGCGGATCGATCGACCCCAGCTCGACCGCTCCGCCCGGCGGCACCCGCAGCAACTCGCGCAGCCGCCCGCCCACCGGCGCCACGACCCCGGCCTCCACACCCGCCCTCATCCCCGGATCATCACCCACCCCCGCCAAACCTTGCCCGCCGAGCCGCCCGCCCACCGCTGCGAGGACCGGCGGTCGTGGCGGGGTAAAGAGGGCATTTCTCCCCTCTGCGAGGGCCGCCAGGCCGATCGTCCGGTGGCGCGTCACATTCCGGGTGGGTGGCGCGCCCCCGCGGGCGGGAGAATGTGCGTCTGTCGGGGCGTTGGTCGGACGTTGTCGGCACTGGGAAGGGGGCGGTGGTGCGGGACCTGGCGACGGAGTTCGAGGCCGAGCGGGGGCGGCTGCTGGCGGTCGCGTACCGGATGCTGGGCAGCCACAGCGAGGCCGAGGACGCCGTGCAGGAGACCTGGCTGCGGTACGCGGGAGCGCTCGCCGATCCGGCCGCCCGCGCCGAGGTCGACCACCTCGGCGCCTGGCTGACCACCACCTGCGCCCGGATCTGCCTCGACGTGCTCCGCTCCGCCCGGGTCCGCCGGGAGGCGTACCACGGCCAATGGCTGCCGGAGCCGGTGGTGACCCCGCTCGACCAGGGGCCACGCGCCGACGGGTACGCGCCGGACCCGGCCGAGCGGGCCGTCCGCACCGACCTGGTCGGCATCGCCCTCCAGGTGGTGCTGGAGCGGCTCGGGCCGGAGCAGCGGGTCGCCTTCGTGCTGCACGACGTCTTCGCCGTCCCGTTCTCCCGGATCGCCGACGTGCTCGGCACCAGCGAGGCGGCCGCCCGCCAGCTGGCCTCCCGGGCCCGGCGCGCGGTGAACGCGCCGGACGTGCCCCGGCACACCGCGGACGCTGCCGAGCAGCGGCGGGTGCTCGCCGCGTTCGTGGCCGCCGCCGAGTCGGGTGAGCTGGCCGAGCTGGTCAAGCTGCTCGCCCCCGAGGTGGTGCTGCTCGGCGACAGCGGCGGGCACTTCCCGGCGGCCCGCCGCCCGGTGGTCGGCGCGGACAAGGTCGCCCGGTTCACCCTCGGCATCTTCGGCCGCGCCGGCCGCTACGCCGGCACGCTGCGGGCCCGCCCGGTGCTGGTCGACGGGGTGCTCGGGCTGCAGCTGGAGACGGTGCACTCGGACGGCCGGCCGATCCGGCTGATCAGCACGGTCGCGGTGCACGACGGCCTGGTGACCGGGATCTTCAACCAGCTCAACCCGGAGAAGGTGGCGCACCTACCCCCGCTCGGCCCCGAGGACGCCTGGCCGCCCCGGCTGTGACCCGGCTGCCGGCCCACCGGCCGCGCCCACCGCCGGATTCGCTGACGGCGCACGGCCGCCGGTCACCGCCGGCCGCCGGCTCAGACCACCAGGGCGAGCCACTTCCGGTACGAGGTGGCGAACGGCTCGGTGCCGTCGCCGAGCGCGCCGAAGAGCCAGCGGGCGGCGGCCTCCGCCTCGGCGACCACCTCGTCCGGGTAGCCGAACCGGACCCGGTGCTCGGCGAACTCGTCCTCGTCGCGCAGCTCGACCGCCCCGGTGGCGCGCCGGCGCACCACGTCGAGGTCGAGGTCGACCAGGTGGACGGTGTCGTCGTTCTGCCATCGGGCCGGGCTGGCGATGTCGCAGTAGACCTCGCTGGTGCGCGGGGGCGGGTTGAACATGCCGGTCCACCACGCGTGGTGCGGCACCAGCAGGACGAACGGGATCTGTTCCACCGACGGCCGGCCGTGGTAGACGGACTTCGTGCCGGCGGTCACCCCGAGCCAGACGCCGAGGTCGTCCTCGGTCAGCCGGCGGGCCGGGTAGTCGCGGTGGGCGCTGCCGTCGTACTTGCGGTAGATCACGCGGACCACGTCGCTCGGCATGAGTCGCACCCTAACCGATACCGCCCAGGGGCCGCCGCACGGGAAGTAACCGGGCGCCCCCGGAGAGTCCGTACCGTTACCTCGCCACCCGCGGAGCGCTCCGGCCGCTGTCGGCGCGGACCGGTACCGTCGCACGGTGACCCCGCCCCGTACCGCCGCCGGTTCCGCCGTCCCGCCGACCCGCGCCGGCGGCCGGCGCCGGGGCGAGCGGCCGAGCGCCGCGGAGCTGCTCGCGGCCGCGGTGGGCGCGGTGCCCGGCGGCGCCGCCCGGCCGGGCCAGCAGCAGATGGTGGCGGCGATCGAGGAGTGCGTAACGGCCCGCGAGCACCTGCTGGTGCAGGCCGGCACCGGCACCGGCAAGTCGCTGGCCTACCTGGCGCCGGCGCTCACCGTGGACGGGCCGGTGGTGGTCTCCACCGCCACCCTGGCGCTGCAGTCTCAGCTGGTCGACCACGACCTGCCCCGGCTGGCCGACGCGGTCACCCCGCTGCTCGGCCGGCGGCCCACCTTCGCGGTGCTCAAGGGGCGGCACCACTACCTCTGCCTGGCCCGGCTCGACAACTCCACGGAGGAGGAGCCGGAGGACACCCTCTTCGACGCCCCGGCGTCCCGGCCCGGTGGCGGCACCAGGTGGCTGGGCGAGGCGGGGCGGCTGGGCAAGCAGGTCCAGCGACTGCGCGACTGGGCGATGGAGACCGACACCGGCGACCGGGACGAGCTGGACCCGGGCGTCGACGACCAGGCCTGGCGGCTGGTCTCGATGCCGGCGCGGGAGTGCGTCGGCGCGTCCCGCTGCCCGTTCGGCGCCGAGTGCTTCGCCGAGGCCTCCCGGGCCCGCGCCCGGGAGGCGGACATCGTGGTCACCAACCACAGCCTGCTCGCGGTGGACATGCTCGCCGGCCGGCAGATCGTGCCGCCGCACAAGCTGCTCGTCGTCGACGAGGCGCACGAGCTGGCCGACCGGGTCTCCTCGGCGGCGCAGGCCGAACTGGTGCCGGAGCTGATCGACCGGTCCGCGCGGCGGGCCCGCCCGCTGCTGCGGCCGGAGACCGCCGAGGCGCTCACCGCGGCCGGTGACGCGCTCGCGGTCGGGCTCGCCGAGGCGCCCGCCGGGCGGATCACCACCGGCCTGCCCGGCCCGCTGCGCGAGGCCTGCACCCTGCTCGACTCGGCCACCCGGACGGCGCTCGACGCGATCGGCGACATCAAGGCCGACGACCCGGACCCGGTACGCAAGCAGCAGGCCAAGGCCGTGCTCGACGAACTCAACGGCACCGCGCAGCGGCTGCTGGAGGAGGCCGACCACGACGTCGCCTGGGTGGAGAAGAACGACAACACCGGGCGCCGGGCGCTGGTGGTCGCGCCGCTCTCGGTCGCCGGCACCCTCGCCACCCACCTCTACGCCGACCGCACGGTGGTCGCCACCTCGGCCACCCTGGCGCTGGGCGGCCGGTTCGACACGGTGGCCCGGGCGCTCGGCCTGGACGCCCCACCCGCGTCGCCGCCGTCGCCGGCCGCTGCGGCCCTCGCCGCCTCGACCGGACGCCCCGACCGGGCCACCGGCGGGTCGGGCACGGCCCCCTCGGGTGCGGCCGACGGTCGCGGGGACGCGCGCGGTTCGACCGGCGACGCCGACCCGGCCGCCGGCGGAGCGGGGACGGCGGGCGGCGCGGTGGCCGGCGGGCCGGGCTGGCGGGCGTTGGACGTCGGTTCGCCGTTCGACTACGCCCGGCAGGGCATCCTCTACGTCGCCGCGCACCTGCCCCGGCCCAGCGTCTCCGGCCTACCCGACGCGGCCGGCGAGGAACTGCTCGCGATGGTCGGCGCGCTCGGCGGGCGTACGCTCGGGCTCTTCTCCTCCCGGCGGGCCGCCCAGCAGGCGGCGGAGCTGGTCCGGGCGCGGACCGACCTGCCGGTGCTGTTGCAGGGCGAGGAGTCGCTGCCGCTGCTGGTCCGCCGGTTCCGCGAGGAGCAGTCCAGCTGCCTTTTCGGGGTGATGTCGCTCTGGCAGGGGGTGGACGTGCCGGGCGACTCGTGTCAGCTGGTGGTCATCGACCGGCTGCCCTTCCCCCGCCCCGACGAACCGCTGGCCGCCGCCCGCGCCGCCGCCGTGGACGCCAACGGCGGGTCCGGCTTCGCCGCGGTCAGCGTGCCGATCGCCGCGGTCCGGCTGGCGCAGGGCGTGGGCCGGCTGATCCGGGCGACCGGTGACCGGGGCGTGGTGGCGGTACTCGACTCGCGGCTGGAGACCGCCCGTGGCTACGGCCCGTTCCTGCGCCGCTCGCTGCCGCCGTTCTGGTACACCACCCGCTCCGACGTCGCCCGCGGCGCCCTCGAGCGCCTCGCCAAGTCCTGACCCCCGACACCCCCTGGCCACCCCCACCCAAGATCGGTGCATTTACAGAGAAAGAGTGGCCTCCCCGGCTTGGAAGGCCACTCTTTCTCTGTTCGTGCGCGCTTGCGAGGCGGCGGGGGCGGGGCGGGAGGGGGGTCAGGGGGCTTGGGGGGCGACCACGACGGCGTCGGGTGGGGTGTCCGGGACGGTGCGGGCGGCGAGGCGGCGGACCGCGGTGTTCAGCACGGCGATCAGCGGCACCGAGACGAGCGCGCCGGTGATCCCGGCGAGGACCACCCCGGCGGCGATGCCGATGATCACGGCGAGCGGGTGGATGGCCACCGCCCGGCCCATGATCAGCGGCTGGAGCACGTGCCCCTCCAACTGCTGCACCCCGATCACCGCGCCCAGGATGATCAGCGCGGTCACCGGGCCGCTGTCGACCAGCGCGACCAGCACCGCGACGCCGCCGGAGAGAGTGGCGCCGACGATCGGGATGAACGCGCCGAGGAACACCAGCGCGGCGAGCGGGAAGGCGAACGGGATGTCGAAGATGACGAGGAAGATGCCGATGCCGACCGCGTCGATGAAGGCGACCAGCACCGTCGCCCGTACGTAGGCGACCAGCGTCGACCAGGCCGCGCGACCCGCGTCGTCGACCTTCCAGCGCGCCGCCACCGGCAGCAGCCGGACCAGGAAACGCCAGATCCGGTTGCCGTCGCGGAGGAAGAAGAAGGTGGCGAAGAGCACCAGCAGGGTGCCGGTGAGCACCTCAGCCAGGGTTGCCGCGGTGGAGAGCGCGCCGCTGGTGAACTTCTCGGTGTTGTTGTTGATCCACCGCTGACCCTCGTCGATGTAGCGGTCGAGTTGCCCGTCGGAGAGGTGCAGCGGGCCCGTCTTCAACCAGTTCTGGATCTGCCGGACGCCCTCCGAGGACTTCTCGCTGAGCTCCGGCACGCCCTGGATGAACTCGTTCACCACCAGGGTCAGCGTGCCGATCACCGCGGCCAGGCCGCCGACCAGCACCACCGCGGTCGCCAGTGACCGGGGCAGGCGGGCCCGCAGCAGCCAGCCGACCGCGGGCGCGAGGAGCGCGGAGAGCAGCAGGGCGACCGCGAGCGGGATGATCACGATCCGGATGGTGCCGACGATCTTGAGCAGCGCCCAGGCCACGACGCCGATCACGATCAGCCGCCAGGACCAGGCGGCGGCGATCCGCAGCGCGTGCGGCACGTCCGCGTCGTCGCGGCTGGAGGTCGAGTTGTGCATGGCGGCCGGCGGCTCCGCCCCGACCACCGTCGCCGTCACCGGGGCCGCCGGCCCGGGAGCGGCCGGGGTGGCCACCTCGGCCGGCTCGGGAACCGCCGCGGACCTGGTCCGGCTGGAGCGCACCGATTCGCGTCCCGACTCGTACGCGCGACGCAGCCGTCCGCGTACCCGCTCGAAGCGGCTCAAGCGCACCTCCTGGCATGAGAACCGGCCCGTCCACGGTGTCAGGTCGCACAGGATACGCCTGACCATGTCACCGTAGGGCAGTTCCGCCACCCGGTGCCCCGGCGCCGGGCGGCGTAACCACCGGCCGCCGGTCAACCCGGACACGGTACCGTCTGCGGCGTGACCGCCGACAAGAATCTCGACTCCGGCCTGCCGATCCGGCTGCTGCACGACCGGGTGCTGGTGCGGATGGAGGGGAGCGAGGGCGAGCGCCGCTCCACCGCCGGCATCGTGATCCCGGCGACGGCCGCCGTGGGCAAGCGCCTGGCCTGGGCGACCGCGGTCGGGGTGGGGCCGAACGTCCGCTCCATCGTCTCCGGCGACCGGGTGCTCTTCGACCCCGACGACCGCTCGGAGGTCGAACTGCACGGCCGCGGGTACGTGCTGCTGCGCGAGCGCGACGTGCACGCCGTCGCCGCCGAGCGGGTGGAGAACGACTCCACCGGTCTCTACCTCTGATCCGGCCCGCGTCCGCCCGCCGCCACCCGGTCCGGCCGGCACGCCGCCGCCCTCGCTGACACGCCGTCCCGTCGCCGACGCGGCCGGCCTCGTTTGCACCGCTCCCCGCCGGGAAGCCAGCCGCACCACCGGCCCTGGGGAGGGACGATGCCGGTACTCGTGAAGAAGGTGTTGCTCTGGGGCTTCGTCGCGTTCCTGATCTACTTCATGGCGTTCCGGCCGGAGGGCGCGGCGGAGATGTTCAAGTCGATCGGGGCGGGGCTGATGGCGATGTTCCAGGGCTTCGGTGACTTCCTCACCAGCCTGATGAGCTGACCGGCGCGGCGCCGGCCCGGGGTGCGGGCACCGCGCGGGGCATCCGGCGTCAGGGGTGCCCGGGTGGCCAGGGCGCGGCCGGGCGCGGGCCGGGCCAGCCGTAGCCGGCCGGGAAGACCGGCGGCGGTGGCGGGGCCAGCACCACCGGGATCGGCACCACCGGCTCGTCGGGCGCCTCCACCGGCCGCTGCGAGCCGTCCGGGAAGCGCAGGTGGTAGCGCTGCCCGTCCCAGATCCCGGCCGGCGCCTGCGGATCCCTCCCCACGAAGAACGAGCGGTACGCGGTGATCGCGTCCAGCAGCTCCCGTTCCTCCCGTGCCGTCCGTTCCCTGTCCACCGGCCGGCGGTCCAGCCCACGCAGCGCCCCGTCGCGCAGCAGCGCCAACCGGGTCGCCGCGAACTGGTAGCCGCGCATCGCCTTCACCCCGGCGTCGCCGCCCACCCGGCGGGCCCACACCCGGGCCGCGTGCCGGCGCCCGAGACTGCTCAGCGCGGCCACCTCGGGCGGGGTGAGCCAGCCGGCCCGGACGTAGTCGGGCAGGGTGCGCTCGGTGAGCCGCCCCTCCCAGGCACGCAGCCACACCGCCAGCCCGACCATGCCGAAGAAGATCGGCACCATCACGCCGATGAAGCCGTACAGCATGATCAGTGCCTGGCCGGTGGCCTGGGTGAGGGTCGGCAGCAGGTTCCAGGTGCCGTGCAGCATCATCGCCAGCAGCAGGCCGGCAACCGGGGCGAGGAACCGGACCCGCCGGTCCGCCGTCCGGGCGGCGATGCCCAGGCCGACCCCGGTCATCGAGGTGAACAGCGGGTGGGCGAAGCCGAAGAGCAGGATCCGGACGATGAAGATCGCGATCACCTGCTGCGCGCCGGTCGCCGGGCCGTACCGGTCCACGCCCGACGCGTAGCCGTAGCCGCCCAGGTAGAGGATGTTCTCCACCATGGCGAAGCCGACCGCGGAGAGCCCGCAGTAGACCAGGCCGTCGGTGATGCCGGACCACTCCCGGCGCCGGAACACCAGCAGCAGGATCGGCCCGAGCGCCTTGGTCAACTCCTCGATGAACGGCGCCACCAGCACCGCGGTGAGCGCGGTCGGCAGGCCCATCTCGGCGAACACGCCGGCCGCGAACCCGTTGACCTCCAGTGAGGCGGCGGTGGAGACGAACGCACCCCAGGCGAAGCAGAAGACCAGGTACTTGAGCGGTTCCGGTTCGTACCGGTCGAGCCAGAGGAAGCAGGCCACCAGCACCGGGACCGGCAGGATCGCCGCGGCCACGCCGATCAGCAACGCCTCGATGCCGAGTTCGTCGTTCAGCACCGACACCATGTAGATCGCGCAGGCGGTGATCAGCAGGAACACCCCGACCAGCACGAGGATCCGCCGCCAGCCCAGCCGGCGGCCCGGCATCGCGGGAGCGCCGGCGGGCACGACGGCGACGGCGGGCGCGGTGGGCGACGGCGGTCGGGGACCGCCGGGCGGGGTGTCGGCCATGCGGTCAGCGTAGTCACCCCCGGCCCGCTGTTCCGGTCGCATCGGCGGCCGCTATGCTGCGGTCAGGTCACGAGTGCCAGCGTCAAGCCCCGGCTTGCTGGCCGGCAACCCTCGTCGAGGTTCGCGGTGGGGTGCCCCGGGTGATGACCGGGCCCGGCCCGATCCGCGCGCCGGGCAAGCGCGGACCCCGCCCTGCGCCCGCCCCGGGGTCCCTGGACCCGGAGGTCGTGCCATGACCATCACCCTCGTACCCCCGTCGCACCGCGCCCGCACCGCGCCCCCGGCCGGGCTCGACGTGCTCGGCGTGCCCGGCGAGATCAACCTGGACTACGCGGCCACCGCGCCGTGCGCGCGGGCCGCGGCCGACGCGGTGGCCGAGCTGCTGCCCTGGTACGCCAGCGTGCACCGCGGCGCCGGGGCGCTGTCGCGGCGCTGCACGCTCGCCTACGAGCGGGCCCGGCAGACCGTCGGCGACTTCTTCGGCGCCCGCGCCGACGACCACGTGGTCTTCACCCGCAACACCACCGACGCGCTGAACCTGCTGGCCCGGGCGCTGCCGGCCGGCACCACGGTGGTCTCCTTCGCCGCCGAGCACCACGCCAACCTGCTGCCCTGGCCGCGCGGCTCGGTCCGGCTGCCGGTGCCCGGCTCTCCGGGCGAGGCGGTACGCGCGCTGGACGCCGCCCTCGGCGAGCTGCGCCGCGACGCCAGTCCCGGCGTACCGGTGCTGGTCGCGGTGACCGGGGCGAGCAACGTGACCGGGGAACGCTGGCCGGTGGCCGAACTGGCCCGGGTGGCCCGGCGGCACCACGCCCGGATCGCGGTGGACGCCGCGCAGCTCGCCCCGCACACCCCGGTCGACCTGCTCGCCCTCGACGTGGACTACCTGGCCGTCTCCGGGCACAAGCTGTACGCGCCGTTCGGCGCCGGGGTGCTGATCGGCCGGGCCGACTGGCTGGACGCCGCATCGCCGTACCTGGCGGGCGGGGGCGCGACCAGCCACGTCGGGGCGGCCACCCACGACGTACGGTGGGCGACCGGCCCGGCGCGGCACGAGGCGGGCACCCCGAACCTGCTCGGCGCGGTGGCGCTGGCGGCGGTCTGCGCGGCGCTCGACGGCGCCGACCGGGCCGCGCTGCACGACCGCGAGCAGGAGCTGCTGGCCCGGCTCCGGGACGGGATCGCCGCCCTGCCGCACGTGGTGGAGCTGCGCACCTTCGGCCCGGACGCGCCCCGGGTGGGCATCGTGTCGTTCGTGGTGGCCGGCCGGGACTCGTCGGCGGTGGCGGCGGAACTGGCCCGCGAGCACGCCATCGGCGTCCGGGACGGCCTGTTCTGCGCCCACCCGCTGGCCCGCCGGCTGCTCACCGAGGCGGCGAACCGCAGCGGCCGGCGCGACCTTCCGCCGACCGCGCTGCGCGCCAGCATCGGCCTGGGCAGCACCGCCGAGCACGTGGACACGCTGCTCGCCGCGCTGGCCGCCCTCGACTGACCGGCCGCGCCGGGATCGGCACCCGGCGGGTTCAGCCCACCGGCGGGGCGGTCGGCGGCTTCGGGGCGGTCTCCGGCGCGCTCTCGCCGGTGGGCCGCTCCAGGTCGCCGAAGGACTGCCGGATCAACCGGTTCGCGTCCTCCTGGCCGATCCCGGAGGCCACCATCAGATCACTGGCGGTGGTGCGCACCTGGGCGATCACCACGCTGCCGGAGAAACCGACCCCCTGGGCGTACGCCCGGCCGGCCTCGCTGACCGCGCGCAGCGCGCATTCCCGGGCCTTCTCCGGCTCCTCGTTGTTGGCGAACTCGTGCTTGAGCAGGCGGACCGACTCGGCGAGGTGCTTGACCGCGTCCGGCATCGGCTCGGGCACCGACTCCTCGTCCTCGATCAGGGTGACCGCGCGGCGGATCAGCGTGCCGCTGTTACGCATCGCCCGGTCGATCGGGTCGGCCGCCTCGGCGTAGTGGGTGAGTTCGTCGCGCCGGTGCCAGCGGGCCGGCGAGAGGGTCACGGTCTCCTTGGCCCCCTCGATCGCTTCGCTGAAGGTGGCCAGCTCCTCCTTGTTGTCGCGGAGCCGTTCCAACGCCCGCTGGACCGCGTCCCGGTCCCGGCTGCGCAGCCCCTCGGCCGCGGCGTCCAACTGGGCGGCGAGCAGGTCCAGCGCGGGCCGGGCGGCCCGGTTGATCACCCGTAGCGGGTTGAGCGGGAGCAGGATCGCGGTCACCAGCAGCGCGATCCCGCCGCCGACGAACGCGTCGACGAACCGCGGGATCTCCAGGTTCTCGGTGGACGGGGTCAGCGTGACGATCAGCACGGCGGTGGCGGCGGCCTGGATGACGATCCCCACGCTGGCCCCGGCGAAGACGGTCAGGATGACAGCCAGCGTGACCACCAGTCCGAGCTGCCACGGTCCGGTGCCGACGAAGTAGATCAGGAGGTCGCCGAGGGCGACGCCGATCGCCACCCCGATGATCAGCTCCAGGGTCCGGCGGAACCGCTGCCCCACCGAGACCGCGAGGGTGCCCACCGCGGAGATCGGCGCGAAGACCGGCTGCGGGTTGCCGAGCAGCTCGTGCGCCGCCAGCCAGGACAACCCGGCGGCCACCCCGGCCTGCAGCGCCAGCCCCATCGCCAGCCGAACCCGCTGCAACCGGTCGTGCAGGGTGGCCTTGCCACGCTGCCGCAGCTCCCGGGTGGCTTCCTCGACCTGCGGGAAGTCGGGTTCCTCCCGCCTCCGGTGCAGCACGACCCGGCGCAGCAGCGAGCGGGTCCGGTACCGGGACAACGGCATGGCCGGGACTACCCGCACCACCGCGGGTGAATCCTCACCTTCGGCGATCTGCGGCAGACTGTTCGGGTGGCGGAACTGATCGACCGGTGGCGGCGGGCGGCGCGGAGCGCCGGGGCACCCGACGGGGCGGCCCTGACCACGGCCGGGGAGGAACTGCTGGCCCGGTGGCGGGAGCCGCACCGGCACTACCACACGCCGCGGCACCTGACCGCGGTGCTGGACGTGGTGGACGGGTACGCGACGCTCGCCGGGCGACCGGACCTGGTCCGGCTGGCGGCCTGGTGCCACGACGCGGTCTACGACCCCCGCGCCGCCGGGGACGCCAACGAACGGGACAGCGCCGCGCTGGCCGGGGCGCTGCTCACCGGGCTGGGGCTGCCGGCCGGCGCGGTCGCCGAGGTCCGCCGGCTGGTGCTGCTCACCGCCGGGCACGCGGTGGACCCGGCCGACCCCGACGGAGCCCTGCTCTGCGACGCCGACCTGGCCGTGCTGGCCGCGCCCCGGCCGGCGTACGACCGGTACGCCGCCGCCGTCCGCCGGGAGTACGCGCACGTGCCCGAGCCGGCCTTCCGGGCCGGACGGGCCCGGGTGCTGGCCGGGCTGCTGGCGCTGCCGGCGCTGTTCCGGGTGCCCCCGCTGGCCCGGCGCTGGGAGGCCGCCGCCCGGGCGAACCTCACTCGCGAGCTGGCCGCGCTGACCGGGCCGGCGCCCGATCGGGAGCCGACCTGACCAGGTGCTTCGGTCGACGCAGGCCGGCCGCGCGGAGCAGCCGGACGAGTTCCCGGCTCGGCACCACCCGGGCACCCAGCCAGACCGCCGCGGCGAACCGTTCGGCCGGGATGTCGTAGTGGTCCCGGTCGAAGCCCCGGCGCGGCACGCCCAGCATCTCGGCGAAGGCGTGCAGCTCGGCGAGGGAGACGTCGCTGATCAGATGCGACCAGAGCCGCCCCCGCCACGGCCAGCCGGGCCGGTCCAGATACAGCATGGCGGCAATCTAACCCGCCGCCGGTGCGGTTGATGATCGCCGGAGGGCGACCGTAGCCTTCCCCGCATGGCCGGATCCCCCCTGCTCGACGACCTGCGGGCCGCGCTCGGTGACGACGCGGTGCTGACCGACCCGGACCTGCTCCGGATGCACGAGCGGGACGAGGCGGACCTCTGCGCCGCCGGCACCCCACTGGTGGTCACCCGGCCGCGCGGCACCGCGGAGGTGGCCGCGGTGGTCCGGGCGGCCGCCCGGCACGGCGTACCGGTGGTGCCGCAGGGGGCGCGGACCGGGCTGGCCGGTGCGGCGAACGCGGTGGACGGCGCGGTGGTGCTGAGCACCGCCGCGATGGACGCCATCCTGGAGATCGACCCGGTGAGCCGGATCGCCGTGGTCCAGCCCGGGGTGGTCAACGCGACGCTCGCCGCCGCGGTGGCCGAGCAGGGGCTCTGGTATCCGCCCGACCCGGGCTCCTGGGAGTCCTCCACCATCGGCGGCAACGTCGCCACCAACGCCGGCGGCATGTGCTGCGTCAAGTACGGCGTCACCACCGAGTACGTGCTCGGCCTGGAGGTGGTGCTCGCCTCCGGCGAGGTGCTGCGCACCGGCCGGCGGACCGCCAAGGGGGTCGCCGGTTACGACCTCACCCGGCTCTTCGTCGGCTCGGAGGGCACGCTCGGGATCATCACCGAGGTGACCGTGGCGCTGCGCCCCGCACCGGCGGAGTCGCTGTCCCTGGTCGCGGTCTTCCCGTCCACCGCGGCGGCCGGCGACGCGGTGGCCGGGATCGCCGCCCGGGGCCTCTCCCCCAGCCTGCTGGAACTGCTCGACCAGACGCACCTGCGGGCAATCGAGGCGTACCGGCCGATGGGGCTGCGCACCGACGCCCAAGCGCTGCTGCTGGCCGCCGCCGACACCGGCTCCCGGGCCGCCGACGACCTGGCCGCGCTCGCCGAGGTCTGCACGGCGGCCGGCGCCGACGAGGTGTACGCGGCCACCGACGCGGTCGAGGCGGCGGCGCTGCTGCAGGCCCGCCGGCTGGCCCACCCGGCGATGGAGAAGTTCGCCGCGGACGCCTTCCCGGGCGGCAACGGCGGGCTGGTCATCGACGACGTGGCGGTGCCCCGCGGGTCGCTCGCCGCGCTGCTCGACGGGGTGGCCCGGATCGCGGCCGAGTGCGACGTGCCGATCGGCGTGGTCGGGCACGCCGGGGACGGCAACATGCACCCGAACATCGTGGTCGACCGGGCCGATCCGGCGAGCCTGGCGCGCGGCCGGCGCGCCTTCGACGAGATCATGCGGCTGGGCCTGGACCTGGGCGGCACCTGCACCGGCGAGCACGGAGTGGGTCTGCTCAAGCGGGACTGGCTGGCCCGCGAGATCGGCCCGGTCGGGGTCCGGGTGCACCAGGCGGTCAAGGCCGCGCTGGACCCGACGGGCCTGCTGAACCCCGGCAAGGTGCTCTGACCCGGCGAGGTGCGCTGACCGCGCGAGGCCGTCAGGCGGTGGGCTCGGCGGGGGTGGCCTGGGTGAGCAGCAGCAGGATCTCGTACGCCACCAGCGGCTGCTCCTCGCCCGGGCAGTCCTGCGTGGTGATCATGCCGACCGAGGTGAGCAGGCTGGAGGTGAGCGCGTCGATGCAGGTCACCCGGTACTGCCGGGCCTGATCGGTTTCCTGCGGCAGCCGCGGGTCGTCGAGCAGCACCTGGAGCCGCTGCACCTGCTCGGCGCCGAGCGTGCCGGACGAGGTCACCCCGTCGCCGGCGCAGTCGACGCACTCCCACCGGCCGTCCGGCTCCACGTTCAGCGTGCGCAGCGGGCCGTTCGAGCCGAGCTTCTGCAGCAGGCTGACCTTGCCCTTGCCGATGGTCGCCGCGCCGCCCAGCCCGGGCTGCACCGCCGCCGACTCGGCCGATCGCGGTGTCGGTTTGTCGTCGGCGTTGCCCGGGCGGGTGCACCCGGCGAGGCTGACGGCCAGCAGAGCGGCGACGGAGAACGAAACCAGACGGAACCGGAAAGCGGGAACCACGCGCCGCAACCTACCCCACCGTAGGTAGCGCCGGAACCCGTCGAGCGTACCGAGATCGTTGCGTAACGTTACCGGCCGGTTAGGTTACCGTGACGAGGAGGGGAGTTCGGCCGCGTCGTCGTCGGAACCCCGGTCCCGGACGAAGCCCCGTACGTCGGGCGCGCCCAGCCGGGCCGCGTCGGCCGCGACGTCGTCCGGCATCTGCTGCGACTGCCGTTCGGCCGCCACCCGGGCCCGGTAGTTCGCCACCTCGCGGGCGCGCGTCGCCGCGCCCCAGCCGAGCACCGCGCCCATCAGTTCGGCGGCGTGCTCGGCCGACTCCAGCCCCCGGTGGCTGGTCTCGAAGGAGATCCGGGTACGGCGGGTGAGCACGTCCTCCAGGTGCAGCGCCCCCTCGGCCCGGGCCGCGTAGGTCACCTCGGCGGCCAGGTATTCCGGCGCGCCGGCCAGCGGGGAGGCGAGCAGCGGGTCGGCGTCGATCAGCGCGATCAGGTCGAGGGTGAGGGTGCCGTAGCGCTCCAGCAGGTGCTCGACCACCCCGACCGGGACGCCGTGCCGGCGGGCCAGGTCGGCCCGGTCCCGCCACATCGCGGCGTAGCCGTCCGCCCCGAGCAGCGGCAGGTCGGCGGTGCGCGACGGGCGTACGCCGCCGAGCCGGCGGGCGGCCCGGTCGACCACGTCCGAGGCCATCACCCGGTACGTCGTGTACTTGCCGCCGGCGACCAGCAGCAGCCCGAGCATCGGCTCGAAGACCGCGTGCTCGCGGGACAGCTTGGAGGTGGAGTCGGCCTCGCCGGCCAGCAGCGGCCGCAGCCCGGCGTAGACGCCCTCGATGTCGTCGCGGGTGAGCGGCCGGTCCAGCACCGTGTTGACCTGCTGGAGCAGGTAGTCGATGTCGCGGGCGGAGGCGGCCGGGTGGGACCGGTCGAGCCGCCAGTCGGTGTCCGTGGTGCCGATGATCCAGTGCCCGCCCCATGGAATGACGAAGAGCACACTGGTCGCGGTGCGCAGGATCAGCCCGGTCTCGCCGGTGATCGCCGAGCGGGGCACCACCAGGTGCACCCCCTTGGAGGCGCGCACCCGGATGCCGGGGCGCAGCCCGACGTCGTTGAGCATCCGGGACATGTCGTCGCTCCACACCCCGGTGGCGGCGATGACGGTGCGCGCCTGCACCTCGAACTCGGCGTCCGGCGAGCCGGCCGGCGCCTCCAGGTCGCGCACCCGGACCCCGGTCACCTCGCGGGCCTGCCGGATCAACCCGACCGCCCGGGCGCTGCTCACCACGGTCGCTCCCAGGCTGGCCGCGGTGCGGGCCAGGGTGACCACCAGCCGGGCGTCGTCGACCTGCCCGTCGTAGTAGCGGATCGCGCCGGCCAGCCCATCGGCCTTCAGGCTGGGGAAGATCCGCCGCGCGCCCTCGCGGGTCAGGTGCCGGTGCAGCGGCATGCCCCGGCCACCGCCGAAGACACCCGCGAAGGCGTCGTAGGTGGCCACCCCGGCGCCGTAGTAGGAGCGGCGGAAGAGCCGGCCCGCCAGGTCGCGTACCCCCCGGCCGGGGAGCGGGACTAGGAACGGCACCGGTCGGACCAGGTGCGGCGCCAGCCGGGTGGCGAGCAGTCCGCGCTCGGTGAGCGCCTCGTGGACCAGGTGGAACTCCAACTGCTCCAGGTAGCGCAGCCCGCCGTGGATCAGCTTGCTGGACCGGCTGGAGGTGCCGGCGGCGTAGTCGCGCGCCTCCACCAGGGCCACCTTCAGCCCTCGCGAGGCGGCGTCCAGGGCGGCGCCGGCGCCGGTCACGCCACCGCCGATGACCAGCACGTCGAACCGCTCGGCCCGGAGCCGGCGCAGGTCGTCGGCGCGGCGCTCCGGGGAGAGCTGACCGGCGACTGATCGGGACACGTTCGGATCGCGCACCCGTCCACCGTAACCGTCGCGGGCACTCCGGCGGCAGGCGGCGCTCGGGCCGTACTGTCTGGGGATGCAGGTCGGTCCCCCGTCGCCCACCGGTCCGTACGTGCCGCAGCCCCCGCCCGCGCCGCCGCGGCCCAGCCCGTGGGCGGTGGTGGCGGCCACGCTGGCCGGCGGCTGGATCGTCGGGTGCACCCTGCTCACCCAGGCCGGCGGATGGCTGACCGACCAGGTGCTGCTGGCCAGCGGGCTGGACCGGCTGGTCTGGCTCTGGCCGGCGCTCGGCCTGCCGACCGTCCTGCTGGTCGGCACGCCCGCGCTGCTGCTGGCGCTGGTGCCCCGCTCGGCGGCGGTCCGGGCCACCGGCCGCGCCTGGCTGGCCGGGGCGCTGTTGCTCGCCGCCCTCGGGCTGCTGCGCGCCATCCCGCCGGTGCACCACGAGGCGTACCTCGCGGCACTGGCCGCCACCGCCGCGTTGGCCGCCGCCCTGCTGGTCCGGCTGGCCCGCCGCCGCGGCCAGCCGGCGACGGCCGCCCGGGGCCGCCGGCCGGGCAGCCTCAGCTTGCTCGGCGTGGCCGCCGGGCTGGTGCTGCTGCTGCCCTGGGTCTGGCTGGGCGCGCTCGGCGGGCCGTTGGAGACCGGGCTCGCCGCGCTGGCGGCGGCCGCCCTCGGCGCGCTGGCCGGGGCACTGCTGGACGCCGGCTTCTGGGCCCCGTTCGCGGTCGGCGAGTCGCCCCGGCCGGCCCGGCTGGTGCTGGTCGGCGGGCTGGTCGCCGGGGTGGCGCTGCTGCTGCTGGCCGCCGGGATCGGCCAGCCCGGTGCGCAGCTGCCACTGCTGCTGACCCTGCCGCCGGCCGGCTTCGCGCTGGCCGCCCTCCAGGCGGCGGCCCGCCGCCCCGGCGTCCGCCAGGCCGCCGACCGCGCTCCGGCCGGCTGGCTGGTCGGGCTCGCCGTGCTCGGCCCGCTCGCCTTCACCGACCCGGAAGAGATCACCCTGGTCCTCACCAACACCCGCGACGTGCCGTTCTGGGTGGCGGCCGCCGCCGGCGCGGGGCTCGCCGTCGCGGCCCTGCTGGCGATCGCGTACGGGGTGCTGCTGGCCCGGCCGCGCGGCCGCACGCCGAGCCGGCGGGTGGCCACGGTTACCGCCGCGGCCCTGCTGGTGACGACCGGAGTGGTCGCCGCCGGCCCCGGCCAGCCCGGACTGCACGGCGAGCGGCTGCTGGTGGTGCTGCGCGAGCAGGCCGACCTGACCGGGCTGCCGGCCGGCGCGCCGGGGCGGGCCGGCCGGGACGCCCGCGCGGCCGAGGTCTACCGGCGGCTGGTGGCCACCGCCGACCGCAGCCAGGCCGAGCTGCGCCGCGACCTGCGCCGGCTGCGGCTGCCGTACACCCCGTACTACCTGGTCAACGCGGTGGAGGTGGCCGGCGGGCCGGCGGTGCGGGCCTGGCTCGCCGGCCGGCCGGAGGTGGACCGGGTGCTGGTCAGCCAGCGGCTGCGGCCGCTGCCGGCGCCGGCCGGGATCAGCCGGGGCACCGTGGCCGCCCCGACCGGTCCGGAGTGGAACATCCGGCTGATCGGCGCGGACCGGGTCTGGTCGCAGCTCGGCGTGGACGGCTCGGGCGTGGTGGTGGGCAGCTCCGACTCCGGGGTGGACGGCGGGCATCCGGCGCTCGCCGGCGGCTTCCGGGGCGGCGACGACTCCTGGTACGACCCGTGGAACGGTAGCCGCGCGCCGGCCGACCGGGGCGGGCACGGCACCCACACGGTGGGCAGCGCGGTGGGCCGGGGCGGCGTCGGGGTGGCCCCCGGCGCGCAGTGGGTGGGCTGCGTCAACCTGGACCGCAACCTCGGCAACCCGGCGTACTACCTGGACTGCCTCCAGTTCATGCTGGCGCCCTTCCCGCCCGGCGGGGACCCGTTCACCGACGGCCGGCCGTCCCGGGCGCCGGACATCCTCACCAACTCGTGGGGCTGCCCGTCGATGGAGGGCTGCGACCCCCGGGTGCTCCGTCCGGCCACGGCCGCGCTGGACGCCGCCGGCATCCTGGTGGTGGCCGCCGCCGGCAACACCGGGCCGTACTGCGGGTCGGTCGACGACCCGCCCGCGCCGTACCCGGACGTGCTGACCGTGGGGGCGGTGGACCGGCAGCGCCGGGTCACCAGCTTCTCCTCGCGCGGGCCGGCGCCGGGTGGCGCGGCCAAGCCGGACCTGGTGGCGCCGGGCGCCGAGGTGGTCTCGGCGATGCCCGGCGGCGGGTACGCCCGGCTCGACGGCACCTCGATGGCCACCCCGCAGGTGGCCGGCGTGGTGGCGCTGATGTGGTCGGCGAACCCGGCGCTGGTCGGCGACCTGGCCCGGACCCGGCGGATCCTGCGGGAAACGGCCAGCCCGGCGATCGCCGGCTACCGCTCCCGTGACCCGGCCGACGCCTGCGGGGGCGACCGGAACATCACCGGCGCCGGCCTGGTCGACGCGTACGCCGCGGTCCAGGCCGCCCGCTCCTGACCGGCCGCCGGGAACCCGCTGGGCTTCGGGTGATCGCTGCGCCGCCCTTGCGCACCCCGGTACCCGGTGATCTAGGGTCGGCCACCATGGACGCGGAGATCGTCGAGCTGACCGCCGACCGGGCGCCGGCCGTGGTGGAGCTGTGCCGGCGGGCGCTGGACCTGCCGGAGGACGCGGCCGAGGCCGCCGAGATCGTGGCCGCCCTGTGGACCCGGGCCGGCGCGGACCGCCCGGTGGTCGCGCTGGGCGCGTACCGGGGCGGGGACCTGGTCGGGGTGCTGATCTGCTCGGTCGCCGCCGACCCGCGGCTCGGGCACGTGGACCTGGTGGCGGTCGACCCGGCCGGGCGGCGCCGGGGCATCGGGCGGGCGCTGCTCGGGCACGCCGAGCGGACGCTCGCCGGGCTGGGCGCGGCCGAGGTGCTGCTGGCCGGGAACCCGCCCTACTACGCCTGGCCCGGCATCGACGTGCGCTACACCCCGGCGATCTGCGCCGCGCTGGCGCTCGGCTACCGGCAGGACCGGACGGCCTGGAACATGACCGCCGACCTGTCGTACGCGGGGTCGCCGGCGCTGCGGTCCACCGGGGACGCCGAGCGGCGGCTGGCGGGGCAGGGCGTCACCGTACGCCGGGCCGAGCCGGCCGACCTGCCGGCGCTGACCGCGTTCGCCCGGTCCACCTTCGGCGGGGCCTGGGACGCCGAGCTGCTCGGCTCGGTCGGCCGGGACGGGGCGGGCTGCCACCTGGCGGAGCGGGACGGCGAGGTGCTCGGCTTCGCCGCGTACGGGTCGAGCCGGCCGAGCTGGTTCGGGCCGATGGGCACCGCCCCGGCGGCCGAGGGCTCCGGCATCGGCGGCGTGCTGCTGCGCCGCTGCCTGCGCGACCAGCGTGCGGCCGGGGTGGAGGCGGCGCAGATCGGCTGGGTCGGGCCGGTGCCGTTCTACTCGGGCAGCGCGGGCGCCCGGATCGAGCGGGTCTTCTTCCTGTACCGCAGGACACTCGACGCGCGACAGGGTGAATAGGACATAGATCCCGATAACGCCGTTCACCCACAGCGCCCACCGCCGCCTCCTACCGTTTCGGTAGAGGAGGCAGCCATGACCACGGACGACGAACATACCGACGACGTCCAGCCCGTCACCTGGACCCCGGTCGGCGAACTCCCCGGGCAACTGCCGTTCGACCGCCTCGACTACGGCGACGCCGAACAACTGGCGGAGATGGTCGGCGCCGAGGAGGCCGAGGCCGAGGAGCCGCTGGAGATGGTCGACGCGCCGATCCAGCTCCGGCCGCCGTACGACCGGCCACAGAAGCGGCGTAACCAGCGCCCGTTGCCCACCTGACGACGAAACGGGGCGGACCGCGTCAGCGGCCCGCCCCGTTTCCGGTCGGATCTGGACTCAGAAGTCCATGTCCCCGCCACCCGGACCAGCCGGGGCGGCCGGGGTCTTCTCCGGCTTGTCCGCCACGACGGCCTCGGTGGTGAGGAACAGCGCCGCGATCGACGACGCGTTCTGCAGCGCCGAGCGGGTCACCTTGGCCGGGTCGATGATGCCCGCGGCCAGCAGGTCCACGTACTCGCCGTTGGCGGCGTTGAGGCCGTGGCCCGCCTCCAGGTTGCGGACGTGCTCGACGACCACGCCGCCCTCGAGGCCGGCGTTGACGGCGATCTGCCGCAGCGGGGCGTCCAGCGCGATCTTGACGATCTGCGCGCCGGTCGCCTCGTCGCCGGTCAGGTCCAGCTTGTCGAAGGCGGTCTTGCCGGCCTGCACCAGCGCGACGCCACCACCCGGGACGATGCCCTCCTCGACGGCGGCCTTCGCGTTGCGGACGGCGTCCTCGATGCGGTGCTTGCGCTCCTTCAGCTCGACCTCGGTGGCCGCGCCGACCTTGATCACCGCAACACCGCCGGCCAGCTTGGCCAGGCGCTCCTGCAGCTTCTCCCGGTCGTAGTCGGAGTCGCTCTTGTCGATCTCGGCCCGGATCTGGTTCACCCGGCCCTGGATCTGCTCGGCGTCACCGGCGCCGTCGACGATGGTGGTCTCGTCCTTGGTCACCACGACCTTACGGGCGCGGCCCAGCATGTCGAGGCCGACGGCGTCGAGCTTGAGGCCGACCTCCTCGCTGATGACCTGGCCACCGGTGAGGATGGCGATGTCGGTGAGCATGGCCTTGCGGCGGTCACCGAAGCCCGGCGCCTTGACGGCGACCGACTTGAAGGTGCCGCGGACCTTGTTGACCACCAGGGTGGCCAGGGCCTCACCCTCCAGGTCCTCGGCGATGATCAGCAGCGGCTTGCCGCCCTGCATGACCTTCTCGAGGATCGGGAGCAGGTCCTTCACCGACGAGATCTTGCTGTTGACGATCAGGATGTACGGGTCGTCGAAGACGGCCTCCATACGCTCCGGGTCGGTCATGAAGTACGCGGAGATGTAGCCCTTGTCGAAGCGCATACCCTCGGTGAGCTCCAGCTCCAGGCCGAAGGTGTTGCTCTCCTCGACGGTGATGACGCCTTCCTTGCCGACCTTGTCCATCGCCTCGGCGATGATCTCGCCGACGCTGGTGTCACCAGCCGAGATGGAGGCGGTGGAGGCGATCTGCTCCTTGGTCTCCACGTCCTTGGCGAGCTTGAGCAGCTCCTCCGAGACGCTGGCCACGGCGGCCTCGATGCCCCGCTTCAGGGCCATCGGGTTGGCGCCGGCGGCCACGTTGCGCAGGCCCTCACGAACCAGGGCCTGGGCCAGGACGGTCGCCGTCGTCGTGCCGTCACCGGCCACGTCGTCGGTCTTCTTGGCGACCTCCTTGACCAGCTCGGCGCCGATCTTCTCGTACGGGTCCTCGAGCTCGATCTCCTTGGCGATGCTCACACCATCGTTGGTGATGGTGGGGGCACCCCACTTCTTCTCGAGCACGACGTTGCGGCCCTTGGGGCCGAGCGTCACCTTCACGGCGTCGGCGAGCTGGTTCATGCCCCGCTCGAGGCCGCGGCGCGCCTCTTCGTCGAACGCGATCATCTTGGCCATACGGCGTTGTCCTCCTGGACACTCACGGGCCACCCGAGTGTGTGTCCCGGATGGGCCGCCTGGTGTACGCACCTTGGGACGTCGCCACCGGATGACGGCGACGCCTCCTCGGCCGGGCCGGATAGCCCGCGACGACCGGCCACGCGCCTCGCCAACGGTTGTCCGCCGGCGTGGCCGCGGCCCCACCGCCCCGACCATTGGCACTCACAGGTTGCGAGTGCCAATGACTTGTTTAGCACTCTCCCTGGGCGAGTGCAAGCACGACCGCCCCGGTCAGCCGAGTTCGCCGGCCAGCCGGGCGGCGTTCACCGGGCCCTCATGGGCCCGCTGCTCGGCGTAGGTCACGACCAGGCCGACGAGCTGCACGACGTGCGCCGGCAGGGCCAGCACCGCGGCCGCCAGGATGACCATGGTCACGCCGACCGCCGAGCCCGCGGAGTCGAGCGGGGTGGTGCCGAACGGCACGGTCCCGGCCGTCTCGATCACGCCGGCCACCATCGAGCCGACGATCACCGCCGCGACCACCATCGCCACCCGGCCGAGCAGCAGGCCAAGCCGGTCGTGGAACATCCGCCAGGCCCGGCCGATCGGGGCCTGCCGCTCGAAGAGCCAGACCGGACCGGCCATGCTCAGCGCGAACGCGAAGTAGATGCCGGGGATCACGCAGAGGCAGACGCCGAGCGCCACGATCAGGCCGATCAGCAGCGTCCAGCCCCAGAGCCCGAACGCCCGGCGCAGGCCGTACCGCAGCGCCGCGCCCAGCCCGACCGGTTCGCCGGCCGCCTGCCGGGCGACCACCCAGCTGCCGGCGGCCCAGCCCACGCTCTGCACCAGGCCGAAGAGCAGGCTGCCGCCGATCAGCACGCCGAACAGGGTGGCCAGGTCGGTCAGGAAGGTGTCCGGCAGCGCGTCCGGGTTCTGGCTGGCCGCGGCGTCCCACTCGGCCGACGGGTCGACCAGCAGGCTGATCACCGAGAGCGCCGCCGCCGGCAGCACCTGGGTGAGCAGCAGGATCGGCAGCAGCAGCCGCCAGCCCCGCTGCACCGCGCCGACGCACCGGTCGAACCAGCCGGACACCCCCGCCCCGGGCGGGGTGACCAGCGGGTCGGTCTGGTCGAAGCCGTAGCCGGGCGGGTACCAGCCCGGCTGGCCGACCGCCGACTGCGGGTACCAGGGCACGCCGTACCCGCCGGGCGGGAACCCGCCGGTGGGCGGCGTCGGCCAGCCCGGCCCACCGGCGGCCGGCGGCCAGCCCTGCGGACTGTACGGGGTGCCGCCCGGCCACGCCTGCGGTGCGGCGGGATCCCACGCCGGGGGCTGCTGCGCCCCGGGCGGTGGCGGCGCGGCCGGATCCCACGGCTGGGGTTGCTGGGCGGCCGGGCCGGCGGCTCCCGGGGTGGGGGACGGCGCGTCCGGGGGCGGCTGGTCGGACATGAACCCTCCTCAGCGACAGCTGGAACGGCTCACGATCTTTCCTGGTGCGGTGGCCGCACCGCAGCCCCGCCGACCCGGCGCGTCGGAAGGGTGGGGGCGCCGGGTCAGGCGATGACGCGCACCCGCTCGGCCTGCGGCCCCTTCTGGCCCTGGGCGATCTCGAACTCCACCCGCTGGCCGTCGTCCAGCGCCTTGTAGCCGTCCATCTCGATCGCGGAGAAGTGGACGAAGACGTCCTGCCCGCCGTCGACGGCGATGAAGCCGTAGCCCTTTTCGGCGTTGAACCACTTCACGGTGCCCTGTGCCACGGTGCACTTCCTCACTCTGCGCGGCGTACCACAACCCGGAGGCCGGCAGGCCGGCATCCCGGGGCCACCGTTCGGCGATCGGCGACGGCCGCTGAAACGGTGACCGAAATCGCACGCTACACGAGGCGTGACTACGGTGCACGACCACAAATCGGGCATATTCCGTTTGATCGCGGACTCCCTCGGGATCGCCGTACGTCGTTGTGGTAGGCATGCGGGCATGACCAGCGATCCGGGCGGGCCGGGCCGCCGGGTGGCGGAGGTCCGGCGGGTCCGGCCGCGGGACGCCGCCCGGATGCGGGCGCTGCGCCTGGAGATGCTCGCCGACGCGCCGCTGGCGTTCCTGGAGACCCTGGCCGACGCGGCGGCCCGGCCGCACGCCGAGTACGCCGCGCGGGTCGCGTACACCTCGACCGGCACCGACACCGCGCAGTTCGTGGCCGACCCCGGCGGCCGGTTCGTCGGGCACGCCGGCGGCACCACGGTCCGCGCGGAGCCCGGTCTCACCGTGATCTACGCGGTCTACGTGACCCCGACCTGGCGCGGCAGCGGACTGCTCGCCGAGCTGGTGGAGGCGGTGGCGCAGTGGTCAAGGGCGTGCGGCCGCCCCGAGCTGATGCTGGAGGTGGTGGTCGGCAACGACCGCGCCTACCGGGCCTACCAGCGGCTGGGCTTCGTCGACACCGGCGTCCGGGTACCCCACCCCACCATCCCGGCCCTGACCGAACTCCAAATGCGCCGCCCCGCCTGACCCCGCTGACCGTAAACCCAACGCTGGGCAGCACCCGAAGATCAACGCCCCCAGGGCCCGGAGTCCCGACGCAGGACGACCCGGAAGGGTTTCCGGGGCAGCCCGCCCCGCGTCGGGATCAAGCCTGACCGCCCGGAGCGGGGCGGGCTGCCCCGGAAACCCCCAACCGCAACCTCAGACGTGACGACGCGACTGCACGATCCGGAACCGGTTAGCCACATACGCCCCGTCCGTCAGCGCCGCGTTCGCCGCCGGGTTGGCGCCACTGCCGTGAAAGTCGGAGAAGGCCGCCGACTGGTTCACGAACACCCCGCCGGTCAGGTTGCAGGACAGGTGCACCCCGACCTCGATCGCCGCCGCCTCGGCGGCGTCCAGCACCGCCTCGTCGACGGAGTAGACGCCGGCGGTGAGCGCGCCCTTCTCGCCGACGGTCTTCCGCATGATCTCCAGGCTGTGCGCGGTCGATTCGGTGGGGATGACGAACGAGATCGGCCCGAACCACTCCCGCCCGTAGGTCGTGGTGTCGTCCGCGCCGACCTTGACCACCGCCGGGGTGCGGACCACCGCGCCGGGGAACGCCGGATGCTCGACGGTACGCGACTCCAGCACCGGCTCGCCGACCTTGGTCACCTCGTCCAGCCGCTCCAGCACGCCGTCGTTGACGATCGCCCCGGTCAGCTCCACCCCGCGCGCCGGGTCGGCGGTGAGCTTGCCGACCGCGGCGGCGATCCCGCCGGCCACCTCGTCGAAGCTCTTGTGCCCCTGGTCGGTCTCGATGCCGCCGGCGGGGATCAGGATGTTCTGCGAGGTGGTGCACATCTGGCCGCTGTAGAGGGTCAGCGTGAAGCCGAGGTTGCGGCACATCCCGGCGAAGTCGTCGGTGGAGTCGATCACCACGGTGTTCAGGCCGGCCTTCTCGGTGTAGACCGCGGCCTGCCGGGCGTTGGCCTCCAGCCAGTCGCCGTACTCGGTGGAGCCGGTGAAGTCGACGATCTTCACGGCCGGGTGCAGGGCCAGCGTCGAGGCGAGCTTCTCGCCCGGGGCCTCGGCGGCCAGCAGCACCAGGTTGGGGTCGAAGCCGGCCTCGGCGAGCACCTCGCGGGCGTACCGGACGGTGATCGCGAGCGGCAGGACGGCGCGGGGGTGCGGCTTGACGATCACCGGGTTGCCGGTGACCAGGGAGGCGAACAGCCCCGGGTACGAGTTCCAGGTCGGGAAGGTGTTGCAGCCGATGACCAGGCCCACCCCGCGGGGCACCACGTGGAAGGTCTTGGTCATCCGCAGCGGGTCGCCCTTGCCGGCCGCCTTCTCCCAGCCGGCCGTCCCCGGGTGCCGGGTCATCTCCGCGTACGCGTAGGCCAGCGCCTCCAGCGCCCGGTCCAGGGCGTGCGCGCCGCCGGCCTGGAAGGCCATCACGAACGCCTGCCCGCTGGTGAACTGCACCGCGTTGGCCAGCTCGAAGATGTGCTTGTGCAGCCGGTCGAGGATCTCCAGGCAGACGCCCACCCGGGCCTGCGGGCCGGCGTCGCGCCAGGCGGGCAGCGCGGCGGTCGCGGCGGCGACCAGTTCGTCGGCGCCGGCGTGCGGGTAGCGGACGTCCAGCGCCACGCCGAACGGGCTGGTTTCGGTGGCGACCCGGTCGCCGGCGCCCGGCTGGTCGAGGGGGAAATCGCCGCCCAGGTACGCCTCGAAGGCGGCCTTACCGTCGGCGGCGGCGGTCTCGCCGTAAACCCGGGGGCTGGGTGACTCGGGATAGGCGGACCAGTACCCGCGCTCCATGATCGCGGTCAGCGCCCGGTTGAGGGTGTCGGCGTGCCTGTCGTACAGGGGGTGCGGGGTCTCCGTCATGCCCGCCATCATGCAACAGGTGGCACCAAAATCAGTAGGGCGGTGTCACAACCTCGATCGTCCGCCCGCCACGCATGCTCGCCCGGTCGCCGGGAATGCGCGCTCCCGGTGGAGGATTCCGTTGCGGGAGGTGGACCAGATGCCGTTCGTCCAGGTCATCGAGTACGAGACGGACCAGCGCGACACGGTGCGGAAACTCAGCGAACAGTGGAACCGGGAGCACCCGGCCGACGGCCCGAGCCGGGTGATCGTCGCCGAGGACCGGGACCGGCCGGGACATTTCGTGATGGTCGTCGAGTTCGACAGCTACGAGCAGGCGATGGCGCACAGCGACCGGCCGGAGACGAGCGAGTACGCCGAGCGGATGCGGCAGCTGGCGAAGCGGGATCTCCGCTTCGTCAACCTGGAGGTCGCCCACCAACAGCCCTGAGCCTCCGCCCGCCGCCGCCGGCGATGGATCAGAGGGCGAGCTGCCAGTCGGTCCAGCCGTCGACCGGGCGGAAGCCGAGCTGTTCGTTGATCCGCACCATGTGCGCGTTCTCAGCCGCGTTGAAGGTGTCGATGGCGCGCACCGCCGGCTCGTGGGCCAGCAGGTGGCGCAGGTTCTCGATCTTGGTGAGCAGGCCGAGCCGGTGACCGCGGTGCTCCGGGTCGACGATGGTGATCTGCTGGAACGCGTGCCAGTCGGCGGACGCGCCGACGTCGAGCAGCGTCCAGGCGACCAGCCGTCCGGACTCCTCGTGGCGTACCGCCGTGTGTTAGCGCCGCCGGCCGCGGGCGTCCAGTGCCCGCTCGGTGCCCCGGACCCGTTCGGCGTCCACCCGCTCCGCCTCCCAGTGCAGGTCGCCGATGGGTGAGTCGGTCATCAGCCGGCCGTCCAGGTAGGCGATGTCGGCGAGATGCTCCGCCGGCGTCCCGCCGCGCCACTGGACCGTCCGGTAGCCCGTGGCGCCGCCCCTGGCCTCGGCGAGCAGCGCGTCCAGCCCGGCCCGGTCGAGCCGGGTGGTGTCGAGCCGGCGCCGGACCTCGAGGAGCGCCGGCTGCGCGCCCAGTGCGGCGGCGAACGCCGCCCCGGCCCCCGGGCGGGACGGACCGCCGGGCAGGGCGGCGACCGCCATCCCGACCACCCGCTTGCGGCCCCGCTCGCGCAGCAGGCGTACGCCGTGCTCGTGCAACGCCCGGCCGACGCCGCGCCGCCGGTACGCCGGGTGCACGATCAGGTCGGCGGTGGCGTTGTCGGTGTTGTCCAGTTGGGGCAGGTCGAGGGCGAGGTAGCCGGCCGGTTCGCCGTCCAGTCGGGCCAGCGCCCAGAGGGCGGCGGTGCCCGGCATCGGGTGCCGGACGGCGGCCTCGAACCGCCGCCGGCAGAACGGCGGAAAGTCGGGCAGGTCGGCGTCGTTGGCCGCGGCTCCGACCCGGTACGCCGCGTCGATCGCGGCCTGGTCGGTGGCCGCGATCGGCGCGATCGTGATGCTCATGCAGCGAGGGTGCGCCCCGCAACGACGATCGGGCCAGCGAATTTCGCCGGCCCGATCGGGAGGTTGGTCGGGAGGGACGCTCGCACAACGCCGCCGGCGTTGGGTCGTAAGGACTCGCAAGTCTTTCGGCGATACGCCCTCCCGCACGGAGCATCTTGCGCCGTCCGGTTCCTACCGTCAAGTCCCCGACGGCAGGTTTTCCGCACCCAGAGCGAAAAGCCCGTTACCCGGCGGATCGGCCGCATCCCCCGTCCGGGTGATCCCGCCTCGCGTGAGCGGCCGAGTCGGGGCTCCGCGCGCCGGGTCGACCCACTCCGTTCTCCGGAAACGGCGGTGTCCGACCGGGCCGGAGACCGCTGTTTCCGGGATGTCGTGTGGATCTCGGATCAGCCGAGCAGGCCGGCGTCGCGGGCGGCGCGCAGCGACGGCTTGATCCGGTGGGTCGGGCCGACCTGGCCGGCCACCGCGTCCAGCGTCTTCAGCCCCTCGCCGGTGTTGAAGACCACGGTCTCCGCGGCCGGGTCGAGCCGCCCCGACTCGACCAGCTTGCGCAGCACCGCCACGGTCACCCCGCCGGCGGTCTCGGCGAACACCCCGGTGGTCCGGGCGAGCAGCCGGATGCCGGCGCGGATCTCGTCGTCGGCGGCGTACTCCATCCAGCCGCCGGTGCGCCGCACCGCCTCCAGCGCGTAGAGGCCGGCCGCCGGGTCGCCGATGTTCAGCGACTTGGCGATGCCGGTCGGCTTGACCGGGGTGATGGTGTCGGTGCCGGCGTGCAGCGCGGTGGCGATCGGGTTGCAGCCGGCCGACTGGGCGCCGAACACCTTCCAGCCGCCGGCCGGCGCCTCGACCAGGCCGATCTCGACCAGTTCGGCGAACGCCTTGTCGATCTTGGTGAGCAGCTCGCCGCTGGCCATCGGGATCACCACCTGGGCGGGGATCCGCCAGCCGAGCTGCTCGGCCACCTCGTAGCCGAGCGTCTTGGAACCCTCGGCGTAGTAGGGGCGCACGTTCACGTTGACGAACGCGGTGTCCTCGAACTCGTCGGTCTCCACCAGCTCGCCGCAGAGCCGGTTCACGTCGTCGTACGAGCCGTCGATGGCGACCAGGTCGCCGCCGTAGACGGCGGTGGTGACCACCTTGCCCTGCTCCAGGTCGCTGGGGATGAAGACCACCGACGGCGCGCCGACCCGGGCCGCGTGCGCGGCGACCGAGTTGGCCAGGTTGCCGGTCGAGGCGCAGGCGAACCGGGCGAAGCCGAGCGCCCGGGCGGCGGTCAGCGCCACCGACACCACCCGGTCCTTGAACGAGTGGGTCGGGTTGGCGCTGTCGTCCTTGACCCAGAGCGGCGCGGTGATGCCCAGCTCGGCGGCGAGCTGCGGGGCAGCGACCAGCGGGGTGAGCCCCGGGTCGAGGGTCACCCGGGCCGCCGGGTCCTGGCCGGCCGGCAATAGCGCCGCGTACCGCCAGAGGTTGGCCGGGCCGGCCTCGATCTGCTCACGGGTGACCTTGGCCAGCTCGGCGATGTCGTAGTCGACCTCCAGCGGGCCGAAGCACTCGTAACAGGCGTGCTGGGCGGCGAGCGGATAGCGGGCCGAGCAGGCGCGGCAGACCAGGGCGCGGGCGGGGCTGGCGGCGGTGTCGATGCCGGAGGCGGCGAGCGTCGACGTCATGTCGAGGAGTCCTCTCATCTTTCCCCGCATCGCACTCTGCGGCGGGGACGGAATTGGCACCTGCCCCGCCGGTCGCTCAGCGGTGAGCGCGCGGGGTGGTTGCCGGGGCGTCGTCGGGCCGTATCCCTCAGCCCCTCTGGATGAGGTATGCAGTTGTGCCGCCGAGTCTATGCACTCCCCCCGGCGTACCTCTGCCGGGTTCCCACGGTGTGAGCGGGCCCCTACCGGCCGACCACGGCGACCGGGTCGACCACCGCCACCGGGTCGGCGACGGCCACCGCCTCGGCGTGGTTGGCCGGGCGCGGCCGGGTGGCGCGGCGCGGCCGGGTGGCCAGGTTGGCGGCGACCAGGGCGGCGATGGTGAGCGCCACGCCGACCAGTTCCACCGCGCCGGGCCGGTAGCCGCGGGCGATCTGCACCGCGAACGTGGTCACCGGAACCAGGTTCATGAACAGCGCCGCGTTGGCCGCACCGAGCCGCTGCACGCCGGTGTTCCAGGCCAGCACCGCGACCACCGCGGCCACGATGACGGCGTACGCCAGCTGCGGGGCGACCGCGACGAGGTCGGCGACGGCCGGCGCGTGCTGCCAGCCGGCCAGGTCGGCCAGCACGCTCGCGGCCAGCATGGCGGCCGTGCCGGCGAGCGAGGTCAGCGTGGTGTACCGCAGCGGCGACCACTCGCCGAACCGGCTCCCGCCGTGCGTGTAGACCGCCCAGCCGAGCACCGCGCCGGTCGTCAGCAGCGCGCCCACGCCGAACTCACCGAGGCCGTCCAGCCGGCCCCGGGTGAGCACCAGACCGATGCCGACCAGCGCCACCAGGGAGAGCGCGAAGAGCGCCGGGCGCGGGCGTACGCCGTCGCGCGCCCAGCGGACCAGCTGGGTGACCAGCGGGATGGTGGCGGCGAAGAGCGCGATCTGCTGCGGGGCGGCCTGCCCGAGCGCCAGGTTGATCAGCAGGTTGAAGCCGGCGAACCCGAGGACGCCGAGCGCCACGACCTCGGTGGCCCGGCCAGCGGGCCGCAGCGCGCCGGCGCCCTCGCGGAACAGCAGCAGAGCGACCAGGATCGCGGTGGCCAGGACGTACCGGGCGGTGGTCAGGTTGAGCGCGTCGACCCGGACCAGTGCGCTGGCCAGGACGGGGAACATCACGCCCCAGCTCAGCACGGCGAGCAGGGGGAAGGCGGCGGCCCGAGAGCGCATCCACAACTCCTATGTTCGAGTATCTTCGAACCAACGCCACCGACCCTAGGGCGATGTTCGACGAAAGTCGAACAACGGTTACACTGGTCACATGGAGCTGCACGAACCCGAGTTGCGCGACGTTCCGGTCACCGCCGTACTGGCCGCGTTGGCCGACGATGTCCGGCTCCAGATCGTCCGCGCGCTCGCCGAGGGCGGCGGCGAGTACGCCTGCGGCACCTTCGAGTTCGGCGTCTCCAAGGCCACCCGCAGCCACCACCTCAAGGTGCTGCGCGAGGCCGGGCTGACCCGCACCCGGGTCGCCGGCACCAGCCGCTTCGTCCGGCTGCGCCGCGAGGAGCTGGACCGCCTCTACCCCGGCCTGCTCGACGCGGTCCTGACCGCCCCGCCCTCCACCCCGCCAGCCGCCGACTGACCTCCCCCGCCTCGGGCCGGCCCGGCCAGGCGGCAACCCATGACGTGCCGGCAGAACAGCAACCCAGGAGGCCCAGGCCGGGCGGCAACCCGAAACGAGCGCCGGCAACGCGGGACGCGCGAGCAGAACAGCAACCCAGGATGCGGGCAGGGTGGCCGCCCGGGACGCGCGAGCCGGATGGCAACGCGGGACGGGCATGCGGGGCGGGAGTGGGTGGGTGCGAGGATCGGCGGATGGCATTCCGACCGGTGGCGCGCCGCCGCCACGCGCTTCTCGGCCCGCCGATCGCCGCCGCGCTACTGCTCGGCGCCTGCACCGGCGGCCACGCCGGGATGGGCGGGGACGGGCCGGCCGCGTCCGGCGCGGTCGGGGCGAGCCCGACGGCGGCCGGGGACGGCCCAGCCGCATGCCCGGAGTCGGGCGTCCGGGTCCGGGCCCTCGGGACCGACGCCGCGATGGGGCTGCGCGCGCTCGGGGTGGAGCTGGTCAACTGCGGTACGGCGGCGTACCCGCTGCACGGCTACCCGGCCCTGCGGCTGCTCGACAACGACGGCACGCCGATCCCGGTCCAGGTGGTCGAGGGGGCGAAGGGCATCACCTCGGGCTTCGACGACCCGCCCCGGCCGCTGGTCCTGCAACCGGGCGAGCGGGCCGGCGCCGCCCTGCTCTGGCGCAACCTGGTCACCGACTCCACGGTGGTCGCGACCAACGGCGAGCGCCTGGAGGTGGCCCCGGCCGCCGGCCAGCCGCCGCAGGTCGTGGAGCTGGACGGGCCGATCGACCTGGGCAACACCGGCCGGGTCGGGGTCAGCGCCTGGAAGAAGCTCACCGACCCGGAACCCACGCCCACCCCGGCGGTACCGGACACGCCGGAGCCGAGCCGGTCGGCGCCGCTGCTGTAGCGCGGCGACAAAGACGACGGCGGTGGCCTTCGCCTGCGCGAAGGCCACCGCCGGTCGGTGGTGCCAGCGGGTCAGCCGGTCACTCCCGGACCTTGTCCGGCGTCGGCAGGTCCCCGAGGTTGTACGGCGACCGCGAGGTGTCACCGGAGACGCCCTGCCCGGCGGAACCGCTGGCGGTGCCCGGGTAGAGCCAGTACGTGCCGACGACGTCGGCCACCACGCCGGTGGTGCCGGAGTGGTTGTAGACGTTGAACCGGTCGGTCGGGCCGATCAGGGTGACGGCGGCGTTCGCCACCGTCTGTCCCGCCGCGGCGTTCAGGTTGCTCACGTCCGGCTGGTCGATGCCGGTGATGCCGTTCGGCCACAGCTTCAGGTAGGTGCTGGCGGTGGGGCTGACCGCTGTGACGTTGAGCGCCAGCGCCCGGGTGTTGTCGGCCACCACCGATCCGGGCGCGGTGACCGTGCCGATCACGGCCGGGCCGGGGTTGGTGGGCAGGCCCTGACCGATCCGGCTGTCCACGATCCGGGTCGGCGTCTTCGGGTCGAAGCGCAGACCGTTGGCGAGGCTGCCGTCGTCGATGAAGCCGACGATGTCGATGATCACGTGGGTGTCCTTGTGCGTGTAGACGCCGAAGGTCGGCAGATCCACCCCCCATGGGCAGTCGGTGCAGTGCCGGACCGGCACGACCGCCAGGTTCGGCGTGACCGACCCGGCCCCGTAGTTGACGGTGGACGTCGTCGGTTCCGGCCACTCGCCGTTCCACGCGGTGAGGAACCCGCTGGCCGACGGCGACACCGCGGTGATGTTGACCACCACGGCCCGCATCCGCCAGTTGGCGTCGGGGCCGTAGTTCACGGCGAGGCGGACCTGGTTCCCGGCCGGCAGCTTGCTGCCCCAGTCGCTACGGCTGTCGAACAGCCGCAGCGGCACGACCGGCTGCAACTGCCCACCGACGCCGACGCCGCTGATGATCGGCGTGTTGTCGCTGGCGTAGTAGCCCACCACGTCGACGATCGCGTGGGTCGAGCCGGCGTAGTTGGTGATGGCGACCTTGCCGCCGGCGCCGACGGCCACCGTCACCGAGTTCGAGCGGATCCAGCCCTTGCCGAAGTTCAGCGACGAGGCCGTGGGCTTCGCCTGCCCGGCCGGGTACACGGTCAGGTAGCTCGACGCCGTCGGCTCGGCGACGGTCACGTTGAGCACCACCGCGCCCACCCCGGCCGGCGGCACCCCGCCCCGCCCGGTCACCTGCAGGTTCACCGTGCCGTTGGGGCCCAGCTTGGCCTTCGGGGCGCCGTTGCCGGTGCGCGTGTCCATGATCCGCACCGGCGTCAGCGGGTAGTAGGTGCCCCGCGCGCCCACCACGCCGTTGAGGGTCAGCGGCACGGTACGCGGGTTGGTGAGGCTGTCGTTCGGCAGTTGGAGGGTGGCGCTCCGCGCTCCCCCGCCGGCGGCCTTGGCGACCACGTCGACCCGGCAGGTCTGGTTCTTCGCCAGGGTGGCGCCCTTGCAGGTGTCGGCCTTGACGCCGAACGACGCGGCGTCGGTGCCGCCGATGGTGGCGGCGCCGAAGGTGATCGGGGTGTCACCGGTGGCGGTCACGGTCACCGACTGGGTCGAGCCCGTCTCGGCGATGTACTGGTCACCGAAGGCCAGCGACGCCGGCGAGACGGTGACCGTACGCGGGTCGACGCCGTTGACGCCCAGTTGCACCAACCGCTCGCCGACGACGGTGTTGTCGGGCAGCCGCAGGGAGGTCCAGGCGCCGCCCAGCTTGGTGGGCTGCACGCTCACCGTGACGGTGCACGTCTCGCCGGCCGCCCGGGTCGTGCCCGAGCAGGTGTCGGCCGTGATCGAGTAAGGGCCCGAAGTGTCGTGGATCTCGGCCGTGCCGTACTCCACCGGGTGGGTGCCCATCGACCGTACGGTGATGGTCCGGCTCGCCGCCGGACCGCCGACGGTGCGGTCGCCGAAGTCGTGCGACATCGTGTCGGTGCCGGCGGCGGCGTAGCCGACGCTCGAATTCCACCGGATCTCGCCGAACAGGTCGTGGCGGCTGGAGCCGCACGAGATCACGTAGAAGGCGGCGAACGAGGTGAGCCGGTCGGTCCCGGCGTCCCGGGTGGCCTCGCTGACGGAGAGGTAGCCCGGCGTCTCGGCGCAGGTGGCACCGTTGTGCGCGACGTCGATGAAGGCGAAGCCCTCGGCCGACTCGACCCCGGTCAGCTCGTAGGTGGTCCCGACGGCCCAGGTCTCACCGCTCGGTGGCGACATCCGGAACGTCCAGGCGTCGCCGGCCTGGTCGGCGCGGAAGTCCAGCTGGTCACCGGCGCCCGGAGTGACCGTGAAGGCGGCGCCGCCGGCCTGGTCGAAGACCCGCGACCCCTGGTGCCACCAGGAGTACGGGTTGCCGTCGACGGTCAACGCGGTGTACGGCGCGGCCGGCGCCACGGCGGCGCTGGCCGGAGCGGCCACCGCCGTCACCGCGACCATCGCGGTGATGGTGCCGATCACGGCACCACGAAAGGTACGCAAGAAGACCCCCGTCTCGTTGTGCAGGGAAATGCCAGCGGACCGTAGATCATCGATCCGTCGGCGGGCAAGACGGGCCGGGCCGGAACTGCCCGAAGGGGCCGGGAGATCGGTCGGCGCGGCGGCGACCGCTACGACACGACGTCCTTGCGGGTGAACCGCCAGAACGCCAACCCCCAGAAGAGCGTCGCGTAGCTGATCGCCGAGATCGAGCCGCGCACCACGTCGTCGGTCTGCACAGGCGTGGAGAGCAGCCCCAGCCAGGCGGTGCTGTAGTGGGTGGGCAGGAGGGCGCGCAGCGCGCCGAGCGCGGTGATCTGGTCCAGGATGCTGGAGAGGATCCAGAGCAGCACCGCCCCGCCGACCGCGCCGAGCGCGGCGTCGGTGGTGACCGACAGCAGGAACGCGAGGCCGGCCACCACCAGCAGGACGACGGCCAGGTAGCCGAGCACCGCCAGCAGCCGCAGCAGCCCCTCCCCCGGTTCCAGTTGCGCGGCGACCGTGCTGCGCAGCGGCTCCCAGCCGTAGCGCAGGGTGCCGGCGAGCAGCGCGGTGCCGGCCAGCAGCAGCAGCGCCAGCGCCGAGTACGCGAGCGCCACCAGCAGCTTCACCGCCAGCAGCCGGGCCCGGGGCACCGGGATCGCCAGCAGGTAGCGCAGGCTGCCCCAGCTCGCCTCGCTGGCCACCGTGTCACCGCAGAACAGCGCCACCACCACGACCAGCAGGAACGACGCGGAGACGAAGATGGTGAACAGGGTGAAGTTCAGCCCACCGGTGGTGGCGAACTCGATCAGGCTGCCGAACTCGCCGCGTCCGTTGTCGTCGTCGTCGCCGGAGTCGAACTGGAACGCGATCAGGATGATCAGCGGCAGCAGCACCATGAACCCCAGCGCGAGCTGGGTACGCCGCCGCGACGCCTGGCGGCGGAACTCCGCCGCGAACGGCAGGGTGGCCGAGGGCCGGTAGCCCGGCGCCGCGCCGATCGAGCCGGTCCCGCCCCCGCCGTCCGACCGCGCCTCGACGTGAGAGCCCGCCATCACCGGTCCCCGCTTCCCCGAGAGTTCTCGCCCACCAGGGCGAGGAACGCGTCCTCCAGGCGGCGCCGCGGCACCACCCGGTCCACCCCGATCCCGGCCCGGACCAGTTCGGCCACCACCTCGCTGCGGGCGGTGCCGTTGGTGTCCACGACCAGCTGCCCCTCACCGTCGGGCAGCACCCGCACCCCGTCCAGCCGGTCCAGCACGGTACGGGCGGCGGCCGGGTCGGTCACCTCGAACAGCACGCTCGGCGACTCGCCGACGATCTCCTCGACCGGGCCGGCGGCCACGATCCGGCCCTTGTTCACCACCACGGCGTGCGTGCAGGTCTGCTCCACCTCGGCCAGCAGGTGACTGGAGACCAGCACCGCCCGGCCGTCGGTGGCGTAACGCTGAAGCACCCGGCGCATCTCGGCGATCTGCGGCGGGTCGAGCCCGTCGGTCGGCTCGTCGAGCACCAGCAGCTCCGGCAGGCCGAGCATGGCCTGGGCGATGGCCAGCCGCTGCTTCATGCCGTGGCTGTAGGTCTTGATCTTCCGGTGTACCGAGGCGCCCAGCCCGGCGATCTCCAGCGCCTCGTCGAAGTGCGCGTCCGCCGCCGGCCGGCCGGTCGCCCGCCAGTACGCCTTCAGGTTCTCCAGGCCGGACAGGTGCGGCAGGAAGCCAGGCCCCTCCACCAGCGCGCCGATCCGGGACAACACCGGGGAGCCGGGCACCAGCCGGTGCCCGAAGACGTAGATCTCGCCGGCTGTCGGCTGGGTCAGCCCCATCAGCACCCGCAGGGTGGTGGTCTTGCCGGCGCCGTTCGGGCCGAGCAGGCCGACCACCTGACCGGGGTGCACCTCGAAGTCCACGTTGGACACGGCGACGAAGCCGTCCGCGTACTCCTTGCGGAGCTGGCGCACGGCCAGCGGGGTGTCCGCGTACCCGGGATGGACGGAGCTGTCCTGGCGGCGGTGCCGGCGGCGGACCACGGCGACGACCACGACGAGCCCGACCGCGATCGCGGCGAGCAGCCCGGCCAGCACCCAGCGCCAGATCGTCGCGGTGGTGGGGATCGGCTCGCCGGTCACGGTGGGCAGGGTCACCGCGCCGTCGCCCGGGGCCACCGTGTGGACAGCCGGCTCGACCGGCGTGGCGTACGCCTGGTCGGAGGTGGCCACCACCACCCGGAGCCGGTGCCCTGCCTCGATCCGCCGGACGATCGCCGGCAGCGTCACCGTGACCGGCCGCGCCGCGTCGATCCCGCTCGGCAGGCCGGTCAGCCGGATCGGGGCGACCAGCCCGTTCGGCAAGGTGGCCGCGCCGCCCGGCTCGACGTCGTAGAGCTTGACGAAGAGCACCGCCTCACCGGTCGGCGACGCGACCCGGACCGACACGGTCGGCGCGCCCACCACGTCCACCGCCTCGGCCAGCGGCGCCGACTCGAACCGGGCGTGCTGGCCGGGCACGTCCCCGGCCACCCCGCCGAGCAGCGCGGAGAGTTCCCCCGCGAAGGGCACCGAGGAGATGGCGGCCGGGTTACCGGCCGGCGGGTTGGCGATCGGCTGCGCCGGGCCGGCCACCGCGATCTCCCGGCGCGCGTCGCCGGCGGTGCCCGGGTAGTCGGCGGTGCGGTAGCCGGTGGCCACCAGGCCGCGGTCGAGGGCGTCGAAGCCGGCGATCCGGGACCAGGTGAAGTCGTCGCCCGGGGCGTCGCCCGCGCCCTTGACGTAGTGGTCCAGCCACTGGATGGTCAGGTACCGCACCCGGTCGGAGTCGGTCTTCGGACCCTCGCCGCCGTCGTGGCCGCCGGTGAACCAGGCGACCCGGACGGGGGTGCCGGCGGCGGCGATGCCCCGGGCGTTGGCGTCCGCCTCGCTCAGCGGGAAGAGGGTGTCCGACTCGCCCTGCACCAGCAGCGTGGGCGCGGTGATCCGGTCCAGGACGCCGGCGGGGCTGGAGCGGCGCAGCAGGTCCACGGCGGCCGGGTCGGCCCGGCCGGTGGTGGCGATCCGCAGGTACGCGGCGCAGACGTCGGGGGCGAACCGGCCGCAGGACGGGTCGGCGGCCCCGGCCGGGGCGCCGCCCGGACCGGTCCCCGGCCCGGCGCCGGGCCCGGGTGCGGGCGGGCCGGCGGACGCCGGTGCGCCCTCCGGCTGGGCGGCGGCCGTCCCGGCGAGCCCGGCCGGCCCGGTGCCGGCGTTGCCGCCGCCGCCGAAGAAGAGCCCCGCCCAGCCCTTCTTGAACACCCCGTCGACGGGCTCCCGGCCGGTGCTCTCCGGCAGGAACGCCCGGGACAGGTCGTTCCAGGTGATCATCGGGACGATCGCGTCGACCCGCCGGTCCTGCGCGGCGAGCAGCAGCGCCAGCCCGCCGCCGTACGAGCCGCCGACCACGCCGACCCGGGGATCCCCGGCGGCGTCGGTGCGGATCTCCGGCCGGGCGGCCAGCCAGTCCAGCAGGCGGGCGGCGTCCCGGACCTCGTAGTCGGGGTGGTCCAGGTGGATCTGCCCGCCGCTGCGGCCGAAGCCGCGGGCGGTCCAGGTCAGCACGGCGTAGCCCCGGCCAGCAAACTCCTCGGCGTCGGCACGCACCGAGTCCTTGGTGCCGCCGAAGCCGTGCGCCAGCAGCACCGCCGGCACCTTTCGGCTGGCCGAGGCGTCCTCGGGCAGGTAGAGCGTGGTGTCCAGGTCCACGGGCTGGTCCCCGGCCGGCCCGGAGCGGACGGTGAGCATCGCGGCCTCGGCGCGTACCGGCGGCTCCTGCGGCCACACCGCCCAGGTGACGGCGGCGGCGAGCAGCACGACGGCCGCCGCCGCGGCGGCCACGCGACGGCGGCGGGTGGGCAGGGCACGCCGGATCCGCGCGGCCGACAACGGCGATCTCATGCGGCACACGCTACGGGCCGGTGGCTGAGCGTTGGCTGAGATCCTCCGTACGTCCGTCCGGTTGCCCCGATCGGCGTCCGACGCGGTGCGTCCGCGCGAGGTCCAGTCCCGTCCCAGCGCGGCGAATTCGGATCACGTGAATTCGGATCTTCGACGGAAAGCGCTCCGATCCATCCATGTCACTCCGTGGATCGCACGGAGCGTACTCGTGGGCTCCGCGTCAGGTGACCTGGCGCGAAGTGACGCGAAGCCGACTGATTGACGGGGGACAACTGTGCGGGGATGTTCGGTTACGTTTCCGGTCCGGCGGACGGGACTCCACCCACGACACTCCCGCACCGGCCGTTTCCCCTTCCCGCGCACCCGCCGGAGGACACCGACCATGACCGTCCCCGCCCCGCGGGCTCGCCGCCGACCCTCCGCACCGGCCCGCCTGCTGCCGCCGCTGCTCGTGGTGGCCCTGCTGGCACCGGTCGCGCTGCTGTTCGGCCTGACCTGGCGGCACACCGACGACGACCGGGCGCTGGCCGCCCGGGAGCGGCTGGGAGTGACCTACCTGTCGGCCCTGGCCCCGGTCACCGACGCGCTGGTCGACGCCCAGTCCGCCGCGGTCGCCGGCCGGCCGATGCCCGGGGAACCGCTGACCCGCGCGGTCGAGGCCGCCGCCACCGTCGACACCCGGATCGGGCGCGAGCTGCGCAGCCAGGAACGCTGGGCCGGGCTGCGGGCGAAGCTGGAGGCGCTGCGCGACCGTCCGCCGGCCGAGCCCGAGGCCGCGTTCGCGGCGTACGGCGAGGTCACCGACCTGCTGCTGGACCTGTACCGCAAGGTTCGGGAGAGCTCCGGCCTGGTCCGCGACCCGGGGTCGGACTCCTTCTTCCTGCAGGACGGGGCGGGTCAGGAACTGCCCGAGGCGGTGGTCGCCACCGGTCGGCTGGCCGACCTGACCACGCTCGCCGCCCACCGGCCGGCCGCCGACCGGCTGCGCACCGCCACCGAACTCGCCGCCCTCCGGGTGGCCGCCCTGACCCCCGCCGGCGATCTGGTCACCGACCTGCGGGCGGCGGTCGACAGCACGGAGAGCACCGAACTGGGCGCCAACGTGCTCACCCCGCTCGACACCTACCAGCGCGCGGTCGAGGCGCTGGCTGCCGCCTCCGCCCCGGCCGCCCGCACCGGGGTGGTCGACCCGACGCAGGTCGCCGCGGCCCGGCTGAACGCGCAGGCGGCGGCCACCCAGCTCCAGCCGGTCATCCTCGCCGAACTCGACGCCCTGCTCGCCGGGCGCGTCGACGCGCTGGACCGGGACCGCCGGCTCGCGCTCGGCGCCGCCGGGCTCGCCGTCCTGCTGCTGGCCGCGCTGGGCGGGGTGCTGCTCGCCGCGGCCCGGCGGGCCCGGCGCCGCGCGGCCGAGGCGCGGCGGGCCCCGGCGGAGGCCGGCGCCGCAGCGGAGAGCGACGCGTGGCGACCGCCGGCCGGCTCGCGTCCCGACGAGCCACGTCCGCTCCAGCCGGTCGGCCCGGCCGGCGACCCGGTCGCCGCGCAGTGGGGGTCGGTCGATGCTGCTCGGTAGGCTCCGCATCCGCGGCAAGCTGGCGCTGCTCGTGGTCATCCCGCTGATCAGCACCGTCGGCCTCGCCGTACCGGTGGTGATCGACCGGGTGGCCGCCGCGCAGCGGGCCGGCGACATCGCCGATCGGGTCCAGCTGGCCGGCCGGATCGGCACCCTCGTGCAGGACCTGCAGCAGGAGCGCATCCTCTCGGTCGGCCTGCTGCTCGGCCGGGTCAGCCGCACCGAACTGGTGCGCAAGAGCGCCACGGTGGACGACCGGGTGGCCGACCTGCGGGCCGAGCAGGGCGACGCGCTGCCGGCGCCGGTCGCCGACGCGCTGGACGGGGTACGGTCGCTGACCGACCTGCGCCGCGCGGTGCTCGCCGGCACCGCCACCCCGAGCCAGATCATGGACGCGTACGGGCCGGTCGACCTGGCCCTGATCGAGTCCCTGCGGCTGCCGTTCAGCGTGGACACCGAGACGGCGGCCGGGCGGCAGGTGCTCGCGCTGGACGCGCTGCTGCGGGCCGACGAGGGGCTGGGCGCCTGCGCCACGCTGATCGTGCTGGTCAAGGCGAGCAACGACCCGACGACCAACGCCGCCTTCGTCGCCTGCATGGCCGCGCTCACCGTGGACAACCGCCGGTTCCGCCGCCTGATCACCCCCGAGCAGCTCAAGCTGGCCGTGCTGAACGACGCGGCGGTGGCCGCCCGGACCAGCGCCGACTTCCTGACCACCAGCGTGATCGACCCGTCCGGCGCGGTCCGGAACGTGACGCTGGACGCGCTCTTCCCGTCGGCCCGCTCGATGATCACCCTGGGCCAGTTCATCGAGAAGAAGATCGTCGCGGACGTGCTCGCCGAGGTGACCGACGAGCAGCGCCGGGCGCTGACCGCCGCCTACCTGGTCGGCGGGGTGGCCGCGGTGATCCTGGCGGTGGTGCTGCTGCTCAGCGTCGCGGTCGCCCGGACGGTGGCCCGGCCGCTGACCCGGCTCACCCGCTCCGCCGACCGGGTGGCCCGGCTCGCCGAGACCGAGCTGGTCCGGGTCGTCGACGACGAGACCGAGAACGTCCCGCCGGTGCGGCTCGACCCGGTCGACGTACGGGCCCGGGACGAGATCGGCGACCTGGCCCGGGCGTTCGACCGGGTGCAGGCCACCGCGGCCCGGCTGGTGGAGCGGCAGGTGGCCGGCCGACGCAACGTGGCGCAGATGTTCGGCCACGTCGGCCGGCGTACCCAGAACCTGGTCGGCCGGCAGATCGCGCTGATCGACCGGCTGGAACGGCAGGAGACCGACCCGGCCCGGCTGGAGCACCTGTACCGGCTCGACCACATCTCCAGCCGGCTGCGCCGCAACGCCGGCAGCCTGGTGGTGCTCTCCGGGTCGACGGGCGCCGACGCCCACGTGGCGCCGGTGCCGCTCGGCGACGTGGTACGGCTGGCACTCGGCGAGATCGAGGACTACACCCGGGTGGACGTCCGGGTGCCGCCGGGCGTCTCGGCGGCCCCCGGCACCGTCGGCGACCTGGTGCTGGCGCTGGCCGAGCTGATGGAGAACGCCACCGCCTTCTCCCCGCCGCACACCCGGGTGGTGGTGACCGGTGAGCTGACCGGCGCCGGCGCCCGGCTGGCCGTGGTGGACCAGGGGATCGGCATGACCGCGGAGCGGCTGGCCGAGGAGAACGCGCGGCTCACCCGCCGGGAGCGGCTCGACCTCGCCCCCACCGAGGTGCTCGGCCTGTTCGTGGTGGGCCGGCTGGCCCGGCGACACGGGTGGACGGTACGGCTGGCTCCAACCGTCGGCGGCGGGGTGACCACCCTGCTGGACGTCCCGCTGGCCGCGCTGGTGGTGCCGCGTACCGAGCGGGCCGGTGCCACGGTGGCGCGGGCCACCGTGCCGGCCCGGGAGCGGCGGCTGCCACCCCGGGTGGACGATGCGGCGGGCGGGCGGGCGCTGGCCGCGGCGGGCGCGGGGCGGCCGGCGGCCGCATCGTCCCCGGCGGCGGACGCGCCGGCCGGCCCGGTCGCGCCGGGCGAGCCGGGGACGACCCCGGCCGGCCTGCCCCGGCGGTCGCGCCGGAACCCGCCGCCCCCCGACGCACCCGCCACCGGGGCGCCGGACGGGCCGGCCCGGACCGGGGCCGGCATCCGGCGGCGGGTGCCCGGGGCGAACCTGACCACCTCCCCGGCCCAGCAGCCGGTCAGCCACCACCCCGGTGACCCGGCCGAGGTCCGCGACCTCATCACCGCGTTCGAGGCGGGCGTCGCCCGCGCTCTGCACGAAGTCCGCCCTGACCGCCCCGACGAAGAGGGATCATCACGGTGACCAGCACCTTCCCGCACGACGGCCTCGACCACCAGAGCCACCCCGACTCCGGCGGTGACCTCAGCCCGGAGGCCCGCACCTTCAACTGGCTGCTGGACTCCTTCACCTCCGGCACGGCCGGCGTGCTGGAGGCGATAGCGGTCTCCTCGGACGGGCTGCTGATGGCGATGTCCGCGATCAAGGACCGGTCAAACGCCGAACGGCTCGCCGCCGTGGTGTCCGGCATGACCAGCCTGGCCGGCGGCGCCGCGAGCTGGTACGCGCTCGGCGGGTTGAACCGGGTGGTGGTCGACATGGCCGAGGGCTACCTGCTGATCACCGCGATCAGCAGCGGGTCGGTGCTCGGCGTGGTCGCCGACCGGACGGCCAACCTGGGCACCGTCGCGTACGAGATGACGCTCTTCGCCGGCCGGGCCGGCGGCGCGCTCACCCCGCGCCTGATCGCCGAGTTGAAGAACGCCGCCCAGCAATGACCCCGGACGCCCCCGGCGAGCCCGATCCGGAACCGCTGGTCCGGATCCGGCCCTACCTGCGGGCGTCCGCCGACGAGCCGGGCGTACCGGCGGTGGTGGACGAGCCGGAGCCCGAGCCGGACGGGCCGGCCGGGCCGCGCCCGTTCGTGCTCACCGCCGGCCGGGTGACCGGCGCCGACCCGGCGATCGGGCTGGAGACCCAGGTGACCGCCCGGCCGGACACCACCCCGTGGACGGTCCCACCGGCCCGGCTCGCCCCGGAACTCGCGGCGATCGTCGCGCTCTGCGCCGAACCGATCTCGGTCGCGGAGATCTCCGCCCGGACCCGGCTGCACTTCGGCGTGACCCGGGTGCTGGTCGGCGACCTGCGCGCCGCCGGCCACCTGGACGTGCACGTCACCGATGCCGACGACGCCCACGACCCCGACCTCATCCTGCGAGTGATTGATGGACTTCGTGCGATCTCCTGACTGGCCGGGCACCCCGCAGGGCGCGGTCGCGACCAACAGCGCCGCCGCCCGGTACGGCGCCCCGAGCGGCACACCGCCACCGGTCGGGCGGGCGAAGCCGCCGGCGGCCCCGCCCGCCGGGCGCGTCCCGGCACCCCGCCCGGCCCCGGCCGGACGCGCCGCGCCGCCGATCCCGGTGAAGATCCTGATCGCCGGCGGCTTCGGGGTCGGCAAGACCACCACGGTGGGCGCCATCTCGGAGATCGCCCCGCTGACCACCGAGGCGGAGATGACCACGGCCGGGATCGGCGTGGACGACCCGGGCGTACGCACCACGAAGACCACCACCACGGTGGCGATGGACTTCGGCTGCGTCACCATCGACCGCAGCCTGAAGCTGTACCTGTTCGGCACGCCGGGGCAGGCCCGGTTCGGCTTCATGTGGGACGACCTGGCCCGCGGCGCGCTGGGCGCACTGGTGGTGGTGGACAGCAGCCGGCTGGACGACTGCTACCCGGCCATCGACTTCTTCGAGCGCGCCGGGCTGCCCTTCGCGGTCGGGGTGAACGCCTTCGACGGGCGGCTGGCGCACGACCTCGGCGCGATCCGGTGGGCGCTGGCTATCGGCGATCACGTGCCGCTGGTGCAGTTCGACGCCCGGGACCGGCTCTCGGTGCGGGACGCCCTGCTGGTCGTCCTGGACCGGGCGCTGGACCGGGCCACCCGGGAGCGGGGGGACTGAACTCCCGGGCGCTCAGACCCGTTTCATCGAAGGGGTGGTCGTGATGAGGGTGGCCAACACCGTGCCCGACCTGCCCTCCGGCCGGGACGGGGTACGCCCCGACCCGGCGGGCCGGCTCGCCGAACTGATCCGCCGGGACCCCACCCTGCTGACCGACGGCGACCACCCCCGGTTACCACGCGCGGGGGGTGACGCCGGCGGCTAGGGTCGGGCGGTGGATCGACCCGACCTGACCCTGACCGCGAGCCTGCGGCCGGCGGCCCTGGACGCGCGGCGCGGCGTCGTCCGGTTGCACCCGGAGGTGCTCACCGCGCTCGCGTTGCTCCCGGGCGACCCGGTGCGGCTGGCCGGCCGGCGGGTGACCGCGGGCATCGTGGCGGCGGCCGAGCCGACCGCGAGCACCGCCCTGCTCTACGCCGACGACCTGACGCTGGGCAACCTCGGCGTCCGGGACGGCGGCCAGGTCACGATCAGCCCCGCCCCGGTCACCCCGGCCCGGCGGGTGCTGCTCGCCGGGCCCGCCGAGATCGTCGCCGTGGTCTCGCCGGAGATGCTCCGGCTCGCCCTGCTCGGCAAGGTGGTGACCACCGGCGACGACGTGTCGCTGCTGCCGCAGGACGTGCTGCCGGACGCCGCGACCCGCGGCCTGGTCGAGGCGGCCCGGCGCAGCCTGTCCAACCGGGTCGGCTACGCGTGGACCAGCACCCTGCTCGGGGTGGTCGCCGCCGAGCCGGAGGGTGCGCTGGTCACCATGGACACGCTGGTCGGCTGGGAACATGGCCCGGTCACCCACGGCTCGGCCGGCGCCTCGGCGGGGCCGGCCACCGGACCCGGTGGCCGACCGGCCGGCGCCGGTGGTCCGGCCGTCGGGGGTCCGCGCGACGGCGGGACGCGAGCGGCGACCCGGCCCGGCGCGGCCACCGGTGGCGCATGGTCACCGGCCGAGCCGGCGGCCCGCGTCGGCACCGGGGCCGGCGACGCCGCGGCGGAGGCGGAGAGCGCCCCGTCGGTGGACGAGCTGCCCGGGCTCCGGGCCCAGGCCGAGGAGTTGACCGAACTGCTCGACCTCGGCTTTCACCACCGGGAGGTACTCGGCCGGCTGGGCACCACGGTCTCGCTCGGGGTGCTGGTCAGTGGGCCGGCCGGCTCGGGCAAGTCGGCGCTGGTGCGCGCGGTGGCCGCCCGGGTCGGCGCGCGGGTCTGCCCGCTCTGGGCCCCGGAGGCGGCCGCGCTGACCAATCAGGCCGCCGCCGAGCGGCTGCGCGCCGCCGCCGCCGAGGTACGCGCGGCCGGCCCGGCGGTGCTGCTGGTCACCGACGTGGAGGCGCTCGCCCCGGCGGACGAGCCGGGCCCGGTGGCGACCGTGTTCCGCCAGGTGCTCGCCGAGACGGTCCGGGCCGGGGCGGCGGTGATCTGCACCACCGGCCGGCCGGAGGCGGTCGACCCGGCGCTGCGCGCGCCGGACCTGCTCTCGCTGCGGATCACCGTCCCGCTGCCGGATCCGGCGCTGCGCCGCGAGCAGTTGACCGTGCTGACCCGGCAGGTGCCGCTGGCCGACGACGTCCGGCTGGACGAGGTCGCCGGCCGTACCCCCGGGTTCGTCGCCGCTGACCTGGCCGCGCTGGTCCGCGAGGCCGGGATCCGGGCGGCGCTGCGGCAGAAGTCGGCCGAGACGCCGACAGTGGCGATGGCCGACTTCACCGCCGCGCTGGAGGTGGTCCGGCCGACCACGATGGCGGCGTCCACCCTGGAACTGGCCACGGTGACCCTGGACGACGTGGGCGACCTGGTCGAGGTGAAGGAGCGGCTCACCGAGTCGGTGCTCTGGCCGCTGACCTACCCGGACACCTTCGCCCGGTTGGGCGTGCAGCCGCCGCGGGGCGTGCTGCTCTACGGCCCGCCCGGCTGCGGTAAGACCTACCTGGTCACCGCGCTGGCCGGGTCGGGGCGGGCGAACGTGCTCTCGGTCAAGGGCGCGGAGCTGCTCTCCAAGTGGGTCGGCGAGAGCGAGCGGGCGGTCCGCGAGCTGTTCCGCCGGGCCCGGGAGGCCGCGCCCACGCTGGTCTTCCTGGACGAGGTGGACGCGCTGGCCCCGGTACGCGGCCAGGCCACCGATGGGGGCACCACCGACCGGGTGGTGGCCGCCCTGCTCACCGAGCTGGACGGGGTGGAGGCGCTGCGCAACGTGGTGGTGGTCGGCGCCACCAACCGGCCGGACCTGGTCGACCCGGCGCTGCTGCGTCCCGGGCGACTGGAACGGCTGGTCTACGTGCCGCCGCCGGACGGGCCGGCCCGGGCCGAGATCCTGCGGGCCGCCGCCCGGAACGTGCCGCTGGACCCGGAGGTGGACCTGGCCGGGCTGGGCGAGGAGTTGGACGGTTTCTCGGCGGCGGACTGTGCGGCGCTGGTGCGGGAGGCGGCGCTGGCCGCGATGCGCGAGTCGCTGACCGCCTCCACGGTCACCGCCGCGCACGTCGCGGCGGCCCGCACCCGGATTCGCCCGTCGCTGGACCCGGCCCAGGTCGCCTGGCTCGCCGCGTACGCCGAGCAGCGGGCGGGCTGACCGCCCGGCGGGACCGGCCGGGCCCGGAACCGTAGGAAAACTTCGCACGGACAGCACGGGCCGTAGACAACTTTTGGAACGCTGCCTATCGTCACTCCTCATAAATAGAGAAATCTCCATGAGTCGATCTAAGGAGTGGCAGTGAGCGTGCGATCTCGCGTACCACGACCTCGGCGCCTGCTCGGCGCCATGCTGGTCGCCACCCTCGGCCTGGCCGGCGCGGTCGGCACGGCCGCGTCCCCGGCCGCGGCCCGGGCGGTGTCGACGCCCGGCTCCCTGGCCGCCGCCTTCGACGGCGCGGCCGCGCGCTACGACGTCCCCCGCGACCTGCTGGTCGCCCTCGGCCAAGCCGAGACCCGGCTGGACGGGCACGCCGGCGAACCCAGCGCGTCCGGCGGGTACGGCGTCATGCACCTGGTGAGCAATCCCCGGGTGCACACCCTGGCGGAGGCGGCCCGGCTGACCGGGCTCGGCCTGCCGGCGTTGCGCACCGACCCGGCCGCGAACATCACCGGCGCGGCGGCGGTGCTGCGCTCCTACGCCGACCAGGCCGGCCTCGGCCGGGCCGAGCGCGCCGACGTCGACCGCTGGTACGGGTCGATCGCCCGGTACGGCGGCGCGAGCGACCCGGCGGTCGCCCGGCTCTACGCGGACGCCGTCTACGACCTGCTGCGTACCGGCTTCACCGCCAGCGCCGAGGCCGCGGTGACGGTCCCCGGCCGGCCGGTCGCGCCGCACCGGGGAGCCCTCGGCCAGGCGTCCCCGACCGGCGGCGTCGGCACCCTCAGCACCGACTACGGGCCGGCCGCCTGGGCGCCGGCCAGCACCAGCAACTACACGGTGGCCAGCCGGCCCACCAGCCACCCGGTCAGGTACGTCGTCATCCACGTGACCCAGGGCTCCTACGCCGGTTCGATCAGCTGGTTCCAGAACCCGGCGGCCAAGGTCAGCGCGCACTACACGTTCCGGTCCTCGGACGGGGCGGTCACCCAGTCCGTGCGGGAGAAGGACATCGCCTGGCACGCCGGCAACTGGACCTACAACACCCAGTCCATCGGCATCGAGCACGAGGGGTACGTGGACAACGCCAGTTGGTTCACCGACGCGATGTACCGCGCCTCGGCGGCGCTCACCCGCAACCTCACCAGCAGGTACGGCATCCCGCGGGACCGGACGCACATCATCGGCCACCGCGAGGTGCCCGGCGCCACCCACACCGATCCCGGCCCGAACTGGAACTGGACCTACTACATGCAGCTGGTCAACGGGATCACCGGCATCGGCTCCGGCACGGTCGGGACCAGTGGGTCGAGCCTCAACGTCCGCTCCGGTCCCGGCACCGGCTACGCCGTCGTCGGCTCGGTCGCCGACGGGAGCGGCGTGAGCATCTACTGCCAGGCCACCGGCACCACGGTCACCGGCACCTACGGCACCAGCAACGTCTGGAACCGGATCGGTACCAACCGCTACGTCTCCGACGCCTACGTGCTGACCGGCCACGACGGTTTCATCCCCGGCGTGCCGCGCTGCTGACGCTCCGCCCCGTCCGCGCGCTGACGGCGGTGAGCGCCCGTCCCTGCCGGGGACGGGCGCTCGCGTCCGCCGCCCCGGACCTGTGAGCTGGGTAACTGCCGTTCATGGGCGGCGGTGGCGTCCCGTCTTGAGTTGGTGAGCAGCACACCGAACGAACGGAGACGCCATGAAGATCTTCATCGCCGGCGCGTCGGGCGCGATCGGCAGCCACCTCGTTCCCCAGCTCGTGGCGCGCGGTCACGAGGTGGTCGGCACGACCCGCTCGGCCGCCAAGACCGGCGCGCTACGGGCGCTCGGCGCCGAACCGGTGGTCGTCGACGCGCTCGACCCCGACTCGGTGGCCGACGTGGTGGCCAAGGCCGAACCCGAGGTGATCGTCCACCAGCTCACCGCGCTGGGCGGACCGCCGGACTTCCGGCACGCGAAGCGGATGGCGGCCGCCACCAACCGGTTGCGCACCGAGGGCACCGACCACCTGCTGGCCGCCGCGCGCGCCGTCGGCGTCCGCAGGTTCGTGGCGCAGAGCAACGCCATGTGGATGGAACGCACTGGAGCGCCGGTCGCCGACGAGAACGGCCGGATCGAGCCGAACCCGCCGGCGGACGCCGCCGAGGCGGTGGCCGCGCTGCGCCACCTGGAGGCGGCGGTCACCGGCATCAGCTGGGCCGACGGCATCGCGCTTCGCTACGGTGGCTTCTATGGCCCAGGGACCGGCCTCAGCGCCGCGCCGGACGCCGTCATGACCGAGCAGGTCCGCCAGCGGAAGTTCCCGATCGTCGGCGGCGGCGGCGGAGTGTGGTCGCTGGTCCACATCACCGACGCCGCGTCGGCCACGGTCGCCGCCATCGAACGCGGCAGGCGCGGGATCTACCACGTCGCCGACGACGACCCGGCGCCGGTGCGCGAGTGGCTGCCGGAACTGGCCCGCGCGGTCGGCGCCAGGCCGCCGCGCCGGGTGCCCGCCTGGCTGGTACGGCTGGTGGCCGGCAAGGGGCCGGTGGACCTGATGACCCGGACCCCGGGGATCTCCAGCGAGAAGATCAAGCGCGAGCTGGGCTGGACGCCGCGCTACCCGACCTGGCGTACGGGTTTCGTCGAGGGATTGTGACAGCCGGAATGTCCGCCGCGGACCTGTACGGCGAGCTGCGCCGCAGGGCGTTCGCCATCGCCTACCGGATGCTCGGCAGCGTCAGCGAAGCCGAGGACGTCGTGCAGGAGGCCTTCCTGCGGATGCACCAGACCCTGCAACGCGACGAGCCGATCACCTCGCCGCGCGCGTACATCGCCACGCTGGCCACCCGGCTGGCCATCGACCAGCTCCGCTCGGCGCGGGCCCGGCGCGAGCGGTACGTGGGCGAATGGCTGCCGGAGCCGCTGGTCACCGACCCGTCCCCGGCCGAGCACGCGGAGACCGCCGACTCGCTGTCGCTGGCGTTCCTGGTGCTGCTGGAGAGCCTGTCGCCACAGCAGCGGGCCGCGTTCCTGCTGCGGGAGGTGTTCGAGTACCCCTACCCGGAGGTCGCCGAGATCATCGGCACCGACGTGGACAGCACCCGGCACCTGGTGGCGCGGGCCCGGCACCACGTTCGGGAGCGTCGACCGCGCTACCACGCGTCCCGGCGGCAGCGGGAAGAGCTGGCCCAGCGCTTCATCGCCGCCGCCGGGCAGGGCGACCTGCGGGCGCTGGAGGCGCTGCTGGCGCAGGACGTGGCGCTGCACGTCGACGGCGGCGGCAAGGTGCCGGCGATGGCCCGACCGGCGTACGGCCGGGAGCGCGTGGCCCGGACCCTGTCGGCCGGAATGTCCACGCTGACGCGCCGGGGCTACCGGGTCCAGCTCGGCGAGGTCAACGGCAACCCCGGCATCATGGCCTTCGACGCACGGGACCAGCTGGTGGGGGTCATGGGCCTCGGCATCGCCGACGGCCAGATCCAGACCATCCACTCGATCGTCAATCCCGACAAGTTGCGGAACGTCGACCGGGCCGGCGACGTCGGTGCCCTGCTGCGGGCGGGCCGCCGACCCGGCGACGCCGGCTGAACGGCTGGCCGCGCCGCTACGAACCGTTTCCGGTACGGCCGTCGGCTGGCGATCGGCCGGTGTGCCAGCCCGAAGTACTCGCGCAGCCCGGCCATCTGTTCCTCCAGCGCCATCAGCGTCACGCCGATCCGCTCGACCTGCTCCTCGGTGAGGTCGCCGAGGTCGACCCGGCGCAGCGCCTGGCGTTCCGCCAGCTGCCGAAGCAGCTCGATGGCGGTGAGCACCAGGCTGGCCAGCCCCCGCTCGACGGAGTCCCGGTCAACGGCGAGCCGGCGGTCCAGCGGTGTGACCCGCGGCTGCTGCCACTGCTGCGGCTCACCGAGCGCCACGGCCAGGTCGGCCGGCCCAGCGGACCCTCCAGCGGCACCTCGCTGACCAGCGCGGGCCTGCTCGCCGTGCCGGATCGCGTCGACCTCCCCCTGCGGTTCGCCCAAGCCGACCGCGTCCGCGGTGGGCTCCACGTCGGCGGGCACGATGCCGTAGCGGAACAGTCCGGTCTCCTCGGCCATCTCAGCGCTCCTCGTCCCGGCGCCGCCAGCGGGGGCGTCTGGCCGGCGGCCCGGCGGCGCAGCGCGTCGGCCGAGCCGCGCAGCTTCCCGCTGATCGCGTCGATGCCACTGCCGGCGGCGGCGGTCGCGGCCGCCTTGCCCGCCGACTGGTGAGGCCGGTCCGCTACGGAAGCTCGGACCGGCGATTCACCAATCCGGTATTACGGACAGAGATGCCCGGACGAGCAGCGCGGACACCAGAGCGGCCTTGCTGAAGAGAGGCGGAATCAGAAAGTCGGCGGCGTCGAATCGAGGCATATCTCGGCGTGCACCCGATCGCCGTCCTCGCGCAATTTCGCGCCGCATTTCTCAAGCACCGCGATCGCCCCGGAATTGTCCCGGGTGGTTTCCGCGACGACGAGTCGCATACCGGCCGCCGCCGCCTCGTTCAGCAGTTCACGCAGCGCCGCCGCGCCCACCCCCTGGCCGCGCGCGGACCGGCCCAGCCACATCCCGGTCTCGACGGTGCCCGGCTCGTCCCGGCGGGCCATCCGGATCATGCCGACCACCTCGCCGCCGACCAGGATCGCGTACATCTGGGTGCGGGTGGGGCCGGCCAGCCCGCCGAAACTGGCCCGGTGGAACTCGCGGAACGCCTCCCGGCGGGCGTGCGACCACCCCGCCGGCGCCTCCACCGGCGGCATGACGTCGCCGGGCTCCGCCTCGGCCGCCGCTACGGAGAGCAACGGCTCAAGGTTTCGCTCGTCCACCGGCTCCAGCCGGACCGTTCCCGCCACGTGCCGCAGTCTGCCGCCCCTACCGGCCCAAGTCCACCCCATTCGGCACCGACTGCCGGTACGTCGGAGGGTATCGGCCGGTCGGGCCGGATCGTGTTCCGCCTCACGCTCCGCTGTCAAACGCGGATCCGCGGATTAACCTACTGAGCCGGTAGACAATCCGGGAGCGACCGCTCCCGCCGCCAGGCGACGAGGACGGGATCAGCTGTGATCGAGCTCGACGGGCTGCGCCGCACGTACCGCGGCCGGGGGCGGTCAGTGGTCGCCGTCGACGGGGTCAGCCTCTCGGTACGCCCCGGCGAGGTGTTCGGCGTGGTCGGGCGCAGCGGCGCCGGCAAGAGCACCCTGCTGCGCTGCGTCAACCTGCTGGAGCGCCCGGACGAGGGCACCGTCACGGTGGACGGGGTGAAGCTGACCGCGCTCGGCGGGAACCGGCTGCGCGCGGCCCGGCAGCGGATCGGCATGGTCCACCAGCACTTCGCCCTGCTCGGCTCCCGCACCGCGGCGGGCAACGTCGCCTTCGCGCTGGAGGTGATGGGCGTACCGCGCCGGGAGCCGGCACGGCGGGTCGCGGAACTGCTCGACCTGGTGGGGCTCACCGACCGGGCCGACGCCTACCCGGCCCAGCTCTCCGGCGGGCAGAAGCAGCGGGTCGGGATCGCCCGGGCACTGGCCGGGCGGCCGAAGGTGCTGCTCTGCGACGAGGCCACCTCGGCGCTCGACCCGGAGACCACCCGCTCGATCCTCGGCCTGCTCCGCGACCTCAACCAGCGGCTCGGGCTGACCATCCTGCTGATCACCCACGAGATGGACGTGGTCAAGCGGCTCTGCGACTCGGCGGCGGTGATGCGCGACGGCCGGCTCACCGAGTCCGGCCGGGTCACCGAGCTGATCGCCCGGCCCGGTTCGGAACTCGCCGCCGAGGTCTTCCCGCTCGGGACGCCCCCGGCACTGCCCGGCAGCACGGTCGTCGACGTCACGGTGGCCGGCCCGGACGCGGACACCGCCTTCGTCGCCGAGCTGACCCGCCGGTTCGACCTCGACGCCCGGATCCTCGGCGGCACCGTCGAGCAGCTCGCCGGCGGGCGCACCGGCCGGCTGCGGCTGGCCCTGCCCGGCGACGCCGAGCGGACCGCCCCGGCAGTGGCCCACCTGCGTGCCGCCGGCCTCGCCGTGGAGGTGGCAGCGTGATCGCCGACGACCTCGTGCCGCTGCTGACCCAGGGGCTGCGCGAGACCGCGTACATGGTCGCCGTGGCGGCGCTGCTCTCGGCACTGGGCGGGCTGCTGGTCGGCGTCCTGCTGGTGCTCACCGGGCGCGACGGCCTGCTGCCCGCGCGGCCGGTGAACCTGCTGCTCGGGCTGGTCGTCAACGTCGGCCGCTCGCTGCCGTTCATCATCCTGCTGGTGGCGATCATCCCGGTCACCCGGGCGGTGGTCGGCACCACCATCGGCACCACCGCCGCCATCGTCCCGCTCACGGTCAGCGCGATCCCGTTCTACGCCCGGATCGTGGAGACCGCACTGCGGGAGGTCGACCGGGACGTCATCGCGGCGGCCCGGGCGATGGGCGCGAACCGCCGCCAGATCGTCGGCAAGGTGCTGCTCCGCGAGGCCCGCCCCGGCCTGGTCGCCGGCTTCACCCTCACCGTGGTGGCGCTGATCGGCTACTCGGCGATGGCCGGGGTGATCGGCGGCGGCGGCCTGGGCGACCTCGCCCTGCGCTACGGCTACCAGCGGTTCGAGAACGACGTCATGATCGCCACCGTGGTGCTGCTGGTCGCCTTCGTCCAGCTGGTCCAGGTGGTCGGTGACGTGATCACCCGAAGACTCTCCCACCGGTGACCCCGGACGAGTGAACCGGCGCGGGCCCACCCGGCCCGCCGGACCCGGCCCGCGCCCACCCGCGCGGCCGACCCGACCACCCGGCCGCCGCCCCGACGGGCGGGCCGGTCAGATCCGAAGAAAGGCAACAACCGTGCGACGCATCACCGCAACCCTCGCCGCGGCCGCGCTCGCCCTGGGCCTCGCCGCGTGCGGGGCCGACGGCGGCGACGCAAGCGACCCCAGCGCCCCGCTGAAGGTCGGTGTCAGCCCCGTACCGCACGGGGAGATCCTCACCTACATCAAGGACAACCTCGCCGAGCAGGCCGGGCTGAAGCTGGAGATCGTCGAGTTCACCGACTACGTCCAGCCGAACCGCGCGCTGCAGGAGAAGCAGCTCGACGCCAACTACTTCCAGACGGTGCCCTACCTGGAGACCGAGGAGAAGTCCAAGGGCTACGCGTTCACCGCGCTGAAGCCGGTGCACATCGAGCCGCTGGGCCTCTACTCGAAGAAGGTGGAGCGCCTCGCCGACCTGCCGACCGGGGCGGTGGTGGCGATCCCGAACGATCCGACCAACTCGGGCCGGGCGCTCAACCTGCTCGCCCAGCACGGCGTGATCACGCTGAAGGACGGCGCCGGGGTCGCCGCCACCCAGCGGGACATCGCCGACAACCCGAAGCAGCTCCAGTTCAAGGAGTTGGAGGCGGCGCAGCTGCCGCGCAGCCTGGACGACACCGGCGCCTCGGTGATCAACGGCAACTACGCGATCGAGAGCGGCCTGAAGCCGGCCACCGACGCGCTCGCGCTGGAGAAGGCCGAGAACAACCCGAACGCGAACCTGGTCGTGGTCCGCGACGGCGACCAGGACGACCCGCGGGTGGTCAAGCTGGAGCAGTTGCTGCACTCCGCCGAGGTGAAGGCGTTCATCGCGGAGAGGTACCAGGGTTCGGTGCTGGCCGCGTACTGAGCCGGGCGTCCGTCGAGCCCGGTCCCGTCCAGCGGGGCCGGGCTCGCGTCGTGTCCGGCGGCGGTCAGGACGGTTCGGTGTCGAACTCGCAGAGCACCACCGAAGCGTCGTCGGCCGGCTTGTGCCGGCGCAGCCGGTCCGGGTGGTCGCGCTCGGCCGCCCGCACCCGGTCGATCAGCGCGCCCGGACCCTCGGCGGTCACCACGTCCAGCAGCCCCGCCCAGTCCAGCAGGCCGAACTGCTCCACCACCGCCGACGCGCCGTCGCTGAGCAGCACCGCCCGGCGTACCGCCCCGGGGCCGCGCAGCGGCAGCGTGCCGGCCACCGCGTGGAACGCGGCGTCCGGGTCGGCGGCGGCCACCCAGTAGCCGTGAGTGCGGTTCATCCGCTCCCGCTGCACAGCGACGGCCTGCCGGAACCGGGTGCTCCGGTCGGCCGAACCGGCCGGCACCGCGGCCACGGTCTCGCGCAGCTCGGCCATCGCGGCGTTCAGCCGCTCGTCGGAGACCACGCTCGCCTGCCCGCCCGCGTCGAACACCAGCGGGCTGTCGCAGAGCACCAGGTAGTCGACGTGGTCGCCACCGTCGCGCAGCAGGCAGACGGTGCTGGACGGGGTGCCCGGGTGGTCCAGGTCGCACAGGTCGCCGTGGTCGGACCGGACGGCCAGGATCGCCGCCGCGAGGTTGCTCATCAGGGTCGCCGTCGGCCGGGCCGCCTCGGCCAGCCCGAGCCGGGCGGCCAGGTGCCGCACGTACCAGGACGGTCCGTGCACGCAGCCGGTGTCGAAGCCCTCCGGCACGGTCGCACCGTCCAGCACCCCGACCAGCGGCCCGAACCGGAAGACCAGGTCCTCGTTGAGCGCACGGCCGGGGGGCGGCGCGGACGCGGAGCATGCCCGCATCGTCCGCGCCGCCCCCACTACCCGCATCGCCTCAGCGGCGGCGGAGGTCGCCGGCTGCCTCATGCGCCTGCTCCCGCACCTCGTGGCCGGCCGACCGGCCCTCGTGCGCCACCGCGGACGCGCCGTGCATCGCGGTCGAGCCCACCGACGACGCGGCGTGCCGCACCGGCTCGCGCATGGTGTCGCGCATGTTGTCGCGGACCTGGTGACCCACCTGGCTGGCCTGCTGCCGCAGCATGTCCGAGTGCTCGCTGACCTTGCCGCGGGCCTGCCCGGCCCACTGCCGCTCAGGGCGGCTCGGCGGGATCAGGGACGAGACCAGCAGCCCGGCGCCGAAGGCGATCAGGCCGGCGGCCAGTGGATTGCCCTGCGTCTGCTCGCGGGACTGCTGTCCCAGGTGACGGGCCGATCCCGCCGCGTGCGACATCTGCTCACGGGACTGCTGCCCCAACTGGCGGGCCGATCCCGCCGCGTGCGACATCTGCTCACGGGACTGCTGCCCCAACTGGCGGGCCGATCCCGCCGCGTGCGACATCTGCTCACGGGACTGCTGCCCGAACTGGCGGGCCGCGCCCGTCGCCTGGGACATCCGCTGGCTGGCGCCGTGCCCGTCCGACTGTGCACCCATCACCTTCTCCTTCACCCTGGTCAGCGCGCCGCGGGCCTGCCCGACACGCTCACCGGCCATCCGTCGCGGGTTGACCCGGTCGGCCAACGCCTCGATGTCACTGCTCAACTCGTTCCGGGTGTTCTCGATCTCCCACCGGATCCGGTCCGGATCGGACATCGTCTGCTCCTTCCCGGTCGGTTCACCGGCCACGTATCGCGTTCGGCAACTGCCGCGCGGTTTCCTGGGTACGGGGCAGCACCCCGCGCATCTCGCGCAGTTTGCCGCGCGCTCTGGCGAGCAGGACCGCCCCGATCACGGCCCAGGCGATCGCCACGAGCAGCGCGGCCCAGCCCTGGTCCATCACGTTGGACAGGCCCCACCACACCGCGTACGACACGAACAGCACGGCCAGGAAGCCGGCCAGACCCGCGCCGCCGAACATTCCGCCGGCCTTGCCGGCCTGGCTCGCCTCCTCGCGGAGCTCCGCCTTGGCCAGCTCGACCTCCTTGCGCATCAGCGTGGAGATGTCCCGGGTCACGTCGCCGAGCAGGTCGCCGACGGACGCCTGGGTCCGCTCCTTCTCCGGGGCACTCATGGCGCCACCCCGCCGGGGATCTCGCCCTCCGGCCGGCCCGGCGGCGTCGAGCTGCGCACCCGGGCCGCACCCATGTACGGTGACTCGACCTCGTACGGTGCGGCGACCGTCCGCTCGTACGGCCGCGGCCCGGCCTGCATCTCGCCAGGCTGGACACCGGCGGGACCCGGTTGCGGCGCCTCGCTCGGCGCGCCCCGGCCGCCGTCGCCGCCCGAGGTCAGGCTCCGGGTGAGCCGCCCGAACAGCAGGCCGGCCACCGCAGCCCCGGCCAGGAAGGTGCCCGGATGTCGGCGCGCGTATGCGCGCACGTCGTCCATCATGTCCGCCGGCTCGTTGTGCTCGATCCAGCCGGCCGCCTGCTCGGCGGCGTTGGCCGCCCGCCGGACCACCTGGGCGGCCATCCCGGAGTCCTGGCTGCGTTCCGCCATCGAACTGAGTTCGCGGCCGAACCCGCGCAGGCCGTCCGCGGCCCGCTGCTTCTGCGCATGGGCCTGGCCGCGCAACTGGGTGTTGGCCTCTCCGGTCAGGTTCCGCATCTGCTGCCGGGCCTCGTGGGCGACGTGGCCGCCCTGTTCGGCCGCGGCGTGGGCCATCTGCCCGCCGGCCTGGGTCGCCTGGTGCCCGACCCGCGACGCCTGCTGCCGGGCCTGCTGCCCGGCGCCGGTAGCACCGTCTGGTGGCCGGCTCGGGTTCATCCCCGTCATTAGCCCGCTCCCTCCGTCGGCCCCGGGGCGGCGGTCGCGCCCCGGAACGTGGACCGGCCGCGACACTCGCGGCCCGGAACGCCATCCGCCTACCCGCGCGGCTCGCCGGCATTCCGTCCCGGGTGTCGGGGCAGGGATCGGAATCCGGACCAACGGCCGGTGAGCGGGGCGGGTGGCTCGACGGGTGCGACGGCGGTCGAGAAGGACGGCCGGGTACGCACCGAACAGGCCAGTACGGTCCACCTGCCGGAAACTGGGAGCTACCGTTCGGCGAGTGGGTTCAGCGCAACCTCCACGCGTCCCGTTAGGCGTCCGGCGGGGCGACGGCGGTCAGCGGCGGCGGTCGCGAGCCCGGGAGGAGCGCAGCCGGCGCAGCCGCCCGATCAGCACGGGCTCGGCGGCCAACGCGGCCGGGTGGTCGAGCAGCGCGTTCAACAACTGGTAGTAGCGGGTGGCGGAGAGGCCGAAGGTGTCCCGGATGGCCTGTTCCTTGGCGCCGGCGTGCCGCCACCACTGCTGCTCGAAGGCGATGATCGCGCGTTCCCGCTCGGTGAGCGCGGCCGCCGGCCCGGCCGGGTCACCGGCACCAGGCACCGTCGCGTCTGCCGGGCCGGGCTGATCGGTGGCGCCACCGGTCAGGGCCTCCGGACCGGGCGTCGCGTCCGTCTCCGGTACGCGACCCGCCGGCCCCGCACCGGGCGCCGGGGCGCGGGGCGCGGTCTCCGCCTCCGGTGCGGTGCGGGGCGGTGGGACCGGGGCGGTCTCCGGGGCCGGTGCCGGGCGCGGCGTCGGTGCGCCCGGGCGGGAGCCACCCGTCCGCCCACCCTGGCCGGCCGCGGCGGTCTCGCTGGCCGGGGCGGCTTCGGCGGGCTGCATGGCGCTCCTCGCGGGCGACGGGCGGCCGGCGCGACGGGGCCGACCGGGGGGACCTCAGCCTAACCAGGGCCGGCCCGGACCGCACAGACGGCGCGGCCCGGGTCGGGGAGGACCCGGGCCGCGCCGCCGCCGTACGTCAGGAGATGTCCCGCCGGCGCATCGCCCAGAGCGCGGCCCCGAGGATCACCACCAGCCCGACGCCCAGCAGCACCGAGGACTGCTGCCAGGTGACGTCGAAGGTCTCCGGCCGGCACTCCCCGGTGAAGGTGGCGTTGCACGCCTCCCAGTCCTCCAGGGTCACCTTCTTCTGCATCCACGCCACCGCGTACGTGGGCAGCAGCCAGGCCTCGGCGAACCGCACCCCGGCCATGTCGAGCAGGATGGCCAAGCCGAACTGGCCGACCACCATCACCGCGATCGCCCCGCCGAGCGCCATCGCGGTGTGCCGGCCGAGCGAGGCCAGCGCGAACCCGACGGTCGCCATGAGCAGCGCCAGCACGATGCCGCGGAGCCCGGTCAGCGCGAACGACTGCCAGACCCCCGAGGTCACCTTCTCGGTGCTGCCCCGATACACGGCCACCAGCCAGAAGCCACCGAACCACGCCACCGCGGCGGGCAGCGCCACCGCCAGTACGCCGGTGAGCAGCGCCGCCAGCTTGGTGAGCAGCACGGTCAGCCGCTTCGGCCGCCACAACAGCAGGTTCATCATGCCGCCGGTGCTCCACTCCGCCCCGACGAACGACGCGCCGACCACGAATCCGACCAGCGCCAGGATCGCCGCGAAGGGCAGCAGGGTGAAGCCGAAGCTCTCCCGGAAGTCGAAGGTGGACGGCAGGAACCACTGCGCCTCGAACGCCTCCCGCGGCGGCGGGGTGATCACCGAGCAGTCCGCAGGGAAGCGCTTGGCATCCGCCGCGCCCTCGGTCTTCGCCCGCTCGCAGGCGAGGCGTTCCTGCTCGCTCCAGCGGACCTGCTCCTGGTACTGCTGCTCGGCCTGGCGCTCGGCCTTGGCCACCGCCGCCGCGTCGATCTTCTGGTTGCTGAAGAAGACGCCGATCATCACGGTGGCCAGCACCAGCAGGGCCAGCAGCGTCATCCAGCGGGTGAAGCGCCGCTTGGCCAGCCGGCGCAGCTCGGTACGGTAGAGACTCACGCGCCCCAACCTCCTCCGGTGGCGCCGGGCTGCCCCACCCCACCGACCTTCGTGGACTGGTCGACCTGCCGGTGCTGGCCGGGTACCGGCGCGGTGGCGGTCAGTTCGAGGAAGACGCTCTCCAGGTCGACGGCGACCGGCGCCAGCTCGCTCACGTACAGGCCCCGCTCGGCGAGCAGTCGGGTCACCGTGGCCGGCTTGTCGACCCCGGCGAGCATCAGGTGGTCGGGGTGGCCGGTCACCCGGATCCCGGCCCCGGTCAGCGCCTCGGTGGCCACCGGCAGGTCGGTGACCGCCTCCAGCCGCACCCGCACCGCGCCGGAGGAGTGCTCGGCCAGCACCTGCTCGACCGGGCCGAAGGCCACCCGCCGGCCGAGCGAGATGATGGTGACCGAGTCGCAGATCAGCTGGATCTCGCCGAGGATGTGGCTGGAGAGCACCACTGTCATGCCCGACTCGGCGAGGTTGCGCATCAGTGTGCGCATCTCCCGGATGCCGCCGGGGTCGAGACCGTTCGCCGGTTCGTCGAGGATCAGCAGCTTCGGGTTCTTCAGCAGGGCGGAGGCGACCGCGAGCCGCTGCTTCATGCCGAGCGAGTAGGTCTTGACCCGCTCGCCGGCCCGGTCGCGCAGGCCGACCAGCTCCAGCACCTCGTCGATCCGGGTGGCCGGGACGCCTCCCGCGCCGGCCAGCAGGGAGAGCGTGTCCCGGGCGGAGAAGTGCGGGAAGAACTGCGGGCTCTCCACGATGGCGCCGACCTGGCCGGCGACCGTGGGCAGCGCCGCGGGCACCTCGTGCCCGAGGATGGCCATCCGCCCGCCGTTCGGCCGGATCAGGCCGAGCAGCGTACGCAGGGTGGTGGTCTTGCCGGAGCCGTTCGGGCCCAGGAAGCCGTGCACCTGCCCCGCCTCGACGCGCATGTCGAAGCCGTCCAGGGCGTTGCGGGTGCCGCGCCGGCGACTCTTGTACGTCTTACGTAGACCTTCTATCTCCAGGACAGCTGGCAAGCTGCACCTCCCCCGATACGGGCGCTATGACAGCCGACACCATACGCGGTATGCAGCTCACCGCAATACCCGGTATGCATCGACGCGCCGGATGACTACCGACAGTGAGGAAACGAGTGGATCAGGCGCAGATGACGCTGACCCCGGCGGCCCGGAAGGCCTCGACCACCTCCGGGTTGGCGCCGGAGTCGGTGACCAGGGTCTCCACCCGGTCCACCGGGCAGATCCGGGCGAACGCGTGCCCGCCCAGCTTGGACGAGTCGGCGATGATGACCACGCGCTTGGCCCGGGCGACCATGAGGTTGTTCATCGCCGCCTCCCCCTCGTGGTGGGCGGCCGCGCCGAGCTGCGGGTCGATGGCGTCCACGCCGAGCAGCGCGACGTCCAGGGTGACCTCACGCAGCAGCGCCCCGCCGAGCGGCCCGACCAGCTCGAACGACTTCGGGCGCACCACCCCGCCGGCCACCACCACCTTCATCCGCGAGCGGACCAGCAGCTCGTTGGCGATGTTCAGCGCGTTGGTGACCACGGTGAGCTGGGCACCCTCGGCGCTGGTGTTCAGGTCCGGCCGGACGGCCAGCGCGCGGGCCACCTCGGTGCTGGTGGTGCCGCCGTTCAGGCCGACCACGGTGCCCGGCGAGACCAGCGCCGCCGCGGCCGCGCCGATCCGCTGCTTCTCGGCCGAGTGCTTCGCCGTCTTGTAGCGCAGCGGCAGGTCGTAGGAGACCCCGTTGGCGACCGCGCCACCCCGGGTCCGGGTGATCATCTGCTGCTGGGCCAGCTGGTCGAAGTCACGCCGGATGGTGGCCTGCGAGACGTCCAGCCGCTCGGCGGCCTCCTCGACGGTGACCCGCCCGCTGTCGGTCAGCATTTCGAGCAGGGCGTTCCATCTGGCGTAGCGGTCCACCCCAGGGCCTCCAGTTACTGCGCGGTCGGTGATTGATTGCGTGCACACTAGTGCGCGAAACTACGAGGGCGCAAAACCCTGGCCTGCTCGATCGCGCCACCGGTTGCCACGGCCCACCGGGTTCACGCAGAATGACGCGCGAAAGACGGGTCAAACGAGCCGTATTGCGCACCGTTCTCCCCTGCGAGGAGTTCTCATGGCGTACGTGGACGCGGAGATCGCCAGCCAGCCCGAGTGCTGGCGGGAGGCGGCGCAACTGGTGGGCGCGGTCGCCGGGCACCTTCCCCGCCCCGGCGAGCGGGTCGCCGTGGTCGGTTGCGGCACGTCGTGGTTCATGGCGATGGCGTACGCGGCCCGCCGCGAGGCCGCCGGCCAGGGCGAGACCGACGCCTTCCAGGCGTCCGAGTTACCCGCTGGCCGCCGCTACGACCGGCTCGTCGCGATCACCCGCTCCGGCACCACCACCGAGGTACTCGAACTGCTCACCGCGCTGCGCGGGCAGGTGCCCAGCACGGTGCTGGTCGGCGACCCCGACTCCCCGGCGGTCGGGCTGGCCGACGCCGCGGTGACCATGCCCTTCGCCGACGAGCGCTCGGTGGTGCAGACCCGCTTCGCGACCACCGCGCTGGCGCTGCTCCGCGCCCACCTGGGCGACAACGTCGGCACGCTGGCCGCCGACGCCGAGGTGGCGGTCCGCGCCCCGCTGCCGATCGACCCGGCCCGGATCGAGCAGGTCACCTTCCTCGGTCGCGGCTGGACGGTCGGGCTGGCCCAGGAGGCCGCGCTGAAGTGCCGCGAGGCGGCCACCTTCTGGGCCGAGGCGTACCCGGCGATGGACTACCGGCACGGCCCGATCTCGATCGCCGCGCCCGGCCGGCTGGTCTGGGCGTTCGGCGAGCTGCCCGACGGGCTGGCGGAGGACGTGGCGGCCACCGGCGCCACCTTCGTGCACAGCCGCACGCACGGCTGCCGCACGGTGCTGAGCAGCTGGGCGGCCGGTCGTACGCCGGTCGACCCGATGGCCGACCTGATCCTGGCCCAGCGGTTCGCCGTCACGCTGGCCACCAGCCGGGGCCTCGACCCGGACGCCCCGCGCCACCTGACCCGCTCCGTGGTGCTCGCGTGAGTCCAGCCGACGCCGTCGTCGCGCTGGACGTCGGCGGCACCGGGATGAAGTGCGCCCTGGTGGACCCGGACGGCACCGTGCTGCACACCGAACGGCACCCGACCGGCGCCGAGCGGGGTCCGGCGGCCGTGGTCGACACCATCCTGGAGGTCGCCGAAGGGCTGGCCGGCAAGGCCCGCGCCGACGGCCGCACCCCGGTGGCGGTCGGCATCGCCGTGCCCGGGGTGGTCGACGAGGCGCGCGGGTTGGCGGTCTGGTCGGCGAACGTGGGCTTCCGGGACGTACCGCTGCGCGAGCTGGCGCAGACGCGGCTCGGGCTGCCCGCGGCGCTCGGCCACGACGTGCGGGCCGGCGGGCTCGCCGAGGCCCGGCTCGGTGCCGGCCGAGGCGCCGACCACGTGCTCTTCGTCGCGATCGGCACCGGCATCGCCGCGGCCCACGTGGTGAAAGGCGCGGCCGCGGTGGGCGCGCACGGCGCGGCCGGCGAGATCGGGCACATCCTGGTCCGCCCGGGCGGCCCCCGCTGCGGCTGCGGCCGCCCCGGCTGCCTGGAGGCGGTGGCCTCGGCGTCCGCGGTCGGCCGCCGGTACGCCGAGCTGGCCGGGGAACCGGCGACCGCGGCCGACGTGGCGGCCCGGGCGGCGGCCGGCGAGGTGCTGGCCGGGCAGGTCTGGCGGGAGACCGTCGAGGCGCTCGCCGACGGCCTCGCCAGCGGCCAGGCGCTCTTCGACGTGGCGACCATCGTGCTCGGCGGCGGGTTGGCCCGGGCCGGCGCCCAACTGCTCGACCCGCTGCGCGCGGCGCTGCACGAGCGGATGACCTTCCACCGGGAACCGCGCCTGGTCGCGGCCGCCCTCGGCGACGAGGCCGGCTGCCTCGGCGCCGCCCTGCTCGCCCTCGACGACCTGGAGAACCGATGACCGTGCGGGTGAACGGCAAGGTGGTGACCCCGACCGGCGTGATCCGGCAGGGCTGCGTGGAGATCAACGGCGACCGGATCACCGCGGTGGCCGAGTACCCCTCGGTGCGCGACGGGCACTGGATCCTGCCCGGCTTCGTCGACATGCACACCCACGGTGGCGGCGGGCACACCTTCACCACCGGCGACGCCGAGCAGGCCCGGCAGGCCGCCGCGTTCCACCTTCGGCACGGCACCACCACCCTGCTGGCCAGCCTGGTCAGCTCGCCGTTCGAGCTGATGCGGTCGGCCACCGCCGCCTACCGGCCGCTGGTGGCCGGGGGCGTGCTGGCCGGTATCCACTTCGAGGGTCCGTACCTCTCCGCGGCCCGCTGCGGCGCGCAGAACCCGGAGTTCCTCCGCGACCCCTCCACGAAGGAACTGGCCGAGCTGATCGAGTTGGGCGGCGACGCGATCCGGATGGTGACGCTGGCCCCGGAGCGGGACGGCGCGCTGGAGGCGATCAAGCTGCTCACCGCCCACCGGGTGGTCGCCGCGGTCGGCCACACCGACGCGTCGTACGACGAGACCCGCGCGGCGGTGGCGGCCGGCGCGAGCGTCGGCACCCACCTGTTCAACGGGATGCGGCCGGTGCACCACCGCGAACCCGGTCCGGTGGTGGCCCTGCTGGACGCCCCGAACGTGGTCTGCGAGCTGGTCGCCGACGGCGTGCACCTGCACGACGGCATGCTCACCTTCGCCAGCTCGGTCGCCGGCCCGGAACGGTCCGCGCTGATCACCGACGCGATGGCCGCCGCCGGCATGCCCGACGGCGAGTACGAGCTGGGCGGGCAGGCGGTCACCGTGTCGGACGGGGTGGCCCGGCTGACCCGCGACGGCGCGATCGCCGGCAGCACGCTCACCATGGACGCCGCGCTGCGGCACGCGGTGGCGGCGGGCATCCCGATGGCCGACGCGGCCCGGATGGTGGCCACCACCCCGGCCCGGGCGATCGGCCACGGCGACCGGCTGGGTGCCCTCCAGGTCGGGCTCCGCGCCGACCTGGTGGTGCTCGACGACGACCTGAACGTGATCCGGGTGATGCGCGGCGGCGCCTGGCAGGAGTGACGCCGGGGGCCGTTGGCGCTCGGGCAGCCTGGCCGAGGGCGTGGTCCGCGGACCGATTCCCCCGCGACGTCGCCCGCCTGGCGGAACTGGCCGAGAGGTTCTCCCCTGGCGGGCGGTCGCCGTTCAACCCCCGCGCCGCTGACCATGACATCCACTCGTCGGACCCTGTCGAGCTGCCCCATCGGTGAGACCACCACCGCGCTCCACCGGACCGCCGGTGCCCGCAGTTGCCGCACCGCGCCCGGCAGCCACCGGCGTGCCTGGCAGCGGCTGTCCGTCGGTGGTCAGGCGGTGGGCATCTCGACGCCGAGCACGGCCTGCTCGTCCGGGCGGTGCACCAGCACGTCCGACAGGAACGACTGCACCGCCGGGGCCATCCCGACGTCCCGGCCGGCCCGCTCGGAGAGCAGCCACTTGTGCTCGATGATCTGCGCGAACAGCTCCTGCGGCTCCAGCTTGCGGCGCAGGTGCGCGGGGACCGCCCGGACCACCGGCTCGAAGACCTCGGTCAGCCAGCGGTGGGCGGCCTGCTGCTCGTCGGTCAGGTCACTCTCCGCCCGGTACGCGTCCAGGTCGTTGAGCAGCCGGCGGGCCTGGTTCTCCTCGGCGTCCAGACCGGTGAGCCGGAGCAGCCGGCGGGTGTGGTAGCCGGCGTCGACCACCTTTGGCCGGATCAGGTAACGGCCGTTGTCGATGGTCGACATGGCCACCTCGGCCACGTCGAAGCCCAGCTCGTTGAGGCGCCGGATCCGCCCCTCGATGTCGTGCCGGGCGTCCCGCTCGACCTGCTGCTCGTAGGTGATCTCGTGCCAGAGCCGCTCGTAGCGCTGCACGACCTCCTCGCACACCACCTCGGGGTCGATCGACTCGTGCAGCAGCCCGGCGGCCTGCAGGTCCAGCGCCTCGCCGAAGATGTTGACCCGGGCGATCTCCAGGTCCTCGCCGCGTTGGCCGTTGGAGAGCGACCGGTGCAGCGCCCCGGTCTCCGCGTCCACCAGATACGCGGCGAACGCGCCCGCGTCCCGCCGGAACAGCGTGTTGGACAGCGAGCAGTCGCCCCAGAAAAAGCCGGTCAGGTGCATCCGGACCAGCAACGCGGCGAGCGCGTCGAGCAGCCGGCCCATCGTCTCCGGCCGGAGGGTGTGCGAGAAGAGCGCCCGGTAGGGCAGCGAGAACTGCAGGTGCCGGGTGATCAGCACGGGGTCGAGCGGCTCACCGTCGTCGCTCTGCCGGTCGGCGACGATCGCCACCGCCTCGACCGACGGAAAGTCGATCCGCTCCAGCGCGCGGAGCAGGTCGTACTCGCGCTCGGCCACCCGCTCGCCGGTCTCCTTCACCGCGTAGACGTAGCCACCGAGGCGGACGAAGCGGACGACGTGCCGCGAGATGCCCTGCGGCAGCGCGACCAGGTGCCGGGCGGGCCACTCCGCCAGCGGGGTCGACCAGGGAAGGTCGAGCAGCGCCGGGTCGACGAGGGCCGAGGTGATCCGCACGGCGACAAGTGTGACGCCTCGCCCCGCCCGAGCGCTCCCCCACGTGGCTCGGCACACAGCCACCCCCGGGCCGCGCGGACCGGCCAAGGCGCCGGGCCGGACGGGCCGGCCGCCGCGCCGGGCCGGTAGCGTGGTCGCGTGCGGGAGACCACGACGGTACGGCGGACGGTGCGGCTGCGGCCGGTCCGCCCGGCCGGCTGGTGGTTCGACGCCGCACTGCTGGTCGCGCTGGTCGGGCTGACCGTGGCGCTCGCCGACGACCGGCTCTTCGCGATCGACCGGGCGGTCGCCGACTGGTCGGCCGCACACCGGCCGACGGTCGCGCACTGGACCGCGGTAGTGCTCAACTACCTCGGTCAGGGCACACCGTTGACGCTGATCGCGCTGGGGCTCGGCGTGCTGCTGGCGGTCCGGCTCCGGTCGGTGCGGCCGGTTCTGCCGCCGGTGCTCGCGTTCGTGCTCACCTACCTGACCATCGGCCCGCTCAAGGTGTGGACGGCCCGACCGGCGCCGAGCGCCAGCGTGAAGGAACCGTTCCTGCCGCCGGAGCGGACGCTGCCGCTCTTCCAGGACGACCTGCCGATCCGGTTCGCCCAGTCGTACCCGTCCGGGCACGTGGCCAACGCCATCGTCTGGTACGGCGTGATCGCCCTGCTGCTCGCTCCGCTGCTGCGCGGCCACGGGCGCGCCATGCCGCCCCGACTGGTCGCCGTGATCCGGGTGGTGCCGCCGCTGGTCGTGCTCTGCACCACCACGTACCTGGGCTGGCACTGGCTGACCGACTCGGTGGCCGGGCTGCTGCTGGGCCTGCTGCTGGACCGGCTGCTGCACCGGATGCCCTGGGACGACCTGCCGTTGCCCGGCGCGCTGCACGTCGGGGACCGTCCGTTCACCTCCGTCACCTAGCCTGCCCGTCGTGAATGAACTGGCGCGCCGGCTGGGCGTACCCGACGCGTTGGTCATCGGGCTGGGGTCGATGCTCGGTGCGGGCGTCTTCGTGGTCTTCGCTCCGGCCGCCGCGGCCGCCGGCGGGCCCGGGCTGCTGGCGGCGCTGGCGCTGGCCGGCTTCATCGCCTTCTGCAACGCGACCAGTTCGGCCCGGCTGGCCGCCCACTACCCCGAGTCCGGCGGCACCTACGTCTACGGCCGGGAGCGGCTCGGCCCGTTCGCCGGTTTCCTCGCCGGCTGGGGGTTCGTGGTCGGCAAGACGGCGAGCTGCGCGGCGATGGCGCTGACCATCGGGGCGTACCTCTGGCCGGGGCAGGCCCGGCCGGTGGCGGTCGCGGCGGTGCTGGCGGTGACCGCTGTCAACCTGCGCGGCATCGGCAAGACCGCGACCGCGACGAAGATCCTGGTCGGGCTGGTGCTGGCGGTGCTGGCCCTGGTCGCGGTCACCGGCGTGCCCGACGTCTCGCCGGACCGGCTCGGCGCGGCCGGCGGCTCGGCCCGAGGCGTACTCACCGCCGCCGGCCTGCTCTTCTTCGCCTTCGCCGGGTACGCCCGGATCGCCACCCTCGGCGAGGAGGTCCGCGAACCGGAGCGCACCATCCCCCGGGCCGTGCCGATGGCCCTCGGCCTGGTGCTGGCGATCTACCTGGTGCTGGCGGTGGTCGCGGTCGGCGTGCTCGGCGCCGACCGGCTGGCCGCCTCCGCCGCGCCGCTGGCCGACGTGGTGACCGCCGCCGGGCTGCCCGGCCTGGCCTGGGTGGTCCGGGCCGGGGCGACGGTCGCGGTGACCGGCGTGCTGCTCTCCCTGCTCGCCGGGGTGGGCCGCACCGCGCTGGCGATGGCCCGCCGCCACGACCTGCCCGGCGCGCTGGCCGACGTGCACCCGGTACGCCAGGTGCCGCACCGGGCCGAGCTGGCGGTGGCCGGGGTGGTGATCCTGGTCGTCGCGCTCGGCGACGTGCGCGACGCGATCGGCTTCTCCAGCTGCACCGTGCTGGTCTACTACGCGATCACCAACGCCGCCGCGCTGACCCTGGGCCGCGACCCGGCGCGCAAGCTGCCGGTGCAGCTGCTGGCGGCGCTGGGGCTGGTCGGCTGCCTGCTGCTCGCGGTCAACCTGCCGCTGTCCAGCGTGCTGGCCGGTTTCACCGTGCTGGCCGCCGGCGCCGCCTGGTACGCCCTCCGCCCCCGCCACTGAGCGGCGACTCCGGCGCTGGACGTCGGGTCGCCACTGCTCGCGCCGCCGGGCAGTTCAGGCCGGCTGGCCGGTGCCGTCCGGCCGCCGGGCCGACCCGCCGTCGTCCGGCACCGAATCGGTCGGCGGGCCACCGTTGCCCGCCGGCGACGCCGGAATTGACCCGGACCGGTCGGCGGACTGCCCTGGCAGGGCACCGCCAGTGGTCGACGGCGCGCTGGGCGCACCGGACGTGGCCGGGTTGGCGGCACGGGGCAGAGCACCCGACCGGGACGCCGGCACCGGCCGGGCCGGCGGGGCCGGCGGGGCCGGGGGCGCGCACTGCCGGGTCAGCCAGTCCAGGCCGGCCCGGCGGGCCACCACGGTGAGCCGGTCGCCGGCGAAGATCACCTGGCGGGGGTCGAGGTCCCGCCAGCTCGTCCGGCCGCCACCGGCCGGGGTGCGGGCGATCAACCGCACCTGCCCGTCCCGCGAGGCGGCGCTGAGTGGCCGGCCGTCCAACTCGGACCCGGCGGCGACCGGCACCTCGGCGACCGGCAGGGCGTGCCGGCCGACCGGGATGGTGACGATCACCGCGCGTTCGGTCAGCGCGCCGGTGAACGCCGGGGCGGCCAGGTAGGAGACCGAGCGGGAGACGCCGATGCCGAACGCCTCCTCCACCCGCTCGGCGAAGTCGCCGTCGAAGAGCCGCAGCACCACCCGCAGGTCCTCGCGGACGTCCCGGGCGGCGAGCGCCGCCTCCAGGTTGGCGACGTCGTCGGTGGAGACGACCACGAGCGCCTGGCAGTCGCGGATCGCGGCGGCCTCCAGCGTCTCGGGCAGGGCGGCGTCGCCGACGATCAGCGGCACCTCGAGCTGCCGGGCCAGGGCGGCCCCGCGCGGCTCCGGGTTCTTGTCGATGGCCACCACCTCGACGTCGTACTCGCGCAGCTGCGCCATCACCCGGGTGCCCACGTTGCCGAGGCCGACCACCACCACGTGCCCGGAGTGGTCGGCCTGCAACCGGCCGGTGTGCAGGGCCAGCCGGGCGTTGACGATCCCGTCCACCACCACGGCCGTGATCAGCGGGATCAGCGCCAGGCCGGCGAGGTTCAGCACCACCTGCATGACCTGGGCGTCCGGCGGCTTGGTGGTGTCCGGGTCGGCGCCGCTGAGCGTGGTGACCAGGGTGAGATAGAGCGCCTCCAACTGCGACACGTCCTCGGCCCGGGAGATCAGCGCGCCGAGCACCGCGATCAAACCGAGCACCAGCATCACCGCGATGCCGATCTTGCGGGTGGCGAAGCCGCGGATCGCGCGGACCGTGACCGCGATCGGCCGCCGCCGGCGGCGGGCCCGGACCAGCCGCCGGGCGGCCACCTCGGTGCCGGGCGGCTGCCCGGTGGCCTCGGCGAGCACCAGGTCGGCGGTGGACTGGTCGGCGGGGAGCAGCCGGACCCGCTGCGGGTCGCTCAGGTCGGCCAGCCCGCAGACCACGTCCTGCTCGCGTACGTCGGCACGGCGGGCCACCCGCAGCGTGCGGTCGCGGTGCTGGAAGTGGGTCGGGTCGACCTCGCCGAGCGCGGCTGCGACGAACGCCGGGGCGGCCATCTCGGCGTCGGAGAGCACCTCGACCCGGGCCTTGAGCAGGGTGCGGACCCCGTCGGCCAGGGTGTTGTTGAACATCCGCAGCACCTGGCGGACCTCGTCGTCGACCGCCTGGGCGCAGAGCGCGGCGTGCAGGTTGCCGACGTCGTCCTGGTGCAGCAGGGCCAGCCCGCTCGCCCCGGCCAGGCCGGCGGCCTGGAAGGTCGGCACGTCCAGCCGGTCGGAGCGGACCACCCGCACCCCGCGCAGGCCGGCCACGTCGGGCCCGTCCACCCGGTAGCGTTCCGGCACCACCACGGTGACCCGGGCGCCACCGGCCGGCAGTTCCGTCTCCAGCAACGCCTTCGCGACGTAGTAGGCGAGCGCGTCCCGCCCGCAGATGACGTAGTGCGGCCGAGGATCACCGGCGGGCCGGAGCCGCCAGTTCCACTCGACCGCCCGTCGCGCCCGGTCCCGCCACGGCTCCCCCATGCCCGAATCGTAGTCAGGACCACCACACTGGGCGACCCCGTCCGGTTCGTACCGGCCAGGCATGCCGGCCCGCCCGACGGGTAGAGCAGGCGGCATGCAGACGTTCCTCCCGTACCCGGACTTCCTGGCGAGCGCCCGCACGCTGGACCAGAAACGGCTGGGCAAGCAGCGGGTGGAGACGATCCAGGTGCTGCGCGGGCTGACCTGGCCGATGTACGGCTGGCGCAACCATCCTGCGGTGAAGATGTGGGCCGGGTACGAGGAGGCGCTGACCCGGTACGGGCTGGACATGTGCGCGGTCTGGTCCGAGCCGGGGCGGGCGGACACCTGCGCCGCCACCATGACCCGCGACCTCGCCGCCGCCTGCGGCATCGAGACGGTCCGCGCCCAGGCGGAGTTGGCCGCCGCCGGCGATCTGCCGCCCTGGCTGGGCCGGGAGGACCTGCACCTGAGCCACCGTTCGTCGCTGGTCCGCAAGGACCCGGAGCACTACCGGCCCATCTTCGGCGACGTCCCGCCCGACCTGGAGTACGTCTGGCCGGCCTCGGACCGTCAGCGGCGCTGTCTGCTGCCGACAGAGCGCTGACCGGGCAGACTGGACACACCCACCGGCCGGGAGGTGTCCGTGTCGTTGTCGCAGTTGCTCGGCCGGTTCGTCGGCGTACGCCAACACGTGGTGGACCCGGGCGGCGGTGGCGCCCCGCGCGTGCCGCAACCGGTGGAGACCGTGGTGGTGGGCGGCGGCATCGCCGGGATGTCGGCGGCCGTGGTGCTCGCCGAGCGCGGTGTCACGGTGACCGTGCTGGAGTCCGCGCCGACCCTGGGCGGGCGGCTCGGCGCCTGGCCGGAGGCGCTCGCCGACGGCGTCCAGCGGGTGGAGCACGGCTTCCACGCGTTCTTCCGGCAGTACTACAACTGGCGGTCCATCCTGCGTCGGGTCGATCCCGGCCTGGGCCTGCTCAAGCCGATCCCGGGCTACCCGATCCTGAGCCGGCGGTGGCCGACCGAGGAGTTCGGCGACCTGCCGCCGGCGCCGCCGCTGAACCTGCTGGCGCTGCTGCTGCGCAGCCCCAGCCTGCGCCTGGCCGACCTGCGCGGGATGGACCGGGACGCGGCGCTGCCGCTGCTCAGCTACGACCGGGTGCGCACCTACGCCGAGTTGGACACCACCACCGCCGACGAACTGCTCACCTCACTGCGGTTGCCGGACCGGGCCCGGGCCATGCTCTTCGAGGTCTTCTCGCACTCGTTCTTCAACCACGAGGCCGAGATGTCTGCCGCCGAACTGGTCGCCCAGTTCCACTTCTACCTGCTCGGCAACCCGGAGGGGCTGGCCTTCGACTGCCCCGACGAGGACTACGCCACGGCGATCTGGGAGCCGCTGGCCCGGCACGTCGAGCGGCACGGCGGGCGGGTACTGACCGGCGTCGCGGCCACCGCGCTGAATCGGGAGGCCGGCGGCTGGCGGGTGACCACCGGCGACGGAGCGTCCCACCGCGCCGGGCACCTGGTGCTCGCGGTCGACCCGCCGGCGCTCGCCGCGCTGGTCGCGGCCTCCCCCGACCTGGCCCGGGTCGCGCCGGAACTGGTGGCCCGGATGCCCGCGTACGGCCGGCCCGGCCCGCCGTACGCGGTGGCCCGCTACTGGTGCGACGGGGACGTCGACGCCGGCCGGGCGGTGTTCAGCGGGGTGTCCCGGCAGCCCACGCTGGACTCGGTGACCCTCTACCACCGGCTGGAGAACGAGTCCCGGCGCTGGGCGGTGCGCACCGGCGGCTCGGTGCTGGAACTGCACGCGTACGCCTGCGAGCCGGACGTGCCGGCCGAGGTGCTGGCCGAGCGGATGCGCGGCGAACTGGCCGAACTCTGGCCGGAGGCGGCCCGGTTGCGGGTCCGTGAGCTGCGGGCCCGGGTGGAGGCCCGGGCGCCCGCGTTCACCCCGGGCAGCAACGCCGAGCGGCCCGGCGTGCGCACCGACGCGGCCGGGCTCTACCTGGCCGGGGACGGGATCGCCACGGCCTTCCCCAGCGCGCTGATGGAACGCGCCGCCGCGACCGGCATCGTCGCCGCGAACCACATCCTGCGGGCGGCGGGCGGCGCGGCCGAGCCGGTGTACTCGGTCCGCCCGCGCGGCCTGCTGGCCAGCCAGCGCTAGATCGAAATGCGTTGCCGCCCGCCGCCGGGCGCGCCTACCGTGATCCGCGCAAGGTCAACCACCGCCACGGGAGCCCGTCATGTCGATGTCGCACGGCACGCGCGTGCGGTCGGTGCTGCCCGGCGGCGGTTGCCGAGCCGAAGACCACCGGGGCGGCCGGCCCGACTGACGCGTGCCCGACGTCGAGCCGCCCGTTCCGCAGCAATCGGACCGGGCGGCTCTCTCGTCGTCCGGGCCACCCGTCCGTCACCGCCCTGGAGGGAGATCCCGGTGGACGCCGTCCTTGTCATCAACGCCGACCTCGGCCCGCTGCACCGGGTCACCGTCCAGCACGCGATCCGGATGCTCTGCCGCCGGGTCGCCGAGATCCACGAGGCCGAGCCGGACCGGGTGATCGGGGTCTTCCCGGTTCCCCGGGTGGTGCGGCTCGTCCGGTACGTGGTGACCCGCTGGCGGTTCAGCGCCGGGCCGGCGTGGTCCCGCGCCGGGGTGTTACGCCGGGACGGCCGGTGCTGCGCGTACTGCGGCGGGCCGGCGAGCACCATCGACCACATCCTGCCCCGCTCCCGGGGCGGCCGGAACACCTGGAGGAACACCACCGCCGCCTGCTACCCGTGCAACCAGCGCAAGGGCGACCGGACGCCGGCCGAGGCGGGCATGCCACTGCGGCGGGAGCCGGTGACGCCAAGCTGGGCGGCGCTGGCTGCCCGCTGAGGGACCGGCCGGCGGGAACGGGTGCCACGTCGGGGCAGCACGCCCGGCGTGGCACCCGCCGGCTTCCGGCTCAGCGTCGGTGGCGCCCGCCTGCGGTCAGCGACCGGCCCGGATTCCGCTCGCGGGCGGCGGCGGGCCGGGCCGCCTCGCGGGCCCGCTCCTTCACCCGGGGCACCGGCCGGCCGTTGGCACAGCGGACGGTCACCACGCTCCGGTTGTCGGCGGAGACGAATTCGACCCGGATCTCCCGCGCCGGGCCGGGCTCGTGCGCCTCGACCTGGTAGCCGGCGGCCGGCGTCACGCCGAGCACCTCGATCATCTGACGGTCACAGGCGACCCTGACCACTCCGCCGCGCGCCGACACCGGCACCCCGGGCTTCCCGCTCGGTGACGGTCGGCCGGTCGTCGGGGCCGGCCTGCCTGGAGTCCGGGCGGGCAGGGCCGATATTGCGGAGGTGGCCGGGGCTGGGGTCGCCCGGCCGGCCGACGCGCCCGGGTCGGGTTCCTCCTCAGCGTCAGCGGTGACCGGCAATCCGACGGCTGCCGTGCCGCTGGTGGTCGCGCCGCCCGGCGGCTGGCCGTCCGGCGCCGGCCGCACGGACGGGTCGCCGAGGGCCCCGGCGAGGCCCACCGCGGCCACCACCGCGGTGCCCACGGTCAGCACCAGCCGCCCGCCGAGCCGGGTGACGCGACGGGCGGACGGGCCGGTGGCGGCAACCGGGGCGCCCGGCGGGCGCACGGTGGGCTGGTCCGACCCGGACCGCTCCGGCGCGGGCCGGTCGGCCTCGACCGGGTCCGGCTCGGCCATCCGGACGACCGCCGCGCCCAGCACCCGGGCCACCTCGGCTGCCGGCGGCCGGTCCAGCGGGTCCTTGGCCACGCACCGCCGGTACAGCCGGCCCACCTCGGCCGGCACCCCGGCCACCGCTGGCAGCGGACCCGGTTCGGCGTACGCGTGCGCGCGCAGCGTCCCGGTGTGGGTGGCCATCTGCCAGGGCAGCCGGCCGACGAGCACCCGGTGCAGGAGCAGCCCGAGCGCGTAGACGTCGGAGGCGGGCAGCACCTCGCCGGCGTCGAGCCGCTCGGGGGCGAGGTAGGCGGGGGTGCCGAGCAGCCGGCCCTCGAAGTCGATCTCCGGCGCGCCGGCGACCGCGGCGATGCCGAAGTCGAGCATCTTCGCACCGGTCGGGGTGAGCATCACGTTGCCCGGCTTGACGTCCCGGTGCACCAGGCCGAGGGCGTGCGCGGCCGCGAGGGCGGCCGCCACCTCGGCGCAGACCCGCAGGGCGGCCCGGGGCGGCAGTGGCCCGTCGGCGAGCCGCTGTTCGAGCGTACGGCCGGTGAGCAGTTCCATGACCACGAACGGGACCTGCTCGCCGGCCAGCGCCGACTCGCCGTAGTCGTAGACGTTGGTGACGTTCGGGTGGGACATCCGGGCCGCTGCCTTCGCCTCCGCCCGGATCCGCCGTCTGGCCACCACGTCGGAGCCGACCAGCACCTTGACCGCCACGTCGCGCTCCAGCACCTCGTCGTGCGCCCGGTGGACCACGGACATGCCGCCCTCGCCGAGACGCTCACCGAGCCGGTAACGCCCGGCGAGCAACTGATCGCGCTGCACGACGACAGCCTGCCGCACCCGGCGGCCGGACACCAGCGACCCATCGAACGTGTCGGATCCACAGTGGCCGTACCGCGAGCCGCCGTCCTCAGCGGACCGGCGCGTCCAACCGGCCTGGCCGAGGGGTCAGCCCCGACCGGGCGGCGTCCAGCCGAAGCGCGGCGGGCGGCGCTCGGCGAAGGCCGTGACCCCCTCGCGGGCCTCGCCGCTGTCCAGCACCTGCCGGTGCCACCAGGCGATCCGGTCCGCGTCCGCCCTGCCGTCGACGATCTCCTTGGCGGCGGTGACGGTGAGCCGCGAGCGGTCGGCGATCGCCGCGGTGAGCTCGTCGACCCGGTCGGTCAGTCGGTCGGCCGGCAGCACCTCGTCGACCAGGCCGATCCGCAGCGCCCGTTCGGCGTCCACCAGCTCGGCGGTGAAGAGCAGGTGCTTGGCGGCGGACGGGCCGACCAGCCCGGCCAGCCGGCGGGTGGTGGGGGTCGGATAGACCAGGCCGAGCCGGGCGGGCGGCACGCCGAACCGGGCGTCGGCGGCGGCGATCCGCAGGTCGCAGGCGACGGCGAGCTGGCAGCCGCCGCCCACGCAGGCGCCCCGCACCGCCGCCACGGTCGGCTTGGCGAATGCCGCCAGCCGCTCCTCGGCGACCACCGCGATGCTGGCGTCCCCCGCCGCCAGCAGCTCGTCCAGGTCGCCCAGGTCAGCGCCGGCGCAGAAGGTGCCGTCGGCCCCGGTGAGCACCAGCGCCCGGACCGCCGGGTCGGCCTCCAGGTCGTCGAGCAGCACCGGCAGCTGCCGCCACATCGCCGGGGTCATCGCGTTGCGCCGCCCCGGGTTGTGAATCACCACGGTCGCCACCGGCCCGGTCACCTGGACCACGAGTTCCGCGTCCGCCACCGTCCTGCCTCCCTCGTCCCGGTCCGGCTGACCATAACGGCGCGGGCCCGGCCGCCACCCGCGTGGGGTGGCCGCCGGGCCCGCCGTGGTCAACCGGGCTGGCGTCGCCGCCAGGTCAGCTGAGGTAGACCGCGGTGTCGTCGAGCACGAAGGAGGTCTGCAGCGAGGCGTCCTCGGTGCCGGTGAACTTCAACGTGACCGTCCGACCGGCGTACGGGGCCAGCGAGAAGGTCTTCCGGTCGTACCCGGTGGCGCGGTCCAGGTTCGAGTACGTGGCCAGGGTCGCCAGCACCGTCCCGGTGGAGCCGATCACCTGCACCCGCAGCGTGTCGTACGCGGTGCCGATGTTGGTCTCCGCCGAGTCGATGTGCAGCCAGAAGCTGAAGTTGTACGACGTGCAGCCCATTGGCAGGCTCACCGTCTGGGTGAGCATGTCGGTGTGCGCGCTGCCGTACCCACCCAGCCAGGCGCTCCAGCTGCCGCTGTGGGCGGGCTGCCGGGTGCCGTGCTTGCCGATCACGCCGGTGGTCTGCGCCCAGCCGGTGGCGCCGTACTCGAAGCCCGGGTTGGTGAGCTGCTGCCCCGGACTGGTGCAGCTGCCACCGGAACCGCGCACGGTCAGCGTGTAGCTGGTGCTCCGGGTTACCGAGCCGGCACCGTTCACCCGCACGGTGTAGACGCCGGGCGGGGTCGCGGCCGTGGTGGTGATGGTGAGGGTGGACGAGCCGCCGGAGGTCACCGAGGCCGGGCTGAACGAGGCGGTGGCGCCGCTCGGTAGGCCGGTCGCCGACAGCGTCACGGTCTGCGCCGAGCCGCTGGTGGTCGTGGTGGCGACGGTGGTGGCGACTGAGCCGCCCGGGTCGACCGCGCCGGCGGTCGGCGACAACGTGACGCCGAAGTCGCTTCCGGTGGAGCAGGTCGCGTCGTTGCCGGCCACGTTCACCGCGGTCCACGCCGCCTGGACGGCCCGGTACTCGGCGGAGCAGCCGCCGTACAGGTCGGTCGCGGCCCGCAGGGTGTACGCCCGCGCGGTGTTCGCCGGGTTGGTGGGGTTCACGTACGACGTGTTGGAGGTGAAGTACACGTCCAGGGCCCGGAACCAGATCTTCGCCGCCTTGTCCCGGCCGATGCCGACCATCCCGGGCGCGCCGCCGCAGACCGGCGAGGTGCCGTACGCGGTGCTGCCGGTGCGCTCGGCCAGGTTGAAGAAGAAGTGGTTGGCCACCCCGGACGAGAAGTGCACGTCCTTGTTCTTGGTGGCGGTGGACCAGCAGCGGTCGGACCAGCCGTCCAGCGCCGGGTCGTACATGTACCGCAGCGGGGTGCCGTCGAGGTTGATGTTGATCTTCTCGCCGATCAGGTAGTCACCCGGGTCGGCTGTGGTGTTGGCGTAGAACTCCACCATGGTGCCGAAGATGTCGCTGGTGGCCTCGTTGAGGCCGCCGGACTCGCCCGCGTAGGTCAGGCCGCCGGGCACCACGTTGTCGGTCACCCCGTGGGTCATCTCGTGCGCGGCCACGTCCAGTGAGACCAGCGGCGAGACGTTGGCGTAGCCGTCGCCGTACGTCATCCGGGCGCCGTCCCAGAAGGCGTTGTCGTAGTTCTGGCCGTAGTGCACCCGGCTGGGCACACCGCGCCCGTCACCGAAGATGCCGTTGCGGCCGTGCACGTTCTTGAAGTAGTCGAACGTCTTCGCGGCGCCGAAGTGGGCGTCGATCGCGGCCGACTGCCGGTTGGCGTTGGCGCCGCTGCCCCAGGTGTTGTCCGCGTCGATGAACGCGGTGCAGGTCGACGTGCCGTTGTTCATGTCGCAGGTGGAGCCGTTGCCGTGCGCCGGGTCGATGAGCTGGTACACGCTGCCGGTCTGGGTGGTCTCGACGCTCACCGAGCCGGCGTAGAGGCTGTGGCCGGTGCCGGAGACCGACTCGATCTCGTCGTACGTGCCGATCAGCTTGCCGGTGGTGGCGTCGGTGACGACGTGCAGCCGGGACGGGGTCTGCCCGTCCGCGGCCCAGCCGCTGACCACAGTCTCCCAGGCCAGCCGGCCGGTGCCGGAGCTGGCGTCCACGAAGAGTTCCGGGGCGCCGACCGTGGTGACCTTCCCGGTGAACCGGGCACGGGCGGCCTTCTTCGCGGTCGCCGCGGAGACCTTGGCGGTGGTGCCTAGGGTCAGCGGGGCGGTCAGGCCGACCGAGGAGCCGGCGTAGCCGCCACCCGGGGCGGTGTGGATGACGAAGTCCCCGCCGTGCACCCGCAGCCCCCGGTAGGTCCGGGTGTAGCGGACGTGCGCGCTGCCGTCGGCGTCCACCTTGGTGCGGTACACCTGGTAGGACTCGGCGCTGCCGCCCCGGACGGCGCTCGGGTTGGCGCGCAGCGCGGCCGCCGCGCGGGCGACCGGGTTCGGCACGGGCGCGGGCGCGGGGGCGGGTGCCGCCGTCGCCGGGGTGGCGACGGTCAGCAGACCGCCGGCGAGCAGAGCCACGCTGACGGCGGCAAGGGGTCTTCTCACGTGCCCTCCTGAGCGGGGGTGGTGTGACGTGCGTGGTCGCGGATGTGGGCGCGGCGACGAGTAGATCAGAAGAGGGGGAGGCCGCGCCGCCCCGGACACCGGCCGTGCCGGCGGAGAACCGGGTGACGGGAACCGCGCCGCGCCGCCACCCGTCCGAGTGGCATGAGACCAGCCTCGATGACCGGTGTCAAGATCGCGTTGGTCACCGTGCTGCTCACCGGCTGCTCGGCGGCCGAGCCGTCCCGCCCGAGCGCGGGCCGCACCGGTGGAACCACGCCGCCGGCCGGGCCCACCACGCCCGGGACGGTCACCCCGACCGGGACGGTCGCGCCGGCTCCGAGCGGGACGGTCGTCGCACCGACCGCCGGCCGGATCGTGCTCACCCGCACCGGCGGTTTCGCGGGGCGCGGCGACACGGTCACGGTCGAGCCGGACGGCCGGTGGACGGCCGTCGACCGGGCCGGTTCGCGGCGTACCGGGCGGCTGGACCGGGCCGACCTCGACCGGCTGCGCCGGCTGGTCGCCGACCCGCGACTGCCCGCCGAAGCCGGCCGGGCCAACGTCGACACCGCGTGCCGGGACGCGTTCACCTACCGGCTGACCGTCGGCACCGTCGAGACCGGCTACGTCGACTGCCCGGCCGACGGCGCCCTCCCGGAGGTCACCAGCTCGGTGGTGGCGTTGCTGGAACGGGCCACCGGATGACCGCCGTCGGCCACCGGGCCGGCGACGGCGCGCCCTCCGGCGCCGTCCGCCGCTCAAACCCGGTACTCGGCGGGGAGGCCGGTGGCCCGCAGTTCCGGCGGCAGGTGGGCGACGTCGTTCACCGCGATCAGGGTCGGCGGTACGCCGTCCCGGTAGCGGATCACCGTCAACCCGCAGTTGTGCGCGTTGAAGCCCAGCCAGCGCCGCTCCGGGGCGTCCAACGCGTGCCGGACGAACCAGGCGATCAGGAAGGTGTGGGTGACGATCAGTTCGCGTCGGTCGCCGTCGGCCGGCGCGGTGGCGAACCGGCGCAACGCCGCCGCGGTCAGTCGCGGCCCGTCGGCCCGCTCGGCCGCGCTGAAGCCGGCCAGGAACCGGGCGTACGCCTCCGGCAGCCCGGTCGGGTCGGTGTCGTCGGGCACGTGGTCGCCGACCTCCTCCGACGCGTACACCGGGATCCCGGGCAGGGCGGCGGCGACCAGCTCGGCGGTCTGCGCGGCCCGGGGCAGCGGGCCGTGGTGCACCGCGTCGAACGGCACGCCACGCAGCCGCTCGCCGAGCAGCGTCGCCTGCCGGCGGCCCCGCGCGGAGAGCCCGGTCTCCGGCGGGTCGACGCCGGGCGGGGTCTGCGGAGGACGGTCCTGCTCGCCGTGCCGGGCCAGGTAGAGCAGGCGGGTCGCCATCGCGGTCCCCTCACACGGGTCGGGAGGCGCGACGGGTGCCGCGCCTCCCGATCATGGCGGACGCCGTCAGCCCGTCCGCAGGGCCCGTACCAGGGTCGCCGACATCCAGACCCAGCCGACCACCGCGGCGGCCCCGAACCCGAGCATCGCGACGGGGTTCCCGGCGGAGACCATCAGGGCCACCCAGGCCACCGCGAAGTACCCCCCGCTGGCGACGCTGTACGCCGCCCAGCCCCGCTCGCCCTGCCGGGCGAACCGGCGCCCGGCGACCAGGCAGGCCCCGATCAACGCGGTGAAGGCCAGCACGCCGGCGCCGAGGTGCGCCAGGCCGTGCCAGCTCACCTCGCCCGGGCCGGCCGGCGTACCGGCCGGGAAGCCGTCCAGCGGGTCGGCCACGAAGACGCCGGCGAGCACCATGCCCAGGCCGTACTGACCGACGAGCCAGGGGGCGGTACGCGGCCCGAGGCCGGGATGCGGCACCCGGCGCAGCGCGGCCGCCGCGCCGAGGCAGAGCAGGCCGGCCAGGACGAAACTGCCGATCTGGATCCAGCCCAGGTCGCCGGTGCTCAGCACACTCACCGGGTGTCGCCGGAAGTCGAAGCCGTCCCGGGTCAGCCCCTGCGCCAGGGCGGCGGCCACCCAGAACGGCCCGGCCAGCGCGCCGCCGGCCAGCAGCGCGCGATCCCAGGTCGCCCGGTCCACCGGCCGGGCGCCGACGGTCACCTCGCTCATCGGTCAGCCCTGCTCGTGCATCTGGCCGATGCGGATGTGGTTGCCGAACGGGTCACGGATGCCGAAGTCGATCCCGTACGGGCGGTCGGTCGGCTCGTCGGTGATGTCCACGCCCTTGGCGACCAGGTCCGCGTACGTCTTGTGCGCGTCGTCGGTGGTGAGGAAGAGGGAGCCGCCCATCGCGCCCTTGGTGAGCAGTTCCCGGACCTGCTCGGCGGTCTTCGGGTCCAGCCGCGGCGGGCCGGGGGTCTCCAGCAGGATCTCCCGCTGCCGGTCGCCGGGGACGTTGACCGTCAGCCAGCGCATGAAGCCGAGGTCCGCGTCGGTGTGCACCTCCATGCCGAGCTTGCCGACGTAGAAGTCGAGGGCCTCGTTCTGGTCGAGGACGTAGATCTGGGAGCGGGTCAGGGCGTTCATCGTCATGCCGACGACCCTAGAAGAACGCTCTGACCTGCTGCTTATCCAAAACTGCTGGGCCTGGTCCAGGCCTTGGTGAAGCAGGTCGGCACCGCCGCGGCGGGCGAGGTCCGCCGGCGGTACCCGGTGGGCGACTCGCCGACGATCTGCCGGAACGTCCGGCTGAACGTGCCCAGGCTGCCGAAGCCCACCGCGTAGCAGATGTCCGTGACGTCCCGGTCGGTCTGCACCAGCAGGTACATCGCCCGCTCCACCCGCCGACGCTGGAGGTAGCGGTGCGGGGTCTCGCCGAAGGTGGCCCGGAACGTCCGGATGAAGTGCGCCTCCGACACGTGCGCGATCCGGGCCAGCGCGGGGATGTCCAGCGGCTGGTCGTACGACCGGTCCATGGCGTCCCGGGCGCGCAGCATCGCTCGGTTCGACTCCTCGACCGCGCGACTCACCGGGCTCCCTCCGACCGGAGCCAGGATATGCCGCCGCCGCGGCCTTCCCGAGGTCACCGGCGCCTTTCCCGCGTCCGCCGGCGTCCTTCCCGACGCGACCGCCGCCGCTGCCCGGGGTCGCGGCCGGGTTTTTCGCGGCCGGGGTAGGCACGGGCCGACAGCCGCCGCGGGTCAGCGCGGGGCGGCCGTCACTCCGGCTGCCAGCGGAGCCACCGCTGGTCGTGCTGGAAGCCCAACCGCTGGTAGAAGCGGATGGCCCGCTCGGTCGAGTGGACCGTGACCTGCTCCAACTCCAGCTTCGCGGCCTCGGCCAGCACGGCCTCCAGCAGCATCGCACCGACCCCGGCGTCCCGCAGCTCCGGCACCACGTACACCGACTGGACGTCGCCGCTGCGCCGGTGCCGCCGGACGGGAGTCGGCACCCGGTCGGCCACCATCAGCCACGCCATGCCGACCGCCTCGCCGTCCACCTCGGCGAGGAAGGACAGGTGGCTGGAGCTGTGCTCGGCCGCCCAGGCGGTGAACATCGCCACGAAGTCGGCCCGATCCGTCCCGGTGTAGCCGCGTTCCTCGGTGACCCGCCGCCACCGGAGACCGGCCAACGCCGGGGCGTCCGCCGCGGTCCCGCTACGTACCGTCACCCGCACCCGACATCCCCCATCCGCCCTCCACCGGTCGAGTCGCACCGTATCCGTTCCCGGCCCGCGACCGTTGCCCGGCCCGAGCGGCGGCTCCGGGCGACGCCGGCCGGGCACCCGCCGCGAACGGGTGCCCGGCCGGCTTGCGGAAGCGCCCGCCGGCCCTTCCCGGCCGCTCAGGCGCACCTCCGGTGTGTCCGCGGACCGGTTGGCGTCGGCCTCCACGGTGCGCCGGGCGGACCGGCGGCGGGCACGGCCCCGGCAGGAGTCAGTCGTGCGCGTGCGGATCGAAGCCCTCGGGTGCCCGGTCCAGGAAGGCACTGACCGAGCTGATCCGGCCGTCCTGGTCGAACGCCAGCACGTCGGTGCCGGCCGCGAAGGGCTCCGCCGCGCCGACCTCGATCTCCCAGCGCAGCCGGGCGCGGTCGTGGTGGATCTGGGGCTCCTCCCGGCCACGGAACGCCACCGTGCCCATGTGCTGCGCGAACCGGTCCCGGAAGTCGATCAGCGCCTGCCGGCCGGTGAGAACGCCGACCGGTGCGTGGTACTCGATGTCGTCGGTGAAGGTCGTCGCGGCGATGCGCTGCTGCTCCTCCGGCGTCCCGGCGTTCCAGAACCGCAGGTAGCGCTCGACGGTCGCCTCGTGCTGCCGCGACGGTGCGGTGGTCTCGGTCATGGCTCTTCCTCTCGTCCCGATGGGTGGCACGGCGTCGGCCACACCTGAGACCCTGCGGCCGGGGACCGGTCCGCGTCGATTACCCGCGGGGTCATTGCCCCGGGTACGCCAGCAGGGCAGGCTTGCCACGTGACCAACACCGAACCGGTCGGGGTGCTGGTACGGCGCTGGCGGGAGCGCCGGGGCCGCTCACAGCTCGACGTCTCGCTCTCGGCCGAGCTGTCCGCCCGGCATCTGAGCTTCATCGAGACCGGGCGCGCCAACCCGAGCCGGAGCATGATCGAGCGGCTCTGCGACGAACTCGATGTGCCGCTGCGCGAGCGCAACGCCTTCTACCTGGCCGCCGGGTTCGCCCCCGTGCACACCGAACGCGCGCTCACCGATCTCGGCGCGGCCCGGGCGGCCATCGACGCCGTACTCGCCGGTCACGAGCCCAACCCGGCACTGGCCGTCAACGTCCGTTGGGAGCTGCTGACCGCCAACCGGGCCATGACGGCGTTCCTGCACGGCGTCCCGGAGGAGCTGCGCACACCCCCGGTCAACGTGCTGCGCGCGACCCTGCACCCGGACGGCCTGTCCCGGCAGATCCGGAACCTCGCCCAGTGGCGTACCCAGCTGCTGCGCCGGGTCCGCCGGCAGCTCGCCCGCACCGCGGCGGCGGGCCTGGCGGAGCTGCTGGCCGAGCTGGAGGCGTACCCGGTGCCGCGGGAGCCTGCCGCGAGCACCGGCGCCCGACCGGTGGACGACCTGGTGATCCCGATGCGGCTGGCCACCGAGCACGGCGAGCTCGCCCTGCTCTACACGACGACGGTGTTCGGCTCGCCGCGGGACGTGACGCTCGACGAGATCTCCATCGAGACGTTCTTCCCGGCGAACCCGGAGACGGCGCAGATCCTCCGGAGCATGTCCGCTGCCCCGCCCGTCCCGACGCCGGACAGCCCGCACCTCGCGCGGACCGCGAACCACTGAGCGTTTCAGGTCCTACCTGCCGCCTGGTACCGGATGGCCAGCTCGGTGGCGAGCCCGTCGAGCCAGGGCCGAGCGTCGGCCTGGGCGATGTCGAACCGGTTCCGAAGACGGAACGCCGCGAGAAAGGTCTCGGCGACGAGTTCGTCCGCTGCCGGCACACCCAAGCGTCGTGCCAGGCGACGATGGACGCGCCGCGCGTGCCGGTCGATGATCGCCGAGAAGAGTTCGGGATCCTCCGCGGACCAGGCGATTATCTCGGCGTCGGTCAATGCGCCGCCGTCGACGGCCGCCGTCCGCCCGCGCCCGAGGCGCCGGGTGGGCCCCGCACCGAAGAGCGTCATCGGTTCCTCGCATCCCATGGCTGGACAGTTGACGTGTGGGTGCCGGCGGCGCGGGACGCGCCCGCGGCTGCCCGACCGGACCGGGACGGGTGCCGGCGCATCCGGTGCGGTTCGGCCAGTGGTGTCACGACCTGCTCGGCGCGGCCCGGTCGGGCGCGCGCCGGGCCTCCTCGTGCTGCGGAGACCCGGCGAACACGCCGGGACGACCGGCCGCTGTGCCGGATGTCAGACCGACTGGCCGACTCGGTCGACGACGGCGACGGCCAGCACGGCCGACCCTCCGGCCGGCCCGCCCACGCCGAGGAAGGTGTGGGTCTCGGGGTGGAAGACGAGCACCAGCTCGCCGGCGCCGCCCGTCGATGGCCAGGTGATGCCGATGCCCGGCCGGCCCGCGGCGTCCGTGGCGGACGGTACGGCCTGCAGGTCCGGCATCGTCGCCGCGGCCTGGTAGAGCGCGGCCCGGGTCCGGGGGCGCAGGTAGCTGTCGGTGAGGTGGTGGAGGACGTCCTTTCCGAGGGCGTTGGTGTCGCCGGTTTCCCCGCTGGCATTCTTCGCCAGGAAGGCCCGCATCGCTGCGGCGTCGGTGGGCAGGTCGGCGCGGTAGGCGGGTTCCGGGGTGCACGGCTCGGTCTCGCCCGGAACCACCCGGTTGCCCTTCACCGCCACCGCCCGCCCGTTCCGGCAACCGGGAACGATGACCTCGGTACGGCCGGCGGCAGCCGTCTCGATGATCAGACCGTCCCGCGTTCCGTCCACCGACCTCCAGCTCTCCCGCAGCTCACCCCCCTCCTGGGAGCGGACGTAGACGAACTGGTCCGGCCGGGGATCGACATCGGGCATTCGCAGCGCGGCGGCCGCCGCGTTCTGCAGCACCTGGGTGGCATCGGCCCGTGCGGGTGGCGTGCTGCCGCCGATCCGGTCCGGTGCCAGCACCAGCACCGAGGCGACCGCCGCCGCCAGACCCGCCGCCGCCACCCCGCTGAGCACCAGCCGCCAGGCCGGTCGTCGCGAGCGGGGAGGCGCCGCAGGCACGGTGGACACCGCGGGTGCCGAGGACTGAGCGGCCGTCGCGGCCAGGACGGCCGCCAGCCGGCTGCGGGCCGGCATCAACCGCTCGGGCGCCGGCAGCCCGGTCTCGTCGCCGAGCTGCTGGAGCAGTCGCATCTCATCCATTTCCCAGTACCTCCTCGATCGTGCTGGCCGATGCGTCACCCAACCGCTCACGGAGCAGCGTGCGGGCTCGGTTGAGTCGTGATCGCACGGTGCCGACCGGAATCGACAGCGCGGCGGCGACCTCCTCGTACCGGAGTTCCTCCCAGGCGATCAGCAGCAACACGTCCCGATCTCCGTCGGAGAGCCTGGCCAGCGCCTCGAGGAGGGGCCGGCGAAGTGATTGCGCCGCCACCACGGTGGCGACCCGGTTGGCGTGCGAAGCCTCGCTCGTCGCGGGGACGTACGCCTGCCGCAGCCGGTGCTCGCGTTCCTCGTTCCGCCGATGCTGGCCGACGATCCTGGTGGCGATCCCGTACAGCCACGGCCGCGCGTCCGGATGGGTGGTGTCGAAGCGGTCCCGGCGGCGGAAGGCCGCGAGGAACGTCTCCGCGACCAGGTCGTCCGCGGCCGGCACACCGAGGCGCCGGGCCAGGTAACGGTGGATGTGCGGCGCGTGCCGGTCGAAGATCGCCGAGAAGGTCTCCGGATCCCGCACGGACCGCTCGATGATCGCTGCGTCCGTCAGCGCACCGACATCGGCGTCCAACGTTGGTCTGAGTTCTCTCACGCAAGGCCCCTCGCGGAGTAGGGAAGCATCACCTGTTATCCGCACCCCGCGGCAGGACGGTTCACGGGCGGCCACCGACGACAACCCTGACCGCCCTGCGGCACTCGACGCCCGTCCCCGTCCGCACGCCTGCTGGTGCGGAGCGATCACGGCCACGCCCGACGCGCGCCGGACCGCGTCCACCGCTCAGGCGGCGTGCCCGGCGCCGGCGAGGAGAGCTTGCGCCTGGTCGCGGGCTTGGCTGATGGGGTCCGGAAAGATGTTCAGGCCGTGGGCGACGAGCGCGCCTTCGTGCAACAGCATGAGCGTGCGGCCCAGCTGGTCGGCTCCGTCCGGGGTGATGCTGTCGGCGAGGCAGGTGAACAGGGCGAGCATCCACTCCTTCTGCCCGGTGATGATCGGGTAGCGGGGTGGGCCGGATCGCTGATTTCGGCGTGGGCGTTGACCATGCTGCACCCCTTGGAACTGTTCTCCGCCGACCATGCCAGTGAGGCGTCGAAGACGGCCAGGACGCGCGCCGCCGGCGCCCGGATTCATCGGGGCCAAGCTCGGCGCGGGAAGTGCCGACGCGGTCACGATCCTGATGTGGCGGTTCCTGCCACTGACCGCCATCCTGATCGTTGTCGCCGCCGCCGTCGCCAGAAGGTCGTGGCGGGGGCTCACCCCAAGGGACGTGACCCGGCAGGCCATGATCGGCGTCCTGTCGCAGAGCGGCTATCTGCTCAGCGTCTACTACGCGATCCAACTCGGGGTCTCCAGCGGCGCCACGGCTCTGATCGACGGCGTTCAACCCCTCGTCGCCGGGGCGCTTGCCGGACCGCTGTTGCGTCAGTACGTCTCGGGTAGACAATGGCTCGGCCTGTGCCTGGGGGTGAGCGGCGTAGCCATCGTCACCATGGCCGATGCGACGGCCGGCACCGGCGTGGCCTGGTGGGCCTATCTCGTGCCGTTCGTCGGCATGTTGACGCTGGTGGCGGCCACGTTCCTGGAAAGCCGCTCCAGCACGCAAGTCGCACCCGCGGTGTCGCTGACCGTCCACTGCGCCACCAGTGCCCTCATCTTCACCGCACTCGCCGTGCGCACCGGGGCGGCACAGCCTCCCGCTGAGCTCTCGTTCTGGGTCGCGATCACCTGGCTCGTAGCCCTGTCCACCTTCGGCGGATACGGGCTCTACTGAGGTGATCTCAGCAAGGTTGGGGCTGACGGTCGTATAGCAATGTGGTGAGCACGAGGGCACTGCGGGCGATCTCTCCGATGGTCGTCGGGCTGGCGGTGACGTGTTGCAGCGCTTTCCAGCCGCGTTTGAGCAGGGCGAATCCGCGTTCTCCGGGTGCGCGTTGGGCGCGCAGCAGGGTGTTGTAGGCGCGGTTGTCGGCCGCGAGCGCCCGGCCGTCTGCGGGCTGCTTGTATGGCGTGTGGATTCCCTGGCCAGCGCCTTCGTAGCCGGAGTCGGCCAGGGTCGGCAGGTGCAGTTGGGAGGCGGCCCAGCAGGCCGCGGCGAGGATCTGTTGCTGCTCGGCGCAGGTGAGGTCGTGCAGATGGCCGGGCATCACGTCGGAGACCCAGATCGGTGCCCCGTCGGGGCGCATGAATGCCTGGATGTTGCCTCCCGGCCGGCGGTGTTTACCGGAGTACCAGGCGTCGATCTGTTTGCCCTTGACGCTGGTGGTCGTCTCGGCGCACCGGTCGGTGCCGATCAGCGAGCCGTCCAGGATCACGTACGCCCAGCCGGCCTCGGCGACTTGCTGGAGTGCTTCGTGTAGGTCGGGTGCCTGGGCGGCGAGCACCCGCCGTCCCTCAGCGACGTAGCGGTAGCCGGTGGCCCGCGAGACGCCGAACCCGGCCGCCAGCAGTTCGATGTTCTCGTTCTTGCGGAACCAGACCAAGACCAGCAGCGCCTGCTTTCCGCAGCTCAACGCCCGGGTGCCGCGACGGGTTCCCAGCGCCCGCCGCTCGGCGGCCAACAGCCGGGACAGGTGGGCCACCAGTTCCTGGGGCACGTCGACCATGGCACGATAGGCAATCACGTGGAGTCCTCGGGTTGATGGATCTTGTGGTGAGAACTCATCTACCGTGGGCTCCACGCCCGTTTCCAGCAGCACCCGTATCGTCCGGCCTCGTCCGTGTCGCACCAATCAACACATTCGCGTTGCTGAGATCACCTCACTGGCTCATCCTGAGGCGTTCCGGAGTCGCCAAGGTCAACACGCTCATGTTCCTCATGGCCCCGGTCACGGCCCTCTGGGGAGCCCTCATGTTCGGCGAGCCGTTCGGTCCGCAGACCGTTCTCGGCCTGGTCGTCGGCCTCGCGGCGGTCGCCATCGTCTATCGCGGTGACACCTCATCCACCGAGCCGAGCCGTCAGATAGCCGCCCGACCGCCTTGTCCTGGTGGGCCGGGCGGCTCGGCTGGTGAGGTGCTGAGAGAGCCCCCGGCCGGGATCGAACCGGCGACATCTCGCTTACAAGGCGAGTGCTCTGGCCAGCTGAGCTACAGGGGCGTGTCGCGTCCTGGTCAGCATAGCGACTGACGTCCGAATATCCCGCTCGGCAGGCCTTGCGAGCACGGGAAACGTCAACATCCCGACGGTCCCCGACCACTCTCGCGGCGATTGATGTCCGGACGTGCCCGACTGACCGTGATGCGGTATGCCGTCGATCCCATCCGTCGACGCGCGCCTTGGCAGCGCCGCCAAGACCGTTTACCGTGCAGTGACACGGACGACCCCCGACCACCCCTGGTGACCGGCACGTCGCCCGTTGGCCGGCACGGCACCGTGCCGGTCGCTCCTCTTCACTCGGATCGTCCGGCACGTTCCTGCCGGTGAAAGGAAGCGCTCCACCATGGCTACGGTCACCTATTCGAAGGCGTCCCGGATCTACCCGGGCACCGAGCGCCCCGCCGTCAACGCCCTGGACCTGGAGATCGGCGACGGCGAGTTCCTCGTCCTGGTCGGCCCCTCCGGTTGCGGCAAGTCCACCAGCCTGCGCATGCTCGCCGGCCTCGAGGACGTCGACGAAGGCTCGATCTACATCGACGACCGCGACGTCACCCACCTGCCGCCGAAGGCCCGCGACATCGCGATGGTCTTCCAGAACTACGCCCTCTACCCGCACATGACGGTGTACGAGAACATGGCGTTCGCCCTGAAGCTCCGCAAGACCTCGAAGTCGGAGATCGACCGGCGGGTCAAGGAGGCGGCCGCGCTGCTCCAGCTGGAGGAGTTCCTGGGCCGCAAGCCGAAGGCGCTCTCCGGTGGTCAGCGCCAGCGGGTCGCGATGGGCCGGGCGATCGTCCGCGAGCCGCAGGTCTTCCTCATGGACGAGCCGCTGTCGAACCTCGACGCCAAGCTGCGCGTGCAGACCCGTACCCAGATCGCCTCGCTGCAGGCCAAGCTCGGCGTCACCACCGTCTACGTGACGCACGACCAGGTCGAGGCGATGACCATGGGCCACCGGGTGGCGGTGCTGCTCGACGGTGAGCTCCAGCAGGTGGACACCCCGCGGGCGCTCTACGACACCCCGGCCAACGTCTTCGTCGCCGGCTTCATGGGCTCGCCGGCCATGAACATCAAGACCGTGCCACTGAACGACTCGGGCGCCGCGTTCGCCGAGATGAACATCCCGCTCACCCGGGAGCAGGTCGAGGCGGCCCGGGCCGAGGGCGGCGACGGCAAGGTGACCGTCGGCTTCCGCCCGGAGGACTGCGACCTGGTCAGCCCGACCGAGGGCGGCATGCCGGTCGTGGTCGAGCTGGTCGAGGACCTGGGCTCGGACGCGAACGTGTACGGCCACGCCGCGCTGGGCGGCGCTTCCGAGCGCTTCGTCGTCCGCACCGACCGCCGGACCATGCCGAACATGGGCGACACCGTGTTCGTCAAGCCGCGCGAGGGCCGTACCCACGTGTTCAACGCGGCCACCGGCAAGCGGATCTGACGTACGACCGAAAGGGGCGGCCCGCCGATCGGCGGGCCGCCCCTTTCGTCTGTCGTGGCTCAGCTGACGGATCGGCGGCGCGCCACCTCGGCGAGGGTGACGGCCGCGGCGACGCTGGCGTTGAGCGACTCGACCTCGGAGACCATCGGGATGCTCACCGTCAGGTCGCAGGTCTCCCCGACCAGCCGGGACAGCCCGCGGCCCTCGGAGCCGACCACGACGACCAGCGGGCCGACCGCGGCCTCCAGGTCGTAGAGGTCGGTCTCGCCGTCGGCGTCCAGGCCGACAACCACGAACCCGGCGTCCTGGCAGGCCTTCAGCGACCGGGTCAGGTTGGTCACCTGGGCGACCGGCACCCGGGCCGCCGCGCCGGCGCTGGTCCGCCAGGCGGTCGCGGTGATCCCGGCGGCCCGCCGCTCCGGCACGAACACGCCCTGCGCGCCGAAGGCGGCGGCGGACCGGATCACCGCGCCGAGGTTGCGCGGGTCGGTCACCCCGTCCAGCGCCACCAGCAGCGGGGCGGTCTGCTCCAGCGCCGCGGCGACCAGGTCGTCGAACGGCTCGTACGCGAACGGCGGGACCTGGAGCCCGACGCCCTGGTGCAGCACGCCGCCGGTCATCCGGTCCAGTTCGGCGCGGCTGACCTCCAGGATCGCGATGCCCCGGTCGGCGGCGGTGCGGACGATCTCGTTGACCCGGTCGTCGATGTCGATGCCCTGCGCGGTGTAGAGGGCGGTCGCCGGCACCTGGGCGCGCAGCGACTCCAGCACCGGGTTCCGGCCGACCAGCAGCTCGGGGCTGTCCTTGGCCGGGTTGAACTTGCGCCCCGGCGCGACCCGCGGGCCGCCCCGGCCACCGCCGGCCTTGCCACCCCGGCCGGCCGCCCCGCGACCGCCCGTCGGCACGCCCCGGCCACCACCCTTGCCCCAGGTGGTGTCCTTCGTGCCGGGCTGACCGATCTTCGGGGCGCGCCCCTCCTCGGCGGCCGCCCGGCGCTCCTTCTCCTGCTTCCAGGCGGTGCGCTGGGGCAGCTTCTCGGTGCCCGAGTACGCCTTGTGCCAGGGCCGCTCGTCGGCGGGCAGGGTACGGCCCCGCCCGGCGAGCGATTCCCGGTTCTTGCCGCCGGAGCCCTTGGGGGCGCCAGCCTTCGGTGTCAGTCGCCGGCCACGGCGCTGCGAGTTGCCGGCCATCAGTCCTGCTCTCCAATAGTCCAACGGGGGCCCTGGGGGGTGTCCTCGACCACCACGCCGGCCTGCTTGAGCTGGTCGCGTACCGCGTCGGCGGCGGCCCAGTCCTTGCGGCCGCGGGCCTGCGCGCGCTGCTCCAGGGCCAGCGCGACCAGTGAATCCACCACGCCCCGCAGGTCGTCGGCCCGGCCACCACCGGTCCACGCCGGGTCGAGGGGGTCGACGCCGAGGATATCCAGCATGGCGCGGACAGCGGCGAGCGTCGTGCGGACGGTCACATCGTCGCCGGCGGTCAGCGCGGTGTTGCCGTCGCGGAGCACGGCCTGGAGCACGGCCAGCGCGGCGGAGGTGTTCAGGTCGTCGTCCATGGCCGCCACGAACCCGGCCGGCAGCTCACCGAGCTGGCCGGCGCCGACCCGCTCGGCGGCCCGCTGCACGAAGCCCTCGATCCGCCGGTACGCGGTGGCCGCCTCGCGCAGCGCGTCCTCTGAGTAGTCGATGAGCGAGCGGTAGTGCGCGGCGGCGTAGTAGTAGCGCAGCTCGACCGGGCGCACCCCGAGCGAGTCCACGTACGCCAGGTCGAGGGTGTTGCCCAACGACTTGCCCATCTTGGCCCCGCCGATGCTGAGCAGGCCGTGGTGCACCCAGTAACGGGCGAACGGCAGCCCGGCCGCCTGGGACTGGGCCAGCTCGTTCTCGTGGTGCGGGAAGGTCAGGTCGAGCCCGCCGCCGTGGATGTCGAACTCGGCCCCGAGGTAGCGCCAGCACATCGCCGAGCACTCGATGTGCCAGCCCGGCCGGCCCCGCCCCCACGGCGACGGCCAGTAGGCGTCGGCCGGCTCCTCGGGCTTGACGCCCTTCCAGAGCGCGAAGTCCCGCGGGTCGCGCTTGCCCCGGTCGGGAGCGTCGCCGGCGGGCTGCATGGCGTCCGGCGACTGGCCGGACAGCGAACCGTACGCCGGCCAGGAGCTGACGTCGAAGTAGACGTCACCGGAGCCGTCGAGCGCCGGGTAGGCGTGCCCGTCGGCGATCAGCTTGGCGATCAGCTCGTGCATCTCCGGGATGTGCCCGGTGGCCCGCGGCTCGTACGTCGGCGGCAGCACGTTGAGTTCCCGGTACGCCGCGGCCAGGATCAGCTCGTTGACGTACGCGATCGACCAGAACGGCCGCTCCTGCTCCGTCGCCTTGACCAGGATCTTGTCGTCGATGTCAGTCAGGTTGCGGATGAAGGTGACCTCGAAGCCGGAGGCCAACAACCAGCGGCGCAACACGTCGTAGCTGACCCCGGAGCGAAGGTGGCCGATGTGCGGCGGCGCCTGGAGGGTGAGACCACACAGGTAGACCCCCACCTTGCCGGCTTCCCGCGGGACGAAGTCCCGCACCGATCGGGTGGCGGTGTCATACAGGCGTAGCGTCACCGTACAAGGGTAGCCGTCCGGGCGGTTCCCGGGTTGGCCGGAGCCGGGCCGTACGCTGCGTGCTGTGGACACGGCGGCGCGACCCGGCGAGCCCGGCGACCTGACCACCCGGCCGGGCGGCCGGGCGGGCGGCCGAGCCGCTCCGGGTGCGACGCCCGGTCCAGGCCAGCCCGGCGAGCGTCCCGCCCCGGCACCGGTCGACCGGGCGTCCGGCGGCGGGGAGACCGCGCAGACCCTGGACCGGGGGCTGCGGCTGCTGCACCTCGTCGCCGACGTGCCGGGCGGGCTGACCGTCACCGAGGCGGCGAACCGGCTGGGCATCGGCCGGGCCGCGGTCTACCGGCTGGTCGGCGCGCTGACCGGGCACGGCATGCTGCGCCGCGACGGGGAGGGCCGGCTGCGCCTCGGCGCCGGGGTGCTGCACCTGGCCCGGCGGGCCCAGCCGCTGCTCGCCGAGGGTGCGCTGCCCGCACTGCGCCGGCTCGCCGAGCAGGCCGGCGCCACCGCCCACCTGACCGTCGTCGAGGGCGGCGAGGGGGTCGCCATCGCGGTGGTCGAGCCGAGCTGGACGTCGTTCCACGTCGCGTACCGGACCGGGGCCCGGCATCCACTGGAGCGCGGGGCGGCCGGGCGGGCCATCCTCGCCGGCCGGTCGGGCGCCGCCGGCCCCGTGAGCAGCGCGGGCGAACTTCAGTCCGGGGCGTACGGCGTGGCCGCCCCGGTGCTCGGGGTGCCCGGCCTGGAGGCGAGCGTCGGAGTGGTGGCGCTGGCCCCGCTGGACACCGACGCGGTCGGCGTCCAGGTCCTCGCCGCCGCCGAGGCCATCGCCGCCGCCCTCGCCTAATGGGAGCTGTCGGGTGAGCCGTTGGCAGACTCGACACCGGTAGCCGCGGGTGGGTGAGCACTCCCCTCGCCTGGACTTGGAAGTCCTGGGGTCAGAGCGTGCCCCCGCTCGTGGTCGGGAGAGGAACGGCTGATGGGGTGTCGTGCCCGCCGCTGCGCGTGAGCACTGGTCCATTAGGCCGCCGGGCTCTTCCGTGGGCTGCCGAGAGTGGTCGGTGTGGTGAAGCGGAGGCGGGTGTGCTGTTCGTCGGGGACGACTGGGCAGAAGATCATCACGATGTAGAGGTGCAGGACGAGCGCGGCCGGACGTTGCGGGCCGTGCGGCTGCCCGAGGGTGTGGACGGCGTGGCTCGTTTCCATGACCTGGTGGCCGGGTTCTTGCCGGAGGATGCCTCGCCGGCGCAGGTGCTGGTGTGTATCGAGACCGACCGTGGCCCGTGGGTGCGGGCGCTGGTCGCGGCCGGCTATCAGGTCTACGGGGTCAACCCGAAGCAGGCCGCCCGGCATCGGGAGCTGATGTCGATCTCGGGCGCCAAGAGCGACAAGGCCGACGCGCGCACCCTGGCGGACATGGTGCGGACCCGCCGGCACCAGCTGCGGCAGGTCGCCGCGGACTCCGACATCGCCGAGGCGGTCAAGGTCGTCGCCCGGGCCCACCAGACGCTGATCTGGGAACGCACCCGGCACACGCTGCGGCTGCGGGAGTACTTCCCCGCCGCGCTGCAGGCATACGAGGTCCTGACGCTCACCGGTTCGGACACCCTGGAACTGCTGGCCAAGGCCCCGACACCGGCTGCGGCGGCCAAGCTGACCGTGGCGCAGATCAGCGCCGCACTCAAACGGGCCCGCCGACGCGACATCCCCACCAAGGCGGCAGCGATCCGGCAGGCACTGCGCACCGCGCACCTGGGCCAGTCCGAGATCGTCACCGGCGCATACGCGGCGACCGTCCGGGCCACAGTGGCAATCCTGCAGACCCTCAACACCGAGATCCGCACCATGGAAGGCCAGGTCGAGGCCCATTTTGGCCAGCACCCGGACGCTGAGGTCTACCTCAGCCAGCCCGGCATCGGCGCCATCCTCGGCGCCCGGGTGCTCGCAGAATTCGGTGACGCTCCCGGCCGCTACACCGACGCCAGATCCCGCAAGAACTACGCCGGCACCGCACCCATCACCCGCCAATCCGGCAAAACCAAAACCGTCCACGCCCGGTTCGTGCACAACGACCGACTCGTCGACGCCCTGCACATGCAGGCCGGCGCCGCGATCCTGCACGACACCGCCGTCCGTGCCTACTACGACGAACTCCGCGCCCGCGACGTCAGCCACCCCGCCGCCCTACGCCAGATCGGCAACCGCCTCGTCGGCATCCTCCACGGCTGCCTCAAGACCAACACCCATTACGACCAAGCCACCGCTTGGTCACACCGAACCGCCCTACCCACCGCTGCTTGACACCTCAGCTCCTGGGGTGTCTGACCCGCCCGCCCCGGGCGGCTTGATCCGGGCGGCTTGATCGACTCCATAACCCCGGCATGGGGTATCCCGCCGGCTCGGACACCGCCACGTCGGCGAACCGGAGTCGATCTCCCATACCACGGTCGGGACCGCCCAACGTGGTTGTCCACCGGGACGCCGTCGGGCGGGTCGCGCCCGCCAGGCTCGGGACATGCCCCCTCGCCCCCACCGGCCGGATGCCCTCGCCTGGCAGGTCTTCCGCGGGTCCGACGCCATCCGGCGCGGCCTGCTGACCCGACACCAGCTCCGCGCCGCCTCCTGGATCCGGCTGCTGCACGACGTGTACGCCGACGCCCGGCTCGACCGCGACCACGGTCTGGCCTGCCGGGCCGCCCTGCTGCGCCTGCCGACCGAGGCGACCATCGCCGGCCCCGCCGGGTCGCCGTAGAGTACGACGGGCACTGGCACGCCGACACAGACGAGTTGCACGCCGACCGACGGCGGCTCAATCAGCTCGTGAGCGCCGGTTGGCTGATGCTGCACGTGACCAGCCGCCGGCTGCACCGCGACTTCCCAGGGTTGCTGCGCGAGGTCCGGTCCGCCCTGACCGCACGCGGCTGGCGCCGCTGACCACCGGCAGGGACCGCTGGCCGCGCGGGCAGGGCTGGGCGGGGTGATCGACTCCGCATCGCCGATGTGGCGGTATCCCCGTCAGCGGGAAGCCCCCAGATCGCCGATCCAGAGTCGATCAAGCTCCATCAGCGCGTGCGGCAGGTTGGCCAGGGTGGCCAGTTCGGCGTGCGGGTGGACGTCGGGCGGTCGGGGCAGGCCGAGCCGGTTGAGCCAGATCGCCCGCAGGCCGGCCCGCTGCGGGCCGACCACATCGTGCGCCAGCGAGTCGCCGACGTACACCACCTGGCCGGCCGGCACCCCGGCCGCCTCGACCATCGCCGCGTAGAACTCCGGCGCGGGCTTCTTCGGCACGCCGTCCTCGTGCGCGTACAGCTCGAAGGAGAACTCGCCGGCGAGCCCGCAGCGTTCGGCGCGGCTGTTGCCGTTCGTGGCGAAGCCGAGCGTCCAGCGTTCCCGCAGGGCGGCGAGCGCCGGCCGCACGTCCGGGAACGGCCGAGTGAGCGCGAACCGGTGGGCGAAGAAGAGCGCCGCCAGCTCGTCCAGGTGGTCGCCGAGCCCGACGCGGGCCAACGACCGGGCCAGCGCCGCCCGGCGAATCTCCTGCACCGGCTCCGCGCTGTGCGCGCCGAAGACCGCGTCCCAGTCCGACTCCAAGTCGGCGAGGGACACGCCTGCCGCCGCCGGGGTCAGCCGCCGCATCTCCTGGAGTACGGCGACCAGCCCGCCGGTCACCGCGGGGCGCAGGTCCAGCAGGGTCTCGTCCGCGTCGAACACCACGGTGGTCAGCACACGACCACTGTGGCAGCCCCCGGGCGGGACGGGAACCCGCCTGATGGCACCACGACCACACGATCGACCGGCGCTCTGTCGACGGTCAGCGGTCGGCGGCGAGGACGGGTCGGGCCGCATCGGTGTCCGCCGCCGGGAGCAGGTCCGTTCGGCGCAGTTCGTCGAGGCGGACCAGGGCGACCCCGGCGACGATCAGCGCGCCGCCGAAGAGCTGCACCACGGTGGGCAGCTCACCCAGCACCAGCCAGGCGATGAGCACCGCGAACATCACCTCGGTCAGCCCGACGAAGGACGACAGCCGGGGGCCGAGGATCCGGGCGCCGGCGATCCCGCTCAGGTACGCGACCACGGCGGCCACCAGGGAGAGGCCGGCGATCGGCACCAGCCAGCTGGTGACCTGCCCGGCGAAGGCGACGTCGCCGAAGGTGGCGTGCAGCGGCAGCGCGCCGGTGAGCCCGAGCGCGAGCAGGATGGCGCCGCCGACGGCCATCCCGCCGCTGGCCATCACCACCGAGGGCAGCTCGGCGTCGACCCGGCCGGCCAGTACGAAGTAGCCGGCCAGCCCGACCGCCGCGCCGAGGCCCCAGAGCACACCCACCGGGTCGAGCCGGCCGGCGCCGGTGAGGTCGAGAACGAAGACCAGCCCGGCCAGGGCGGCCACCGAGCCGGCCACGGTCAACCGGCGGGGGCGCTGCCCGTGGACCAGCCACGTCCAGCCGACCACCAGGATGATGCCGAGGTACTCCAGCAGCAGCGCGACACCGACCGGCAGGTAACGGACCGCGTTGAAGAAGCAGACCTGGGCGAGCGCCACCCCGAGCAGCCCGAAGACGCCGAGCACGCCGAGGTTGCGGCGCAGCACGTGCCACTTCCCGCGCAGCGAGATCGCCGCCGGCACGGCCACCACCAGCGCGGCGACGCCGACCCGGGCGATCACGGCGGAGGGCGCCGACCAACCGGCCTCGATCAGCGAGCGGGCAAAGGTGCCGGAGGTGGCGAAGGTGACCGCGGAGAGCAGGGCCAGGCCGAGGCCGACCCCGGCGGCGGGTGGTTGACGCATTGGCTCTCCTTGGCACGAGCGGGCCGTCATGAGCAAACTATGGTTATGCCGATGACGCTAGGCCGGCACACCGACAGGAGTCAAGTTGCTTTTCGCCCATGACACGGAATGCTCCCTGATCGCCGCCGCGGCACTCGTCAACACCGACGGGACCGACGGGGAGGGCCTGCCGGACGTCGCCGCGCTGGACGCCTTCTTCGTGGCCCACTCGTACAGCGGACGGTACGAGCACACCGAGGCCGAACTGGAGTCGGTGCGCGACCTACGCCCCCGGCTCCGCCGGATCTGGCACGCCGACACCGACGAAATCGTCCGGATCGTCAACGGGCTGCTCCGCGAGCACAACGCGCTGCCGCAGCTCATCACGCACGACGACGAGCCGTACCACATCCACGCCGTGCCCCGGGACGCGCCGCTGGCCACCCGGATGGCGGTCGAGGCGGCGATGGCGATCGCCGACCTGGTCCGCAGCGACGAGCTGAGCCGGCTGCGGACCTGCGAGCGTCCCGGCTGCGACGACGTGCTGGTCGACCTGTCGAAGAACCGCTCCCGCCGGTTCTGCGACGCCAGCTGCGGCAACCGGGCCGCGGTCAGCGCCTACCGCGCCCGCAAGGCCGCCGCCGCCCAGCGCTGACCCGGGCGCCACCGCCCCGCCGCCGGCCGGGAGCCCGGCACAGCTCAGGGGTGGGTCATCCGGAGCAGGTCGAGCGCCTCCTCCAACTGGGTCTCGCTGAGCTTGCCGGAGTCCACGTGCCCGCGGGCGATCACCACCTCGCGGATGGAGATCTGCTTGGCCAGCGCCTCCTTGGCGATCGAGGCCGCCTCGTCGTAGCCCACGTACCGGTTCAGCGGGGTGACGATCGACGGCGAGCCCTCCGCGTACGCCAGGCAGACCTCGGCGTCCGCGACCAGGCCGACCACGCAGCGGTCGGCGAGCAGGCGGCTCGACGCGGCCAGCAGCCGGATCGACTCCAGGATATTGCGGGCCATCACCGGCAGCATGACGTTCAGCTCGAAGTCGCCCTGCGAACCGGCGAACCCGACCGTCGCGTCGTTGCCGATCACCTGGGCGCAGACCTGCCGGACCGCCTCGCAGACCACCGGGTTGACCTTGCCCGGCATGATCGACGAGCCCGGCTGGAGATCAGGGATGCGCAGCTCGCGCAGGCCGGCCCGGGGGCCGGAACCCATCCAGCGGATGTCGTTGGCCATCTTGTAGAGCCCGACCGCGACGGTCCGCAACTGGCCGGAGGTCTCCACCAGGGCGTCCCGGGCGCCCTGCGCCTCGAAGTGGTTGCGGGCCTCGGTGAGCGGCAGCCCGGTCGACTCGCGCAGCTTGGCGATCACGGCGGCGGCGAAGCCGAGCGGGGTGTTGATGCCGGTGCCCACCGCGGTGCCGCCGAGCGGCAGTTCGGCCAGCCGGGGCAGCGCCGCCTCCAGCCGCTCGATGCCGTAGCGGACCTGGGCGGCGTAACCGCCGAACTCCTGCCCGAGGGTCACCGGCGTGGCGTCCATCAGGTGGGTACGCCCCGCCTTGACCACCGTCTCGAACTCCTCCGCCTTGGCCTCCAGCGCCTCGGCGAGGTGGGCCAGCGCGGGCAGCAGGTCGCGGGCCACGGCCTCGGTCGCGGCCAGGTGGATCGAGGACGGGAAGACGTCGTTGCTGGACTGCGAGGCGTTGACGTCGTCGTTCGGGTGCACGTCGCGGCCCAGCTCCCGGCTGGCCAGGGTGGCGATCACCTCGTTGGTGTTCATGTTGGACGAGGTGCCCGAGCCGGTCTGGAAGACGTCGACCGGGAACTGGTCGTCGTAGCCGCCGTCGGCCACGTGCGCGGCCGCCGCGGCGATCGCCGACGCCACGTTCGCGTCGATCACCCCCAGCTCCCCGTTGACCTCGGCCGCCGCCCCCTTGATCTGGGCCAGCGCCCGGATCTGGGCCGGCTCGATGCCCCGGCCCGAGATCGGGAAGTTCTGCACCGCGCGCTGGGTCTGCGCCCGCCACAGCGCCTCGGCGGGCACCTCCACCTCGCCCATCGAGTCGCGTTCGATCCGGTATCCCGTCGCCTCTGGAGTCGTCACGCGTACCATCCTGCCGCGCTCGACGGCGCCGTGCAGATGATCGCGCCCAGCGGACCGACCCGGCCCGGCCGCCAACCGCTGCGGGATCGGCGTGTCCCGGTCAGCGGCGGCTGCCGATGGTGAGGACCGGCTTGGTGACCTCGGCGAAGAAGTCCTCGCCCTTGTCGTCGACCACGATGAACGCCGGGAAGTCCTCCACCTCGATCTTCCAGACCGCCTCCATGCCGAGCTCGGGGTATTCGAGCACCTCGACGTGCTTGATGCAGTCCTGGGCCAGCCGGGCGGCCGGGCCGCCGATCGAGCCGAGGTAGAAGCCGCCGTGCTGCCGGCAGGAGCGGGTCACCTGAGCGGACCGGTTGCCCTTGGCCAGCATCACCAGCGAGCCGCCGGCGGCCTGGAACTTCTCCACGTACGCGTCCATCCGACCGGCGGTGGTCGGACCGAACGAGCCGGAGGCGTAGCCCTCCGGGGTCTTGGCCGGGCCGGCGTAGTAGACCGCGTGGTCGCGCAGGTACCGCGGCATCGGCTCGCCGGCGTCCAGCCGCTCGGCGATCTTGGCGTGCGCGATGTCCCGGGCCACCACCAGCGGGCCGGTCAGCGAGAGCCGGGTCTTCACCGGGTACTTGGACAGCTCGGCGCGGATCTCGTCCATCGGCCGGTTGAGGTCGACCCGGACCACCTCGGAGCTGTCCAGCTGCGCCTCGGTGACGTCCGGCAGGTAGCGGGCCGGGTCGGTCTCCAGCCGCTCCAGCCACACCCCGGACGGGGTGATCTTGGCGACCGCCTGCCGGTCGGCGGAGCAGGAGACGGCGATCGCCACCGGGCAGGAGGCGCCGTGCCGGGGCAGCCGGACCACCCGCACGTCGTGGCAGAAGTAGCGGCCGCCGAACTGCGCGCCGATGCCGAAGTTGCGGGTCAGCTCCAGCACCTCGGCCTCCAGCTCCAGGTCGCGGAAGCCGTGGCCGGTCATCGCGCCGGAGGTGGGCAGCGCGTCGAGGTACTTGGCGCTGGCGTACTTGGCGGTCTTCAGGGCGTACTCGGCGCTGGTGCCGCCGATGACGATCGCCAGGTGGTACGGCGGGCAGGCGGCGGTGCCGATCAGCCGCAGCTTCTCCTCCAGGAACTGCATCATCCGGGTGGGATTCAACAGCGCCTTGGTCTCCTGGTAGAGGTACGACTTGTTGGCCGAACCGCCGCCCTTGGCCATGAAGAGGAACTTGTACGCGTCCGGGTGGCCGTCCGGGTCCTCGGCGTAGAGCTCCACCTGCGCCGGCAGGTTGCTGCCGGTGTTGCGCTCCTCCCACATGGTCAGCGGGGCGAGCTGCGAGTAGCGCAGATTCAACCGGGTGTACGCCTGCCAGACGCCCCGGGAGATCGCCTCGGCGTCGGTGCCGTCGGTCAGCACGTGCCGGCCGCGCTTGCCCATCACGATCGCGGTGCCGGTGTCCTGGCACATCGGCAGCACGCCGCCGGCCGCGATGTTGGCGTTGCGCAGCAGGTCGAGCGCGACGAACCGGTCGTTCGGCGAGGCCGCCGGATCGTCGATGATCGAGCGCAGCTGGGCCAGGTGCGCGGGACGCAGGAAGTGCGCGATGTCGTGCATCGCCTCGGCGGTCAGCGCGGTGAGCGCGGCCGGCTCCACGGTGAGGAACCGGCGACCTCCGGGACCGTTGACGACGTCGACGCCCTCGTCGGTGACCAGGCGGTACTCCGTCTGGTCCGGACCGGTCGGCAGCAGGGGAGCGTACGAGAAGGCGGCGGCACTGCTCATGACCGGCAAGCCTAGGGCAGAGCGGTCGATCGGTCCCACCCGCCGGGTGCGTCCTGGGACGCCGCTCTCACCCGTCCTTGCCGCGGTCGGGGTCCGGGCAGAGTTCCCGCTTCGGGCCGCAGCTGTCGGCCGGCTCCGGGACCACCCGACCGGTGCTGCCCGGGGCGGGCACGCCGCCGTTCCCGGTGGGCCGGGGCGCCCCCGCCGCGCCGGAGAAGCGCACGTACGCGATCTCCCGCCCCTCCCCGATGATCATCCCGTTCGGGCCGACCGCCAGCGCGTTCGCGGCGGTCCGCAGCACTGCCAGTTCCCGCCCGGTGCGAGGGTCGAGGGCCACCAGCCGGGACGGCTTCTCGTCGGCGACCAGCGCCGCGTACGGGGTGAGCGCGGCGCCGGCCTTCGCGCCGGCGGGCCGCCGCCACCGCACCTGGCCGCCGGCCAACTCCCGGGCGACGACGGCGCTCTTGTCGGCCGTCCGGGCGAGTGCGTAGCGGTCGTCGACGGCGAGCACCTTCTCCCCCTCGGCGCCGACCCAGAGCAGCCGCCCGTCGTACCCGTCGAGGACCGCTTCCCGGCCGTCCGGTGCCACCCCGATCAGCACGCTCCGCGCCCCCTGCGGATCCTCCCGCTGGACGCAGCCGGCGCTGTCGGCGGTGCGCAGGTTGATCCCGGAGCGCCGCCAGGTCTCCTGGCCGGTCGCCGGGTCCCGGGCGGAGATGGCGAAGTAGCAGCTGCCGTCCTGGGACCGGGCGGTGATCCGCAGCAGCCGGCCGCCGACCACGGAGAGCCGCTCGTCCCGGCCCGGTTCGACGTTCTGCAGCACCCGGCCGGTGGCGGTGTCCACCACGTGCACCCGGCCGTCCACCGGGAAGCCGAGCAGTGGGGGCACCGGCTCCGGCCCGGCCACCTCCTCGTCGATCCGCACCGCGTCGAGCCGGCGGGTGCCGAGCAGGCCCGGGTTGTCGCCGAGCAGGCCGCTGCGCACCCCGGGCATGAAGGCCGTCCAGAGCGGGGTGCTGCCGCGCGGGTCCCAGGCGCTCAGCGTGCAGTCGGTGGCGTCGACGCAGTGCGCGTCCAGCAACAGGTTGCGGTACGTCCACACGGCCACCGCGTCGTCGTCGCGCCGCCGGGTCGCCCCGGTGGTCGGGTCGAGCACCTCGTACCCCTTGACCAGCAGCTTGCCCACGACGACGACGGCATCCCGGTCGCCGCCGGCCACCGCCGACCAGTCCGCCTTGCGCTCCCACAGCTGGCTGCCGGTGCTCAGCGCCCGGGCCTCCACCCGGGTGCGCTGCTCGACCACCACGGTGTCGCCGGCGATGGTGACGCTGCGCGGGGTGCCGCCGATCCGCTGCTGCCAGACCACGTCCGGCTCGGCGATCGGCTCGCTCCGGTCGACCCAGTCCCACAGGGAGGGGAACGGATTCCACACCCCGGTCGCGGCGAGGACGACGACCACGATCAGCGCGAGCAGCAACCCGCCACGCACGCCGAGGCCGCTCCCCTTCGCCACACCGACACGGTAGCCACGATCACCGTGCTCCCGGGTTCCCGCGCCGCGTGTCGCCGCGCTTTCTCGACCGGCCGGTCAGCGCCCGGCGGCGGAGCGGACCAGCGGCAGGGTGCGGTAGGGGATCTGCTCGGCCAGCGCGATGATCGTCGAGGCGCGGGTGATGCCCTCGTAGGAGACGATCTGGTCGATCACCCGCTGCAGGTCGGTGTTGGAGCGGGCCACGATCCGGCAGAGCAGGTCGCTGGAGCCGGTGATGGTGTGCGCCTCCAGCACCTCGGGGATCGCGGCCAGGTGTGCGGCAACCGGGTCGTGCCCGTGCCGCTGGCTGATCTCCAGGGTGACGAAGCTGGTCACCGCGAACCCGATGGCGGCTGGCGAGATGTCCGGTCCGAACCCGCCGATCACCCCCCGCTCGACCAGCTTGTCCAGCCTTGCCTGGACGGTGCCGCGAGCCACGCCGAGCCGCCGGGAACACTCCAGCACCCCGGTCCGGGGCTCCTCGGCGAGCAACTCGATCAACCTGGCGTCCAGGTCGTCGAGCTGTACACCTTGACCATCATTCATGGGTCAACACCCTACTGAATGCGCAACCTGACCAGCGTTCATGCCACCAGTTGCCCAGTGATGCCGGTCACCGCAATGCTCGACGGAGGAACATCCGCACGGCGACGGCCCACGAGGCCGGCCGGTACGCAAGGGAGGCCACCATGACCCAGGCGATCGACCGACCCACCCCGACCGAGGAGGTCGACGTCGACGCGCTCGTCGGCGCGGTCGACCACGACATCAGCCGTGACCCGTTCCCGGTCAAGGGACTCGACCACGTGCACTTCCTGGTGGGCAACGCCAAGCAGGCGGCGCACTACTACTCCACCGCGTTCGGCATGACCTGCGTCGCGTACCGGGGCCCGGAGCAGGGCTGCCGGGACCACGCCCAGTACGTGCTGACCAGCGGGTCGGCCCGGTTCGTGCTGACCGGCATGGTCCGCCCGGACGCCGAGGGCGCCGAGCACGTCGCCCGGCACAGCGACGGGGTCAGCGACATCGCGCTGGAGGTGCCGGACGTCGACGCCGCGTACGCGCACGCCACCGCGCAGGGCGCCACCGGCCTGGTCGAGCCGCACGACGTCAGCGACGAGCACGGCACCGTCCGGCTGGCCGCCATCGCCACCTACGGCGACACCCGGCACACCCTGGTCGACCGGTCCCGCTACACCGGCCCGTTCCTGCCCGGCTTCGTGGCCCGCGGGCCGATCGTGGACCGGCAGCCGATGATCGACGCCGGCGTCCAGCCGAAGCGGTTCTTCCAGGCCGTCGACCACATCGTCGGCAACGTCGAACTCGGCCGGATGGACGAGTGGGTCGAGTTCTACAAGCGCGTCATGGGCTTCTCGAACATGGCGGAGTTCATCGGTGACGACATCGCCACCGACTACTCGGCGCTGATGAGCAAGGTGGTCGCCAACGGCACCCGCAAGGTGAAGTTCCCGCTGAACGAGCCGGCGATCGCCCGCAAGAAGTCGCAGATCGACGAGTACCTGGAGTTCTACCAGGGTCCGGGCGCCCAGCACATCGCGGTCGCCACCAACGACATCCTGGCCAGCGTGGACGCGATGCGGGCCGCCGGCGTGGAGTTCCTGGACACCCCGGACTCCTACTACGACGACCCGGAGCTGCGCGCCCGGATCGGCGAGGTGCGAGTGCCGATCGAGGAGCTGAAGTCTCGCAAGATCCTGGTCGACCGGGACGAGGACGGCTACCTGCTGCAGATCTTCACCAAGCCGGTGCAGGACCGGCCGACCGTCTTCTTCGAGCTGATCGAGCGGCACGGCTCGCTCGGCTTCGGCAAGGGCAACTTCAAGGCGCTCTTCGAGGCCATCGAGCGGGAGCAGGAGAAGCGCGGCAACCTGTAACACTGTCGAGCGTGACGCAGCCTCCGACGTACCCGACGCCGCCGGTGGGTGGGCCCGCGCCCACCGCCGGCGGCTTCGCGCCGCCCTCCGGTCCCGCCACCCAGGGGTACGCGGTGCCGCCGCAGTTCACCCCGGCCGGTCACCCGCCGCCCGGGTGGGTCCCGCCGCCGGGTCACCTCGGGCCGCCCCGCCCGGCGCCGACGCTCACCCCGGCCGGGCAGCCGCTGGCCAGCTTCACCGACCGGCTGCTGGCCGCGCTGGTCGACGCCGCGGTCTTCTACGGCGTCGGGCTCGTGCTCGCGGTGCCGGCGTTGATCATCTTCTTCGCTGTCGTGCTGCCCGACCTCGTCCGGATCGACCCGGACGGCACGGTCGTGCAGCCGGACCTGTGGCGCGACCTCGTCGTGCCGTTCCTCTGGATGGAACTCGCCGTCCTGGCGATCTCGTTCGTGGTCGCCTACGTCTACCACGTCGAGATGATGTTCCGCACCGGTCAGACCTACGGCAAGAAGGTGATGAAGCTGCGCGTCGTGCCGCTGGACCCGGACCGCTCGCTGGACCGGGGCGCCGCCGTGCGGCGGTTCCTGGTGCAGCAGGTCGGCGGCCTGGTCCCAGGCCTCGGCTACCTCGACGGGCTGTGGCAGCTGTGGGACAAGCCGTGGCAGCAGTGCCTGCACGACCGCTTCGCCGGCACGGTCGTCGTTAAGGTTGCTCCGTGAGCGCGAGGAGTGAGCCGGGCCTGCGAGCCCCGCAGTCGCGAACCGGGGCGGCGCAGTGAGCGTGGAACCGGGCTGGTACGTCGACCCCGCCGATCCGGAGACCCGGCGGTACTGGGACGGCGAGGGGTGGATCGGCGCGCCGATCCCGGTCGACGCCGCCGTGCCCGAGGGTCCGCCGCCGGCCGAACCGGCCCCGACCCCACCCGCCCCCGCGACCCCGGTCACCGTGTCCGCTCCCCCGGTCTCCGCGCCGGGCGGCCCGCCCGGCGTGCCGCACCCGGGGCCGGTCTACCCGGGGCAGCCCTATCCCCAGCTCGGCGTCCCGCAGTCCTGGCCGCCGGGGCAGTGGCCCGGCCGGCCGCCGGAGCCGCGCCCGCACGGGCTGCCGCTGGCCGGCTTCGGCGCCCGGCTGATCGCCCGGCTGATCGACTTCGGCATCGTCTTCGCGCTGAACGCGGTGGTGAACGGCTGGTTCGTCTGGCGGCTGATCGAGGAGGTCACCCCGTACTGGCGGGAGGTGTGGCGGCGGGCGCTGGCCGGCGACACCTCGACCGAGGGGCTGCCGCAGCCGAGCGAGCAGGCCGGTGGGCTGCAGATCGTCATCCTGCTGATCGCCACCGCGCTCTGGCTCGCGTACGAGGTGCCGACGACGGCCTCCACCGGGCAGACCTTCGGCAAGCGGGTGATGGGCGTCAAGGTGCTGCCGCTCGCCGGCGACCAGCCGCTCGGCTTCGGCCGGGCGCTGCGCCGGTGGAACACCCTGGGCCTGCCCACGTTGCTCTGGTACTGCTGCGGCCTCGGCCTGCTGCTCCAACTCCTCGACGCGCTCTCCCCGCTCTTCGACCACCCGCTGCGGCAGGCGCTGCACGACAAGCGCGCGCAGACCGTGGTGGTCCAGTTGCCCCGCACCCCCGCCCGTCCCACCCCGAACGACCGCACCAACCCCCCGGGAGACACCCCATGACCGACACCGGACGCCAGCAGCCGGCGCTGCGGCTGACCCGCGCCGACCTGGACGCGCTGCCCAACTACGTACCCGGCCGCAGCCCGGCCGACCTGGCCCGCGAGCTGGGGCTGCCCGAGGCGATCAAGCTGGCCAGCAACGAGGTGCCGTACGGGCCGCTGCCCGGCGTGGTGGAGGCGGTGACCGAGGCCGCCGCCGGGGTGCACCGTTACCCGGACATGGGCGTCATCGCGCTCCGCGAGGCGCTGGCCGAACGGTACGGCGTGGCCGCCGACCGGATCGCCACCGGCTGCGGTTCGGTGGCGCTGGCCGAGCACCTGGTCCGGGCCACCTGCCTGCCCGGCGACGAGTTGCTCTACGCGTGGCGCTCGTTCGAGGCGTACCCGATCATCGCGGCGACCAGCGGCGCGACCAGCGTGCGGGTGCCCAACGACGCCGGGCACGGGCACGACCTCGCGGCGATGGCCGCGGCGGTGACCGACCGGACCCGGATGATCCTGGTCTGCAACCCGAACAACCCGACCGGCACCGCCGTCCGCCGGGCGGAGCTGGACCGGTTCCTCGACGCGGTGCCGGACGACGTGCTGGTGGTCATCGACGAGGCGTACCGGGAGTTCGTCACCGACCCCGAGGTGCCGGACGGCCTGAGCTACCTCGACCGGCCGAACGTGGCGGTGCTGCGCACGCTCTCCAAGGCGTGGGGCCTGGCCGGCCTGCGGATCGGCTGGCTGGTGGCGCAGCCCGAGGTGGCGGCGGCGGTACGCAAGGTGGTCACCCCTTTCTCCACCAGCATGGCCGCGCAGGCCGGGGCGCTCGCCGCGCTGGCCCAGGCCGCCGAGGTGGAACGGCGCTGCGCCCTGGTGGTGGCCGAGCGGGAGCGGGTCACCGAGGCGCTGCGCAAGCTGGTCCCGGACGTGCCGACCAGCCAGGCGAACTTCGTCTGGCTGCCGCTGGGCGACCGGGCGGTGGACTTCGGCAGGGCGTGCGAGGCGCGCGGGGTGATCGTCCGCCCGTTCCCCGGCGACGGGGTCCGGGTCACCATCGGCACCCCGGCCGAGAACGACGCCTTCCTCGCCGCCGCCGAGTCGGCGCTGGCCTGATCCTGGGGCCGGTCCGGTCCGCCATCCCCCCGCGGACCGGACCGGACGTCTCAGGCGGCCGCCACCGGCTGCCGGAACCGGGCGAGCGTCTCCGCCTCGGCCTTCAACGGCCCGGCCGACAGGCCACCGGGCCCGTCGGAGAGCCGCAGCTCGCCGGCACGGTGATCTCGACCCCGACAGTCGGGGAGAGCTGCAGGGTCCGCGGCGCCGGTGGCGCGGCGTCCACCGGCGACGGGGTGAGCAGGATCAGGAACGCACCGAACAGGGCTGCCAGGAGTCGCACAGCGGGACTATAAATAACTTATGTCCGTTTTGTCGAGGTGGCTCGCCCGCGCGGCGGATCAGGTCGCGGCGAGGATCACCGGCTCGGCGGTGATGAAGTAGCGCTGGTCGTCCCCGTCCGGGTCGACCGGCCTCCGGAGCCGCTCGACGGCCACCCACCGGCCGTCCGCGTACACCGCCCCGGGCGTCCAGCCGGTGCCGTCCGCACCGGCGTTGAGCGGGAATCGGGACAGCTGCACGCCCGTCGCCGAGTCCAGCGTCACCAGGTCGTTCGCCTCGGTCAGCAGGTGTACCCGGCCCAACTGGACCACGATCAGCCGGCCCGACCCGAGCTCGGGCCGCCGCCACAGCTCCGCGCCGGTGCGCGCCGACCGGCCGGTCAGCACCCCGTCGACCAGCGCGACCGCCTGCTCGCCGACCAGCTCGGCGTTCGCCGGGTCGAGTGCGGGCGCGGCGACCGGCTCGCCGGAGCCGAGCAGCCAGCCCCGCCCGGTGCCGTCCCCCGGGCCGGCGGTGCGCAACGCGGTACACCCGACCCGGCCGGTACGGCAGCCGAGCGGGGTGACAGTCAGGTCCTCACCCGCCCCGGCCGGACGCCAGCGACCGGCCACCGCGCCGGTGCCGGCGTCCCGGAACTCGACAGCGGCCGGCCCGGCACAGGCGTCCACGGTGAGCAGCTGACCCGTGGCGGTGGCGCCGACGGTGTCCCGGCAGGTCGGGTCGACGTCGGCCCGCCACAGCTGCCGGCCGTCGGCCAGCCCGAAGCCGCGCACAGTGCCGTCGCCCGAGCTGATCACCACCTCGCGGCCGTCGGCGGCGTGGGTCGCCAGCAGTCCCCGCGGTTCCCAGACGACGGCCGCCCCGGTGCGCCGCACCGTGCGGTTCCCCACCGGCTCGGGTCCGTCCGCCCGCCACGCCACCCGACCGGTCCGCGCGTCCAGCGCCACCAGCCGCCCGTCCGACCAGCGGCTGACCACGGTGGTTCCGCTCGCCACCACCCCGTCCAGCTCAGCCGGCCAGCGGCGGTACGACCAGAACGGGGTGGTCCGGTGCCGGCCGTCGGCCGGACGGTCGGCGTAGACCTGCCGGTGGCCCGCGTACACCCGGAGCCGGCCGTCCACGATCAGCGGCGCGACGGGCAGCCGGCCGATCACCCCCACGGCCGGCGTGGGAGCCGGCGGGTAGTCCGCCCGGGCGACCGTGCTGACCTCGGCGGGGGCGAGCACCCGGTAGACCGTCACGGCGACCGCGGCGAGCACGAGCAGCGCCGCGACGGCGATCACGATCCGCCGCCGGCCCTTCGCCAACCCCATGCCCACCTCCGCCCGGCACCCTACCCAGCGGACCTGGTGGCAGCGTGGTCAGGTCGCTGGTCGGCGACGGGCGTACCGGACCCGCGTCAGGCGGCCTCGGCCGAGCCTGCGGTGGTCGCCGCGGCGGCGGCGAGGTCGGCGAGGTCCTGCCGCAGCGCCCCCTCCATCGCACGGGCGGCCAGGCCGCCGAGGAGCAGCGCGACCACCCGGCCGTACGGCCTGGTCGGCGCCGCCTCCTGCGCGACGGTCACCTCGGTGCAGCCCCGCCCGCGTCGCTCGACCTCACGCAGCGTCCAGGTGATCCGGTAGTCCACGCCGGCGCCGGGCGAGTTGAGCACCAGCCGCCGGGGCGGTTCCGCCTCGACCACCACGAACTCCTCGACCAGCGCGCTGCCGTCGGGCTGGCACCGGGTCTCCCGCCAGGCGGTGCCCGGCCCGAAGCCGCCGGTGGTGAGCAGCTCGACCGTGCCGGCGGCGCCGGTGCTGGCGGTGCGCAGCCGCGGATCGGCCAGGAGGCGCCAGACGTCGACGGCGTGCGCCTCGATGAACTCGGTAACCGACACCGTCGACATGCCACCTCCCGTGGCCTCGACGGTACGCCGGGTGAGCGCGGTACGGGAATTCCGCGGCGAAAGTTTCACCAGCCGAACCGGATGGCGGCGGCGCGGATCACCTGCGAGCCCGGCCCGGCCAGTGGTGGACCTCGCCGGTGGCCCGGCCGGCGCGGCCACCAGATCCGTCAGCAACGGGTCAGGGTCGGAACTGGCCGGCCCGGATCGCCGCCACGAACGCGGTCCACCCCGGCGGGCTCACCGCGAGTGTCGGCCCGGCCTGGTTCTTCGAGTCGCGCACCCCGACCACGCCGAGGACGCCGACCAGGTTGTCGGCCACCTCCACGCAGAGCCCCTGGTCGTTGGAGCGGCTGCTGGTGCGCCAGACCGCGCCCGCGAACTCGTTCATCATCGTCATCTCCCTCGCGTCGATGGGACGCCGTGCCGCGCCGGACCGGAGCCGGAAGGGGGCGCCGGCCCGGTCCGGCGCGGCACGGCGACGGAATCCGGAGCGATCAACGCGACAGGAACGGGCCCCGGTCGCACACTCGGTGCGACCGGGGCCCGGGGAGATCGAAAGGGGCGGTCAGCGCGCCGGGAGGATGGTCCCGGTCACCTCGCCCAGCGCCACCGTGGTGCCGTCCGGGCCGGGCGCGGTGGCGCTGATCGTCACCGTGTCGCCGTCCTCCAGAAAGGTCCGGGTCTCGCCGCCGGCGAGCTTCACGGGCTCCGCGCCGCCCCAGGTGAGTTCCAGGAACGAGCCGACCTGGTGCCGCTCCGGCCCGGACACGGTGCCGGAGGCGTACAGGTCGCCGGTACGCAGCGACGCGCCGTTGACGGTCAGGTGGGCCAGCTGCTGGGCCGGCGTCCAGTACATGGTGGCGAACGGCGGCTCGCTGACCTGCTCGCCGTTCCACCGCACCGCCAGCCGCAGGTCGAGGCCCAGATGCGGCACGTCCCGCAGGTAGTCGGCGACCGGCGGATCCTGGTCGGGGGCGGGCAGGAACGCGTCGCCGAGCGCGTCCAGCGGGGTGACCCAGGCGGCGACCGAGGTGGCGAAGGACTTGCCCAGGAACGGGCCAAGCGGCTGGTACTCCCAGGCCTGGATGTCCCGGGCGGACCAGTCGTTGACCAGCACCACGCCGAAGACGTGGTCGGCGAAGTCGTCGACGCTCACCCGGCTGCCCAGCGGGCTCGGCACGCCCACCACGAAGCCGACCTCGGCCTCGATGTCCAGCCGCACCGACGGGCCGGCGACCGGCCCCTCCGGGGTGGCCCGCTGGCCCGTGGGGCGGACGACCGGGGTGCCGGACACCACCACCGTGCCGGCCCGGCCGTGGTAGCCGATCGGCAGGTGCTTCCAGTTGGGCAGCAGCGGCGGCTGGCCCGGGCGGAAGATCTGCCCGACGTTGGCCGCGTGGTGCTCGGAGGAGTAGAAGTCGACGTAGTCGGCCACCTCGAACGGCAGCTGCATCCGCGCCTCGTCCAGCGGGATCAGCAGCGGCTCCACGTCAGGCCGGTGCGCGGCGTCGGTGAGCAGCCCGGTCACTCGCTGCCGGACCGCCGTCCACTGCGGTCGGCCGAGCGCCATGAACTCGTTGAGGGTGGGCCGGCCGAGCGCCCCGGCGGCGAGCACCAGCCCGGCCGCCTCCGCGCCGGCGAGGTCGAGCACGAAGTCCCCGATCCGTACGCCGATCCGCGGCTCGCGCTCGCCGTGGCGGAACACCCCGTACGGCAGGTTGTGCACCCCGTACGGCGAGCCGTCGGCACCCGTCACCCAGCTCATGCCGGCCCTCCGCTGCGCCGAACGGTCCGAGCCCCGGCCGTGCCGGTGGATGCCGCGGCATCGACACGGCCTCGGCCGGGGGTCGGACTGTGAGCAGGGCCGCCATGCGGCAGCAGCGCCCTGCAACGATGATTCGCTCGCTGACGCTCGCTCATGCCTCGATCCCCCCGTTCACCAGCCCCAGCCGGATCAGATCGGTCAGTGGTTCCAGGATGCTGCACGAGCCGAAGCCGATCCACAGCGGCCGGCCGGCGTCCAGCCGCGGCTCGACCCACTGCACCAGCGGCCGCGGATCGGCAGCGACGAGCAGCTCGGCGACCCCGTCCGTACCGGCGCCCTCGGCGGCGGCCAGGGTGGCGGCCAGCACGTTGGCGAAGCCGTGGTGGGTGAAGCCGGTCTCCGGCTCCAGGTGCCGGACCGCCTGGTGCAGCCCGGCGGTCAGCTTGAACGGCAGCTGCCGCTCGCGGCAGGCGCAGATCACCGCGGCCAGCTCGGCCGGGGTGGGGAACAGCTCGGCGGCCAACCCGCCGGTGCGGAACTTCGCGGCGATCGGCACCCCGTCGGCCCGGGCCGCGGCGAGCGCGTCCAGTGCCCCCATCAGCCCGAAGGTCAGCGGCAGCTCGGCGTAGACGTCGAGGCGGTGCGGAGCCCGGTTCGCCGGTTCGCCCTCGGGCGCGGCGTCGACGGCTGCCCGGCGGGCCAGCGCGACCAGGTCGGCCAGGCCGGGCAGCGGGTCCTCGCCGCGCTTGGCGACGGCCGCCTCGACCTGCCGGACCCGCAGCCGCGGGTCGGCCTCGGCACGCACCCTGTCGAGCTGGCCGATCGGCAGGTCGCCGATCACCCCGACGTCGATCCGCTCGCCGGGGCCGAGCAGGTCGGCCAGCGCCGGCAGCTTCGTGGCCGGGACCAGGAGCGGGCCGACCAGGTCGGCGTACCAGGAGGCGCGGTGCCGCCGGTGCGCGGCGACGGCGTCGGGCAGCGACGCGCTGCCGGGCGGGAAGACGGCGGCGTCGTCGACCAGGCCGTCGAGGAGCTCGGGCACCTGCGTTGACACGAGACAAGAATGTACGGGACGCTACAAGGAACGGACAACAGCGTCCGATTATCGGACGCTCACCGGCGGTGAACGGGACGAATCCGGGAGGCGAGATGCCGTACTACCGCAGCGTCGGCGAGGTGCCGCGCAAGCGCCACACCCAGTTCCGGCAGCCCGACGGCAGCCTCTACGCCGAGGAGTTGATGGGCCAGGAGGGTTTCTCCTCCGACTCGTCGCTGCTCTACCACCGGCACGCGCCCACCGCGATCGTGGCCGCCGAGGAGTTCACCCCGCCGGCGTTCACCCGGACGCCGAACCTGCCGCTCAAGCCCCGGCACCTGCGCACCCACAAGCTCGACGGCGCCGGCGCCGACCCGGTGCTCGGCCGGCAGTACCTGCTGGCCAACGACGACGTCCGGATCGCGTACGCGCTGGCCGACCGGCCGTCCCCGCTGTTCCGGGACGCCACCGGCGACCACTGCCTCTACCTGGAGTCCGGCGCCCTGCGGGTGGAGTCGACGTTCGGCGTGCTCGACGCGGTGGCCGGCGACTACGTCATCATCCCCACCTCGACCGTGCACCGGCTGGTGCCGACCGGCGACGAGCCGACCCGGCTGCTCGCCATCGAGGCAGCCGGCCACATCGGCCCGCCCAAGCGCTACCTCTCGGTACGCGGCCAGTTCCTGGAGCACTCGCCGTACTGCGAGCGGGACGTCCGCGGGCCGGACGCGCCGCTGCTGGTCGACGGCGAGGAGGTGGAGGTGCTGGTCCGGCACCGTCGCGGGTGGACCCGGCACGTCTACGCCCACCACCCGTTCGACGTGGTCGGCTGGGACGGCCACATGTACCCGTGGGCGTTCTCCATCCACGACTTCGAGCCGATCACCGGCCGGATCCACCAGCCGCCGCCGGTGCACCAGACCTTCCAGGGCCCGAACTTCGTGATCTGCTCGTTCGTGCCCCGCAAGGTCGACTACCACCCGGACGCGATCCCGGTGCCGTACAACCACCACAACGTCGACTCCGACGAGATGCTCTTCTACACCGGCGGCAACTACGAGGCCCGGCGCGGCTCCGGCATCGAGCAGGGCTCGATCTCACTGCACCCGTCCGGCTTCACCCACGGCCCGCAGCCCGGCGCCGCGGAGCGCTCGATCGGCGTCGACCACTTCGACGAACTCGCCGTCATGGTCGACACCTTCCGCCCGCTCGACCTCTGCGGCGCCGGCCAGTCCTGCGAGGACGACGGCTACGCCTGGACCTGGGCGCGCCGCGGCTGAGCCGCACCCGTCGGCCGACCGGACCGGGCCGCTCCTGACCCGGCTGCCGCCGGCGTGATCGTGGCCTGCCAACGGGCCACGATCACGCCGGCTCCGGTCATCCGCTGGCCGGGTCGGAGCACACCTCGGGCGACCAGCGGCCGCCGGCTGGCTGATCAGACGCTCAGCGCCGGCCCCGATGGATCACGGCGCCCCGCCGGGGCTGGTCGTGCTGCCGCACCGACCAGGGTCGGGGCTGGGCAGCGGACACCCGGCGGCGGTGCCGCGTGCGCCGGTCCGGCCGGCCCGGCCCGCCGGCGAGGCCGGCGTCGGGCCCGGCCACGGCGGCCGCCGGCGCGGCGTCGAGCCGGGCTGCCGGGTACTGCTCGATGGTCAGCTGTGTCATGAGGGCTCCTGCGATGCGGGTCGGGCGGGTGGGCGGGGTGGTCTTGTCGAAGGTCAAGCTGCTCTCCCTTCTGCTCAGGCGGCCAGGAGGTCGGCCAGGACGCGGGTCCGGGCGGGGTGGCGGAGTTTGGACATCGCCTTGGCCTCGATCTGGCGGATGCGTTCCCGGGTCAGGCCGAGCACCCGGCCGATCTCGTCCAGGGTGCGCGGCTCCGCGTCGGCGAGGCCGTACCGCTGGGCGATGACCGTCGCCTCCCGCTCGCTGAGGGCGGACAGCGCGGTGTCCAGGTAGGAACGCAGTGAGCCGGCGGCCACCTGGGCGGCCGGATCCGGTGCGTCGTCGGTGAGGAAGTCGCCGAGTTGGGCGCCGTCCTCGCCGACCGGGGCGTGCAGCGAGACCGGCTCCCGGTCGTACCGCAGCGCCTGCTCGACCTTCTCGGGAGCCAGGTCGAGCTCGACAGCGATCCGCGCGGCGGTCGGCTCCTCCCCGAGGTCCCGGAGCAGGATGCGGCGGACCCGGTGCACCCGGTTGATCAGCTCGGCCATGTGCGCGGGCACCCGGATGGTGCGGCTCTGGTCGGCCAGCGCGCGGCCGAGCGCCTGCTTGATCCACCAGGTGGCGTAGGTGGAGAACTTCAGCCCGCGCCGGTGGTCGAACTTCGCCACCGCGCGCATCATCCCGATGACGCCCTCCTGGACCAGGTCCGGCAGCGGCAGCCCACCCTCGCGGACGTACCGCCGGGCGATCGAGACGACCAGGCGGAGGTTGGCCTCGATCATGTGCTGCCGGGCCCGCCGACCGTCGGCGGCCAGCCGCTCGCAGGTGGCCCGCTCGTCAGCGGTCAGCCCGTCCGGATCGGCGTCCAGACGGTGCTGGGCGAGCGCCCCGGCCTCGATCCGCGCGCCCAGCTCCACCTCCTGCTCGGCGGTGAGCAGCGGGGTCCGGCCGATCTCCCGGAGGTAGGCACCCACCGAATCGGTCACGGTCATGAGCGATCTCCCTTCGACGGCCCGAGCGGGCGCAGCAGCGCCTCGATGCGACCTAAACTTATGCTCGACCTATAAAGATGTCAACAACAAATTTGGGACGGATACAGGTATGCTCGCGTCATGAGCGGACAGACGATTGGGCTGCGGGCCCTGAAGAAGCGCCAGACCAGGGAGAACATCTCCCAACAGGCGACCAGGCTGTTTCTGGAGCGCGGCTTCGACAACGTCACGATCGCCGAGATCGCCGCCGCCGCGCAGGTGGCCAAGATGACGGTCACCAACTACTTCCCGCGCAAGGAGGACCTCGCGCTCGACCTGCGGGACGCGTTCGTCGAAGGGCCGGTCACCACCGTGCGCGAACGCCGCCCCGGCGAGTCGGCACTGGCCGCGCTGCGCCGGGAGTACCTGGCCGCCGCGGCCGCGCACGACCCGGTCATCGGCTTCACCGGCCCGGAGTTCGCCCGCATGGTCACCGGCAGTCCCGCGCTGGCCGCCCGGCTGCGCGAGTTCCACGACGACCGGGAGCGGGCGCTGGCCCGCGTACTCGCCGAGGAGACCGGCGCGGACCCCGGCGACCTCCTGCCGCGGGTAGCCGCGGCTCAGCTGGGCGGCGTCCTCCGGCTGCTGCTCGAGGAGACGCTACGCCTGACGCTGGCGGGTCACGACAACGACGAGATCGCCCGGATCGTCACCGCGCACATCCGTACCGCCTTCGGCGCACTGGAGCCGTCCCTCGGCGACTACGCCGTCCGGCCCGCCCCCTGACGGGGCTCAGAACCGGGTGCGGGTGAAGACGGCGAACTCGGCAGCGGCGGCGGTGGCGATGGCGAGGACCAGCGGCCACGGCGTGCCGACCAGGGCGTAGAGCAGGATCAGCAGGGGCGCGCCGGCGGCCGCGTAGACGGCGAGGGCGAGCATCCGGTCGGAGCGGAGCAGGCTGGGCAGGATCGTCCGGGTCAGGCCGGGCAGCTTGGCGGCGAACCGCCAGACCACCAGCGCGCCGCCGAGCGCCGCGAACGCCGCCGCCACCCGGGACAGGCCCTCGCTCCCCGGCGCCATGCAGGCGATCACGACGGCGGCGATCATCGTCCAGCCCGCGCCGTAGAGCACGAGCTGGCGTATGCCGACGGAGATGGTCCGGCCGGAGTCCACCCGGCCCGGGCTCATCGCCGCGGCCTCGGCCAGGTGCTCCAGCGCGTCGCTCCAGCGCCGCTGCTCCAGCCGGAGCACGCCGATGTCGTGCCGCGCCTCGGCCAGCTGCGGGTCCAGCCGCAGCGCCTCCCGGTAGGCCCGCTCGGCCAGGTCGAACAGCTCCATGTTGGCGGCGACCAGGCCGAGCACCAGGTGCGCCTGCGGCTCCTCGGGGGCCAGCTCCACCCCGCGCCAGGCCGCGTTCAGCGCCAGCTGCCCGTTGCGCGAGCCGGCCAGGATCGCCGCCCCGTTTCGCTGGGCGTACGCGTCGTCGGGGCCGAGCGCCAGGATCTGGTCGGCGGTCCGCGCCGCCTCGGCGTACCGCTCCAGATCGGCCAGGGCCATCCCCCGGGCGACCAGCGCCGGGACCGCGTCGGGTGCGGCGGCGACCGCGGCGTCGGCGGCGGTGAGCGCCTCGGCCGGCCGGTCGGCGGCCAGGTGCACCCGGGCCAGCATGGTCAGCGCCTGGGGGTTCTCCGGTCCCAGAGCGACCGCGTAGCCGATCTCCGCGGCGGCCTCGTCGTAGCGGCCCAACTCGGCGAGGAGCTGGGCACGCTGGAGGTAGCCGTCGGCGGCGGACCGGTCGGAGGTGGCGTCGCTGGACATCGCGGCGAGCCTAGGCGTCCGGCGCCGGGTACACCAGGGCCACCGCGATCCCGGTGAGCCCCTCGCCCCGGCCGGGGAAGCCGAGCCCGTCGGTGGTGGCCGCGGAGACGCTGACCGGCGCGCCGACCGCCGACGAGAGCACCTGCTCGGCCTCCGCCCGGCGCGGGCCGATCTTCGGCCGGTTGCCGACCACCTGCACCGAAACGTTGCCGATGGCGAACCCGGCGGCCCGCACCCGGCGGGCGCTCTCGGTGAGCAGGGCGACGCCGGACGCGCCGGCCCACTCCGGCTCGGCCACCCCGAAGTTCGAGCCCAGGTCGCCGAGGCCGGCGGCGGAGAGCAGCGCGTTGCAGGCGGCGTGCGCGGCCACGTCGGCGTCCGAGTGGCCGGCCAGGCCGTCCTGGCCGGGCCAGAGCAGACCGGCCACCCAGCACGGCCGGCCGGGCGCGAAGGCGTGCACGTCGGTGCCGATGGCCACCCGGGGAACGATCATGGACCGAGGGTACGCGTCAGCCGCCGGTGGCCAGCAGGTGCTCGGCCAGCGCCAGGTCGAACGGGCGGGTGATCTTCAGCGCGTACTCGGAGCCGGGGACGCAGCGCACCGGCACGCCCTGCTTCTCGACCAGGCCGGCGTCGTCGGTGAGCGGATCACCGGCGGCGGCGTGCGCGGCGGTCAGCACCGCGCGGCGGAAGCCCTGCGGGGTCTGCACCGCCCGCAGGGCGGAGCGGTCGACCGTGCCGAGGACCACCTCGTCGGCGCCGACCTCCTTGACCGTGTCGACCACCGGGAGCACCGGGATCACCGCGTCGTGGCCGGCCCGGACCGCCGCCGCGACGGATTCCACCAGCTCGGGCGGGGTGAGCGCGCGCGCCGCGTCGTGCACCAGGACGATCTCGGGGCCGGCGGGCACCGCGGCCAGCGCGGCGGCCACCGACGCCTGCCGTTCCGCGCCGCCGGGCACCACGGTCACCGGGGCGACCGGGGCGAGCAGCGCGCGGACGGCAGCCACCTCGGCGGCCGGGGCGGCCACCACGATGGTGTGCACCGACGGCGCGGCGGCCAGCCGGCGGACCGCGTGCACCAGCAGCGGCTCCCCGGCGAGCGAGCGCAGCGCCTTGGGCCGGCCGGGACCGAGGCGTACGCCGGCACCGGCCGCAGGCACAAGGACCGCGACGTCACCGCGCGGATTGAGCTGCGCGGTCACGTCGCGGTCCTCGGTGGTTTCTTCGCTACGAATCGGGTACGACGATGCTGTGGGGACTAGGCCTCGGTGAGCACCTTGTCGAGCAGCGTCTCCGCCTCGTCCTTGGTGCTCTTCTCGGCCAGCGCGACCTCGCCGACGAGAATGTCGCGGGCCTTGGCGAGCATGCGCTTCTCACCCGCGGAAAGACCCCGCTCCCGCTCCCGGCGCCACAGGTCGCGGACGACCTCGGCGACCTTCAGCGGGTTGCCGGAGGCCAGCTTCTCCAGATTTGCCTTGTAACGCCGCGACCAGTTGGTCGGCTCCTCGGTGTGCGGAGCCCGGAGAACGTCGAAGACCTTGCCCAGGCCCTCTTCGCCGACCACTTCGCGCACACCCACGATCTCGGCGTTCTCAGCGGGTACCCGGACCGTCAGGTCACCCTGCGCGACCCTCAGGACGAGGTACTGCTTAGGCTCGCCCTTGATGACCCGAGTCTCGATTGCCTCGATGAGTGCGGCCCCGTGGTGGGGGTAAACAACGGTCTCGCCGACACTGAAAACCATAGGTTCGAAACCCCTTTCGCTGTGTCTAGGGTAACACGCTCAGGCACCGATGTCTCACCGCTGTCCTGACCGTTGGCGCAGCTCAGGGGCCCTGTGAGAGGTATTTCTTCAGCTTGACAGGCCATCAAACCGATGGTTTGAACACGCTCCGTGACGTGCAGATGACGTCCCGGTACGAGTGACGCGAACGTCGAGATCAAGGGCTATGCGCTCGACTCATGGTATCCCGGTACGAGCCGGCGCGCCCAGGTGTAGCGACAGGAGGCCCGGTGCGGGACGCTGGAGGGACGAGCCGCTGTCCGCTCCCGAGCCGTTCCAGGGGGTCCGATGGGCAAGCCTGACGCCGACGGCCCCGGACTGCCCGACCTGCCCCCCGAGTGGGGCCGGGTGGTCGTCCCGGACGACGCCTCCGCGCTGGCCGACGAGGCCGCCCGGGTCCGCCGCGAGCTGCGCCGCTCCGGCCCGGCCCGACCCGCGCTCGCCTTCCCGCTGCTCGTCCTGCTGGTCGCGGTGCTCACCACGGTGGCCGGGCTGTTCGCGGTGACCTGGCCCCGGTCGTCGCGCACCGACGAGCCGACCGTGGTGCCCCGGCCGACACCCGCCGAGCTGGCCGGCCGGCCACTGCCGGCGCTGGACCTGGTCGGCGCCGGGCAGTCGCCGGTGCCGCTGCGTGGCCAGCTGCCCGCGGTGATCGTCCTGGTCGACGGCTGCGCCTGCGCGGACCGGGTGACCGAGGCCGCGGCCGCCGCACCGGCCGGGGTCACCGTGGTCACCGTCACCGGCGACCGGACGGTGGCCGCCGCCCCGCCACCCGGCCCCGGCGTCCGCCCGCTCGCCGACCCGGCCGGCGGGCTGCGCGCGTTCCTGCACCTGCCGGCCCGCCCCGGTACCGCCACCGTGCTCCTGGTGGACCGCTCCGGGGTGCTGCTCCGGGTGGTGCCGGAGGTCCACTCGGTCGAGGACTACCGCGCCGACCTGGCCCGCCTCGCCCGCTGACCCGATCCGCCCGCGCTGCCCCGAACCCGGCCGCACGCCGTCGGGGCGCGGGCCTCAGTCGGGCCCGACCCGGTTGGGCCCGGTCAGGGAACGGCGGTCAGTCGCGCCTCGACCCGGACCGGTTCGGCCCCGGCGGTCGACAGGGTGACCCGCAGTTGCCCGCCCCGGCTGATCGCCTGGGTAATGACCAGCGAGCCGTCGCAGCCGCTGGTCAACGGATCGCCGGCCCGCGCGCCGAGCACCGAGACCCGCAGTTCGCCCGGCCCGGTGCAGCGGAACTGGAGCACGTGCCGGGCGCCGTACCCGGTGGCGGTCTGCCGGGTGACCGGACGTTCCTGGGTGAGGGTGGCCCGCTCCCGCCAGATCAGGTCGCCGGGCCGGTCGAGCCAGCCGTCGTCGTCGTACCGGCGGAAGGGCTCGACGGCCCCGGCGTCCGGCTGCGGGTCCATCCGCATGGCGGCGCCGGTGACCGGGTCGACCCGGAAGGTCACGCTCCGGTCGCTGTCGGAGATCACCACCTCGGAGCGGGGTGCGGGCGACCCGGACGGCGCGGACGGCGCGGTGGACGGCGGCCCGGTGACCGGCGCGTTCGCCCGCCACCACGAGCCACCGGCGACCAACGCGGCGACCGCCAGGCCGGCCAGCACGCCGGCCCGCAACCGGTCGCCGGCCCCGGTCGGCGGCCGGTCCTCCGCCTCGGCGTCCATGGGGCGAGGGTAACCGTCGCCGGCCCGATCCGTCGCGCTCAGTCCCGCCGTTCGAGCAGCGCGGCGTAGAGGGTCAGACCCGGCCCGAAGGCCAGCATCAGCACCCGTTCCGGAGGCGCCGCCGCCCGGAACAGCCGGTCCAGGATCAGCAGCACGGTCGGCGACGAGCAGTTGCCGTGCTCGTCCAGGGTGGCCCGGGACGCGGCCAACCCCGCCGGCGGCAGCGCCAGTTCCCGCTCCACCACGTTGAGGATGCGCGGCCCGCCGGGGTGCACCGCCCAGCCGTCCACCCCGGACAACGTCGCGCCGTGCCGGCCCAGCAGGTCGTCGACCAGACCCCGGACGTGGGTGGAGAGCACCTGCGGCACCTTCGGCGAGAGCCCCATCCGGAAGCCGGTGTCGGTGACGTCCCAGGTCATGTGGTCGGCGGTCGAGGTGTCGGTGACCGAGGTGACCTCGCGCACCGCGTACCCCCGGCCGTCGGGCACCACCACGGCGGCGACCGCGGCGTCCGAGAAGAGCGCGTGCGAGACGATCTGCTGGGTGTCCACCCGGGCGCTGGAGGGTTGGATGTGCAGGCTGGTCAACTCGGCGCAGAGCAGCAGCGCCGGCCGGCCGCGGGCGGTGACGAAGTCGCTCGCCGCGCCCAGCCCGGGCAGCGCGGCGTAGCAGCCCATGTGGCCGACGAACATCCGCTGGGTCTCCGGCGCCATGCCCAGGTCACGGGCGAGCAGGATGTCCAGTCCCGGGGTGGCGTAGCCGGTGCACGAGCAGACGATGAAGAGGCCGACGTCGCCGGCGGCCAGCCCGGCCGCGGTGAGCGCCCGCCCCACCGCCTCCTTGCCCAGCGGCAGCGCCTCCACCTGGTAGCGGCGCATCCGCCGTTCGGTGGGCCAGTCGGAGACGTCCTCCAGCAGCGGGTTGACCGCCGCCTGGCGGCGGGTCACCCCGGAGTGGGCGAAGATCCGCTCCGCCAGCGCCCGGGTGGTGCCGGAGAAGTGCCGGGAGAAGAACCCGGCCCACAGCTCGTCCTGCCCGGCGGACGGCGGGTGTGCCGTACCGAGACCCGCGATCACTGGCACCGCCACCATGCTCCACCTCTCGTCGTGGTCCCCTGAACGTCCACCCTGGCGTCCCCGGACCCGGCCGCCCGCCGATCCGGTGAACTCCTCGTGTTCACCAACGAGGCGCCGACCCGTCACGGTCCGGGTCGCCGCCCAGTGCCGCGATGCCGAGCCAGTCAGCGCAGACGTCGGAGGTGGCCGGGTGCAGCGACCCGCAGCGGGCGTCCCGGTATAGCCGCTCCAGGGGATGCCCCCGGCGGGTGGCGGAGGTGCCGGCCGCCTCCAGCATCGACGCCGCGACGTCCGCCGCGGTGGTACCGGCGAGCAGCTTGGCCCGCCACACCCAGCGGTTGGTCTCCGCGTCGCCCGGCGCCGCGTCCACCCGGCGGGCCGCCTCCTCGACCACCAGCTGGGCCGCCGCCACCGCGGCGTCGGCCCGGCCGAGCCGGGCGCGGACCGCGGGCAGGCCGGCGAGGTTGCGTGCGTTCAGGTGCTCGGCGGCCGCGTCCACCGCCGCCCCGGCCACCCCGACGTATACGGCGGCGTAGCTGGCCACCAGCCAGTGCGGCATCAGCTGGGCGACCACCAGGGCCAGCCCCTCCACCCCGCCGAGCAGCCGGTCGGCCGGCACGGTGACGTCCAGGTGCAGGTCGTGCGAGGCGGTCGCCCGCATGCCGAGCGAGTCCCAGCTCGGCTCGACGGTCAGCCCGTCGCCGGCCGGGACCAGGAACTGGGAGACCACCGACTGGTCGGCGACGCTGCGCGCCGCCACCAGGTAGCCGTCCGCGTGGCCGGCGCCGGAGCAGAAGGTCTTGCTGCCCTTGATCCGGTAGCCGCCGTCGACCGGCTCGTAGACCGTGGCCAGCTGGGAGAGGCGGGCGCCGGCGCCCCGCTCGCTCATCGCCACCGCGTACCAGGAACCCCGGGCGGCGGCGGAGAGCAGCCGGTCGCGGGCGGCCAGCGCCTCGTCCGGCACGCCGAGCGCCGCGGCCAGTTCCTCGGTGACCGCGCCGAGCGCGCCGGTGACCGAGGCGTGCATGTTGAAGACCAGGGCGGTGGCGCCGTTGCCTCGGGCCAGCTCGGTGGCGACGGCCGCGTACTCGGCGAACGTGGCCCCCAGCCCGCCCAGTTCGCGGGGAACCATCAGGCCGAGCAGCCCGGCCTCCCGCAGGTCGTGGAAGTCCGCCACCGGGAACGAGCCGTCCCGGTCGTGTTCCCCCGCCCGAGCGGCGAACCGCGGCGCCAACCGCCGAGCCGCCTCCAACGCGTGCTGCGTCATACCCGCCCCCTCCTGGGCCCAGTCCTTACCCCCCGTGCGGACCGGGCTATCCGCTTCGTGTGCCACGCCCCTGATAGAGCACCGCTGTCGACCAGGTCGGCACGATCCGGGGCGGCGGACCGGCGTCCGTCGCATCCGGACGGTCGCCGCTCCGTATCCGCCGCAGCAACCAGCCGAGCAGGCCGCCGATCGCCGGCCGGACGCCGCGCAGCCGCAGCCGTACGCCGTGCCGGGCGCACTCGGCCACCAGCGCGCGGGCGTCCACGAACAACCGTGGGTCGTGGATCCCGCGCGGCACGGTCGGCAGCCGCTCGGCGATCCGGACCGCGAGCAGCCGGCTCAGCGCGGTGTCGTTCAAGGTGTCCAGCACGAGCAGGCCGCCCGGCCGGAGCAACCGGCAGGCCTCGGCCACCGCGGCCCGCCAGTCCGGCACGTGCTCCAGCAGTTCGCCGGCGGCCACCACGTCCGCGCAGCCGTCGACCAGCGGCACCGCCGTGGCGTCCCCCTGGACCACCGTCACCCCGTGCTCGGCGGCCTGCGCCAGGGCCGAGCGGGTGAGGTCCACTCCGACGTGCCGGTAGCCCTTGCCGGCCAGGTGCGGGGCGAGCAGCCCGGCGCCGCAGCCCAGGTCGACCAGGAGCGCGCCGGGCCGGGGCGCCGGCGGGACCAGCGCCGCCCGGGCCTCGGCCAGCCAGTGCAGCATGGCGAACGCGCCGTCCGGCCGCCACCACTCGCCGGCCAGGTCGTCGTACTGGCGCGGATCGTTGCGCGGCAGGGTGCGGCCTGCGTCTCGCATGGCTCCGAGCGTGGCACGACTCGCCGGTAACGACCAGACTTCCGTTATGTCGTCGAGGGTGTTAGGGCTGGTCAGGGCGAGCCATCCGGAACCGGCCGCGGCGGTCACCACAGTGGCCGGTCTGCTGGCCGCCGGGGTCGGCCACCGACCGTCCGGGGTGGTCGCCGTGGTGCTCACCGTGCTGGCCAGCCAACTCGCGGTCGGCTGGGCCAACGACGCCCTCGACGCCGACCGGGACGCCACGGTGGGGCGTACCGACAAGCCGGTCGCCGCGGGCGCGGTCGGCCGGCGCACGGTGGCCCTGGCCGCGGCGGTGGCCGCGCTCGCCACTCCGGTGTTGGCCCTGGCCACCAACCCGCCGGCGGTGCTCTGCGCCACCGCCGGCCTGGTCTCCGCGCTGCTCTACGACTGGCCGCTGAAGTCCAGCCCGGTCTCCGTGCTGCCGTACGCGGTCTCCTTCGGGTCGCTGCCCGCCTTCGTGGTGCTGGCGCTGCCCGGCGCGCCCGCGCCGCCGGTGTGGCTGGTGGCCGCCGCGGCCTGTCTGGGCGCCGGCGCGCATTTCGCCAACGTTCTGCCCGATCTCGCCGACGACGCCCGGACCGGGGTGCGCGGGCTGCCGCACCGGCTCGGGCCGGCCGGCAGCCGGGTGACCGCCGCCGGGCTGCTGCTCGCGGCGACGGCCACGCTGGTGGTCGGGCCGCCCGGCCCGCCGTCGGGGGTCGGCCTGGCCGCGGTGGCGGCCGCCGTCGTGGTGCCGCCGCTGAGCTGGTACGGCGGGCGCGCCACCGCCCGGGCCGGTGGCCGCCCGGTGGCCGCGTTCCGGGCCGTCATGCTGGTGGCCCTGATCGACGTGGTGCTGCTGGTGAGCAGCGGGCGGGTGGTCTGAGGTCCCCCCGGCAGGTGGCATCCCCGGGTCGGCGTGCGGGCCTCGATCAGCCCCAACTACCCTGGAGCGCGGTCTGCGCGGGCATGGCCACCGTGCGCCCGGGCGTAGGACCGGGTGGGATCGTGACGAGGAGGACCGACGTGACGCGCTCGATCAGGGGTTCCCGGCGGGCGGCCCTGGTGCTGTCCGGGGTGGCTGCGGCGACCGGACTGCTGCTGTCCGGGTGCGGCGCCGGCCAGGTCTCCGAGACCGCCAACAAGGAGCCGTCGGTCCAGGGCGTGAACCTCAGCACCAGCAACGGTGAGTACGCCGTCCGCGGCCTGCTGGTCGAGTTCCCCGGCACCGAGGGCTACCAGGCCGGCGCGAACGCGCTGCTCAGCGCCGTGATCTACAACGACTCGCGGAACCCGGTCACGGTCACCGTCAGCAGCCAGGACGCCCGCGACGTGGTGATCACCGGCGACGGCGCGTCGGCCAGCCCGTCCGCCACCCCGTCGGAGGAGGCCTCCCCGTCGGAGTCGCCGTCGGCCACCCCGACCGGCACCGCCAGCCCGACCGAGTCCCCGTCCGAGTCGCCGTCGGCGACCGCGTCCGCTCCGGCCGGCGAGCCGGCCCGGATCGAGATCCCGCCGCTGAGCTACGTGCAGCTCAACTCCGAGGCGAACCGGATCCTCCAGCTCATCGGGCTGAACGAGGCGGTCCGCTCCGGGCAGAACGTCTTCGTGACCTTCGACTTCGGCAACGGCGTCACCCTCACCGGCCCGGCGCCGGTCGCGGTGCCGCTCACCCCGGCCGCTCCCCCGTCGCCGATCATCGAGCGCGAGGGCGGCTACGAGGGCCAGGAGGAGAACGGCGGGCACGGCGGCTCCGACCACTGACCGGACGAGCATCCGACGACACCGCCGGCGTGGCGACCGCCACGCCGGCGGTGTTTTCGTCGTACGCGGGGACTAACGTCCCGGTGTGACCACCTCCCGATCGACCTCACCGCGCGCCGGGGCGGCCGGACGCGGCCGCGCGGCCGCCCGTGAGCCGCGCCCGGCCTACGAGTGCGACGCCTGCGGCCACCAGCCGCCCAAGTGGGTCGGGCGCTGCCCGGAGTGCGGCGAGTGGGGCTCAGTGGTCGAGTGCACGGTGACCGGCCCGACCGTCTCCGGGCGGGTGGTCAGCTCCCGGATGCCGGCCGAGCCGGCCCGGCCGATCGCCACCATCAGCGCCGCCCCCGCCCGGGCGCGGCCCACCGGGGTCGGCGAGCTCGACCGGGTGCTCGGCGGGGGCCTGGTCCCCGGCGCGGTGGTGCTGCTCGCCGGCGAGCCGGGGGTCGGCAAGTCCACCCTGCTCCTCGACGTGGCCCAGCAGTGGGCTGCCGGCGCCGGCGGCCCGTCGCTGGTGGTCAGCGGCGAGGAGTCGGTCAGTCAGGTGCGGCTGCGGGCCGAGCGGATGGGCGCCCTGCACGACCAGCTCTACCTGGCCGCCGAGAGCGACCTGGCCGCCGTGCTCGGGCACCTCGACGCTGTCAAGCCGGGCCTGCTGGTGCTCGACTCGGTGCAGACCATCTCGACCACCGGCACCGAGGGCGTGCCCGGCGGGGTGACCCAGGTCCGGGCGGTGACCGCCGCCCTGGTCGCGGTGGCCAAGGAGCGCGGCATCGCCACCGTGCTGGTCGGCCACGTCACCAAGGACGGCCAGGTGGCCGGGCCCCGGGTGCTGGAGCACCTGGTCGACGTGGTGCTGCATTTCGAGGGCGACAAGCACTCCTCGCTGCGGATGGTGCGCGGCGTCAAGAACCGGTTCGGCGCCGCCGACGAGGTGGGCTGCTTCGAGATGCACGAGGGCGGCATCAGCAGCCTGGCCGATCCGTCCGGGCTCTTCCTCACCCGCTACTCCGAGCCGGTGCCGGGCACCTGCGTCACGGTGGCGATGGAGGGGCGGCGGGCGCTGGTCACCGAGGTGCAGGCGCTGATCGGCGCCACGGTCGCCGGCTCTCCCCGACGGACGGTCTCCGGGCTGGATTCGGCCCGGCTGGCGATGGTGCTGGCGGTGCTCCAGCGGCGTACCGAGCGACTGACCCTGCACGACCGGGAGGTCTTCGCGGCCACGGTGGGCGGCATCCGGGTGGTGGAGCCGGCGGCCGACCTGGCCGTCGCCCTCGCGGTCGCCTCCGGTGGGCTCAACCTGGCCATCGCCCCGCACCTGGTGGCGATCGGTGAGGTCGGTCTGACCGGCGAGGTCCGGCGGGTCGGGGCGGTGCCCCGCCGGCTGGCCGAGGCGGCCCGGCTGGGCTTCCGCTACGCGCTTGTGCCGCCCGGCTGCGGCCCGGAGAGCACCGGCGTCGCCTCGGAGCAGCTGCGCGTGACGGAGGTCACCGACGTCCGGGCCGCCCTGCAGGCGGCGGCGCGCGTCTCCGCGGAGTGAGCGATGACGGTCGACGGCGGGCGGCCGGGGCGATACCGGGCAGCCCGCCCGGGCCGTTGCGCACCACCCGCACCGGACATCGCGACACATCACAGTAACCACGACAGCACCCACCGCAGGGCAGTCCGTAGACTGTGCCCGTGCCGATCGACCGCGATACCACCAAGCCTGCCGGCGCGACGCCCCACGCCCGCACCGGCGCCGTGGGCTCGCCCGCCCGTCCGATCAGCGTCAACGTGACCGGGGGCGGCAGTTCCGTCGGCGATCCGCTCCGGGCCAACCTGGCCCTCATGGCGCCCGGCACCGCGCTGCGCGACGGGCTGGAACGGATCCTGCGCGGCCGTACGGGCGCGCTGATCGTCCTCGGCTACGACAAGGTCGTCGAGGGGCTCTGCACCGGCGGGTTCCCGCTCGACGTCGAGTTCTCCGCCACCCGGGTCCGGGAGCTGTGCAAGATGGACGGGGCCGTGGTGCTATCCAGCGACGGCACCCGGATCGTCCGGGCCGCGGTGCACCTGATGCCCGACCCGACCATCCCCACCGAGGAGTCCGGCACCCGGCACCGCACCGCCGAGCGGGTCGCCCGGCAGACCGGCTACCCGGTGATCTCGGTCAGCCAGTCCATGCGGATCATCAGCCTCTATGTGAACGGCCAGCGGCACGCGCTGGACGACTCGGCCGCCATCCTCTCCCGCGCCAACCAGGCGCTCGCCACGCTGGAGCGGTACAAGCTGCGGCTGGACGAGGTCTCCGGCACCCTCTCCGCGCTCGAGATCGAGGATCTGGTCACCGTACGCGACGCGGTGGCGGTGGTGCAGCGGCTGGAGATGGTCCGCCGGATCGCCGACGAGATCGCTGGCTACGTGGTGGAGCTGGGCACCGACGGCCGGCTGCTGGCCCTTCAGCTCGACGAGCTGATGGCCGGCGTGGACGCCGACCGCACCCTGGTGATCCGGGACTACCTCCCGGCCGGCCGCAAGTCCCGCACCCTGGACGAGGCGCTGGTCGAGCTGGACCTGCTCGGCGCCACCGAACTGATCGACCTGGTCTCGGTCGCCAAGGCGATCGGCTACCCGGCCGCCTCGGACGCCCTGGACGCGGCGGTGAGCCCGCGCGGCTTCCGGCTGCTGGCCAAGGTGCCCCGGCTGCCGGCGGCCGTGGTTGACCGGCTGGTGCTGCACTTCGGCAGCCTCCAGCGGCTGCTCGGCGCGACCGTGGAGGACCTCCAGGCCGTCGAGGGGGTGGGCGACGCCCGCGCCCGCGGCGTACGGGAGGGCCTGTCCCGGCTCGCCGAGGCGTCCATCCTGGAACGCTACGTCTGACCGTCGCGCCGGCCGCGGGCGGTGGACGGTCAGCCGGTGAGGGTGAGCTTCACCGGCTCGCTGAGCTTGCTGCCGACCCGGGCGAAGACCTGGTACGTCCCGGCCGGCGGCACCTCGCCAGCGGCCACCCCGTTCGCGCACCGGCTGGACGCCTTGCCGTTCCAGCCGACCTGGTAGGACCGCTCGAAGCCGGGCGTGAAGGACTGCGGGTCGGAGCCCTTGCCGGTGCCGCAGGTGTCGGACGACCAGATCTTCTCGGCCCCGGACTTGATGAACAGCTCCTGCACGTCGGCGCCGACGTCGCGGCTGCAGGTCCGCTCGGACCGATTCTTGATCTTCAGTTGCAGGTCCACCGCCGCACCGCGGACCACCGAGGCGGGCCGGGCCACCGGGGTCACGGTGATCTCGGCGTCCGTGCAGGTGCCGTCGTCGACCACCGGCGCACCGGGAACCGGACCGTTGGTGACGATCGGCCCGCCCGACGGCTCGACGGAGCCCGCGTCGCCCGACGGCGGCGCGCCGGTCTGCGGGGTGAGCACCGATCCGGTGGGGTCCGGCGTGGCGGCGGACGACGTCGCGCCGGCGCTCGGCTGCGCGTCGCCGGTCGCCGTCGGATCCGGATCCGAGCCGGTGCAGGAGTAGAGCAGGACAATCAGGAAAAGTAGCCCCGCTCCGAGTACGACGGCGCGACGCCGCCAGTAAACGGCGGGTGGCAGGGGGCCGACCGTCAGACGCATGATGCCCCCCACCGTAGCGGCGACCGCCGCACAGCCCGCCGCGACGCGCCGGGGTGTCGGCCCCTCACCGGATCAACTCTCCACTCCCGACAGTCCCGCCCGCGCCCCACACGCCGTGCCGGCGGCTCACCGAGGCCGCCGGGGCCGCCGGCGCCCCCTCGCGCCCTGCCAGGGGCCGGACCGCCGGCCTCCCGGCTCAGAGATAGACCTTGCGCTGGTAGACCGCGTGCGCGCCGGCGACCCGGTCGAGGAAGAGCAGCCCGGCGCAGTGATCGATCTCGTGTTGCAGGGCCCGGGCCTCGAACCCGTCGGTCACCAGCCGGACCGGCGTTCCCGTGCCGGGCAACACGCCCTCCACCACCAACCGGCTGGCCCGCTTCACGTCGCCGGTCAGGTCGGGCACGGACATGCAGCCCTCGCGCCCCGGCTTCCACCGGGTCGCCTCGACCACCCGGGCGTTGCACAGCACGAAGGTGCCGTGCACGGTGACCGCCTTCGGGTGACCGGTGACGTCCACCGCGAAGACCTGCGCACCCACCCCGACCTGTGGAGCGGCCAGACCGACACAGCCCGGTGACACCCGCATGGTGGCGATCAGGTCGGCGGCCAGCTGTACGGTCTCGGCCGAGGTCGGGTCCACCTCCGCGCCGGCCCGGCTGAGCACCGGGTGCGGGGCGGCCACCACCGGAAGCACCTCGCCCGGCACGGCCAGCGCCTCCGGGGTCCAGTCGCCGAGGCCGGCGTACTCGTCGGCGTCCGGGGCGTTCGCGTCGCCGGTCACAGCAGGTCCGGGTCGGCCGGCCGGAGGGTCGCCCCGACGCCCAACTCGGCGGCGGCCTCGGCGAGCCGGCCGGCGAGCGCCTCGGCGGTGCCGGGCGGGAGGTCCACCTCGGCGACCACCACGTAGAGCGTCCCGGTCAGGCGGGTGCTCAGGTCGGTGACGTTGCCGCCCGCGTCGGCGAGCACCCGGGTCATCGCGGCGACGATGCCCAGCCGGTCGGCGCCGTGCACCGCCATCACGTACGGCTCGCCGCCCGGGGCCAGCTCACCGTCCGGGGTGACCGCGCGTACGGTCGCCAGCAGCTGCCCGTCGGCGGCGAGCGGGGCCAGCGCGGCCTCGACCTCGGCGGCGGCCGGGCCGACGCAGATCAGGGTCATCGCGAAGTGCCCCCGCAGCCGGGTCATCGTGCTGTCGGTGAGGTTCGCGCCGAGCCGGGCGAGCACCTCGGCAACGTCGGCCACGATGCCCGGCCGGTCCCGGCCGATGACGGTGATCGCGAGCTCGTTCATCCGGGCATTCTGCCCGATCCGCCCGCGGTCGCCGCGGCGGCCCGCCCGGGCCGCCCATCCTGCGGGACCGGGCCGCGTGACATCATCGGCCCGCGATGAGTGCACCCACCTTCACCACCCTGGTCAGCCGGTGGTACCAGGAGAACGCCCGTGACCTGCCGTGGCGCGGACCGGACGTGACCCCCTGGGCGATCCTGGTCAGCGAGGTCATGCTCCAGCAGACCCCGGTGGTCCGGGTGGTCCCCGCCTGGCAGGCGTGGCTGACCCGCTGGCCGGAGCCGGCCGCGCTGGCCGCGGACACCCCGGCCGAGGCGATCCGGATGTGGGGACGGCTCGGCTACCCGCGTCGGGCGGTCCGGCTGCGCGAGTGCGCGGTGGCGATCGTGCAGCGGCACGGCGGCCGGGTGCCGGACCGGCTGGACCAACTGCTGGCCCTGCCGGGCGTCGGCACGTACACGGCCCGGGCGGTGGCCGCCTTCGCGTACGGGCAGCGGCACCCGGTGGTGGACACCAACGTCCGTCGGGTGGTCGCCCGGGCGGTGGCCGGCGAGCCGGACGCCGGGACGGTGACCCGGCCCGCCGACCTGGTCGCCGCCGAGGAGTTGCTGCCCGCCGAGCCGGCCGCAGCGGCACTGGCCAGCGCGGCGTTCATGGAACTCGGCGCGGTCGTCTGCACCGCCCGGTCGCCCCGCTGTGACCGCTGCCCGGCCGAGTCGGTCTGCGCCTGGCGCGCCTCCGGCCAGGCCGCGCCGACCGGCCCGACCCGGCGTCCCCAGCGGTACGCGGGCACCGACCGGCAGGTCCGTGGGCTGCTGCTCGGGGTGCTGCGGGAGGCCACCGGCCCGGTGCCGCGGCAGCGACTCGACCAGGTGTGGGCGGACGACGTGCAGCGGTCCCGCGCACTGGCCGCGCTGGTCCAGGACGGCCTGGTGGAGCCGGTCGACGACGCCTCCTTCCGCCTGGCCGGCGACACCCCCGTCCCCACCCCCACCACCTGACGCCGCGCCGACCAGCCCGCCACGGTCGCGGGCCGGGCCCGAGAGGGTTCCCGGTTGCGGGCCAGGCGGGGGTCGGGTGCTGTCAGCGGGTGATCCGGACCAACGGCTCGCAGAAAGGGCGACGGCCCGGTGGCGGTTGCCACCGGGCCATCGCCCTCGTGCTGTCGGCCTTACTCGTCCGCGCCCGCGGCGGCGGTGCCGCCGAGGTCGGCCGGGACCGCGTCCGGCACGTCGACCGGCTTGTCGGCGCCCCGGAAGACGAGCTTGGACTTGTCGATGTTGCTCGGGTCGCCCTCGCAGTCCACCACCACGATCTGACCCGGGGTCAGCTCGTTGAAGAGGATCCGCTCGGAGAGGTTGTCCTCGATGTCGCGCTGGATCGTGCGACGCAGCGGACGCGCACCGAGCACCGGGTCGAAGCCCTTCTTCGCCAGGTACTTCTTGGCGTTGTCGGTCAGCTCCAGACCCATGTCCTTGTTCCGCAGCTGCGTCTCGATCCGCGAGATCATGATGTCCACGATCGAGAGGATCTCGTTCTCCCGCAGCTGGTGGAAGACGATGGTGTCGTCGATCCGGTTCAGGAACTCAGGCCGGAAGTGCTGCTTGAGCTCGTCGTTGACCTTCTGCTTCATCCGGTCGTAGTTGGACTCGGAGTCCTCCGACGCCTGGAAGCCGAGCGACACCGCCTTGGCCACGTCGCGCGTACCCAGGTTGGTGGTCAGGATGATGACCGTGTTCTTGAAGTCCACGATCCGGCCCTGACCGTCGGTGAGCCGACCGTCCTCCAGGATCTGGAGCAGCGTGTTGAACACGTCCGGGTGGGCCTTCTCGATCTCGTCGAAGAGGACCACCGAGAACGGCCGACGCCGCACCTTCTCGGTCAGCTGCCCGCCCTCGTCGTAGCCGACGTAGCCGGGAGGGGCACCCACCAGCCGGGAGACCGTGTAGCGGTCGTGGAACTCGGACATGTCCAGCTGGATGAGGGCGTCCTCGCTGCCGAACAGGAACTCGGCCAGCGCCTTGGACAGCTCGGTCTTACCGACCCCGGACGGGCCGGCGAAGATGAACGAGCCCGAGGGACGCTTCGGGTCCTTCAGCCCGGCGCGGGTACGCCGGATCGCCTTGGACACCGCCTTGACCGCGTCCTCCTGGCCGATGACGCGCTTGTGCAGCTCGTCCTCCATGCGCAGCAGGCGCGAGGTCTCCTCCTCGGTCAGCTTGTAGACCGGGATGCCGGTCCAGTTGCCGAGCACCTCGGCGATCTGCTCGTCGTCGACCTCGCTGACGACGTCCAGGTCACCGGCCTTCCACTCCTTCTCCCGCTGCGCCTTCTGGCCAAGGAGCTGCTTCTCCTTGTCGCGCAGCTGGGCGGCGCGCTCGAAGTCCTGCGCGTCGATCGCGGACTCCTTGTCGCGACGCACCTGGGCGATGCGCTCGTCGAAGTCGCGCAGGTCTGGCGGCGCGGTCATCCGGCGGATGCGCATCCGGGCACCGGCCTCGTCGATCAGGTCGATCGCCTTGTCCGGCAGGAAGCGGTCGGAGATGTAGCGGTCGGCCAGCGTCGCCGCCGCGACCAGGGCCGCGTCGGTGATGCTCACCCGGTGGTGCGCCTCGTAGCGGTCGCGCAGCCCCTTGAGGATCTCGATGGTGTGGGCCAGGGACGGCTCACCCACCTGGATCGGCTGGAACCGGCGCTCGAGAGCGGCGTCCTTCTCCAGGTGCTTGCGGTATTCATCGAGCGTGGTGGCGCCGATGGTCTGCAGCTCGCCACGGGCCAGCATCGGCTTGAGGATGCTCGCCGCGTCGATCGCGCCCTCGGCGGCACCCGCACCCACCAGGGTGTGGATCTCGTCGATAAACAGGATGATGTCACCCCGGGTGCGGATCTCCTTGAGCACCTTCTTGAGGCGCTCCTCGAAGTCACCGCGGTAGCGGGAACCGGCGACCAGCGCACCGAGGTCGAGCGTGTAGAGCTGCTTGTCCTTCAGCGTCTCGGGCACCTCGCCCTTGATGATCTTCTGGGACAGCCCCTCCACCACGGCGGTCTTGCCGACGCCGGGCTCACCGATCAGGACCGGGTTGTTCTTGGTACGGCGGGAGAGCACCTGCATGACCCGCTCGATTTCCTTCTCGCGCCCGATGACCGGGTCGAGCTTGCCCTCGCGGGCGGCCTGGGTCAGGTTGCGGCCGAACTGGTCCAGCACGAGGCTGGTGGACGGCGCGGCCTCGCCCGGCGCGGCGCCCGCCGCGGCCGGCTCCTTGCCCTGGTAGCCGGAGAGCAGCTGGATCACCTGCTGGCGGACCCGGTTGAGGTCCGCACCGAGCTTGACCAGCACCTGGGCGGCGACGCCCTCACCCTCGCGGATCAGACCGAGCAGGATGTGCTCCGTGCCGATGTAGTTGTGGCCGAGCTGCAGCGCCTCGCGCAGCGACAGCTCCAGCACCTTCTTGGCCCGCGGCGTGAACGGGATGTGCCCGCTCGGCGCCTGCTGGCCCTGGCCGATGATCTCCTCGACCTGCTGGCGGACGCCCTCGAGGGAGATGCCGAGGCTCTCCAGGGCCTTTGCCGCGACACCCTCACCCTCGTGGATCAGGCCCAGCAGGATGTGCTCCGTACCGATGTAGTTGTGGTTGAGCATCCGGGCCTCTTCCTGGGCCAGGACGACAACCCGTCGCGCTCGGTCGGTGAACCGCTCGAACATGCCCTCGTGCTCCTCACGTGCCGTGCGCCTTGATGGTCAAAGATCTTGGCGGGGCCGGTGCGCGAACGCCCGGGACGGGCGTCCTTGCCTCATTACTCTATCGCCGCGGACCGACTCAGCTGAGGTCGTGTGTCTCCGGCAGCAGCCGTGTACGCGTCAGTTTGCACAACCGTCCGCGCTCAGCGGGTGTTCCGGTACCCCGAGCGCTACGCGCAGAGCGAAATTCCGCCCGCCGGTCGGAGACCTCTGGAACGGTCCGCGCGGGCCCCGACGGCACCCGCACGGCCGGGAACGACGTCGGCACGGCCGGCGCATGGGCCGCCCGACGGTCATCCACAAGCTGTGGAAAACTCCTCCACCGGCTGTGGACAACGCCCGCCCCGCCGGGTTTCTTCCCGCCGGGCCACCGCGCGGCCGGATCGCCCCGGGCACCCGCCGTACGCGGTCCGCGCCGTGGCCGCCGGCCTGCGGTGGCTGCCCGGGATGACCCAACGGCGTGCCGCGCCTCCCGGATGACCGGCCGGCGTGCCGTGGCCGCCATGTCGGCCGGCGGTGCCGTGGCCGACCTGGCCGGCCGGCGTGCCGTGGGCCGCCCTGTCCGGTTCGGCGCACCCCGTTCCGGCGCTGCCGAGGGCGGAAATCGGACCCGGGGGCGGAAACGGCGACGCCGGCCCGGAGAGTGCTCCGGCCCGGCGTCGGGTCGCCCGCTGGCGGCGCGTCAGCGCGTGGCGTGGTACTCGTCGACGATCTCCTGGGGGATCCGGCCCCGGTCGGAGATGTCCTTGCCGGCCTTCTTGGCCCAGGCCCGGATCGCCCTGTTCTGCTCCCGGTCGGCGGTGGCGCCGCCCCGACCGCGTGCGGCCCGGCCGCCGACGACCACGCCGCCCCGGCCGACCTTGGTGCCCGCCCCGACGTACGGCGCGAATACCTCACGCAATTTCTCGGCGTTGGAACTCGACAGGTCGATCTCGTACTGAACGCCGTCGAGGGCGAACTTGACGGTCTCGTCAGCGTCCCCGCCGTCCAGGTCATCGACCAGCTTGTGAATGATCTGCTTGGCCACGTCCCACATTCCTTTCGAGCAGGGTGTACCTGCAAACTGCAAGAACAATAACCCGTGCGACGCGCGCCGCGTCAATAGGATGCGGTATCGATCCGGTAGAGGGTTGTTGCGACTACTCCGGCCGCACCAACGGGAACAGGATCGTTTCCCGAATTCCCAGGCCGGTGAGCGCCATCAACAGCCGGTCGATTCCCATTCCCATACCCCCGGCCGGCGGCATTCCGTACTCCATCGCACGGAGGAAGTCCTCGTCCAGCCGCATGGCCTCGTCGTCGCCCCGGGCGGCGAGCTGCGCCTGGGCCAGCAGCCGCTCCCGCTGCACCACCGGGTCGACCAGCTCCGAGTACGCGGTGCCCAGCTCGAATCCGAGCACGTAGAGGTCCCACTTCTCGGCCAGCCCCGGCTCGCTGCGGTGCGCGCGGGTCAGCGGGCTGGTCTCCACCGGGTAGTCGCGGACGAAGGTGGGCGCCTCCAGGCCGGGGACCACCAGCTCCTCGAAAAGCTCCTCGGCCAGCTTGCCGGGCCCCCACTTCGGGTCGACGGCGAGGTCGACCTTGTCGGCGTACTCGACCAGCCGGGCCCGTTCGGTGTGCACGGTCACCTCTTCGCCGAGCGCCTCGGAAAGCACCCCGTAGAGGGTCACCGAACGCCACTCGCCGCCCAGGTCGAACTCCCGGCCGTCGGCGTGGGTGACCACCGTCGAGCCGCTGACCGCGATCGCCGCCCGCTGGACGAGATTGCGGGTCAGCTCGGCCATCGTGTTGTAGTCGCCGTACGCCTGGTAGGCCTCCAGCATCGCGAACTCCGGCGAGTGCGATGAGTCGACGCCCTCATTACGGAAGTTGCGGTTGATCTCGAAGACCCGCTCGACGCCGCCGACCACGGCGCGCTTCAGAAACAGTTCCGGCGCGATTCGCAGATACAGATCGGTGTCGAGCGCATTGCTGTGGGTCACGAATGGGCGGGCCGCCGCGCCACCGTGCAGCAACTGCAGCATCGGCGTCTCGACCTCGATGAAACCCTGCTCGTGCAGCGATTCCCGCAGGCTGCGTACGGTGGCCGCGCGGGTGCGGACCATCTGGCGCGCCTGCGGGCGGACGATCAGGTCGACGTAGCGCTGCCGGACCCGGGCCTCCTCGCTCAGCGGCTTGTGCGCCACCGGGAGCGGGCGCAGCGCCTTGGCGGTGACCGCCCACTGCTCGACCAGCACCGACAGCTCGCCCCGGCGGCTGGTGATCACCTCGCCGGTCACCCCGACGAGGTCGCCGAGGTCCACCAGGCGCTTCCAGTCCTCCAGCCGCTCCGGGCCGACCCGGTCGAGGGAGAGCATCGCCTGCAGCTCGGTGCCGTCGCCGTCCCGGAGGGTGGCGAAGCAGAGCTTGCCGGTGTTGCGTACGAAGATCACCCGCCCGGTGACCGAGGCCCGGTCGCCGGTGGCGGTGTCGGTCGGCAGGTCGGCGTACTTCTCGCGGATCTCGGCCAGCGTGTGGGTGCGCGAGAATCCGACCGGGTACGGCTCGACGCCGTCGGCGAGCATCCGGTCCCGCTTCTCCCGGCGGACCTTCATCTGCTCGGGAAGGTCGTCGGCGGGGTCCACTGGTACGGGCTTCTGCTCGGTCACGGCACGCTTCCTCAGAGGGAGATGTTCGGCGGGGTCAACCCCCGAGCGTACTCAAGCGCCCAGTTGCCGGTTACCGGATAACCTGCCCGTCATGACCGACCCCACTCAGGCGCTCTCGTTCGGGACGGTGGCCGCCGACTACGACCGGTTCCGGCCCCGCTATCCGCTGGAGGCGGTCCGCTGGGCGCTCGACGGCCTGGCCCCGCCCGCCCGGGTGGTGGACCTGGGCGCCGGCACCGGCATCCTCACCCGCACGGTGCTGGCGCTCGGCCACCAGGCGGTGCCGGTCGAGCCCGACCCCGGGATGCGGACCCAGCTCGACGCCGTGACCCCGGGCACCGTCGCCCTGGCCGGCAGCGCGGAGTGCGTGCCGCTGCCGGACGGTACGGCCGACGCGGTGGTCGTCGGCCAGGCGTACCACTGGTTCGACCGGGAGCGGGCGCACGCCGAGATCGCCCGGGTGGTCCGGCCGGGGGGCGTCTTCGCGCCGATCTGGAACGTCCGGGACGAGGACGTCGCCTGGGTGGCCGAGCTGAGCCGGATCGCCCACATCGGGGACAGCGCGGGGAACGTGATCGAGAAGTACGCCGATTTCGGCACCGACTTCGGCCCGATCGAGCTGGGCCGGTTCGCCCACACGAGCACGCTCACCCCCGGCGAGGTGATCGAGCTGCTGCACACCCGCTCGTACTGGCTCACCGCACCGGCGGAGGAGCGTGGGAAGATCGATCGGGAGCTGCGCGACCTCTTCGCCACCCACCCCGACCTGGCCGGGCGGGACACCGTCGAGCTGCCGTACCAGACGCTGGTGCTCCGGTCCCGACGGTGCTGAACCACCGGGGGTTCCGGGCCCGGCCGACCACCCGGGTCAGACGTTGCGGTCGTAGACCATCCGCAGGCCGATCAGCGTGATCATCGGCTCGTGGTGGGTGATCGTCCGGCACTCGTTGATCACCAGCGAGGCCAGCCCGCCGGTGGCGATCACGGCCCGCACCTCGCCCAGTTCCTCGGTCATCCGCTCGACGATCCGGTCCACCTGGCCGGCGAAGCCGAAGTAGAGGCCGGACTGGAGGCACTCGACGGTGTTCTTGCCGATCACCGACCGGGGTCGGGTGGCCTCGACCTTGCGCAGCTGGGCCGCGCGGGCGGCGAGCGCGTCGAAGGAGATCTCGATGCCGGGGGCGAAGGCGCCGCCGAGGAACTCGCCCCGGCCGCTGATCACGTCGAAGTTGGTGGTGGTGCCGAAGTCCACCACGATCGAGGGCCCGCCGTAGAGGGTGTAGGCGGCCAGCGTGTTGACCACCCGGTCGGCGCCCACCTCCTTCGGGTTGTCGATGGCGAGCTGCACCCCGGTCCGCACCCCGGGCTCGACAATCACGCTCGGCAGGTCGGCGTAGTAGCGGGACAGCATGGTGCGCAGCGAGCGCAGCGCGGCCGGCACCGTGGAGCAGGCGGCCACCCCGGTGATCTCGACGGCGTCCCCGGCGAGCAGCCCCCGGAACTTCAGCCCCAACTCGTCCGCCGTCGAGCGCGCATCGGTCTTGATCCGCCAGGAGTGCACCAGCTTGTCGCCGTCGAAGGTCGCCAGCACGGTGTTGGTGTTTCCGATGTCGATGCAGAGCAGCACGCCCGAAGCCTAGACAACGCCGGTACGGGCGGGCGCGCAGCGGCCGACGAACCGTATCCTGGACGGATCGCGACATGAACACAGGTCTATCCACGGCGGGGCCGGACGGGGAGCGGACATGTCGGGGATGTGGTGGGCCCGCGGGCGCAACACGTTGCGCCGGCGCCGTCGGCATGTGCTGGTGCTGGCCGCGCTGACCGGTGGCGCGATCTGGATGATCGTGCAGTCCTGGCGTTCCGGGCAGACCTTCCGGGGCGACCTCTACCTCAACATCGGCGCCGCCCTGATCATGACGCTGCTGACCTACGTGGTGCTCAACCCGCTCTTCCGGGAACTCCAGACGGTGAGCATCATCGAGCACCCCCGGCTCGACCGGGACGCACTGATCGAACGGGTGGCCAACTCCCGGGAGGCCGTGGCGATCCTGGAGACGTTCACCAGCATGCTGGAGGGCCCGTACACCAACCGGTTCCTCGCCGCCCTGCGAGTCGCGCTGGCCAACGGCGCGACGGTCCGGGTGCTGCTGCTGGACCCGGACTCGCCGGCGGTCCGGATGCGGGCCGAGGAGCTGCGCCGCTCGGACGCGGCCGTCGCGATCATGAACAATCTCTTCCACTTCGGCCGGCTCCAGCAGCAGCTGCCGCCGGCCTCCCGGTCCCGGCTCCGGGTACGCCTCTACAGCACCGCGCCGTCGGTGCAGATGTACCGCTGGGACGACAAGGCGTACATCTCGTTCTTCCCGGTCAGCGGCAAGACCTTCGACGCCCAGCAGATCGAGGCGTTCGTCAACACCCCGCTGGGCGAGTTCGTGGACGACCGGTTCACCGAGTTGTGGGAGACCGCCCCGGTGCGCGACCTCGACTCCTGCCTGAGCCTGCAGCTCTGCCTGCGCCAGGACGGGCGGGACCTGGAGACCTGCGAGGCCCGCTACGTGCGGGTCGACGGCACCTGGTACATCGCCGGCAGCGACCTGGTCCGGAACGTGGCCCGGCACGGGCTGGCCGGGCTCAGCGTGGTGCTCCAGCGGCCCGAGGTCGCCGGCCAGGCCTTCGCCCTGGGCGAGGCCGACGAGCTGGAGCCCGGGATCTACCACCGGGCGCTCCAGCTCTTCCGGGCCAAGTACGGCCTGGACCACCGGGACGACACCGAGAACCAGGTGATCTTCAACCTGGTGGGGCCGGCCGCCCTGCCCACCCGGGCCGCGGCCTGAGCCGACCGGCGCGGCGACCCGAACCACCGCGCCGGCCGGGACGTCTACTCGGTGCGCAGGTCCATCGCGATGTCGAGGATCGGCGAGGAGTGGGTCAGCGCGCCGACCGAGAGGAAGTCGACCCCGGTCGCCGCGTACCGGGCGGCCACCGCCAGGGTCAGCCCGCCGGTCGCCTCCAGCTCGGCCCGGTCGCCGACCGCTGCCACCACCTCGGTCAGCGCCTCCGGCGTCATGTTGTCGCAGAGCAGGAAGTTCGCCCCGGCCTCGACCGCCTCCACCGCCTCGGCCAGCGTGGTCACCTCCACCTGCACCGGCACGTCCGGGAACGCGTCCCGGACCCGCCGGTACGCCGCGGTGATGCCACCGGCCGCCAGCTTGTGGTTGTCCTTGATCATGGCGACGTCGTGCAGCCCCATCCGCTTGTTCGTGCCGCCGCCGGCCCGGACCGCGTACTTCTCCAGGGCGCGCAGGCCCGGGGTGGTCTTGCGGGTGTCGAGCACCATCGCCTTGGTGCCGGCCAGCGCGTCCGCCCAGGCCCGGGTGTGGGTGGCCACCCCGGACATCCGGCAGAGCAGGTTGAGCGCGGTGCGCTCGGCGGTGAGCAGCAGCCGGGTCGGCCCGGTCACCGTGGCCAGCACATCGCCGCGGGCCACCCGCTCGCCGTCCCGCGCGACCAACGACACCTCGACCGTACGCGCGCCGCCGGTCACCTCGCCGACCAGCTCGAACACCGCGGCCGCCACGGCCAGACCGGCCACCACACCGTCGGCGCGGGCCACCAGGTCGGCCGTGTCCGCCTGCTCGGCCGGGATGGTGGCGACGCTGGTGACGTCGAGGAAGTCCAATCCCAGGTCCTCGACCAGGGCGTCCTCGACCACCCGGCGTACCCGGGCCGGGTCGAGCCCCGCCGCCCGCAACGCCCGCTCGGTCGACTCCGTCATCGCGTCTCCTCCCACTGCTGCGCCAACCGGCCCTGCGCCCCGATCGCGCCGACCAGGTGGCCCAGCCACCGCTCGTCGGCCGTCGGGAAGTCCTCCCGCCAGTGGCAGCCCCGGGTCTCCCGGCGGGCGTACGCGGCGGCGACCAGCGTCGACGCCACGGTGACCAGGTTCGTCGCCTCCCAGTCGGCGGTGCGCGGGGTGCCTCGCCCGGCGCCCACCTCGCCCAGGGTCACCGCGGTCTCCGCCAGCGTCGCCGCCGAGCGCAGTACGCCGGCGCCCCGGGTCATCGCCCGTTGCAGCACCGCGGTCGCCGCCGCCGGCACCACCCAGCCCGCGCCGCCGACCCAGGCACCGGTCGGCGCCGGCTGCGCCTGCTCGGGCAGGCCGGTGGCGACGTGCTCGGCGATCCGCCGGGAGAAGACCAGCCCCTCCAGCAGCGAGTTGCTGGCCAGCCGGTTCGCGCCGTGCACGCCGGTGCAGGCGACCTCGCCACAGGCGTACAGGCCGGGGATGGAGGTGCGGCCGTGCAGGTCCGTGCGGACGCCGCCGGAGGCGTAGTGCGCGGCCGGGGCGACCGGGATCAGGTCGACCGCTGGGTCGACCCCGATGGCCAGGCAGGACGCCACGATGGTGGGGAACCGCTGGGCCAGCCAGTCCCCGCCCAGGTGTCGGGCGTCCAGGAAGACGTGGTCGGCGCCGGTGGCCAGCAGCACCCGGTGGATGCCCTTGGCCACCACGTCGCGGGGCGCCAGCTCGGCCAGCTCGTGCTGGCCGACCATGAACCGCTTGCCGTCGGCGTCGACCAGGTGGGCGCCCTCGCCGCGCAGCGCCTCGGAGACCAGCGGCTGCTGTGCGTGCCCGGCGCCGGGCACCCGGGCGTGCTCCGGCACGATCAGCGCGGTCGGGTGGAACTGGACGAACTCCACGTCGGTCACGGCCGCGCCGGCCCGCATGGCCAGCGCCACCCCGTCGCCGGTGGACACCGCGGGATTGGTGGTGGCCGCGAAGACCTGACCCATCCCGCCGGTGGCCAGCACCACCGCCCGGGCCAGGATGGCGCCGACCCCGTCCTCGCTGCCCTCGCCGAGCACGTGCAGGGTGATCCCGCAGGCCGGGCCGAGCCCGCCCGGGCCGTCGCCGGGCGCCCGGAGCAGGTCCAGCACCAGGGCGTGCTCGACCAGCCGGATCCACGGGTCGCGGCGCACCGCCGCGTGCAGCGCCCGCTGCACCTCGGCCCCGGTCGCGTCGCCGCCGGCGTGCACGATCCGGTTGGCCCGGTGCCCGCCCTCGCGGGTCAGCATCAGCGAGCCGTCCGGGTTCCGGTCGAACTCGGCGCCGATCCGCATCAGCTCGCGCAGCCGGGTCGGCCCCTCCTCGACCAGCACCCGCACCGCGGCCGGGTCGCAGAGGCCGACCCCGGCGACCTCGGTGTCGGAGGCGTGCGCGGCCGGGGTGTCGTGGGGGTCGAGCACCGCGGCGATGCCGCCCTGCGCCCAGCGGGTCGAACCGTCGTCGATGTTGACCTTCGTGACCACGGTGACGTGCAGCCCCGCCTCGCGCAGGTGCAGCGCGGCGGTGAGCCCGGCCACCCCGGAACCGACCACGATCACGTCGGTGGTCTCCACCCAGCCGGGCGCGGGCGCGACCAGCAGCGACGGCAGGGCCGGCAGGTCGAGCGTCGGAAGGTCCATGCCACCAGTCAACCCGAACGTTCCTCGCCCGGGGCGGCGGGGGCGGGACGAGTGGTTTGGGATACGCCGTCCCGCTACCGGGTGCGTACCGGCAGGCCGGCCGGACCGGCGCCGGAGAGCGAGCCGGTCACCGTGCGGTCGCTGAGCCAGAGGTGGCAGCGGACCCCCCGGTCACCCACCCGCCAGCGCCCGGCGCCCGGCGGGCGGGCCACCACCCCGCTGCGGAAACGCAGGTCCGCGTCGTCCGGCACGCCGACGTACCGGGCGAGGACCGAGCGGCAGCCGGCGTAGAGCGGCACCCAGTCGGCGTCCCGGCTCGGGTACGGCAGGTCCGGCGCCCGCCACACCCCGACGAACTCGGCGTCGTGCCGGGTGGCGCACTCCACCGGGAGCAGCGTCCCGACGGCCCCGCCCCGGCCACCGCGGGTCTGCTGGCAGCCCAGTCGCAGCGGGGACGCCCCGCGCAGCGCGTCGCGCAGGCTGCCGGTGCGGGTCACCACGGTGGCCGCCGCCTCGACCGTGGTCAGTTCGGTGAGGTCGCAGCGGAACCAGCGGGAGCCGGCCGCCCAGCCGGGCCCGGAGGGCACCGCCACCGCCAGCCGCAGCCGCCCGGCCCGCCACTCGTCGCCGACGTACTCGCTGGCCTTGCCGTCACACTCGGCGAAAGCGCCGCGCAGCTCGGTCGAGCCGCTGGCCGGCGGGGTGGCCCGCCCGGCCGGGAACGCGCCGACGTGCACCGTCTCCACCCGGTGCGGGGCGGCGCAGTCCACCGGCTGGTACGCCGACAGCGGCACCACGTCGGTGAAGTCCGCCTCGTGGCAGACCCCGACGGCCGGGGTGAGCGGCCCCGGTGCGGGCAGAGCGGCCCAGTCGTCGACCAGGTCGCCGTCCAGCCCACCGACGCCGGCACAACCGGCCAGCAGTGCGGCCGTGACGACCGCCGCGAGCAGGGTGGTCACCGCACGGCGCATCCCGGGCCTCCCCCAACCACCGACCGTCTCCCGACGGCATGCTCAGGGTAACCAAGAATGACCGTCCGGTGACAGACCGGAGGCAGGGTCGGAAACCACCCGGCGGCGGGACGGCCGCGCGACGGTTCGCCGACCGGAACGGCTCAGACGGCGGCGAACGGGCTGGGCACCGGATCGCCGGCCATGCCCGGGGCCACCCCGGCCGGGTCGGCGCCCAGTTCGATCACCCGGTTGTCGGCGTCCACGTGCACCACCCGCGGCTGGTACGCGCGGGCCTCGGCGTCGTCCATCTGCCCGTACGAGATCAGGATGACCAGGTCGCCCGGGTGCACCAGGTGCGCGGCGGCGCCGTTGATGCCGATCACGCCACTGCCCCGCTCGCCGGGGATGACGTACGTCTCCAGCCGGGCGCCGTTGGTGATGTCCACGATCGCCACCTGCTCGCCGGGGAGCAGGTCCGCGGCGTCCAGCAGATCCTGGTCCACGGTCACCGAGCCGACGTAGTGCAGGTCGGCCTGGGTCACGGTGGCCCGGTGGATCTTCGACTTGAGCATGGTCCGCAGCATCGGGGTGCCTTTCACGCGTGCGTGGTGGGATTCAGGATCGCCGGGGCGAGCCGGATCGCCGTGTTGTCGATCAGCCGGGTGTCGCCGACCCAGGCCGCGATGAGCAGCCGGGCCGGGCCGGTGACCGGTCCCGGCTCCAGGTCCGGGTCGGTGAGCACCAGGTAGTCCAGCCGCGCGCCGGGCGTACCGGCGCCGAACCCGGCGTGCGCGGCGGCCAGCACTGCGCCCGCGTCCAGTCCGCGGTCGGCGGCCTCCGCGCCGGCCCGCAGCGCCGCCGAGAGGCTCAGCGCGGCCTGCCGCTCGCTCGGCGAGAGGTAGCGGTTGCGGCTGGACAGCGCCAGCCCGTCCGGCTCCCGTACGGTCGGCACACCGACCACCTCGACCGGCACGTCGAGGTCGCGGGCCATCCGCCGCACCAGGGTCAGCTGCTGGTAGTCCTTCTCACCGAAGAACGCCAGGTCGGGGCGGGTCAGCTGGAGCAGCTTCAGCACCACGGTGAGCACCCCGTGGAAGAAGCCGGGCCGGCTGTGCCCCTCCAGGTCCTCGCCGAGCTGGCCCGGGTTGACCCGGACCCGGGGCTGGCCGTCCGGGTACATTTCCGCCACCGAGGGGGCAAAGACCAGGTCGGCGCCGGCCCGCCGGCAGACCTCCAGGTCGGCGTCGAGGGTACGCGGATAGCGGTCGAAGTCCTCGTTCGGGCCGAACTGCAACGGGTTGACGAAGATGGTGACCAGCACGTGGTCGGACCGCTCCCGGGCGGCCCGCAGCAGCGTCTCGTGGCCCGAGTGCAGGGCACCCATGGTCATCACCACGCCCACGGTGCCCTTCAGCCCGTCGCGCACCGCGGCCAGCTCGGCGCGGGTGTGCACCAGTTCCGTCACGCGGCACCTCCGCCGGTCGTCACCTGCTCGCTCACGCCGCGACCTCCCGCGACGTCCCGGCCAGTACGCCGAGCAGCGACTCCGCGTCGACCGGGCGCAGCCGGCCGGCCGCGATGGCCCGGTCCGCGGTGCGCCGGGCCAGCGCCAGGTACGGCGCGACCGACTCCGGCGCGGCGGCGGCGAGCCGGGCCAGGTGCCGCTCCACGGTGCCGGCGTCGCCCCGGGACACCGGGCCGGTCAGCGCGTCGTCGCCGAGCCGCAGCGCGTTCTCCAGGGCGGCCCGCAGCAGCGGGGCGAGCACCTTCTCCGGCTGGGCCACCCCGGCGTCGCGCAGCCGGTCGGCCGCCTCGTTGACCAGGGTCACCAGGTGGTTGGCGCCGTGCGCCAGCGCCGCGTGGTAGAGCGGCCGGTCCGCCTCGCCCACCCACTCGGGCACGCCGCCGAGGTCGGCGACCAGCCGGGCGGCCAGCGGGCGCAGCTCGGCCGGCGCGGTCACCCCGTACGAGATGCCGGCGAGCCGGCCGAGGTCGTCCGGCGTACCGGTGAAGGTCATCGCGGGGTGCAGGGCCAGCGGCCGGGCGCCGACGGCCGCGGCCGGCGCCAGCACGGCCAGCCCGTGCGCGCCGGAGGTGTGCGCGACCACCTGGCCGGGCCGGAGCGCGCCGCTGTCGGCCAGGCCGGCGACCACCCCGGCCAGCGCGTCGTCCGGGACCGCGAGCAGCAACAGGTCGGTGGCCGCCCGGGCCACCGAGGTGGCGGAGCGGCGGGGAACGCCGGGGAGCAGCAGGGCCAGCCGGGCACGGCTGGCGCCGGAGACGCCGGCGGCGGCGACCACCCGGTGACCGGCCGCGGTCAGCGCCGCGCCGAGCACGGCACCGACCCGGCCGGCGCCGATGACGCCGACGGTGAGGAAGCGGGGGGTGGTGGCCGGGGCGCCGGGAAGGGCGCCGCCCGACTGTGCGGCGGCCCCGCGCGGGGCGGCCGGACGCGGGCGCAGCGGTGCGCTCATGGCAACGATCCAGTCCTCGAGAAGGGGTACCGGTCGCCGCAAGTATGCGCCGGGGCGACGATGCCGAAACAGGATGTGTGAAAACCTTCACCAACCGGGCGACCGGGCCGCTCGGGTGGCGCGGAGCGGCCCGGTGTGCGGGGTGATCCATCCATCAGAGCTACGACCGCGCGCCGATGATCGTCTGACGCTGGGGAGGGTGTCCGGACGCACTTGCGACCTGCTCCGGATCAGGGATCACGATCGAAGTGGCGGCGCGCAGGCGGCGGGTGGGTGAGGTCCAACCCGTGCCGACGTAGGGTCGGACAGTGACGCACGCCGAGAGCTGCGCCGAGCAGATGTCGCCCCGATGGCGGGACGCGATGGACCAGGCGCTGTACGGGCCGGACGGGTTCTTTGTCTCCGGCTCCGGCCCGGCCGACCACTTCCGCACCAGCGTGCACGCCTCACCGGCGTTCGCCGGGGCGCTGCTGCGCCTGGTCAAGCAGATCGACGCCGCCCTCGGCCACCCCGAACGGCTCGACGTCGTCGACGTCGGCGCTGGTCGCGGTGAGCTGCTGCGGACCCTCGCCACGTTGGCCGTCGCTTCCGATGACGCTGTGGGGTCCGCCGCTTCCGGCGACGTCGGGGGCGCGGTGGGGGTTTACGGGGAGCCCACCCGCTCCGGGCGGTCAGGCTTGATCCCTCCGCGGGCGGGCTCCCCGGAAACCCTGACTCCTCCGGCCGCCGTCCGCCCGGCACCCTCGGTCGCCGGCCGAGAGCCGCTCGTTCGACGGTTGCGGCTCAGCGCGGTCGAGCTCGCCCCCCGACCCGATGACCTACCCGCCGAGATCGCCTGGTCCGATGAGATCCCCTCCGGGATCGTCGGGCTGCTCGTCGCCGCCGAGTGGCTCGACAACGTGCCGCTGGACGTGGCGGTGCACACCGGCGGCAGCTGGCGCTATCTGCTGGTGGACCCGGCAACCGGTGCGGAGAGCCTGGGTGACCCGGTCGACCCGGCGGACGCCGAGTGGCTGACGGCCTGGTGGCCGGTCCCCGACGCGAAGCTGGACTGCCCCTCCGACCGCGACTCGGCTCTGCTGACCAGCGTGACGGACTCCCGCAGCTCGACCGGGTCGGGTTTCCGGGCAGCCCGGCCGGCGGATGGATCAAGCCTGACCGCCCGGAGCCGGTCGGGCTGCCCGGAAACCCCCCACAGTGACCACGAAATCGCACGAGCCGAGATCGGCCGGACTCGCGACGAAGCCTGGGCCGAGGCGGTCGGGAAGATCGACCGCGGGCTGGCGTTGGCGGTGGACTACGGGCACCTGCGGGAGAGCAGGCCGGTGGACGGGACGTTGACCGGGTACCGGGGTGGGCGGCAGGTGCCGCCGGTTCCTGACGGGTCGCGCGACGTGACCGCGCACGTCGCCATGGACTCGGTCGCCTCCGCCGGTGAGCGGGTCGCCCGGTGCGCGTACGCCCTGGGGTCGCAGCGGGAGGGGTTGCGGGCGCTCGGGGCCGACGGCGGCCGACCGCCGCTGAGCCTGGCCGCCAACGACCCGGCAGGGTATCTGCGGGCGCTGGCCGCCGCGTCGGCGGTGGCCGAGCTGACCGACCCGGCCGGGCTCGGCGGGCACTGGTGGCTGCGGCAACCGGTCGGCATCGACCCGGCGCCGTTCATGGCACGATGACGGGCATGACCACGGACGCCGGCGACCTCCGCGAGCTGACCGTCGGCACCGGGGCGGGCCTGGTGGCGGGCACCGGCGGGGAGCAGCTCGGCACCGACATGGTGCTCAACATCGGGCCGCAGCACCCCTCCACGCACGGCGTGCTCCGGCTACGGCTGGTGCTCGACGGCGAGCGGGTGGTCTCCGCCGAGCCGATCGTCGGCTACATGCACCGGGGCGCCGAGAAGCTCTTCGAGGTACGCGACTACCGGCAGATCATCGTGCTGGCCAACCGGCACGACTGGCTCTCCGCGTTCGCCAACGAGCTGGGCGTGGTGCTCGCGGTCGAACGGCTGATGGGCATGGAGGTGCCGGAGCGCGCGACCTGGCTGCGGATGGCCCTCGCGGAGCTGAACCGGGTGCTCAACCACCTGATGTTCCTCGGCTCGTACCCGCTGGAGATCGGCGCGATCACCCCGATGTTCTACGCCTTCCGGGAACGGGAGACCCTCCAGGCGGTGCTGGAGGAGGTGTCCGGCGGCCGGATCCACTACATGTTCAACCGGGTCGGTGGGCTGAAGGAAGAGGTGCCCGCCGGCTGGACCGGCCGGGCCCGCGCGGCGATCGGCGAGGTACGCCGGCGGCTGCCCGACCTGGACAACCTGATCCGGCGCAACGACATCTTCCTGGCCCGTACCGTCGGCGTCGGGGTGCTGTCGGCCGCCGACGCCGCCGCGTTCGGCGCGTCCGGTCCGGTCGCCCGTGCCTCCGGGCTCGACCTGGACCTGCGCCGCGACGAGCCCTACCTGGCCTACGACCAGCTCGACGTGCCCGTGGTGACCAAGAGCGCCGGGGACTGCCACGCCCGCTTCGAGGTGCTGCTCGACCAGGTGTACGTCTCGCTCGACCTCGCCGAGCGGTGCCTCGACCGGGTGGACCGGCTGACCGGGCCGGTGAACACCCGGCTGCCCAAGGTGCTCAAGGCGCCCGAGGGGCACACCTACGCCTGGACCGAGAACCCGCTCGGGATCAACGGCTACTACCTGGTCTCCCGGGGCGAGAAGACGCCGTGGCGGCTCAAGCTGCGCACCGCCTCGTACGCGAACGTGCAGGCGCTCGCCACCCTGCTGCCCGGCTGCCTGGTGCCGGATCTGATCGCCATCCTCGGCTCGATGTTCTTCGTGGTTGGCGACATCGACAAGTGACCGGGCGACCTGCCGGGGCGGTCGACGCCGGCGGTCCGCGCCAGCGGCCCGTGAGCGGTCAGCGCCAGCGGCCCGTGAGCGGTCAGCGCCAGCGGTCGGCGGAGCGGGCGCCACCGGCGCGGGGGGCGTCGTCCTGCGGCGGGTAGCCGTAGCGCTGCTCCTCGGCGCGCGGCCGCCACCGCTCCGGCTCGGGCTCGGGCTGGTAGCCCGGCGGCTCGGACTGGTAGCCGCGTGGTGGGTCGGGCTGGTAGCCGCGCTGCCGCGGCGGGCGCCACTCGTCCGGCACCGGCACCCCGCCGACCGGCAACGCCGGCCGGTTCTCTGGCTCGGCCCAGCCCTCGCGCCACCCCTCGGTGTCGTCCCGGTCGTGGCCCCGCCGGGCGCTCGCCCAACGATCCGTCACCCGGTACTCGGTGCCGCCCGCGTCGGCGAGCACCTCCGCGCGCCGCTCCCCGACCCGCACCTCACGGCCGTGCTCGTCGTCACGCACCGCTGCCCAGCGGTCACCGGCACGCAGCTGCGACCAGTACTCGCCGTCCTCGGCGTCCTCGTCGGCCTGGTACGACCGGCCACGCCCGGCCGGCTCGCGCCAACCCGGCTCTGCGCCGCCGGCCCAACCGCGGTCGTCCCGCTGCTCGGACCAGCCGGGCTCGTCCCGCCGGTCGGACCAGCCCCGGTCCTCGCGCGGCCCGGACCGGTCCCGCTCGTCCCGTTGGGCCGACCAGCCGCGATCGTCGTCCCGGTCGCCGTACCCGGACCAGGAACGGCTGTCCGGTTCGGCGCCGCTCCAGGACCGCTCCTCGCCACCCGGTGCCCACCGGCCGGCGTACCCGCCGCCGTAGCGGGTGCCGGAATCGCCGGGCACCCCGGCGGCACCGTCCACGATGGTGTGCCGGGTGGTGACGTGCACGGTCTCGGTGTGCCGGACCACCCCGAGCGGGCGGGCCGCGGCCTCCGAGCGGCCGTCGGGTTCGGCCGGCCGGGCCGCGCCGTACACGCCGGTGCTCGGCCGCTCGCCGCCGCCGTACACCCCGCCCGGGGAGCCGTACCGGGTGGCCGGCTGCGGCCGGCGGGTCTCCTCGTCGTCGCGTTCCGGCTGCCCCCAGCGCGCCGCCGGCTCGTCCGGGACGCGGACCCGGGCGGCGGCCGGCTCCTCCGCCGGCTCGGCGGCGGGCACCCGGGCGCGGCCGGCCCCGGCAGGGTCGTCACCGGCCAGCGCGGCGCTGCTGACGTCGAGTCGCCGGCGCAGCGCGGCGACCGCCTCCTGGGCCCGCTGCGCCTGGTCGAGCGCCTGGTTGCCGCGCTGCGCCGCGGCCACGACCTCGCCGCGCAGCTCGCGCCGCAGCTGCTCGATCTCGTCCAGCAGTTCCTCGGTGTCGCCGTGGCCGCCGCCGTCGGGGCGCAACGCGATCGACAGGCCGATCAGCACCACGGCCAGGATGGCCAGCACGGCGGCGAACCGCAGCGGCCCGTTGCCGTCGGCGACCAGCAGGATCAACGCCGCCACCGGCGCCAGCGCCACACCGATCCAGAACAGGGCGGTGAGCAGGGGCGGATTGCGCTTGTCGGCGGGGGCGACCGGGGCTGGCATGGGTGTGCAGCCTACCGAGAGTTGCCGTGCCTGGGAACGGTCCACGGCATCCGAAGCCGGGCTTTACCGGGCGTTGACCCGTGGTTAACAGGAGCGGTGATCCGCCTCGGCCCGCAGCTCGGCTCGCCCGGCGCCCCGGGCCGCGGTGCGCCCGGGCCGCCGTGCGCCGGTGCGCCGGTGCGCCGGGAGGGGCGGCCGAGGGCCCGGAGTGCGGCGGCGAGGGGGCGCCGCCGCACTCCGGATCGGCGGCTCAGCCGGTGGCCAGCGCCCCGTCAGAGGAGAAGACAAGTCCGACGCTCGCGGCCCCCGTCTTCAGCGCGTTCTTGGTCTGCGGGCCACCCGCGTCCAGCGAGCTGAACGAGCCGGCCTTGAAGTCGTAGACCTCGATCAGCCCGGCCTGGCACTTCGGCCGCTGCGGGCACTCCGGCGGGCCGGCCAGCACGGTGGCCTGACCGGAGCACTTGGCGGCCAGGTCGGACAGGGTGCCGACGCCGTACTTGTCGGCGAACGCCTTGGTCACCGCGAAGGCGTTCTGGTCCTGCGCGGCCGACGGCGCGCCGAAGGCGATGCCCACCTTGTCACCGGCCGCCTTCAGCGCGGTTACGGTCTTGTCCAGCTCCGGCGAGGAGACCGGCTGGGCGTTCTGCCCGTTGGCCTTGGTGTTGAGGAATTCGGCCATGGTCGCCGCGTACTCCGGGACGACCTGGATCTCGCCCTTCTCCAGGGCCGGCTCGTAGAGTTCGCGGCTGCCGATCTGCTGCACCCGGACCTGGTAGCCGGCCGCGGTCAGCGTGATCTTGTACAGCTCGGCCAGGGTCTGGCTCTCGCTGAAGTTGCCGGCGCCGACCACGATCTGCCCGCCCGGGCCCTTGGCGATGCCGGCGGTGAGGTCGTTCGCGGTGGCGAACTCCTTGGCCGCCACCTCGGGCGTCTTGCGGTCCACGTCGACAGCCTTGTTGAGCTGGATCAGCTTCGGCGTGTCGAGTGCGGCGGAGACCTTGTCGAGCGCCGCCACCAGCTGCGGGGTGGCCACGTCGACGTTGACCGCCGGAATGACGTTGTCGGTGTTCTGGAGCTTCTTGTCGTCGTCGAGGACGACGAGCTGGTCGCCGGCGACGGGGGCGCAGCCGGCCCCGGTGGCGCCCTGCTGGGGCGCGTCGGTGCCGGAGGAGCCCGCGTCGCCGCATCCGGTCAGCAGCCCGGCCGCCGCGAGGGCGCCGACCGCCCCCACCGCCAGGCGTGTACGTGCGCGCATGATGCCCGCCTTCCGTGTCCCGGCGCGACCCCGCAGGGCCGGCCGCGTGTCCGACGGGCGACTCCTTCGTCGATCGCCCGCGTTTCCCACCCAACATCTTCCAGAGGGGTCCGACAACTTCGAGCGAGGTTCGTCACCGGATCGTCATTCCCGGGCCGACCCTCTCGGCACTACCCGAGCGGGCCGGTGCGGTCAGCCGCCGGCGACCGCGTCGGCCGCCCGCCGGCTCGCCCGGCGTCGGGCCGGGCGCAACGGTCGCGGGGTCACCAGCCGCTCGACCGCCGCCAGCACCAGCTCCACCAGCACCGCGAGCCCGGCCACCAGGACGCCCCCGGCCAGGATCTGCCCGCCGCCGGCGGCGATGTCGAGCCCGAACCCGGCGCGGATGATCTGGCCCAGCCCGCCGCCGTTGACGAACGAGGCCAGTGCCGCGGTGGCCACCACCTGCACCGCGCCCGTCCGGAAACCGGCCGCGAGGTAGGGCACGGCCAGCGGCAGCTCGACCCGGCGCAACAACTGCCAGCCCGAGAAGCCCATGCCGCGCGCCGCGTCCCGGGCCTCCGGGTCGGCCTGCCGCACCCCGGTGTACGCGTTGGCCAGCAGCGGCGGCACCGCGAAGACGGCCAGCGCCACCACCACCGCGGGGCGGCCGAAGCCGAGGAAGGTCAGCGGCAGGATGGTCAGCAGGGCGAGCGTCGGCACGGCGAGCGTGACGTTGGCCACCAGCACGACGAGGCCGCCGCCCCGGCCGGTGTGCCCCAGCCAGAGCCCGATCGGCCAGGCGACCAGGCAGCCCAGCGCCACGGCCGCGGCGGACATCGACAGGTGCTCGCCGAGCCGGTCCAGGATGCCGCCGGGGTTCGTCCAGTTCAGCGGGTCGTTGAGCCAGACCAGGGCCGCCTCGACGGGGTTCACCGCCGCTCCCTTCCACCGGCCGGGCCGGGCCGGGCGCTCACGCGGCCCGCCCGCGCCGCAGCCAGGGGGTGAGCAGCCGACCCACCCCGGCGAGCAACAGATCCAGCACCAGGGCGAGCAGGACGCAGAGCAGCGTCCCGGTCATGATCTGCGCCTTGTAGAAGTTGTTCTGGAAGCCGGCGAAGATGAGCTGGCCGAGGCCGCCGCGACCGATCACCACGCCCACGGTGACCAGGGCTACGGTGGAGACCGTGGCCAGCCGCAGCCCGGTGAGGATGCCGGGCAGGGCCAGCGGCAGCTCGATCCGGAACAGCCGGCCCCACCGGCCGTAGCCCATCCCCTCGGCGGCCTCCCGGACCTCGGGCGGCACCTGGTTGAGCCCGGCGATCGCGTTGCGCACGATCACCAGCAGCGCATACAGCACCACCACGCTGAGCACGGTGATCGCGCCGATGCCCAGGTAGGGCGCGAGGAAGGCGAAGAGCGCCAGCGACGGGATGGTGTAGAGCACGCCGGTGAGTGCGAGAATCGGCCCGGCGAGCCGGCGGAACCAGTGCGCGGCCACCGCCAGCGGCAACGCGACCAGGGCGGCGATCAGCACCGCGCGAGCGGTCAGCGAGGCGTGCTCCCGCACCGCGGCGAGGATCGTGTCAGAGTTGTCCCGCACGTACTGCCAGGAGAACCACGGGTTACCCGGGTCGGCCCGGTAGCTCAGGCGGAAGGACATACGTGGACGTTACCCCGGAGAGCACCGGCGAGCCGCGCGCGGCGTCGATCACCCTGGAGGGCATCCGCAAGCGCTACCCGGACGGCACCGAGGCGGTCCGCGAGCTCAGCCTGGACATCAAGGCCGGCGAACTGGTGGTGCTGATCGGCCCGTCGGGCTGCGGCAAGTCCACCGTGCTGCGGATGATCAACCGGTTGGTCGAGCCGACCGGCGGCCGGATCCTGCTCGGCGACGAGGACGTGACCCGCGCGGACCCGGTCCGGCTGCGCCGGCGGATCGGCTACGTCATCCAGAACGTCGGCCTCTTTCCACACCAGACGGTCAGCGCCAACGTCGCCACCGTTCCCCGGCTGCTCGGCTGGCCCCGGGAGCGCAGCCGCCGCCGGGTGGACGAGCTGCTGGAGCTGGTCGGGCTGGACCCGGCGCAGTTCGGCCGGCGCTATCCGCACGAACTATCCGGCGGGCAGCGGCAGCGGGTCGGGGTGGCCCGGGCGCTGGCCGCCGACCCGGTGGTGCTGCTGATGGACGAGCCGTTCTCCGCCGTCGACCCGATCGTGCGGAGCCGGTTGCAGGAGGAGTTCCTGCGGTTGCAGGCCGAGGTGCGCAAGACGATCGTGCTGGTCACCCACGACCTGGACGAGGCGGTCCGGCTCGGCGACCGGATCGCGGTGCTCTCTCAGGGCGGTCACCTGGAGCAGTACGACACGCCGGCGGCCCTGCTCGGCGCGCCCGCCACGCCGTTCGTCCGGGAGTTCGTCGGCGCCGACCGGGGCATCCGCCGGCTGGTGGTCACGCCGGTCACCCGGGAGATGCTGGCGCCGGTGGCCGCCGCGCCCACCGACCTCCCGGCGGTCCCGCTCGGCGGTCCGGCGTACGACGCGCTCGCGGTGATGCTCACCGCTGCCGCCGACCGGGTGCTGGTCACCGACAAGGGGCGGCCGGTCGGCGTGCTCAGCCGGGCCGACCTGCTCGACGCCGGCCGGCCGGGCCGCTGAGCCGCCACCCCGGCACCGGGGCGACCGCTCCGGCCGCCCGGTTCAGGCGCGTCCGCCCAGGCTGGCCGTGCCCACGATCCAACCGGCGAGGAAGCCGTACGAGGCGCCGGTGCCGGCGGACTGGAGCGCGGCGAGCAGCGTCGGGTCCGGCCCGAGGAACGCCGCGAGCAGCGACGCCAGGCCGCCGGCCAGGACGTACGCGGCCCAGCCGGAGAAGAACTGGCTGACCGAACCGTGCACCCGGGCCACCTGGGCGGCGGGCAGCAGGTAGAGGAAGGTCGCCGCGAGCACCACCAGCAGCACCGCGCGCAGGTTGCCGGCGAGCAGTCCGCCGTCCTCGCCGGAGAGGCGCCAGGCCGGCCAGCCGAGCAGCCGCAGGAACCAGCCGCCCGCCGAGTTCGGGTCGGTGTGGTCCTGCGCCCAGCCCACGTACGCCGGACTGCCGCAGACCGCGACCAGGACGAACGCGGCAAGCGCGCCGGTGCCCGCCGCGGTGCCGTAGCGGCCGATGCGGCGCGGTCGGTTGGTGAGGGCCATCGGCGGGTCAGCTCCCGGCGGGCCGCTCGGCGGGCGTCGGCGTCACTTCGGGTGCTTCATCAGGTAGTCGATGAAGGCGGCCCGCAGCAGTGGCTCCGACTCCTGGTAGCCGTGGCCGGTCAGCTCGCGCCACAGCGCGTTGGCCTCGTCGATGATCGGCCCGATCGAGTTCGGCGCCCCGTCCAGCGCGGCGGCCTCGTCCGCGTTCGGCAGGTGGCGCAGCACCGACCAGAAGAACCCCACGTCCCGGCGGTCCCGGGCGACCTCGAACGCGCGCTCGCGCAACTCCTCAGTGGACAGCGCGTCGAGCGCGGCGAACGACGGGTCGGACCCGGGGGTCGATGGTGTGTCGGTCATGCCGCCGAGCCTAACCGCCGAGATCAGCCGGGGCTCGGTGGACGCGGCAGCCCCGTGGGCGGGGCCTCACCGGCCGCCGTCGTCCCACCGGCGGGGTCCGGTGTCCCACCGGGGGGAGCTCCACGGGTCGGCCGGGCTCTCGGTGGGCTGTGTGGGCAGGGTGGGCGGCCAGGTGTCGGCGGGATCCGACCGGGTCACCGTCCAGCCGGTGCTGATCCGGCCGTCCCCGCCCGGTAACGGCTCCGTCGGGGTGCCCGCCGCCGGCCGCCCGTACGCCTCGACCAGCCGGGTGACCACCAGCCCGACGCCGAGCGCGGCCCCGCCGACCGCCCACCGGCTCACCGTCCAGTCGCGGGCCTCCGCGTAGGTCAGCACCAGGGTCACCAGGCAGACCGCCAGCAGGGTGCCGAAGACGCCGCCGCGCCGGCCGTACCCGCTGGTCCCGGCGAGCAGTGCGGCGCCCACCGCGAGCACCGTCCAGTCCAGCCCGGGCGTGGGCGCCACCGGCCCGCCGTCACCGGCGGCCACCAGCACCCCGGCCAGCATGGCCAGCACGGAGGAGCCGATCAGCGCCCCGGCGGCGACGAACGCGGCCACCGCGCCCCGGCGGCGGGCCGGATCGGCGACCGGACGGAACCGGCCGACCAGGCGGCGAACCGGTCGGGCCGCCCCGAGCAGGCCGCCGAGCACGGCGACCGCGGCGAACCCGGCGAAGAGCTGGGCTGCGCCGCTGTTCGCGTCGGTCTCCCCCTGCACCAGCACCGGCGCGGAGCGTTGCTCGATGTACACGATCACCCCGGCCGCGCCGGCGAGACTCGCCGCCCAGGCCGGCACGTGCAGCACCACCACGGCCAGCGCCAGCGCCAGCCCGCCGAGGGCGGCCACCGCGGCGGCCGGAGCCACGGCGCTCAGCACGCCCCGGTCGCCCTGCTCGGCCACGTGCAGTGCGGCGGCCACCGCCACCGGGCCGACGGCCAGGTTGACCACGGCGGTACGCAGGCTCAGCCCGGCGGCCAGCGCCAGCAGGCCGAGGGTGACCGCGGCGACCAGCAGCGACCGCAGCCCGCCGCCGCGCAGCGTCTCCGGGCTCTCCCGCCACAGCAGGTAACCCACCACGCCCACGGCGATCAGCAGCAGCGCCTCCCAGACCAGGTGCACGGCGAGCCGGTCCCGGCCGGGCTCGCCGTGCGCGGGGTCGTCGAAGACGTTCTCCAGGACGGCGGCCGGCACCCCGGACGAGGGCTCGAGCGACCCGTCGCGCCCCGGTTCGTCGTACCCCATCAACGCCTCCCACCCTGGCCGGTCGTCCAGGTCCGACGCGCGGGCGGACCGGGGCGGCCGTTGCTCTCCGGTCGCCAGGCACGGTACCTGCGCAGGGAGTTCCGCGTAACCCCTCGATCAGCGCGGGCCGGGGCGGGTGTCCCGGTCGCCGGGTTCGCGGTCCTCGTCGTCCTGCTGCTCGGGCACCCGGCAGGAGCGTTCCAGCCAGAGCGCCGCGGCGACCAGGGCGAGCGAGGCGAGCAGCCCCGCGCCGGCGGCCGGCCGGTCCTCGCTGGCCGCGCGGGTGGTCTCGACGAAGAGCCACCCGGTCAGCCCGGCGTAGCCGCCGGCGAAGATGGCGCCGGCCAGCGAGGACGCCTTGGCCAGCACCACGAACCGGGCGACCATCAGCGGGTTGACCGGGTCGCGGCCGGGGCGGCGCTCGATCCGCCCCCGGGTGTTGATCGCGGCGTACGCCTCCAGCACGGCGAGCCCGGCCAGGGTGACCACCGGCAGCCAGGGCAGCCGGGGCAGACCGCTGTAGTAGAGGCCGCTGATCAGCAGCCAGGCCGCCGCCGCGGCGGCGAGGGCGGCCACCACCAGGGTGGAGATCCGGGTCGGACCCATCCGTGACCGGCCGGGCCCCGGCCCGCCGGGCGGTCGGGACTGCGCCCGCCTCATGCCGGCACTCCGCTTCGCTGCGTGCCGCCATGCGGCACCACCGCGCCGAGCTGATGATTCGCTCGCTGGCGCTCGCTCATGCCGTCGACTCTATCGCCAGTTCCGGCCGGGGACGCAGATCCAGGGCGTCGGCGGCAGCCGGCCCGGTGGTGAGCAGGTCGGTCAGCCAGCCGTGGCCGGGCAGCCGGCCGTACGGCTGGATGTCGATCCACGGTCGCAGCACGAACGCCCGCAGGTGCGCCCGGGGGTGCGGCAAGGTGAGTTCGGGATCGTCGCTGAGCACCGGCTCGTCGTCGTCGGTCCAGACGGCGATGACGTCGACGTCGAGGGTGCGCGGGCCGAACCGGCGGGCCGGGTCACGGGTGCGCCCGGCGGCCCGCTCGGCGGCGCGGGCCCGCTCCAGCCAGTCCCGCGGGGTCGCCGCCGGGTCCGCGGCCAGCAGCACCGCGTTGAGGTACGCGGGCTGGTCGGCGTCGCCCCACGGTGGCGTCTCGTACACCCCGGACACCACCAGCACGCTGTCGCCGAGCGCGCGGACGGCCGAGCGCAGGTGGTCGAGCCGGTCACCGAGGTTGCTGCCCAGCGAGAGCACGGCCCGGGTCACCGGGCACGCGTCCGGGTCATCGTGACGGCCACGTCGGTGAAGGCGTGCGGCACCGGCGCCTCGGGCTTGTGCACGGTGACCGTCGCGGTGACCACCCGGGGATCGGCCAGGCAGACCGCCAGCAGCCGGTCGGCGAGCGTCTCGATCAGGTTGACCGGCTCGCCGGTCACCACCGCCACCAGCCGCTCGGCCAGCTCGCCGTAGTGGACGGTGTCGGTCACCTCGTCGGAGCGGGCGGCCGGCGCCAGATCCAGCTCCAGCACGGCGTCGACGACGAAGTCCTGGCCCTGCTCGCGCTCGAAGTCGTACACCCCGTGCCGGCCGTGCGCCCGCAGCCCGGTCAGCTCGATCCGGTCGGTCACCGGTCCCCTCCTCCGCTCGGCACCGGCGCGGTGGCGGCGAGCCGGGGCCGGCCGGTGGCCTGCCAGACCGCCAGCGCGTCCACGGTGCCCCGGACGTCGTGCACCCGGACCCCCCAGGCGCCGGACGCCACCGCGAGCACGCTGGTGGCGATGGTGGCCGCCTCCCGGCCGTCGATCGGCCGCGGGGTGCCGTCCGGACCGGCCAGCAGCCGACCGAGGTACGACTTCCGGCTCGACCCGAACAGCAGCGGGAAGCCGAGTTCGAGCAGCTCGGTCAGGCGGGCGCTGAGTTCCCAGTTGTGGGTGGCGGTCTTGGCGAAGCCCAGCCCCGGGTCGATCACGATCCGGTCGGCGGCGACGCCGGCCCGCATCGCCTCGTCGACCCGCTGGCCCAGCTCGGCGCGGACGTCGGCGACCACGTCGGTGTAGCTGGCCAGCTCCCGCATCCCCCGGGAGTGGCCGCGCCAGTGCATCAGCACCCAGGGACAGCCGGCCTCCCGGACCACCCGGGCCATGTCCGGGTCGGCGAGACCGCCGGAGACGTCGTTGACCACCGCCGCACCGGCCGCGAGCGCCGCCTCGGCCACCCGGGCCCGGCTGGTGTCGATGCTGGTCGGCACGCCCGCCGCGGCCAACTCCCGGATCACCGGGAGCACCCGGGCCGCCTCGGTCTCGGCGTCCACCCGGTCGGCGCCGGGCCGGGTCGACTCGCCGCCGACGTCGACCAGGTGGGCGCCGTCGGCGCGGAGCCGCACGCCGTGTCCGACGGCGGCGTCCAGGTCGGCGTACCGTCCGCCGTCGGAGAAGGAATCGGGCGTGACGTTGAGGACGCCCATCACCACCGGGGCCGGGGCCCGTACCAGATCGGTCACGGCTTGACGGTACCGGTCCGCCGGACGGCCCGGGCAGGCCCCGGCAGGCCATCCGTACGACACCCCTGACGTGGGCATTGGAACAGGTGTACGATCGGTTGTTCGGGTCGGATCGGGCAGTCTCTTCGCGGCTTGTCGCAAAGGAGGGCGGCCCGTACGCTTTGGAATTGCCCAGCATCGAGATGGCGAAGCCTGGAGGGAGGGCCGAAGCGGGAAATATCCGGCCAAAGCTCACCACTCTCCGTGGTGAGCAACGAACGCAGGGTCCCGCACGCTGCGCACAGTGAGCACCGTTCCCGCCCAGGCACGTCTACTGCACCGCCGCGGCGCCGCCGGCCGCGACATGGGGAGGTACCAGTGATCGCCATCGAGCTGATGGAGACGGCGTCCTCGACCGCCGCCCACCTGCTCTCCACCCTGGCGTCGACTCCACTCGCCGAGCCGGCGCCGAAGGGCATCGACACCGAGGGTGTCGTCACCTTCTTCGCCAGCAAGATCGCGCCGATCCTGCTCGCCGTCCTGGGCGTCATCTTCATCGGCCGGGCCAGCCGCGGCGAGATCTCCAAGGTGCTGACCAGCTCCGCCATCGCCATCGTCGGTCTGGCGTTCATCGCCGGGGCGGCCACACTGTTCTTCATCGGCGACTACCTGATCGACCTGATCTTCGAATAGGCGCGGGCTCGACATGCGGCTGCGCACCGACGACGACATCTACCGGGCTCGCCTGGTCTATCTCGGGCCGCCCGGCTACACCCTTCCGGTCCACCTCCCGTACGCCCAGTACGGGCTGTTCATGCTGCTCGTCCCCCTCTACATGTTCATCCACTGGCTGTTCACGCTGAAGGTGGAGCTCTTCCCAGCCTGGGAGATCGCACTCGCCATCGTGACCACCTCGTTCGTCTTCCGGTACGTCGACCCGGACCGGCCGGCGCGGATGGTGATCCGCACCGCGCTCACCGACTGGCGGCGCACCCGGGAGCCGGCCACCGAGCAGCGCGATCCCCGCCTGGTCGGCAGCCGGATCAGGATCCGGGAGGAACTGGCATGACCGGGCAGTCGTACGACGCGGGTGAGGCGATCGCATGAGCCGCTCTTCCACGCCGGGTTCCCCGGCCGGGCGTCCGGCCGCCCCGCACGGTAACCGTGCGCGATCGTTCGACTACGCCGATGACCCTGAGTCGGACGAGGCCGTCCTCGATCCGGCGCTGGTGCCCGCCCCGGGCCACGGCGGGGTGGGCGTCTTCCAGGCGCCCCGCCCGGTGCAGCGCCGGGCCGCCGCCGAGCCCGCTCCGAAACCACCCACCAGCGACAACGCCGACATCGACTCACCCTTCCTGGACCTGTTCGGCGGCGCCCAGCCGGGAGCGGCCCGTCCGGCCCCGCCCCGCCGCGGTCCCGAGCGGGAACAGCCGGCGATCCCGCAGCAGCCGGCCGCCGCGCCGCCGCCCGCCCCACCCGAGGTCGCCCCACCCGCGCCCGTCGCTGAGCCCCCGGCGACGTACCAGCCATCGGCCCGGCCGGCCCGCCCCCGGGTGCCGCAGCAGCCCGGGGACCGGCTGCCCGTGGTACGCCCGGCGGAGCTGGGTGGCGCGCGGGCCGGTGCGACCGACCCGCCCGAACTGCCCGACCGCCCGACCCGCCGGCCGGCGAAGCAACTGCCCGAGCGGCCCGCCGGCCGAGATGTCGCCCCGCCCCGGCAGCGCTCCCCCGAGCGGCGCAAGCAGCCGGCCAAGCCGGTCCGGGTCAAGCCGCCGAAGATCAAGTTCGGCGACCGGGATCCGGCCGTGGAACTGGCCATCACCGAGATCGCCGGCCACCTCACCTTTACCCCGAACACCGTCACCGCCTGGTACTGGCTGCCGGAGGTGCGCTGGGCGTTCCGGCCGGACGCCGAGCGGGAGGCGCTGCTCTCGGCGATCTCCGAGCAGTACGCCGGCCTCGCCGGCTTCCGGCTGCACCTGCGCCGCACCACCCGCCCCTTCCCGGCCGACGAGTGGGCCCGCACCATCGACGCGCACACCCCCGCACCGCTGCCCGACGTGCCGGGCACGCCGGGCTGGGGCGACCACCTGGTGGCCGCGCAGCGGCACCTGCTCTCGGTCAACCACGCCGAGGGCCAGACCTACCTCGGGGTCACCTTCGCCCGGCGGTCGCTCGGCGACTCGCTCACCGAGCGGCTGCTGCGCACCTTCGGCCGGGGGGTGGCCGAGGGCGAACGCCGCCGGCTCGGCCGGACCGTCGAGCAGTTCGACGAGGTGCTCGGGGCGTTCGGCATGCGCGGGCGGCGGGTCACCCCGCAGGAGCTGGAGTGGCTGCTCTACCGCTCGGTGGCGCTCTGCATGGCGCCGCCCGGCACACTCTCCCCGGTCACCGACGGCCGGTGGGAACGCGGCGACCTGCTGGCCCTCACCGAGCAGGTGGAGCGGTACCGCACGCCGTACGGCTCGACGGTCAAGCTGGTCAACCGGGTCACCGGCGAGGAACGGCACGTCGCGGTGCTGGCGGTGGGCCGGATGGAACCGCTGGAGATCCCCGAGCGGCACGAGCCCTGGCTGCACTTCCACGAGCGGCTGCCCTGGCCGATGGAGCTCTCCACCCGGGTCGACATCCTCGGTCCCGGCGACTCCTTCCGCAACCTCGAACACCGGCTGCGGATGATCCGCTCACAGCAGCTCGACTACGCCGAGCACGGCATCGACGCCCCGCCCGAGCTGGAACGGCTGGCCAAGCGGGCGCTGGTGATCGGCGACGAGATGACCACCGGGCTGCCGGTCGACTCGGCCCGTGCGCACGGCTGGCACCGCATCGCGGTCGGCGGCCGTACCCGCGAGGAGTGCCTGGAGCGGGCCCGGCGACTGGTCCAGCTCTACTCCCGCGAGCTGCGCATCTCGCTGCAGCACCCGAAGAACCAGGACTGGCTGGCCCGGGAGTTCATCCCCGGCGAGCCGATCGCCAACACCGGCTACGTCCGGCGGATGCCGGTCAACCTGCTCGCCGCCGCGCTGCCCCAGGCCGCGTCGACCGTCGGCGACCGGCGCGGCGACCTGATCGGCCGGACGGCCGGCACCTGCCGCCGCCCGGTCTTCCTCGACCTGCACTACCCGATGGAGGTCCGCGAGCGCTCCGGGCTCGCCGTCTTCGTGGCCGAACCGGGCGGCGGCAAATCCACCCTGCTCGGCGCGCTCGGCTACCTGGCCGCCCGGCGTGGCGTGCAGGTGACCCTGCTCGACCCGTCCGGCCCGCTGGCCCGGCTCTGCGCGATGCCGGAGCTGGGCCCGTACTCGCGGGTGCTCAACCTGACCGGCTCGGAGCACGGCACCCTGGCGCCGTACTCGCTCATCCCAACTCCACTGCGTAGCGAGTTCGGCCCCGGCGCTGCCGGCGACCGGGAGTTCGAGATCGCCGTCTCCAACGCCCGCGCCGAGCGACGGATGCTCGTGCAGGACATCTGCATGATGCTGGTGCCGCCGCAGGTGGCCCGGGAGGCGTCCACCGCCACCCTGTTCCGGCACGCCGTACGCCAGGTGCCGGCGGAGGAGGCCTCCACCCTGGACGACGTGGTCACCACGCTCAGTCAGTTGGACGACGACGCCGGCAAGGAACTGGCCAACCTGCTGCTGGACACCGCCGAGATGCCGCTGGCCATGCTCTTCTTCGGCAAGCCACCGGAGGGGCTGCTCGGCCCGGACGCGGCGCTCACCGTGATCACCATGGCCGGCCTCCGGCTGCCCGACCTCAAGATCGAGCGGGAGTACTGGTCGGCCGAGGAGGCGCTCGCCCTACCGATGCTGCACACCGCGCACCGGCTGGCCGTCCGCCGCTGCTACGGCGGGTCGATGTCGTCCCGCAAGCTGGTCGGCCTGGACGAGGCGCACTTCATGGAGGGCTGGCGCTCCGGGCGTTCGTTCCTGGTCCGACTCGCCCGGGACTCCCGCAAGTGGAACCTCGCCGCCCTGGTGGCCTCGCAGAACCCGCGCGACATCCTCGGCCTCGACGTGCAGAACCTCGTCTCCACCGTGTTCGTCGGGCGGATCGCCGAGGACACCGAGATCGCCTCCGAGGCGCTGCGCCTGCTCCGGGTGCCGGTCAACGACGGCTACGAGGCCACCCTCGCCTCGCTGTCCACCGCGGACGCCACCTCGGCCGGCCGGCTCGGCTTCCGGGAGTTCGTGATGCGCGACGTCGACGGGCGGGTACAGAAGGTCCGGGTCGACGTCTCGTACGTCGAGGGACTGCTGGACCACCTCGACACCACACCCGCCGCGATCGCCGCCGCGACCGGCGTACTGCCGACCGTGCCCGATCTGGAGGCGTGACATGGCGAGGGCCCGGGCGCTTCTCCTCGCACTCGGCATCCTCGCCGGGGCCACCATCGGCTGGCCGGCGGTCGGGGCGACACCGGCGTCGGCGGCCCCGGCCGTCACCGCTCAGGCCGCGGCCGACCTGTGCACCACACCGGAGTGGCAGGCCGACTTCCGCGCCTGCGTCGCCAAGCTCCAGCAGGTGGCCGAGTCGGAATTGGAGTGCCGGAACCCGCCGACGCCCACGGGGCCGGACTCCGGCCTCGCCGGCTGGTTCGCGTCCCGCCCCGACTCCGCCAAGCAGCCCGGACCGAAAGGTCTCTACAGCGAATACGGCTATGCCGGATACAGCTACACGACGTATCGCGTCGACGGCGGCTGCGCCTCCACCGTCCTGCACCCGGAGTACAAGTTCACCAACACCGTCGCCAACGGCGAGTTCATGATCGCCACAGCGATCGTCGGTGCTTCCAACGCGTTGCGCGAACGGGCCTGGGATCCGCGTTCGATGTGGGGCTGGGCCGATCCGCTGGTGGAGAAGGCCACCAAGGCCGTCTACCAGAAGGTGTTCAGCGTCTTCGGCATCGTCACCCTGTGTGTGGTCGGGCTCTACCTGCTCTGGCGCTCTCGCCAGTCGGACATGAGCAACGCCATGACCACGGCCGGCTGGGCGCTGCTGGTGATGGTCGCGGTCACCGCCCTGGCCGCCTGGCCGGTCAAGTCGGCGAACGTGGCCGACGGCACCCTCATCACCACCCTCGGCGTGGTCCACGACGCGGTGGGCCCTGCCTCCAAGGACACACCGCCCGGCCAGTGCGACGACCCGAACCCGGAAGCGTGCAAGGACAACCGTCCCCCGGCGGTTCGAGCCAGTGACACGGCGACCGAAGCAATGCTCTATCGGAACTGGCTACGCGGCGTCCTGGGTTCCGCCGACAGCGAGACCGCCCGTAAGTATGGTGCTGCGCTCTACGACGCCAAGTCCCTCACCTGGGAGGAAGCGGAGAAGCTCCGCGCCAACCCGCAGACGCGCGAGGCGACGATCAAGGCCAAGAAGCAGCAGTGGATGACCGTCGCCGCGCAGATCGAGCGGGAGGACCCCGAGGCGTACGAGTACCTCCAGGGTGTGCGGGACATGGACCGGGTCGGTGCCGGCTTCATCGCCGTCCTCGCCTCGCTGCTGTTCGCGATGTTCGACCTGACCGCGTCGGTGCTGGTCCTGCTCGGCTTCCTGATCTTCCGGTGGGCGGTGATCGCGGCACCGATCCTGGGCACGGTCGGCCTGCTGCGGCCGGCCAGCGCGGGGCTGCGCCGGCTGGCGAACGCGGTGGTCGCCGCGGTCTTCAACATCGCCATCTTCGGCACCGGGGCCGCCATCTACCTCTTCGCGGTCGACCTCATCATGAGCACCACCACCCTGCCCGGTTGGCTCCAGGTGGTGCTGGTCTGGCTCTGCGGCGTGGTCGGCTGGCTGCTGCTCCGCCCGTACCGCCGGATCACCCAGCTCGGCGGCAAGGACAGCAGCGAGGCGGTCAGCTCGGCCGGCTCCTGGCACCGGCGTTTCTTCCGGGACATGCGGACCGCCGCCCGGCTGGACGTGGCGGAGCCGGGTGGCACCGCCGAGCCGACGATGGGCCGCCGGCGCCCCGTCGTCGCCGAGCAGACCCGCCTGCGCCCCGAGGCACGGCACGAGGATCCGGCGCACGCCGCCGGCGGTGCTGGCGGGGACCGGCAACGCCCCGACGGCCGGGACCCGGCGGGCGGGGCGAGCGTCCCGGAGGAGCGGGAAGGTGGCGACCGGCCGGCCACGACCCGGCCCCGCCGCCGGGCAGCGGCGACCTGGACCGAGCCGGACGTGCCGGAGGAGAGCCCGTCCTACGTCATCTACCGTCCGGGCACGACCGACCGTGCGCCCGACCGGCCCGCTCCGCGGATCCGCTCCGAGGCCCGGTGAGTGCGGTGCGGCGGGCGCTGGAGTTCCTGGTCACCCGGGCCCTGCGGTCCCGGCTGGGAGTCGCGCTGGTGATCGCCATGGTGGTGTTCGGGATCATCGGCGCGGCCCGGCTGGTCGCCGGCCCCGGCGACCCGACGACCGGCCTGAGCAACCGGCCCAGCCAGCCGGTCACCACCGTCGACCCGGACGAGGGTGACGACGGAGCCATCGCCACCGGCCCACCAGCCTCCCCGGTGACCCGTCCGGGCGCCCGCACGCCGGAGCAGACGGCCGACCGCTTCGTCACCGCCTGGCTGGGCGGGCCGGGCGTGACCGCCGACCAGTGGCACCAGGGTCTGCGGCCGCTCTCGACCCCGGCGCTGACCGAGAAGCTCGCCGGCGCCGAGCCCGCGGGTGTGCCGGCCGAGCAGGTGGCCGGTGCGGTCACGCTCCGGCCGCGCACCGCGACCTTCGTCGAGGCCCTGGTGCCGATGGACACCGGGCGGCTCCGGCTGGAGCTGGTGGCCCCCGACGGGGAGTGGCTGGTCGACGCGGTGGACTGGGAGCAGGCATGAGCGAGCGGAGCGAGCGAATCATCAGGCTCAGTGCGGTGGTGCCTCCTGGCGGCACGGAGCGCAGCGGAGTGCCGACATGAGCGACGAGACCCGCCCGCCCCGGCGACGGCTCCGGATCGGCACCCTGGCCGGCTTCCTCACCGGACTCCTGGCCCTGCTCTGCTGCACCGGCGGAACCGCCGCCTTCTTCCTCACCGAACTCGGCGGCGACGCCGGCGAGCAGATGACCCTCGCCGGCCAGGAGTGCACGGACGACTTCCAGGTCAACGCGACCGGGAACATGCCTCGCATGTCCGAGTACGGCGAGAGCCAGCTCCGTAACGCCGCGCGGATCATCAAGGTGGGGCAGGAGATGAAGGTGCCGCCGCGCGGCTGGGTGATCGCAGTGGCGACCGCCATGCAGGAGTCCGGACTGCGGAACCTGGCCAACCGGACCGTCGCGCAGTCGCGCGACCTGCCCAACGAGGGCGTCGGCGCCGACCACGACTCCGTCGGCCTGTTCCAGCAGCGGGCCAACTGGGGCAGCGTCGCGCAGCGGATGACCCCCGAGTACGCCGCCCGCAGGTTCTACGAGGAGTTGCTCAAGGTGCCCGGGTGGCAGCGGATGCCGCTGACGGAAGCGGCGCAGAAGGTGCAGCGCAGCGCGTTCCCGGACGCGTACGCCAAGCACGAGGCGCTGGCCGCCCGGATCGTGGACGCCCTGGCCGGCGGCGCGGCCCGGACGGCGGAGATCGGCGGCGAGCAGGTGTGCGACGCGGCCTCCGGTGCGGAGATCGCCGCGTCCGGGTGGACGGCCCCGATCCCGGGTGGGGTCGGGTCCGGCTTCCGGACCGCGAGCCGGCCCGGCCACAACGGGGTCGACATCGCCGCCCGCAAGGGGACGCCGATCCACGTCGCGGCCAGCGGCCGGGTACTGGTGTCACGCTGCGACCCGGACAACGGCGGCCGGCTCAGCTGCGACGTGGACGGCTGGCCGGGCAAGGGCGGCTGCGGCTGGTTCGTCGACGTCCTGCACGCCGGTGGCATGGTCACCCGGTACTGCCACATGGTGTCCAAGCCCCGGGTGCGGGTCGGTCAGACGGTCCAGGCCGGTGAGGTGATCGGCGAGGTGGGCAGCAGCGGCAACTCCTCCGGCCCGCACCTGCACTTCGAGGTGCACACCGACGGCGACCGGAGCAGCCGCAGCGCGATCGACCCGGTGCCGTTCATGCGCTCCCGGGGCGCGCCCCTCAAGCACCAGGGATGAGACGCTCGGTGTCATGAAGGACCCGCTGCCCGACCCGTTCGCGGACCAGCCGGACTGGGCGCCGGCACCGCCGCGGCCGATCGAGATCGTGCCGGCCACCGGCCGGGTCGAACTGCGGGGCCGGCGCGTGCTGGTCGGCCTGCCCGGGCTGGGCTGGCGCGCCGACCTGCGCGCCGACGAGCGCGTGGTGCAGGGCAGCCGGACGTACGTGCCGGTCATCCCGGAGCACGAGTGGTACCGCGCGGAGGCCGACCAGGTCGAGGTCTTCGCCCCGCTGATGCCGGTGGAGCGGGTCTGGGTGGAGACCGTGGGCACCCGGCCGGGGGCGGGGCGGCAGGAGGGCGGGATCCGACTCGTCTCGCTGGACACCCCGACGCACCGCCCGCCGACCCCGGTCGTCGAGGCGGACTCGGTCACCGGCCGCCGGGTCGTGCACGTGGTCGGCGGCGTGGAACATCGCGACCTGCGGGCGGTCACCGAGACCTACTCCGGCGCCGACGGCGACATCTGCGTCCGGGTGACCTCGGAGGTGGAGTGGTACCGCTGGGCCTGGCGCGGCCAGTCACCGACAACGCTGGAGGTCCCGGTCCACCTGCTATGGATCGAGTAACGGCTCAGCCGACCTTGCGGCCGCCACAGACCCGCCACCCCGACTGCGTCTCAACCACGTCGAAGGACCAGTCCTCACGGCGGCTGCTGCGCTGCACACCGTCGGCGGAGCCGGAAATTGTCAAGGTTGTGGTGACGGATTCGCCCTCAGCCGTCAGAGACCTGCCCAGCGGCCCCCAGGAGACTCGCACCACCACATCGAACTTCGCCTCGCGTTGTTCTATCTCCGTGCGCAGGGTCGTGACCGCGCCGAGATCGGCATCACCGTCGCAGGTAAAAAGGTCGGCGCGGGCGTCGTTTCGGTCCACGAGATAGGCCCGGAGATAGTTGTCCACCACGACGTCCGGTGCGCTCCGGTCGGGGGTGGCCGCCCGGTTGTACAGCACGACCCCGGCCACCACACTGGCGACACAGAGCAGGGCGAGCACCCCCCCGACCACGGTGAGCACGGTGCGCAGCCGCCGCCGTGGACGCTCCGGCGCCGGGGTGGCCGGGGGCGGCGCCAACTGGTCGGGTGGCGTCCGCTGCGCCGGTACGCGGGAGACCTGGGAACCGGCGGGGGGCTGCACTGATTCCACCCTCTGAGGCTAGCCGCTGGGCGCTCCTGACCCAATGCCCCAGATCCAGCGGATCGTGACGGACCCCTCCCCACCGGTGAGATCCACGACAACACCGGCGCAGCGCCGTCGCGCATCCGCAAGGAGCGGCTGCACCTGGGATACCGTCACTGGCGGGGTTGCCAGCCTCGGGCAGAGGGGGTGGACGGGTGGCCGGTCCGAAGGCACGTACCAACCGCGCCGCCGCTCTGCACCGGCGGGCCGCCGCCACCGCGACCGCCGCCGCTGTCGCCCTCGACGAGACCCGACCCGCCCCGGCCGACCAGCGCCGCCAGTACGAGCTGGCCGAGCGGCTGCGGAGCGCGGCGGCGGTGCTGGCCCCCGGCTGGGCCGGTGCTCCACTGGAGACGCTCGCCCCGACCACGCCGGCCGGCGAGGGCCCGCCGCCGTTCGTCCGGGTCGGAACCGCGGCGCCCCTGGACGACGCCCGCTTCCCCGCGCTGGTGCCGCTGCTCGGCACCGGCCATCTCACGGTGGACGTCGACGCGTACGAGCCCCGGGTGGCCGGGTTGCTCCGGGCCGTACTGCTGCGGCTGTTGGCGGCGACCCCGGCCGGTGCGCTGCTGGTCCGCGTGGTGGACGCGGCGGGTGGCACGCTGGCGCCGTTCGCGGCGCTGGCCGACGCCGGCCTGCTGCCGCCGCCGGTGGCGGACGTGGCCGGTTTGCGGGCGGTGCTGAACGAGGCCGAGCAGTGGGTGGCACCGGGCACGAGCGGGCGCCGCCGGCACGACCGGACGCTGCTGCTGGTGGTCGCCGCGTTGCCGGAGTCCACCGGCCCGACCGACCTGGCCCGGGTCGCGGCGCTGGCCGAGCAGGGCCCGCCGGCCGGGCTGCACCTGCTGGTCGCCGGCTGGCCGCGGCCCGGCCGCGACGCGCTGCCGCTGGCCACCCCGCTGGCGATGCGCACGGCGTACGCGCTGCTCGGCGACCCGCCGGGGACCTCGTTCGCCGGTCCCGGCGCGGAGCCGCCGGGCGGCTTGAACTCGCCGGTCTTCGTCGAGGCGGAACCGCCCGCCGATCTCGTCGACGCGGTCTGCCGACGGCTCGCCGAGCAGGTGGAGGCGGGCTCCCGGCTGTCCCTTGGCGACCTGCTGCCCACGGACGACGCCGAGCTGTGGACGGCCGGTTCGGCCGACGGGCTCAGCACCACGGTGGGCGATGCGGGCGGCCGGCCGGTCCCCCTCGGCTTCACCGAGCTGACCCCGCACTGGCTGGTCAGCGGCCGGTCCGGGACGGGCCGCTCCACCTTCCTCACCACCGCCCTGCTCGGCCTGGCCGCCCGGTACGGCCCGGACGAGTTGGCGCTGCACCTGGTGGATCTCGGCGACGGCGAGTCCTTCGTGGAGTTCCTCCAGACCGAGCGGGACCGGTCCTGGATCCCGCAGGTCCGGGCCGCCGCCCTGGCCGCCGACCGGGAGTACGTGCTGGACCTGCTCGACCAGTTGACCGCGGAGCTGCACCGCCGCGAGGAGGCCGGGCACCGGGCCGGCGGCCAGCGCTACGCCGAGCTGCGGCAGCACCAACCGCTGCCCCGGATCGTCTGCGTGCTGGACAATCTCCCGCTGCTCTTCGCCGAGCGGGACCGGTTGGCGATGGACGCCGCCGCCCGGCTGGAGACGCTGGCGCGGGGTGGCCGGTCGTACGGTATCCACCTGGTCCTCGCCGGCGAGGGCGACCTCGGGCTGGGCTCCCGCGCCGACGGCGGTCACCGCGACTCGATGCTCGGGCAGTTCCCGGTGCGGGTGGCGCTGCCCGGCGGTGGCGCGGTGTTGGAACCGACCAACGACTCGGCGGCGGGACTGCCGGCGGGCAGCGCCGTGGTGAACACCGCCGGCGGGCTGGGTGGCCCGCGGGGCGCGATCCGGGGGCACGAACGCATGGTCCGCTTCCCCGATCCGCAGGACGACCCGGAGACCGTGGAGCGACTGCGCCACCGGCTCTGGTCGGCCCGGCCGGAGGGGTCGGGGCCGCCGGTCGTCTTCGCCGGCTACGCCCGCCCGCGGTTGCGCAACGATCCCCGCCATCGTGCGGCGCTGGCCGGTCGGGCGCACGGCCCCGCGGCCCTGCTCGGCCGGGCGGTGGACGTCGCCCGCACCACGGTGGCGGTGCCCCTGGGGCCGGCCGCGGGCCGTAACCTGGCGGTCCTCGGGCCGGGGGCGGAGGCGGCCGGGCTGCTGGCCACCGCGGCCCGCAGCACCGCCGCCCACCATCCGCCGGGTGCCGCGCGGTTCGTGCTGGCGGCGGACGACGCGGCCCCGGCCATCGACGCGCTGGCCGCCGAGCTGGCTGCCCGGCATCCGGTCGAGCGGGTCGACCTGCCCGGCCTGCTCGCCGTCGCGGATGCCGGCGAGCCGGCCTACCTGGTCGTCTTCGGAGTGGAGGCCGGGGAGCGGCTGCCCGCCGCCCGGCTCCGGGCCCTGCTGCGCGAGGGCCCGCCGGCGGGCCTGCACGTGCTCGGCTGGTGGCGCACCGTGCCGCCGTTCGCGGCCCTGCTGGAGCCGGCGGACGGCGAGGTGGACAAGCTCGCCGCGGTCGCCGCGGTGGACGTGCCCGGAACCCAGCTGGCGGCGGTCTTCGGTCGCCCGGTCGACTGGCGGCCCCGGCCGGGTCGGGCGGTGCTCTGGGACGGACCGGGCGAGCGGGGCACCGTGCTGGTCCCGTTCGCCCCGGAGGGAGTGGGCATGAGCGAGCGAATCATGCGGCACAGCTCGCCGGGGCCTCGGCCATGAGCGGCGGCGAGGCGGGCGGCCGGGCGGTGGCCGCCGCCGCTCCCGGGCGGCAGCGCGACGGCGGACGGATACCGGCGCACCCGGCCGGCGGCGACCCGGTGTCGGCAGCCTGGACCGAATACCTGGCCGCGGCCCGGCAACTGGACGGGGTACGGCGGGACGCGGTCACCGCGGCCGGCGAGCAGGCCCGGTCGGTGCAGGCCGCGCGCGAGGAGCTGACCGCGGTACGTACCCGGCTGGCGCCGCAGGAGGCGCGGCTGCGGGAGTTGGGCGTACCCCCGATCTCGCTGGTGCCCACGCCGCCGGAGCTGACCGAGGCGGCCCGGTCGATGGCGGGTGGTCCGGCGGCGGTGCTGGCCGGGCTGCGCGCCGCGCACGACCGGGCGGAGGCCGCGGACGCGGCGCTGGCCGCGCGTGGCCGGGTCAGTCCGGCCGGCTGGCCGGCGCCGCTGCGCAACCTGCTGGTGTACGCGCCGCTGGCGCTGCTGGTGCCGGTGATCCAGGTGGTGGTCTACCTCGCGACCGGGCCCGGTCCGGCGAGCGTCGCGGCGCTGATCTGCGGGCTGCCGATGCCGGCGGTGGCGTTCGCGGCCGGGTGGATCGGCACCGGGCGACTCTTCCCGGCCCGGCCGGGCCGGCGGGCGGATCGGACGACCCGGCTCGGCGCGCTGGTCTGCCTGGTCCCGGCGGTGCTGGTCACCGCCGGGCTGCTGCTCGCGCTCCTCGCCGGCTGAGCCGGCCGGCCCGGGTCAGCGGGGGATGATCAGGGCCATCGCCTCGGCGCGGGACTTCGCGTCGTGCTGCAGGGTGCCGCGTACCGCCGAGGTTATTGTCTGGGCGCCGGACTTCTGGATGCCCCGCATCGCCATGCACATGTGCTCGCACTCGAGCACGACCACGACGCCGCGCGGCTCCAGCTTGCTCATCAGCAGGTCGGCGATCTGCGAAGTGAGCCGCTCCTGCACCTGGGGCCGGCGGGCGAAGACCTCGACCAGCCGAGCCAGCTTGGACAGGCCGGTGATCCGGCCGTCCGGCCCGGGGATGTAGCCGATGTGCGCGCTGCCGCGGAACGGCAGCAGGTGGTGCTCGCAGAGGCTCATCACGTCGATGTCCCGGACCAGCACCAGTTCCTCGTGGTTGGCCTCGAAGGTGGTGCTGAGCACCTGGGCCGGGTCGACCCGGAGGCCGGCGAAGAGTTCCGCGTACGCGCGGGCGACCCGGGCCGGGGTCTGCTGGAGGCCGTCGCGGTCCGGGTCCTCCCCGACCGCGATCAGGATCTCCCGGACCGCCTTCTCGATCCGGCCGAGGTCCATGGTGTCTTCGACCGGCCGGCCGGTGAGCTTGCCACTGATCAGTCGGGCGGCGACGTAGTCGAGGGCGTCGTCGGGCTCGGTCGCGGACGCGGCCAGCCCCCGGTCATGGGGGCTGGCCGCCGGGTCGGTGCTCAGTGCGTACCGTCCGAGTTGTTCGAGGTGCCGCCGACCGTCGCCTCGGCGCCGTCGGCCTGGGCCTGCACCTTGAGCGCCTCCTTCTCGGCCGGGGTGAGCACCGGCGGCTCGGTGGAGGGCTGGCGCTTGCCGAAGCCGTTGTACGGCGCCATCGGCGGCCGCTTGGCCACCCGGGCGCAGATCCGGGCCATGTCGGCGGTGGAGAGGGTCTCCTTCTCCATCAGCTCCAGGACGATGTTGTCCAGCACGTCCCGGTACTCCACCAGGATCTCCCAGGCCTCGTCGTGGGCCAGTTCGATCAGCGCCCGCATCTCGGCGTCGATCTCGGCGGCGACGGCGTCGGAGTAGTCCCGCTCGTGGCCCATGTTGCGGCCGAGGAACGGCTCGTCGCCGCTGGTGCCGTACTTGATCGCACCGAGCTTGGAGCTCATGCCGTACTGGGTGATCATCGCGCGGGCCAGCTGGGTGGCCTTCTCGATGTCGTTGCCGGCGCCGGTGGTCGGCTCGTGGAAGACCAGCTCCTCGGCGGCCCGGCCACCCAGCGCGTAGGCCAGCGTGTCGACCATCTCCGCGCGGGTCTGGGTGTACTTGTCCTCGGTGGGCAGCACCAGGGTGTGGCCCAGCGAGCGCCCGCGGGACAGGATCGTCACCTTGTGCACCGGCGCGGCGTGCGGCAGCGCCCAGGCGACCAGCGCGTGCCCACCCTCGTGGTACGCGGTGATCTTCTTCTCCTGGTCGCTCATCACCCGGGTCCGCCGCTGCGGACCAGCGATCACCCGGTCGATCGACTCCTCCAGAGAGTCGTTGGTGATCGCCCGCTGGTCCTTGCGGGCGGTGAGCAGCGCTGCCTCGTTGATCACGTTGGCCAGGTCGGCGCCGCTGAAGCCCGGGGTCCGCCGCGCCACCGAGTCGAGGTCGACGTCCGGGGTGAACGGCTTGCCCTTGGCGTGCACCCGCAGGATCGCCTTGCGACCCTCCATGTCGGGGGCGTCCACCGGGATCTGCCGGTCGAACCGGCCCGGGCGCAGCAGCGCCGGGTCGAGGATGTCCGGCCGGTTGGTGGCGGCGATCAGGATGACACCGCCCTTGGTGTCGAAGCCGTCCATCTCGACGAGCAGCTGGTTGAGGGTCTGCTCGCGCTCGTCGTGGCCGCCACCCATGCCGGCGCCGCGGTGCCGGCCGACGGCGTCGATCTCGTCGACGAAGACGATCGCCGGGGCGTTCGCCTTGGCCTGCTCGAAGAGGTCACGGACCCGGCTGGCGCCGACACCGACGAACATCTCCACGAAGTCGGAGCCGGAGATCGAGTAGAACGGCACCCCGGCCTCGCCGGCGACCGCGCGGGCCAGCAGCGTCTTACCGGTACCAGGCGGGCCGAAGAGCAGCACGCCCTTCGGGATCTTGGCACCCAGCGCCTGGTACTTGGCCGGGTTCTGCAGGAAGTCCTTGATCTCGTGCAGCTCCTCCACGGCCTCCTCGGCGCCCGCCACGTCCGCGAACGTGGTCTTCGGCGTGTCCTTGGTGATCATCTTGGCCTTGGACTTGCCGAAGTTGAGCACCCGGGAGCCGCCGCCCTGCATCTGCGACATGAAGAAGAGCAGCAGGAGCACGAGCAGCGCGATGGGCAGGAGGTTGACCAGCAGGCTGACCCAGATGCTGTCCGACGACACCTTGGTGTCGGCCGGGCCGGTGATCCGGTTGTTCGCCTTGGCGTCCAGGACCTCGTTCCAGACCTGGTCGCCGACCTCGTACGGGAACTGGGCCTCGATCCGGTCGGTCGTGGTGTCGCCGAACTTGGCCTTCTCGGCCAGTTCGAGCTGGAGCGTCTGCTCCTTGTCCTGGAAGACCGCCTTGTTGATCTTGGCGGTGTGGAGCTGGTCGAGCGCCACCGACGTGTCCACCCGGTGGTAGCTGGGACCAGCCGTGAAGAGTTGGCTGAGCACAACGGCGCCGAGGATGACCAGGATGATCCAGACCACCGGTCGGCGGAAGAAACGCGTACGTTCCATGCTGTTGTCGAGCGCCGAGACGCCCGCATCCTCCTGATCGACGTCCTGACCGTCTGAATGGTGTCGCCGCCTGGGGCGGCGCCGGGCCGCCGTGCGGGCCGGCCGCGACCCCGAGGCGCTAATCTGCCGCGCCGCGGTCATTCGACGGTACACCGTGCGCGCGAGAAGTGAGCTTGCGAGCCCCGCAGTCGCGCCCCAACGAGATCGACGAAGCACCCCGCGGCGGGTCCGCCAGCCCGTCTCCCACACCCAGCGGAGCCCGGGCGATGGCCGGCGTGGCGGGGAGTCCGACCCGGCCACCCCGCTCGCCCGGTCACGCGGTCGAGGGGCCGGGAGCGGAGCTGCCTCCGCGCCACCGGCATCCACGGTAGTCGGATCGGCTGGGAGTCCGCTGAACGTCCGCTCGACGCGCGCCGATACGAGCCGCCCTCAGGAGCGGGCGTAGACCTCCGGCTTGAGCACGCCGACGTAGGGCAGCTCGCGGTAGCGCTCGGCGAAGTCGAGGCCGTAGCCGACGACGAACTCGGTCGGGATGTCGAAGCCGACGTACTTCACCGGGACCGGCACCTTGACCGCGTCCGGCTTGCGGAACAGCGCCACCACCTCGACGCTCGCCGCGGAGCGCGACTCCAGGTAGCGCAGCAGCCAGGAGAGGGTCAGCCCGGAGTCGACGATGTCCTCGACCACGACCACGTGCCGGCCGGCGATGTCCCGGTCCAGGTCCTTGAGGATGCGGACCACCCCGGAGGAGGTGGTGCCCTGGCCGTACGAGGAGATGGCCATGAAGTCGAGTTCGGCGGGGGGCCCCTGTCGGCCCAGCGCCCGGGCGAAGTCGGCCATGAACATGACCGCGCCCTTGAGCACGCAGACGAGCAGGAGCCCGTCCTCGACGTGGGCGTAGTCCGCCGAAACCTGCTTGGCCAGTTCCGCGGTCTTCTCGCGGATCTGCGCCTCGGAGATGATCACGTGGTCGATGTCGGCGTCGTACCAGGAGCCGTCAGCCATGACCCCTAGCCTGCCGTACGCCGGACGGCCCCCGTCGGCGGGGCCGCCCCTTTTGGCGCAGTCCCGCCCAGGATTTTTGCCGCGAAGTTGACCAATCACCTCAGCAGGTACCGGACCGCCACCGGCGACCGTTGTCGGTGGGCTTCCAGTCGGCCGAGTCCCGGCTGTCGGCGGTCAGGCCGGCCGCCGAGGCGACGGCGAGGAGGACGAGGAAGAGCAGGAAGAACAGGAACTCCATGGCGGCGCTCGCTTTCACACGTTTGCTGTCGGTTTCGCCGCCGGTGCGCACCGGACTGCACCTAGTCTCCGCCTGTCCCTCCCGGCCAGACAGTGGCAGGAATGCCATGCAGGCTCGATTTCCTGCCACCTCCAGGGTTACCCTCGTCACATGCTGCGTACGGTCGCCGTCCTCGCCCTCGACGGGGTCGCCGCCTTCGAGCTGGGCGTCCTGGCCGAGGTCTTCGGCACCGACCGCACGGCCGACGGCTTCCCCGACTACCGCTTCCAGGTGTGCAGCCCGGACGGCGCGGCGGTCTCCACCGCCTCCGGCTTCCAGCTGGTGCCGCACGCCGACCTGGGTCCGGTCGGCGAGGCCGACCTGGTCGCCGTACCCGCCCACCGGCACGGCACGAACGCGCCACCGGCGGTGCTCGACGCGCTGCGCCGGGCCGCCGACCGGGGCGCCTATTTGCTCAGCGTCTGCTCGGGGGCGTTCCTGCTCGGCGAGGCCGGCCTGCTCGACGGTCGCGACTGCACCACCCACTGGAGATACGTCGACGAGCTGCAACGCCGGCACCCGGCCGCCCGGGTCCAGTGCAACTCGCTCTACGTCCAGGACGGCCGGCTGCTCACCAGCGCCGGCACCGCGGCCGGCATCGACGCCTGCCTGCACCTGGTACGCCAGGAACACGGCTCGGCCACGGCCACCCGGCTGGCCCGCCGGATGGTCGTCCCGCCACACCGCGACGGCGGGCAGTCGCAGTACGTCGAGGCGCCGATCCCCAAGGCGCCCGAGGCGCCCACCCTGGAGCCGGTGCTGGAGTGGCTGATGGGGCACCTGGACCGGCCGGTGACGGTCGACGAGATCGCCGCCCGGGCCGGCATGGCCCCGCGTACCTTCGCCCGCCGGTTCCGCGCCGAAACCGGCACCACCCCGCACGACTGGTTGACCAACCAGCGGGTGCTGCTGGCCCGGCGGCTGCTGGAGGAGACCCGGCTGAGCGTGGAGGACGTGGCCGGCCGGTCCGGCTTCGGTGACGCCGCCGCGCTACGGCACCACTTCGCCCGCCGGGTGGGCGCCACCCCGCACAGCTACCGCACCACCTTCCGCGACCGCGCCCACGCCGGCTGAGCGACGGTCAGAAGCCCCCCATGGCGCCGTCGACCCGGGACTCCGACCCGGCCACGTAGCCGCCGTCGGCCGTCCGCCAGACGTCGAGGGTGGCCGAGACGAGCTGGACGTGCCCCTGCGGCTGCCGTGCCCGGGCAACACCACGTGCGAACCGAACGCCAGGTAGGTCGACTGGATGAGGCTGACCATCATGCCGTCGGCGTCGGCGCGTGCGCGTCGGCGAAGCCGAGCTTGACCGCCTCGATCTGCCGGTGCAGGCGGTCCGCGAGCGGAACGTCGGCCAACTCCAGCCCGTCCAGCACCCCGAGCGCGAGCAGCGCGGCCAGGCCCTGCCCGTTCGGCGGCAGCTCCCACACCTGGTGGCCCCGGTAGCTCACCGGCACCGGGTCGACCCAGCTGGAGGTGTGCCCGGCCAGGTCGTCGCCGGTGAGCAGCCCGCCGGTCCGGGCGGCGTGCCGGGCCAGCGCCTCGGCCGTCGCACCCCGGTAGAAGTCCTCGGCCCCGGTCTCGGCGATCCGGCGCAGGGCACCGGTGCCGCGCCCCGGCCGCCGGTCGCGGCGCGTACCGCCGCCAGGGTCAGCGCCCCGGGCGACCGGCCGGAGGCGTTCAGGCCGTGCAGCCGCTCGCCGTCCCAGACCAGGGCGAACAGGTCACCGCCGATGTCGTTGGACGGGGGTTGCACCACGGTCAGGGTGGTCGCGGTGGCCAGCGCCGCGTCGACCGCGGTGCCGCCGCGGCGCAGCACGGCCAGGCCGGCCGCGGCGGCCAGGGGGTGGCTGGTGGGCCACCGCGCCGTGCGGGGCGTAGAGCGGCTGTCGGGGGTACGCCATGCGCCATGTCTACCGCCTTCCGGTGGCGCCCGCGCCCCTCGACGACCGCCGATCCGCAGTGCCGGTGCCCCTCGCCGGTCACCGACCCGGCCGCCCGCCCGTCGGTCAGGCCGCGCCGATGCGGGTCAGCCGGCCGTCGCGGCGGATCACCCGCAGGCCGCCGGGCAGGTGCGCGGCGCCCTGCCCGCGCCAGCCGGTGACCAGCATGTCCAGGGCGGTCACGTGCCGGTGCGACAGCGCGGCCGGCGGGGCGCCCAGCTCGCGGGCCCAGGCGTGCAGCACCCGGCCGCGCACCGCGGGGGCCAGGTCGGCGAGCGCTGCGACCGACAGCCCGCCGGCCGGATGGCGGACCCCGGCGAGCGCGGTCGCGGCCAGGTCGTCCAGCGCGGCGTTGTCCGCCGCCACCAGCCGGGCGGTCCGGGCCAGGTTCTCCAGCACCCCCGGCCCGAGTGCCCGCACCAGCGCCGGCAGCACGTCGGCCCGGACCCGGGCGCGGGCGTACGAGGGGTCCGCGTTGTGCGGGTCCTCCCAGGGCGTCAGCCCGAGCACCGCGCACGCCTTGCGGGTCTGCTCCCGGCTCACCTCCAGCAGCGGGCGCAGCAGCGGCACCCCGGCCAGGTCCCGCCGGGCCGGCATCCCGGCCAGCCCGCGCGGGCCGGCACCCCGGGCGAGCGCGAGCAGCACCGTTTCCGCCTGGTCGTCCCGGGTGTGCCCGGTCAGCACCGCCGCCGCCCGGTGCCGCCGGGCCACCTCGGCCAAGGCCTGGTAGCGGGCCTCCCGGGCGGCCGCCTCGGGCCCGCCGGGGCGGCCGGCCACCTCGACCCGGACCGCCTCCACCGGGGCGAACCCGGCGGCAGCCGCCCAGGTCGCCACCGTCTCGGCCCGCTCCGCCGAGCCGGCCTGCAGGCCGTGGTCGACGGTCACCAGGCCGGCCGACCGGCCCAGCCGGGGGGCCACGAAGACGGTGGCCGCGGCCAGCGCGAGCGAGTCCGCGCCGCCGGAGCAGGCGACCAGCACCGGCCCGGGCGGCAGGTCGGCCAGCGCGCGACGTACCGCGACCCGGATCGCGGCGACCGGCGGGGCGAGCGCGGCCACGGCCGGACGGTCAGCCGACGACCGGCACCGGGCCAACCGGCCCGTGCACCCGCGCCACCCAGGCGTCCGGGTCGCCGAGCTCCTCCAGCCGGGGCAGGGTGAGCGGCGAGTCGAAGACCTTGTTGAAGCCGGCCATCCCGACCCGCTCCACCACGCCGTGCACGAACTTGCGACCCTCGGCGTACTGGCGCATCTTGACGTCGACGCCGAGCAGCCGGCGGATCGCCTTCTCCAACGGGTTGCCGGACTCGCGGCGCCGGTTGAACGCCGCCCGGATCCGCTCGACGCTCGGGATCACCTGCGGGCCGACCCCGTCCATCACGAACTCCGCGTGCCCCTCGAGCAGGGTCATCAGCGCGGTGAGCCGGTCCAGCACGGCCCGCTGGGCCGGCGTCTGGACGAGGTCCAGCACGCTGGTGCGGCTCTCCGGGTCGCGGACCGCCTCGGCGAGCGTGGCCACGCCCCGGCGCAGCCGCTCCAGCAGGTGCTCGCCGCCGCCGGCCGAGGCGTCGACGAACGCCTGCACCTCGCCCAGGAAGTACGCCCGCATCCACGGCACGGCGGTGAACTGGGTGCGGTGGGTCACCTCGTGCAGGCAGACCCAGAGCCGGAAGTCGCGCGGGTCGGCGCCGAGCTTGCGCTCCACCTCGACGATGTTCGGCGCGACCAGCAGCAGCTGCCCCGGATCGGCGGAGAAGACCTCGTACTGGCCGAGCACCCGGCCGGAGAGGTAGGCCAGCACGGTGCCGGCCTGCACGCCGGTCAACCGGGAGCCGATCGCCTCGGTCAGCGGGCCGGGCTGCTTGTCGCCGGAGAGCCGGCTGACCAGGGGGCTGATCACCTCGCGCAGCCCGGCGATGTTGGTCGCCGCCCAGTCCCGCCGGTCGACCACCCGCACCGGCGGGTGGGACACCTGTGGGCGCAGGCCGGTGTGGTCGGCGACGTGCCCGGCCGCCTCCTCGGTCAGCCGCCGCAGGTCGGCGACCACGTCGGTGGCCTCCGCGTACGACACCCGGGGGCCCGACTTGCCCAGAGCCCCCGCGGTCGCGGCGGCCAGATCCCAGTCCACGAACTGCGCCATGCACCCACCGTACCCGCGCCGGAACACCCCGGCCCGGGCTCGCGACGGCGACCGACGCCGGTCGCGCCCGCTGGGCGCGCGCCTGGCGGGCCCGACGGCGTCGACGCCGCTCGACGTCGGGCGAGGGTCCGACCGCCCGGGCCGGCTGGCGTCAGCGGCAACCGCAGCCGGCCAGCGCGGCGCCGATCCGGTCCAGCGCCACCCGGGCGGACTCCATCCCGTCCGGCGGCACCGCGTCGGTGAGCACGGCGAAGGTGAGCAGCCGCCCGTCGGCGGTGGTGACCAGCCCGGCGATCGCGTGCACCTTGGTCAGCGTGCCGGTCTTGGCCCGGACCACGCCCGCACCGGACCGGGTGCCGTCCGCCGCGTACCGCTCGCCCAGCGTGCCGGACCAGCCGGCGACCGGCAGGCCGCCGAAGACCGCGGCCAACTCGGGACGGCTGCCGTTGCCGGCGAGCGTAATCAGGTCGGTGAGCAGCGATGGGCTGATCCGGTTGGTCCGGGACAACCCACTGCCGTCGGCGAGGGAGAGCTCGTCGGCGGGCAGGCCCAGCTCGCCCGCCACGGCGTCCATCGCGGCGGCGGCGCCGGTGAACGAGGCGGGCTGGTTCCGGGCCAGCGCGACCTGGCGGGCCAGCGCCTCGGCGACGATGTTGTCGCTGTCGCTGATCATGATGTCGACCAGCCGGACCATCGGCAGCGACTCCACCTTGCCCAGTTCGCTGCCGGGCGCGCCGGCGGTGGCGTCGGCGTCGGGAGCCGGCGCCTTGCCGCGGCTGACCGCGTCGGTGGGCACGCCGAGCAGCCGGGCGAAGGCGCGGCCGGCGGCCAGGTCGGGCTGCGACACCCGCTCGGCGCCGTGGTTGCCGGCGTCATGGTCCCGCTTGGCCCGCGGCACGTCCTTGCGGGCGCCGTCGGTCATCAGCGCGGTGATCGCGCCGCCGTAGCCGCCGGTCGGGATGTCGTCGTCCCAGCCGGGCTCGTGGACCGGCCCGGAGTAGAGCGAGGAGTCGACGGTCACCTTGCTCGGCGCGGTGCCGCCGAGCGCCGCCTTCACCTGGGCGGCCAGGTCGTCCAGCCGGGCCGCACCGGGGTAGAAGCCCTTCTTGTCCACCGCCAGGGTCGGGTCGCCACCGCCGACGATCACCACCTCGCCCGGGCTCGCGCCGGCCACCGCCCGGGTGGGGATGCGGTGGCCGGGGCCGCGCGCGGCGAGCACGGTCACCGCGGTGACCAGCTTGGTGACCGAGGCGGGCACGGTGCCGTCGTCCTCGTGGGCGCCGAAGAGCGGCTGGCCGGTGGCCACGTCGGCCACCGAGACGTTGACCCGGTCACCGAGCGCGGCGGCGTCGACCAGCGGGCCGAGCGCGGCGGAGACCCCCTCCGGAGAGGGCACCGGGGCGTTCGCGTCCGCGCCGGCCAGCACCGGCACGGGCGGCGGCTCGGCCGGCTGGGCGCTCGCCGGGCCGCCGCCCTTGTCGTCGCCGAACCAGCCCGCCACCGGGCCGGGACGGACCCCGACCACCCCGGCGGCGAGCGCGAGCAGCAGCACGGTGGCGAGCACGAACGGCAGCAGCCGCCGGCGCCGGGGCGGCGCGGGGGGTACGGCGGCGGACAGCGGCGCACCGGCGGGCGGCGGCGACCCGGGCACGGAGGCAGCGGTGGCCGGCGGGCCGAAGAGATCCGGGGGCGGCGGCACGCTGGCCGAGCCGGAGGCATGCGCGGGCACGCGCGCCGAGCCGGCGGCGTGCGGCGGCGGCGCACTGGCCGTACCGAAGGCGCCGGCGTTCAGCGGGCGGCCGCCGGGCGTACCGGAACCGCCCGGGTGCGGGGGCACGGGCGCGGAGCCGGCGGGCGGCGCGTCGGGGCCGGGCCGCCAGGGCGGGGGCGCGGGCCGCTCCGCGCGGTACCCGGCGGGGTCGACGGGTGGCTGCTGCGGGTGCGCGTCGGGTACCCGGAACCGGCCGGTGGCGGGGCCGGAAGCAGATCCGCCCGTACCACGTCCAGCACCTGACTCCGAGCGGTAGTGTGAATCTTCCCTCCCCACGACCCCCTCCTCCCCCCACGAAATTCGGTCTGGGTGACACTACTTCGGTCCGAACACTATGCGGTGGCCGGAGCCGGCGGGTGGGCATTCACCCCGACCGGTCGGCGCCGGTGGTTTCCGTTAGCCAGCGTGGGCAAACGAGGGAGCGTGCAGATGGATTTCGACGTGACGGTTGAGATCCCGAAGGGTCACCGCAACAAGTACGAGGTCGACCACGCGACCGGCCGGATCCGGCTGGACCGCACCCTCTTCACGTCGACCCAGTACCCGGCGGACTACGGCTTCATCGAGGGCACCCTCGGCGAGGACGGCGACCCGCTGGACGCGCTGGTGCTGGTCCCCGAGCCGACCTTCCCCGGCTGCCTGATCCGCTGCCGCACCATCGGCATGTTCCGGATGACGGACGAGAAGGGCGGCGACGACAAGGTCCTCTGCGTCCCCTACGAGGACCCGCGCCAGGAGCACCTGCGCGACATCCACCACCTCGGTGAGTTCGACCGGCTGGAGATCCAGCACTTCTTCGAGGTGTACAAGGACCTCGAACCGGGCAAGTCGGTCGAAGGCGCCACCTGGGTCGGGCGGACCGAGGCCGAGGCCGAGATCCGGGCGTCGTACCAGCGCGCCAAGGAGGCCGCGGAGCGCGGCGAGGCCGGGCACTGACCCACCACGACGTCGAACCGGGGCCCGGGGGCCGCTCAGCCGAGCAGCCCCCGGGCCCGTTCGTACAGGTCGAGCACCGCGCAGGCGACCGGCACCACGGAGACCACCAGCGCGGTGTCGGTCAGGTCGGCGAGCCGGCCGAGGTACGGCGAGACCGGCCGGCGGGTGTACGTGCTGCCCGCCGCCACGGCGAGCAGGGCCAGGGCCAGGCCACCGGCGACCAGCAGCAGCCGGCCCGCCGGCCCGGACCGCGCGACGAGCACGGCGCCCAGCACGGCGTACCCGGCGAGGCCGGCGACCACCGTCGGCACCCGGTGCCGCAGCGCCACGAAGAGCCGAGAGCGTAGCAGCAGCACCGCCCCGGCGACCGCGACCAGCACCCGACCGGCGGTCGCACCCGCCACTCCGAGCACCAGCGCGGCGGCCGCCGCCAGCACCGCGTGCCCGAGCAGCATGCCGGTCAGCATCTCCTCGGTGCGGGCCACCGCCGCATAGACCCGGCCCCGGTCGGGCAGGTCCCGGGCCCGGTCCGCGTCGCCGGGCGCGGCGGTGGGCAGGGTGATCGGCGGCAGCGGCACCTTGCCCAGCCGGATGGCCAGCAGCGGAACCGCCCCGACGGCCAAGACCAGGACGCAGAGCAGCACGGCGGCGGTGCCGGCCGGGTCGAGCAGCAGCCCGCCGAGCGCGGCCAGCGCACCGCCCGCCCCCACCACGGCGCCGGCCACGAAGACCCGCAGCCGGGTGGCGATGCCGACCAGCCCGAGCACCGACACCAGCAGCAGTGCCACCGAGCCGGCCAGCAGTTCCGGCGCGCCCAGCCAGCGCACCGGGGCGAGCGGGCCGACCGGGTCGCCGGAGCTGACGGCGAGGGCGCCGGCCGCCGCCGCGTACGGCAGCGCGTAGCCGCCCAGGGTGGCCCCGACCGGACCGTCCCCGTTCGCCCGGGACGCCACGGTGCCGGCCAGAGTGAGCAGCAGCGCCACCACGGCCGCCACGGGCCAGCCGGCCCCGCCCGCCGGGCCACCGCCGAGCACGGCGAGCAGCCCCACCGCCAGCGGCACCGCCGCCCCGGCCAGCACGGCGGCTCGGGTGGCATCGGGCGACCAGGCGCCGCCCCGCCGCCGGGCGCCGTCCGCGATCGCCTCCACCACGTCGTCGTACTCCAGCTCGGGCCACTCGGCCCGGGCCGGCACCAGGTGCAGCACCTCGCCGTCCCGGACGCCCTGCGGCAGCAGCGCCTGCGCGGTCGCCAGCACCGCCCCGTCGGTACGCCGCAACACCCAGCCGCCGTGCCGTTCCCCGTCGTCGGCCAGCCCCTCGCCGGCGTGCCGCAGCACCTCCGGCAGCAGCTCGGCCAGGGGAACCTGCTCGGGCAGCGCGACGTCCACCCGCCGCTGCGGGGCGCTGATGGTGACCCGGGCGAGCCCGATCGTCATCGATCTGTCTCCATATCGAGCGGGGTTGGTGGCTGCGCGGACGACAGGACTTTACCTACCATGAGCCAGGCTCGGGTCACCGTGCGCAGTCAGGAGGGTCGGGTGTCCACTGTCGTCATCAAGCGGCCACCCCGCCGTCCGGCGCCGGAGATCCCGGTCGGCGAGCTGCCGGTGGAGGCGCCGCCGGAGATCCCCCCGGTCGCCGGCGGGCGCTGGCAGCAGCTGCTGATGGTGCTGCCGATGCTCGGCGGCACGGTGGCCATGGCGATGATGTTCGGCCGCGGCGGCGGGGCCTACTCGTACGTGGTAGGCGGCATGTTCGGCCTCTCCTCGCTGGCCATGCTGGTGACCTCCTGGGGCAGCGCCGCCGGCACCCCGAAGAAGTCGGAGATGATGGCCGCCCGCCGGGAGTACCTGCGGCACCTGACCGCGCTGCGGCGCCGGGTCCGGCAGACCGCCGGCCAGCAGCGCGCCGGGCTCTACTACCGGCACCCGGACCCGGGCCGGCTCTGGTCGACGGTGGAGAGCCACCGGGTCTGGGAACGCCGACCCGCCGACCCGGACTTCGCGGTGGTCCGGGTCGCGGTCGGGCCGCAGACCCTGGCCACCCCGCTGGTGCCGCCGGTCACCCGGCCGCTGGAGGAGCTGGAGCCGATGACCGCGGGCGCGCTGCGCCGCTTCCTGGACGCGTACTCGGTGGTGCCCGACCTGCCGGTGGCGCTGTCGCTGCGCAGCTTCGCCCGGGTGTACGTCAAGGCCACCCCGACCGCCGACGGCCGGGCGCTGGCCCGCGCGATGCTCACCCAGCTGGCCGTCTTCCACGCCCCCGACGAGCTGCTCGTCGCGGTCTGCGCCGGGCCGGAACGGCGGGCCGCCTGGGAGTGGGTCAAGTGGCTGCCACACACCCACCACCCCGTCCGCACCGACGCGCTCGGCCCGGTACGGCTGGTCACCAGCGCCGCCGCCGAGCTGGAACGGCTGCTCGACGACGTGCTGGCCAGCCGGTCCCGGTTCAGCCCGGCCGGGCCGGCCACCGACGGGCCGCACGTGGTGGTGGTGCTCGACGGCGGCGACCTCACCGGGGCCACCGAGCTGACCGGCGACGGCGGCATCGACGCGGTGACCGTCATCGACCTGGGCACCGCGCCGCCCCGCCTGCTGGACCGGTTCACGCTGCTGCTCGAACTGCGCGACGACCGGCTGCACTCGCACTCGGCGGACGGCCACGTCGAGGTGGGCACCGCCGACCGGCTGGCGCCGGCCGACGCCGAGGCGGTCGCCCGCCGGCTGGCGCCGCTGCGGCTGGCCAGCGCCCCGCGCGGCGGTCCGGACGCTCCGCCCGGCGCCGAGCCCGGACTGCCCGAACTGCTCGGGCTCGGCGACCCGGAGAGCTTCACCGCCGAGCAGGGTTGGGCACCCCGCTCGGCGCGCGAGCGGCTGCGGGTGCCGATCGGGGTGGGCACCGACGGTGGCGCGATCGAACTCGACCTCAAGGAGTCCGCCCAGGACGGGATGGGCCCGCACGGCCTGCTGATCGGGGCCACCGGCTCCGGCAAGTCCGAGCTGCTCCGCACCCTGGTGCTCGGGCTGGCCGCCACGCACAGCTCGGAGCAGCTCAACTTCGTCCTGGTCGACTTCAAGGGCGGGGCGACCTTCGCCTCCTTCGACCGGCTGCCGCACACCGCCGCGGTGATCACCAACCTGGCCGACGCGCTGCCGCTGGTCGACCGGATGGTCGACGCGATCAACGGCGAGCTGGTCCGCCGCCAGGAGTTGCTCCGCCGGGCCGGCAACTTCGCCAGCCTGCGCGACTACGAGCGGGCCCGGGCCGCCGGCACCCCGCTCGCCCCGCTGCCCTCGCTGCTGCTGATCTGCGACGAGTTCTCCGAGCTGCTCTCGGCCAAGCCCGACTTCATCGACCTGTTCGTGCAGATCGGCCGGCTGGGCCGGTCGCTCGGCGTACACCTGCTGCTGGCGAGCCAGCGGTTGGAGGAGGGGCGACTACGGGGACTCGACACCCACCTGTCGTACCGGATCGGGCTGCGGACCTTCTCCGCGCTGGAGTCCCGGACGGTGCTCGGGGTGCCGGACGCGCACGAGCTGCCCCGCTCGCCCGGCCACGGCTACCTGCGCTTCGGCACCGAACCGCTGGTCCGGTTCAAGGCCGCGTACGTCTCCGGGGCGGTGCGCAGAGCCGTCGTCACCGGCGCCGGCGGCTACGGCGCCCCCCGCCTGCTGGCGTTCTCCACCCACTACCTGCCGGCGCCCGAACCGCCGGCGGCCCCGCCCGCCGTCGAGGAGGACGGCTTGGAAACCCTGCTCGACCTGCTGGTCGGCCGGCTGGCCGGGCAGGGCCCGCCGGCGCACCAGGTCTGGCTCCCGCCGCTGGGCCGCCCGCCGGCGCTGGACGAGCTGCTCGGCCCGGCCACCGTCGACCCGGCGCGCGGGCTCACCGTCGGCAACCCGGAGCTGCACGGCGCGCTCCAGGTGCCGGTGGCCGTGGTGGACAAGCCGTTCGAGCAGCGGCGCGACCTGCTCTGGCTGGCGCTGGACGGGGCCGCCGGGCACGTGGCGGTGGTCGGTGCGCCGCAGAGCGGCAAGTCGACCGCGCTGCGCACGCTGATCTGCGCGCTGGCGCTCACCCACACCCCGGCCGAGGTGCAGGTCTACGGCCTCGACTTCGGCGGCGGCGGGCTGGGCACGCTCCGCGACCTGCCGCACGTCGGCGGCGTCGCCGGGCGCGCCGACCCGACGGCCGTCCGGCGTACGGTCGGCGAGATCGCCACCCTGCTGGTGGAGCGGGAACGCCGCTTCGCGGAGCTGGGCGTGGAGTCGATGGCGGCCTGGCGGCAGCGCCGCGCCGCGGCGGCCGGCACCGGTCAGCCGACCGCCGACCCGTTCGGCGACGTCTTCCTGGTGGTTGACGGCTGGGCCACCCTGCGCGGCGAGTACGACGACCTGGAGCCGCTGATCACCGACCTGGCCACCCGCGGGCTGTCCTACGGGGTGCACGTGGTGGCGACCGCGCTGCGCTGGCTGGACTTCCGACCGGCCATCCGGGACCTCTTCGGTTCCCGGCTGGAGCTGCGCCTCGGCGACCCGGCCGACTCGCTGCTGGCCCGGCGGGCCGCGGCGAACGTGCCGGAGAAGAGCCCCGGCCGGGGCGTCACCGCGGAGAGCCTGCACTTCCTCACCGCGCTGCCGCAGCTCACCGCCGGTACGGACACCCCCGACCTGGTCAAGCGGGTGGCCGCCGGCTGGCCCGGCCCGGCCGCGCCCCCGGTCCGGCTGCTCCCGCCGGTGCTCCCGTACGCCGACCTGGACCTGGCCGCGACGACCGGCCTGCGCTTCCCGGTCGGAGTGGCCGAGGCGGACCTGCGCCCGGTGGTGCTGGACTTCGCGACCGAGCCGCACTTCGTGGTCTTCGGCGACGCCGAGTGCGGCAAGTCGTCGTTCCTGCGCGCGCTGGCCACCTCGATCGTCACCCGGTTCACCCCGGAGCAGGCCCGGGTGATCCTGGTCGACTACCGGCGCAGCCTGCTCGGCGCGATCGAGACGCCGCACCTGATCGGCTACGGCACCGCCGCCGCGCACACCGCCGACCTGATCGAGTCGGCCGCCGGCTACCTGCAGGCCCGGCTCCCCGGTCCGGAGATCACCCCGGCCCAGTTGCGGGAGCGGTCGTGGTGGTCCGGCCCGGAGCTGTTCGTGCTGGTGGACGACTACGACCTGGTCGCCAGCGGGCCGGCCAACCCGCTGCGGGCGCTGGAGGAGCACCTGCCGCACGCCCGGGACGTCGGGCTGCACCTGGTACTCGCCCGCCGCTCCGGTGGTGCCGGCCGGGCGCAGTACGAGCCGATCGCGCAGCGGTTGCGGGAGCTCTCCACCGCCGGGCTGGTGATGTCCGGCAGCCCGGACGAGGGCGCGCTGGTCGGTTCGGTCCGGCCCGGGCCGTTGCCACCCGGGCGCGGCCGGCTGGTGACCCGACGCGAGGGCGTACGCCTCGTGCAACTGGCCCACCTGCCGCCACCGTGACAGGTGTCGTCGGATGGCCGCGGAAGAGGGGGTGGAACCGGTAATCTCCGATCGTCGTCTTTCCGAACCGAGGAACGGCTGAGAATGTGACCAGGGTGCGGCAGAGCTGTCCGCCGACGGCGCGACGGATCGCCGGTCGGGCGCTGCTCGCTGTCGCGGCCCTGGCCGTGCCGCTCGCCGGTCCGGTGCCGCCCGCCGAAGCCGCGGCCGCCGCCCGGCCGATCGCGCCCGCCTCGGCTGCCTTCCCCCTGGCCGCACCGGTGCCGGACAGCCAGACCCGCCCCGACCAGGTGCGCGACGAGCAGTGGCAGCTCGACGAGCTGGGGGCGAAGACCGCCTGGCGAAGCTCGACCGGGCGCGGAGTCATCGTCGCGGTCATCGACTCCGGTGTGGACGCCAGCCACCCCGACCTGGCCGGCCAGGTGCTGCCCGGCCACGACCTGGTCGCCCCGCTCGGCGGCGACCCGGATCCGGTCGGCCACGGCACCACGGTGGCCGGGCTGATCGCCGGGCGCAACGACGACAACCGGGGCGTGGTCGGCCTCGCCCCGGACGCCAAGATCCTTCCGGTCCGCGTGCTGGACGACGAGAACCGCTACGACGACGCGCTGATCGTCGCCAAGGGCGTGCGCTGGGCCGTCGACAACGGGGCCCGCGTCATCAACCTGTCGCTCGGCGGCAGTGGCGACAGCCCGGCACTGGCCGCGGCGCTCGACTACGCCTTCGCCCGGGACGTGGTGGTGGTCGCCTGCACCGGCAACCTGGCCACCTCCACCAACTCGAAGGTCTGGTACCCGGCCCGGGAGCCGGGCGTGATCGCGGTGTCCGGGCTGGAGAAGGACAGCAAGAACCTCTGGTCCGGCGCGATCACCGGGCGCGCCACCGTACTCACCGCCCCGGCCACCGGGCTGGTGGGCGCCCGCCCCGGCGACGGGTACTGGCGGGTGCAGGGCACCAGCTTCGCCGCGCCCCTGGTGGCCGCCACCGCCGCGCTGGTGCGGGCCCGCTACCCGCAGATGTCCGCCGGCGACGTGGTAAACCGGCTGCTGGCCACCGCCCGCGACATCGGCCCCACCGGGCGGGACGACCGTTTCGGCTACGGCCTGGTCGACCCGGTCGCGGCGCTGGACGCCGAGGTGAGCCCGGTGGGCCGCAACCCGCTGGACGACCAGACCTCGCCGGGCGTGGTCGGGTTCGGCCCGGCACCCGGTTCGGCCGAGGCCGAACCGGCCGGCGCCGGCGCGGACCCGCTGGGCGGCTGGACCGCGCCCCGCCAGCAGAGCCAGTGGACGGCCCGGCCGGCCGGCGCCGAGCACGACTCCACCCCCGAGCGGCTCTGGACCGGCGCCGCGCTCTTCGTCGCCCTGCTCACCGGCGCGGCGCTGATGGTGCGCCGGTTCCGGCAGTGGGGCAGTCGCTGACCTGCCCGCTCCGGCCGCCGCCCGGTCGGCGGCGGAACGCCTGAGCCCGCCCCGGGCTGGGTAGAACGGATGCCATGACCTCACCAGGCCAGCGCACCCTCCCGACGCCGACGCGGCCGTCGTGGCGGCGCCGCCGGCTGCACCCGGACGACTCGCGCGGCCTCCGGCTGACCCTCGCCGTCGCCGCGGCGTTCCTGCTGCTGGTGCCGTTCGCCCTGCTCGCGCTCCTGGTGCTGGCCGGCTGGCCGCCGCTGCGCGAGGTGGACACCACGGTGGCCGGCGCGCTGCACGGCTTCGCCGTCGACCATCCGGCCTGGATCCGCCTGATGAGCCTGTGGACCGACGTGTTCGCGCCGATGCCGCTGCGGGTCGGCGCGCTGGCGCTGGTGATCTGGCTGGTCCGGCGCGGCGCCCGGCAACTCGCGGTCTGGGTGGCCGTCACCATGCTGGTGGGCGGGCTGCTAAGCCCGCTGCTCAAGCTGCTCTTCGGACGGGCCCGGCCGGACCTGCCCGAGCCGGTGGCGCGGGCCGCCGGACTCGCCTTCCCGTCCGGTCACGCGCTGAACGCCGCGCTGGCGGCCGGGATCCTGCTGGTCGTCTTCCTGCCGTACGCGCGGGAGCGGTCCGCCCGGTGGGCGGTGTGGGTGGCCGGGATGCTGCTGGCCGGGGTGACCGGGTTCAGCCGGGTGGCCCTCGGCGTGCACTGGACCAGCGACGTGCTGGCCGGCTGGCTGCTCGGCACGGCCGTGGTCGCCGCGACATCCGCCGCCTTCACCGTCTGGCACCACCAGACCCCACCCGCCGCGCCGCACCCCTGAGCCGGCTCAGGTGCACTTGCCGGTGGCGACGCCGCGGGTGCGCTCCGCGCCGGCCAGCGCGACCGGACGGGCCTCGGCGGCGGTCACCGCGAAGCCGGTGTTCGGGTCGTCGGCGGCCGCCGCGAAGATCACCCCGAGCACCAGCCCGTTGGCGGAGACCAGCGGCCCGCCGGAGTTGCCGCTGCGGACCAGCGCCCGGATGGTGTAGATCTCCCGGGTCACGTCGCCGGCGGAGTAGATGTCCGGCCCAGTGATCCGGTCGACGTCGCGTACCCGGGCCGACTGCGCGTTGTACGGCCCGTCGAGCGGGAAACCGAGCACGATGGCGTCCGCGCCGCTGCCCGCGTTGCCGGCGGCGAACCGCATCGACGGGCCGGGCAGCCCCGGCACGTAGAGCACGGCGAGGTCCCGGTCCGGGTCGTAGACGACCACCTCACCGTCGTACCGGTCGCCGTTCAGCTCCACCGCCACCGAGCGGGTGCCCGCCACCACGTGCGCGTTGGTCATCACCCGGTCGTCGGCGTAGACGAACCCGGAGCCCTCGATCCGGCGCGAGCAGCTCGGCGCGGAGCCGAGCACCTTCACCACCGAGCGCTGGCCGTTGACCACCACCTGGGAGCCGGCGAGCGCCGGATCGGGCGGCGAGACCTGCCGGGCCTGGGTACGCCCCAGCCCTTCGAAGACGTCCGGGAAGCCGTTGGTGTCCACCGTGTCGCGCAGCGCGGTGGAAAGCTGTTGCGCCCGGTCCGGCAGCACCCGGTCGACCACGGTGAGCAGCGCGCTGTTCTTCACCGAGGCCGCCAGCCAGGGCAGCGAGGACGACCCGAGCGGCACCGCGACCAGCCAGGCGACCAGCAGCACCGCGAAGATCGAGACGAACGCGCCGCCGATGTCGTCGACCTGCTTGCCCACGTCACTGGTGATCGTCTTGCGCAGGTGGGAGCCGAGCCAGCCGGCGAGCGCCTGGCCGATCACGGCCAGCCCGAAGACCGCCACCAGGGCGATCAGCACCCGGGTGCCGCTGTCCACGAACTGCTCGGCCAGCAGCGGCCCGATCTGGAGGCCGACCAGGGCGCCCAGGAAGAAGCCGGAGAACGACAGCAGGCCGATGACGAACCCCTGGCGGTATCCGCTGATCGCGAACACGAGCATGAGCAGCAGCAGTACGAGATCCACGGCGGACACGGGTCAAGCGTACGGGCAGAGCGCTCCCGGGATGACCATCGCTTGCGGAAGGTGACCGCCGGATCAGCGCACGGCGCTCTCGTCCACCTCGTCGGTGCCGGCCGAGGGCGCCGGGGTGGCGGCGGTGGGCGGTAGGTCGACCACCCTGCCGCGCGGCCACGGTCGCGCCCAGCCGCCCATCGTCAGCAGGGCGTCCAGCACCCCCGCGGTGAATCCCCAGACCAGCATGCCCCGGGCGGAGAACGCCGGCCCGATCCAACCGCTCGGGTGCCGTACCCGCATCCGGTTCTCCGGGTCGACCAGCTCGGCGACCGGCAGCCGGGCCACGTGCGCCACCTCGGCCGGTTCCCGGGGATGCACCGGGTGCGGCGCGTGCCACCAGGCGAGCACCGGGGTGACCACGAAGTCGCTGACCGGGATCCAGAGCCGGGGCAGCTCGGCAAGCACAGTGACGCTGGCCGGGTCGAGGCCGACCTCCTCGTTCGCCTCGCGCAGCGCGGTGGCCGGGGCGTCGGCGTCCTCCGGGTCGGCCGCGCCGCCCGGAAAGGCCGGCTGACCGGCGTGATTGCGCAGGGTGGCGGCCCGCTGCAGGATCAGCACGTCCGGGCCGGTGCCGGGCTCCTCGCCGAGCAGCACCAGCACCGCGCTCTCCCGGCCGCCGTCGTCCGGGGTGGCCAGCCGGGTGAAGTCCTCGGTACGGGCGGTGCCGAGCCGGTGCAGCAGCGGCTCGATCCAGGCCGGTGGCCGCCGGTTCACGCCGGCACCGCCAGGCCCAGGTGCTGCCGGACCAGCGCGGCGAGGCGGGCATCGTCCAGCGCGCCGGACGCGTCCACGTGCCGCACCCGGCCCTGCCCGTCGACGAAGAGGGTGAGCGGGATGGCGTTGCGGCCCAGCGCCCGTTGCAGCGCCTCACCCTGGTCGACCAGGACGGGGAAGCGGACGCCGAAGTCCTCGCCGATGGACTGCGCCCCGGCGCGGCTGTCGCGGCTGTTCACCCCGAGCACCCGGAGCTGCCCGCCGGCCCGCTCGCTGAGCCGCTGGAAGGCGGGCAGCTCGGTACGGCAGGGCGCGCACCAGGAGGCCCAGACGTTGACCACGGCCGGGCCGCGGACGTCCCGGAGGGCGACCGGGGCGCCGCCGGTGAAGCAGTTCAAGGTCAGCTCGGGCAGCGGGTCGCCCCCGCCGGCCGGCGACCCGGTCGGCGCGCCGGTGGCGCCCGGGGCGGCGGTCAGCGCGGCGCAGTCCTGGAACGGCGACGGCCGGCTGGCGGCCGCCCCCTGCCGGGTAGGCGCCTCCTCCTGCCCGGTGGTGCCGGTGCAGCCCGCGACCGCCAGCAGCAGCGGGACGAGCAGGGCAGCGAACCGCCGCTTCATCTGCACACCGTTGGCAGAATGGGCTCCCGCGCGCTCACGGTGCCACCTCTGTTCGCGACTGCGGGGCTCGCAAACCCGGCTCACTCCTCGCGCTCACGGTGCCTCCGCGACGACCGCCTGCGCCGGCACCAGCTCCGGGTCGACCCCGGCGGCGACCGCGAGGTCGCGGGCCCGGGGGCCCTTGAGCAGCTTGGCGGCGGCGGCCGGCTCGGTCGGCCCGGTGCCGTACGAGGGGCAGAGCTTGGCCAGGGTGCAGGCGCCGCAGGCCGGCTTGCGGGCGTGGCACACCCGCCGGCCGTGGAAGATCACCCGGTGCGAGAACATCGTCCAGTCGCGCCGCTCGATGAGCGCCCCGATGGCGTGCTCCACCTTGACCGGGTCGGTCTCGCCGGTCAGCCGCCAGCGCCCCACCAACCGGTGGAAGTGGGTGTCGACGGTGATGCCGGGCACGTCGAAGGCGTTGCCGAGGATGACGTTGGCGGTCTTGCGGCCGATCCCGGGCAGCGTCACCAGGTCGGCCAGCTTGCCGGGGACCCGGCCGTCGAAGCGCTCGACCAGCGCCTGGCCGAGCTTGATCAGGGAGTCGGTCTTGTTCCGGTAGAAGCCGGTGGGGCGGATCAGCTCCTCCAGCTCGGCCCGCTGGGCGCCGGCGTAGTCGGCGGCGGTCGGATAGCGGGCGAAGAGCTTCGGGGTGACCTCGTTGACCTTCTTGTCGGTGCACTGGGCGGAGAGAATGGTCGCCACGGCCAGCTCCAGGGGGCTGGAGTGGTCGAGCTCACAGTGCGCGTCGGGGTGGGTCTCGGTCAGCACCCGACCGATCTTCCGGGCGCGACGTTTGCGGCCGAGATCGGTCTCGGCGGCACCGGGAGAGCTGGTGGTCACGCCGGCCAGCCTACGTCGCCGGTCCGACGAACCGCCGGGCCCCACGCGCCGAGCCGGCGGATCAGCCCTCCGCCGGCGGGCTGATCCGGCCGGAGTCGTCGAACCGGGCGCCGGTCTTCGGGAAGTCGCTGCGGGTCAGCTGCCGCACCAGGCCGAGGCCCCGGTCGTCGCGGTCCATGGTCGGCTTGCCGGCCGAGTTCATGTACGTCGAGACGAACGAGCCGCCGGCCCAGCTGCCGTCCGGCTTCAGCGACACCTTGAGCACGCCGCCCCAGCCCAGCCGGCCGGCGTTGCTCAGCGAGTTGCCGCCACCGGCGAAGTTGCCGAGGCTGTACGCGATCAGCCGACCCTTGTAGAACTCCATGCCGCGCAGCACGTGCGGGCCGTGCCCGACGATCAGGTCGGCGCCCGCGTCGATCATCGCCTTGGAGAACTTGACCGGATCGCCCCGGTTCTCGCCGAGGAACATCTCGGTGCCGGGCCGCACCCGGGTCTTGTCCGACCCCTCGCCGCCCATGTGCACCTGCACCACCACCAGGTCGGCCATCCCGGCCGCCTTGGTGATCACCTGCTTCGCCTCGGCGATGTCGACCAGACTGTTGGACCAGACGTACGACGAGAAGCCGGCGACCGCGACCTTGACGCCCTCCACCTCGACCACGGTGATCTGGTCGGGCGCCCCGGTGTGCGCGAGATCGTACTTCTCCAGCGCCTTCTGGGTGTTCTCGTAGCCCTTCGGGCCGTAGTCGTAGCCGTGGTTGTTGGCCTGGTTGAGCAGGTCGAACCCGGCGTCGCGCAGGTGCGCGGCGTACTCGGGCGGGGCCCGGAACTGGAAGCAGCGGGTGGAGTTCGCGCCGCACTTGCCGGTGCCGGTGTCGACGGTGAGCGGCTCCTCCAGGTTGCCCATCACCAGGTCGGCCTCGAGCGCCTTCTCGACCGAGTCGAAGAAGCCCTTGCCGCCGTTGGCGGGCAGCCGGTTCGGCGCGTTGCCCATGATGATGTCGCCGGTGGCGGAGAGCGAGATGGACTTCTCGGCCGGCGTCGCGGAGGCCGAGCCGACCGGGGCGCCGGTGCCGCCACCGCCCGCGCCGGGCTGCCAGACCGGCCCGTCCACCGACCCGTCGCCACAGCCGGCCGCGAGCAGGGCGGCGAGCAGCACGACGAGCGCCAGCGCCGGGCGGCGGCGCGGACGGGGGGTGGTGCAGGCGGCAGCGTACATCGCCCGCGACCCTACCGGGCGGCAAACGGGCCGGCGAGGGCCGATCGGCCAGGAATTCAGCCCGCCAGCCGATCCGACCAGGGGACCACGGTGCCGGCCCCGCCGGCCAGCACGGCGGCGTGCACGGCCCGGGCCAGCGGCGCCCCCCAGACCGAGCGGGGGCCGCCATACGCGGCGACCGGGCCGTCGGCCGGGCAGAGCACGGTGACCGCGTCGGTCGGGGTGCCGGTGCCCGCCATCCCCAGTTCGCCGATCGCCTGCGCCTTCGCCTCGGTGGCCGTGGCCACCGCGTTGACCAGCGCGGCGTCACCGAGCCGGGCCGGCACGTACAGGACGATGTTGACCGTGCCGACCCGCTGCCCGGGCGCCACCGGCGCGGGTGCGGCGGCCCAGACCGGGGTGCCGAGCCCGACCGTCGCCCAGGCCCGCACGCCGGTGTCGGTCCGGGCCACCACCTCCGCCACGTCGACGCCGGTCAGCAGGCCCACCCCCGGCCCGGCCAGGCCGAGCTGGTCGGCCAGGCCGGCCAGGTGGTCGGCGGGATCGTCCCGGTCGTACGACATCGGCACGGTCGCGTTGACCACCCACCGCCGCTCTCCGATGCCGCCGCCGAGCGGCGCGGAACTGACCGCGCGCAGCGGGCGGTCGGCTCGCCAGACCAGCAGCGGCACGTCCCGCCCGCCCTCGTGGCGGGTGGTCAGCAGGGGGTCACTCAGCACGCCGTGACCCTACGGCCCGGGCTCCCGGCGACCGGCCGGGGTCCGGAAATCGCGCGATCTTACTGGTCGGACGGGTCGGGTGGGTTACGCCCGGGGATCAAGATTCCAGGGGTGCACCTCTGATTCCCGCGCTGTTGTGCCTAGACTTGGCGGCGCGCGAGGGATCAGCGGACGGCGGACCCGGCCGAGCAGACGGCACGCGCAACCGGAGGTGCGCGATGGACGAGGTACTGGCCCGCAGCGGGATCTTCCAGGGGGTCGACCCGGAGGCTGCCGAGGCGCTCGCCAAGGAGATGGAGACGATCGAGGTCCGCAAGGGCGAGGTCGTCTTCAACGAGGGCGAGCCCGGCGACAGTCTCTACATCCTGCTGTCTGGCAAGATCAAGGTCGGCCGCCGAGCAGCGGACGGTCGGCAGAACCTGATCGCGGTGATGGGCCCGTCGGACATGGTCGGCGAGCTGTCACTGTTCGACCCGGGTCCGCGTACGGCGACCGCCACCGCGGTGACCGACACCCGGCTGGTGCGGCTGCGCAAGCAGGCGCTGCGACCGTGGCTGAACAACCGGCCCGAGATCGCCGAGCAGTTGCTCCGCGTGCTGGCCCGCCGGCTCCGGCGGACCAACGACTCGCTGGCCGACCTGATCTTCACCGACGTGCCCGGCCGGGTGGCGAAGAACCTGCTCCAGATGGCCGGCCGGTTCGGCACCCGCGACGGCGGCGTGCTGCGGGTGACCCACGACCTCACCCAGGAGGAGATCGCCCAGCTGGTCGGCGCCTCCCGGGAGACCGTGAACAAGGCGCTGGCCGACTTCGCCTCGCGCGGCTGGCTGCGCCTGGACGGCAAGAGCATCATCATCCTCGACCCGGAGCGCCTGGCCCGCCGCGCCCGCGTCTGACCACGACCGGGGCCCGTCCCCGGCCGCCATGGCAATCCCGGCCCGGACCGCGTCGTCGGTCCGGGCCGGTTCGGTCGTCTGTCTGCCCGGCGCAGAATTCCTGGACCTGACCCCACCGGTCCCGCACCCTGGACCGATGCTGAACCGGGTCGCTGTTCTCTCCGACATCCACGGGGCGTTGCCAGCGCTGGAGGCCGTACTGGCCGAGCCGGACGTCGCCGCCGCCGACCTGATCGTGCTCACCGGCGACATCGCGGCCGGCCCGCAGCCGGTCGAGGTGCTCGACCTGCTCGCCGGCCTGGGCGACCGGGTCTGCTGGGTACGCGGCAACGCCGACCGGGAACTGGTCGAGGCGCGCGCCGGCCGGAAGTCCCCGATCGACGTCTCGAACTGGGCCGCCGGGCAGCTCCGCGACGACCAGTCGGCCCGGCTGGCCGCGCTGCCGCTGACGGTGACCCTGGAGGTCGCCGGCCTCGGGCCGGTGCTCTTCTGCCACGCCACGCCCCGGGACGACGAGGAGGTCGTGCTGGTCGACACCCGGATGGCGCGCTGGGCGGAGGTGTTCGCCGGGGTACCGGCCGCGGTGCGCACGGTGGTCTGCGGGCACACCCACATGCCGTTCACCCGGCTGGTCGACCGGCGCATGGTGGTCAACCCGGGCAGCGTGGGCATGCCGTACGGCGGCCCGGGGGCGTACTGGGCACTGCTCGGGCCCGGGGTGGAGCTGCGCCGGACGGACTTCGACGTGGACGCCGCCTGCGCCCGGGTGGCCGCTGAGTCGACCTTCCCGGACGCCGCCGAGTGGGCCGACGAGTACCTGCGCTCCCGGCACAGCGACGCCGACGCGCTGGCCGTCTTCGCCCCGCGCGACGGCCGCTGACCCCGACCGGGCCCACCCCCGGCCCGGCCGCAGAAAAAGTCAGGCTTGACTGTTTGTTTCTCGGGCGGCACGCTGTCCCCGTGCCCGCCGCATCGATCCGCGTCCCTCAACAGGAACGCAGCCGCGCCACCCGCGCCCGGCTGCTGGAGGCGACCGTCGAGTGCCTGGTCGAGCACGGTTGGGCCGGCACCACCACGACGCTGGTCGCGGCCCGGGCCGGCGTCTCCCGGGGCGCGCAGCTGCACCACTACCCCACCAAGGCCGCCCTGGTCATCGCCGCCGTCGACCATCTCGCCGAGCGGCGGGCGGTCGAGCTGCGCACCGAGGCGGAGGCGCTGCCGGCCGGCCCGCAGCGGCTCGACCGGGTGATCGACCTGCTCGGCGCCGCCTTCACCGGGCCGCTCTTCGTCGCCGCCCTGGAACTCTGGGTCGCCGCCCGCACCGACCGCGAACTGCGCGAGGCCCTGGTGCCGCTGGAGGCCCGGGTCGGCCGGGAGATGCACCGGCTCACCGTCGCCCTGCTCGGCGTCGACGAACGCCGCCCGGGCGTACGCGAGGCCGTCCAGGCCACCCTCGACCTGCTCCGCGGCCTCGGGGTGGCCAACCTGCTCAACGACGATTCGACCCGCCGCACCGCCCTGCTCGCCACCTGGAAGCGCCAGCTCGCCACCGTGCTCACGCCCACGCCCTGACCGCCCGTTCCGACCGGAGGCACCATGGTCGACATCGCAGACCTGCTCGCGGATCTGGCCACCGAGTCCGAGCAGCTGGACGCTCTGGTGAGTCCCCTGGCACCGGCCGACTGGGCCCGACCGACCCCGGCGCCGGGCTGGACGGTCGGGCACCAGATCGCCCACCTCGCCTGGACCGACCACGTCGCGCTGCTCGCCGCCACCGACGCCACCGCCTTCTTCGCCTCGGTCGCCGCGGCCCCGGATCCGGCGCGGCTGGTCGATGACGGCGCCGAGGAGTTCCTCGCTCCGCCGGCCGAGCTGCTGGCCCGTTGGCGCGCCGGCCGGGCGGCGCTCACCGCCACCCTGGTGGCCGCCCCGCCCGGCGGGAAGCTGCCCTGGTACGGCACCCGGATGTCGCCCGCCTCGATGGCCACCGCCCGGATCATGGAGACCTGGGCGCACGGCGAGGACGTGGCCGACGCGCTCGGCGTCACCCGCCCGGCCAGCGCCCGGCTCCGGCACGTCGCGTACCTCGGGTTCCGTACTCTCGGGCACAGCTTCGCCGCCCACGGCCGGCCGGTGCCGACGGCGCCGGTACGGGTCGAGCTGGCCGCACCCGACGGGACGACCTGGAGCTTCGGCCCGGCCGACGCCGCCGACCGGGTCACCGGCCCGGCGCTGGACTTCTGCCTGCTGGTCACCCAGCGCCGGCACCGCGCCGACCTGGCCCTGACGGCCACCGGCCCGGTCGCCGACGAGTGGCTCGACGTGGCGCAGGCGTTCGCCGGCCCACCGGGCCCGGGCCGCCCACCCGCCGGTGGCCCGACCCCGGACGCCACCGTCGGGAGCGGAGCGCCGGCATGACCGGGGTGCTGCGGGTGGGCAACGCCTCCGGCTTCTACGGCGACCGGTTCAGCGCCTGGCGGGAGATGCTCGACGGCGGCGACCTGGACGTGCTGACCGGCGACTACCTGGCCGAGCTGACCATGCTGATCCTCGGCCGGGACCGGCTGCGCGACCCGGCCCTGGGCTACGCGAAGACCTTCCTCCGCCAGCTGGAGGGCTGCCTCGGCACCGCGCTGGACCGGGGCGTACGGATCGTGACCAACGCCGGTGGGCTGAACCCGGCCGGGCTGGCCACCGCGATCGGCGCGCTCGCCGAACGGCTCGGCCTGCCGGTCCGGGTCGGCTACGTCGAGGGCGACGCGCTGGACCGCCCGGACGCGCTCACCGCGAACGCCTACCTCGGGGCGTTCGGCATCGCGGCCTGCCTGGACGGCGGCGCGGACGTGGTGGTCACCGGCCGGGTCACCGACGCGTCCCTGGTGGTGGGCCCGGCGATCGCCCGGTTCGGCTGGGGCCGCGACGACCTCGACGCGCTGGCCGGGGCGACGGTCGCCGGCCACCTCGTGGAGTGCGGCGCCCAGGTGACCGGCGGCAACTTCAGTTTCTTCACCGAGCTGCCCGACGGCGGCCACCGCCCCGGCTTCCCGGTCGCCGAACTGCACCCGGACGGCTCCTGCGTGCTCACCAAGCACCCGGGCACCGGCGGCGCGGTCACCGTCGAGACGGTCACCGCCCAGCTGCTCTACGAGGTGGGCGGGCCGGCGTACCTGGGGCCGGACGTGGTGACCCGGCTGGACACGGTGACCCTGCACGCCGACGGCGCTGACCGGGTCCGGGTCAGCGGGGTACGCGGCACGCCGCCGCCGGAGACCCTCAAGGTCGGCGTCAACAACCTGGGCGGCTTCCGCAACTCGATGACGTTCGTGTTGTGCGGGCTCGACATCCCGGCGAAAGCAGCCCTGGTGCGCGGCCAACTGGAGGAGGCGGTCGGCAAGGAGGGGCTGGAGTTCACCCTGGCCCGCACCGACCACCCGGACGCCGCCGACACCGCGGCGGCGAGCGCGCTGCTGCACGTACACCTGCGCGCCGGCGACAAGGCGCGGGCCGGGCGGGCGTTCTCGGCGGCCGCGGTGGAACTGGCGCTGGCCTCCTACCCGGGCTGCACCCTCACCACGCTGCCCGGCGACGCGACGCCGTACGGGGTGTTCACCGCCGACACGGTGCCGCAGGACGCGGTGGCGCACGTCGCGGTGCTCCCGTCCGGTGAGCGGGTGCCGATCCCGCCGCCGACCCGGACCGCCCCGCCGGCAGCCGAGCCCACGCCGGCCGACCCGCCGCCGGCCGCCGCCGGACCAACCCGGCGGGGCCCGCTCGGCGAGCTGGTCGGCGCGCGCTCCGGCGACAAGGGCGGCGACGCCAACCTCGGCGTCTGGGCGCGCACCGACCGGGCGTACGACTGGCTGCGCGGCTGGCTCACCGTCGCGCGGCTGGCCGAGCTGCTGCCGGAGACCGCGTCGCTGGCCGTCGAGCGGTACGAGCTGCCGAACCTGCGCGCGGTGAACTTCGTGATCCGCGGGCTGCTCGGCCAGGGGGTGGCCGCGTCCACCCGGTTCGACCCGCAGGCCAAGGCGCTCGGCGAGCTGCTCCGGTCCCGGATCGTCGACCTGCCCACCGACCTCGCGGCCGGGCCGGCCGCCCCCACCGGGGAGGACTCGTGACCATCGTCGACACTCCGGAGCGCCGGCAGCTGCGGGAGCTGACCCGGTCGTTCGTCACCCGCGAGGTGCTGCCGCACCTGGCCGACTGGGAGCGGGCCGGTGAGGTGCCCCGGTCGCTGCACGAGACCGCCGCCAAGATCGGCCTGCTCGGCATCGGCTTCCCCGAGTCGGTCGGCGGCAGCGGCGGTGACCTGCTCGACTCGATAGTGGTCACCGAGGAGATCATCCGCGCCGGCGGGTCGTCCGGGCTGATCGCGGCGCTCTTCACGCACGGCATCGCCCTGCCGCACATGGTCGCCGCGGCCGGCGGCCGGAGCGGCGGCCTGCTCCGCGGCCGGCTCGCCGCTGGTCAATTCCGGGGTGACGACGACCTGGTCGACCGGTACGTCCGCCCCACCCTCGCCGGGACGATGATCGGCGCCCTGGCGATCACCGAGCCGGACGGCGGCTCGGACGTCGCCGCGATCCGCACCACCGCCCGCCGCGACGGTGACCACTACGTGGTGAACGGGTCGAAGACCTACATCACCAGCGGGGTCCGGGCCGACTTCGTGACCACCGCGGTCTGCACCGACTTCCCCGGCAGCGGCGAGCTCAGCCTGCTGGTGATCGACAAGGGCACGCCCGGGTTCACCGTGGGCCGCCGGCTGGAGAAGCTGGGCTGGCACTGCTCGGACACGGCCGAACTCTCCTTCGTCGACGTCCGGGTGCCGGTGGCCAACCGGATCGGCGAGGAGAACACCGGCTTCCTCGCGATCATGCAGCACTTCGCCACCGAGCGGCTCTCGCTGGCCACCCAGGCGTACGCGACCGCGCAGCGCTGCGTCGAGCTGGCCACCCGCTGGTGCCGGGACCGGTCCACGTTCGGCCGTCCGCTGGCCAGCCGCCAGTTGGTCCGGCACCGGCTGGCCGAAATGCACACCCGCGCCGAGGCGGCCCGGGCGTACGTGCACGAGGTGGCCGCCCGGGTGGCCGCCGGCGAGCCGGTGGTGACCGAGGTGGCGATGGCCAAGAACGTCGCGGTGGCCGCCTGCGACCACGTGGTCGACCAGGCGCTGCAACTGCACGGCGGCTACGGCTACCTGCGCGACGCCGAGGTGGAGCGGCACTACCGGGACGCCCGGATCCTCGGCATCGGCGGCGGCACCACCGAGATCATGAACGAGATCATCGCGAAGGGGATGGGGCTGTGACCACACTGGACACCGCGGTCGACCCGTCCGCGCCGGGGTTCACGGCCAACCGCGCGGCGCTGCTGGACCGCCTCGCCGAACTGGACGCGGCGCTCGACCGGGCCCGCGCCGGGGGCGGCGAGAAGTACGTGACCCGGCACCACGCCCGGGGCAAGCTGCTCCCCCGGGAACGGATCGAGCTGCTGCTCGACCCGGACAGCCCGTTCCTGGAGCTGTCGCCGGTGGCCGCGTACGGCACCGACTTCCCGGTCGGCGCGAGCGTGGTGACCGGGATCGGGGTGGTCGAGGGCGTCGAGTGCCTGGTCGTCGCCAACGACCCGACGGTACGCGGTGGCGCGGTCAACCCCTGGTCGCTGGCCAAGACCCGGCGGGCCGGCGAGATCGCGCTGGCCAACCGGCTGCCGATGGTGAACCTGGTCGAGTCGGCCGGTGCCGACCTGCCCACCCAGGCGGAGATCTTCATCCCGGGCGGGCGGGTGTTCCGCGACCTCACCCGGCTCTCCGCCGCGAGGATCCCCACGGTCAGCGTGGTCTTCGGCAACGCCACCGCGGGCGGGGCGTACGTGCCGGGGATGTCCGACCACGTGATCATGATCCGGGACCGGTCGCAGGTCTACCTCGCCGGTCCGCCGCTGGTGAAGATGGCCACCGGCGAGGTCACCGACGACGAGTCGCTGGGCGGGGCGGCGATGCACGCCACCACCTCCGGCCTGGCGGACTTCCTCGCCGAGGACGAGCGGGACGGCATCCGGCTGGCCCGGCAGTGCGTACGCCGGTTGAACTGGCGCAAGCAGGGCCCGCCGCCGCGCACCCCGGTCCCGCGTCCGCCCAGGTACGACCCGGAGGAGCTGCTCGGCCTCGTCCCGGCCGACCTCAAGGTGCCGTTCGACCCGCGCGAGGTGCTGGCCCGGCTCCTGGACGGAAGCGAGTTCGACGAGTTCAAGCCGGCGTACGGCAGCGCCCTGGTCACCGGCTGGGGCGAGCTGCACGGCTACCCGGTCGGTGTGCTGGCCAACGCCCGCGGCGTGCTGTTCAGCGAGGAGGCGCAGAAGGCGGCGCAGTTCATCCAGCTCGCCAACGCGGCCGACACCCCGCTGCTCTTCCTGCAGAACACCACCGGCTACATGGTCGGCACCGAGTACGAGCAGCGCGGCATCATCAAGCACGGCGCGCTCATGATCAACGCGGTGTCGAACTCGACGGTGCCGCACCTGACGGTCAACCTCGGGGCCTCCTACGGGGCCGGCAACTACGGCATGTGCGGTCGGGCGTACGAGCCGCGGTTCCTGTTCACCTGGCCGAACGCGAAGTCGGCGGTGATGGGGCCGGCGCAGTTGGCCGGCGTGCTCTCCATCGTGGCCCGGCAGGCCGCCGCCGCCCGGGGCCGGGAGTTCGACGAGGAGTCCGACGCCGCCATGCGGATGATGGTCGAGCAGCAGATCGAGTCCCAGTCCGGCGCGCTCTTCCTCTCCGGCCGGCTCTACGACGATGGGGTGATCGACCCCCGGGACACCCGTACCGTGCTCGGCCTCTGCCTCTCAGCGATCCACAACGCACCGGTGAAGGGCGCCGACGGCTTCGGCGTCTTCCGGATGTGAGGGGGTAGGTCATGATCAACAGACTGCTGGTCGCCAACCGGGGTGAGATCGCCCGCCGGATCTTCGCCACCTGCCGCACGCTCGGGATCACCACCATCGCGGTGCACTCCGACGCCGACGCCGACGCGCCCTTCGTCGCCGAGGCCGACCTGGCCGTACGGCTGCCCGGGAACACGCCGGCCGAGACGTACCTGCGGATCGACCTCATCCTCGACGCGGCCCGCCGGGCCGGCGCGGACGCCGTCCACCCCGGCTACGGCTTCCTCGCCGAGAACGCCGAGTTCGCGACGGCGGTCACCGACGCCGGGCTGACCTGGGTCGGGCCGCCGGCCAAGGCGATCGCCGCGATGGGCGACAAGATGGCGGCGAAGGCGCTGCTCGCCGAGGCCGGCGTGCCGATGCTGCCGACCTGGACCGACGCCGACCAGGTCACCGGCTTCCCGGTGCTGGTGAAGGCGTCCGCCGGGGGCGGCGGGCGTGGCATGCGGGTGGTCCGCGACGCCGATGGGCTCGCCGAGGCCGTCGCCGGTGCGCGCCGCGAGGCGGCCTCGGCCTTCGGCGACGGCACGGTCTTCATCGAGCGGTACGTCGAACGCGGCCGGCACGTCGAGGTGCAGATCTTCGGCGACACGCACGGGACGGTGGTCGCCCTCGGTGTCCGGGAGTGCTCGATCCAGCGCCGGCACCAGAAGATCGTCGAGGAGGCGCCGGGTGTCCTCCCCGACGAGGTGCGGCAGCGGCTGTACGAGGCGGCGGTGGCCGCCGGCCGGACGGTCGACTACGTCGGGGCCGGGACCGTCGAGTTCCTGCTCGCCCCGGACGGCGACATCCACTTCCTGGAGATGAACACCCGGCTCCAGGTGGAGCACCCGGTCACCGAGCTGACCACCGGGCTGGACCTGGTCCGGCTGCAACTGCTCGTCGCCGAGGGCGAGCCGCTGCCGGTGGCGGCGGCTCCGCCGGCCGTCGGCCACGCGATCGAGGTACGCCTCTGCGCCGAGGACCCGGCCCAGGGGTACCGGCCGGCGACCGGCTCCCTGCACCGGTTCGCCCTGCCCGGCGTGGCCGTCGAGTTCGGCCCGCTGGCCGGGCCGGGCCTGCGGCTCGACGCCGGCGTGGCCGACGGCTCGGTGGTGGGCGTCCACTACGACTCGATGCTCGCGAAGGTGATCGCCTGGGCGCCCACCCGCGCCGAGGCGGCCCGCGCCCTGGCCGGCGCGCTGGCCCGGGCCGAGCTGCACGGCGTGGCCACCAACCGGGACCTGCTGGTCCGCATCCTGCGCAGCCCGGAGTTCGCCGCCGTCGACATCGACACCGGCTTCCTGGACCGGCACCCCGAGGTGTTCGCCCCGCTGCTGCCCGCCGACCAGGTCCCGGTGGCCGCGCTGGCGGCGGCACTCGCCGGGGCCGCCGGACGTCGCGCCGCCGCGCCGGTGCTCGCCGGTCTCCCCTCCGGGTGGCGGAACGTCCCGGCCTTCCCGCAGGTCGTCCGCTACGCCCTGGGAGACGACGAGATCGAGGTCCGCTACCGCTTCGACCGCGTCGGCGCGCTGGCCGGGTGGTCAGTGGCGGCGGCCGGCGGGCCGGGCGACGACGACGCCGAGCGGCCGGCCGTGACGCTGGTCGAGGCCACCCCCGAGCGGGTCGTGCTGGACGTGGCCGGGGTGGGGCGGGCGTACCGCGTACACCGGGTGGGGTCGAAGGTCTTCGTGGACGGCCCGGACGGGGCGGCGAGCCTGACCGAGCTGCCCCGTTTCCCGCTGCCCACCGCGGAGCTGGCCGCCGGCTCGCTGCTCGCGCCGCTGCCCGGGACGGTGACCCGGGTGCACGTCGAGGTCGGCCGGCCGGTCGCCGCCGGCGACCTGCTGCTCACCCTGGAAGCGATGAAGCTCGAACACCCCGTGCTCGCCCCGACCGACGGCGTGGTGGCCGACCTGCCGGTGCCCGCCGGCGGCCAGGTCGACACCGGCGCCGTGCTGGCCGTCGTCGACCCCGATCTGGAGGCCCCACGATGAACTTCGACCTCACCCCGGAGCAGGAACAGTTGCGCGACGCCGTCCGGTCGCTCGGCCTGCGGTACGGCCACCGGTACTTCGTCGAGAAGGCCAAGGCCGGCGAGCACACCACCGAGCTGTGGCACGAGGCCGGCCGGCTCGGCTACCTCGGCGTCAACATCCCCACCGAGTACGGCGGTGGCGGCGGCGGCATCACCGAACTGGCCCTGGTCTGCGAGGAACTGGCCGCCGCCGGCTGCCCGCTGCTGCTGCTGGTGGTCTCCCCGGCCATCGCGGCCACCGTGATCACCCGGCACGGCACCGACGAGCAGCGGAAGCGGTACCTGCCCGGGCTCGCCGACGGCTCGCAGAAGATCGTCTTTGCGATCACCGAACCGGAGGCCGGCTCGAACTTCCACCGGCTCGGCACGGTAGCCCGGCGCGACGGCGACGACTGGCTGCTCTCCGGCCGCAAGTGCTACATCTCCGGCGTCGACGAGGCCGGGCACGTCCTCGTGGTGGCCCGCACCGAGGACGCGGCGAGCGGGAAGCTCAAGCCGGCACTGTTCGTCGTGCCGACCGACGCGCCCGGGCTGACCTGGTCCAAGCTGGACATGGAGATCCTCTCCCCGGAGAACCAGTTCCTGCTCTACCTGGACGACGTGCGGCTGCCCGCCGACGCGCTGGTCGGCCAGTCGCTCGACGCCGGCCTGCCGGCGCTCTTCTCCGGGCTCAACCCGGAGCGGATCACGGTCGCCGCGATGGGCGCCGGCACCGGCCGGTACGCCATCGAGCGCGCGTCGGAGTACACCGCCAGCCGCAAGGTGTGGGGCGGCCGGAGCATCGGCTCGCACCAGGGGGTGTCGCACCCGCTGGCGCACGCGGCGGTGCAGGTGGAACTGGCCCGGCTGATGATCTACAAGGCGGCCAGCCTCTACGACGCCGGGCGCGACCTGGAGGCCGGGGTGGCCGGCAACATGGCCAAGTACGCCACCGGCGAGGCCGCCGCGCTGGCCGTGGACACCGCCGTCCAGGTGCTCGGCGGCGCCGGCATGACCACCGAGTACGGCGTGGCCACCCTGCTCGGCGCGGTCCGGGCCGGCCGGATCGCCCCGGTCAGCCGGGAGATGATCCTCAACTTCGTCGCCCAGCACGTCCTCGGCCAGGACAGGTCCTACTGAGCGGTCGGCCGAGAGCCGGCGAGGTCGCGCGTGGCACGAAAACGGCATCGGCAACGCCGTGGCCTGCACCTGACGCAATGTTGCGCGTTACCGACGCCAGCGAAACAACTCCGCTACTTCCTTGATGATGCCCGGACGATCCTTGGGGTCAGCACCCCGCAACGCCAGAGCGGTAACGACACCCGGGGTGGGCCGGGGTACGGCGGGCGCCCGATCGCCCGCCGTACCCCGGGTCTCTCAGCGGACGGTGTGCGTGCCGACCGCCGGCAGCGGCGCGACCACCGGCGGGGTTCCTCGCGACATGTGGACGCCTTCCGGTGGGCGACGGGACAGGTCGAACCGAACTCGACCCCCCGCCACTCTAGAGACGTCAAGCTATGAATGCGCACCACGAAACGGCAACAAAGCCGACTTTCGTCGGAGACGGTGTAACGAATTCACCTCGGTCGGCGCTGTCATTGCCCGATCGGAATGCCGGAAACCAGCCGCAGCCGGTCAGTCGACCTCGGCGAACCAGGCGGGCGCCGGCCCGGACGACGACCCGTCCGCCGGGAAGTCCGGGACGTACGAGTCGACCACCCGCCAGCCGCCGGCGTCCTCGCCGAGCAGCAGGAAGGCGTCGATCTCGCTGAACGGGGCGCCGATCCCGTACACCTCGCCACCGTCCACCGTGGCCTTCGGCAAGGCGCAGACGCCCCGGGTGCCCGGCTGGACGTCGGCGCAACGGCCGACGTACCGGGTGTCCGGGCCGTACGTCTCGGCGACGAACCGGGCGATCGCCTGCTCCACGGTGAGCGGCGCGGCGCTCGTCGGCCGGCTGGCGGCCGGTGCGCTGCCGGTCGGGGCCGTCACCGCAGGCGCCGGCCCGTCCCCACAGGCGCCCAGCAGACCCGCCACCAGCAGTACCGGCACGATCCGGATCGGTCGACTCACGCCGCCCCCTCACCGTCACGAAAATGATCTCCAGTGGATGGTAAGCCGCCCCACCCCGCTCCTCCGCGGCGCACTTTCCCCGAAAGAGTGGCCAAATCCCGCGGAACAGCCACTCTTTCCGAGAACGAGCGGCGCTGGTCGGGACGGGCGTGGCGGGGTGAGGGCGGTTGACAGGCGGCCCGGCGGAGACATGCTGGACGGATGAGGTTGCCCGGTGCGGACGCGCGGACGGTGGCGGCGGTCGCCGCGACGGTCGCCGTCGCGCTGCTGGTGACGCTCGTCCTCTGGCGCCGGGAGGATCTCGTCGGCGTGGTGCTGGCGCTGCTCTGCGTCCTCTCCGCCACCGTCGCGGGAGTGTCGCTGACCGCCGTCCGGCAGCGCGACGACGCCGAGCCGGACGCCGCCACGACGGCGGGGCAGCCGGTGGACGGGTTGTCCGGCATCGACGCGGACACCCTGGAGACGCTGGACAACCTGGACGCGGTGCGGGCGATGCGGGAGCGGCACCGGGACCGGTTCAGCGACCGGTGAGGGTGGGCGAGGCGAGCGCGTCCAGCCCTCGCCCCGCCAGGCAGCGGTAGGTGCGGTCGGCGCCGGCCCCGGCCGGCGGCAGCACCTCCAGGTTCCACCCCGCCGGCTGGGCGATCCCGCTGGTGAGCCGGAAGGTGGTCTCGTTGCAGACCCGGCGGACCGCCGGGTCTGCGCTGATCTCGGCGTGACCGGCGCCGACCAGGGTGGCCGGCAACTCGCCCTGGGCGTAGCTCTCCCAGGTGTGCTGGCCGTCGCAGGGCACCCGGTCGGCGACGGCGCGCTGGCCGCGTACCCGCACCGGGCCGAAGCACTCCAGTTCGGCGCCGCAGCGCGCGCCGTCCGGCAGTTCGGCCGAGCCGACCGCACAGGCGGGCAGCGCGGCGGGGGTGGCCGCCGCCGTCTCCACCGTCGGGGACGGGGTCGGCGCGGGCGCGCCGCCGGCGATCCACGCCCCGGCGGTGGCCGAGCCGGCCAGGGCGAGCACTCCGGCGCCGCCGAGGAACCAGCGCCGCCGCCAGCGCCGGCCGGTGGTGGGCACGGTGGGGTGGGCGTCGTCCACCGGGCCGCGCGGAGCGGGCCGGCTGGACCGGCCGGCCGGGTACGGGCCGGTGGGGGCGGGACCGCCGGTGAGCGGTACGCCGGTGGCGGGCGCGCCGCCGGCCGGGGCGCCGGTGGACTCCAGCGGCAGGCTGGCCAGCAGGCCGCGCAGTTCGGCGGCGGAGGGCCGGTCGGCCGGATCGTTGGCCATCCCGGCGCGGAGCACGTCGACCAGGGCCTCGGGCACGCCCGGCAGGCCGGGGATCGGCTGGTGGAACATCTCCAGCACGGTGACCAGGCTCGGGTTCCGCTCGGACCGCCAGCGGGGCGGCCGGCCGTGCATCACCGCGTAGAGGGTGGCGCAGAGGGCGTAGACGTCGACCGCCGGCGACGGCGGGCTGTGGTTGAACATCTCCGGTGGCGCGTACGCCGGGGTGAGCACCTCCAGCGCCACCGAGGCGTCCCGCATCTCGCCGAGCACGGCCAGCCCGAAGTCGGCCAGCACCGCCGGGTTGAAGTGCGAGTAGAGGATGTTCGCCGGCTTCACGTCGCGGTGCAGCACGCCGGCCCCGTGCGAGTGGGCGATCGCGTCGGCGATCTTGACCCCGAGGTCGCGGGCCTCCACCGGGCCGAGCGGCGAGGTCCGCATCCGTTCGGCGTACGACCCGTCGCAGAGCTCCATGATCAGGTAGGGGTGCTGGTCGACGGTGACCCCGACGTCGAATAGGTCGACCACGTGCGGGTGGGACGACATCCGGCCGGCGGCCCGCGCCTCGCGCAGGAACCGCGCCTGGTCGCGCTCGCTGTCCAGCGTCCGGTTCTCCACCTTGACCGCCACCTCGCGGCCGACCGAGATCTGGGTGGCCCGGTAGACGGTCGCGTAACCGCCCCTGGCAAATACCCGCAAGTCGGTCAGACCGGGCACGAGGGGCGTCGGCAGGGCGCCGGGCGGGGTGTCGGTCACGGCTCGAAAATACCCAACCGGGCGGGGCGCTCAGCGCACCGCGTCCGTGGCCGGCGCGGCCTCGGCCGGCACGGGCGGCTCGGCGGAGCCCGATCGGCGGGCGTCCCACCAGAGTCCGACGGCCGTCGCCACCGCCCCCGCGCCCTCCCAGGCGGCCACCCCGAAGAACCGCCCCGGGGCGATGTCGGCCAGCACGGCGATGCTGAAGACGGTGAAGGTGACCAGCCGGAAGAACACCGTGAACCGGTAGAACGCGCGCCACTCGGTGGCGGTGGCGAGCAGGTAGTAGACCCCCATGTTGAACGAGGCCATCGACGAGGCCATCAGGAAGGTGCCGGTGTGGTCGCCGGCCGCCCGCTGCGCCGGCACCTCGAAGCCGAGCATCCGCAGCAGCGCCTCTGGCCAGAGCAGCCCGACCGCGCCCATGAGCAGCGCCAGCGCGCCGAACACCGCGATCGTCCAGCCGGCGCCCGAACGCGGCAGCCTCATGACGGCCCTCCCCAAGCCAGGTACGGCCGCCACTGTGGACGCCGCATCGATCTGACAGGCTAGCGGCGGGTTCCGCCGGGGCACATCGGCAGAACCGCCACAATCCCACACCCCACCGGGCCGCCTTCGGAGCGTGTCGATACCGCTGCGCGGCGGTGGCCCGGCCGGGTCAGCGGGGGCCCAGGCGGGCGAGGAGCGCGTCGGCGGCGGCCCGCTCGCTGCGCTGCTCGGTGGCGTACGCCAGCCGCACCGCCTCCTCCGCACAGGCCAGCGCCTCCACCGTCCGGCCGCAGGCGGCCAGCGCCTCGGCCAGCACGCTCGCCGCGATCACCTGGCTGCGTACGTCCTCCGCCGGGGCGGCGACCGCCCGCCGCGCCCAGTCCAGCGCCTGCTCCCGCTGCCCGTGGGCGAGCAGCGCGGAGGCGTACCGGGCCATCGTCTGGCGGCGCGAGAAGAGCAACGACGGGCTGTTCGCGGCGGCGGTGGCGACCGGGGCGAGCAGCCCGACCGCGGTGGCCGGGTCGCCGGCCGCCAGCCGGGCCATGGCGAGCAGCACCCGCGGCCCCACCTGCGCGGGCGCCTGCGGGTTGTGCGGCTCGACGGCGGTCAGCACCGCCCGGGCGTCCCGCTCGGCGGCGGCCCCGTCGCCCAGGTCCAGCGCCACGAACCCGCGCAGCGTGCCGGCCATCCCGGTGAGCAGCGGGTGCGACGTCCGGTGGGCGTAGGACAGCGCGTCGGTGAACAGGTCGGCGGCGTGCTCCGGCTCGCCCAGCCCACGGGCCACCACACCCCGGACGACCAGCGCGAACCCGCGTCCCCAGTCGTCGGAGGCGGCGGCGAAGTCCCGGTACGCCCGGCGCGCCTCCCGGTCCGCGTCGGCCAGCTCGCCGAGTTCCGCGGTGGCGAACGCCTCGACCGCGCGGAGCGTGCCGACCGCCCACGCCTCGCCGACCCGCTCGCCGAAGGGCAGGAAGACCCGCGCCAACCGGTCCGCCTCGCGGAGCCGCCCGGCGAGCAGCCGGGCGAACGCGGTGGTGCCGCGCAGCCAGGCCCGCCCGTACGGGTCCTTCAGCTCGGCGAAGAGCCGGGCGGCCCGGCCGAGCACCGCGTCCGCGCCGGCGAAGTCGCCCCGGGTGGTGGTCACCCACGCCAGGTTCTGCAACGACCAGGCCTGCCCCCGGCGGTCACCCACCGCCCGGCTGACCTGGTACGAGGCGGCGAGCCGGCTGCTCGCCTGGCCCAGCCGCCCGGCGATGAAGTCGGCCATCCCGAGCCGGCGCATCGCCGATGCGCGCAGCGCGGGCAGGTCGGCGGCGGTGGCCACCTGCAACGCCTCGTGCCAGCAGGCCGCCGCCCGCGCCTGGTCGCCCATGGTCTGGTGCGCCTGGCCGGCGAGCAGCAGCGTGCTGGCCCGGACCCCCGCCTCGTCGCCGGCGTTCGCGGCGATCTTCTCGGCGTAGGCGAGCGCGTCGGCGGGCCGGCCGACCTGGAGCAGCGCCCGGGCGTGCACCACCCGGTCGGCCGCCGGCACGCCGTCGCGGCCGAGTTCGGCGGCGCGGTCGGCGTACTCCACGGCCATCGCCGGCTCGCCCACGTGCAGGGACCGGCGGGTGGCCCGGCCGAGCGCGGCGACGCCGAGCGGCGCCACCGCCCGCGCCGGCGCGTCCGGTCGCAGCCCGACGGCGTCGGCCAGCGCGGCGGCCCGCTCGACGTGTTCGGCCACGAAGTCGTCCCGGGCCGACTCGGTGAACCCGCCCGGCGGCGTCGACCCGTCCGCCGGTGGGAGGCTGGCCCAGCGGGCCAGCGCGGCATGCCGCTCGGCCAGCTCGGCCTTGCTCACCCCGGCGTACGCGGCCTCCCGCATCAGCGGGGTGGCGAAGGCGTATCCGGTGCGGGTGCGGTGCAGCATCCGCCGTTGCAGCAGCTCCTCGACGGCCCGCTCCAGCTCGACCGCGGCCACCGCCGCCGGCCGGCCGGTCAGCCCGGCGCGTTGTTCGCGCAGCGCCTCCAGCGCGCCCTCCGGCACCGTGTCGCCGACCACCGCGGCGTCCCGCAGCACCGAACGCGCCTCGGCCGGCAGCGCGTCGATCCGGGCGGCGAGCACGGCGGCCAGGTCGCGGGAGAGCAGCCGGCTGCCCAGCGAGCCGGGCACCAGCCGCCAGCGCCCCGGGTTCGGCGCGCTCCGGTCGGCCACCGCCGTGAGCGCCCCGCGCTCCATCAGCAGGGTGACCAGTTCGGCCAGGTAGAACGGGTTGCCCTGGGCGGTGGCGAGCAGCCGGTCGGCGTCCGCCTGGGGCAGCCTGCCGCCGCCCAGGTAGCTGGTGAGCAGCCGGGCCGCGTCGGCGCCGCGCAACGGCGGCAGCACGTGCACCTCGGCGTCGGCCACCCGGGTCAGCGTGCCCGCGGTCCGCACCAGCTCCGGCCGGCCCAGCAGCAGCACCAGCACCGGCCCGGTGAGCCGGGACAGGGTCACCCCGAGGGACCGGATGGTCTCGGCGGTGGCGTCGTGCAGGTCGTCCACGACGACCACCAGCGGCGCCTCCTGGGCCAGTGCGCTGAGCAGGTCGGCCACCGCGTTCGGCACCGCGTCCGCGTCGGCGGGCGGCTGGGTGGTGCCCCACTCGCCCTGGTCGGTCGGCCCGCCGGCGGGCAGCTCGGCGTACCCGAGCAGGGCCAGCAGTTGGTCGCTGGCGATCGGGACCGGTTCGCCGGAGCGGCCGAGCCGCTGCCCGAGCCGGCGCAGCCGCTCCTCCACCGCCGGCCGGGTGACCGCGGTGGCGGTGTCGCCGGGCAGGCCGACCGCGGCCCGGACCAGGTCGGCCAGCGGGGCGAGCCGGCGCCGCTCCCCGAACGCGGCACAGCGCACCGAGAGCACCCGGGCGCCGGTGTGCGCGGCGTACCGGCCGGCGCCCACGTCGTAGCCGGCGGCGAGGCGTTCCACCTCGGCGGCGAACCGGGACTTGCCGATCCCCGCCTCGGCGGTCATCAGCAGCACCCGGGGCTCGCTCCGGTCGATCACCTCGGCGAGCCGGCCGGCCACCCGGCCGATCTCGGTCTCCCGGCCCACGAACGGCGCCTCGTCGCCGAGGCCGGACCGGGTGCCCGGGGCGTCCAGGAGGCCGAGCAGCTCGTACGCCTCGACCGGCTCCCGCTTGCCCTTGAGCCGCAGCGGCCGCAGCGCCCGCCAGGAGGCGACGTGCCGGGTGGCGGCGGAGGTGCGCGCCCCGGCGTAGATCGCGCCCACGGCGGCGGCGTCGGCGAGCCGGGCGGCGGTGTTCACGGTGTCGCCGATGACCGTGTACTCGATCGCGGCCTGGATCCCGGCGATCACGTCGCCGGTGTTGAGGCCGACCCGCAGGCCCAGCGGAGCCCCGCCGCCGCGCTCGTCGTCCAGCACCCGGCGGACCGCGCGCTGCATGGACAGCGCGGCGCGGACCGCCCGCTCGGCGTCGTCCTCGTGCGCCACCGGTGCGCCGAAGACCGCCATGATGCCGTCGCCGGTCAGCTTGTCGACGTGCCCGCCGAAGGTCTTCACCGCGCCGGCCAGCGCGGCCAGCACCCGGTCGGTGACCGCGCCGACCCGCTCCGGGTCGAGGTCCTCCGACCAGGAGGTGAAGTCGGACAGGTCGCCGAAGAGCACGGTGACCACCCGGCGCTCGGCCGCCGGCAGCGTCGCGGCGGCCGGCAGGGCCGCCCCGCAGTTGTGGCAGAACCGCGCGCCGGGTACGGCGACGGTTCCGCACACCGGGCAGGTCACGCTTGCTCCAACCCGCTCACCCCGGGGTCGGATTCCCCGGTGTCGACCCCGAGGTGTTCCAGCTGGGCGCGGACCGACCACTCGGCGGCCCACCACAGCGACCGGTCCACGTCCGCGTAGACCACGGCGACCACCTCGGCCGGGGTGCGGGCGCCCGCGTCGACCGCGGCCCGGACCTGGTCCAGCCGGGCGCGGCGGTGCGCGAGGTAGAACTCGGCGGCGGCGCCGCAGTCGGCCAGCGCCGGGCCGTGCCCCGGCAGCGCCGGGATCCCCCGGTACGTGCTGAGCAGTTCCAGGCTGGTCAGGTAGTCCCCGAGGTGCCCGTCCGGGTGGGCCACCACGGTGGTGCCCCGGCCCAGGATGGTGTCGCCGGTGAGGACCACCCGCTCGTCGGCGTGCTCGGCCAGGAAGCAGACCGAGTCGCCGGTGTGCCCGGGAGTGGGCAGCAGCCGCAGGCCCAGGCCGGCGCCGTCGATCCGGTCGTCGCCCGGCCCGGCCAGCGGCGGCCCGTCCAGGGTGTGCGCCGGGTCGACGGCCCGGACGGGCACCCCGCCGAGCAGCTCGGCCAGCCGCCGGGCGCCGTCGGTGTGGTCGCCGTGCCCGTGGGTGATCAGCACGAACGCGACCGGGCCGTGCGCCACGATCCGGGACAGGTGCTCCTCGTCGGCCGGGCCGGGGTCGACCACCACCGTGCGCTCCGCGCCGGGTGCGCGCAGCAGCCAGGTGTTGGTGCCGTCGAGCGTCATCGGCCCCGGGTTCGGGGCGCGCAGCAGCGTCACCCAGTCCGGCAGCTCGTCCGCGAGGGCGGCCGCCGGAGCCGTGAAGTGCCCGGTCATGGCTGCGATCGTACGGCCCCGGCGACAACTCCCCGCGATCTTGCGCGATCGGCCCGGGATACCTGCCGCTTCACGGCTTTTGCCCGGCCGGGCGGCGCAGGATCGCGGGGAGCGTGGCGGGTCAGGCGACCTCGACGATGACCTCGACCTCGACCGGGGCGTCGAGCGGCAGCTCGGCGACGCCGACCGCGCTGCGGGCGTGCCGGCCGGCCTCGCCGAAAACCGCGCCGAACAGGTCGGAGGCGCCGTTGATGACGCCCGGCTGGCCGGTGAACCCGGGAGCGGAGGCGACGAAGCCGGTGAGCTTTACGATCTTGACGACGTTCTCCAGGCCGACCAGCGAGTCGATCGCGGCCAGCGCGTTCAGCGCGCAGCGCTGCGCCAGGTCCTTGGCCTGGTCGGCGGAGACCCCGGCGCCGACCTTGCCGGTCGCCAGCAGCTTCCCCTCGGCCATCGGCAACTGGCCGGAGACGTACACGTGCTGCCCGGACTGCACGGCCGGCACGTAGCTGGCCACCGGCGGCACCACCTCGGGCAGCGTCAGCCCGAGCTCGGCGAGCTTCGCGTGCGGACCGTTGCTCATGCCTTCGGCCGCTTCAGGTAGGCGACCAGCTGGTCCGGGTTAGGGCCGGGGATCACGGCGACGAGTTCCCACCCGTCCTCGCCCCAGTTGTCGAGGATCTGCTTGGTCGCGTGGACCAGCAGCGGGACCGTGGCGTATTCCCACTTCTGCATCGGTGGAGGGCTCCCTCGGTGGCATTGACACTTCGAGGGACAGCCTACGGTCCGGCGGCCGGCCGGGGTGCGGGACGCTGCTCGGGCGCGCTCGGCAGTTCGCCGCACGGGCCGCTGTGCTCGTACCGCTGCGGGCAGCGGGTGCGGTCCGGCAGCAGCAGATCGCAGAAGACCCGGTGCCGGTTGTTCTGGTCGTCGGCGGTGGACACGGTGGTCTCGCCGGCGTCGAGTTCGGCGAGGAAGCCGAGCGAGGTGGCGACCGTGCCGGCCAGGGCGGTCGCGGCGGCCAGGTCGGGGACCCGGATCGGCAGGTGGATGACGTAGCCGGGCTCCTCGTCGTCCCGGGTCCGCTCGGCGGGGCGGGCCAGCGTCCGCACCACCTCGACGGGCTCGACGATCCGCCGGTACGACCGCTCGTTGATCGGCAGACCCGCGGCGACCCCCTCGCCCTCGCCGGCGGAACCGGAGCCGGACAGGCGCCCCGTCGGGAACTGTGCTCGGGGGTGGTTGTCCGCGTCGCGCATCGCTGCCTCCGGGCGTCGTACCTGGTCACGTCATCGCCATCCGGCCCGGGCCCGACGCCCGGCCCGGTCCCCCGGCGCAGGTCAGAACGTAGGTCGGCGGCCCGAGTCCCGTAAACAGGACGCGCGCGCCGGGGTGGCCGAAAGTCACATATGCGACACAGTGTCCGATGCGGCACCGGCCGACCCGCCCCTCCCCCACGATCCCGTGCCGACCGCTACCCTTCCGGTCGGACGGGCGCGCAGGGCTCGCCCGCCCACTCGAAAACGCTCGTCGCCTCCGGTGGTGACGACGTCGCACCCCGGGGGAAGAGATGACCCAGCCACCCAGCGGCGCGCCGGCCGGCCAGCCCGCGGCCCCGAGCCCGGCCGCGCCGGCCGCCCCGCCCGGCGTTCCCAGCGCGGGCCCGGCGAGCCCGGTGCCACCACCGCCCGGGTACCCGCCCTACCAGGGCCCGGCGGCCCCGAAGAAGAAGCGCGGCCTGCTGATCGCGGCGATCGCCCTCGCCGTGGTGCTGGTGCTCTGTGTCGGCGGCGGCGTGGCGGCGTTCTTCACCCTGCGCAACGCGGAGACGGGCACCGGCGCCGAGGAGCCGGCGGTCGCGGTCGACGAGTTCCTCACCGCGGTCTACAAGGACCGGGACCCGGCCAAGGCGGCGAACCTGGTCTGCTCGGCGGCTCGGGACGACGACCGGATCGCCGCCAAGGTGGCCGAGGTGGAGAAGTACGTCGGCACCTACCAGAACCCGCGATTCCGGTGGACCAAGCCGAAGGTCGACAACCAGACCGGCGACCGGGCCACGGTCAGCACCAAGGTGACCATGACGACCGCCGACGAGAAGGTCGCCGACCAGGAGCTGCGCTTCACCGTGGTGCGGAAGACCGGTTGGTGGGTCTGCGAGGTCGCCTGAGCGCCGGCGCTGGATAGGCTCGACGGGTGCGAGCAGCTGAGCGACCGGCCGACCCGGCCGAGGGGTGGCCGGGCCGCCTCCACGTGGTGACCGGCAAGGGCGGCACCGGCAAGACCAGCGTGGCGGCGGCGCTCGCCCTCGGGCTGGCCGCCAGCGGCCGGCGCACCCTGCTGGTCGAGGTCGAGGGGCGGCAGGGCATCGCCCAGCTCTTCGGCACCGAGCCGCTGCCCTACGAAGAGCGGCACCTCGCCGACGCGCCGGGCGGCGGTGAGGTGCGGGCGCTGGCGGTGGACGCCGAGGAGGCGCTGCTCGAGTACCTGGACATGTTCTACAAGCTCGGCGCGGCCGGCCGGGCGCTGCGCAAGTTCGGCGCCATCGACTTCGCCACCACGATCGCCCCCGGCCTGCGCGACGTGCTGCTCACCGGCAAGGTGAAGGAGGCGACCACCCGCACCGCCGGGCAGCGCCGGGTGTACGACGCGGTGGTGCTCGACGCCCCGCCGACCGGCCGGATCGGCCGGTTCCTCAACGTCACCGCCGAGACCGCCCGGCTGGCCAAGGTCGGCCCGATCAAGACGCAGAGCGAGGGGGTCTCGGCGCTGCTGCGCTCGCCGATCACCGCGGTGCACGTGGTCACCCTGCTCGAGGAGATGCCGGTCCAGGAGACCGTCGACGCGATCGCCGAGCTGACCTCGTTCGGGTTCCCGGTGGGCCGGGTGATCGTCAACGCCGCCCGGCCCCCACTGCCGGCCGGCCGGGCGGTGACCCCGGCCGAGCTGCGCCGGGGGCTGGTCGCCGCCGGGCTGCCCGCCGACCGGGACACCGTCGCCGGGCTGCACGCCGAGGCCCGCGACCAGACCGTCCGGCGCGAGCTGGAGGACTCGCTCCGAGCCGACCTGGTGGAGCTGGGCCTGCCGATGACCGAGCTGCCGCTGCTGCCCGAGGGCGTGGACCGGGCCGGCCTGGACCGGCTCGCGGAGGCGCTCGTCCGGGCGGATTGACTCACACCTGCCGTCGGCACCGGCGCGTGGACCCAGCCGGCCCGATACGCTCGATTGGTGCCTTCCGAAGACGCGGCGCCGCAGCTGGACGTCGACCAGATCCTCGCCGATCCCGGCGTACGCATCGTGGTCTGCTGCGGGGCGGGCGGGGTGGGCAAGACCACCACCGCGGCCGCACTCGCGCTCCGGGCCGCCGAGCAGCACGGCCGGCGCACGGTGGTGCTCACCATCGACCCGGCCCGCCGGCTGGCCCAGTCCCTCGGGCTCACCGAGCTGGACAACACCCCGCGCCAGGTCAAGGGCATCGACGTCGAGGCCAGCGGCGGCGAGCTGCACGCCATGATGCTCGACATGAAGCGCACCTTCGACGACGTGGTGCTCCAGCACACCGACCGGACGAAGGCGGCGGAGATCTTCGCCAACCCCTTCTACCAGGCGATGAGCTCGACCTTCGCCGGTACGCAGGAGTACATGGCGATGGAGAAGCTCGGCCAGCTGCACGCCCGGGGCGAGTGGGATCTGATCGTGGTCGACACCCCGCCGTCCCGGTCGGCGCTGGACTTCCTCGACGCCCCCGCGCGGCTGTCCCGGTTCCTCGACGGCCGGATGCTGCGGCTGCTGCTGGCCCCGGCGCGCAGCGGCGGGCGGAGCATGTTCAGCCTGGTCACCGCGTCCTTCGGGATGTTCTCCAAGGTCGTGCAGAAGGTGCTCGGCGCGCAGTTGCTCACCGACCTGTCCGGCTTCGTGGCCGCGCTCGACTCGATGTTCGGCGGGTTCCGGCAGCGTGCCGAGCAGACGTACCGCATCCTGCAGGCGCGGGAGACGGCGTTCCTGCTGGTCGCGGCGCCGGAGCCGGACGCGGTCCGGGAGGCCGCCTACTTCGCCGGCCGGCTGCGGGCGGAGCGGATGCCGCTGGCCGGCCTGGTGCTCAACCGGGTGCACCGTCCGGCGGTGCCCGACCTCGACGCGGCGGAGAGCCTGGCCGCCGCCGAGCGGCTGGTCGACCTCGGTGGGCACGAGGCCACCGTGGACGTGCTGCGGGCGCACGCCGCGCTGGTCCAGCAGGCGCGCCGGGAGCAGCGGGTCGCCGAGCGGTTCACTGCGGAGTTCCCGGCGGTGCCGGCGGTGTCGGTGACGGCGCAGCCCGCCGACGTGCACGACGTCGACGGGCTGCGGACGATCGGCGCGGCGATCAGCCGGGCCTGAGGCCGTGACGGCCGGTCCGACCTGAGCCGTGGCGGCCGGACTCGCCAGAGCCGAATGGCTGGTCGAGCCTGAGCCGTGGCGGCCGGTCGGGCCCGGACCGTTCGCGGTCGGCCGGGCCCGGGCGCTGCGGTCAGCCGGCGGCGGTGACCAGGATCTTGTCCTTGCCGGCCTTGTCCTTGCTGTTCTTCTTCATCGCGGCCTCGAACATCTTGCGCCAGCTCGTCACCTGCGGGTGACGGCGCAGCAGCGCGCGGCGTTCGCGTTCGGTCATGCCACCCCACACACCGAACTCGATCCGGTTGTCCAGCGCGTCGGCCAAGCACTCGTACCGAACTGGGCAGCTCCGGCAGATCCGCTTCGCCACGTTCTGTTCGGCGCCCTGTACGAACAACGCGTCCGGGTCCCCGTTCTGACATGCCGCCAGCGACGGCCAGTCAGTGATCATGCCCATGTGTACACGTCCCCCCTTGCAGTACCTACCGACGTCGTGCGGACCAGCCGGCAATTCCCCCCGGTCGCCCGGGCCGGCCTTCCCCAAGGCGGCACGGACGACATGTGGCGCTGTCGCCGCCCCCATCATGCTCCGTAGTCACCCGATTACGCAACGTTGTCGGCTAAATCCATCATTCCGGACACTCCCGGCTTCCCGGGCGCTCGACCGGCGCTTACCCCTCCCCAGTACGTGAAAACGCTGCAGCCGTCCCCCGAATGGAGGAGACTCGGCGCCGGGTTCACGCAACCACGCACCAGGGGTCGTGCGTTTAGCACAACGAGGTCGGCGCGCGCAGGAAATGGGGAAAGAACGCCCCAGCGCCCCTCGTTACCTGTTCGCGTACCCTGTCGAGGTGACCTGGATGCGGAAACGTGACCACAATGTGCTGACCAACGCCGCATCGCTGCTGATCTGCGGCCTGTTGGCCGGCGTGGTCGTCGCGGCGGCGGCCTTCCCCGCGGTGGCGATGTCCGGGCTGGCCGCCAAGGCCGGCGCCGAAACCTTCGGCGCGCTGCCCAAGGAGCTGACGGTGGCCCGCGCGCCGCAGATCAGCTACCTGTACGCGGCCGACGGCAAGACACAGCTGGCGACCATGTACGACGAGAACCGGCGCGACGTGAAGCTCGCCGACATCTCGCCGGTGATGCAGAAGGCCATCATCGCCGCCGAGGACCACGACTTCTACAAGCACAACGGCGTGGACCTCAACGGCGTGGCCCGCGCCTTCGTCAACAACCAGAACTCCGGCGCCGACCGGCAGGGCGCCTCCACGTTGACGATGCAGTACGTCCGGCTGGCCATCGCGTACTCGGCCACCCACCCGGCCGACGTGGTCGCCGCGACCGAGGACACCAGCGCCCGCAAGCTGCGCGAGATGCGCTACGCCCTCCAGATCGACAAGGAGCTCTCCAAGGACGAGATCCTGGAGCGCTACCTGAACATCGCCGCGTTCGGCAACGGCGCCTACGGCGTCTACGCCGCCAGCCAGGTCTACTTCGGCAAGCCGCCGAAGAACCTCAAGATCGAGGAAGCGGCGATGCTGGCCGGCATGGTGAAGGCGCCCAGCTCGTTCGACCCGACCACCAAGAGCGGCTACCCGCTCGCCGTCGATCGGCGCAACTACGTCATCGAGAACATGTTCGAGATCGGCGCGATCACCCGCCAGGAGGCGGACGCCGCCAAGGCGACCAAGCTGGTGGTCAAGGACAAGCGCACCCCGAACGGCTGCGTCGACACCGCGGAGAAGGGCTGGGGCTTCTTCTGCGACTACCTCTACCGCTGGTGGATGGGGCAGGAGACGTTCGGCTCGACCTCGTACGACCGGGAGCGGCGGCTCAAGAGCGGCGGCTACCACATCGTCACCACGCTCGACCCGCAGGCGCAGCGCGGGGCCGACAAGGCGGTCCGCAAGGCCAAGAAGGAGACCGCCAAGGAAGCCGCCATGGTCGCGGTGGTCGAGCCGGGCACCGGCCGGGTCCGGGCGCTGGCGGTGAACCGCAACTTCAAGCTGGACGACCCGAAGAAGCCGACCAACAAGGCGCACAGCGACCCGAAGCAGCGCAAGAAGGGCAAGCGCGGCAACTATCCGAACACGGTCAACCCGCTGCTGACCGGCGGTGACGGCATCACCGGGTACCAGGCCGGCTCGACCTTCAAGATCTTCACCATCGTCGCGGCGCTGGAGAAGGGCATCCCGCTCAGCTACACCATCAACGCGCCGCAGACGTTCCGGTCGGAGTACATCGTCGAGCGGAACAGCCCGGCCGCCTGCCCCGGCACCAACCTGTACTGCCCGCAGAACTCGGGCAAGAAGGCCGGCGGCGTGCAGACCATGTGGAGCGCGTTCAGCGCCTCGATCAACACCTACTTCGTGCCGTTGCAGCAGCAGGTCGGCGCGGAGAACGTGGTCGACGTGGCCAAGCGGCTCGGCATCCAGTTCCGGGCCAGCAACGACGCCCGCTTCGCCAGCAACAAGGACTACGCGCACGACTGGGGCGCCTTCACGCTGGGCGTCTCGCAGACCACCCCGCTGGAGCTGGCCAACGCGTACGCCACCCTGGCCGCGGACGGCAAGTACTGCGAGCCGATCCCGGTGCAGGAGATCCGGGACCCGGAGGGCAAGAAGCTGGACATCGCCAACCCGCGCTGCGAGAAGCGGATCAGCACCGACGTGGCCCGGGCCGCGGTGGACGCCGCCCGCTGCCCGGTCGGTGACAACCCGGCCAACGGCAGTTGCGGCGGCAGCCGGACGGCGTCCAACGTGAAGGGCATCGTCAAGGCGCCGGTGGCTGGCAAGTCCGGCACCACCGACTCGGAGAAGAGCGCCGCGCTGGTGGCGATGACCAAGCAGTACGCGGTGGCCGGCATCATGGCCGACCCGGACTGGCCGCAGACCAACGTCAAGATGGGGCACAACGTGCCCAACGGCATCAACCCGCCGGTCTACGAGACGCTGCGGGACGCGATGAAGGGCAAGCCCCGGATCGACTTCGAGCCGCCCGGCAAGAAGATCTCCGAGGGTGACCAGCGCTCCATCCCGAACGTCAAGTGCCAGTCGGTCGAGACGGCGAAGAACCGGATCGAGGGTGCCGGCTTCGACGCGGTCGTCTCCGACGTCAAGGTGCCCTCCAGCTGCCCGCCGGGCACCGCCGCCGGCACCAGCCCCGACGGCCGGACCATCAAGGGTGGCGTGGTCACCATCCAGATCAGCAGCGGCGGCGGCGCCAAGCCGGGCACCCCCGGCGGCCAGCCGACCAACCCCAGCCGGCCACCGGGCCGCCCCCGAGGCTGACGTCGCAGGACACGACGACGGGCGGGCACCCCACGCGGGGTGCCCGCCCGTTCTCGCGTACGCCGGCCGGGGCCGGCGGGGTCAGAGACCGAGCTGCCGGCGTACCTCGGCGGCCACCCGGCCCCCCTCGGCCCGGCCGGCCACCGCGCCCTGGGCCGCCTTCATGGCCGGGCCCATCTGCGCCTTGCCGGTGAACCCGCCGGCGGCGAGCGCCCCAGCGACCAGCTCGGCCAGCTCGGAGTCGGAGAGCTGCTTCGGCAGGTAGCGCTCCAGCACCTCGCCCTCGGCGGTCTCCTTCGCGGCCTGGTCGGTGCGGCCCGCGTCGGCGAAGGCGGTCGCGGCCTCCCGCCGCTTCTTCGCCTCCTTGGTCAGCACCGCGAGCACCTCGTCGTCGGTGAGGTCACGCTTGGCCTTGCCGGCGACCTCGGCGGTGCCGACGGCCGCCAGGGCCATCCGCAGCGTCGAGGTGGTCAGCTCGTCGCGCGCCTTGAGGGCGGCGCGCATGTCGGCGGTGAGACGGTCCTTCAGCGTGCTCATGGACGGTCAAACTACCCTGAACGCCATGCGAAAGCGCACACTATTCCGGCTCGCGGCCGGAACCGCCGCGGTGGGCGGGGCCACCCTGGCCTACGCGTCGCTCATCGAGCGCAACATGTTCACCCTGCGGCGGTACGACGTGCCGGTGCTGCCGGCCGACGCCGAGCCGCTGCGCGTGCTGCACCTGTCGGACCTGCACATGATGCCCAACCAGGCGCGCAAGCAGCGCTGGGTGGCCTCGCTGGCCGCCCTCGACCCCGACCTGGTCGTGGTGACCGGGGACAACATGGCGCACCCCGACGCCGTGCCCGGGGTGCTGCGGGCCCTGCAACCGCTGCTGGACTACCCGGGTGCCTTCGTCTTCGGCTCCAACGACTACACCGGCCCGGTCTGGAAGAACCCGTTCACCTACTTCCTGCCGGACCGGGAGTACACCGAGGGCGTCGAGCTGCCGCACGAAGAGCTGCGCGAGGTGCTCGCCGGCGCCGGCTGGGTGGACCTGAGCAACGCCCGGACCACGATCAAGGCCGGTGGTCGCGTGATCGAGCTGGCCGGCGTCGACGACCCGCACATCGAGCGGGACGACTACGCCGCAGTGGCCGGGCCGGTGTCCCCCTCGGCCGACCTGTCCATCGCGCTCAGCCACTCCCCCGAGCCGCGGGTGCTCGACCAGATGGCCGCCGACGGCTTCGGGCTGCTGCTCGCCGGGCACACCCACGGCGGCCAGGTCTGCGTACCGGGCTTCGGCGCGCTGGTGACCAACTGCGGGCTGCCCCGGTCGATGGCCCGGGGCCTGCACCGGTGGCCCGACTCGGACTCCTGGCTGCACGTCTCCGCCGGCCTCGGTACGCACCCCACCGCCCCGGTCCGCTTCGCCTGCCCGCCCGAGGCCAGCGTCCTCACCCTCATCCCCCGCTGACCGCCCCGCCCCGGTCCGGCGGCCCGCCCGCCCCGTCGCCCCCGCTGGCGCGGGCGGTGGGGGCCCAGGATCCGCGCAACATCCGGGAAGTAGTGGTGTCGACGGCCTGGTGAGGCCACTACATCCGGGAAGTTGTGCGGATCTGGGCCGGTCCGCGGGCGGTCGGGCGGCGGTGGGGGTACCGAGTTTGACCGTCGAAGCGGGTGGGCTACTATTTGTCGGCACGCCTCGGGGTGTGGCGCAGTTTGGTAGCGCGCTTCGTTCGGGACGAAGAGGTCGTCGGTTCAAATCCGGCCACCCCGACCAGAGGTAATCGCAGGTCAAGGCCCCTCCACGGAGGGGCCTTGATTCGTTTCCGGCGATCACGGCTCAGCTTGCGGCAGCGAGAAGGCAGCAACGACGCGAGCACCCGCGATCCCGATCACGCGTCGAGTGGACGCCAGGCCGCCCGTCAGAGCAGCGGCCGACGTTCCTATAGTTCTGCTGGTGGCGATTCCATCAGCGTTGCAGGAGTCATTGCACGATCCGGTGTTCTGGGCGCGGTACACCTTCGCCCACGAGGAGGGACCCGGGGCGGATCGGCTTGGTGACCTCGAGGGCCTCCTAAACGACGACGATGACGATGACGATGAGGATTCCGCCGACTCGTCGCTCGACGTGGCCTTCGAGATCGGCGACGGCCACCAGGTCGTGTTGAGCATCGACGCCTCGGTCGACTCCTACAGCCTGGGTGTCACCACCCCCGACCTGGCAGAGCCCGCCGAGCTCGGTTGGGACGACCTCGCACACTGGCACCCGCACGCGTTGCGCTGGGCCGAACTCGACCTGATCTGCCGGGCGATCGCCGTGCGGAATCCGCGGCTGCAGCACCCCGGGGCCGCGTTGGCCCTGCTCTGCCGATTCGCCGCCGTCTTTGACGATGACGACGTGGACCAGGCCGTCGCCGCCGTCGACGAGGCGTACGCCGCGTTACGCCCGCCGCACTGGAAGGGCTACTGGCCGTGCGGCGCCGACTGGCTCGAACGCGCCGACTTCCGTGCTGCGAACGTCAGCTGGCAGCGCGACGAGGCCGGCAACCTCTGGGCCCGTCAGGACGACGCCGACCGCGACGGCGAACCCTTCTACAGCACCCGGCTAGGGCCGGACACCGGCGACGGGTTTCCACACGTCCCGCTCCGGGCCGTGCTGACCGCTGCCGCGGCGACGGTGGCCGATCCGCCCGAGTCGGCCGGCCGCCAAGCGGGATAGGCGGCGAGGAGGCAGCGAAACGACCAGCAGCGGCCGGCAGGAGACGGCCCAAGGCAGCGGAGAAGGCCGTGCTCTGCAGCGCAGGACGGCATCGGATGGCATTGATGTCCGGCGAGCCTGTCGGCCGGGCTTCGCGACCGCTTCACCGGCTTGTGCGTTCGATACCGCGCCGGACGAGACCGCGTACGCCCGGAAGGGTGATCGCACGGATGGCCGCGTCATTCAGCCAGACGTGGAACCGGCTGGGCGGCGCGTACTGGCGCATTCCCCGGTGAGCGAGCGCCTGTCGCTTGGCGACCTCCGGCCGCAGGCCCGCTTCCCACTCGGCCAGGGCGGCCGGGATGTCGTCGCCGCGCCGCTCCAGCGCCGCGCCGAGCTGGTCGGCGCCGGCTAGCGCGAGGGCCGCGCCGTGCCCGGCGAAGAGTGTGACGCACCAGGCCGCGTCTCCGAGCAGCACCACCCGCCCGGTGCTCCAGCGCGGCATGACCACCTGGCTGACCGCGTCGAAATAGGCATCGGCCGGATCCCGCTCGAGGTGGCGGAGGGCGTCCGGCACGCCTGCGCCCAGGTCTCCGAACGCCGCGCCGAGCGCATCCACCGGTCCGCGTCGCAGCTGCGCGGCCGGGTCTGCGGATCGGTACGTGAAGAATGCCGACGACCGGCGCGGGCCCAGGTTGACGATCGCCGCCGTGCGTCCCGGCCCGATGAACGTCGTGGCGGACGACTCCGGCACGCCCGCCACCGGATGGTCGAGCGGGAACGCCGCCACGACGTACGGGAGGTCGACCCGGTGCCCGGAGCCGAACATCGCCCTGCGGGTCGCGGAGTGAACCCCGTCGGCACCGACCACGAGATCGGCGTCCTCGCTGGTGCCGTCGCTCAACACCACCCGTGACCGGTCGGCTCCCTGGTCGATGGACCTGACAGTGGTGCCGAAGCGGAACTCGGTGTGGTCGCGTACCGCTTCGTACAGCGCGGCCTCCAGGTCGCCGCGGAACACCGACATGGTCCGCTTGCCGAGGGCGGCCTCGGCGATGGCGGACGGCACGGTGAACTTGGGCTTCCCGTCGGCCCGGACCAGCACGGTGGTGAACAGACCCAGTTGCCGGGTGGACAGCGCGGTGAGCAGGCCGAGGCGCTCGGCGGCGTCGTAGCCCGGCCCGAGCAGGTTCACCAGATAGCCGCTGCTCCGCCGGCCCGGAGCACGCTCCACGACGACCGTGCGCCACCCGTCCTGTCCGAGACGTAGGGCCGTGGCCCGCCCGGCGATACCACCGCCGACGATCACCGCGCGTTTCATCCGTGCTCCCGAGTCAATAATGAGCATTTGTTCAAACCAGTATGAGCAGATGCTCATACTGGCGCAACAGCCGCGGTGGTCCGCACGCCTAGAATTCGGGCATGCCACGCGGCGTCGCCATCCCCGAACTCAGGCAGCAACTGTTCGCTGCCGTGGAGCGGGTGATCGCGGAAGACGGGCCAAGCCGCCTCACCGGCCGGGCCGTGACCCGCGAGGCCGGCGTCGCCACCGGGCTGCTGTACGCGCACTTCGCCACCTTCGACGACTTCCTGGTCGGCTACGCGGTCGATCGGGCGTTCCAGGTCTCAGGCGAGGTGGCCGGCCTTCCGGCTCGTGCCGGGACCGGCACTGTCGCTGGGAATCTCAGCGAGGCCATCCTGGCGACACCGCTGCGCGTGCTGGTGGCATCGACCCGGCTGCTGGCCTACCGGCCGGAACTGGCGGCGAACGTCGAGGCGGTGCTGGGGAACGGGAACGCCGGACTGCAGGCGGTCGAGCGTGCGGCCGCCGACTACCTGACCGCCGAGCAACGACTCGGGCGGGTGCCCGCGAGTGTCGACACCGCGGCCCTGGCCCTGGCGGTGGTCAGCGTGCTGCACCACGTCGCACTCACCTGCGACGCCGGCCCGCCGGTAGGCACCCGGATTCGTCGGGTTCTGACCGCGCTGACCGACGGCTTTCCGGCAGCCGCCCCGTCCTGACCCGGCCCCTCCCAGCCGAGGAACCGGCCTTCGACTGGCGGTTGATTCGGGTGCGGCAGCAGGACCGCCGGCGCCGTCGAGCCGATCCAGACCTGGTCGCTCCTACTTCGTGCGCTCGGGGTGCATGTCGCCCGGAGACACGGGACGACCGGGGACGCTGATGCACAACTGTCCCGGTTCCGCCCCGCACACCGGGCAGGGCCGGTACGACTCGACCGGCCCGGGGTCGAGGCCCCTCGCCAGGGCCGCCTGGACGATATCGTCGGCCGCGTCGTGCAGCTCAGGGTCCCGATGTCTGACGGCAGCCTGGTGGATTCGCTGGAGCGCGCTTCGCGCCAGCTCCCCTGGATCAGTCATCCGACCGACCTTCCCGCTGCGCTCGCCGTCACACGCGCCCGGCACTGCGACCGGATGAGGGCTGTCTCTCCCCGGGCACAGCGGCCACGCACGGTCAAGCCGGTCACGGCTGCCACCGCTGGCCTACTACGTCACCTACCGGCTCTACCCCGGCCTGCAGCGGTCGCGTCGGTCACCCGGTGGCGCCGAGGCGGTCCCGGATCAGCGCGATCACGGTGTCGGCGGTCCGGTCGAGGTAGCTGCGGCCGTCGGGCAGCCGGGCCTCCGGGCTGATGTAGCTGCGGGGACCGACGTGGGTGGCCGGATCGAGCCGGTGCACCGTGATCTTCCCTGCGCGCTCGGCCCGGTTCCATCCGCTCCAGCGGAACAGCCGCCATCGCTGCGGGAACATCCACGCGCCGGCCCGCTCGATCCGGTCACCGGCACTGGTGAGCTGGCAGAGCCCGCGGGCGTGGGTGATGTCGTTGGCGCCGTTGTGGAATCCGCCGAGCGTGATCAGCCAGAGCGGGCAGCGCAGCTCGGACCAGAGTTCGTTCACCGCGCCGGTGGCCACCTGCGCGCCACCGCTGTAACAGAGCAGCACCACGGGTACGCCGCTGTCCGGCCGGTAACCGGCGAGCCGGAGCTGGGTGGCGATCTGCGAGCCGACGGCACGGTTGTACAGAGGACGGTACCGGCGATCGGCGGCGACGAAGATCTGCACCACGTTGTGCAGGAACAGCACCAGCCCGATGTGGCGGCGCAACCAGACCCACACCGGCCGGTTGGCGAGCGGGTTGGCCAGCGGAGAGTAGGGCTGTACCTGGCCCAGCACCCGGAGCTCGGGCGCCCCCGCGATCACGGACTTCACCAGCCGGCCGCCGTCCCGGGTGTCGTGGAAGCGGCGTTTCCCGATACCGTCCAGATAGACCAGGTAGGCGTCCGGCGGGCGGTCCGGGTCCGCGCCCCGGGCGTACGGCATGCCCGCGGGGAGCGCGGTGGTGGGCGTCCGCCAGCGCGCGGCATAGGCCAGCACCTCGTAGCGGGCGAGCAGCGCTTCGGCGATCAGGACCGGCCCGATCCCGGCGAGCAGCAGCAGGAGCGCGAACTCGATCATGTGGCAGGCTCCGGCGCTCTTCGGGTGTTGAGCCGCACGACCAGGCGGCGGACGCCCTCGACGGCGACGCCCAGCCCGACCCCCGCGACAGCGACGCAGCCAGCGGCGTCCCACCAGCCGACGCCCGCCGTCGCCGCGAGCGCGGTGGCGAGGCCGGCCCCCACTCCGGCCATGAGCAGCAGGTGCAGCAGCGGCCCGAGCAGCGGGAACGCGAGGACGGCGGCGAGCAGCAGCGGGGCGGCCAGGCCGGGTGTCCAGACCAGCGCGGCCTCGTCGGCGGGAGCTGTGGTCAGCACCAGTTCGGCGAGGGTCCACGCGGACAGCGGCCAGAGCGCGAACACCGCGCCGTCGACGACGGCGCCGGCCAGCATCAACCCGACCACCCGCTTACGCGAGGCGCCGGACAGGCGGGCCACCACGGGCAGGAGACGCCCGGCGGCCTCGGACAGCCCGGCGAGCAGCAGCAGGATGGCGACGACGGGGGGCATTCGTCAGTCCTGTGCCGGCTGATCGGTGGCGACCGGCTGGCTGCCCGATCCGGTCCGTTGCGCGTAGCGCTCGAGTTCGTCGGCGGCGCGTGAATAGCCGCCGGCCGCACGCTGGGCGGCCCGCAGGGTACCCGCGGCGGCCCGGAACCGGGGCTCGTCGAGCAGACGCTGGGCGAGCGCGCGGACGACCTCGGCGTCGACGTCCTCGGTGCGTACCGAGAGGCCGGCGTCGAGCTCGGCGACGCGGGCAGCCACCAGTGACTGATCCGCACCCTGCGGGACCACGAGCATCGGCACCCCGGCGTACAGGGCTTCGTTGACGCTGTTCACCCCGCCGTGGGTGATGAACAGCGCCGCGCGGGCCAGCACCTCCGGCTGCGGCACGGAGCGGTGGGCGAGCACGTTGGCCGGCAGCGGACCGAGCGCGTCCGGGTCGGTCTGCCCGGTGGAGATGACCACGGTGCCGCCCAGCGGGGCGAGCGCGGTGGCGAGGTTGCGCAGCAGCTGCGGGTCGGCCTTGAACACCGTGCCCAGCGAGGCGTACAGCACCGGGTCTCGCAGCCGATCGACCGGGAACGACGAGTCGGCCGGGCGGGCGCCGACGCTCGGCCCGACGAACCGGTAGGACTGGTCGAAGCTGTCGGCCCCGGGGTGGAACGCCCGCGAGGTGTAGACCAGGTTCAGCGGCTGACGGATGTTCGCCAGGTCGACCAGGGGCACCGCACCCGTGTCGTAGCGGCGGCGCAGCTCCCAACGCGACCTCAGGTACCCCCCGACGTAGCGGGGCCGGCCCGCCGCCGCCGCGAGCAGTTCCCAGGAGGCACGGGTGGGGCTGGGCACGTGCCGGTTGAACGCGAACGTGGTGAACGACGACGCCGCCGGCACGTCGAGTTCCCGCGCGGCCACCGGCCCCCAAAGGCACAGGGAGTCGTGCACGATCAGGTCGGGCCGGGCGCCGCGCAGATCGGCGAGGACGGCGGGCAGCACGCGTACGGCGGTGCGGGCGAGCTGCTCCATCACCGTGACCGGCGTCGGCGGGCCGGAGAGCGGCACGTCGTCTCCGGAGTAGCGGAACACCCGCGCACCGGTGGCCGCGACCTGCTCGGCGTAGCCGGACGGCGCGTGGTAGGTGACGGAGTGGCCGCGCCGGACGAGCTCGGCCACGACCGGCAGGGTCGGATTGACGTGCCCGTGCATGGCGATGTTGAGGAATGCGATAGCGCTCATCGACCGACCCCGGACAGCCATGGAGTCAGTGCCCGGCAAGATGTCACGGTCACGATCCGCCCTTCCGGTGACAGCGTAGACGCTGCCGAACGGCGGCGTGCCGGGGACCAGGTACTCGCCTTCTGTTCCGCGAGCAGGTTCGAGCGGCGGGGGCATCCGCCGCCGTTGCGGGCGGCGATCGGCTCGCTGTCGCCGCCGACCTCGACCACCGTCGGTCGGTGGGTGGAGCCCCTCGGTCATCCGGCTCATTGCCCGCGCTCGTATCGATCTCCTATGGTCATCGCGCCGGGAGATCGCCCGGCGTCCCGCGCCATCGACCTATCCATGGGGGAACCGTGCGCACCCTACGTGGCGCCCTGGTCGGCGCCATCGCCGTCCTACTGACATCCACCACAGTGGCCGCCCCGGCCCGGGCCGAGGCCGCCGAACCACCCGTCGCCCCGCACACCGCCTTCACCATGCACTTCGACGGCTGGGGCTACATCGACGGCAACTTCTCCTACGAGGCCTCCCGCAACACGCTGGAGATCTACCAGCAGAACGCGAACGGCTACGCGCTGGTGATGCGCGGCTTCGACGGCAGCCACTGGCACGACCTGAATGTCACCCCGCCGGTGGGCACCCGGTTCACCGCCGGGCAGTCCTACGAGACCAGGACCAACTTCAGCCCGCAAGACTCGATCACCACGCTCAACGTCTCCGGTGACGGGCAGGGCTGCAGCAGCGGCGCGACCGGCACGCTGGACGTCGCCGAGGCCGAGTACGACGACGAGACGGGCAAGTTCACCGCCTTCGCCGCCAGCTTCTCGATCCCCTGTGGCGGCACCGATACGGCCAAGGGCGAGATCCGGTTCCGGTCGAGCATCGGGTACCAGGCCACCGACAGTTGGGAGTACCGGCTGCAGATGGGGCGGCAGCCGGCCGGCGCCGCCGGCACGCCGCAGGACGTAACCGTGGAGGTGAACGGAACGGAGCCGACCACGTTCGGTGCCGCCTCGCTCTCCGGGGCGAACCCGGCCGCGTTCGAGATCTCGGCGAACACCTGCTCCGGCCGGACCCTCTCGTACGGCGAGACCTGCAAGCTGACCATCACCCCGAAGGCGTCGGCGATCGGTGAGCAGACCGCGGTGCTGACCCTGGTCGAGAACTCGATCGCCGGCAAGGTGGCCCGGCTGCTGTCCCTGGAGGGCTTCGACGCCCGGGACGCCACCGCCTCGCCGCCGTACTTCGACTTCGGCTACGTCGCGGCGTACGAGACCTCGGCGCCGAAGACGGTGACCCTCACCGGGGCGGGCGACGCGCCGATCACCTTCGGCACGGCGTCGATCGTCGGCGCGAACGCGGCCTACTTCAAGATCACCAATGACGCCTGCTCCGGCCGGACCCTGGCCAAGGGGCAGACCTGCGCGATCACCGCCGTCGCCCGGCCCGCCGAGAACACCCTGGGTGGGGCGGTTATCTCGCTACCGGACGACAGCTTCGCCGGCTCGACGCAGATATCGCTGGGCGTCAACGGGTACAAGTCCGACAAGGGCACCTACTCCACGATGTCGCCGTACCGGATCCTGGACACCCGCTCCGGCAAGGGCGCTCCGAAGGCGATGGTCGGCTCGGGGAAGGTGGTGTCGCTCCAGGTCACCGGGGCGGGTGGCGTGCCCACGGACGCCTCGACCGTGGTGCTCAACGTGACCGTCACCGGCCCCACCGGCAGCGGCTTCGTCACGGCCTACCCGTCGGACGTGGCGCGCCCGAACGCCTCGTCGCTGAACTACGTGAAGGGCTGGACCGGAGCCAACTCGGTCACCGTCAAGGTCGGCGCTAACGGCAAGGTGAACCTCTACAACGCCGGCGCGTCGACGCACATCGTCGCGGACGTGTTCGGTTACTACTCCAAAGGCCACGAGTGCTGCTCCGGCTACGACGGCGGGCAGTACCACGCGCTCGCCAAGCCGATCCGGCTGACCGACACGCGGACCTGGGGCTCCCGCCTTCCGGCCGACCACTACCTCAACTCGGTCGCGAACTGGAACAGCACCATCAACCCGCGGGTCCGCGCGTTCGCGGTCAACATCACCGCCACCTCGCCGACCGGTTCCGGCTTCCTGACCGCCTGGAGCGGATACGCGTACGGGCTGCCCAACACGTCGACGTTGAACTACGTGAAGGGCGCCACGGTGCCGAACTTCGCGGTGGTGCCGACGACGCCCTGTGACGACTGCGGCAGCGCCACCGGCCTGCCGTCGATCGGGGTGTACACCAGCAGCAGCTCACACGTCATCGTGGACCTCGTCGGGTTCTACGACGACGGAACGCTCCCCAACGGGCTGCGCTTCTCGCCCGCCGTACCGACCCGGATCGCGGACACCCGCGCCGGGCAGGGCTGGCCGGCGCGGCTCGGGCCGGGGCAGACGGCGACGATCGCCGCGCCGGCCCCGGTGACGGACGCCGACACGCGGGCGCTGGCGACGAACGTGACCGCCGTCAAGCCGACCCGGACCACCTTCCTGACGGTCTGGCCGGCGGGCATCGACGGCATCGGCCGGCCGAGCACCTCCAACCTGAACCCGACCGCCGGGTCGGTCGTGCCGAACGCGGTGCAGACCATGGTCGGGCCGGACCGCCGATTCAACGTCTACAACGCCAGCGGCTACTGCGACGTGGTGGTGGACGTGGTCGGCACCTTCCACCGGTACCCGCCGTCGGCGCCAGCCGACTGGGAAGCCGGTGTGCGGGCGCGGGACGCCGCCCCGGCGGATCCCTCGGCGGTGACCCCGACGGCACCGGCGCCGGGCCGGGCCAAGCAACTGTGACCAGGTGAGAGCCGGGGACCGCGCGCGTATCCACTGCGGGCGGTCCCCGGCACCATGACCGGACGGCGGAGGAGCGCATCCGATCGGATGCGCTCCTCCAGTACAAGGCGCGGCAGTTGGGCGCCTTCCTAACTCGATCGGCAGCGGTGGCGACCCGGCGACCGACGACCTGCGCTCGACCCCGACCCTGCGCTGACTCTCGCCGTCAGTCGTGCCGCTCGGTGCGCTCGATCTCGGCGAACGCGGCGGCCAGATAGCCGTCGAGCGGGCGGCCGGTGACCGCCAACAGGTCCGCGACGAGCAGGGGCGCGTGCCGGGCGACCGCCACCGGGTCGGGCGGGTTGTCGTCGTCGCCCGGGTCGTACACCCCGAGCGCACCGGCGAGCAGCACCAGCACCACGTGCGGTTCGACGTCCGGCCACCAGCCGGCGGCCGACCGGACGCAGCGTTCCAGCACCTGCCGTACGTCGTCGCCAGCCAACCCGTCCGGGTGGGTCTCCTCCAGCAGCAGCCGGACCACCGCGCCGAGCACGAGGCCCGAGCGTTCCGCCCCGGCCAGCCGGCCGACGGACGTCTCGTAGATTTCCGGGTCACGGGTCCGCGCGGCATCGACCGCCTCGGCGGCCGCGACGGCGATCTCACGGGCGGGCGCGGGCAGGTGTCGCCAGGTCACGGTCACCGCGCCAGCATGGCAGAGCACCCCGACACCGCCGTCAGCCGAGGCCGACGCGGCCGGCCCGAGGGCGATACCTCCGGACCGATCGGGCCGACGATGCGGTCGAGGTGCGAGACGCGGATCGGCCGGCCCGCGCCGTCGGCGGCTGCCCGTGGTCTTGGTCACTCGGCGGCCGGGCGTACGCCTGGGCCCAGGTAAACGGCTCGCCACCTGTCGTACCCGGCGAACAGAATCGCGGCATGCTGCGTCGCGCCCTACCCCGTCGTCCGGAAGCCCGCCGGATCCTCGTCGGCACCCTGCTCTCGGCGATCGGGCGCGGCCTCACCCTGCCGTTCCTGTTCATCTACCTGACCGACGTACGCGGGCTCACCGACGCTCGGGCCGGCCTGGTGATCGGCTGGTACGGCGCGGTGACCCTGGCGCTGTCGCCGGTCGGCGGCACGCTGATCGACCGGTTCGGCGCCCGCCGGGTGGTGCTGCCCTGCCTGCTCATCGAGGCGGTGGGCACCGGGTCGCTGGCGCTGGTCGACTCGACCGGCTCGGCCTTCCTGGTGATGACCGTGATCGCCATCGGCAGTTCCGCCATCTGGTCCGGGCAGAACACCATCCTCGCCTCGCTCACCGACGACGGCGAGCGGCAGCGGGTCTTCGGGCTCAACTTCGCCCTGCTCAACCTCGGTATCGGCGTCGGCGGCCTGACCTCCGGCGCGATCGTCGACACCGGCCGCCCGGTCACCTTCCAGCTGATCTACCTGCTGGACGCGGTTACCTACCTGATGCCGGCGCTGATCCTGCTGACCCTGCCCGGCGTCGGGCACCGGCTCGCCACCCGTACGGCCGAGGGCAGGGCCCCGAGCGGCGGCTACCTGACCGTGCTCCGCGACCGCCCGTTCCGCCGGCTGGTGATCTTCGGTCTGGTCCTCACCACCTGCGGCTACGCCCAGATCGAGGTCGGCTTCACCGCGTACGCCGTCCGGGTGGCCGAGGTGACCCCGCGGGTGGTGGCCTGGGCGCTGGCGGCCAACACGGTGATGATCGTGCTCGCCCAACTGGTGGTGATCCGCCGGCTGGAGGGGCGCAGCCGTACCGGCGCCCTCGCGGTGGTGGGCGCGGTCTTCGCGACCGCCTGGCTGGTCCTCGGCTTCGCCGGCGTGATCGGTACGGGCAACGCGCTGCTCGCGGCGCTCTGCGTGATGGCCTGCTCGGCGATCTTCGGCTTCGGCGAGACCATGCTCTCGCCGGTGATGCCCGCGTTGACCAACGCGCTGGCCACCGACGAGCTGCGCGGCCGCTACAACGCGATGAGCTCGATGATCTTCGGGATCAGCGGGGTGATCGGCCCGGTGACCGCCGGTCCGCTGATCGGCGCGGCCGACGGCCGGATCTGGGTCGCCTTCGTGGTCGGTGGCTGCCTGGTCGCCTCGCTGCTCGCGCTCTCCCTGCGGCGGCTGCTCACCCCCGGGCAGGACGGCCGCGTGCCGGCCCCCACCGCGACCCTGGAACCCACCCCGGCCGCCGTCTGACCGTCGGTCTGGAACGGGTCGGGCCCCGGAGCGCATCGCTCCGGGGCCCGATCCGCGTCGGTGCTGCCGTCAGGCGGCGGCGACCTCGGCGGTGGTGCGGATGCGGTCCAGCGCCGGGGCCGAGACCGGGGACTCCGCGGTCAGGTAGGCCACGAAGGCGTCCAGGTCGATCATGCCGGTGACCAGGTTCGTGCCGCCGGTGAGGACGCTGAAGCCGTCACCGCCGCCGGCCAGGAAGTTGTTCACCGTGACCCGGTACGTGGCGGCGGTGTCGACCGCCACCCCACCGAAGGTGAGGCTGCCCCCGACCACCCGAGTGCCGGCGCACGGGTCCGTGCTGGGGCCGGTGGTGCCGTTCGGGTCGACGACGTAGCGCACGGTCGACGACGGGTAGAGCGTGCGGTTGGTGATGAACTGCTGCTCCAGCAGGCAGTACAGCTGCGCGCCGGTGAGGTCGAGGGTCACCAGGTTGTTGGCGAACGGCTGCACCGTGAACGCCTCCTCGTAGGTGACCGGGCCGGTGTCCAGGTCGGCTCGGACGCCGCCCGGGTTCATGAACGCGGCGACCGCGCCCTGCTCGTCGTCGGTGGCGGCGAGCTGCGCGTCCGCGATCAGGTTGCCCAGCGCGGACTCGCCCATCTGCGTACCGAAGAGGGTCTCCTGGGCCCGGGTGATCGCCTCGCTGGTCTGGCCGACCTCGCGGTCGGCCACCGGACCGAGCACCTCCTTGTACCGGCTGATCAGCGCGGTCTGCGCCGGGTCCTGAGCGACGTCCCGGGTGACCACGACGTTCTCGGCGCCGGCGGTGAGCACGTCACCGGTCCGCCGGTCGATCTTCAGGTCGATGTCGGTGACCAGGCGACCGAAGGAGCTGGCGCTGGTGACCAGCTTGTCGTTGATGTTGCAGTTGTACGCCTGGTGGGTGTGCCCGCTGACCACCACATCGATCGACGGGTCCATCCGGTTGGCGATGTCGACGATCGGGCCGGTCATCCCGACGCAGTCGTTGATGCCACCGCCCGCGGCCTGGCTGCCGCCCTCGTGCAGCAGCACCACGATCGCCTCGACGCCCTTGCGGCGCAGCTCGCGGGCGTACCGGTTGGCGGTGTCCGCCTCGTCGGCGAAGCTCAGCCCGGCGACCCCCTCCTGGCTGACGATCTGCGGGGTGCCCTCCAGCGTCATGCCGATGAAGCCGATCTTGACGCCCTGCACCTTGTGGATCGCGTACGGGGGCAGCAGCGGCCGGCCGGTCGCGGTCTTGAACGCGTTGGCCGACAGGTACTGGAAGCCGGCGCCCTGGTACGGGGTGCCGTCGGCGCAGCCGTCGACCGGGTGGCAGCCGCCGTTCTGGATGCGCAGCAGCTCGGCGGCGCCCTCGTCGAACTCGTGGTTGCCGACGCTGGCGTAGTCCAGCCCGGCCATCGACAGCGCCTCGATGGTCGGCTCGTCGTGAAACGCCGCGGAGAGCAGCGGGGACGCGCCGATCAGGTCGCCGGCGGCCACCGTGATGGTGTTCTTCTTCTTGGCGGCCGCGCGCAGCTCGGCCAGGTGGGTGGCGAGGTACTCGACGCCGCCCGCCGGCTGCCCGGCGATGGAGCCGCTGGAGCCGCTCGGCGGTTCGAGGTTGCCGTGGAAGTCGTTCAGGGCGAGCAGAGTGACGTCGACCGGCCTGGGCCCGGCTTCCGCCTGTTCGGGGGTTGTGGCGACCGCGCCGAACGCGGTCACGGCGAGCGCGGTCAGGCCGATGGCGGCCCGACGCATCCCGGGGATGGACATGGAACTCCTCATGGGATACCGGCGCGGCGGGTACCCGGTCGGTGGTTCGCGTCGGGCCCCGGCCCCGCCGTCGGCAGGGTTCGATCGCGGGTGGCAGCGGTGGGGGCCGCCGCCCCGCCGGGGACAGCCTCTCATCCGAGCCGCGAACGGTCGACCTGGGCAGCACACCAGAGCTGCGGCAATCGCCGGTGACCCGGCCGGGACGACCGGGCGATCAGGACATGACGGTCAGGTGACGAGCACCGCACGGGTCGTCGACGGGCTGGCCTGGAAATAGGTCCGGACGGCGGACCGGGGCGAGGACGTCCCGATGAGCGACACCGACCGGGCGGTGGAGCCGACGCGTCCGGCCGGCGGCACCCGATCGGCTACCCCGGCGCGCACCGCCGCCGCCAACCACCCGGGCGGTGGCAGCCGTTGCGGGACCAGGGCGGACCCGCACGTCCCGGCCCCGCCCTTGTCCGTCCGGGTCATGCTGGGGCGTCCACCCCGTCGAGGGCGCGGGGCGGCCTGCCGCTGCCGCGTCGAACCCTCAGTAGGTGCAGGTCAGGCCGGCGGCGTGGCTGACCTCGACGGTGTGGGTCACACAGCCGGCGCCGGCCAGCCGGTGCAGCAGGAAGCCGGTCGGCTCGGCGACCCAGCCGATCGGCTCGTCCGGGCTCATGGTCAGCGACGCCTGCCGCCAGGTGCTGGGTGCGGTGGTGAGCACGGTGCCCGCGAAGGCCGCCGTCACCGGCCGGTGCAGGTGGCCGGCGAGCACCCGGACCACGTGCGGGTGCCGGCCGACCACCTCGGCGAGGGCGTCGCCGTCGGCGAGCCGGACCGCGTCGGCGGCGGGGAGGCCGACGTCGATCGGCGGGTGGTGCAGGCAGACCAGGGCGGGCGTGTCGGGCCGGCCGGCGAGCACCCCGTCCAGCCAGCCGAGCTGCTCGTCGCCGAGCCGCCCGCCGCCCGAGCCCGGCACCAGCGAGTCCAGCACCACGATGGTCACGTCCGGGTGGTCGACGTGGTAGTAGGCGGAGAAGCCACCGCCCAGCAGGGGCGTACCGCCGAAGGTGTCGAGCAGCGACTCCCGGTCGTCGTGGTTGCCGCCGACCAGGTGCACCGGCAGCGGGAAGCGCCCGATCACCTCGCGCAGCGTGACGTACTCGTCGGTGCGGCCGTGGTCGACGAGGTCGCCGGTGATCACCACGCAGTCCGGCCGGGGGCGCAGCGCCAGCACCCGGCCGAGCGCGCGGTGCAGCCCGGCGGCCGGCTCGGCGCCGAGCACACCGGTGGTCAGGTGCGGATCACTGAGCTGGGCGATGAGCATCGTGCCTCCACTCGACCGGTACCCCCACGCTATCGTCGCGGCCCGCGCAGCGCGGGCCGCCCGGCCCACAGCCAGCGTCCACAGCCTGTGGATAGCACATGTGTACGAAGCCGTTCGCCCAGCTCGGCCAAGGGCGGATCGGCTCGGCGCTGAGTACCCTTGATCGCGCCTCCCGGCCCCGGGCCGAGCACCCCTACCTGGAATGACGTGCGAATGGATCACCAGCGAGTCATCCGTGACGTCACGGTCCGCCTCCCCATGGCGTCGACCGCCGTCGAGGCCTGCCAGTGGACCGTCACCGCGCTGGCTCGCTACGCGCCGGCCACCATCTCGGTGCTGTTGCGGGTGCACGACCGGCTCCGCTGCGTCGCGGCGACCGGCTCCTGGCAGGTCTTCTCGACCGTCCCGCCGCGGACCGGGATCGTCGGCCGGGTGTACGACTCCGGCCTGACCGCCGTCGTCCCGGACGTCGCCGCCGACCCCGACTACCTGCCGGTACGCCCCGACGTCACGGCCGAGGTGTGCGTACCGGTGCTGGACCCGGCGGGTCGCCCGATCGGCGTGCTCGACCTGCAGTGGTGCGAGCCGGTGGACCTCGCCCCGTGGCGGGAGACCGCCGAGCGGCTGGCCGCCCGGCTCGGCGCCCGGATCGTGGCGCTCGGTGGGCCGCCGGCGGAGAGCCGCAGCGAGAAGCTGCTCCGGCACGCCGCCGCGCTGACCTCGGCGGCGACCGAGTGGGACGTGCTGAGTGCCGCCGTCACCGCAGCCCGGGACGTGTCGGCGCTCCCCGCCGCCGTACTGGTGCTGGCCGGTCCCGCCGGTCCCCGCCTCGACCCGCCGACCGGCGAACCGGGCGAGTTGGAGGCGCGGATCCGGGCCGAGCTGGCCGAGGCCGGGCCGGCGGCGCTGGGCCGGATGGTCGGTCGCGCCCACCGCTACGGTGCCGGCTACACCCTCGGCGAACCGGGGCACCCGCCGGTCGCCGACCACGAACCCCTGCTCCGGGCCGGCGTTCGCACCCTGATCGTGGTGCCGGTCGGCCCGGCCGGCGAGGGCGGCGCGCTGCTGGTCGCCGACGAGCGCCTGCTCCGCCCCGACCCGACCACGGTGAACCTGGTTGAGCTGCTCGCCGGGCAGGCGTGGAGCTGCCTGGACCGGCTGCGCACCCTGGCCCGGCTGCGCGAGCAGGCCAGCTCCGACCCGCTCACCGGGCTGCGGCACACCGGGCCGTTCGGCCAGCGGATCGCCACGGCCACCCCGGGGCGTACGGCCCTGCTGGCGATCGACGTGGACGGCTTCAAGACGGTCAACGACACGTACGGCCACCAGGCCGGCGACCGGGTGCTGGTCGGCCTGGCCCGGGCGCTGGAGGGGGCGCTGCGCCAGGGCGACGAGCTGTACCGGATCGGCGGCGACGAGTTCGTCGCGGTGATCGAGGTGAACCGGCCCGAGGAGGCGGTCCGGATCGCCGAACGACTCACCGAGGCGGCCCGGCGTACCGGCCGGACGATCAGCATCGGTGTCGCCCTGCCCCGCCCCGGCGAGTCCCCGGAGCTCACCCTCCGCCGCGCCGACCAGGCCCTCTACGCCGTCAAGCGGCACGGCCGCGACGGCGTCCACCTCGCCGCCGCCTGATCCCGCCCGCGCCCGCCGCCCGCGCACGTTCAGAGAATGAGTGGCCATCAGGCGCTGGATAGGCACTCTTTCTCTGAACGTGCGCGCAGGGTCACGGCGCGTGGGGGTGGGGGTGGATCAGCGGGGGGTGAACTCGGTGGCGAGGAGTTCGGCGATCTGGGCGGTGTTCAGGGCGGCGCCCTTGCGGAGGTTGTCCCCGGTGACGAAGAAGTCCAGGGCGCGGGGGTCGTCGACGGCGCGGCGGATCCGGCCGACCCAGGACGGGTCGGTGCCCACCGCGTCGATCGGCATCGGGAACTCGCCGGCGGCCGGGTCGTCGACCAGGATCACCCCGGGCGCGTTGCGCAGCACCTCGCGGGCGCCCTCGGCGTCGACCTCGGTGGCGAAGACCGCGTGCACCGCGACCGAGTGGCCGGTCACCACCGGCACCCGCACGCAGGTGGCGGAGACCTTGAGATCGGGCAGCCCGAGGATCTTGCGCGACTCGTTGCGCAGCTTGAGCTCCTCGGACGACCAGCCGGCGTCGGCCGGCGAGCCGGCCCAGGGCACCACGTTCAGCGCCAGCGGCGCCGGGAACGGACCGAGCTCGTCGCCGACCGCCTGGCGTACGTCGCCGGGGCGGGAGCCGAGCCCCCGGTCGCCGGCGATCTTGCCGAGCTGGGCGTGCAGCGTGTCCACCCCGGCCTGACCGGCGCCGGAGACCGCCTGGTACGAGGCGAGCACCAGCTCGCGCAGGCCGTACTCGCGGTGCAGCGGGGCGACCGCGACGATCATCGCGAGGGTGGTGCAGTTGGCGTTGGCGATGATCCCCTTGGGCCGGTTGCGCACCTGCTCCGGGTTGATCTCGGGAACCACCAGCGGGACGTCGCGGTCCATCCGGAAGGCCCCGGAGTTGTCCACGGCGACCGCGCCTCGGCTGACCGCGATCGGGGCCCAGTGCGCCGAGACGTCGTCCGGCACGTCGAACATCGCCACGTCGACGCCGTCGAACGCCTCCGGGGTGACCGCCTGGACGGTGAGGTCCTCGCCGCGGCAGCGGACCACCTTGCCGGCGGAGCGTTCGGAGGCGAGCAGCCGGATCTCGCCCCAGACGTTCTTGCGCCCGGTGAGCAGTTCGCACATCACCGTGCCGACGGCCCCGGTCGCGCCGACCACGGCGAGGGTGGGCAGCGGCGCCACGGGCGCTACCGTCCCGTCCCCGCGTAGACCACGGCTTCGGTGTCGCCGCCCAGGTCGAAGGCGTCGTGGATGGCGCGCACCGCGGCGTCGAGGTCGGTGTCCCGGCAGACCACGGAGACCCGGATCTCGGAGGTGGAGATCATCTCGATGTTCACACCGGCCTGGCCGAGGGCGGCGAAGAAGCCGGCCGCCACGCCCGGGTGCGACCGCATGCCGGCGCCGATCAGCGACACCTTGCCCACGTGGTCGTCGTAGAGCAGGCCCTTGAACTTGACCGACTCCTGGATCTTGCTGAGCGCCGCCATCGCGGTGGGGCCGTCGGTCTTGGGCAGGGTGAAGGAGATGTCGGTGCGGCCGGTGCCCTCGGTGGAGACGTTCTGCACGATCATGTCGATGTTGATCTCGGCACCGGCCACCGTGTCGAAGATCCGCGCGGCGGCGCCCGGCTCGTCCGGCACCCCCACGATGGTGATCTTGGCTTCGCTGCGGTCGTGGGCGACCCCGGTGATCAGTGCTTGCTCCACAGGAAGGTCCTCCATCGATCCGGTGACCATCGTGCCGGTGTTGGTCGAGTATGACGAACGGACGTGGATCGGCAACCCCGCCCGGCGGGCGTACTCCACGCTACGCAGGTGCAGCACCTTCGCCCCGCAGGCGGCGAGTTCGAGCATCTCCTCGTAGGTGATCTGCTTGATGTGCCGGGCGTTCGGGACGATCCGCGGGTCGGCGCTGAACACGCCGTCCACGTCGGTGTAGATCTCGCAGACGTCCGCGTTCAGCGCGGCGGCGAGCGCCACGGCGGTGGTGTCGGAACCGCCCCGGCCGAGCGTGGTGACGTCCTTGGTGTCCTGCGAGACGCCCTGGAAGCCGGCCACAATGACCACCGCGCCCTCGTCGATCGCGCCCTTGAGCCGACCGGGGGTGACGTCGATGATCCGGGCCCGGCCGTGCACCGAGGTGGTGATCACGCCGGCCTGCGAGCCGGTGAACGAGCGGGCCTCGTAGCCCAGGTTGTGGATCGCCATGGCGAGCAGCGCCATCGAGATGCGCTCGCCCGCGGTGAGCAGCATGTCCAGCTCGCGGCCCGGCGGCAGCGGGCTGACCTGGTTGGCCAGGTCGAGCAGCTCGTCGGTGGTGTCGCCCATGGCGGAGACCACCACCACCACGTCGTCGCCCGCCTTGCGGGCCGCGACGATGCGCTCGGCCACCCGCTTGATCCGCTCGGCGTTGGCGACGGAGGACCCGCCGTACTTCTGCACCACGAGTGCCACGACGGTGCGCTCCCTCCAGTGACCCTGAGCGTGCCGACGCCGCCGGCACCGGGGCCGGCGGCGCGCGTCAGACGCCCTCAGCGTATCGGGCGGCGCGCGCCGCCGGGTCGGGTGATCCCACGATCCGGCCGGCGGAGGCCCGGTGGCGTGGCCCGCGACACGCCGGGCCGGCCACCGCCACACGGGTCCCCACGGCCCGGCCGGGCGGCCCAGAATGACCGGGTGCACGCCCACCTCCGCCCGGCCCGACGCCTGGCCGGCCCGCTCGCGCTGGCCCTGCCGGCCGTCCTCGCCGCCTGCACCGCCGACCAGCCGGCCACGCCACCGCCCACCCCGACCAGCGCCCCCGCACCCGCCGAGCGGGACGCGGCCCGGGACGAGCTGGCCGCCCTGGCCGCGGCGGCCCAGGACCGGCACCTGGTCGCCAGCTACACCCTGCGCGCACCCGACGCCCCGGCCCGGACGATCGTGGTGACCAGCGCGAACGACGGCACCTGGCGGGTGGACGTGCCGGGCGGGGCGCTCGGCGGCACCGCCGACATCTCACTCGCCGCGACCGCCGACGGGCTCTTCCAGTGCGCCCTGCCGTCGGCCAGCCGGCCCGAGCCGCCGAGCTGCGTACGACTCGGCGACCCGGACGACGGCCTCCCCCGGCGGCTGGACCCGCGGGTGCAGCACCCGTTCACCGACTGGCTGGCCGTGCTCACCGACCGGCGCGCCCCGCTGGCCGTCTCCCCGGCCACCCCGCCGCCCGGGGCCACCGGCGCCTGCTACGCGGTGGAGACCACCTCGGCCTCGATCAACCCCCCGCTCGACGTCGGCATCTACTGCTACGACGCCGACGGCACGCCCACCGCGGTGCGGACGGCCGCCGGGACGCTGACCCTGGCTGGTACGCCCGCCCCGGCACCGGCCACCGTGCAGCTCGCCGGGCCGGTGGTGGAGGGCGAGGCGCTCGGCACCGCCTCCCCGCCGCCGCCCGACTCGTCGGGGAGTCCGAGCGCCGGAACGTTCTGACCTTCGTTCCGTTACGGGTGCGATTGCCCACATTTGACCAACCAGCTCCGACGGGCGAAACGCCCATAGGGGACGCTCTACCCATGGCCGACCTGACCCCGCTGCTCGCGATCCGCTGGAGTCCGCACTCGTTCGACCCGACCGCGGAGCTGACCCCGGCCGAGACGTCCTCGCTGCTGGAGGCGGCCCGGTGGGCGCCGTCGGTGGGCAACCGCCAGCCCTGGCGGTTCGTCCTGGGGCACCGCGACGACGAGACCTTCAAGCGGATCCTGGTCAACCTGCCCGCGCGGGACCAGCGCTGGGCGGGACGGGCGTCCGCGCTGCTGCTCGCCGCGCACCTGGCCGACCCGGCCGGGCACACCGCGCAGCCGACCGGGCACGCGGGTGGGGCCGACCTTGCCGGGCACGCCGCGTACGACCTGGGGCAGGCGATCGCGCACCTCACCGTGCAGGCCACCGCGCTCGGCCTGCACGTCCGCCAGGTGCTCGACCTGGACCGGGCCGGCCTGGCCGCCGACCTCGACCTGCCGCCCGACGTCCGCCCGTACGCGGCGGCGGCCGTGGGTCAGCTGGGTGACCCGCTGAGCCTCCCCGCTGACCTGCTGTCGGAGGAGACCGCGCTGCGACGCCGCCGCCCGCTCACCGAGCTGCTGCTCGCCTGATCGGCCGCAGCCGGGTCGGGTCATCCGCCGCTGCTGGCCCGGAGCAGGACCGTCGCGGCTTCGGTGTTGCGGTAGAGGACGTGCCGGCCCTGCCGGGAACGGTGGACCAGGCCGGCGGCGTGCAGCGCGGCCAGGTGCTGGGAGACGTTTCCGGCGGACATCCTGGCGAGTCGGGCCAGGTCGGTGGTGGTGGCCGCAGTGTCGAGCAGGTGCAGCAGCACGGCCCGGCCGGGGCCGAGCACCCGTGCCAGCGGGTCTCCGGACGGCGTCCCGATCGCCTCCCAGAGCGTTCCGACCGCCCGGACCGGGTACGCCCCGGCCGGCAACGAGTCCTCCAGCAGGTTCCACAGCACCCGTCGGTCGGTGAACACGCCCGGATTCAGCGCCAGCCCGCGACCGCGAAGGTCGAAGTCCCGCTCGAACGGGTCGTCGCTGACCACCCGGTCGCCGAGCCAGCGCAGGCTCGGGTGGAGCTGCTCGAAGAACCGACCGGCACCGCCCTCGGCGAGCTGAGCGGCGCGGTACGCCACGTCGGCGTTGAGCAGCGCCCGCATCCGCGGCCAGTCCGGGGCGATCGCCTCGTCGTACCAGACCCGCACGGCGTCGATGAGATGTGGCAGCAGCCCGCGGGGATCGGCGAGCAGCGCCAAACCGAACGGGCTCAGCGGCCCGCGCGGGGTGGTCGCCAGCAGATCCCGGACCACCACGTCCGGCGGCGTCGCCGCGATCTGGTCGAGCTGCTCGGCCATCTCCAGGTTCGGCCGGGCCGCCGGGGTGAGGAAGTCGGGCAGCCAGCGATGCGGCCGGGTCAGCTCCACCAACGGTCGGACCCGGTCGGCCACCTCGGGACGACGCAAGGTCACCCGGGCCCGGTCGATCCAGGGCAGGTGCACCGCGTAGCGGACTGGATTGGCCAACGCCCACATGCTCATGACCGTCTCGTTGGCCGGCGACACGGCGAGCCGCACTCCCGCGACGTCGGCCAGACTGAACCGCAACTCGGACACACGACCCCCCGGACGCAGGATTCGACCCAGCCTAAAAGGCTCGACCGGGGCCGTGGTGGCCCGGTTCACTCACCGGCCATGAGGGCCAGAGAAACCATCCGCACCGCTGTCCGGAACGTCGTACCGCCGGCCGGGCTGACCCGCGCCCTGGCCGTGCAGGCCATGGTCTACGCCGTCGGCAGCGGCCTCTTCCAGGCCGGCAGCGCCGTCTTCTTCACCCGGGCGCTCGGGCTCAGCGCCGCCCAGGTAGGGCTGGGTCTGTCCATCGCGGCGGGGGTGTCGCTGCTGGGCACGGTGCCGCTGGGCGGGCTCACCGACCGGTACGGGCCGCAGCGCGTCTGGGTTCTCGGGCTGGTGCTGGAGGCAGCGCTCTTCGCGACCTACCCCTACGTGGGCGGCTTCGCCGGCTTCCTCGCCGTGGTGGTGGCGCTGGCCGCCGTGGACGCCGCGGCCGGCGTCGCCCGGCAGGTCTACTCGATCAACGCACTCCCCCCGGCCGAACGGGTCACCGCGATGGCGTACCAGCGCTCTTCGCTGAACGTCGGGTTCGGGCTGGGCGCGGTGATCAGCGGCCTGGTGCTGGCGGTGGACACGATCGAGGCGTACCGGGGAATGATCTGGTTCATCACGGCGGTCTTCCTGGTGACGGCTCTGTTCGTGCGGCGACTGCCCCGGCTGCCCCAGGTGGCCCGGTCGGCGGAGCCGATGAGCCGGCTCGCCGTGCTCCGGGACCGCCCGTTCATGGCGGTGTCCCTGCTCTCCGGGCTGCTCACCGCGCACCAGACGCTCTACCTGACGGTGCTGCCGCTCTGGATCCTCGCCCACACCGACGCTCCGAAGACGCTGATCGCCGGCCTGGTGCTGCTCAACACGGTCCTGATCGTGCTGCTTCAGGTACGCGCCAGCCGGGGCGCCGACACCGCGCCGGGCGCCGCCCGGGCGTCCCGCCGCGGCGCCCTGCTGATCGCCCTGTTCTGCCTGGCCCTGCCGATCTCCGGGGCGACCCGGGGCACGCTCACCGTGGTGGTCCTGGTGGCCGCCGCGACCCTGCTGATCGTCGCCGAACTGGTCGAGTCGGCCGGCACCTGGGGGCTCACCGCCACCCTGCCGCCGGCCGCCCAGCGCGGCGCGTACGTGGGGGCGTTCCGGCTCGGCACGCAGTTGCAGTACCTGATCGCCCCGGCCGGACTGACCGCGCTCGGGGTGACCACCGGCGGCTGGGGCTGGTATCCGACTGCCGCGATCTTCGCCCTGGTCGGGCTGGCGATCGTACCCGTGGTGTCCTGGGCGGGGCGGACGCCGCGGCTGGGCGCGGAGTGCACGGAGGCGGCAGTGAGCCCGATCCCATAATCCGGACCTGCCTTCCCACTGCCCCTACCACCACATAGGGTGACCTTGTCATGTGGCGGGCGTTCCTTCTCCTTGGCTGCCGCGACGAGGCCTGACCGGCCGGCACCTCGTCGCGGAGTCGAACCGCGCCGTCCAGCACATCCGAACTTCTCCTCGGCCCACCGGGCACCGTCGCCCGACGTCGCGCCGACACCTTCCGATTGCTGACGCCACATGTTCCCAGGGAGCAGCACGCCAATGGCTCAACCCGTCACCGACGCCGAGACCGATCCGATCGCCCGGCAGCGCCCCAGCCGGATGCCCTACCACCGCTACCAGCCCTACCAGCAGCAGTTCCGGATCGACCTGCCGGACCGCACCTGGCCGACCCGCCACGTCGAGGTCGCGCCGCGTTGGTGCGCGGTGGACCTGCGCGACGGTAACCAGGCGCTCATCGACCCGATGTCGCCGGAGCGCAAGCGCCGGATGTTCCAGCTCCTGGTGCAGCTGGGCTACAAGGAGATCGAGGTCGGCTTCCCCTCGGCCAGCCAGACGGACTACGACTTCGTCCGGCAGCTGATCGAGCAGGACCTGATCCCGGAGGACGTCACGATCCAGGTGCTGACCCAGTGCCGGGAGCACCTGATCGACCGCACCTTCGAGTCGCTGCGCGGCGCGAAGCGGGCGATCGTGCACTTCTACAACTCGACGTCCACCCTCCAGCGGCGGGTGGTCTTCGGGCTGGACCGGGACGGCATCGCGGACATCGCCACCCAGGGCGCGCGGCTCTGTCAGAAGTACGCCGAGATCCACACCCCGGACACCGACATCCACTACGAGTACTCACCGGAGTCGTACACCGGCACCGAGCTGGAGTACGCGCTGGAGGTGTGCAGCAAGGTCATCGAGGTGATCGACCCGACCCCGGACCGGAAGCTGATCATCAACCTGCCGGCGACGGTCGAGATGGCGATGCCGAACGTCTACGCCGACTCGATCGAGTGGATGCACCGGCGCCTGCCGCGCCGGGACAGCCTGGTGCTGAGCCTGCACCCGCACAACGACCGGGGCACCGGGGTGGCCGCCGCCGAGCTGGGGCTGCTGGCCGGCGCCGACCGGATCGAGGGCTGCCTGTTCGGCAACGGTGAGCGCACCGGCAACGTCGACCTGGTCACCCTGGGGCTGAACCTGTTCTCCCAGGGCATCGACCCGATGATCGACTTCTCGAACATCGACGAGATCAAGCGGGCCGTCGAGTACTGCAACCAGTTGCCGGTGCACGAGCGCCACCCGTACGCGGGCGACCTGGTCTACACCGCCTTCTCCGGCTCGCACCAGGACGCGATCAAGAAGGGCTTCGACGCGCTGGCGGCGGACGCCGCGGCGGCCGGGGTGCCGGTGGACGAACACCCGTGGGCGGTGCCCTACCTGCCGATCGACCCGAAGGACCTGGGCCGCACCTACGAGGCGGTCATCCGGGTCAACTCGCAGTCCGGCAAGGGCGGCGTCGCGTACATCATGAAGACCGAGCACCAGCTCGACCTGCCGCGCCGGCTCCAGATCGAGTTCTCCGGCGTGGTCCAGCAGGTCACCGACCACTCCGGCGGCGAGGTCGAGCCGGGCGCGATGTGGCAGATCTTCGCCGAGAACTACCTCCTCGACCACCAGCTCGACCCGGCGGTCACGCTGACCGGCTACGCCATCGGCACCGCCGAGGGCAAGGTCGAGATCGAGGCCCAGGTGGGTCTCGGCGGCCAGCGGCGGTCGCTGACCGCGGTCGGCAACGGCCCCATCGACGCGTACGTCAACGCGCTCCAGTCGGTGGGTGTGGCGGTACGGGTGCTCGACTACCACGAGCACGCGCTCTCCTCCGGTGGGGACGCGCAGGCCGCCGCGTACGTCGAGTGCGAGGTGGACGGGCGGACGGTGTGGGGCGTCGGCACCGACGCCAACATCGTCACCGCCTCGATCAAGGCCGTCACCAGCGCCGTCAACCGCGCCCGCGACTGACCCGGCGACCCCGCCGGGCAGGACGCGGGGTCGACCCGGCCGCGTGACGTCGGGGTGTCGGAGCCGTTCCGGCACCCCGGCGTCGGCGACGCCCGGGCCATCCGCCCCGGGTGCGCGGACGTGGTCCCGTGGCCGGTCGGCCGAGGCACCGCCCGCGCAGGCATTGGATCGACCCACGCGGGCGGCGGTGGCGCTACGCGGCGGCCCCTCCGTCGAACACCAGGTCGGTGCCGACAGCGAAGCCGGCGTCGGGCGAGGCCAGGTACAGCACCGCCGCGGCGACCTCGTCGAGGGTGCCGACGCGGCCGATCGGCAGCTGGGCCGCCATCCGGTCGGCACGGTCCGCCGGACTCTCCCCGGGCAGGAGAGACATCGCGGTGTCCACGGGTCCGGGGCTGACGCTGTTGATCCGGATCCCCTCCCGGATGTGGTCCAGTGCGGCGTTGCGGGTCAGCGCACTCACCGCGGCCTTGGTCGCGACGTACGCACCGAGCCCTGCCCGCCGGGCGTGGGCACCGAGGTTCGAGGCGATGTTGACGATGACGCCGCCACCGTGGGCCCGCATGTGGGCGATCTCGTACTTCATGGCCAGCAGCGTGCCGGTGAGGTTCACCGCGACGAGGTGCTGCCACTGCTCCTCGTCGACGTCGCCGACCGGGCCGACCGCAGCCAGGATTCCGGCGTTGTTGACAGCGATGTCGAGCCCGCCGTACCGGCTGGTGGTCTCGGCCACCAGGCGGGCCAGGTCGGCCGAGCGGGTGACGTCGGCGGTGACGGCCCAGGCGCGGCCACCCTCGTCCTCGATGAGCTTGACGGTTTCGTCGAGCGCGCCGAGCGTACGGCCCGCCACGACGACGGCCGCTCCCTCGCGGGCGAACGCTCGTGCGACGGCCTGGCCGATTCCTGCGCCGCCCCCGGTGACGAGGGCGACCTTGCCGGTGAATCGTGCGGTCACGGTGGTGACTCCTTCTCGGTGTCGGATCGGTGGTGCTGCTACGGTTCGCGCTGCGGTGTGCGCGGTCGGCCGAGGCGGCGGGTGATCCGCCGCTGGGCCGAGGTCGTTGTGGTCAGCCCGGCCGGTGGGGCGGTTGCGTCCGGTCACCGCGGTGACGGCGGCCAGTACGGCGAAGGCGAGCCCGGCGGCGCCGAACGCCCAGGCGTACCCGCTGGTGGTTGCGTTCGGTGGGCTGGCACCGCCGCTCTCGAGGTGGGTGGTGCGCGCCGCGGCGAGTGCGGTCAGCAGGGCGAGTCCGGCCGTCGGTCCCACCTCCATCGCCGTGTTCAACACGCCGCCGGCGAGCCCCGCTTGCCGCGGTCGTACGTCGGCGAGGGCGAGCACCGACCCGGCGGAGAAGCACAACGCCACTCCTGCCGGCAGGAGAACGAGGCCAGGCAGCAGACCGGGGCAGTATCCGGTTCGCGGGTCCAGACCGGCCAGCAGGAGCAGGCCGCCAGCCGCCAACGCGAGCCCGGTGGACGTCGTGCGTCGGGCTCCCCATCGGACGATGAGCCGCCCGGACAGCCGCCCGACGACGACGAGAACCACCGCGTACGGAGCGAACGCCAGCGAGGTACGCAGCGGCGTCCAGTCCCGGATCTGCTGGAGATACAGGACCAGCAGGAGGGAGACGACGGTGGTTCCGGCCGCGGACAGGGCGATCACGAGCAGGGCGGTCACCCGCCGGGGATCAGCCAGGAAGGACATCGGCAGGAGCGGGTCGGCACTGAGCAGTTCGACCGCGACGAACGCGCCGAGCAGAACCAGGCCCGAGGCCAGCGGGGCCAGCACCATCGCCGAGGTCCACGGGTGTTCGCCGGTCACCACCAGGCCGAGGCTGAACAGCGTGGTGCCCGTGGTGGCGAGCAACGCGCCCGGCAGGTCGAGCGCGGCCCGGCTGTACCGGGTGTCCGCGGGCAGCAACCGCGGCGCCACCACCGCCGCCACCACGGCGACCACCAGCGGGACCGCCAGCGTCCATCGCCACGACAACCAGGTGGCGACGATCCCGGAGAGGAGGCTTCCCAACGTCGCACCGAGCACCGACAACCCGCCCCAGGTCGCCATCGCCCGGCCGTGCCCGACCGGGTCCGGAAACAGCCGTCGCAGCACCGCGACGGCTGCCGGCGCGACGAGGGCGGCGCCCACCCCCTGGGCGAAGCGCGCGGCGGTGAGGATCCCGCTTCCGGGAGCGAGTGCGGCCACCATCGACGCGGCCCCGAAGACGACCAGACCGCCGGTGAGCGTCCGGCGTCCGCCGTACCGGTCCGCGAGCCGCCCGCCGAACAGCAACAGGCCGCTGAAGGACAACCCGTAGGCGGCGCTGAGGAGGACCAGGCTGGACCCACCCAGTCCCCACTCCCGGCCGATCACCGGCAGCGGTACGGAGATGACGGTGATCGTGAAGATCAGGGTTGTCTGCACGGTGGCGAGCAGGGCGAAGGCAGGGCCGGTGGCCGGCCTGCCCGGCGCACCGTCCCGACCGGCGTGACCGGATCGCGGCGAGGGGCGACGGCGGTGCGGCGCCGCGTCGGGCGGTACGTCGGGGACCGCTGTCGCCATCGTCACTCACCTCCATGATTCAGGACCGTTCGGTCTAGATTCAGCGCAGGGGTTGGCACGCAGGGTCGAAGAAGAACGTGGACACCGCGCCACCGGGCGCGAATCTCGGCGGTGGCGCGCCCGCGGGCGATCAGTGGTCCGCTTTCGGCGGCCCGTCGTCAGGCGAGCAGGGCCAGCGCCTGTGTGGCGGCGTCGCGCAGCCGCCGCGGCTCGGCCGACACCTTGCCGACCACCCGGATGCCCTGCAGCAGCACGACCAGGAGCCGGGCGAGGGCACGGGGGTCCCTGCCCGGCGCGAGTTCGCCCTGGGCCTGCGCCCGGATCAACGCGGAGGTCAGCGCGGCTTCCAGGTAGTCCCAGCTCGCCGCCACGCGACGGGCCGCCTGCCGGTCGTGCGGCGCGACCTCCACCGCCGTGTTGACGATGAAGCAGCCACGCCGGCCGCTGTCGTCGCCGGCCTCGGACGCGTAGCGCTCGACGAGCGCCCGTACGGCCGGCAGTGCCGGACCCGGCTGCGACAGATCACGCAGCAGGTGGGGGTCGACCAGCTCGCCGTAGCGGTCGAGGGCCTTGAGATAGAGGTCGTGCTTGTTGCCGAAGGTCGCGTAGATGCTCGCTCGCGCGACGCCCAGATGCTCGACCAGGTCGGCCATCGAGGTCGCCTCGTATCCCCGCTCCCAGAACAGGTCGAGTGCCGCCCGGAGCGCCGCGTCCGGATCGAACTCCTTGGTCCTTGCCACGGCTCGACTCTAACCGTTTCTAGATCGTTCGGTCAAGAATTGACCCCGCCCGTCGCTGTTCACTCCCCGGGCCGGCGTTGCCGGGCGCCGTCCCGCCGCTCGGGCGGGGTGGACACCGGCAGGGTGTGGCAGGGCTGGGCCGGCGGCGCCGACCGGGGCGGCCGGTGGATCAGCAGGCCGGCCAGTACCGCGCCGGCCGCCAGCAGCCCGGCGCACCAGAGCAACGCGCCCCGGTACGCGCCGGTCAGCTCGCCGCGCTGCTCGTAGCCGCTGCCGGAGAGCCCGACCAGCAGCGGCAGCGCGGCCACCGCGAGCAGCCCACCGGCGCGGGCGGCGGCGTTGTTGAAGCCGCTCGCGACCCCGGCGAACCGGTCCGCCACGGCGGCCAGCACCGACGCGGTCAGCGGCGCCACCACCAGGGTCAGCCCCGCGCCGAACAGCGCCACCCCGGGCAGCACGTCCCGCCAGTACGACGCGCCGGGACCGACCCCGCGCAGCAGCAGCAAACCGGCCGCGGCGACCAGCGGCCCGACGAGCAGCGGCAGCCGCGGGCCGATCCGGGCGGAGAGCGCTCCGGCCCGGGCACTGCCGACCATCAGCAGCAGGGTCATCGGCAGCAGCGCGATCCCGGTGCGGAACGCCGACCACTCGACCACGTTCTGCAGGTAGACGGAGAAGAAGAAGGTGAAGCCGCCGAGCGCGGCGTAGACCACCACGGTGAAGACGTTCAGCACCGAGAAGAGCCGGCTGCCGAACAGCCCGGTGGGTAGCATCGCGGCGTCCCCGCGGCGCCGCTCGACCAGCACGAACACCACCGTGCCGGCCACCCCGAGCAGCGCCGCGACCAGCACCGGCGGCGAGTCCAGGCCGCGCGCCGGGGCGTCGATCAGGGCGTACGTGACGCCGGCCAGGGCGAGCGCGCCGAGCAGCGCGCCCAGCACGTCGAAGCGCCGGCGCCGCCGACCCGGACCCTCGGTGCGGGAGACGTTCTCGTCCCGGCTCTCCGGCACCCAGCGCAGCGCGGCCAGCACCACCAGCACGGCCAGCGGCGCGTTCAGGAAGAAGATCCACCGCCAGGAGAGCGCGTCGATCAGCCAGCCGCCGACGAACGGGCCGAGCGCTGTCGACACGCCGGAGAGCCCGGACCAGGCGCCGATCGCCCGGCCCCGGTCGTCCGGGTGGAAGCTGGCCTGGAGCACCGACAGCGAGCCCGGGGTGAGCAGGGCGCCGCCGGCGCCCTGGAGGAACCGGGCCGCCACCAGCCACGACGTCTCCTGGGCCAGCCCGCAGAGCAGCGAGGCCACGGTGAACCAGGCCACCCCGAGCAGGAAGACCCGCCGCCGCCCGAACCGGTCCCCGAGCGCCCCGCCGAGCAGCACGAACGCGGCGAGCGTCAGCAGGTAGCCGTTGATCGTCCACTGCAGACCCGCCACGGTGGCGTCGAGGTCGGCACCGAGCCGGGGCAGCGCCACGTTGACCACGGTGCTGTCCAGGAAGACCATGCCGGAGGCGAGCACCGCCGCGAGCAGCGTGCCCCGGCCGGCCGCGGTGCCGAGGCGGAGCGCGGGAGCGGTTTCGGTCATCCGACCAATCTGCCTCGCGCCATTCTCCAGACGCCGCGAAACGCCGAAACCCGGCCCGGGTACTGTGCGGGATCGCCGGAAGCCCGCAAGCTGGAGAGGTGTCGTCTGTGCGTACCAGATCAGGACCGCGCGCCGGGGTGACGGCGGTGCTCGCCGCGGCGCTGGCGCTCGGCGCGGCCGGCTGCGTGCCGCTCGACGAGCCGGAGCAAACCCCGTCCCCCACCGCCGGCGGCAATCCGGCGCAGCTGCTCGGGCAGTTGACGGTGGCCGGCGCCGGCTCGATGAAGGGCTACAGCCGCAACCGCTTCCCACACTGGCGGGACACCGGTAAGAACTGCGACGTGCGGGACAACGTGCTCAAGCGGGACGGCGAGAACATCAAGCTCTCCGGCTGCAACGTGGTCGGCGGCCGGTGGGAGAGCGCGTACGACGGCCGCACCTTCACCGACCCGTCCGACGTGGACATCGACCACATGGTGCCGCTGGCCAACGCCTGGCGCTCCGGTGCCGACGAGTGGGACGACGCGAAACGCGGCGACTTCGCCAACGACCTGGACCGGCCGCAGCTGATAGCGGTTTCCGCGACCTCCAACCGGGCGAAGGGTGACCAGGACCCGTCGCAGTGGAAGCCGGCGAACCGGTCGTACTGGTGCCAGTACGCCGCGGACTGGGTACGGGTCAAGCACCACTGGGGGCTCACGGTGACCACCGCCGAGAAGGCCGCCCTGACCGACATGTTGGAGGACTGCACATGGGCGAGCAACCCGTGACCGGGGACCGGGCGACCACGGCCGGCATGACCGCCGACGGCGCGACCGCCCCGGCGGTGCCGGGGGCCGGGATGAGCGCGGACAGCCCGGACGCGCCGTCCGCCGCAGCGCCGGGGGCGGGCATGGCCGCCGACGCGAACGCGGCGAGCACCGCCACCCAGGAGCGGACGGCCGACGTCGTGCCCGGCCCGGGTGGGGTGATGACCGACGAGGTCGGCGTGGTCACCGGCGAACTGACCCTGCGCACCGAGTACGCCGACGGCCAGGTGACCCTGCGGGTTCAGTACAAGGACGCCGACGAGTGGTACGTGGTGACCGGCGGCCGGACACCGCTGGCCGACCCGGCCGGCCTGGACGCCGTGCACGCGATCGCGGTCGCCCTGCTCAACCGCCCGGAGGGCTGATCGCTCCGGGCGGTCGCGCTACACCGGGACCGGCACACGAAGAAGCCCGGGTCGGCCGACCCGGGCTTCCGCGTGCTCCCAGCGAGCGGGCCGCCACGGCGGCCCGCTGGCGGCTTCAGACGTACGAACCGGGCTCGCTGGGGGCGGAGACCGCGGCCGGCGACTCGCCCTCGTCCTCGGGGCGGACGATCTGCACCTCGACCTTGTGCGGGCGCAGTTCCCCACTGGCGATCTGCTCGGCGAAGTGGCAGGCCACCCGGCTACCGCCGATCTCCCGCAGCACCGGCCGCTCGTCGGCGCAGCGGGTCGGCTGCGCCCACGGGCACCGGGTGTGGAACCGGCAACCCGACGGCGGGTTGGCCGGCGAGGGCAGGTCGCCGGCGAGCAGGATCCGCTCCCGCCGGTCCTCCACGTCCGGGTCCGGCACCGGCACCGCCGACATCAGCGCCCGGGTGTACGGGTGCAGCGGCTCGGTGTAGAGCTGGTCGCTCGGCGCCTCCTCGACCAGCGCGCCCAGGTACATCACGCCGACCGTGTCGGAGATGTGCCGCACCACCGCCAGGTCGTGCGCGATCACCAGGTAGGTCAGGCCGAGGCTGTCCTGGAGTTCGTCGAGCAGGTTCACCACCTGGGCCTGGATCGAGACGTCCAGAGCGGAGACCGGCTCGTCGGCGACGATCAGCTCGGGCCCGAGCACCAGGGCCCGGGCGATGCCGATGCGCTGCCGCTGGCCGCCGGAGAACTCGTGCGGGTAGCGGGAGAGCGCCCAGCGGGGCAGCCCGACCTTGTCCAGCGTCTCGCTGATGATCTTGCGCCGCTCGTCCCGGTCGGCGCCGATCCCGTGGGCCTGCAGGCCCTCGGTGAGGATCGACTCGACGTTCTGCCGCGGGTCCAGGCTCGACATCGGGTCCTGGAAGATCATCTGCATCCGCCGGCGCATCGACCGCAGCTTGCCCGCCGGCAGCCTGGTCAGCTCCACGCCGTCGAAGTCGACCTCGCCGTGGGTGGGCGGGGTGAGCTGGAGCAGCGCCCGGCCGAGCGTCGACTTGCCGCAGCCGGACTCGCCAACCAGGCCGTACGTCTTCCCGCGCGGGATGCGCAGGTCGACCCCGTCGACCGCCTTCACGTGGCCGACCGTCCGGTCGAAGAGCACCCCCCGCTTGATCGGGAAGTGCACCTTCAGGTCGCGTACCTCGACGAGGATGTCGGTGTCGGTCACGGCTTCTCCTCCTCCCGCGGGGCGGGGCCGAAGCCCTGCACCGCCGGCGGGTCGTTCGGGACGGCCTGCGCCGGCACGGAGCCGGGCCGGGCCTCCGTGGGCACCGCGCCGCGGACCTCCTGGCCCGGTTCGACGCCGGGCAGCGGCGCCGGGTTGACGCACCGGTAGCTGCGGCCGTCGTGGGCGAGCACCAGCTCCGGCGGCTCGCCGACGCAGGCGTCGATCCGCCGCGCGCAGCGCGGCGCGAAGGCGCAGCCGTCCGGCCAGGGCAGCACGTCGCGGACCGAGCCGGGGATCGGGTTCAGCCGCTCGCCGCGCCCGGCGTCCAGCCTCGGCACCGAGCCGAGCAGCCCCACCGTGTACGGGTGCCGCGGCTCGCGGAACAGCGGACGGCGGCGGGCCGTCTCCACCACCCGGCCGGCGTAGAGCACGTTGATGGTGTCGCACATGCCGGCGACCACGCCCAGGTCGTGCGTGATCATCACCAGCGCGGTGCCGGAGTCCCGGACCAGCTCCTTGAGCAGCTCCAGGATCTGCGCTTGGATGGTGACGTCCAGCGCGGTGGTCGGCTCGTCGGCGATCAGCAGCCGGGGTTTGCAGGCCACCGCCATGGCGATCAGGGCGCGCTGGCGCATCCCGCCGGAGAGCTGGTGCGGGTACTCCTTCAGCCGCCGCTTCGGGTCGGGGATGCCGACCCGGTCCAGCAGCGCCGCCGCCTCCTTCGCCGCCGCCTCGCCCTTCATCCCGCGGTGCCGGGCGAGCACCTCGGTCACCTGCAACCCGATCGGGACGACCGGGTTCAGCGAGCTGAGCGGATCCTGGAAGATCATCGCGATGTCCCGGCCCCGGACGTCCCGCCGGGACCGGTCGTCGAGCTGGAGCAGGTCGGTGCCGTCGAAGACCGCCTTGCCGCCGACCCGCAGGCCGGGCTGCTTGGGCAGCAGACCCATGATGGCCAGCGAGGTGACGCTCTTGCCGCAGCCGGACTCGCCGACCAGACCGACCACCTCGCCGGCGTCGACCGAGAAGGAGACCCCGTCGACGGCGTGCACGGCGCGCTGACCACGCCGGGCGAAGGTGACGGAGAGGTCGTCCACTTCGAGCAGAGACATTACCGGCCTTCCGTTCGCGACTGCGGGGCTCGCAAGCTCACTCCTCGCGCTTCACACATGTGACCTACTTCCGCAGCTTCGGGTCGAGGGCCTCGCGCATCGCCTCACCGAGCAGCGTGAAGCCGAGTGCGGTGACGATGATGCCGAGGGCCGGCAGGATGGCCAACCGGGGCGCCGCGTCGAGGTAGCGCTGGGCGTCGGCGAGCATGACGCCCCACTCCGGGATCGACGCGTCGTTGTTGCCGAGGCCGAGGAAGGAGAGCGCGGCGGCCTCGATGATCGCGGTGGCCAGGGTCAGCGTGGCCTGCACGATGACCGGGGCGAGCGAGTTGGGCACCACGTGGGCCAGGGCGATCTTCGGCTTCCGGACCCCCAGCGAGGTGGCGGCCAGCACGTAGTCGCTGTTCGCCTGAGCGATCATCGAACCGCGCAGCAGCCGGGCGAAGACCGGCACCGAGACCACACCAACGGCGATCATCACCGTCTCGAGCCCGGCACCGAGGATGGCGGCGATGCTGATCGCCAGGAGCAGGCTCGGCATCGCCAGCAGCATGTCGACGAAGCGCATGAGCACGTTGTCGATGGCCCGGCCCCAGCGGCCGCCCAGGCCGGCGGACGCGCCCGCGACGCCGCCGATGAGCGAGCCGACCGCCAGACCGATCAGCGTGGAGACCACGCCCACCAGCAGCGTCTGCCGCGCGCCGACGATCATCCGGCTGAACTCGTCCCGGCCGATGTGGTCGACGCCGAACCAGTTCTCCGCACGCGGTCCGGGGAAGTAGCCGATGTTGTCCCGGATCTCGCCCTTCCACAGCTGGGCGTCCGGCGGATGCGGGACGAGGAACGGACCGACGATGGCGATGAGGAGGAAGAGCGCCAGGATCACCGCGCCGACGATCGCCGCCGGGTTCCGCCGCAGCCGGCGGAACGCCTCGCGCCAGAGGCTGACCCCCCGCTCGTCGTCCCGGGCGGCCAACTCGGCGAGCCGGTCGATCTTCTCCCGCTTCTTGCCGCTGGTGATCGTCATCGGACCCTCACCCTCGGGTCGATCAGGCTGTAGGAGAGGTCGACGATGAGGTTCACCAGCACGTACACCACCGCGATGATCAGGATGAAGCCCATCAGCACCGGGTAGTCCCGCTGGCTGATCGCGTCGTAGATGAAGGCGCCGATGCCGCTGAAGGCGAAGACGGTCTCGGTCAGCACCGCGCCGGAGAGCAGGCCGCCGGTGAGCAGGCCGATCGAGGTGACCACCGGCAGCATCGAGTTGCGCAGCACGTGCCGGCGGCGGACGACCCGCTCGGTCAGGCCCTTGGCCTCGGCGGTGCGGACGAAGTCCTCGTTGAGCACCTCCAGCACGCTCGCCCGGGTGATCCGGACGATGATCGCCAGCGGGATGCTGGCCAGCGCGACGGCCGGGAGCACCAGGTGCCAGAGCGCGTCTGCGGCCGCGTCCCACTCCCGGGTCATCAGCCCGTCGAGGACGAAGAAGTTGGTGATCCGGGTGGCCCCGAGCGTCGGGTCCTGCCGGCCGCTGGACGGGAACCAGCCGAGGTTCTCCGCGAAGATCGCCTTGAGCACGTAGGCGAGGAAGAAGACCGGGATGCAGATGCCGATCAGCGACCCGCCGACGGAGGCGTGGTCGAGAAACCGGCCGCGTCGGCGGGCGGCCAGGTAGCCCAGCGGAATGCCGAGCCCGATCGCGATCAGCATGGCGCTGATGGTCAGCTCGACGGTGCCGGGGAAGCGCTCCAGGAACTCGGTGACCACCGCGCGCTTGGTGGAGGTCGAGGTGCCCAGGTCCAAGCGGATCAGCCGCCGTACGAACCGGCCGTACTGCACCAGGATCGGCTCGTCGAGGCCCATGTTGCGGCGGATGGCGGCACGCATCTCGGGCGTACCGCGCTCGCCGAGGATGGCGGTCTCGGGACCGCCGGGCAGTCGGCGGAGCCAGATGAAGAGCAGGAGGGAGAGCCCGAACAGCGTCGGTATCAGCTGAAGCAGGCGTCTGACGATGAACCGGAACACGGTGGCCTCGAAAGGGGTGTGCGGAGGGTCACGGGCGGGCGCTGAAGGATCCAGCGCCCGCCCGCGTTCCTTGCGTCAGGTCAGGACTTGAACTCGGCGTTGGCGTACCGCTCGTCGGTGAGCGGGCTCGCCTTGACCCCGGTCACGTCCTTGCCGAACACGATCGCCGGCGGCGAGTGCGACACCGGGACACCCGGCAGGAAGTCCATGATGGCCTTGTTGATGGCCTTGTACTTCTCGGTCCGGGCCGCGATGTCGGCCGTGGTGTCGGCGTCCTTGAACTGGTCGAACAGGGCCTTGTTGTTGAAGCCCCACTCGTCCTTCGGCCGGTCGAAGAAGGTGCCGATGAAGTTGTAGCCGTCGCCGTAGTCACCGGTCCAGCCGAGGAAGTGCAGGTCGTGCTTGTTGCCGGAGGTGGTGGCGTTCAGGTAGTCCGGGCTCCACTTCAGCGGGATGGCCTGGACGTTGATGCCGACCGCCTTCAGGTCCGCCGAGAGCAGCTCGAAGATGTCCTTCGGGTTCGGCATGTACGGCCGGGTGACCTCGGTCGGGTAGTGGAACCGCAGGGTCAGGTTCGTCGCGCCGGCCTCGGCCAGCAGCTGCTTGGCCTTCTCCGGGTTGTAGTCGTACTTGGTGACGTCGCCGTTCCAGCCCTCGACGGTGTCCGGCATGAAGTTGTCGGCGACCTTGGCGCCCGGGGGCAGCTTCGAGTCGACCAGCGCCTGGCGGTTCAGCGCGTGCGCGATGGCCTGCCGGACCTTGATGTCGGCGAGCTTCGGGTTCCCCTTCTGGTTGATCGCCAGGTAGAGGATGTTGAACGCCGGGCGGGTCAGGACGTTGAAGCCCTCACTCTTCAGCGGCTCGACGTCGGCCGGGCCGACCAGGTCGTACCCCTGGATGTCGCCGGAGCGCAGCGCCTGCTTGCGCGCGTTCTCGTCGGAGATGGTCTTGAAGATCAGGGTCTTCAGCTTGGCCTTCTGGCCGGCGTAGTCGTCGTTCCGCTCCAGGGTCAGCGTCTTGTTGGCGACGTCCCAGGACTTGAACTTGAACGGACCGGTGCCGGTCGGGTGCTCCATCGCGTACGACGGGTACTTGATGTCCTCGGCGGTGCCGGTGACGTTGCTGGCGTCGTACTTCTCCAGCGCCGTGGGGCTGTGGATGGAGAACGACGGCAGCATCAGCGCGGCCGGGATCTTGCTGGAGACCCGGGTGAAGGCCAGGTCGACGGTGGTGGCGTCCTTGGCGGTGCAGGACTTGAAGAGGCTCGGCGGCAGCTCCGGGTCCTCGTTCTTGGCGAAGCCGCCCATGACGTCCTGCCAGTACGCGGTCACGTCGGGGCTCTGCATGAGGCCCTTGGCGTTGTACCAGCGGTCGAAGTTCTTGCAGACGGCCTCGGCGTTGAAGTCGGTGCCGTCGTGGAACTTCACCCCGGAGCGGAGCTTGAAGGTCCACGTCGTGCCGGCGGCGTCCGGAGTCCAGGACTCGGCGAGCCCGGGAGAGACCTTGGTGCCACCCTCCTCGGGACGGACCAGCGTCTCGAAGACCTGACGCGCGACGCGCAGCGACTCACCGTCGCTGGCCATGGTCGGGTCGAGCACCTTCGGGTCTCCGGCTACGCCGAAGACGAGGGTGTCCTTCTTGCTACCGCCGGAACTGTCATCGCGGTTGCTCTCGGCGCAGCCTGCTACCGCGAGGGCCGCGACCGCGACGGCCGCGATCGCGGCCTTCGGCCTGGATGCACGCATGGTGCTTCACCTCGTCCTTGGGGGTACGGACAACGTGGTGACAGGGGTCACCGATGTGCGGTGACCTTAGCTTCCGTCCGGGACTGCGGGAAACTCTTGACGAAGCGGTTGGTACCGGATCGTGTCTTAACCGATGCGCCCCGCGCCGACGGGCGTTCCGGACCGCCATCAAAGGGCCGCTTTGTCCGGGTTCAGCGATGCAAATTTGTTACATCGACCGTCGCCTGGTTAGCCCACATGTCAGAACACGCCGTGCACCCGCACCGGGTACGCCGATGGCCGGCGCCGGTCACCCGGCACCGGCCATCGCGGGTTTCAGACGGCCCGACGGCCCTCGAAGGCCCGGCCGAGGGTGATCTCGTCGGCGTACTCCAGGTCGCCGCCGACCGGCAGGCCGCTGGCGAGCCGGGTCACCGCGATGCCCATCGGCTTCACCATCAGCGCGAGGTACGTCGCGGTCGCCTCACCCTCGGTGTTCGGGTCGGTGGCGAGGATCAGCTCCCGCACCGCACCGCCGCCGAGCCGGGTCATCAGTTCCCGGATGCGGAGATTGTCGGGCCCGATCCCCTCCAGCGGGTTGATCGCCCCGCCGAGCACGTGGTAGCGGCCACGGAACTCACCGGTCCGCTCGATCGCCACCACGTCCTTGGGCTCCTCGACCACGCAGAGCACCTCGTCGCTGCGGCGCGGGTCGCGGCAGATCCGGCACTGCTCGCTCTCGGCGACGTTGTAGCAGGTGGTGCAGAACCGCACCAGCTCCTTGACCTTGCGCAGCGCGCCGGCCAGCCGGTTCACGTCGGCCGGGTCGGCGGACAGGACGTGGAAGGCGATCCGCTGGGCGCTCTTCGGGCCCACCCCCGGCAGCCGGCCCAGCTCATCGATCAGGTCCTGGATGGCACCTTCGTACATCTGCCGCTCAGAACCCGGGCAGGCCGAGGCCGCCCATGCCGCCGGCGACCGGGCCCATCTTCTTCTCGGTCAGCTCGCGGGCCGCCTCGGCGGCGTTGTGCAGGGCCGCGACGACCAGGTCCTCCAGGGTCTCCACGTCGTCCGGGTCGACCGCCTTCGGGTCGATCTTGATGCTCTTGACCTCGCCGGTGCCGGCCACGGTCGCGGTCACCAGCCCACCGCCGGCGGTGCCGGTCAGCTCGGCCTCGGCGAGCTCGGCCTGCGCCTTGGCGATCTGCTGCTGCATCTTCTGCGCCTGCTTCAGCATCTGCTGCATGTTCGGCTGTCCACCTGGGCGCACGGGATGGCTCCTTCTCGCACTCGTCTGCTCGGCCGCCGCCCAGCCTAGTCGCCAGGTGTGACCGGCCCCGCCCCGCTCGCCGCTTCGCCGGGCGGCGTCAGCGGGCGTCGAACTCGTCGATCTTCTCGGCGCCGAACGCCTCGCGGAGCAGCCGGACCGCCTGCTCCTCGCTCGACTCCCGGGCGGTCTTCTCGTCGATGACCTCGTCCAGCGGCTCGTCGCCCGGGTCGAAACCCTCGTAGACCGGGGTCGCCGGGGCCGCCGGCCGGGCCGCGCCGGGCCGCACCGGGCCGTCGTAGTCCGGGTCGTACGGCGGCTCGCCGGCCCAGTCGGCGTCCGCGGTCTGCCGGGCCCCCTTATCGGTACGCGTACCGCGCCCGGCCGCCGCCGCCCGGGCCGCCGCGATCGCGCTGCTCACCGGGGCGCCGTTGGCGTTGGCCGGCTGCCCGGCGGTGGGCTGCCGGGGGGCGCTCGCCGGGCCCGCGGGTGCGGCGGTCGACGGGGCCACGGGAGCGGACCCGCCGGACGGGGTGCCACCCGGGCCGGCGGGAGATCCGCCGCCGGACGGGGCGCCGCCGGGGCGGGCCGCCTCTGGCCAGTCGTCCGCACGCTCGGCGTTCCGGCCGGGCGGTGTCGCGCCGGAGCCGCCGGGTCGGGCCGGCTCGGGCCACTCCTCGTCGTCGGCCGGCGCGGCGCCCGCACCGCCGGACCGGCCGCCGCCGGCACCCGACCGGGGAGCGGCCGGCGGCGGCGCGCTCGGCTGGGCGGCCGGCCGGGCCGGGGCGGGCGGGGCAGCGGTCGGCGTCGCGGCGCGCGGGCCGGACAGCGACACGCCGCCCCGTTCGCCGGCCACCTCGCAGCGGATCTGCCAGCGCCCGCCCAGCTCCTCGTAGAGCGCGTCGGTGAGCACCGCCGCGTGGTCGGACATCATCTTGGCCAGCACCGCCGACTTCACGGTCAGCACCAGCGTGTCGTCGTCGAGGTCGCGGACCACCGCGTCGCGCATCAGCGCCGCGATCCGCTTGTTGGTGCGGTTGACCTTGCCGACCACCTCGGGCCAGACCCGGCGCACCGCGACCGCGTCGAGCGCGCCGGGAGCCGACGCGCCGGGGCGGGGCGGGGCGGGGGTGGCCGGGTCGGGCATCACCGCCTCCGGGCGCACCGCCCGCCGGGGTGCGGCGGTGGGTGGGGTCGCGTCGTCGACCGGCGCGTCGGCGGGGTGCGCCGCCGGGCGGGGTACTCCGGCCGCCGGGGACGGCGGGCCGGTCACGCCGGAGCCGGGAGCCGGCTGCGGGGCGGTCGCGGAGGTTCCGGGGGCGGCAGCCGCCGGCGGGCCGGCGGTCTCCGGGTGCGGCGCGGCGCCAGCCGCGGCCGGGGCGGGCGACGCCGGGCGTACGGCCGGGGCGTCGGCTACCGGCGCGGCGGCGGCGGCCGGCGCGGCGGCGGGCGGGGCCAGGTCGGCGCCGCCGAGGGTGAGTCGGCGCTCCATCCGCTCCAGGCGCTGGAGCAGGCCGCCGGTCGAGTCGTCGGCGCCGGGCAGCAGCATCCGGGCGCAGACCAGCTCCAGCAGCAGCCGGGGCGCGGTGGTGCCGCGCATCTCCACCAGCCCGTTGTGCACGATGTCGGCGCAGCGGGACAGCGTGCCCGGGCCGAGCCGCTGGGCCTGCGCGGTCATCCGCTCGATCTGGTCGGCCGGGCCGTCGATCAGGCCCTTCGCGGCGGCGTCCGGCACCTGCTGGAGCACGATCAGGTCGCGCAGCCGCTCCAGCAGGTCGGAGGCGAAGCGGCGCAGGTCGTGGCCGGCCTCCGCGACCCGGTCGACGGTGGCGTACGCGGCCGCGCCGTCCCCGGCGGCCAGCGCGTCGCACATCTCGTCGATCAGCGCCGAGTCGGTGACGCCGAGCAGCGCGGCGGCCCGGGAGTAGGTGATGCCCTCCGGGCCGGCGCCCGCGATGAGCTGGTCGAGCACGGAGAGGCTGTCCCGCATGCTGCCTCCACCGGCGCGTACCACCAGCGGGAAGACCGCCGGCTCGACGATGACCCCCTCCGCCTCGCAGAGCTGCTCCAGATAGGGGCGGACCACCTTCGGCGGGAACAGCCGGAACGGGTAGTGGTGGGTCCGCGACTTGATCGTGCCGAGGACCTTCTCCGGCTCGGTGGTGGCGAAGATGAACTTGACGTACTCCGGTGGCTCCTCGACCAGCTTGAGCAGGGCGTTGAAGCCGGCCGACGAGACCATGTGCGCCTCGTCGATGATGTAGATCTTGAAGCGGCTGCGAGCCGGCGCGAAGAACGCCTTCTCGCGCAGCTCCCGGGCGTCGTCGACACCGCCGTGGCTGGCCGCGTCGATCTCGATGACGTCGATCGACCCGCCGCCGTCGGGGGCCAGCCCGCGGCAGGACTCGCACTGCCCGCACGGCTCGGGGGTGGGGCCCTGCTCACAGTTGAGCGAGCGGGCCAGGATCCGGGCGCTGGAGGTCTTGCCGCAGCCCCGCGGGCCGGAGAAGAGGTAGGCGTGGTTGAGCCGCCCGCTGCGCAGCGCCTGCGACAGCGGCTCGGTGACCTGCTCCTGGCCGATCATCTCGGCGAAGGTACGCGGCCGGTACTTGCGGTAGAGCGCCAGCGTCACTCGTCCCGCCTCCTCTCGACCGAGCCATTCTGCGCCGGTCCGCCCCGGCTGACCACCCACCCCGCCGGGCCCGGGGGCCATCGTCGCGGCTTGATCGACACGATCTCGGGGACAGGGCGGTTTCGCGGCGCCCCGGACCCGTCGGATCGCCGACACGGCGAGGGTAGCGGGGGCGGCAGACAGAAAGGCCCCCCGTGCACCCGTCAGAGCCCGCTTATCCTTGCTGCCTTCCGGCCCTGGGGAGGTTCACGAGATGCACGCCGCACGGGGGGTGTGTCAAGCGTACCCGACCGCCGGCCCGACCACCGGGGGTGGTGGGGTGGGCGATCCGGCCGGGACCTGTATCCTGTTCGGCGGAGGATTCGCCTAGAGGCCTAGGGCGCACGCTTGGAAAGCGTGTTGGGTTAACACCCTCACGAGTTCGAATCTCGTATCCTCCGCTCGCCAGAGCAGCACTCAGGGCCGGCCCCGCGACGGGGCCGGCCCTGAGTCGTCTCTCGGGTAACGCCCCGGCTCCACCGTCCTTCTGGTGGTCGACCGTGCCCGGTGGTCGCCCGTCCTGCCCGTTCGCCTGGTTACGGACGTGGATCCGCCCCTCTACGGTGTCGGGGCATCCATCACGAGCGGGGGTTCTGATGCGACGAAGCATCGCGAGCGTATCTGTGCTGGCCGTCCTGGCCGGCTTGGCGATCGGTGTGCCAGCGCAGGCCGCGGAGGGCGTCCAGACCATCACCCGGGACGGCGTCGTCATCGCCCACCACCGGGTGGCGAAACCGAGCACCCCGATGCGGGGGTTCGGCGGCACCCGATCCGACTTCGACGGCGACGGCGTCGACGACGTGGCGGCCACCGCCGACCCCTCCGACTACAACGGCCTGCCCTACCCCGCGATGGGTGTCGTCTCCGTGCGCTACTCGTCCGCGCCGCAGGTCGACTACTTCATCGGCCTGATGTCGCAGTCCGACAGTGGGTGCTCCTGCTTCGGCATGGCTCTGGTGGCGGGAGACTTCAACGGCGACCGCTACGACGACCTGGCGATCGGCGACCCGGACGAGGTGGATCCCGGGAACAAGGCCCACGGCGGCGGGGTCTGGATCATTCCGGGCAGCAAGGCGGGCCTGGTGCCGAATTCGGCGATCCACTTCAACCAGAGTTCCGCGGGCGTTCCCGACGTCGCGGAGACCTGGGACCGGTTCGGCGCCGCGCTGGCAGCCGGTGACATCAACGGGGACGCCCGCGACGACCTCGCGATCGGAGCGTACGGGGAGTCGGTCGGGAGCAAGGCGGACGCCGGCGCGGTCACCGTCCTGTTCGGTGGGGCGACCGGCCTCACGACCACCGGCGCCCAGCACCTCCACCAGGACCTGGCGGCGGTGCCCGGCGCGGCCGAGCGCAACGACCAGTTCGGCTACTCGCTGGCGATCGGGAACGTCGACGGCAACCGGTACCAGGATCTGGTCATCGGCGCTCCCCGGGAGAACGACGGAGTGTCCTGGAACGGCACCGGCATGGTCACCCTGATGTGGGGCGGGCCGGGTGGGGTCTCGACCACCGGCGCCACCTCGGTCACCGGTGCGGCCGTGGCGCCCGCGACCGGCGACGCCAACACCATCGCCTGGTACCTGGGTGACGTGCTCGCGATCGGCGACGTGAACGGCGACGGGCTCGGCGAGGTCGTCGCCGGGGCACCGGGCGCGCAGACCCCGCACATCAACGGCGGGCTCGTCGCGGTCTTCACCGGCCGGACCGGCGGCCTGTCGGCCGGCGCGGTACGGATCTTCACGCAGCGTACGGCCGGCGTGCCGGGCGACCCCGAGGACGACGACCGTTTCGGCGGGGCGCTCGCGATCGGCGACGTGACCCGCGACGGCAAGGCCGACCTGCTGATCGGCGTCCCCGGCGAGAGCATCGGCTCCCAGGCGGAGGCCGGCATGGTCGTCCTGCTCAAGGGCTCCGCCTCCGGATTGACCGGGAGCGGTGCGCAGGGGTTCGACCAGAACCACTCGGTCGTCCCGGACACCGCCGAGCGCGGGGACAGGTTCGGCGCCTCCGTCGCGCTGCTGAACCTCGACGGCACCGGCGGGCTCGACGCCCTCGTCGGGTCCGTCGGCGAAGAGGTGAGCGGCGACCTGGCCGGGTACCCGTCCGGCACCCTGGTCCCGTTCCACGGGGTCCCGCTCCCCGGCGCCCCCGGTGCGCTGACCCCGGCGAACACCTCGTGGAGCGGGCTGACCTTGCGCACCGAGGTCACCTGGCACATGCGGTACGGGCTCCGGATCGCCGGGCCGCAGAGCGGCGGCCCGCTGTTCTGACGCTCTTCTCGGCCGGATAGCGGCGCGCTCGCCAGTGCGTCGCCGAGGGGCCGGTCCCACCGCGGGACCGGCCCCTCGGCGTACGGGCAGGGGCTAGCCGCGGGGGCGGGCCCAGCTGACGAAGCGGTCGGTCAGGTTGACCGGGAGCGGACCCTGGTCGAGGGCGGCGAGGTGTTCGGCGGCCTCGGCCTGGAGCGTCGCCAGGTAGACGGTCAGCACCGCGCGGTCGTGCCGGTACTCCCCGAGCAGCCGCAGCTTCGCCGGCGAGCAGGGCCAGGCGATTCCGCAGGCGGCGCAGCGCCAGGTCGGACGGGTCGGTGCATGGTCACGGCGGCGGGTCACCACGACCACACCTCGACGGGCCGGGCCTGGTCGACCCGGACGAGGGCGGAGGACTGCCGGATGCGCAGGGTGCCGTCCGGGTGGACCTCGTGGCCGCGTACCTCGGCCCACTCGGCGCCCTGGAACGGCCCGCGCCCCAGCACCTCGGTGATCAGCAGGGTCAGCGGCCCTTCGCCGGTGCGGTATGCCTCGGCGGGCACCCGGATGGCCACACCGACCGTGAGTCGGTCCACTCGAATCACTCGCCGAACGAGTCGGTGTCGACCCGAAGACCGTGAGCCGCTGGCTGACCGAGGACCGCATCCCGCACCCGCGGCACCGGGTGGCGGCGGCGGAGGCCCTGCACAAGGACATCTCGGACATCTGGCCGGACACGTCGAGACGTCGTGACCCCATCTGGTTCCGGCCCTGGCAGGAGATCGAGCGCGAGGCGGTGTCACTGCGGTCGTACGAGTCGGTGGTCCTGCCGGGCCTGCTCCAGACCGAGGCGTACGCCCGGGCCGTGCTCGGCGGCGCCGGGCTGATCCCCCGCGCCGATGTCGAACGGCACCTGATGGCGCGGCTCGCCCGGCAGGGCGTGCTGAAGCGGGACGACCCGCCGCAGTTCACCGCCGTGGTGGACGAAGCGGTGCTGCGGCGGCCGGTCGGCGGCCGGGCCACCATGCACGAGCAACTGCGGACGCTGATGGCGGTGTGCGCCGAACCGCACGTGCGGATCCACGTCGTGCCGTCGACGGTCGGTGCCTACGCCGGCCTGAACGGGCCGTTCGTCATCGCCACCAGCGCCGACCACCGGGTCGCCGGTTACCTCGACAACCAACTCCAGGGACAAGTGGTTAGCGACCCGGACGACCTCGCGGCCATGATGGCAGCGTGGGAGAACGTGCGCGGCGAGGCGCTCACCCACTGGCAGTCAGTCGACCTGATCAGGGAAGTGGCGGAGACATGGAGCTGAACGGCGCCCGGTGGCGCAAGAGCAGCCGCAGTAGCGGCAACGGCGGCAACTGCGTGGAGGTCGCCGACAACCTGCCCGGTGTGGTCGGCGTCCGCGACTCCAAGGACCCGACCGGCCCGGCGCTCGTCTTCCCGCCCGCGGCCTGGCGGGCGTTCGTCGCGCGCGTCCCCGAACGGAGCTGACCGGCCGCCCGCCCGCTCCGGCGACGGGCCGCCCCCGCGCCCCGGCTGCGCCGGGTCGATGATGTCCCGAGGCAGCGACGCTCCGCCGGCCCCGGGCCGCACGCCGAGCGGCGGATCCCGTCGTACACATGTTCCATCCACAGCCTGTGGATGCCGGAGGGTTCGGATGAGTTACCAGCTCAGCGCCGTGGTGGCGGACGCCGCGCTGCTCGCCGAGCAGACCGGCGAGCTGGACCACGCGGTGCTCGGCGAGTTGCGTCAGGACTTCGCGCTACTGCCGGTCACCCCGCAGTTGGTGACGGAGCTGACCGGCGCGCTGCCGGACTTCTCGGTCGCCGACCGCGACGCCGAGCACCCGTTCCACCTGGTCCTCTCGCCGGCGCTGAGCGAGGTGCTGGCGCGCTGGTCGCGGCAGGGGCCGGTGGCCTACCTGGAGGCGGAGTTCGCCGGGGGCGCCGGCTACCAGTCGGCGGCGGTCTGGCTCGGCGGCGAGTTGAGCTGGGGGCCGCGCGTCGACAGCGTCTTCGACGGACCGCGAGCGGAGTGGCCGCTCAACGCCGCGCTGGTCCGGCTGGGCGCGGAGCCCGGCGCGTGGATCGACCCGTTCGCGGAACTGGGGCTGCACGTGGAGCGGAGCACCGAGGGCTGGCTGGCGCACGGGCGGCGGCGGCTGAGCGCCGACTACTGGGACGAGCTGGCCGAGGAGTGGGAAGACCGGCAATCTTCCGGTTAGCAGCAACCTGAACGCCCCGGCCCCGTTGGAGACCCGGGGGAGTCATGAAATTGCGACAATTCGCCTTTCTTGCGGCGCTGCTGACGGCTGCCTCCGTGGCCGGCAGCGGCGTCCATCCAGATAGGTCGGTCACCGGTCGACCGGCCGGCGCGGTGCAGGTCGTCGGCCTCGACGGGCTGCCCGACATCGAGTTCGGCGACACCGAGAGCGAGCTGACCCGGCGGGGCATCCTGCGTACCGACGTGGTGGCCTGCGGCCCGATGCTGGCCGGACACGAGACGGTCAGCCCGGTCTTCGTCGAGGACCGGCTGGTGCTGCTCTGGCTCGGCGACCCGGCACGCACCCCGGAGGGCGTCACCGCCGGCACCCCGGTGGAGCAGGTCCGGGCCCACTACCCGGCGGCCGTCCGGCTGCGCGCTCCACAGGGGACGTACCGGTTCGACGGGCTGCTCGCCCGCCGCGGCGACCGCGCGTACCTCTTCCTGCACGACGGCCGCACGGTCCGCAAGATAATCACCGGCTACGCCGACTGGGCCCAACGCCTCTTCACCGAGGGCCACGACCCCTGCTGAACCCCCGCCCCACCGCCGCGTCGATCATGAGGTTGGCCGCGGCGGGAAGCGTTTTCACGCCGCCAACGCATGATCAACGTTGTGTGGCCGGCCGGCGGACGGTAGAGACGACGCATGCGTGGGGTGAGCAGGGTCGTCCTGTCGGTGGTCTGTCTGGCGTTGGTCGGGGTGGTCACCAACGTCGCCACCGGCGCGTTGCCGGCGGGCTGGTCGCCGTACCTCTGGCTGGCCTGGCCCCTGCTCATCCTCCTGGTGCTGGTCCTGGTGGCGGTGGAGGTCCGCGCGGCGCGCGAGCCGCGCGGCGCGACGCCGGCCGGGGCCGCGCGGGCCCGCCGGGTGCTGCTGGAACGGGTACGCCGCTACTGGGTGACCAGCGTGCTGGACCGCTCGCTGCACGAGGAGGTCCGGATCGAGCTGGGCATCACGGCCACCGCCGACGACCGCCGGCACCCGTGGACGGTACGGGCGAGCCACCACGACGGGTTCACCGGAGTCCTCGACGCGCGGACGTCCATGGCGGCGCTCTTCGACCGGCTCGACCGCGCGGTGGTGATCCTCGGCGCTCCGGGCGCCGGCAAGACGACGAGCCTGCTGGAACTCGCCCGGGACCTGCTCGACCGGGCCGAGGCCGACCCGGAGGTGCCGATCCCGGTGGTGCTCAACCTCGCCTCCTGGGCCACCCACCGCCGGCCGCTCGCCCGCTGGCTGGTCGACCAGCTCACGGAGCGGTACGGCATCCCGCCCGAGCAGGGGTCGGCCTGGGTGGCGGCCGGCGAGATCCTGCCGCTGCTCGACGGCCTGGACGAGGTGACCGACGAGCACCGGGACGCCTGCGCGCGGGCGATCGCCGACTTCCACGCCGGCCAGCCGCTCACCCCGCTCGCCGTCTGCTGCCGCAGCGCCGAGTACGAGCGGCTCGGCACCGGCCTGCCGGTCTACGGTACGGTCACCATCCAGCCCCTCGGCCGCGCGCAGATCGAGCGGTACGTGGAGGCGACCGGGCTGGCCGGGCTGCGGGCCGCGCTCGCCGCCGACCCGGACCTGTGGGACCTGGCCGACTCGCCGCTGCTGCTCAGCATCATGGCCCTCGCGTACGCCGACGGCCCCGCATCCAAACCGGACGCGGCCGGCTCCGGCCGTCAACGGCTCTTCGCCCGGTACGTCGAGACGATGCTGCACCGCCGGCCACACCCGCACTACCCGCCCGCGCGGATCACCGCCTGGCTGACCACCCTCGCCCGCGAACTCCGGGACCGTGGACAGACGGTCTTCGTGCTCGACCTGATCGACGAGACCTGGTCGCCGCGACCCGGCCGGATCGCGGTGGCGTCCCTGCTCGCCCAGGTCGTCAGCCTCGTCGCCGTGGGCGCGGTGCTCGGCCTCTGCGGTTGGTGGCTGGCCGACCCGCCCAGCCGGGTCACCGCCGCCGGCATGGTGGTCCTGGCGGTGTTCCTGTACGTCGCCCACTACAACAACCTGCGGCTGCTGGCCCACCTGCTGCGCCGGCAACGCGAGGACCTGGGCGGCTACGGCTGGTTGACGGGTTCGCTGATGAGCGCGGTGGCCGCGGTGCGGGTCGAACGGCCGACCGTGGCCACCATCGGGGCGCTCTCCGTCGCCGTCGGGGTGCTCTCCGCCCTGCCGGACGCCGCCGACCTGACCTGGACCGCGGGCATCGGCTACGGCACCGGCTTCTTCCTCGCCGCCCTCGCCGCCTTCGCCGCGCTGGACAGCGCCCACGTGCTGCTCTTCCTCCGCCCACCCCCACTCGCGGCGGACCGGCGTGAGGTGCCCAGCCCGCTGCTGCGCCGCCGGCTGACCTTCGTCTCGCGCCGGCTGGTGCCCTTCGGGCTGACCGCCGGCGGCCTGGCCGCAGCCGCCGCCGCCCCCCTGACCGGCGTGGGCGACGCGGTCCGGTTCGGGGCGCTGCTCGGCGCCGGCGCGATGCTGGTGGTGCTGGCCCTGGTGGCGCTCACCCCGGTCGCGGAGCAGTGGCTGGTGCGGCGGGGCCTCGCCCGTCGCCGGGTGCTGCCGTACCCGCTGCTGCCGTTCCTCAACTACGCCGTGCAGTGCCTCTTCCTGCGCCAGGTCGGCGACGGCTACATCTTCGTGCACCGGGAACTGCTGGACCACTTCGCGGCTGGGCTGGAGACGGTCCCCCGCCAGCCAGCGGGCCGCACGACCGAGCCGGCGGGGCCGGCGGCCGAGCCGGCGGAGCCGGTGACCGAGTCGGTCGCGAAGGGCCGGGCGACCGGCTGAACGCCCGCCCCCACCGGCTGGTCGACGGATTGCCGAAGATCATCCTCCGTGGAATCATCGCCACGCCCGCGCCGGTCGCGTGGCCTTTCACGGGGGAGTTTGACGTGAGCGCAACCCTGCCCACCGCCCGGACAGTCGAACCCGTCGGGCTTTCCCACGGCTCGCGCTGGTCGCCACGGCTGTGCTGACCGTCCCGGCGTTCCTGGTCGGACCGTCGGCCGCTGGCACCACCGGGACCACGCCGGCCGCGGCCACCGCCCGCACCTCGACCGCGACCGCCCCCACCGGCGCCGTCTCCCGGCAACCATCGCCGGCCGGCACCGCCGCCGCCCCGGCCGCGCCCGCGCCGACCGCACCCGCCCCGGTCGCATGGGGCACTCCCACGCAGGCGGGCGGGACGACCACCGGCCTGACGGCAGAACCGGCCCGGACCCGGACGGTCACCGTCACCCAGTCCCCGTGGAACCCCCGCTTCGCCTGCGGCGGAGCGCTGACCTTCGGCAAGGTCGAGACCTGCGCGTCCATCGCCTACGAGCAGAAGAGTGTCTGGACGTTCACCACGACCGCCGACTCGGACCTCCTCTACGTCCGCCTTCGGGAGGTGGCGGGCACCAGCCTCTCCGCCCGGGTCACCGGCCGGGACGGCGCGGTCCTCTGCCACATCGGCGCCTACCTCAACGAGTGCCAACTCGGCGCCGCCGGGGCCTACACGCTCACCGTGACGACCTACAACGGCCGGGGGCAGGGGTCCTACACCCTCGCCGTCGAATCGAGGCGGACGCCATCGGAATGCGAACTGCTGCCGGAGGAGTTCTTCTCCTTCGCCTCGCCTGGTGTCACGAAGACGCTGCCGGCCGGCGCGGCGCCGCACTGCTACGCCTTCGACCAGCCACTCGGCTCGGTGGTGATGGTCAGGACCGACCTCCGGATCCAGCTTCTGGACGGCCAGCACGACCAGCTCTGCGGTGGCAGCATGTGCACGCTCAGCCGCCCCGGACCGTACCGGCTCTTCCTGCACGAGCTGTACGGCGGGCAGAAGGCGTACACCCTGACGATGCCGCGACTCTCGCAGGCGGTCGGCTGCCCGGCACTGCCACTCGCGCCGTTCGGCGACCCCGGCGCGGCGGTCGGCCAGGCCCGCGTCGCTCCGGATGAGGAGACCTGCCACGCGCTGTCCATCCCCACCGCAGGCCCGGTCACGGTCCGCTTCAGTTGGATCGACGAGCAGAAGCTGTTGTGGACCTTGTACGACGACGCCGGCCAGCAGGTCTGCAGCAAGTCCTCCGCGTGGTACTGCGCGCTGCCCACGGCCGGGCGGTACACGCTGCTGGTGCGCAACGAGTACCACTACAATCCGGTGGACTACCAGGTGGCGGTGACCGCGCTGCACCGCGACGAGGGATGCGCTCCGGCCACCGGCACCTCCTGGGACCAGCCAACCCTGCAGGTGCCGCTGACCTCGCCCGTGCAGACCAACTGCCAGCCCTTCCAGGGCAACGCCGGCGACCGGGTGATCACGTACGACTTCTGGAAAGTCACCCGGCTGGTCGACGAGAGCGGCGCCGAGGTCTGCGCCCAGCCGTCCGGCAAGGACGGGTGCGTGCTTCCGGCGGACGGCACCTACCGGGTGATCTCGCTCCTCACCCCGTCGACCGGCCAGAACGGGACGTACAGGCTGCAGGTCCGGCGGCTCTCCGACGCCGTCGGCTGCCCCACCGTCGCGCCGATCAGCTACGGCGCCGCGCCGGCAGTGGGCGGCGTCCGCTGCCGCAGCCTGGACATCCCGGCGGCCGGCGAATACCGGATCCACACCGTCGACGCGAACAACCATCGCCACACGCACCGCGTGTTCGATCAGGACGGCCAGATGGTCTGCGACATCGCCGCCGGCTGGGTCGACGGCAAGTGCATGCTTCCCGCCGCCGGCCGCTACACCCTCGTGCTCAACCCGTCCAACCTGGTCGACAACGCGTACACGCACGCCGTCGCGCTCCTGCCTGCGATCCCCTCGGGCTGCGCCACGGTGTCGGACACCGGATGGCGGGACGCGCCGCACCGGGGTGGCTTCCAGGGTGTCGGGCAGGTCAACTGCCTCCGTCTGCCCAGCCCGGCCGGCTCTCGGATAGCGAAGTCGGGGCCGGGCGAGCTGGGCGGAGAACGGCCGATCGTCACTATCGTCGATGGCACCGGCACCAAGGTCTGCGGCTCCTCCTCGGAACGCGGGTACACCTGTCGGCTCAACGGGCAGGCGCCGTTCTTCGCGCTGCTCGAAGGACCGACCAACAGCCCCACCAGCACGTACGCGATGGTCTTCACCCGGCTCGACGGACCGCCCGCGTGCCCGGTGCTCCCGCTGGACGTGCAGACCACGCTGGCCACCGGACCGGACCGGTTCACGGCCTGCTTCTCGATTCCGGCCGACCAGCACGCCTCCAGAGAGAGCTTCACCTGGGCTCGCACCAGCGGCACCGGAACGGCCGAGGTGACGGTCTTCGACAGCCAGGGCGTCGAGTACTGCAGCCCGATGCTGCCCGCCGTCCAGCAGACGATCACCTGCACCACCCTGCCGGACGGGCCGTTGACGGTGCTGGTCGAGACCGATGGCGCCACGGCCACGTACGGGCTGACCCACCGGGAGGCCAGCGCCCCGACCGCGTGACCGCTCGGCGGCCCGGCTCCAGAGCCGGGCCGCCGGTCAGCCCGCCCGGCCGCGCTCGCGGGGCGGGATCGGGTCGTCGTACGCCCCGGACGGGCCCGTGTAGCGCTCGCCGTCGAGGTACGGCAGGGCGTTGGCGGTGCAGCCGTGCAGGCCCAGCGTCTGCTGCTGCATCACCGGCGCCGGCCGGCCCCGCCCCGGGCACCGCTCGTGCCCCATGCCCAACCGGTGCCCGACCTCGTGGTTGACCATGTACTGCCGATAGGTGGCGAGGCTGGCGCCGTAGCGCGGCACCCCCTTGACCCAGCGGGCCACGTTGAGCACCACCCGGCCGCCGTTGCGGCAGGAGGTGTAGCCGTCCGGCACGTCCCCGCACAGCTCGTCGCGGGTGCCGGGGGTCACCAGGTAGATGGTGAAGTCGGCCGACTGGCCCCAGCCGACCCGGCGTAGCCGCAGCGTCCCGCCCGCGGTCCAGCCCTGCGGGTCGTTCAGCGTCCGGGTCACCTCCGCCGCGAACTCCGCCACCGGGATGCCCCGGATGTCCCGCTCCACCGCCACCCGGTAGCGCCACAGCCGGCCGTTCCCAGCCGGGGCCGGGGTCTCGGCGGCGGCGCCGTACCACCGGTTGCCCCCGTCGGCCGGGTAGCTGACGGCGGCGGCCGTCGGCCGGGCGGTCACCGGCGGCGGCGCGGCGGTGGTGGCGGTGGTGGCGGTGGCGGCGGCAGTGCCTGTCGCGGCGGGCGGGGCGGGTGGCTGACCGGCCGCCGGCAGTCCGCAACCGGCAAGCATCGCGCTGAGCAGCAGCGCCGCGCCGACGGCGCGGGCCCGGCCCGTACTCTTCGTTGTCATGCGTCTCCCCTCGCCGCGCAGCGCCGGTCGCCGGTGGTGCGCAGCGGGAAGGACGGGTGGCCCGACCGGAAAGTTGATCTCGCACGGACTCAACCTTTCGCCGGCCCCACTCGTCCTGTCCGTCGTGGGATGCGCGAACGGCGGGCGGGGCGGGCATGGCTCGGGGTGACGCGGAGTTCGTCGAGTTCGCCCGGTCGGCGTCCGGTCGGCTGGTGCACGCCGCCTTCCTGATCACCGGCGACCACCACCAGGCCGAGGACGCGGCGCAGACCGCGCTGGTGCGCACCTACGCGTCGTGGTCCCGGGTCCGCGACAGCGACGCCTACGGCTACGCCCGGACCGTGATGGTCAACCACCTGGTCGACAGCTGGCGCCGGCCGATCCGCGAGTACCCGAGCGTGGACCTGCCGGAGCAGCGCCGGGGCGACGTCGCCGACGAGGTGGCCACCCGGCGCTGGCTGCTCGGCATCCTCGGCACGCTCAGCCCGCGCGAGCGCGCCATCGTCGTCCTGCGCTACTACTTCGATCTGCCGGAGCTGCAGGTGGCCCACGAACTCGACGTATCGGTCGGGACGGTGAAGAGCACGAGTTCTCGTGCGCTGGAGAAACTGCGCAAGGCCGGCGTCGACACGCCGGCGACCCACGGGGTGGGCCGATGAACGCGGCGGACCAGCTCCGGCGGGCCATGCGTGCGACCGAACGGACCGGGCCCGACGCCCTCGACCTGACCACGATCATGCGCCAGGGTCGACGCCTGCGTCGCCGCCGGCGGCTGGCCGGCACCGGCGCGGCGGCGATGCTGCTGGCGGTGGTCGCGGGCGCCACGTTCGCCGTACGGCAGGCGGCGCCGCCGGAGCCGGAACGGTCGGCCGCGCCGGCGGTCACCGCGCCGGCCGTCCGTCCTTCGGCGGAGCCCACACCAACCCCGGTGGAGCCGCGACCGGTGCCGATCGGTGGCGTGGTGGACAGCGGGATCCGGTACGGCAGCGACGAGCGGGTCTTCTACTTCGTCGCCGTCCACCTGCCCCACGAACCCCGGGTGAAGATCGGGCTGGTCGCCGGCCGGCGGGCCGCCGACGGCACGCTGACCTCGGACTTCCTGGCCAACGACGTCGAGGGCAGCGACCGGCGGCCGGGATTCCATGAGATCGGCTACGACGCGTACGTCTCCAGCCCGGACCGCCCGCCGATGCCCACCTTCGGCTACTTCGTGGGGCCGGCGAGCCGCATCATCGGCACCGTGGACGGCCGGCAGGTCGACGCCCGGTTGGCGAAGTGGAGCGAGGACCCGCGGGTGGTGATCTTCTGGTTCGACCCGCAGCGGCTGGCCCCCGGCGTACGCCTGGACGGCATCATCGCCCGCGACGCGCACGGCCGGAGGCTCTGACGGCCGGAAAGCGGAACGCCCGGCTGATCCTCGCGGATCTGCCGGGCGTTCTCGCTGTTCACGAGCGGTGGCGGCGGGATTTGAACCCGCGGAGGGCGTGAACCCTCACACGCTTTCGAGGCGTGCTCCTTAGGCCACTCGGACACACCACCGCCGAGTAGGGTACAGGACCCCAGGTTCGGACGCCGAACCGGTATCCCGGCCGGCGGCCTGGCAGGATCTTCGCCATGAGTACGCACATCGGCGCGAAGCCGGGAGAGATCGCCGAGCGGGTCCTGATGCCGGGCGACCCGCTGCGGGCCAAGTGGATCGCGGAGACCTACCTCGAGGACGCCACGTGCTACTCGACGGTCCGGGGCATGCTGGGCTTCACCGGCCGCTGGAACGGCGTCGAGGTCTCCGTCCAGGGCTCCGGCATGGGCATGCCCTCCGCCTCGATCTACGCCCACGAGCTGGTCAACGAGTACGGCGTGAAGACGCTGATCCGGGTCGGCTCGTGCGGCGCGCTGAGCGAGGACCTCCGGCTGCGCGACGTGATCGCGGCGATCGGCTCGTCCACCGACTCGAACATGAACCGGATGCGGTTCGACGGGCTGATCGACTACGCCCCGGTGGCCGACTTCGGGCTGCTGCGTACCTCGGTCGAGGTGGCCGAGCGGCGCGGCATCACCATGCGGGTCGGGCCGATCCTGGCGGCGGACGCCTTCTACACCGACCGGCCGGACCTCTACGACACCCTCGCCGACTACGGCGTGCTCGCGGTGGAGATGGAGTCCGCGGCGCTCTACACGATCGCGGCCCGGTTCAAGGCCCGCGCGCTGACCGTGCTCACGGTCAGCGACCACATCAAAACCGGCGAGAAGACCACCTCGGCCGAGCGCGAGCAGACCTTCAGCGAGATGGTGGAGATCGCGCTCGACACGATCGTCGCCTGACGTTTCCGCACCTCCGCCGCACCTCCGCCGCACCTCCGTCGCCGCGACGGCGGGGCGGCGTCGCTTAGGTGACCACCGTCACCTCCCGAAACTATACGACCGATCGTGCTTTTTTCGTACGCTGACCGACGTGACAGTCGACGGACGGCTCGCCCGGGGCGACCGGACCCGTACTGCGACGCTGGACGCGGCAGTGGTGCTGGCCACCGAGGCCGGACTGCACGGGCTCAGCCTCGCCCAGCTCGCCGACACCCTCGGGGTGAGCAAGTCGGGCCTCTTCGCGCACTGGCGGTCCAAGGAGGCGCTCCAACTCGCCGCCATCGACCGGGCGGTGGAGCAGTGGCAGGAGCGGATCGTGGCGCCCGCGCTGCACGCCCCGCCGGGCGTACGCCGGCTGCTGGCGCTGCACGAGGCCCGGATCGACTTCTACGCCGCCCGGGTGCTTCCCGGCGGCTGCTTCTTCGCCAACACCCAGTTCGAGTACAACGCCCGCCCGGGCCCGGTCCGGGACCGGCTCGCCGAGGCGTTCGGCCGCTGGACCGCGTTTCTCGACCAGCTCGTCCAGCAGGCGGTCGACGCCGGCGAGCTGGCCGCCGACACCGACGTCGCGCAGCTGGCGTACGAGATCGACGCGCTCGGGATGAGCGCCGCGATGCACTCCCGGCTGCTCGACCCCGACGCCGCCTACCGGCACGCCCGCCAGGGCCTGCTGACCCGTCTGCGGGCCCTGTGCCCCGATCCCACCCTGCTACCGGAAGGCCCGTCATGAGTCACGCCGTCGCCGACCAGCCCACCGTCGAGTTCGGTCACGTCGAGCACGTCACTGTGCACTTCGACGACCTCGACGCGATGGGCATCCTGCACAACGCCCGGTACGCGGTGCTGCTGGAACGGGCGCTCACCCCGTACTGGGCCGAGCGGGGGGTGGCCTACCGGGGTGGCCGGGACACCCCGCCCGACGTGTTCCACGCGGTCCGCGAGTTCACCATCACCTACCGCGCCCCGATCGTCGGCACCGGCCCGGTGGCCGTGCACTTCTGGCTGGAGCATTTCGGCACCAGCAGCGCCGAGTACGCCTACCAGTTCCGCTCGGTCGACGGCCACACCGTGCACGCCGAGGGCCGCCGGGCGATCGTCCGGCTCGACCCGGCCACCATGCGCCCGGCCCCGTGGACCGAGACCGCCCGGGCGGTGGCCGCCACCCTGCTCCGCCCCGCCGCCACCCCGGCCTGACCTTCGGGTGCATCTGTTGTCGTTCCAGCGACAACAGATGCACCCGAACCGTCAGACCGAGGGCGAGCCGGGCGGACCTCAGTGACCAAGCCGTGCAGCACCGACGGGCCCGGGCGGCGAGCCGCGGCGGACCTCAGCGGAAGAAGGCGCGCAGCAGCGCGGCGCTCTCGGCCTCCAGGACTCCGCCGTAGACCTCCGGTCGGTGGTTGAGCCGGCGGTCGCGCAGCACGTCCCAGAGCGAACCGGCCGCTCCGGTCTTCGGCTCCCAGGCCCCGAAGACCACCGTGCCGACCCGGGCCAGCACCAGCGCGCCCGCGCACATGGTGCACGGTTCCAGGGTGACCACCAGCGTGCAGCCGTCGAGCCGCCACCGGCCCAGCCGCTGTGCGGCCCGGCGCAGCGCCAGCACCTCGGCGTGCCCGGTCGGGTCGCCGGTCAGCTCCCGCTCGTTGCGGCCGATCGCCAGTTCGGTGCCGTCCGGCCCGTAGAGCACCGCACCGACCGGGATGTCGTCGATGCCGCCGTCACCGGCAGGGTCGGGGCCGGTGGAGTCGGGGCCGGTGGCCGCCACCTCCAGGGCCCGGCGCATCCACACCTCGTGGCGCTGCCGCCGACCGGCCCCGTCCGGGTCGGCCAGCCCCTCGTCCGCGCCCGGCCCGACCCGCCCGGCGCGGCCGGGCGTCGGCTGCCCCGGCCGTACGGTCTCCAGCGCGGGATCGGTGGCGTCGGCCGGCTCGCCGCCGTGCGGCAGGATCGGCTCCCCGCCGCCCACCGGCACCGGCCACGGCCCGGACGGGTCAGACCTCACGCAGTTCCTCGACCTCGTCGGCGCAGCCGAGCACCTGGCACACCTCGGCGGTGACGTCGGCCGGCATCATGCCCTCGTGCGCGCAGAGCGCGAGCAGCTTCTGCGCGGAGATGCCCAGATCGGCGAGGAGGTCCGCGTCGCCCACCGGGTCGGCCTCCGGGTCGACGGCGGGCTGTTCGGTGTCCTCGTCGCCGGCGGCGGGCCGCGCCTCCTCGGGCTCGTCCAGCCCGGTGACCGAGGCCTTCAGGTCACCCACCAGCAGGGCGCCCAGCCGCGACTCCTCCGCGTACGCCGAGTCGGAGCCGAAGACCCGCAGGTCCTCCCCCTCGTCCAGGCGCAGGATCACCAGGTAGGTGTCGTCCGCCTCGACGAAGAGCAGCGACAGGTCCGCGTCGGGTTCCACGTCGCGCAGCCGGTCGGCGACCTCCTCGATGTCGGTCACCCCGCGCAGACTGACCTCTTCGGCCGTCCAGCCGCTCTCGTCTCGCACCACGGCCGCAGCGAAGTACGACAACGGTCCCCCCAAGTTGCCTCGGCACAGCACGCCGACTCGTTACGCGTGCACGTTAGCCGGTCGGGTCGGCAGGCGACCGGTCAACGCCCCGACGGGCCGGTCAATCCTGGGAAACTCGGCGTCGACAGGTCAGCCGGCGACGCGACGGCGGGTGGCGATCAGCTGGCGGAGCTGCTCGGTGCGGGCCCGCTGCGGCCGCTCGCGCTGGCGTACCGCCCGGGCACCCGCCAGTTCGGCGAGGAGCTGCAGGCGACGGCGGCTTCGGTCAGGATCGAGCCGCGGGGTGGTCCAGGCCATACCGCCGAGCGTCCTCCAGTGACGGCGGCCACGTCAAGCCGGGATTCGCTGCGCAGCCGACCCACGACGCAGCGCAGCCGGGCGGGCGGTCACCACAGCGGCCAGTCGCCGGTCGCCGCCCAGCGCACCGCCACGATCGCGGCGGCGATGCTCCACCCGCCGGCGGTGACGATCGCGATGCCGGTGGCCACCCCCCGGTCGCCGTACCGGACCAGGGCCAGCGCGGTCAGCCAGGCCAGCCCGCCGGCGACCAGGGTCCACCAGGCGTAGCTGCCGACGCCCGTGCCGAGCAGCCCGAAGAGCAGCAGCCAGGTGGCGGCCGCCGCGCCGCCGGAGGCGACGCCCGCGCCGGTGACCGGGTGCGGTTCGCGGTAGGTGGGCCGGGACGGCCGCCCGGCCGGGAAGAGCCCCGAGGGGGTACGCGGCAGCGCGCGCGGCCCGGCGTCCGGGCCGGGCGGGAAGGCGGGTGGAGTGGTCACGACGTACCTCCCCGGCGACGGTTCGTCCTCACCGTACCCACTCTGCCAGGATGACCGGATGTCCTCGTCGACGATCGGGCGCCGCCGGGCGTACGCGGTCCTGCTGCTGCTCGTGCCGGCGCTGGCCACCGGCTGCGCGACCGGCCGTCCGGTGCCCGGTGGCACCCCGCCCGGCGGCGGGTCCAGCTGGGCCGCCGCCGGGCAGCCGGCGGCGCCGTCGACCACACCGGCCGCCCCGGCCCCGACCAGCGCCGGCCCGTCGGCCGCGCCGACCCGGGCCGGGCTCCGGCACGTCTTTCCGGTACGCGCGAAGAACGTCGCCTACCACCCGACCCACTCCGGGTACCCGGGGACGGACATCTTCGCCGACTGCGGGGAGCCGGTCGTGGCAGTCACCGACGGCACGATCCTGGAGGTCAGCCGGGTGGACCGGTTCGACAAGCGGGGGCCGCTCGGGCCGTACAACGGTGGCCTGTCGGTGTCGCTGCTCGGCGACGACGGGGTGCGCTACTACGGCTCGCACCTGAGCGTGGTGGCCGGCGGCATCGACCCCGGGGTGCGGGTACGCGCCGGGCAGCGGCTCGGCGAGGTGGGTCGCACCGGCAACGCGAACAACGTCTGCCACCTGCACTTCGGCATCTCGCCGCCGTGCGCCGGGCGGGACGGCTGGTGGATCCGCCGGGGGGTGGTCTGGCCGGCCCGCTACCTCGACTCGTGGCGGCGTGGCGGCAACCGGGAACCGGCCGCCGAGGTGGCCGCCTGGCACCGCGAGCACGGCTGCCCGAAGGCGCCCGCCGGCCGCTGACCCGGGCGCCGCGGATTGGCGGCATCCGCGCGCCCGCACTCGGAAACATTGACGCAGGTCTTGCCAGTCGGTTAACGTCCCGCGTCAAGAGAGCGCTCTCTGAGGTAACTTACTTCACAATTCCGACTCAAGCGCCGCGGCCCGGCTACCGGCGCCCGGCGCGATGGGAGGCACCGTGACACCTCCTGCGCCACACCGTCCCTGGGTCCTGGCGGCCACCACCGCCCTGGCCCTCGTCCTCGGCGGCCTGGCCGTCGTCACCACCACCCCCGCCGAGGCCGCCACCGTCGGCGCCGGCAGCTACACCACCACCCCGGTCGGCCCGCTCCCCGCCGGCTGCGGCCAGCTCGCCACCAACCCCCGGCAGTTCGTCACCGCCGACGCGCCCGCCGGGGCCGTCCCCACCAACGACTGGTGGTCGTCGCTGCTGTTCAAGCGCACCGACTGCGCGTTCAGCGAGCCGCTGCACGCCCACCCGCTGTCGTACGACACGTTCACCGACGGGCTCGGCTTCTCGGCCAACTCGACCCCCGCCATCAGCGGCACGGCCACCGGCGTGGGCGAGTTCCACTACCCCTACGTGCAGGACATCCGGGTCGGGGTGGCCGGGCTCGCCGCGCCCCTGGTCCGGGTCGCCGACTGGTCCGACTGGACGGTCACCCCGTACTGGAGCGACGGCGCCCGGAGCCTGCGGGCCACCATCGGGCACGGCCTGCCGTTCGCGTACTTCCAGGCCACCGGCGGCGACGCGGTGATCAGCACGACCGGCACCCCGACGGTCTGGTCCAACAGCGGCACCACCGTCGGCTTCACCGTCAACGGCCACGACTACGTCGGCTACGCCCCGACCGGTGCGAGCTGGACGGTCAGCGGCGGCCGCATCTCGTCGAATCTCGCCGGGCGCGGCTACTTCTCGATCGCCCTGCTGCCCACCACGCCGCAGACCGGCGCGGCGGAGCGGGCCGGGCTGGCCGCCACCTTCGGCACGTACGCGCACGCCCACGTCACCGGCACCCGCCTGTCGTACGCCTACACCCCCGCGACGAGCACGGTCACCACCACGTACGCGTTCAGCACCACGCCCCGGGAGGGCACCGCCACCCGGACCGTGGTCAGCCTCTACCCGCACCAGTGGAAGTCGCTGACCGGGTCCACCCCGATCGCCCAGAGCTACCCGTCCGCCCGGGGCCGGATGAAGGTGCTCACCGGCGTCGGCGAGTTCCGCACCGCGATGACCTTCCACGGCGTGCTGCCGGAACTGCCGGCCGTCGGCGACGGCAGCGGCGCCGACCTGGAGACGCTGCGCGGCCACCTGGCCGCCGTCCGGGGCAACCCGATGGACCAGCGCGGCGGCGACACCTACTGGACCGGCAAAGGGCTGGGCCGGGCCGCCCGGATCGCCGAGGTGGCCGACCTGGTCGGCGACACCGCCACCCGGGACGCCGCGCTGAACGCCATCCGGAGCACGCTCACCGACTGGTTCACCGCGCCGGCCGGCAAGACGGCACGGGTCTTCTACTACGACCAGAACTGGGGCACGCTGATCGGCTACCCCGCCTCGTACGGCTCCGACCAGGAGCTCAACGACCACCACTTCCACTACGGCTACTTCATCGCGGCGGCCGCCACGCTGGCCAAGTTCGACCCCGGCTGGGCCACCGACGACCAGTACGGCGGCATGGTCGACCTGCTCATCCGGGACGCCGACAACTACGACCGGGCCGACACCCGCTTCCCCTACCTGCGGGACTTCGACATCTACGCCGGCCACGACTGGGCCTCCGGGCACGGCTCGTTCGGCGCGGGCAACAACCAGGAGTCCTCGTCCGAGGGGATGAACTTCGCCAACGCGCTGATCCAGTGGGGTCAGGTCACCGGCGACACCGCGGTGCGGGACGCCGGCGTCTTCCTCTGGACCACCCAGGCCGCGGCGATCCAGGAATACTGGTTCGACGTCAGCGACCAGAACTTCCCGGCCGCGTTCGGCCACGGCACGGTCGGCATGGTCTGGGGCGACGGCGGCGCGTACGCCACCTGGTTCAGCGCCGAACCGGAGATGATCCAAGGCATCAACCTGCTGCCGGTCACCGGCGGGCACCTCTACCTCGGCCACCACCCGGCCTACGTCCGCGCCAACTACGCCGAACTGGTGCGCAACAACAACGGCCCGCCGACCGTCTGGCAGGACATCCTCTGGCAGTTCCAGGCGCTCGGCGACGGCGACGCCGCGCTGGCCAACCTACGGGCCAACCCGGGTTACCCCCCGGAGGAGGGGGAGAGCCGGGCGCACACCTTCCACTGGATCCGCAACCTGGCCGCGCTCGGCACCGTGGACACCTCGGTCCGGGCGGACCACCCGCTGGCCGCGGTCTTCACCCGCAACGGCGCGCGGACGTACGTGGCGGCCAACCCGAGCCCGTCGCCGCTGACCGTGACGTTCTCCACCGGCACCACGCTGGTGGTGCCGGCCGGCCGGACGGCGACCACCGGCGCGTACACCTGGAGCGGCGGCAGCGCCGGCGGGGGCGTACCGCCGACGACGCCGCCACCGACCACGCCTCCGCCGACCACGCCCCCGCCGACCACCCCGCCGCCGACGACTCCCCCGCCCGGCACGCCGGACTCGCCGGTGCGGTACCTGCTCCCCGGCGGCGGCCTGGCGGCGGCCGGCGACCCGGCGACCGCCACGGTGGCCAGCGCCAACGGCACCAACCACGACGGCACGCCGAACAACCCGCAGGTGTTCACCGCCACCGGCCTCGACCTGACCTACGCCGGTGGGCAGACCGCCTTCGACCTGTTCCTCGACGCCGGCACGGCGGTCGGCAACGGGGTGCAGCTGCGGGTCTCCTACGACCTGACCGGCGACGGCGGCTGGGAACGGGTGGAGACGTACCGCTACTTCGCCACCGACCCGATCCCCGGCTATGAGCGCTACACCCAGCAGGCCGGCCTGCACTCGGCCACCGGCACCCTCGGCAACCTGGTCGACGGCCGGGTACGGGTCGAGGTCTGGTCGGCGATCGGCACCAACCCGAGCACCCTCGGCATCGGCGACCGGTCCGTCGTCCGGCTGCCGTACTCCTGATCCCGCCCGCCGCGCCGCCGGTCGTCCCGCGACCGGCGGCGCGCGGGTAGGTTGCACAGAATGAGCGCCCGGGACCCCATCGCCGACCTGCGCCGGATCGCGTTCCTGCTGGAACGGGCGAACGAGGCCACCTACCGGGTACGCGCCTTCCGCTCGGCGGCCAAGGCGCTCGCCGCCCTTCCCCCGGCGGAGGTGGCGCAGCGGGCCCGGACGGGCAAGCTCACCGAGCTGGCCGGCGTCGGCGACGTGACCGCCCGCTGCGTGGCCGAGTCGATCGCCGGCGAGGAGCCGGTCTACCTGCGCCGGCTGGTCGCCACCGAGGGCAGTGACCTGGACGCGGCGGCGACCGACCTGCGCACCGCGCTGCGCGGCGACTGCCACACCCACTCCGACTGGTCCGACGGCGGCTCGCCGATCGAGGAGATGGCGCTGGCGGCCGTCGAGCTGGGCCACGAGTACCTGGTGCTGACCGACCACTCGCCCCGGCTGAAGGTCGCCCGGGGGCTGACCGCCGACCGGCTGCGCCGCCAGCTCGACCACGTCGAGCAGGTCAACGCCGCGCTGCCGGAGGGATTCCGGATCCTCACCGGCATCGAGGTGGACATCCTCGCCGACGGCTCGCTCGACCAGGACGAGGAGCTGCTGGCCCGGCTCGACGTGGTGGTCGGCTCGGTGCACAGCGGCCTGAACGACGAACGGTCGAAGATGACCCGGCGGATGCTGGCCGCCATCGCCAACCCGCACCTGGACATCCTCGGCCACTGCACCGGGCGGATGGTGTCCTCCCGGCCGGCCGGGGTGACCGGGCCGGGCGACCGCGGGCACCGGGCCCGGACCCGGAAGGAGAGCGACTTCGACGCCGACGCGGTCTTCGCGGCCTGCGCCGAGCACGGGGTCGCGGTCGAGATCAACTCCCGCCCGGAGCGGCAGGACCCGCCGAAGCGGCTGATCCGCCGGGCCCTGGAGGCAGGGTGCGTGTTCGCCATCAACACCGACGCGCACGCCCCGGGTCAGCTGGACTGGCAGCGGTTCGGCTGCGAGCGGGCGGCCCGCTGCGGGGTGCCCGCCGACCGGGTGGTGAACACCTGGTCGGCGGAGGAACTGGTGGCCTGGGCCGTGGACCGCCCGGCCCGCTGACCGGCCGACCCGGCCCGAGTGCTGCCGCCCGGCTCAGCGAGGGGCGGCCACCTCGGCGGCCGGCACCGCCGGGGCGCCGACCCCGACCGGCACGGCGGGGCGACGCCGCCCGACCAGGCCCTGTGACACGGCGACGCCGAGGAGCACCACCAGCGCACCGGCCGGCTGGTGCCAGGTGAGCCGCTCGCCGAGCACCAGGGCGCCGATCAGCACCGCGAAGATCGGGATCAGATAGGTGACCGTCGAGGCGGTGCTCGCCCCGGCGACCCGGATGTTGCGCATGTTGATCACGAAGGCGATGCCGGTGCCGAGCGCGCCGAGCGCCAGCACGCTCGCCACCACCTCGACCGAGAGGTCGGTCGGGACCGGCGGCGCGCCGGCCGCCAGCGGCGCGACCACCGCGAGCTGGGCCACCGCGAGCAGCAGTTGGGCCGCCGAGAGCGACACGCCGGAGTGCGAGCTGCCGGCCACGAACTTCTTCTGGTACGGGATGGCCACGCCGTAGCAGGCCGCCGCGCCGAAGCACATCAGCTGCCCGACGAAGTGCGCCCCGCCGACGCCCTGCCAGACGCCGAGCACCACGAGCACCCCGACGAAGCCGAGCGCGAGCCCGACCGCCCGGCGTACGGTGAGCCGCTCGGTGCGGAAGACCAGCACCGCCAGCGGCAGCACGATCAGCGGCGTGGTGGCGTTCCAGATGCCCGCCAGCATCGACTCGACCCGCTGCTCGCCGTAGCCGAACAGGGTGAACGGGATGGCCACGCCGAACGCGGCGACCACGGCCAGGTGCGCCCACACCCGGGGCTCGCGGGGCAGCCGGTCGCGCAGCACCGCCAGCACCACCAGCAGGGTCGCCGCGCCGGCGGCGACCCGGTAGAGGGTGAGGTGCAGCGGATGCAGCTCCTCGACACCGACCTTGATGAACAGGAAGCTGGACCCCCAGATCGCGGCGAGGGCGACGAAACCGGGCAGCCAGCTGCGGAGCGCCGCCCTGTCAGGAGTGAAGTCCGTGGTCACTCCTGACACTCTGCCGTAGGGGTACGACAAAGTCCCGCGACTTTCGGACCTGGTGGCCAGCACCACAGGTCGCCCGCCGACGGCCCGGGTGGCGGCCGCCGGGGACACGGGTGACACGCTCGACCGCGAGGCCGTCCGGTCACGTAGGGTCGGGGCCGTGGGACGAATCGATGACCTCGCCAACCGGTACGTGGCGGACTGGGCGCCGCTGAGCCCGACCGGTGCCACCTACGTCGGCATCGCCGGCTACGACGACAAGCTCGACGACCTGTCGCCCGAGGGCTACGCCGCCCGGGCAGAGCTGACCCGACGGACCCTGGCCGAGCTGGACGTCACCGAGCCGGACACCGAGGCGGAGCGGACCGCCAAGGAGGCCATGCAGGAGCGGCTCGGCCTCGACCTCGCCCGGTACGAGGCGGGCGAGTCGACCAGCGAGGTCAACGTGATCGCCAGCGGGCTGCACGACGTGCGGATGGTCTTCGACCTGATGCCGACCGAGGGCGAGGACGCCAAGGCCAACGTCGCGGCGCGGCTGAACGGCCTCGCCGCCGCGCTGGAGGGCTACAAGACCACGCTGCGCGAGGCGGCCGCGGCCGGGCGGATCAGCTCCACGGTGCAGCTGATCGAGGTGGCCAAGCAGTGCGACACCTGGGTCGACCCGGACGGCGACAACTTCTTCCACGGCCTGGTCGAGCGGCTGGGCGCCGACGGCAGCGTGGCCGCCGAGCTGCGCCGGGGCGCGGCGGCGGCCACCGCGGCGACCGCCGAGTTCGGCCAGTTCCTCCGCACCGAGCTGGCCCCGCACGGGCGGGAGAAGCAGGCCGCCGGGCGGGAACGCTACGAGCTGGCCTCGCAGTACTTCCTCGGCGCCAAGGTCGACCTGGACGAGACGTACGCCTGGGGCTTCGCCGAGCTGGCCCGGCTGGAGGCCGAGATGCGCGACGTCGCGGCCCGGATCGTCGGCCCCGGCGCGAGCATCGACGACGCCGTACGGGCGCTGGACGCCGACCCGGCCCGCACCATCCAGGGCAAGGAGGCGTTCCGGGACTGGATGCAGGCGCTCGCCGACAAGGCGATCAGCGAGCTGCACGGCACCCACTTCGACATCCCGGAGCAGGTCCGCCGGATCGAGTGCTGCCTCGCCCCGACCAGCGACGGCGCCATCTACTACACCGGGCCGAGCGAGGACTTCTCCCGGCCCGGCCGGATGTGGTGGGCGGTGCCGCAGGGCATCACCGACTTCTCCACCTGGCGCGAGGTGACCACCGTCTACCACGAGGGCGTGCCGGGTCACCACCTCCAGGTCGCCCAGACCGCCGTCCGGGCCGACCTGCTCAACCGCTGGCAGCGGCTGCTCTGCTGGGTCTCCGGGCACGGCGAGGGCTGGGCGCTCTACTCGGAGCGGCTGATGGACGAGCTGGGCTACCTGGAGGATCCGGGCGACAAGCTCGGCATGCTCGACGGGCAGGCGATGCGGGCGGCCCGGGTGATCGTCGACATCGGCATGCACCTGGAGCTGGAGATCCCCCGGGACAACCCGTTCGGCTTCCACCCCGGCGAGCGCTGGACGCCGGAGCTGGGCTGGGAGTTCATGCGGGCGCACTGCCGGGTGCCGGACGAGAACCTGCGCTTCGAGCTGAACCGGTACCTGGGCTGGCCGGGGCAGGCCCCCTCGTACAAGGTGGGCGAGCGGATCTGGTTGCAGGCCCGGGAGGACGCGAAGGCCCGCAAGGGCGCCGACTTCGACCTCAAGGAGTTCCACCGGCAGGCGCTCGACCTGGGTTCGCTCGGCCTCGACCCGCTGCGCAAGGCGCTCGCCCGGCTGTGAGGTCGGGAGCCGGCGGCACACGAACGGGTGCCGCCGGCTCCCGAGCCGGTGGTGGGGGAATTCAGTCCAGGGTGAGCTTCAACGTCGGCCGCGCGGTCAACGTGTCGCAGGTGACGAAGGCCAGGTCCATCACCGGTTCGGTGAACGTGAGCGGGATCGGCGAGGTGATCGGGAGGCCGTCGGGCAGCGGCAGGTCCGGGGTGAGCGTCACCTTGATGCCGAGGATCTTCCCGGCGAAGCGGGTGGCGTAGAAGGCGACGTCGCCGCGGACGGTCAGCTGGTTGGTGGCGAACCGCAGGGTCCGCCCGGCTTGGCCGGGTGAACGCAGCAGGAAGTCGTCGGTGACGGCCTGCTTCATGCTGAACTTCAGCGCCCGGAGGGTGCCGTCGTCGGTGGGCAGGTCGACGATGCCGTCGAACCGCAGGCCGGTCATGGTCACCTTGGAGCCGGTCAGCTTCGACGGCTTGGTCGCCACCACCGGCTGGCCCGGCTCGGCGGCGATCCTCGGCAACGGCTTGCCCGGCTCGACCGTGCCGGTGGCGCCGGGCTTCGGCGACGCGCAGCTCGGGCCGGGCGCGGTGGGCCGGGGGCTGGCGCTCGGCCGGGCGGTGGGCGTCACGGTCGGCGTCGGGCTCGGCGCGGGCTCCTCCTCGTCGTCGTCCCCGCCGCCGAACAGGTCCCCGAGCCCGTCCAGGATGTCGGTGATGATGTTGCCGCCGGAGCTCTTCTCCGGGCTGGGCGACGGCGACGCGCCGGTTGCGCTGGGGGTCGGCTCCGCCCCGCCCGGCGATCCGCTCGGCGCCGGCCGGGTCGGGCAGGCGGGCGCCTGCGCCGGGGCCGCGCTCGCCACCGCGAGTGGCGCGGGGGCGGCCTGGGCCGGCCCGGGGGCGGGCACGACGAGCGCCGCCGCGGCGGAGAGCCCGAGCAGCACCGGCAACACGGCGTACATGCGGGGATCCCGCTGACCCGGCAGCGTCGGCGGGTCGTCGGCCAGCCGGACCGTCCGGGCGGTCTCGTCGTACGCCGCCGGCCGCGGGCCGGCGTCACCCGGCACCAGTTCGTCGACGCGGGTCGACCCGGACGCACCGCCCTCCGCCGGAACGGGCGGCTCGGCGGCGGGCGCGGCGGGCGCGGCCGGCTGGTCCGCGGCCGGCTCCTCCGTCGCGGGTACGGGCGGCGGGTCGCCGGCCGGGCCGGTGCCCGGGACCCAGGCGAAGCCGAGGCCGGCGCCGACCATGCCGAGCAGCAGGCCGACGAAGAAGCCGCCGAGGTTGACCCCGATCAGCGAGAAGACCGCGGTCACCGCGGCGACCACGGCGTAGAAGATCCGCTGCTGCGGGGTGAACCACATCAGCGCGCCGCAGGCGACCAGGATGGTGGGGATCAACCAGGAGAGGAATCCGGTCGGTCCCATCTGGAAGGAGAGACCGCCCAGCGACATCTGGGTGGTGCCGAAGATCTCCAGGCCGGCCAGCACGGTCAGCAGGCCGCCCCAGAACGGTCGGGTCCGCCGCCAACGGCGGAACCGGCGCCACGCCGCGCTGATCCGGCCGTGCCGGGCGTGCTGCGGGTCGGCGGTTGTCACGTACGCCTCCTGCCGGGGCTGAGGGGGACGGGGGCAGGGAACGGGCCCGCGGAGGACGCCCTCCGCGGGCCCGGGTCAGCTCAGAAACATTCCTTGGCGTTCGCGCCCACGTTCACCCGCAGGTCGAGCCCGGTCAGGGTGAAGGTGCCCGCGTGGGTGGAGCGGGCCACCTGCTTCAGGTCCTTGATGACGACGGTGTCGGACTGCTGCCCGAAGGCCTTCTTGTCGCCCTTGGCGCCCTCCGGACCTCCGGTGAGGGTGGCGGCGTCCTGCCCGATGTTGATGTTCTTGAACTCGGCGTCGCCCTGCAGCGAGTCCATGTCGATGAGCAGCCCGCTGGCCACCGCGGGCTTGCCGCCGCCACCGGCGTTGATGGTGAGCACCACCGGCGCGCCCGGCACCTTCACCGACTGGCAGAGGTCGTAGAGCTTGGCGTTGCGGATGCCGGAGACGGCCACCGGGTGCTTCGTGCCGTCCGACTCCTCGGCGATGCCGCCGTACTGGACGAAGCCCTCGCCGCGCAGTTCCGAGGCGGAGACCTTGAACGTCTGGCCGGAGACGGCGAACGAGGCGGCGATCGCGCCGTTGGCCATGCCGAAGACGATCGCGCCGGCGACGGCCGTCGCGGGCACCATCAGGGCGGCGAAGCGCCGCCACCGGGTACGACCCCGGTTCTCGATCCGATCCTGCACGTGCTCCTCCTCAGGGGGTGTGGCGGCGGCGGCCGGTCGGCGGAGGTGCGGGCCCCGCACCGGGCCCCAGGCTTCTGCTACCGGCGGGTAACGAGCGTGCCGATGATGGTGCACCTACGGAGGCGTAGGTCACAAGGCCCTAGCTACCTGCCAGTAACACGGGGGCGACGGATCGCGGCACTCTGATTACGGAGCGCAGGGGACGACCGTCCGAGGATCTTCGATTACGGCAGCAAAGCCGACATAAGCCCTCGGCGCCGACTACCCGTCGTGGCAGCCGATAGACCGATTACAATAAGATAACGGATGTAAAGCGGCGCTCGCGCCCACCGTGCGACGGAGTCAGTCCGACGGCCGTCCGACCTCCCGTCCGGCCAGGCCACGGGTCTATGCTCTGCGGCGTGCCGCTGATCGATTACTACGGCCCGCAGGGCTGGGGCAGCCAGTCGCCCCCGTTGCGGCAGCGTCAACACGTCGCCACCAGCCTGATCGCCGACGCGCTCGCCGGCCGCCCGGAGCAGCCGGCGACGGTGCTCGACGTCGGGTGCGGCGACGGCAGTTTCCTGGCCCACCTGGCGTCCACCGTGACCGGGCGGGACGTCCGTTGGATCGGCGTCGACTACTCCGAGCACCAGCTCGCCCGGGCGGCCGAACTGCCCTTCGAGTTCCACCGCTGCGACCTCGGCGAGGGCATACCGCTACCGGACACCTCGGTCGACCTGGTGCACGCGGGTGAGGTCATCGAGCACCTGTACGACCCGGATCGGCTGCTGGAGGAGTGCAGGCGCGTGCTCCGCCCGGGCGGTCACCTCGTGCTCACCACACCGAATCTGCAGGCCTGGTACAACCGGGCGCTCTTCCTGGCCGGTGTCCAGCCGATCTTCTACGAGACCTCCACCCGGTCAACCGAGGTCGGCGCCGGAGCGCTGCGTCGACTCAAGACCGACACCATGCCGGTCGGGCATCTGCGCCTGTTCAACCGCACCGCGCTGCTCGACCTGCTGCGCCGGGAGGGATTCGAGCCGGTCAGCCTGCGTGGGGCCGGGTTTCACGGGGTTCCGTCGGCGATGGCCTGGCTGGACGCCGCCATGTGCCGGCGCCCGTCCCTCGCCTCGATCCTCGTCGTGCTGGCGGTCAGGCGCTGAAAACACTCGGTGGGACCGGCGAACCGGTCCCACCGAGTTTCCCGCCTCCGGGCGATGCGTGCCCGGTCCGATCGTCAGAGTGCCGCCGGCCGCTCGGTGGACGACCGCTGATCCGGCACCGACGGCCCGGTCGCGTCGTCTTCCGCCTGGTCCGCGCGGTGGCTACCGAACTTCTCCTCCCCGCCCGGCTCGACCGCCGCGGGCGTACGGGGGCCGCGCAGTGCGAGCCACCCGCCCACGACGATCGCGAGCAGACCGAGCACGCCGAGACCGATCGGCGCCCACAGCCGCAGGAGCCCGATGGAGCTGGCGTTGTCCGCGGCGCGTTCGGCGCTGGCCTTCACGGTCGCCTCGTTGTAGCGGAAGTCGGCGTTCAGCAGCACCGTCCGCGGGCCCACGTCCGGCACGAGTTCCTTGCGAGGCTGGTCGCGCACGTCCACGTAGGAACCGGTGACCGGCTCCACCCAGAAGGTACGGGTGTTGCTGTACATCAGCCTGGCGGTGGTGGCCTCGGGAGCGAACCGCGCCAGCAGCACCTTGAGGTTCGCCTCCGCCAGCGGCAGCTGCTCCTCGGGAATCGTCTGCTCGAAGCGGTAGACCTCGACGCCCTGCACCTCGGTCACCTCTTTGAACTGCGCGGGTACCGCGCGGCGCAGGTCGCGGTCGAAGACCGGGTAGTCCTTCTTCTCGGTACCGAACGGGAACTTGTAGACCTGGCCCTCGTAGTTCGCCGGCTGACCGGTCCCGTCGTCCAACCAGGCGTCGTTCCACTTGGCGGCGGCACCGCTACGGCGGTCAGTGGCGAGTTGGGTGCTGTAGGCGTTGATCGCCTCGTTGTTGTCGACGCGCCGGACCGTCTGGTAGACGTCCCAGACGACCGCCTTGCCCTCGAGGTCGCCCGTCATCTTCTCCTCGGTGACCTTGGGCTGCGGCACCACCTCCACAGTCGTCCTCAGGGCACCTCGCTCGATGTTGGCGACACCGGCCTTGATCTGGAGGAACTCGGAGTTGGCCGATTCGGCCACCGACTTCGACCTTTCCAGGTCGTACGGCAGTTGACTGACGGCGGGCGCGACATACAGTGGCAGCCCCACCGCGGCAACGACCATCAGCACGCCAAGGCCGAACAGCGTGGCGCCGACAATCCTCTTCACTGATCCTCCTTCGATGACAGGGCGAAAGGGCGCCAGCCAGCCATGTGCTCACGACTTCGCCGTCGCCGAGTACACGTCCCTGGCATGGCGGCACGTTACTCTCCAGTCACCTCTCTCCGCGACCCCCAGGAAGTCTGATGTTCACTGCCGCCACGACACCAGCGCTTCCGCGCCTTCCCGCCCTCGACGGGGTGCGCGTGGTCGGCGCAGTTGCGGTAATCGCGCAACACGTCGGTTTCATCACGGGCGTCACGACCCGGGAGAGTTGGGGCGGTTGGATCGCCATGATGGACTTCGCCGTGGCGCTGTTCTTCGTACTTTCCGGCTTCCTGCTTTTTCGCCCGTGGGCGCGCGCGGCCGCCACCGGTTCGCCCGCGCCCGGCGTCCGACGCTTCTACTGGAAGCGGGCGATTCGCATCCTGCCGGCCTACTGGCTGGCCGTCATCGTCTGCCTCACGTTCCTTCCGGAGCGCGGCGTCGCTCCGGCCGGCGACTGGCTGCGGCACTTCACGTTCACCCAGATCTACGAGGCCGCGCAGATCAGGCGAGGGCTCGGGCAGACCTGGAGCCTCGCCACCGAGGTGGTCTTCTACCTGGTGCTGCCGCTCGCGGCGGTGGCCCTGGTCGGGAAGCGGTGGCGTCCCGTCCGGACGGTGACGCTGGCCGGTGTCGGGCTGCTGATCACCGAAGGGTGGATCACCGCGATGGGAACGGGCCACCTGGACACCGGGCTGCACATCATGTGGTTCCCCTCCTACGCCGTGTGGTTCGCGGCGGGCATCGCCCTCGCCACCATCCATGTGGCCCTCCGGACGTCGACGGCCCCCCGGTCGTGGCGCGTCTTCGACCAGCTCGCGTCCGCACCGCTGGCCTGCTGGGGCATCGCGCTCGGGCTGCTCGCCGTGGCCAGCACCCCGGTGACCGGGCCGCGCGGCCTCGCCGCCCCGACGGCCGGGCAGTTCGCGACCCAGTTGGGGCTCTACCTCGGCGTGGCAGTGATGATCATGATTCCGCTCGTGTTCGGCCCCGCGACGCTGGCCTCCCTGGCGCTCGGCAGCACGCCGATCCGGTGGCTCGGCACGCTCTCCTACGGGATGTTCCTCTGGCACCCGCTGGTGCTCGACCTGATCTACCGCGTCGAGGGCCGTGCCTACTTCACCGGCAACCCACTGCGCATCTACGCCCTCACCGTCGCCGGCGCCATCGTGTTCGCGGCGGTCAGCTACTACGTGGTCGAACGGCCGGTGCTGCGCTGGGGATCCACGATCGCCCGGCGCCGTACGGGCAGGACGGTGGAACACCAGAGCGCCGTGGCCGCAGCCAGCGCCACCAGCTGAGGCGCGGCGGACGTGTGCCGGAGCGGGTCGTCGAGCGAGATCCACCCCGCCACGCCGAAGCAGAGGGCCGGGAAGAGCCAGGCCGACAACCGGGTGATCCGGCGCAGGATGCGTCGCTCGCTGCCGTGCAGCCGCGGTGCGAGCCGCCCCACGGCGACCACGACCGCCACCCCGAGGGCCGCCAGCAGGACCGGCCACAGGCCGCCGACGGTGAGCAGCGCGACGGCACCGACGGTCGCCGGCAGCAGCCGGTCTCGGCTACGCCGTCCACCCGCCACCGCCACCGCCATCGGCGCTGGCGGCCGGCGGCTCGGCAGCACCGCGAGCAGCAGGACGACCCCGAGCAGGACCCCGCCCGCCACCAGGCCCGCCCGGTAGGTGCGATCGGGCAGGAACCGCAGCACCACCTCGCCCCCGACGCCCGGGGGCAGGAGCCAACCCTGCTGCCATCCGTCCACCACGATGGGGCGGAGTTGCTGACCGGCCAGGGTCGCCTGCCAGCCGGGGTTGGTGTTCTCCCGGACGGCGAGCACGGTGCCGCCGGGACTTGACGCGACGTGCAGCCGCCGCTCCGTCGCCGACCAGTCGAGGATCCGGACGGGGCTGGGTGTCGCGCTCGGAGCCGTCGACCCGGCCGGCTCCAGCAGCACCCTGGTCGGCGTGGCCAGCTCGCTCGCGATTGCCACCACCCGCAGTTCGCCGGTGTAGAGGTCGAGTTGCGGCGACCTCCGCTCGCCGCACGGCACGGCCGGCACCTCCCGCAGTTGCAGCAGGTCGCGGCGGGTGGCGGTGATGGACGTGCGCATCTGCTCGCCGTCGACTTCCACGGCGGGCCCGCTGCCGCACGGCAACGTCACCCGCTCGTCGAGGTCGACCCTGACCCGCGGCGACGCGGGCAGTGTGGTCACCTCACCGATGCCGATCGGCAGTTGCTCGAACCGGCCCTTGTACGGGTCGTAGCTCCGGGCCGGGGTGGACGCGCGGAACAGGATGGTGATCTCGTCGGTGCGCAGCGGCCGGTCGAACCTGAGCGTTCCGTCCGCACCGACGACGCCGCTGCGCACGCCACCGTCGCCGATGACGGTGACCCGCCAGGGTTGCGCCCGAACGACGGATTCCGCCGACCACAGCCGCAGCCCGCTGATCGTGCGGGTGGTGAGCCAGTTCAGCTTCAACCACGGGTTCGCGTCCTCCGCCGCGGGCAGCCAGGCGGTGGCTGGATCACCATCGAGGACGGCTCCGGGCCGCGCCGCCGGATCGGGCACCCCGGTCGACGACGCGGTGACTCGCGGCGCCAAGGTGTGCGGCCAGGACTTCGCCACCTCCTTGTCGAGCAACGCGCTCAACTGGGGCCCAGCCTTCGGCCGGGCCCAGACCGCCGGCGTGTACGACCCGTTCTCCGGCAGCTGCACCGTGCGGTCGAGCTGGGAGCCGTCCTCCGAGGCCCGGCTCACGCCAGCGCCACAGCGCGGTACGTCGTCGAGGAAGAAGCACGAATCGACGGTGGGCGCGGCGGTGAGCACGACGGTGGCGGGCCGGTCCGTGTCCGGTCCCTGCGGCGTGACCAGCGTCCGCGCCGGCCGTAGCTCGGGAATCTCCAGCTCCGCGATGCCGACCCGGCCCTGCCCGGATCGGACGGGCAGGGCCGATTCGATGGTGACCCGGAGCCGGGTGCTCGCGTGCACGGCGGGCAGCCGCACAGTCAGCGCCGGCTCGAAGGAGTCGACGGTGACCCGTTCCACGCCGCTGCGCACGGTCACCTTGGTGGGCAACGTGTCGGCCTCCGTGTCGAACCGCAGCCGCACCTCGGAGATCTTCCGCGGCTCGGTGAACTCGACCTCCAGCCACTGTCGGGTCCCGGCGCTGGGTGAGGTGCGCCAGGAGGTCGCCGGGTCCCCGTCGATCGCCGCGTACGGATGATGGGCCGGGCGGGATCCGGTCAGCGGGTGGGTCTGGGCCCAGGAACTGGAGGCGGTGACGCCGTTGATGCCGCGGTACCGCACCACGGTGGCGTACGCGTCTCCCCACGGCGGCAGGTAGTCGCGGGCGACGCCGCCGAGCAGCGCCCGCTGGTCGGCCTCGGTCGTGGCCGACGCGTTGTCGTGCAGCAGCCCGAACGTCACCTCGCGGCGGCGCATGCCATCGGTCAGCACCACCGGCCCGAGCGCGCGCCCGTCCGGCAGGTCACCGGCGAGCACCGTCGGCGCGCTGCCGAGCCGGCCGGCGGCGGCGACGTCGAGCAGTGACTCCGGCCCGCCGACCACCGTCGAGATCGCCGCGGCGTCGTAGGCGACGACCGGCTGGACGGACCGCTCGACCTCGTACACCTCCAGGGCCCTCGTGGGAACGTCCAGACCCTGGTCCTGGTAGCCGCCGTAGGTCCGGCTGCCGCCCAGCGTCGGGCCGAAACCGACGACCGGCCGCAGGCCCGGTGAGCGGTCGAGGGCCTGCCTGACCTGCACGGGGCGGGCGGCCCGGGACGACCCGTAGTCCAGGTCCGAGCGGAGCAGGACGTACCGCACACCGGAGCGGGCCAGCAGGTCGGCCAGGCCGGCCGAACCGGCACCGTTGGACACGACCGACTCCACGGCGTCGAGGAGCCGGATCGTGGTCGGCGGGGCGAGCGGGATGGAGTTGCGCACCGCCCAGGAGCTCTCCAGCAATGGCTGGGTGATCTCGTCCGCGGGCCGGCCCCAGCGATAGTTCGGGAAGCGGGCGCCCGGCACCACCAGCACCCGGTCACGCCCCAGGTTGGCGTCCAGCCACGCGCCGGCCTCCCGCCAGTAACCGGGAACGCTGTCGAAGCTGCCCCTGGTGGGCAGTTGACCGGCGAGCGCGGGGCTGCCGACGGCGACGATCCCGGCCAGCGCCACGATCTTCACCACGAGCGCTCGCCGCTGCGCCGGCTGCCACCGGCTGCCGGCCGCCGCGGCCGCGCGGGCCAGCACACCGAGCAGGTGGGCGAGGCCGAGGATGAGCGGCAACCGCAGCACCACGTCGAACTTGTGCACGTTGCGCAGCGGCGCGCCCGCGCGGTCCAGGAACGAGCGCTGCCACTCGGCGAAGAGGCCGTCGACGGCGGCCACGTGCCCGAGTCCGACCAGTGCGATCCCGACGAGCAGCCCGGCGACGAGGAACCGGCGGTGCGGCATGCCCCGCCGGGCGAGACCGGCGAGGCCGAGACCGGCGACCACGACGGTGGCGACGATCAGCGCGGGTTCCATGGCGAGTTGCGCACCGGCTTCCCAGGACCGGCCGTAGGCGAGCCAGTGCGACGCTCCGCGCACCGTCGTCACCACGTCGGTCACCCGCGTGGTGACGTTGGCGGTCTCGATGTAGTCGAGGAACGGCGGGCTGTACCGGCCGAGCACCAGCAGCGGCACCAACCACCAGGCGGTCGCGGCGGCGACCGCCACCCCCCACGCCCCGATCGCGACGAGCCGGCGTCGCGCCGGCTGGAGCATCGCCAGCCAGAGCACCGCCAGCGGCACCACCGCGAGCACGGCGGTGGCGTTGACGCCGCCGGCGCAGGCCACAGCCAGGGCGGACCGGGTGACAGCGCGACGCACCGGAGCGCCGTGAGCCAGCCCGACCAGGGGTACGAGCACCCAGGGAGCAATCGCGCTGGGCCACGCCTCGACCGAGATCGGGCCGAGTTCGGTGATGATCCGCGGGGAGAGCGCGAACGCGACGCCGGCGATGATCCGCGCGGCCGGCGTACCGATGGCCAACCGCTCCGCCAGCTGGATGACGCCGAGGCAGGCGACGCACATCAGCAGCGCCCACCACAGGCGTTGGACCACCCAGGCCGGCATGCCCAGGAAATCGCCCGCCGCGAAGAACGGGCCCATCGGCCACAGATAGCCGTACGTCTGGTTCTGCAACTGGCCGAACGACCCCGCCGGATTCCAGACGTGCAGCGATCGCTCGAGCCACCCGACCGGGTTGACCGCGAGGTCGACCTTGGTGTCCATTACGATCTTGCCGGGTTCCTGAAGGAACGCCAGCGCCGTGAGTGCGACGCAGACCGATGCCGCGCGCAACCGCCACACCGCGGTGGAGGCGGCGCCGGACGCCTTCGTCCCCACCGGTTGCGGTGCCTTGCGCATCTCGCCTCTCCCGTCTGCTGCCGGCCGTCTGGTGCACCCGGGCTGCCGCGCCAACCCATTGCGAGTTCGGACGCGAGCGCCTTAGGGTGGCGCGATCGCGAAGACTACTCGGCAGTAGGAGCAGAGGTGCAGACCCTCGACGGCCCTGGACGGCACGTACTGTTCCTCAACTGGCGTGACACGCGCAATCCGGAGGGCGGCGGCTCGGAGGTGTACGTCGAGCGCATCGCCGAGGAGCTCATCGCGCACGGGCACCGCGCGACGCTCCTGTGCGCCGGCTATCCGGGCGCGCCCAGCGAGGAGACCACCGCTGCTGGGATACGCATCCTGCGCCGGGGCCACCGCCACACGGTCTACCTGCGGGCCGCGCTCGTCTACCTCGCCGGCCTGGTCGGATTCGGCCCGCTGGCGACCCGGTCGCTCGGCCGACCCGACCTGATCGTCGATGTCTGCAACGGCGTGCCCTTTCTCTCCCCGCTCTACGCGCGTTGCGCGGTCATCATCCTCGTGCACCACGTACACCGGGAGCAGTGGCCGGTGGTCCTCGGCGCCTGGGGAGCCCGGGTCGGGTGGTGGATCGAGTCGAGCCTCGCCCGCCGGGTCTACCGCAGGTGCCGGTACGTCACGGTGTCCGCCGCCACCCGCCAGGAACTCGCATCGCTCGGCGTCGACGCCGGTCGGGTCACGGTGGTCTACAACGGCACGCCGGAGATCGCCCCGGGGGTGACCTCCCGGACGCCCTATCCCTCGCTGCTGGTGCTCTCCCGGCTGGTGCCGCACAAGCGGGTGGAGATCGCGCTGGAAACGGTGGCCCGGCTCGCCCCCGACTTTCCGGCTCTGCGACTGGTCATCGCCGGTCAGGGCTGGTGGGAGACCCGGCTGCGGGAGCTCGTGGACGAGCTGGAGATCAGAGATCGGGTGCACTTCGCCGGCTTCGTCACCGAAGCGGAGAAGGGTGACCTGCTCCGCTCGGCCTGGGTCGCCCTGACCCCCTCGCTGAAGGAGGGGTGGGGTTTGACGATCGTCGAGGCGGGAGCAGTGGGCACACCGACGGTGGCGTTTCACGACGCGGGGGGTGTCGCCGAAGCGGTCGTCGCCGGAGAGACCGGGTTGCTCGCGCATGACACCGCCGACTTCGTCGAGGGTGTCCGGCGACTGCTCGCGGACGACGCGTTCCGTCAGGAAATGGGTAGGGCGGCGCAGGCACACGCCGCCCGCTTCACCTGGGCCGCGTCGGGAGACCGCTTCGCCAACCTCGTCCTGGCGGTCACGGGCGGCGTCCCGACGCCCGCCGCCGAGGGCTACCTGCTGCCGTAGTCTTCCGGGGCGAAGTCGTCGGCGCTGCTCGCGGCCCGGTCCGAGGTGACGACGATCTGCTGAGTCACGGCACCCAGCGCCAGCACGGCCAGCACCGCCCCGACCACAGCCGCCAGCATCAAGGTGAGCGGCTTCGGCATCGTGCACCCTCCTCCATCGAAACGCGTGGCGGCACGTTACCACGCGGTAGGACGAAGCGACAGGCTCCCGATCGCGGCGAGGAGGACGGCCAGGGCGGCGCAGCCGCCCAGGATCAACAGCCACCCGTCGGGCCGCCGCTCGTCGGCGGCCGGCGCCGCCGGATTCCGGTAGAGGGTCAGCAGCGGCCCTTGGTGGACGATCTCAAGCCCTGCCAGGACCTGCGGCGACACACTCCCCCCGGACGGGTGCTGGACCACGACCCACCGCAGGTCGGTGCTCGCCAGCGGACGCCGTTGCGCGAGTGTCGCGCGGAGGTCCGCGACCCGTCGGCCCTCCCCGGCCACCACCAGGTCCCCGACGATGAGGGTGTCGTCCGTGATCACCTCCGCCGGCAGGTACCGGGGCATCGGATCGATCACCACGGTGCCGCGATTCCAGGCGTAGGACCGGTACATGCTCATCGGCAGCGACAGGGTCGGCCCGGGGTCCCGCGCGACCGCCCTCGCCACCGCGGCCCACTCCTGTGGATACCGGACCGGCTCCAACCGGCCGGCGGCGCCGTACGCCAGATCCGGCAGAACCGCGACCGGCAGCAATACGAGCCCGACCAGCGCCACCCGATCGCCTGGACGCCCGAGCCGGCCGGCGACCCGTTCCCCGCCGAGGGCGGCGCACAGCACCAGGCAGAGGGCGTACGGAATGAGCAGCTTCTGCCCGTCGCGGAACAGCCCGCCGCCGGGGACCTCGGCCACCAGCCACCGTAGGAAGTCCCTGCCCCCCGGCAGGGCCCCGACCGCAGCCGCCAGGAACGAGCCCACGGCGAGCAGACCCAGCCGGTTCGCGGCACCGGCCGGCCAACGGTCGCGCAGCACCGGAAAGCCGACCGCGGCGAGGGCGAGCAACCCCACGGTGACGACGGGCACCAGCACCGCCCCGCGACTGGCCGGCGTCGTGAGCGCGTTCCAGATTCCACCGGTGCCGAGGAGGGCCACCACCGGGCCGCCCCAGTTCTCGCCGCGGGCCGCGAAAGCCGCCACACCCGTCGGGTCGGATCGACCCCCGGCCGCCGTCACCGCGGCCGCGACCAGCCACGGCAGGTTGAGCGCGGACACCGCGCCGACCGCGACGGCGGCGACCCGGCGCCCGGGCGCCCGGCCACCCACCACCAGCACCGCAACGGTGATCAGAGCCAGCAGGCCACCGGTCGGGGTGATCGCCGCGGCGCCGGCCGCGACGATCAGCCGGGGCAGCGCCCCACGGCGGCCCTCCCGGAGGCCGATGGCGGCCCGGACCAGCCAGGGCAGCGTGGCGTAGGCCAGCAGCAGTCCCCACTGGCCCAGCAGCAGCCGTTCGGCCAGGAACGGGGTCCAGGCGTAACCGACGGCTGCCACGAGTCGGGTCAGCTCCCGCCGGGCCGGAACCAGCCGGCCGGCGCCCACCACCGCGAGCCACACTGCCGCGACGAGCACGACCCGTTGCAGCAGCCAGCCCGGCACCGCCAGGTTGAGCAGCGAGACCACCGCGTCCTGGGGTACCGCGCGGGGCAGCGCGTCACCCGAACCGAGCAGGTCCCACCGCAGCGGTTGCCGAGGCACGAAGACCATGTCGTACCGCAGTACGTACCCCGGGCGGACCAGGGGCGCCAGCACGAGGAGCACGACTGCGGCGGCGACCGCATGCAGCCGGAGCCGGTCCCACCGAGACCCGTCCCGTACCGCGACCTCTCGGCCCGGCCCTTGCCGGTCAGCGCTTGCGGAGGACAAGGACCAGATTCCAGGTGAGAACTTCGCGGACGCCGGGGAGCCGGACCACGCCCTTGGCCCACCAGGGCAGGTAACGCGGAGTGATGTCGACGATGTCGGCGGCGGACTGCCGCCGCGCCCAGCGCAGCGTGTCGCCGATCGAGACCGCGAACATGCTCTCACCGAAGACGTTCTTCGGCCGCCGGCCGTGCCGCCGTTCGTAGCGTGCCGCCGCGCGGTGCCCACCCAGGTAGTGCCAGGGCGACGTCTCGTGGCCGCCCCAGGGCGAGAGCCAGTTGGTGAAGGACAGGAAGATGACGCCGCCGGGCCGGGTGACCCGAAGCATCTCGTCGGCCATGGTGAACGGACGCGGCACGTGCTCCAGGACGTTGGACGAGAAGCAGACGTCGACCGAGCCGGTGCGCAGCGGCAGTTCGAGCGCGCTGCCCATCACACCGCCCGCCGGCATCACGCCGCCCCGGGCAGACATCTCACCCGCGTCGCAGTCCACGCAGACGATCCGGGCACCGGCCCGGCCGAGCGCGTCCGCGAAGTAACCGGCGCCCCCGCCGACGTCCACCACCGTCGCCCCGGCCAGGTCGGTGTAGGTGCGCAACTGACCGACGGTGTCCTCGGCGAGCATGCCGTAGAAGAAGTCGGGGTCGCTCTGCTCCATACGGAACGCGCGGAACAGGCGCACCGACCGCGCCAGGTCGGCGCGGTGAGAACCCGGGAGCTGCACGGACGGCTCCTACTTGTCGGCCAGGACGGCGCTGTTTGCGTACGGGGTCGGGATCACGCTCGCAGCGGAGACCGTGGTCGGACCCCGCCGTGTCGGGAGACGTTAGCCCGTCCGACGGGTCCGGGTCGACCGGGTGGCTGGGCCGGCTGCCCGCCCCGTGCGCCCGCTCCGACATCGGTACCCTGAGGCGTCCGTGCCCACCCCTTCGTCGGGGCGCGGGAAGAAGCGGAGTCGAACGACCGGTATGGGCGGGACGAGCACGCAGGTCTCCGGCGCCGGGCGGCTGGCGGCCACCGGGGGAGCCGTGATGGTCGCGGGAACGCTGACCAACGGGCTCGCCTATCTGGTGCCGATGCTCGGTGCCCGCCGGCTCGCCGCCGACGAACTGGGGGCGCTGGCGACGGCTCTGGCCCTCATCACCATCGCCAGCGTGGCGGGTACCGGCCTGCAGACCGCGGTCGCCGTGCATCGCGCCCGCCAGCCGCACGCCTCGACCGCGCGGGTCGCCCACGCCACGACCGCCGTCACCGGTGGCGTCCTGCTCGCGGCCGCGCCCCTGATCGTCACGACCCTCCACCTGCCGGTCGAGGTGGTGGCCCTGCTGGTGGCCATGACGCTGGCCGTCGTCCTGGCCGCCCGGTGGCTCGGCGAGTTGCAGGGGGACCAGCGGTTCCTCCGGTTGGCGGTGGGCATGAGCGTGCTGGCCGTCGGGCGTTACGGCGGCGTGATCGCCGGCCTCGCGCTCGGCGCGGGTCTGGTCGGGTCGTTGGCGACCGGCCTGGTCTGCGGCTATTTCGCCCTGCCGCTCCTGCGGTTGCTGGCTCGGGCGGGCGCCGCCCCGCCCGGTGCCGGAGCGGGCGTGGCGGGCGGGGCACCCGCGCTGGGCGTACGGCGGGTCCTGACGGCCAGCAACGCCACCCTCGCGATGTTGGTGGTGTCGTACGCCGACCTGATCCTGGCCCGGCAGCTGTTGCCGCCGGCGGAGTCCGGCGCGTACTCGGTCGGGACCGTGCTCACCAAGGGCGCGCTGTGGGCGCCCCAGGTGGTCACCGTGCTGGCGCTGCCCCGGATGGCCCGGGCGGGCAGCGCCACGCGGACGACCGCCCTGGCCGTCGTCGCGGCGTGTGGTGCCGCACTCGTCGCCGGTTCCGCGCTGGCCGGCGGGCTGGCGTTCCGGCTCGCCGGTGGGCCGGACTACACGACGCTCGGCGGATACGCCCCGTACTTCGCCGCCACCGGCGCCCTGTACGCAGTGGCCTTCGTGCTGATCAACGCCCAGATCGCGACCGGCGCCCGGTGGCCGTCGGTGCCGCTCTGGACGGCAGCGGGCGGGCTCGTCGTGGTCACCGTCTTCGTGGCACCGCACACGTTCACCGGCATCATGTGGAGCGCCCTCGCCGCCGCCGCGGTCACCGCGCTCGCCCTGGCTTTCCTCGTCCACGCCCCCGGCCGAGCGCGGCACGGCGACGGGCCTGAACAGACCGCCACGGTGGCATCCGCGGGAGTTGGTCGTGGCCGGCTGGATCGTCAGCCGTCCCGCCGGAACAGCACCGAGTTGACGTAGCGCGGCCGAGGCAGCACCACCCGCCGCGCCAGGCTCTGCCGGACCCGCGCGATCGCGGCCCGCTGGTGGGCCTGGATGTCGAAGCCGGCGAGCGGGATCCAGTCCCGCTCCGGCAGGACGTAGCCGCGGTACCCCCAGTCACCGAGCAGGTCGATGATCGGCTCGATCGGTTGGATCCGCTCTTCGACCTCCACCAGCAGCACCGGGCCGTCCCGGTGGATCGTCTCCGCCGCACCGCGCAGCGCCGGCAACTCGTGGCCCTCGACGTCGATCTTCATGAACCGCACGTCACTGAGGCCGAGGCCGTCGATGGTCACCCGGCGCACCGGCACCGAGCGGCCATCGCCGTACTCCAGCGACGAGGTGCCGACGGCGGGTCCGTTCTCGGGCAGGAAGAGTTCCGCGCTGCCCTCGTGGTCGGACGCCACCGCGCGGACCACCCGCACGTCGGGAAACGCGCCCTCGATGCTCCGCGCGAGTTCGTCGTTCGGCTCGACGGCGACCACCCGGTCGGCGAGCCTGCGCATCCGCCGGGTCCACGGGCCGTACCAGGCGCCCACGTCCACAGCCGTGCCGCCGGCCGGCATGAAGTCCGCGATGTGGGCGAGCTCGGGCTCGACTCGGGGATAGACCGCGCGGATGGCTCCCGCGACGATCCCGTCGGGCAGCAGAGAGGCGACACGGGAACTCACCGCGGTCAGCAGACCGGTCGAAGACGGCATGAGCGGAAAGGTTATCGGTCCACGGCTCGGCAGACTAGCCGCGACGTTCCGCGAGCCAGCCGTTCAGCAGGTGACGGTCGATCGAGTCGGGGCGGCCGAGCGGCCGGCCGGCGGCCTCCCGCGCCCGCAGCTCCTCCCGGGTGAACCAGCGCGCCTCCACCAGTTCCTCCCCGTCCACCCGCACCTCCTCCGTGGCGGCGGTGGCCCGGAAGCCGACCATCAGCCCGGCCGGGAAGGGCCACGCCTGCGACCCCTGGTACGCCAGGTCGGTCACCGTCACCCCGGCCTCCTCGGCCATCTCCCGCCGGACCGCGTCCTCCAGGCTCTCGCCCACCTCGACGAACCCGGCGAGCGTCGAGTACGACCCCTCGGGCGCGCCCCGGTGCCGGGCCAGCAGGCAGCGGTCCGGGGCACCGGGGGCCTCGACCAGCACGATGATCGCCGGCTCGATCCGGGGGAAGAGCAGCCGCCCGCAGTCGGCGCCGACGCAACAGCGGACGTGGCCACCGTCGCGGGGCGTGGTCCGCGCACCGCAACTGCCGCAGTAGCGCTGCTGCCGGTGCCAGTGCAGCAGGCCGCGCGCGTACGCCTGCACGGACGCCTCGGCCGGGCCGAGCCGGCCCACCAGCGCCCGCACGTCCACCGCCGAGGCCGCGCCGGCCAGCCGGACGGCCTCCGACTCCGGGTGCCCGGACAGGTCCACGGCGAAGATCGCGGTGTCGCCGTCCAGGCCCAGGAAGACCGTCTCGTCGGCGGCGGCGAGCGCGTCCGCGGCCCGGTCGGCGGCCAGCCGCACCAGGGTCTCCCCGGCAGTGACCAGGCAGCGGTCCCGCCACAGCGGCAGCACGGCGGTGCGCGGATCGGTCAGCAGGGCGGTGATCCGGTCCGGGTCGGCGCGCAGCGGCCCCGCCCGGTCCAGCCAGCCGCCGCCGTACGCCAGGACCACGTCGTCCGCTCGCATGCCCACACCGTGCCACGCGCCCGGCCCGCTTCGGGCACCGGCCCCGGCCCCGCGACACGCCGGGGGCGACACTCGGTGCCGGCGGGCGCGGGGCGCAGACTCCCCGACCGCCCGAGCGTTGGCTACCGTAGGTGTCTCCCGGGGCGACGGCCCCCGTGTGGTATGTCCCGATCGAGGTTGCTGTGACGCTGTACGGCGAGAAAGTTCCACCTGCCGACGACCGACCCACCGTCCAGGTCACCGCGGTCAGCTGGCCCGGTGACGAACCGAAGGGCGGCGTCGCGGCCGGCCCGGCGGGCGGTGGAGCGCGGCGGCGGCGGGTCCGGATGCTGCTCGCCGGCGGGCTCACCGCGGCCGTGCTGGCCTCCGTGGGCGGGGTCGGCGCCTACGCGTACGCCGGGGACGTGCCGCGCGGCACCACGGTGCTCGGCGCCGAGCTGGGCGGCCGGAGCCGGGCGGACGCGGCCCGCGAGCTCCGGGCCGAGCTGGACCGCCGCGCGGCCGAGCTGGCCGCCCCGGTGCCGGTACGGGTGGGCGAGCGGACCGCCGAGATCACCCCGGCCGAGGTCGGCCTCGCGGTCGACGTGGACGCGACCGTGGCGGCGGCGGCCGAGGCCCGCGCGCACGCGGTCGACCGGCTGGTCGGCAACCGCAGCGTCCCGCCGGTGGTCACGGTCGACGTGGCCCGGCTCGACGCCGCGCTCACCAAGGTCGTCGGCGACCAGGGCCGGAAGATGACCATGCCGGCGATCACCTTCTCCGGCACCACCCCGAAGGCGGTCCATCCGAAGCCGAGCCTGGCGCTCGACCCGGAGCGCTCCGCCCAGGCGGTGCGCCAGGGTTGGCTGAGCGGGCAGCCGGTCACCGTGCCGCTGGTCGAGACGCACCCGGCGACCACCGCCGAGGAGGTCGACCGGATGGTCGCCGAGCTGGCGAAGCCGGCCGTGGCCGCGCCGGTGAAGCTCAGCACCGACAAGGGCTCGGTCACCATCGGCCCGAAGGCGATCGCGAAGAGCCTGCGCTTCACCGCGGACAAGGCCGGCACGCTGACCCCGCAGGTGGACGTGAAGCGGCTGCGCGCGGCGCTGGGCGACGACCTGTCGAAGGTCGAGGTGCCGCCGAAGGACGCCCGGATGGCCATCTCCGGGGGCAAGCCGAAGGTGGTCGACAACGGCCGGCCCGGGCAGCAGCTGGACAGCGCGGCGCTGGCCCGCGACCTGCTGGCGGTCCTGCCGAAGGCGGACGACCGGGAGGTCACCGGCGAGCTGAAGCCGGCCGAGCCGGAGCTGACCGCGGCGAAGGTTGCCGAGCTGGGGATCAAGGAGAAGGTCTCCTCCTTCACCACCCGGTTCACCGGCGGCCTCTCCTCGCCGCGCAGCCAGAACATCATCACCATCGCCAAGGACGTGGACGGCACAGTGGTGCTGCCGGGCGAGACGTTCTCGCTCAACGGCCACACCGGCGAACGCGGCTACGCCCAGGGCTACCGGGACGCCCCGGTCATCCTCGACGGCAAGCTGGTGCCCGGCGTGGGCGGCGGCACCTCGCAGTTCACCACCACGCTCTTCAACGCCACCTACTACGCCGGCCTGGAGGACGTCGAGCACAAGCCGCACTCCTACTGGTTCAGCCGGTACCCGGCGGTCATCGAGTCGACGATCTTCTGGCCCAACCTGGACTTCAAGTTCCGCAACAACACCCCGTACGGGGTGCTCATCGACACCTCGTACACGTCCAGCTCGATCACCGTGTCGATCTGGAGCACCAAGATCTACGACAGCGTGAAGACGGAGTACAGCCCACGCCGCAACATCACCAAGCCGAAGACCATCTACCTGAAGCCGGGACCGTCCTGCATCCCGGCGAACGGCATCGACGGCTTCACCCAGGACGCGTACCGGGTCATCCGCAAGGACGGCAAGGTGGTCAAGCGAGAGAAGTTCACCTGGCGCTACGACGCGGAGCCCCGCTACATCTGCGGGCCCGAACCCTCCTGACGCCCGCCGGGCGCACGCTGAGGACTGCCCCGCCGGCTCCGTCGCCGGCGGGGCAGTCCGGTTTCGTACGCGCTCAGGGCCGCGCCTGCGCCAGCCCCTGCCGTACGCCGTCCGCGTCCAGGTCGGTGCCGTACACGGGGGTGCCGGGCTGCTGCCGCCAGCTCTCGTCCAGCGATCCGCCGTCGACGGGGTCGAAGCCCAGCGCGTCCACGAGTTCCATCACCATCCGCTTCGCCTCGCCGTCGTCGCCGGCCACCGGCAGCGCGATCCGGCCCGCCTGGCCGGCCGGGCGCCCGTTCTCCATCAGGTGCTGGGCCATGATCGTGTTGAACGTCTTCACCACCCGGGCGCCCTGGAGGTGGTCGGCGGTCCACCGGCTGGACGAGATGCTGCGGTCCTGAAGTTCGGCGATGTTCCCGTCCCGCTCGGGGTAGTAGTTGTCGGCGTCGACCACCACCTTGCCGGCGAACGCCTCGGCCGGCAGCTCCGGTACGGCCTTCAGCGGCACCGCCACGACCACCACGTCCGAGTCCCGGGCCGCCTGCTCGACGGTGCCAGCCGTGGCCCCGCTCTGCTGAGCCAACTCGGCGAGGGTCTGCGGGCCGCGCGAGTTGGCGACGGTGACGTCGTGCCCGAGAGCGCTCAGCCGCCGGGTGAGGGTGCCACCGATGTGCCCGGACCCGATGATGCCGATCTTCATACCCGCTCCCCCTCCCCGCGCCCACGTTCAAGTCCACGAACCTGGCCTCGCCCCGACGGTACGAGAACCCCCTCCGGCCCGCCGTCGATTCGCCGATCCCCGAGCCGGCCGCCGCCTGATTGCCGGCGCCGCGCCGTGTGGGGTTCTCACCCACCGCCCCGCTCGTCTGGCGAGCCCTCGCCGACGGGCGGACCATGGAGCACCGGTGTGTGCCCTGGCGTCACCTTGGCCGGGCTGCGGGCCAGAACCCACCCGCAGCCAGCCCTAAAGTCGACGCGAAGAGAAGGGGTGGAATGCATTCAGGGCCACCCCGTTGGGGGTGGCCCTGAATAGAGAAGATGTCCGGCGGTGTCCTACTCTCCCACACCCTCGCGAGTGCAGTACCATCGGCGCTGGAGGGCTTAGCTTCCGGGTTCGGAATGTGACCGGGCGTTTCCCCTCCGCCATGACCGCCGTAACTCTATCAACATATCAAACAACACCACACAGTGGTCTGTTGTTCGTTTGCTGTGAGTTGCACAGTGGACGCGTAGCAGCTTGGTAGTCAAGTCCTCGGCCTATTAGTACCGGTCAACTGAACCCGTTACCGGGCTTACATTTCCGGCCTATCAACCCAGTCGTCTAGCTGGGGGCCTTACCCACCCAAGGGGTGGTGGGATACCTCATCTTGAAGCGAGCTTCCCGCTTAGATGCTTTCAGCGGTTATCCCTTCCGAACGTAGCTAACCAGCCGTGCCCCTGGCGGGACAACTGGCACACCAGAGGTTCGTCCGTCCCGGTCCTCTCGTACTAGGGACAGCCCTTCTCAAGTATCCTACGCGCACGGCGGATAGGGACCGAACTGTCTCACGACGTTCTAAACCCAGCTCGCGTACCGCTTTAATGGGCGAACAGCCCAACCCTTG